>CAVPSB010000032.1:0-364104 GCA_963708025.1 uncultured Candidatus Rokubacteria bacterium | reverse complement strand
TCCCCGGGCGGGAAGGACGAGAGCGCGAGGTGGATCGCACTCTCGAGGTTCGTGGCGTTGGTCGCGGGCGGCGCCGGGGGGCGCCCGAACACCGCCTTGGGCCGGAGCGGCTCGGCGATGACCGGATCGCGGGCGAAGACGATGAGCCCGGCTCGGTCATCGGGCTTCATCGCCGCGAGCGCCGCCCGGGCGTACCGGGTGCCGGTCTCGCGGGCGGCCAGGCTCACGCTGTCCGACATGTCGAAGAGCCGGGGCGCACGGCGGGGATCGGCGCGGGGACAGCGGTGGGTCGGCATGTCCCTGAGCTTCGTGCTGAACGCCGCGTCCGGGGCCACCGTCGTGCTCACACCGGCAGCGGTGTTCGGCCTGGTCCTGGCGGCGACGTGGGGGCGCGGCTCGGCCATGGCGTCGCGGTCTTCCGAGCCGCGACCCGAGCCCTCCCACGCGCATGATGGCCGGCACCATTTTCACGCGCACGCCCATCTCGGCGTCGAGTCGAGCGACCGGCATCCCCACTGACGCGCCCGCGCGCATCCGAGCTACACTTCGGATCACGATGCCGCCACGTCTCGCCGCGACCGCGCTTGCCCTGCTGCTCGCCCTGTGGCCGGCCACCGCATGGGCCGCCCGTCCGCTCGACACCGAAGACACTGGCACCACGGAGCAGGGCCGGTTCGAGCTGGAGCTGGGCGCCGAACACGAGCGGGGGGACGGCACGCAGGCCTGGATCGCCACCGGCGTCCTCAGCGTCGGCGTGCTCGCAAACCTCGAGGTACGGGTGGAATCGCGAGCGCTGCTCCTCGACGAGGTGTCGGAGGGCGACCGCGGGGGCCTCGGCGACACGCTGGCGGGCGTCAAGTACCGGATGCTCGACGAGACGCCGGCGCGGCCGGCCGTGCTGCTGGCGGCGGCGGTGCGGTTCCCCACCGGTCGGGAGGGTCTGGGCGACGACGACCTCGACGTCCTGGCGCTGGTCGGCGCGAGCAAGACATTCGGGCCGCTCACGGTCACCGGCAACGCCGTCTACCGGTTCACGCTGCGCGACCGCGACCTCGACGTCTGGGGACTGGCGGCCTCGCTCGAGTTCGCAGCAACCGAGCGGCTCACCCTCGTTGCCGAGGTGGTCTACGAGGAGGGTGTGGACCAGGCCGGCCGCTCGGCCCTGGCGCGCGGCGGCGTCGTCTACGCCGTCACCGAGTCGCTCCGCCTGGACGCGGCGGTGGGCGCCGGCCTCACGTCCGAGGCCCCGGACCTCTCCCTGCGCCTCGGCCTGACGCTCGCGTTCTGAGGCGCGATCCGCCCCACGCCATCGTGCCTTCCGCCCCCGCCGTCGATGGCGGCGCGACGCCCGTGAGCCCGAATGTCTGGGGCCACTCCATGGTCCCGTTCACGGCGCGAGGGGCAGGTGAACCCGGAAGGTGTTTCATGAGTGTCCGCGGAACCGGGACGGTACACCGCCGCTTCCACGAGGGCGTCGAGCTGGTCAACGACTTCTCGAAGTTCCGCCCGGTCCCTCGGCGGCTGATTCGAGGGTCCCGAAGGCTAGTCGAAGCGGGCGAGAAGGACGGTGATGTTGTCTTCACCTCCGCGCTCGTTGGCGAGCGCGACCAGGCGCACGCACGCCCCGCTGAGCGTTTCGGCTGTGCGGATGATATCGAGCATGTCGGCCGCGCGTACCTTTCTCGCCAGATAGTCGGTACAGAGCAGGAGATGATCGCCACGCATGAGGGCGACGGTGCCGATCTTCGGCTCAATCTCATCCCGCCCTCCAAGCGCCTGCAGGATCAGATGGCGCTCGGGTGAGTGAGCGCCCTGCTCTTCGGTGAGTTCGCCTGCATCAATGAGCGCTTGCGCGAAAGACTGATCCTTCGTAATCTGTCGAACCTCATTGCCACGAATCAAGTAGCCTCGTGAATCCCCTACTTGCCCGATGATGGCCTGACCTCCAGACACAAGCGCGGCTGTCATGGTCGAGCCCATCCCGGAGTAATCGAGGTTTTCGTCGCTCGCCTGCCGGATGGCCCGGTTCGCCAGCTTCAGCCCACCGCGCAATCGGTCTGCTGGCATTTCATTCTGCGACGGTGCGCCGAGGCTGCGCACGAGTTGCTCGACCGCCAGGCGGCTGGCTACTTCCCCGGCCTTCGCGCCACCCATGCCGTCCGCGACAGCGAGCAGGAGACCGCGTGCTCCTATCTGGTGCCGGGCCAGATCATGGCCACTGGTCTTGAATCCGGTTTCCTCGAGGTCGGCGACAATGAACGCGTCCTCATTGGCTGCTCGCCTCTGCCCTTTGTCCGTCAAGCACGCCACTGAGACGGCGATCGCGGTCGGAATCTCGTCTGTGACCGAAACCACTTTCTACACTCCTCTCTTGATATTCGCCGGGATTTCCGATAGGCCGCGTCTAACACCTGGGGGTCCACGCCATCGAGCATTCGGGTGATGATCCCGTGGCCGTGACGGTGCGAATGGTCGTGCCCGCGTCAAGGCGGGCGGTGCTGACGATGGTGGGCCGCGTTGTGGGTCAGCGACATGCGTGTGACTCCTGCGCCTGAGTCTCTATGAGTCGCGCCAGCATACCGTAGCACGACTCGGGTCGTGGGGGTCGCGAAGGGGGGTGCCGCGACCTGGCGCTGGCTATGCCTGACGCGAGGTACATGCTCGGGTTATCTCAGACGGTGACATCTGCCGCGGTCCGCTGTCTCATCCCGTCGTCAGAGACGACGCCGTTGGCGACGCCGGCCATTCTGGCACGCAGCGATTCACTCCGTCACGTCGCCAACACCGCGCGCCTCGCCAACGTCGCCCCGCTGCTCGTGACGCTGGCCGGCTGCTCTGGCTCGGCGAGTGGGTGACGCCGCGCTGAGTCTGGTCACCTGGGTTCTTGGCCACCCTGCCGGTCGCCTCTGCGTTGTCGAGCGGCCTACTCCAGCCGGTCATCGCGACGGTCCTGGCTTGGCGCCTGTTCGGTGAGGCCGCCGGGTCCCGTCAAGCGGCCGGTGCCCTCGTCGTGCCGACCGGGCGCGCCCTCGCCTCCCAAGGCCGCTGCCGAGAAGACCTCGAGCTCCGAGAAGACGGCGAAGTGATCCGAAGGCCACAGGACCGTGCCGTCGGTGCGGTGCCGGGGCGCGTCCAGGACGACCCGACTCGACAGGACACGGCCCGGGACCGCCGTGCCCGGCAGCATGAAGAGGAAGTCGACCCGGCGGCGGACCGTCGGGACCGGCGAGTCGACCTGCTGCCCAACCGTGGGTCCGGGCGCCTCGGGGTTGGCGGCGCGGAACGTGTCCACGAAGCCGATTCCGTTGACCAGGGCCGCAATGCCGGCCGAGGTCTCGGTCGCGTTGAAGTCGCCGATCAGCACCGCGGGGAGGGGACCGCGTCGAGCCTGCATCAGCTCGACCACCCGTGGCGCCTCACAGAAGCCCTCGGAGGCGTGCGTGGAGGCGACGCCGAGGTCGCCCCACGGCGTCCGGAGCTGCGCGTAGAGCAGGATCCGCGGATCGAAGATTCCGTTACAGCGCGGCAGGCCGTGTGCCTCCCAGGCGACGATCGGGAAGCGGCTCAGGATTGCCGGGCCCTCCTGGAAGTTCAGGACCCAACGGGCGAAGCGGTTCAGCCATTCGAAGGGGAAGACTCGAAGGAGCGCCGGGGTGTAGACGTAGCGGAGCCGGAGCTCGGCGGCCAGGCGCGCGGCCACGTGGCCGCGTCGCCGGCTGATCGAGGCCTCCTGGAGCCCGACGATGTCGGGGTCGAGAGCGCGCAAGTCCTCGGCGACAATCCGGAGGCGCGCTTCGAGGTCCTGGTCGTCGCCGGTGAGGCCGGAGAGGACTCCGCCGTGGAGCAGGTTCAGGCTGACGCAGCGGAGCGGGCGGGCCGGCTGGGCTACGGCGTCGCCCCGGTCGGGCCCCCAGGGTGTCAGCGCGAGCAAGGGAAGCACCAACCACCCCGTGAGTCTCATCACCTGTCAACCCGGATCACGTTGATCCAGCGCAGCCGTGAATCGGCGACCTCGTGACAAGCCCCGATTGAACGTCGTCATCGGTGATCACCTGGACACCGCGCCGGGCGCCCCCCGGTGGCGGGCCGTGGGATGGCGTTGACCGGAAGCCGCTGGAAGAGGGCAGAGGCCTGCTGGTTCGCACAGGGCCGGCGCCCTCCGCATTATTGGCGCGACGCGGCGCGGCGGGCGAGGTCACCGCGCGGATCCCCAGGGCGGTCCCGCGGAGACGTCTCGGCCCCGCCGCCGCGGTCCCGCCGGTCGGCGCCGCATGGTGTCAAGGGTATCCGGCGGACGTGAAGGAATCCTGAAGGCGCCGCCTCAGGTGGCGAGCGGCAGGTGGACCCGGAACGTCGCCCCCCCGTCCGGCGGGCTTTCGACGGCGATCCGCCCGCCGTGCCGTTCGACCAGCGCCCGGCAGATCGCCAGGCCGAGCCCGACACCGGGCGCATCGGTCGCGCGGGCGGCGTGCCCCCGGTGGAACCGCTCGAAGAGCCGGGGCAGTTCCTCGGCGGCGATGCCCGGCCCCGTGTCCGAGACCGACACGACCGCCTCGTCGCCCGACGCGACGAGGCCGACCGTGATCCGGCTGCCTGGCGGCGAGAACTTGACGGCGTTCTCGAGGAGGTTCGTGATGACGAGTCCCAGAGCGCTGGGCGCCGCCCGAACCGCCACCGGGGCGAGGGGCTCGATGGTGACCGCGACACCCCGGCGGTCCGCCTCGGGCACGAGCCGTCGGAGCGCGTCATCGAGGATGGGTCCGATGGCGACCGGGCGGGCCGAGACCTCGCGGCCCTCGCCGGCATCGAGGCGTGCCAGCACCAGCAGCTCGTCCGTCAGCCGCGACAGTCGCTCGACCTCGTCGAGGCCGGAGCGGAGCGTCTCCTCGTACTCGGCGCGATCGCGCGGGCGTCTGAGCGTCACCTCGAGTTCGGCCCGCAGCCGGGAGAGCGGCGAGCGCAGCTCGTGCGAGGCGTCGGCGGTGAAGCGGCGCTGGGCCTCGACACCCCGCTCGATGCGACCGAGCATGTCGTTCAGGGTGTTGACCAGGCGGCCGATCTCGTCCGGCGTTCCGGGGTGGGGGAGGCGCTCGGTTAGGTTGGCTTCCCCGAGCCGCCGCGCCGTGGTGACGATGCGGTCGATCGGCTGCAATGCGCGGCGCGCGAGCAAGACCCCCGTGAGTCCCACCCCGGCCAGGAGGGCCGCCGACATCGCCAGGAACAGCCACCGCGCCGTCCGGAGCACCGCATAGGCATCATCGAGCGACATCGCCACCTGGACGGCATAGCGGCGCTCGCCGACCGTCAACGGGAGGGACACCTGCCGGATCGGCTCGTCTCCGAAATCGTTCCGGGTGTCGAAGACGACGTCTCCGGCCTGCAGTCGGGCGAGGAGCGCCGGCGGGGTCGGGAGCCGGGAGGTGCCGAGCGTCGCGCTCCGCGCGAGCACCCGCCCCTCGAGGTCGAACGACCTGGACGAACTTGTCGAGGCGCACGAAGGACGGGGCGGTCATTCCCGGCGCCTCGTGGATGCGGATCGATCCCGGGGCATCGGCGGCCAGCGAGGCGCCCTCGGTCTCGGCCAGGGCCAGGATGGCGTCGTCGATGATCCGGCCCAGCACCAGGCGCGTCAGGGCCCATTGCGCGCCGGCCGCCGCCGCGACCAGAATCGCCGCGACGACCGCCATGTGCCAGAAGGCGAGGCGGGCCCGGAACGTCAGCGCCATCAGGAGTCGGCGAGTCCCAGCCGATAGCCGTAGCCGCGGACGGTGTGGAGGAGCGGCGGGGTTCGGTCCTGATCGATCTTTCGGCGCAAGTGGCTGACGTGGACATCGACCAGGTTGGTGAGCGCGTCGGGCTCGGCCTCCCATACCCGCTCGGCGAGCTGCGCGCGGGTGACGACCTGCCCGGCGTGGCGCAGCAGCACCTCGAGCATCGCGTACTCCTTGGGCGTGAGACTCAGCGGGATCCCGCCTCGCGTCACCCCGTGACTCACGGGGTCCAGCGTCAGGTCGGCGACCTGAAGGAGGACGGGCCGCGTCAGGGCCGACCGCCGGAGCACGGCGTGGATCCGGGCGAGCAGCTCGGTGAACGCGAACGGCTTGGTGAGGTAATCGTCCGCTCCGCTGTTCAGCCCGGTCACGCGGTCCTCGACGGCGTCTCGCGCGGTCAGCATGAGGATGGGCGTCGCGATCCCGCGGGCTCGGACGTCCCGACACACGGAGAGCCCATCCCGGTCTGGCATGAGCCAGTCGAGGACGATCACGTCATAGTCGTTGACGGTCACCAGCTCGTCGCCCGCCTCGCCCGTCGGGGCGACGTTGACGACCCAGCCCTCCTCCCGGAGTCCCTTGGCGAGCAGCCGGGCCGCCTTCCGGTCGTCTTCGATCAGGAGGAGCCGCACGGGATGGCCCTCATCGAGCTTGATTCTACGACGGCGCGGGTGCCGCCGGGCCTTCAGGATTCCTTAACCTCGGCGCCCGATACTGCCCCGTGGACGCCGAGGACCGGGGCCATCATCGGGGCCGTCATCGCCGGATCCGAGCCTGGCCAGCCCCCTCCGCATCACGAGGGGGATCGACGGAGTCGCCGGTCTTCTGCCCATCGGTGACGCGGTTCGAGGTCGTGGTCGGCGACTTCGTCGTCGTCGAGTCGAACGAGCACGAGGGGCGCCGGTTGGCGCACACGATCTCCGCCGTCGAGCCCGACCGGCGCGGGCGTCCACGCCCCTAGGCGGTCGAGGCACCTGACCGGGTGGCCGGACCGCGCGCATGGAACGCGGGCTGGAGACATTCCGGCTAGGCGTCCGGTGCCGGGGTGGGGTAGAGTCATCGGGGATCGAGAGGCCTGACCCGACCACACCCATGGCACTGCTCCAACCCGGCGCCCGCCTCGCGCACTACCGGATCGTCCAGACGCTCGGCCAGGGCGGCCAGGCGACCGCGTACAAGGCCGAGGATCTTCGCCTCGATCGGCTGGTGGTCATCAAGGCCCTCCGGCCCGACCTGGGCGCCGAGGACGGCGCCCGCCGGCGCTTCGAGCGGGGGGCCCGCCTCTGCTCGGCGCTGGACCACCCCAACATCTGTGTCATCTACGACGTCGGCGAAGCCGAGGGGCTGCCCTACATCGTCATGCAGTACGTCGAGGGGCCGACCCTGAAGGACCTGATCGCGGGCCGGCCCTTGGAGGTGCTGAGCGGCCTGTCGGTCGCCATCCAGATCGCGGAGGCGCTCGCCGCCGCGCACGCCCACGGGATCGCGCACCGCGACGTCAAGCCGACCAACGTGATCGTCACCCGCAGCGGGCAGGTGAAAGTGCTGGATTTCGGCCTGGCGAAGATGCTCGAGCGTTCGCCCGCAGCGGAGCGGCGCCGGGACGATTCGGTGACGGAGCTCGGCGTTCCGTATGGATCCCTGGGGTACGGCTCCCCCGAGCAGGTCTCGGGGGACCGGGTGGATCACCGGACCGACGTCTTCAGCCTGGGCGCCGTCATCTACGAGCTGGCCACGGGGCGGTGCCCCTTCCAGGGCCGGAGCCGTCTCGAGGTGTTGCGGGCGGTGGTGCACGACATGCCGCCGCCGATCACGGCGATCAATCCGCTCGCCCCGCCGCCGCTCGACGCCATCATTGCGCGCGCGCTCGCCAAGCATCCCGGCGAGCGGTTTCCGACCATGGCGGCGATGCGAGACGAGCTGAAGGCCCTGATGCGGCAGTGCTCTCACGAGACTGGGCTCATCCCGACGGAGGCCTCGGCCACGTGGCTCGTGCCGCGTCGCGCCCGCAGCGCGTGGCTCCTGAGCGGCGGCCTCGGCCGGGTCTTCGGCCACCGGCGCGAGCGCCCCGTCTCGACCACGCCGCCACTGGCCTCCGAGCCGGGGGCCTCGGCGCCGCGCCCGGGGGCCGGCGCCCGGCCTCCCTCCTGGAGCCGCGACACGCAGAAGGCGATCGCCGTGCTGCCCTTCAAGAACCTCTCGGGCGATCCGGCGGCGCAGTTCTACGAGGTCTCGCTGGCGGACGCGATCATCGCGGAGCTCGCCCACCTGCGCGCGCTGGTCGTGCGCCCGTCGTCGTACATCGTCCGGTACGCGGGGCAGAATCCCGATCCCCGGCAGGTCGGCGACGAGCTGGCCGTCGCCTCCATCCTGGTGGGCAGTTTTGTCCGGACCCCCGAGCGGTTGCGCGTCATCGCGCAGCTCATCGGGACCGAGCGCGGCGAGATCCTGTGGAGCGACAAGATCGATATTCCGGCGCGCGACGTGATCACCGTCCAGGACACGATCGCCGCCCGGGTCATCGCCGGCCTCCGGCTGAGTCTCACGGCCGAGGAGCAGGCGCAGATCGACCGGCCGCTGACGCGGAGCGCCGAGGCCTACGAGGGCTACCTGCGGGGGCGGGACCGGCTGTTCCGGTACATCCTCCACAGCTTCGACGACGGCGACCTCGACGCGGCCATCACGATGTTCGGCGACGCCGTCCGTCTCGATCCGGAGTTCGCCCTCGCGCACGCGGCCCTGGGACGGTGCTGTGTGCACCACGCCCAGGGCTACGGCGGAGCGGAGTTCTTCGAGCGGGCGGAGCGGAGTCTGCGCCGCGCCCTCGAGCTGGACCCCACGCTCGTGGACGCCCGGCTCCAGATGGTCCACGTGGACCTGCACCGCGGGGATAAGGATCGCGCGCACGAGACGATTGCGCAGCTGCGCGCGGAGGCGCCGAACGACCCGGCGGTGATCTTCGACGCCGCGATGCTGTACCGGCTCGACGGCCTGTACGAGCAGGCGCTCGCCGAGTACGACCGGCTGCTCGAGGTGAATCCCAGCGACCTCGTCATCGCGAGCTACAGCCGCGCGCGCGTCTACACGCATCAGCGGCAGTATGAGCGCGCCATCGCCGCGCTGGAGCGCGCCCGCGCGGTGGAGCCCGAGCACCCGCTGGTCAAGACCTTCCTGGCGGTGGCGTACTTCAATCAGGGTCGCGTCCACGAGGCGCAGCCGCTCGTCGAGGAGGTGCTGCGGCAGCATCCACACCTGGAAGGCGTCACGCCCGTGCTGGGGTGGTGCCTGAGCGCCCGCGGGGAACACGAGCGGGCTCGCGCGCTGATCACGGACGGCGTCAAGGAGACGGCCCGGGCCGACCACGACGCGGCCTTCTGGCTGGCCGGGTTCTATGCGCTGGAGGGCCTGGTTGACCCGGCGATCGAGTGGGTGCAGCACGCGGTCCGACTCGGCAACGAGAACTATCCGCTGTTCGCCGACAGCCGGAAGCTCGACGCCTTGCGGGCCGACGGCCGGTTCATCGCGGTGATGGCCGAGCTGAAGCAGCGGTGGGAGGTCCGCACGTCCTCCAGGCTCGCCTAGCGGAGGTCACGATGCCCGCGCCCAAAGATCTTCTGGAGCGCATCCGGCTGCGGCTCGACGAGAGCTTCGTCGGGATCGGCGAACAGGTCGCGGACCTGCCGGCCCCCGACCTGGCGGATCTCGTCAACCAGCTGACCGTCGTCGAGGCCGCGACCGTGATGACGATGCTCCCCCTGGCGCGCGCGGTCGAGGTCTGTCGACCAGCCCACCTTGCGCCGGCGCGGGCGATCCTTGAGCACCTCGAGCCCGAGCGCGCCGCGCAGATCCTCGAAGGGCTGTCGGCCGACGAGCGGACCGACATCGTGCAGCAGATGGGCCAGCATGAGCGTCGCCGGCTGCTGCCGAAGCTCTCGCCCGCGGTGCGCGCGGAGGTCGAGCACCTGCTGCAGTACCCCCCGCACGCGGCCGGCGGCATCATGACCACGGAGTTCGTGCGCCTGGCCCCCACGATGACGGTCGGGGAGGCGCTGAAGCACATCCGGTCGGTCGCCCCGCGAGAAGGAGTCGATCTACGCCTGCTATGTGCTCGAGCCGGAGACGGGTCGCCTGCTCGGCGCGCTCTCCCTGCGGGATCTCGTGATGGCCGAGCTGCAGAGCCCGGTGACCGAGGTGATGCGCCGGAAGCCGATCACGGCAGCGGCGCACGAGGACCGGGAGTCGGTCGCCCACAAGATCGCGAAGTACGACCTGCTCGCGGTCCCGGTGCTCGAGCAGGACGGGCGGGTCGTCGGCTTCGTGACCGTTGACGACGTGATCGACGTGCTGATCGAGGAGCAAACCGAAGACATCATGCGGATGGCGGCCGTGGAGCCCGGCGCCCTGGATCGACCGTATTTCGAGAATCCCGTCGTTCGGGTGGTGCGCAAGCGGATCGGCTGGCTCCTGTTGCTGTTCGTGGCCGAGACGTTCACCGGGACCGTGCTCCGCTACTACGAGAGCGAGCTGGCGACCGTGGTCGCGCTGTCCTTCTTCATCCCGCTGCTGATCGGGACCGGCGGGAACGCCGGGGCGCAGACGGTGACGACCATCATCCGGAGCATCGCGCTCGGCGAGATCCGGCTGAGAGATGCCTGGCGCGTGTTCGCGCGCGAGATGAGCACCGGGGTCATGATCGGCGTCCTGATCGCCATGGTGGCCTTCGGACGGGCGCTGCTGTGGGGGACGAGCATGCCGCTGGCCTTGACGGTCTCGCTCACGGTCCTCGCGATCTGTACGTGGTCGACGACGATCGGCTCGCTGATTCCCATTGCCGCGCACCGGTTCGGCATCGACCCGGCGGTCCTGTCCGCCCCGCTGATCACGACCCTGGTCGATGCGACGGGACTGGTGATCTACTTCTCGATCGCCAAGATGATCCTGCACCTGTAGAGGGCATGACGCCGGTCCAGGCGCTGACGCTCGGGGTCGTCCAAGGCGTGACGGAATTCTTGCCGATCTCGTCGTCGGGCCACCTGCTCCTCGTGCCGATTGTGTTGGGCTGGCCGGATCAGGGGCTCGCCTTCGACGCCGCCATCCACCTGGGGACGGCGGCGGCGCTGCTGCTCTATTTCGCGCCGGAGCTGGCGCGCCTCGCGACGGGCATCGCCTCGGGGCGGCGCGGGGACCGCCGCCTCGCGATGGCCCTCGTGGTGGGAACCGTCCCGGCGATGGTGGCGGGTCTCCTGCTGGAGCGCGCGATCGAGGGTCGGCTGCGCAGTGCGCTCGTCGTCGCGCTGTCGACGATGGGCTGGGCGGTGGTGTTGTGGTGGGCCGACCGTCAGGCGCGGGCCGACGTGAAGGGGCTCGACGAGGTGGGCCTGCAGCGGGGCCTCCTCATCGGCGCGGCGCAGGCCCTCGCACTGGTTCCCGGGACCTCCCGCTCCGGCATCACCCTGTCGGCCGGCCTCTTCACCGGTCTCGACCGCCAGACCGCCGCCCGGTTCGCCTTCCTGCTGGGGCTGCCGATCACGGCGGGCGCCGGTCTCTTGAAGACGGCGACGCTCGTGCGGCATGGCCTCACGACGGGCGAGGCGACTGCGCTCGGGCTCGGATTCCTCGCGTCATTCGTCGCCGGGCTCGCCGCGGTCTGGTTTCTCATCCGCTTCTTGCAGCGGCGGACCCTCACGCCGTTCGTGATCTACCGGCTGATCCTGGGGCTTCTCCTCCTGCTGCTGATTGCCAGGGGTATGTCTCACTGACGCGGCGATTGCCCCCTTGCGCGGGATCGCCTATGGCGAAGAAAGGGGATCGAGCCATGACCCCAACGCGCTTCCACGCGATCGTGACAATGGTCATTGCCGTGAGCGTCGCGCTCGGCCCGGCCGCCCGCGCCGACACCCTCACCGGCCTCAAGCCGTCCGAACCCCAGCCCACTGCCGAGCAACTGGTGCCCGGCCTCGCGGTCGAGTAGAAGGCACAGGCGCCGGCCTTCGGCGCCATGACGGGCCTCGGCGACCTCGACGTCTATTGGCCCATCATCTGGCGGCGCCAGGCGACCTCGGCCACCCGGACCGCGAACCGCTGCTCGGTGCCGGTCGGGCGGAGGCTCACCCGGAAGGGCCAGGGCTCGGCGCCCGTGAACGACCGCGGGAGGACCAGGTCGCGAGCCCAGCTGACGACGCGGCCCTGGCCATCGATGGCCTGCAGCTCCACCATCACCCACTCCACCCGTTCGGGGTTCTGGGGGATCTCCACCAGACCGACCGCCGTCACGCGATCCGGTCCGCCGTCGATTCGCCAGTGCAGAACGATGGGCGACTCGACGGCGTGCTCGGGCAGATCGGCGGGCCGGAGGGGCGGCTGGGACACGGCGCAGCCCGTGAGGACGGCGAGGAGCACGGGCGGGAAGAGCAGCGACCGGCGGCTCGGCATCGACGTGTGACCTCCCATGGGGTCAGGCCTTGCAATCCTATCCATCCAACTACCGTACGGCCAGGTTCTCTGTCCCGAGCTAGTCTAGCTGGGAGTGCGGGTGTGCTTCATTCACAATCCTGCAATTGCGACACGTGATGAGTTCCACTCAGAAGGCGTAGACCGTTTAGGAACGCGCTCCGTCGCCGGCGATCATCTACAAGGTGCGCAGGAATGCCACCAGGTCCTGCTTTTCCTGCGGCGTCAGTTGCACGCCGAGGATCAGGTTGAAGAACTCCACCGTATCCTCCAACGTCAGCAACCGCCCGTCGTGGAGGTATGGGGGCGAGTCCTTGATGCCGCGCAGGGGAAACGTCTTGATCGGGCCGTCGGCGCTGGCCATGCGCCCGTTGATCAGCAGCGGCTTGTAGAAGCGCTCGGTCCGGAGGTTGTGCATGAGATTGTCGGTGTAGTAGGGCGGCACGTGGCAGACGGCGCAGTTGCCCTTGCCGAAGAAGAGGGCCTGTCCCCGGAGCTCGGCCGGCGTGGCCTTCTTCGGGTCGAGCCGTCCCATGAGGTCCAGCTTCGGCGCTGGCGGAAAGTCCAGCAGCTCCTGGAATTCGGCCATGTCATGGACCTGGCTGCCGCGCTCGAGGATGTTGACCCCCTTCTTGGTGGCGATCACCGGGTCCCCGTCGAAGTAGGCCGCCCGCTGCTCGAACTCGGTGAAGTCCTCGACCGACTTCAATGCCCGCTGCGAGCCGAACAGACGCTGGATGTTCACGCCCCGCAGCGACGGCGTATCGAGGCGGTGCCGGAACTCCTGGGGACGGATGTCGCCGACCAGATGCGTGGCGGCGTTCGTGTGGCCGTTGGCGTGGCAATCGAGGCAAGCCACCCCCCGGCTCGGTCTCTCGGAACGGCGATCCTCGGTCTGGTTGAACTGCTGCTGGGGGAAAGGCGTCACCAGCAACCGGAGCCCCTCCAGTTGCTTGGGATTCAGGAGGCCGTTGAACAGCTCGTAGTAGTTGTCGATGGTCACCAGCTTGCCCCGGGACACGTCGCCCAGGTCGGGGCGGGTGGTCAGGTAGATGGGGGCCGGAAACTCGGGCAGGAAATGATCGGGCAGATCGTAGTCGAGATCGAAGCGCGTCAGGTCGCGCCCCTCCTGCTTCTTGATCTCCTCGATCTCGAACCGCGGAAAGAGCATGCCCCCCTCAGGATGGTTGGGATGAGGCAGCGGATAGAACCCCTTGGGGAACACGTTCCTGTCCCGGATCTCGTCGGAACTCATGGCCGCCAGGGTTTCCCAGGTCACTCCGGGGGCCAGCGTGGCGCGGGGGCCTTCCTGAACCGGCTTCCCTCGTGACATCGTGACACTCGGGGCGGGCCGGTTGCCCAGGTCGTAGCGCTCGTTCAGCAGGTCGGCCTGTCGCTTCTCGATCTCCGGTTTCGCCCGGGTCATGCGCGCCATGATCGACGCGAAGGTCTCCTTGATGTCCACGGGAGCATAGCTCGACTGTCCGCGGACCTGGGCCAGGCCAGGACCCAAGATCAGCAGCACGCTGGCCATGGCCATCGTCAACCACACACCCCGACTCTTATGGAGCTTCATGGGGCATCCTCCCTTACGCGAGCAGATCCTCACGGCTCAGCTCATGATGAGTGACGCAGGCGAGTCGATCTCCGGTGGCGCCGACCGTCTCCACGTTAGTCGTCGGCGATCGGGCTGCTCTCGACGCGATTGTTCCCTCCTTGACGCTGGGAGCCGGATAATTAACGACATAATATCATACTAGACTTCATCTAGATCGAGACCTATCGGACCGAGACCTATCGGACCGCGTCCTATGGGATACTGGATGGCTGGTGGCGGCTAGCACCCGGGAAGCGATCCGGACGAATCCAGGAGGGACGTTGCCGGCGAAGGGGAAGGAGCTGCTGGGGCGCCTGCGACAGCGGCGGTGGCGCATGACGGCGCAGCGCCGGGTGATTGCCGAGGTGCTGGCCGGCGAGCACGTGCACATCACGGCCGACGAGGTCCATGCCCGGGCGAGGGCCCGGCTTCCGGAGATCAGCCGGGCCACTGTCTACAACACGCTCAACGAGCTCGTCGAGCTGGGAGAGGTTCTCGAGCTCGCGCCCGACGGGGGGGCCAAGCGTTACGATCCCAATACCGCCGATCCCCACCACCACCTCGTGTGCCAGGGCTGCGGCGCGACCCGCGACGTTCACCCTGAGGGTGAGTCGCGCCTCAGTCTTCCGTCCGGAGAACGCCACGGCTTTGTGGTCAGCGGTGTCGAAATCATATTCCGTGGGCTCTGCCCTGCCTGTGCCGGCAAGCGGGTCGCACAATCGAGGTTCCGACGCCGAGCCCGTCCGGAGGCACCCTGATCGTCCGGTGTCCTCCCCGAGGATCATCGCCGCCTCAACGTCCCAGTCCGAGGCGACTTCCCCCATTCCGGAGGCTCCGCCGGTCCCGACCGCCAGATCTGCCGCTGCTTGACGGACCGCGCTTCATCCGCGCGGTCCGACACGTCGAACAGCGGGCCAAGAAGCGTATTCTCAGCTTCTATCGGACTCAGTTGCTGGATGGCCGACATGGGGTAACGCCCGCCTGCGTCCCGCAATCGCTGCAACAGTTCCTGGGTTGTAGAGGATGGCCACGCTGGAGATCTTGCCAGAGCGTGCGCCAGGTTCTCGGCCGATGTAGAGTCCCGCCTGCCGCCGCCTTCTGAGCGCCTCCCACGCTGCCTGTTGCGCCACCGTCCAGGCGCCACCATCGGCATCAGCGAATGAGCGATTCAGGCCGGGTTAAGGACAGACTGGCCGTGATCGGCCGCCAAGACGAAGGTCTGGGCTCTGACGAAGGTCTGGGCTCTTGACGACGCAGCGAGTTGCCGGATAGCATACTTGCCGTCCCTCCTGTCCGAGCTGGATCGCGGCGTACTCGCGTAAGGCCAGTGAGCCTCGAGGAGGCGACCCGATGAAGTTGCGCGCCCTCACCGTCGCCCTCTGCATGGCCACCTTCAGTGGCTGTGCCACGACTCAGCCCCTCGGGCCCGCCATCGCGACCCCGACGATCACCGGTGTTCGGCCGGCTGAGCCCCAGCCGATCGGTGACCAACTCGCACCCGGCCTCGCCGTCGAGTACACCTATGCCATCATGAATTACCTCGGCGAGATGAACGGCCGCAAGTTCGAGAGCGGGCCCCCGATCACCCACCTCGACTGGCGGATGGGGAGCGGCATCGTGCTGACCAGCAAGGCCCGGGAAGGCGTGGGCGCCATCATCACGGGCTTCATCCGCTTCGAGACGGCGGGGACCTACGGCTTCGACGTCACCTCCAACGACGGGGTGCGGGTGGAGATCGGCGGCAAGCTCCTGCACGAGGACCCCGGCGTCCACCCCGACACGACGTCGGAGCGCGTCGAGGTGACGATCGATCAGCCCGGCTGGTATCCGCTCCGGATCATGTACTTTCAGAAGCGCTACACCGCGACCCTCGTGGTCCGCTGGATCCGGCCGGGCGAGACCGGCAAGCTGACCCCGGTGCCCGGCCCGATGTTAGCGCATCAGAAGTGAGACGCCGATAGGACCGGATCCCGGAATGCCCAGAGCGGCTTCTGGACGGCTCCGAACGCATCCCGCTGGCTCGCCTTCTCGAGGAGCGCGTTCTCGATCGGCTGCTCGGGTGAAGCCGCCGCGACGCCGACCCCCCGGGTTCTCTCCGTGAGCTGCGGGGCCGTCTGCCGATCGGCCTCGATCCGGAGGAATCGCACGGCACCAGATCCGTCGGGGTCAACGGTACGCCGTCGGGCGGGACCCCATCTTCAGGAGTCCTTCGGGCCGGGTCACTGTCGCAGCGAGTCCGTCTCAAAAGTCGGTCAGCGGCCGGCCCGGCAGCAGCACGCGCAAGGCGTTGAGCACCGCCCAGACATCGATGACTTCCTGCGCGACGGCGCCCGCGACGGGAGGGAGGAGCCCGGTCGCGGCGAACGCCATGCCGAGGACACTCAGCAGCATGCCACCCACCGCGCTCTGGAGGGCGAGTCGCCGCATGCGCCGGCTGATGTGAAAGAACTCGTCCACGCGCGTGAGTGACGCTTCCATGATGACGGCTCCGGCCGCCTCGGCGGTCACGTCGCTCTGCCGGCCGAAGGCCACGCCGACCGTCGCGGCGAGGAGCGCCGGGGCGTCGTTGATCCCGTCGCCGATGAAGAGCGTGCGGGCCCGGCGGGTCTCCTCCGCCACGATCGCCACCTTCTCCTCGGGGGTCTTCCCGGCGTGGACCTCCGTGATGCCAACCTCTCGCGCGAGGTAGGCGACCTCCGGTTCCCGGTCGCCCGACACGAGCAACACGCGCCGGAAGCCATGCCGCTCCGCCAGGTGCCCGACGAAGGGACGGCTCTCTTCGCGCGGCGCATCGCGGAAGCGGTACATGCCGGCAAAGCGCCCGTCGAGCAGCACGATACATTCCAGCCCCAGACCGGCCGGCGGGAGGCTCGCGGCCGTGGCGGGATCGAGGGACGCCAGGGCCCGACGTCCCGTGATCAGGACGTCGTGACCGCCGATGGCCCCCCGGAGGCTCTCACCCGGTCGCTCCGTCATCGCGGCGGCCGCGTCGAGCGCCACGCCCGCCTCCCGGGCGGCCCGTAGGATCGCTCCGGCGAGGGGGTGCTTCGAGTACTGCTCCAGGCTGGCGGCCAGCCGCAGCAGCTCCCGGGCATCCCCGCCAGGGGCCAGGAACTGGTCGGTCAGCTGGGGTCGGCCGTAGGTCAGGGTGCCGGTCTTGTCGAAGATGATCGTGCGGATCGTCTCGACCTGCTCCATCACGGCCGGGTTCTTGATGATGATGCCGCGCTTCGCCGCCAGCGAGATCGCGCCGATGATGGCGACGGGGATGGCGATGAGCAGGGGACACGGCGTCGCGATGACGAGCACGGCCAGGAACCGGACCGGGTTGCCGGTGGCGAGCCAGGCGCCCAGGGCGACGGCCATGGCCACGGGCGTGTAGACCGCGCCCAGCCAGTCGCCGAGCCGGCGCAGGCGCGGCCGCTTCTGCTCCGTGTCCCGCATCACCTGCATGACCTTGGCGTACCGGGAGTCGACCGCGAGTCTCGCGGCGCGGATCGTGAGCGCCCGGTCACCGTTCACCGCGCCGGACAGGACCTCGGCGCCGGGGGTCTTCTGAATCTCGAAGGGCTCGCCCGTCAGGTAGGACTCGTCCATCAGGCCGTGGCCCTCGACGACCACGCCGTCCACCGGACAGATCTCGTGCGGGACGACGACCAGCACGTCGCCAACCGCCACGTCGTCCAGCGCGATGTCCTCCAGCCGATCCCCGTCCCGTCGATGCGCCACCGAGGGGCTTCGCCGGGCGAGCGCGTGCAGGGCCGAGGAGGCGCGGTCGACGGCGAAGCTCTCCAGCGCCGTGCCACCGGCCAGCATCAGGACGACGAGGGCACCGGCGAGGTACTCCCCGAGGAGCACCGACGTGACGATCGCGATCCCCGCCAGAAGGTCCGCCCCGACATCCCGGCGCGCGAGCTTCCGCAGGAGATCGAACAGCAGGGAGCCACCGCCGAAGAGGAGGGCGGCGAAGAGCGGCACGTCGCCGACGATCCCCGCCCCGATGCCATGGCGCAGGACCACGTGGAGCAGAATCGCCGCGAGGGATCCTCCGGTGATGTACCAGTCTTTGCGCGACGCCGGTTTCGGCGCCGCCGGCGGCGATGGGCGCGGTATCGCGTGGCCCGAGGCGTTCGCGATCACGATCTCCGTTCGACGCCGGCGGCCTTTCGCCGGCGTCGTAGGCGCAGACCGACGGGTCCGGCCGATGAGCCCAGCGGCCTATCCGATCAGTCGGCCCATGAGCCGTCGCTTGACCAGCTCCACGAAGGCCAGATACGTCAGCGTCGCCGCGCCGACGAACAGGAGATAGGCCGGCGGCAGCGGGACAAACCCGAGGGGCGGCGCCAGCGGCGTGAATGGCAAGACGGCGCCGATGAGGACCATGAGGATGGTCGTCGTCGCGAGGGGTACGCTGGGCCGGCTGTGGAGTGGATTACCCGTTGTCCGGATCACGAAGAGGACGAGGGTCTGTGTGGCGAGCGACTCCACGAACCAGCCGGTGTGGAACAGCGGCGCGGAGGCCTGGAACCCCCAGAGCAGGACCAGGAAGGTCAGGAAGTCGTAGAGCGAGCTGATCGGTCCGATGACGAGCATGAAGTTCCGGATGGTGGCGATGTTCCACCGCTGCGGCTTCCGGATGAAGGCCTCGTCCACGTGATCGGTGGGGATGGTCACCTGGGCGAGGTCGTACAGGAAGTTGTTGAGCAGGATCTGGGTAGGGAGCATGGGCAGGAAGGGCAGGAACAGCGCGGCCCCCGCCATGCTGAACATGTTGCCGAAGTTCGAGCTGGTGCCCATCAGCAGGTACTTCATCACGTTGGCAAAGGCCTTCCGCCCTTCCAGGATGCCCTGATGCAGCACCCGCAGGTTCCGCTCCCCCAGCAGGATGTCGGCGGCGTCCTTCGCGACGTCGACGGCGTTCGACACGGAGATCCCGACGTCGGCCGCGTGGAGCGACGGGGCGTCGTTGATCCCATCGCCGAGAAAGCCGACCACGTGCCCTCGGTGCTTCAGCGCCAGGATGATCCGGTTCTTCTGGCCCGGCGAGACGCGGGCGAAGACGGTGGTCCGCTCCGCAACGGCCCCCAGCGCGCTCTCGGTCATGCCCTCGAGCTGATCGCCCAGGACCACCTCACCGCCATCGAGGCCCACCTGCGCGCAGACGTGGCGCGCCACCAGTTCGTTGTCGCCGGTCAGGATCTTGACGGTGACGCCGTCCCGCCGGAGCGCCGCGAGCGACTCCGCGGCATCCTTCATCGGCGGGTCGGCAAAGGTGATGAAGCCGACCAGCACCAGCTGCTCCTCGTCGGCCGCCGTGTAGCGAGCCTGCGGCGGGACCTCCCGGCAGGCGACGGCGAGGACGCGGTCGCCTCGCGCGCTGGGCGTCTCGTACGTCGTGGCGCAGCGACGGCGCGCCGTCGCATCCAGCGCCACCGACAGCCCGTCCGCTTCGTACGCGGTGCATCGCTCCACGATCGCTTCCGGCGCCCCCTTCGTGATCAGGAGCCGCCGGCCGTCGGTTTCCACGACGACGGAGAGCCGCCGGCGCTCGAAATCGAAGGGGATCTCATCGAGCTTGCGATACTCGGCGACGTCCAGCGTCCGATGGGCGAGGATGGCCGCGTCGAGCGGACTGCGGATACCGGTCTCATGCGCGCTGTTGACGGAGGCGAGGAGGAACGGCCGCTCGGCGGGCCGGCCGAGCGGGTCGAGGCACTGGTCGAGCCGCATCTCGCCCGTCGTCAGGGTGCCGGTCTTGTCGCTGCACAGGATCTCCAGGCTCCCGAAGTCCTCGATCGCGGCGAGATGCCTGACGATGACCCGGTGTCGCGCCATCCGGAGCGCGCCCTGTGCCAGCGTCACGGTGGTGATCATCGGCAGGAACTCCGGGGTCAGGCCGACGGCCAGGGCCACGGCAAACAGCAAGGACTCCAGCGGGGGCCGATGCAGCACGGCACTGGCGAGCAGGACGAAGAGCACCAGGAAGAAGACCGTGCGCATGATCAGCAGCGCGAAGTGGCGGGTGCCGCGCTCGAACTCGGTCTCGGGCGGCCGGCTGCCGAGGCGGGCGGCGATATCGCCAAAGGCCGTGGCGGGCCCGGTGGCGACGACCAGGGCCAATCCGGTCCCGCTCACGATCGAGGTGCCCAGAAAGATGACGTTGCGAGCCTCGGCGACTTGCCGGGCGGCGGGCGGGGCATCGGTCGCATCCTTCTCGACCGGCAGCGATTCCCCCGTGAGCGCCGCCTGCTGGACGTGCAGGTCGCGCGTCTCGATCAGCCGCGCGTCGGCCGGGACACGGTCCCCGGCCGTCAGCCGGATGACGTCGCCGGGAACCAGGCCTCGGCGCGGAATCTCGGCCCACGCCCCGTCCCGCAGGACGCTGGCCGTGGGCGCCACCTCTTCGCGGAGCCGGTCGGCCGCCCGGTGCGACCGGTAGGACTGGACAAAGTTGAGGACCACGCTCAGCCCGACCATCAGGATGATGATGGTGGCGTTGACGGGATCGCCCAGGATCGCGGAGACCACGCTGGCGATGACCAGGATGATCACGAGCGGATTGACGAGAAAGGCGAGCACGTCGACGAGCGCCGCGCCGCGTTGACGCGGCGCCGGTTCGTTCGGTCCCACCTCGGCGAGGCGGCGGCGCGCCTCTGCGCTGGTGAGGCCCTGCGGCGACGCGTGGAGCAGCTCGAACACGGCTGACAGTGGGGGGGCCGAGGGATCGGCCGAGAGGGTGGCGACCGGGAGGGTCCCGGATGGCGATGCCTCACGTGGCTCGCGGGCCGCCGTCCTCGTCACCGGTCTTGCCGGGTCTGCCATCGTCGCCAACGCCTCCCGCCCCGTGCCGCCCGCCGGGCTCGCCATGGCCGTGACGTCGATGACTCCGCCCTCGGCCCGGAGTCACCGGCGGGTCGCCGGAGCCGCACGGCGTGGCCTGCGTTGGCTTCGATTCTACGACGTCGGGACCGGCGTCACGCTTCAGGATTCCTTCATGTATGCGGGATGATACTCCGGTCCGTGGACGACGATGACCGCGCCCGTGACTACCACTCGCTCCTGACCCTGCCCCGCGACCAGATCGAGGCCACCCGGGTCTTCCGGCTGTCCCCCTGGCAGCGCTTTACCCGCCTGGAGCTGCCGGCCGCCGTGATCCCGCTGGTCTGGAACGGCATGATGTCGTTCGGCGGCGGCTGGTTCTTTCTCGCCGCGAGCGAAGCCATCACCGTGCTCAACCAGGAGTGGCTGCTTCCCGGCGTCGGGTCGTACATGGCCCTGGCCGTGAAGGCCAAGGACCTCGAGGCGATGGGCTGGGCGTTGCTGACCATGACCGCCATGATCGTGCTGGTTGACCGCGGGTTCTGGCGACCGCTGGTGGCCTGGGCCGAGCGGTTCAAGCTCGAGGAATCGGGCGCCGCCGACGTGCCCCGCTCCGCCCTCCTCGATCTCCTCCGGCGCTCTCGTCTCGTCGCCTGGGCGGACGTCGGAGCGGGGTGGCTGAACGAGGCGGTTGACCGGATCTGGCGGCGCTCCCGTCCGGCGCCCGGCCGCCCGCCGGACCCGCGGCGGGAGTATCTGAAGGACTGGGTCCTGACGGCCGTGCTGGCGGCGGGCCTGTTGCTCTTCGCGATCCAGGGCGCGGCCTTCGTCATGACCCGGGTGGCGTGGGGCGAGGGCCTGCGCGTCGTGGGGCTCGGTGGCCTGACCCTGCTCCGGGTCGTGGCGGTCGTCGCCTTCTCCGGCCTCGTCTGGACGCCGGTGGGCGTCGGGATCGGGCTGAGCCCGCGCGCGGCCCAGGTCGCTCAGCCGGTGGCCCAGGTCCTGGCCTCCTTTCCCGCCAACTTTCTCTTCCCGTTCGTGACGATCGTCTTCCTGCGGGTTCACCTGAGCCTGGAGTGGGGGAGCGCGGCGCTGATGGCGCTCGGCGCCCAATGGTACGTGCTCTTCAACACCATCGCCGGTGCGATGGCGATGCCGAATGACCTCCGCGAGATGGCGCGGAATCTGGGCATCCGCGGGTGGCTTCGCTGGCGCGTTCTGATTCTGCCCGCGATCTTTCCCGCCTGGGTGACCGGGGCGCTCACCGGCGCCGGAGGCGCATGGAACGCGAGCATCGTCGCCGAGGTCGTGACCTGGGGGGACACGCGGTTGACAGCGACCGGGATCGGGGCGTACATCACGGAGGCGACCGCCGGCGGCGACTGGCCGCGCATCGTCCTGGGCATCGCGGTGATGAGCGCGTACGTGGTGGGGGTGAACCGAATGCTCTGGCACCCGCTGTCGCGGCTCGCGGAGAGCCGCTACCGACTCGGCTGACCGTGGCGGCGCGCTCGAACGGACTGCTCCTGGACGCCCGGCAGGTGGCCCGCCGCTTTCCGCTCCCCGACGGAACCGGGGAGTACACCGTCCTGCAGGCGGTGGACGTCAGCCTCGGGGATGGGGAGATCGTGGCGCTTCTGGGAAAGTCCGGCTCGGGCAAGTGCACGCTCCTCCGGATCCTGGCCGGGCTGATTCCACCCAACGAGGGCGAGGTCCGCTATCGCGGCCGGCCCGTCGCGGGTCCCTGTCCCGGCGTCGCGATGGCCTTCCAGGCGTTTGCCCTGTTACCCTGGCTCGACGTGCTCGGCAACGTCGAGCTGGGGCTCGAGGCCCAGGGGGTCCCGCCCGCGGTGCGGCGGCCGAAGGCCCTCCAGATGATCGACCTCATCGGGCTCGACGGCTTCGAATCCGCGTACCCGCGGGAGCTCTCCGGGGGCATGCGGCAGCGGGTCGGGCTCGCCCGCGCGCTCGTGGTCCAGCCGGATGTCCTCCTCATGGACGAGCCGTTCTCGGCGCTCGACGTCCTGACGGCGGAGAGTCTCCGGGGCGAGCTCATGGAGCTCTGGCTCGGGCAGACGATCCCGACACGCGCGATGCTCGTCGTGACGCACAACATCGAGGAAGCCGTGCTCCTCGCCGACCGCATCGTGGTCTTCGGCTCGAACCCCGGGCACGTCCGGGCCGAGGTGCCCGTTGACCTGCAGCGGCCCCGGGCCCGGGACGCCGCCGAGGTCCAGGCCCTGGTTGACCGCCTCTACCAGCTGATGACCCGGCCCGAGACCCCCGAGGAGGCGCGCCGGGTCGCCCCGGCCCGCCCGTCCCTCCCGCCCCTGCCGCACGCCCGGGTCGGCGCCCTCACGGGATTCCTCGAGCTCCTGGCCGAGCGGGGCGGGCGCGAGGACCTCCACCGGCTGGCCGGCGACCTCCAGCTCGAGGTGGACGACCTGCTGCCGCTGGTCGATGCCGCGGCGCTCCTGGGATTCGCGCGGGTCGAGGACGGGGACGCCGTGCTGACGGCGGAGGGGAGCGCGTTCGTGGAGGCCCCGATCCTGGTGCGGAAGGACCTGTTCCGCCGCCATCTGCTGAGCCGGCCGACCCTGGTCTCGCGGATCCACGCCGCGCTCCAGGCCAAACACGACCGGCGGCTCCCCGACGCGTTCTTCCTCGACGTGCTGGAGAAGCACTTCAGCGCCGAGGAGGCCCGCCGGCAGCTCGCGACCGCGATCGACTGGGGCCGGTATGCCGAGCTCTTCGGGTTCGAGGACGACACGGACGAGCTGTTCCTGGAGCCGGACGGGGGTCCGCCCACCACGGCCCGTTCTCCTGGCTGAGCATCACACCGCCCGGGGGCGCCGCGGCGCAGGCCGCCGGAGGCACGCGAGCCGCGCCGGCGGGGCGTGGCGAGGGCTGATCCTGCACCTCTGATACTCGACAACGGAGGCCACGATGCTCGCGCAACGCATCCTCGTTCCCCTCGACGGGTCCGCCCTGGCCGCAAGCGTGCTGCCACGCGTGATCGAGCTCACCCGGAGCTCGGGCACCCGGATCGAGGTCCTGCGGACGGCAGTGTCCCGCCCGTACGGGAAAGGCGGAGTGCGGGAGTGCCAGGAGTACCTGACCGGCGTCGCCGAACGACTGGCCGCTGAGGGCTGCCGGAACGTGCGGGTCTCCGTCTGGGAAGGGGATCCGGCCGGCGCGATCCTGAAGGTGGCACGCCATCACAAGGTGGACCTCATCGTGATGACGACGCACGGCCGGGGTGGGCTGCGCCGCCTCGCCCTCGGGAGCGTCGCCGAGGCCGTGCTGCGCCGAGCCCGGACGCCGCTCCTGCTGGTGCCACGGCCGGACGCTCCGACCGCTCGATCGACCGAGGCAGACGCGTGGCCCGCCTCGACCCGGTGAACGGGAGGAGCTCATGCGCGCATACGTCACGGTGTTCGTCAGCGTCTTCCTGGCGGAGCTCGGCGACAAGACCCAGCTCGCGACGCTGATCTTTGCCGCGAATCCCGCGGTGAGCAAGCCGGCCGTGTTTCTCGCGGCCGCTGCCGCCCTCGTGGTATCGAGCGCCCTGGCGGTGGTCGTCGGTGCCCAGATCGGGAGCTGGCTGCCGCCCGCCCTTCTCCGGAGCGTCGCCGGCGTCGGCTTCATCGCCATCGGGCTGTGGATTCTGTTCGCCTCTGCAGCCAGGTGACAGGGACGAGACTCCGGGCGCCGACGCGTGGCTTCCTCGAGGTGGGCTTCGAGATCGGGACCGAGCTGATGTGGCCGGATGCCCCGGTCCCGGCTCCCGAGCCAGGTGTCGGCCTCGAACCCGAACTGCTGGGCGCCGGTTGCAGTGAAGACACGGCGCCCCCCGGAACCATTCGCAAGAGGTGGACCGATCGCCGCGGCTGCGCGCCGGTCATCGGGGACCCTGTGCCCATCGTGGCATTGGCAGCACGAGTGTCTCGACGCGGACACCGTCAAGGACAGCACCCCTCAGCTCCACCATTTGAATCCGCGGGGTTCCGGGACGCCCCGGCTCCGCGGATTCTGCTTTTCGGGATGTCGGTTGCGCGGGGGTTGCGGATGGTTGTGCCTTCCGCACCGCGTCCTCCACGGCGTCCAGCCGATCCACCGCCGCCTTGTTGGCGCCCGGCACCAGCTTCCCGTAGATGTTGACGGTCACCTTGACCGAGTAGTGGCCCATCTGCTCCTCCACGCAGGCGAGCGACCTGCAGGCGAGAGATCGGACCGAAGCCGCAGACGGGATCCCCTCTCTCTGCATTTTAGCGCTCGATCGACACGGTCGTGGCCGTCTCCCGCGTGCGCAAGGCGGCCTCACCGCTCGCCCACTCCCCTTCCTCGGTCACGGCCCGGCCCTTGACGACGGTCTCCCCGGGGCGCGATCGTGGTGTCCGGGCTAGGGGCACGGGGAGAGGTCGGGGCGCGTACTGTCGATTCGAGGAGGCCTCATCGGATGCCCGTACCGGGAAGACTCCCGATGGTGCAGCGATCCTACCCGCTGGCGCCTTACACGGTCGTGCTGGTGGGACTGCTTGCCACCTTCGTGCTCTCGCCCGTGCTCCGTGTGCTGGGTGTGGGGGAGAGGATCACCGGGGTGTTCGGGCTCGCGATCCCGCTGCTCGCAGTCTACGCCGTGGCGACCGACCGACGCCACCTCGTGGTCGCCGGCAGCCTCGCCCTGGCCAGCGCGGCGACCAACGCGCGGTGGCTGAGCCTCCCTGCTCTGGTCCCGCCCGTCGGATCGACGATCACGGCCCTGCTGTTCTTCGCGTACGCCACGGGGCTGTTCCTCGGCGGTGTCCTGCGCAGCCGGCAGGTTACCCGCGATGTGCTGGCGGGCGCCATGGGAAGCTACCTCATGCTCGGGATCACCTGGGCATTTGCGTTCCTGCTGGTGGATCAACTGGTCGGTGGAGCGTTCACCGTGCCCGTCGTGGACGCCGATGGTCACCCGCAGTTCGACACGGCGCTCTACTTCAGCCTCGTCACGATGCTGTCCGTGGGGTACGGGGACATCGCGCCTGTCCACGGGTGGGCCCGCTCGCTCGCGACGCTCGAGGCCTTCACGGGGTTCGCGTTCGGCACGATCGTGCTGGCGCGGCTGATGGCGATGTATCTTGCCTCGCGGGACGACAGCCCGTGACCCATGGCGCGACCATGCCCCGCCGGTCGTACAGCGTACGGGCATGAGCCTCGTCACCGTCTTCGTCGCGCTACTCTTCCTGTACACCCTGGCCTCCCGGCGGCTGGAGCGAACGGTGGTGACCGCGCCGATGGTCTTCACCGGCGCAGGAATCGTGGTGCTGCTCTGCCTGCCCCCGCTGCGGCGCCCGCAGGGTGACATCCATGTCTTCCTACAGCTGGCCGAGGTCGGCCTGGTGCTGCTGCTGTTCACCGACGCCAGCCGCACCGACCTCCGGGTGTTGAGGAGCATTCGCAACCTGCCGCTCCGGCTCTTGACCACGGGGATGCTGCTGACCCTGCTTCTGGGCGCCCTCGGCGCGCGACTGGTGTTCCCCGCGCTCTCCCTGTGGGAGGCGGGGTTCACGGAGGAGTGGGGACAGGCGCTGAATCTCACCGTCTTCTTTACCTTCGGGATGCTGGTTGCGCGAGATTGGCGACAGTTCAGCGTGCCGGTCGCGCTGTATGCCGTGCTGAGCCTGACGGTGGTGCGCATGGTGCCGGTGGCAGTCGCGCTCCGCGGTGCCCGACTGAGTCGGGCCACCGTCCTGTTCATGGGCTGGTTCGGCCCACGCGGGCTGGCGTCGATCGTGCTCGGACTGGTCTATCTGGAGGAGACCGATCGAGGCGGCAGACCCACCATTCCCCTCGCCGTCATGGCGACCGTCTTGCTGAGCATTCTTGCCCACGGGCTGAGCGCCGTCCCCGGCATGGCCGCCTACGCGCGCAGCGTCGCGGCACTGGAAGCCGATGCTCCCGAGCACGACGGAACGGCGTAGCGGCACGTCGTGACGCGTCTGTCTCTCCACGGCCTCCGCGGCGACCGCCCGTTCCTCGAGGCGCGGGCGATGGACGTCGTGCTGCCGATCAGGCACACGGGGCCGTCCATGCACCGCGGGCGGGTCGCCTTGACCATTTCCCTGCTCGTCCTCTGCTGGACGTCGTCGGCTCGGGCGGGGTGCTCCACCTGAGCTGGAGCGACTACGCCGCGAACGAGGACGGCTTCGGCGGGTAGTCGTACGGCCGTCTCGCCCTTATCCAGCCGATCAACTCGCCGCCGTGTCGGCGACTGCCCCCGCTTCCCGTGTTGAAGAGCTTGAGGAACTCCTGCAGTTCTGCGACAAGTTCCCGCCTGCACCGCCCGGGGGGGCCAAGCCCGTGGCGTTTACTCTTCGAAGCGCCTCAGGAGGTCACCGGCCGTCAGGATTGCGATGCCTCGATACGACTGCAGCGCCAAGAGATCTCGATCGCCGGTCACCAGGAACTCGGCTCGCCCGGCAACGGCGCATTCCAGGAACTTCCGATCGTCAGGGTCTCGCACACGGATGGCCAGGCGCTTCGTGCTTCGAACGACCTCGGCGAACGGCAGGAATGTCTCGCCGAGAAGCTCCTTGATGTCGTCGGCAGCGAGCCCGAACTTGGGGTACGCGAGCGCTCGTAGACACTCGTCGAGGATGGCTCGCGAGAGCAGCGGCTGGATCCTTCCCGACTGCCAGATCGGTACGAGCCGCGAAGCCGTGCCCGAAAAGAGGAGAGCCGAGATGATCGTGTTCGTGTCGAGGACGGCACGCATTCAGGGCCGGCGGCGGGCCCACACGATCGCGGCGTCGATGTCCTTCTCGGTCACGCCCAGAGCCTTGATCTTCGCCCGGACCGCATCGAGTCGACGCCCGGGCGCCGTTACCGTCGCCGGGCGCAGCACGATCTCGTCACCACGCAAGGAGACGTCGAAGTACTCCACGTCGGGAAGCTGACGAACGATGGCCTTGGGTAGGGTGATCTGGTTCTTCGTGGTCTTCTTTGCCAGCATTGCGTGTCTCCCGGATGGAAGGATACAAGGACTCCTTACTGCAGGCAAGAAAGGAGAAAGCTTCCCCTGGACAGCCGGTGGGCCCCGTACCTCAACGCCGGCCTTGTCTTCCTGAGCCAGAACGTTGAGAGCGCCGCTGGCCGGTCACCTGACGGCGAGAGACCCTCCACGGCGCCCGCCGCGAAGGCGCGGGTGGTGCGGCGGGCCGCCCGCATCGTGGGGAGGCGGGACACCTGATAACAACAACACCGCGCGGCCGCCAGCTCGTTCTCGCGCGGTCGGCTGGACGCCGCATACCAAGCGACCACCGCGTCAGCGTTCGGCGCCAGGCGTGCTGGTCGTACGCGCGGTCCAGCTCCGCCTGCATGCAGTCGAGGAGCACCTTGCCGCCGGCCGCCACGCTACCGGAGTCTCAGCACGGTGACGCCGTGGTGGGTCGTCAGGTACACGAGGTCGTTCGCGACGTGGACGTCGACGGCATCCGTCCCGGGATACCAGGCGTCGAGCGTGAGCCGGGAGGGATCCGAGGCATCGAGCACGAAGAGCCCCCGCGTCGCGACCGCGTAGAGACGATCCCCGAAGAGCCTCAGCGTCCTGGGGGCGTAGTAGTAGCCGGAATCGTACCAGGAGACGAGCACGGGCCTGGACGGCGAGGAGACGTCGAGCCTGTAGATCCGCCTGGCCAGCGTGGCCAGGTAGAGCTGCCGTCCGCGGCCCGCGATCATCGCCACCGGCTCGGCCGTGTCGAGGTTTACCCGGCCGACCAGGACCGGGCGATTCGGCTGCCGGACGTCCAGGACCGAGAGCCACCCGTCGTAGGCCAGAAAGGCGTGGCGCCCCGTCACGTACACGTCGGTACATCGGGACAGGTATGGAGTCCTGCACGGACCAGTCGCGAAGCTCCCGGCGAGACGGATCCGTGCCGGGTCGCGCACATCGAGAATCTTCAGTCCTTCCTCCTGCCACGCGACGTAGGCATAGTTCCCCTGCAAGTAGAAGCTGTCGGCAGCCCGTCGTCGCGTGTGGCTGGCCAGCAGCCGCGGTCCGCCTGGATCTCCGAGGGCCACGCAAGCTGACCTGGCGGCTCGGGACAAATGGACGTGCAGGATCAGGAGGCAGGTTGGCCGGCGTTCTAGAAAGCGGCCGCGCGTGGATCTTCTCGCCGGCCCAGCTCACGATCCGTCCGGGCGACACGGTGGTGTTCGAGGCCAGGATCGCGCCTACCTGGCCGGTCCCATTCGTCCGCTGCTGGCCAGATCCGAGCCAGCCCTGGGATTTTCCCGTTCAGGAGGGCCTACTTGAAGAGCGTGATCTTATTGTTTGGTGAGAAGTTAGGGTCGTCATGCCCTGGGTTGTCACGGTTGGCGCGGAACGTGCTGATCTGGCGGCAGGCCCCCAAACGTGGCGATGCGGGTCCGCGGGCGCGGGCTCGCCAGGGAGAACGGGACATGACACGGAACCGAACACGGAACCGAGCCGCAGGCCTGGCTGGTGGTGTGCTCTTGTGTGCTTCCTTCCTCATCGACACCGCGGGCGCGGCAGAGTTCAAGCTCGAGCTTCCACTTGGCTTGCAGGAACAGGCCGCCAACATTCCGGACGACAATCCGCTCACGCCCGAGAAGATTGCGCTCGGCAAGCAGTTCTTCTGGGACAAGCGCTGGTCGAAGAACGGCACCGTGGCCTGTGTCTCCTGTCACCTGCCCGATCATGCGTGGGCGGATCCACGCCGGTTCTCGACGAGATTCGATGGTGGCCCGACTCCGCGCCACTCCCCGACCGTGATCAATCGGCTCTTCAGCTCGGAGCAGACATACTCAGGCGGGCGAAAGTCGCTGGAGGATCAGGCGATTCATGCCGTTGACCAATCACCGGAGTTGATCGTGAAGAACCTCGGCGCGATTACGGAGTATCAGGAACAGTTCCGCAAGGTGTTTGGAGCGGACCTGAACCCCGACGGCGTCGCCAAGGCAATCGCTTCCTACACGCGGATGCTCCTGTCCGGCAAGTCACCCTATGATCGGTTCCAGGCCGGCGACCAGAACGCGATGTCCGCCGCAGCTCAGCGGGGCTTGGAGCTCTTCAAGGGCAAGGCCGCCTGCCAGAAGTGCCACGCCGGTTTCAACTTCACTGACGAGGGTTACCACAACCTCGGCGTCGGCATGGACAAGGAGAACCCGTACCTGGGCCGATTTGTCGTGACCAAGAAGGAATCGGACAAGGGCGCCATCAAGACGCCAACGCTCCGCGATGTTGCCAAGCGCTCGCCCTACATGCACGATGGCAGCCAGAAGACGCTCGAAGAAGTCGTTTCCTTCTACAACCAGGGCGGGCACAAGAACCCGTGGCTGTCGGAAGCGATCAAGCCGCTGGATCTGACGGCCGACGAGCAAGCCGATCTCATTGCCTTCCTGCACGCTCTGACGGGCGAGGTGTCACCGGAGATCGCCAGCGCGCCGAGATTGCCGTAACTCTTCAGGCCGCATCGTTATCGCTCCGCCGCAAGACGGGGACCCTGTGGGCCTTCGGCCCATGACCGCTCATGCAGTGTCATGTCGGCGCCCACCACGCGTTCGATCACCCGAGGGCCGGGCCGGCGCGCCGCCTTCCCCGCGTGCAGACCGCCCGCCGCTGCTTCTGGGAGGAGCGCCCGGAGGGCCAGAACGTCTGGCTGCTGACCCGGTACCGAGCGGGGAGTCAAGCGCCGGCAGCCCGCGCTGGACTCTCACCGTGCGAGCAGATCCGCGATCTGCTGGCCCGGTTTCCGCAGCACCGCGAGTGGTCGCCGAAGCCCGAGTGTGCGCCGGAGTGACCGTCACGGCCACCGGCGCGCGGCGACCGGCTCGTCGGCGAGGGGGGTGACCTAGGCGGGGAGGCGGGCGAGGGCGTCGAGGGCGCGCGCCACGTCGCCCTCGTCGTTGTACCCGTGGACGGAGAGGCGGAGCCGCCCGTCCCCGGACCACGTGAGGACGCCGGCCGCGCGCAACCGCTGCTCCAGCTCCCGCGAGCGGTCCGTCGCGAACACGATGTTCCCCGCCCGGGTCTCCGGGGCCTCGGGCGTCAGGACGGGAAGCCCGAGCTTGACCAGCCCCCGGCGCAGCTCCCCGCCCAGGGCGAGGACGTGCGCCTCGACCGCCCGCCCGTCGACGCCGCCGAGGGTCCGCCGGGCGTTCTCCAGGAGATAGAGGGGCAGGAACGGAGGGTTCCCGGCCTCGAAGCGCTCGGCGCCCGCGCGCAGACGATACTCCGTCCGCCGGCGCCAGTCCTCGTCCCGCTCGGTCGAGTGCCAGCCGACCCACGGCGGCGCGAGGTCCGGCCAGCGCCGCCCGTTCACGAAGAAGACCCCGGCGCCGTGGACCCCGAAGAGCCACTTGTAACAGCACGACACCACGACGTCGCAGAGCGTGCCGTCCACGGGCACGACGCCCAGGGCGTGCGACGCGTCCACCACCAGGCGGGCCCCCACCCGGTCGGCCAGGCGGCGGAGGGCGGCCAGATCGTGCCGCGCGCCCGTCAGGTAGCTCACGTGGCTGGCGGCCACGACGCGCGTCCGGCCGTCGACGGCCGCTTCCAGCTCGGCGTGGGGCACGACCGGCTCCTCGCCAACCGCGCGGACCTCGACGCCCTTCCCGCGGAGTCGCTGCCACGCCTGGAGGACCGAGGGGTACTCGCTCCGCTCGACGACCACGTTGTCGCCGGGACGCCAGTCGATACCCTCGGAGGCGACGAAGAGGCCCTCGGAGGCGTGGGCGAGGAAGCTGACCTCGTGGGGCCCACCCCCTAGCAACGACGCCAACCGCTCCCGCGCGCGGCCCACCACGGTGAAGAAGCGCTCGCGCCCCGGCATGCCGTCGCCCTTGTCGAGGAGGTAGCGCGTGGCGGCGTCGACATGGGAGCGGAGGACCGGCGCCTCCCCGCCCGCGGCGAGGTGCGCGACGTGCTCGATGCCGATGAACAGGCTCTTGGAGATGGGAGAGGTCACCGCGTGGCTCGCTCAGCCGCGATGATGCGCGGCGGGCGCGGGCCGTGTCAAGGCCGTTGCGGATCCGTCCGTACCCCCGTTGACGTGTCCGCGGCACGGGCTGGGCGGTCGGGGACCAACCCGTGCCTGCGACGTCACGCGCTTCGGTAGTGGCTCGATGTTGCAGCACCGCGAGTGGTCGCCGAAGCCCGAGTGTGCGCCGGAGTGAGCGTCACGGCCACGGCGCACGGGAGATCTCGCGGCGGCCGGACCCCGCCCGGAGACACGGTACGCCCGCGACGCCGCCATCACGTCCCATCCGGCGAGCCCTGATCGTCTGCCGGACGGCCGGCTCGTTCGCGGCCCTGGCGCGACGCACCGGGGATCAGCTATGGTGATGGGCAGCGAGGAGCGGCGCCGTGCCGTGCCCGGACCGCGTGAACCGCCGAGCTTTCAGCTGCCGGGAGGGTAGTCCCATGCCGACCCGATCGAGGTTCCCCCTGACCACGCTGGTGGCGCTGGTCGTCGTCATCGCCCTGGCCACGTCGGCCTCCGCCCAGACGACGACCATCACCTTCCTGCACCTCAACGACGTCTACGAGATCAGCCCCAAGCAGGGGCGCGGCGGGTTCGCCCCGCTCATGACGCTGCTCAAGCAGGAGCGGGCGGCGGCACCCGGGGCGATCACCACGCTCGGGGGCGACCTCATCGGCTCGTCGATGATGTCGGGGATCACCAAGGGGACGCAGATGATCGAGTTGATGAACGCCATCGGGCTCGACATCGCCGTGGTCGGGAACCACGAGTTCGACTTCGGCTCCAACGTCCTCAAGCAGCGGGTGGGGGACTCGAAGTTTCCCTGGCTGGGGACCAACGTCCTGGGCACGGACGGCAAGATCTTCCCGGGCCTGGTGGCCACGGCGACCCGCAAGGTGGGCGAGCTGACGATCGGTTTCTTCGGGATTATCACGCCCGACACGCGCCACCTCTCGAACACCGGACCCGAGGTGACCTTCGCGCCCGTCGTGGACACCGCTCGCGCCGCGGTCAAGCAGCTCAAGGACCAGGGGGCCGACGCGGTGGTGGCGCTGACGCACCTCACCATCGCCGACGACCGCGAGCTGGTGCGCGAGGTCAAGGGGATCGACGTGATCCTGGGGGGGCACGAGCACGATCCCATCACCTTCTACGAAGGCGGCGTGCTCATCTTCAAGGTCGGGCACGACGCGGAGTACCTCGGCGTCGCCCAGATCGAGATCGAGAAGACCCAGACCCCGCGGGGGCCCCAGGTGAAGGTGTGGCCGCGCGGGTGGCGGGTAGTCTCGACGGCCGGGGTCGCGCCGGATCCGACCGTCGCCGCCATCGTCAAGGGCCACGAGGACAAGCTCGACGAGAGCCTCAAGATCGCGGTCGGCACGACCGGGGTGGAGCTCGACTCCCGGCGGGCGACGGTGCGCCTCAAGGAGAGCGCCATCGGGAACCTGTTCGCGGACGCCATCCGCGAGGCCACCAAGGCCGACGTGGCGGTCACCAACGGCGGCGGCATCCGCGGCGATCGCACCTACCCGGCGGGCACCACGCTCACCCGCCGGGACATCCTCACCGAGCTGCCCTTCGGCAACGTCGCGGTGCTGATGGAGATCAGCGGCGCCGACCTCCGCGCCGCGCTGGAGGAGGGGGTCAGCGCCGTCGAGGACGTGGCCGGCCGGTTCCCGCACGTGTCCGGCCTGGTCCTGGTCTTCGACCCGAAGCGGCCGAAGGGCGCCCGGGTGCTGCAGGTGACCATCGGCGGCAAGCCGCTCGATCCGGCCGCCACGTACCGGCTGGCCACCAACGAGTACATGATGGCCGGTGGCGACGGCTACGCGTCGCTCAAGAAGGGCCGGCCGATCATCGACGCCAGCGGCGGCGCGCTCATGGCCAACGTCGTCATGGACTACATCACGGCGCGCGGCACCGTCTCGCCGGCGGTCGAGGGGCGCATCGTCGAGCCGTAGTGAGAGCGTGTGAAGGAATCGGGTCCTCCGACTCCCCCCTTCCCCCAGATGGGTCAAGGTGGACGGGGGGTTGGGGGGTGGGCGCGAGGTCCCGCAATCCTGAGAGTACTGGCGGGGAAGTCGGAACCGGGCTAGGAGCTGATGACGAGCCCGCCGGCGGCCTCCGCCGCGCGGCGCTCGAACTCGGCGGGGTCGATGGCGCGGAAGCGCACGCGGTCGCCGGCGCGGAGTAGGATGGGCTCGGACCGAGCGGGGTCGTAGAGGGCGAGCGGGGTGCGGCCGAGGATCCAGAACCCGCCGGGGCTCTCCACCGGGTAGATGCAGCACTGCTGCCCGCCGATCCCCACGCTGCCGGCGGGGGTCTTCGTCCGGGGCGTGTCCAGTCGGGGGATGGTGAGGCGTCCGGACGCCCCGACCATGTAGGGCAGGCCGGGGGTGAAGCCGATGAAGTACACCAGGTACTCGTCCTCGGTGTGGAGCCGGACCACCTCGTCCGGCGACACCCCCAGCCGCGCGGCCACCGCCGGCAGGTCGAACCCCAGCTCGCCGCCGTAGGCGCACGGGATCTCCACGGCCCGGCCGGGCGGCGCCGCCTCGAGGCCGACCCGCGCGAGGAGGGCTCTCAGCGTGGCGACCAGCGTGTCCCACGACAGGGCCAGCGGGTCGTAGTAGACGAGTAGCGACCGGAAGGTCGGCACCGTCTCGACGATCCCGAGCGGCGCCTCCTGCGCGATCAGATGCGCCAGGGTCCGCACCCGGGTGTTGGCGTCCAGGCTGACCCGATCGGCGAACTCGACCGAGACGGCCCGGTCCCCGGCGGGGAGCAGCTTCGGCTCGGGGTACATGCCGGCGCGACGCGACCGGATCAGCGCGGGATGGGGAGGCTCATAGCCCGGGCAGGATCTCCCGGGCGATCCGCTCCACCTGTTCCGGCTGGTAGCGGTAGGGGATCAGGATGAGGCGGTCAACGCCGGTGGCCACGTGGGCCCGAAGCTGCTCGATGCACTCGGCGGGGCTGCCGTGGACGGCGTGCTCGACGGTGGACTCGCTCCAGGCGGCGGTGTCCCACTCGGTGCTGAGCCACTGGCGCATGTCGGCGGCGGTCTCGGCCCGGGACCGGCCGACGTAGACGGCGAGCTGGTTGGTGGCCGTGAGCGTCGCCGGGTCCCGGCCGGCCTCGCGGGCGAACGCCTTCACCTTCGCCCAGTTCCGGCTGAAGCTCTCGGGCGTGTAGAAGTAGGTGAGCCAGCCGTCGCTCGAGGTCGCCACGCGCCGGAGGACGGCGTCCACGTAGCCGCCGATCAGGATGGGCGGGCGCGGGGACTGGGCCGGGCGCGGGACCATCACCGCCTCCCGCAGGTTGAGCTCGTCCACCCGGAGCGTGACCCGCTCCTGGGTCCAGAGGCGGACCAGGACGTCGAGGTTCCGCTCGAACCGCCGGCCGCGCTCCTTGAAGGGCACTCCGACCGCGTCGAACTCGCGGGCGTACCAGCCCGCGGCGACGCCCAGGATCAGCCGCCCGCCGGAGATCACGTCCAGGCTCCCCAGCGCCTTGGCGGCCACCACCGGGTTCCGGAGCGGCAGCACGAGGATGCCCGTGCCCAGCTTGATCCGGCTGGTGCGGGCCGCGATGGCGCCGAGCGTGGTGATGGAATCGAGGATCGGAAACGACGGCTCGACTCCGAGCAGGATGTGGTCCCACGCCCAGAGGGACTCGAAGCCGAGCTCCTCGGCGCGCCGGGCGTAAGCGTAGAGCCCCTGGATGTCGGGGACCTCGCGGGGTCCGACGAAGTTGCGGATGGCAAGACCGAACTGCGTCACATCATCCTCCCGGACCGAGAGTCACGGTCTCGGCGGCAGGGGCGAGGAGCGAGCAGCGCTAGGACGCAGGGAGGAGCCGACCGGAGGCGTACTCCGAGTACGCCGAGGATCGGCGACGACCGAGGACGACCATAGGTCGGGACGGACGCGAGGCCGTAGGCCGAGCGCGTCCCGGCCGAGGTCGAACATCGCGAAGCTCATCGCCCCTGCCGCTAGCCGATGAAGCGACGATCGGGGTCGAGCTCGCGCAAGATCGCGAGCTCCTGGTCGGTGGGCGGCGCCGTGGTGTCCACGTGGTCGGCCACCGGCAGGTCGAAGGGGGTGCTGGCCCGGACCTGCTCCACCGTCACCCCGGGATGGACGGCCTCCAGGCGCATCCGCCGGCTCGCCGGGTCGAAGCCGAGAATGCCGAGGGTGGTGACGACCCGGGTCACCCCGCCGAAGAGGAGGCCGCTCCGGCGCCGCGAGTCGCCGCCCCGGAGCCAGCCGGGGCTGGTGATGAAGTCGACGGTCTCCGTGAAGCGCCGCGGCTCGTGGGCGGTCAGGATGATCACCTCGCGGCAGAGCGAGACGATGTCGTTGGCCCCGCCGCTCCCCGGGAGCCGGACCCGGGGCCGCGCGACCGGGCCGATGAAGCTGCTGTTGACGTTCCCGAACCGGTCGATCTGGGCGCCGCCGATGAAGCCCACGTCGAGGAAGCCCCGCTGGGCCAGGAGGAAGGCGTCCGTGATCGCCAGGAGCATCTGGGCGCGGTAAGCGGTCCGCATCTCGTTCGTCGAGATGGGCAGCCAGCCGGGCCGCCACTCGGGACCCACGATCCCCCCCTCGATCACCATGGTCAGACGGGGCGCGTGGAGCCGCTGGGCCAGCACCGAGGCCATCATGGGCGCGCCCACCCCGGTGAAGACGGTCTGATGGTCGCGGAGCTGTCGCGCGCCCATGACCGCCAGCAGCTCGTTGTGGGTGACCCCCGCCACCGCGCTCACGAGACCAGCTCCCGCGCCCGCGTCGCTGCCTCGGCCCGCCGGCCGTCGGGGAACAGGGCGAGGTAGTCGGCGTGGCTGGCGGGGCCGTACACGTAGCGGTCGAGGTAGCGGGCCACGCCCTCTGACCCGGCGTCCCGGATGGCGGCCACGTACTCGCTGAAGTGATCCGGCTCCGAGTCGTAGAGACCGTAGCACTCGTGGGGGTAGGCCCCGTAGGGTACGTGGGCCAGCGCATCGACCACGAACCCGGGAATCACGGTGCGATCGGGATGGCGCCGGATCTCCTCCTCGGAGACGATCTCCTCGGCGGTGACGAGGACCGTGCCGGCGGCCAGCGCGATGTCGGCGTCCATGTGCCGGTAGCCGTCGATCTGGCAATTGCCGAGGCGGTCGGCGCGGTGCACGTGGATCAGCGCCACGTCGGGGAAGAGCGCCGGCACCGCGTGGAGCGTCTCGCCGGTGTACGGGCAGGTCACGGTGCCCGACTCCGTGAGGGCCATCAGGTCCGAGCCCAGCATCGTGAGCGACGGCAGGAAGGGCACGCCCATGGCGGCGGCCCGGTAGCGGAGGCCGAGCGCGAGGTGGCTCCACTCCTCGACGAAGACCCGGCCCGACTCCACGTGCTCGCGCATGATCCGGGACAGGCCCCACGGCAGCCCGATGCCCATCCAGGAGGTCACCACGCGGTCGACCGCGCCGGCGACCATGCACCACTCCCCCTCGTAGCACATGAGGTTGCGCGAGATGGTCAGGTGCTTCGGGCGCCGCCTCAGCATGGCCCGGATCAGGGCGAGCGGCGTCCGCGAGTAGAGGATGCCGCCGAACGCGACGTGGGCGCCGTCGCCGATCCGCGCCACCGCGTCCTCGAGCGGGCCGAGCTTGGGCCCCGCCGACTTCGGCTTGGCCTCCAGCCGCTGCCGTGCGACGCGGAAGTCCAGCTCGGCCAGGCGTGGGCTCACGGGATCATCCCGGGAACGCGGCCCGCTCCGGCCACCTCACGCGATGAGCTCCCAGCCCGCCTGGTAGCGGTCGAGCTGGGCGACCGTGCGGGCGTCGAGCGGGTGGCCGCGCTCGGGGACGTCGACGTGCTTGTCCTCCCCGCAGAGCGGGGTGGTGAAGTACCGTTGCCCGGTGTCGTTCACGATGGTGACGATCGAGGCCAGCTCGGGGTGCCGGCGGGCGAGCTTCAGGGCCGCCGCCACGTTGCAGCCGCTGGAGATGCCGCAGAAGATCCCCTCCTGGCGGGCCAGCGCGCGGGCGGTGTCCACGCTCTCGGCGGTGGTCGTGGTGATCACGCCGGTGAGCAGCGAGACGTCGAGGTTCTCCGGCACGAAGCCGTCGCCGATCCCTTCGATACCGTGGGGACCCCACGCGCGGCGCGAGAGCAGCGCGCACTCGGCCGGCTCCACCGCGTAGAGCCGGACGCCGGGGTCCCGCTGGCGGAGATACCGACCCACGCCGGTGAGGAGGCCGCCGCTTCCCTGCGAGTCCACGAAGGCCCCGATCCTCCCGTTCATCTGCTCCCAGATCTCGGGCCCGGTGGCGGTGAGGTGGGTCTCGACGTTGTCCGGGTTGTCGAACTGCCCGGGCACCCAGTAGCGGCGCGGGTCGGCGGCGCGGATCTCCGCCAGGCGAGCCAGGGAGAGGTCCACGTCGCTCTCCCCGCCGGGGGTGAAGACCAGCTCCGCCCCGTAGGCTCGCATGATCTTCTTCCGCTCCTCGCTCATCCCCTCCGGCATGACGATGGTGCAGGGATAGCCCTTGACGGCGGACACCCAGGCGCAGGCGATGCCCGCGTTGCCCGTCGAGCACTCGAGGACGTGCATGCCGGGGCGCAGGTCGCCTCGCTGCTCGGCCCGCTCGAACATGTGGAGGTAGATGCGGTCCTTGAGGCTCCCCGTCGCGCCGTACCACTCCACCTTCACGTAGATCGCGGTGGCGAGCCCGGCGGTGATCCGATTGAGGCGCACCAGGGGGGTGTGGCCCACCGCCCGGGCGATGGAGTCGAGCGCGGCGGCGTAGCGGGTCCAGCTCATGACGCGGCCGCCCGCACCGCCGTCAGCGCGTCCTCCAGAACCCGCGCGGCGTGCCGGCGGGAGACCGTTCGATCACCGAGACCTTCGTGGACGATCGGAGCGACGAGCGGGGACGGCGTCATCGGCCGTTGACGTTAGCCGAAGGACTCGGGAGGTGTCAATTCGTTTCTCCGTTGACACGAGAAATGAAACACGGGATGATGCCGGTCGCAAGCGCGGATCGGGCACGCTGAGTCCCCGTCTGATCGCGTCGAGGTCCGGAGACAGGCCCTCACTTCTCAGCCCGTCCTCAGGGAGGTCCCCGATGAGACACACCGTGCGGCGTATCCAGGCAGTCGCTCTGGCCGTGGTGTTCCTGGCCGGCCTCGGCACGCTCGCCGCCGTCGCCCAGACAGGCGAGCCGATCAAGATCGGGGTGATCCAGCCGCTGTCCGGCCCGGTGGCGGCCTCCGGCAGCTACGTGCGGATGGGGGCGGAGATCGGACGGGACTGGATCAACGGTCGGGGGGGCGTGCTGGGCCGGTCGGTCCAGCTCCTGATCGAGGACAACAAGTCCGATCCCAAGGAGGCCGCCACCGCCGCCGAGAAGCTGATCGTCCGTGACCGGGTGCCGGTGATCATGGGGGCCTGGGGCAGCTCGATGACGCTGGCGGCGATGCCGAAGCTCGAGGAGTACGGGGTGCCGATGATCGTGGAGACCTCGAGCGCGGCCAGCATCACCAAGCGCGGCAACCCGTGGGTCTTCCGGATCAGCCCCCCCTCGGAGATGGAGGCGCTCGGCCTCGAGAAGTACGTGAAGGACCTGGCCATCAAGCAGGCGGACTTCCTCGCCGTCAACACCGACTGGGGCCGTGGCGCCGTCAGCGCCTTCGGGGACCTGCTCAAGCGCTCCGGCGCGACGCTCAGCGCCACCGAGTTCATGGATCAGGCGGCCACCGACATGAACGCCCAGATCACCAAGATCAAGGCGGGCGGTAGCGACACGCTGTTCGTGACGACCAGCGTCGAGCAGATCACCCTGGTCCTCAAGCAGGCCCAGGAGCAGCGCCTGACGCGCCGGATCATCACCACCGGCGGCAGCTCGTCCCCCAGCCAGCTCATCAAGCAGGCGGGCGCCGCCGCCGAAGGGACCTACCACATCCTGTTCTTCCTGCCGTGGTTCCCGGAGGCGATGCCCGATGGCCGGCTGGCCAAGGCCTTCGTGGACGAGTGGGGCAAGCGCGGCCATCCGTTCGAAGGCCTGACCGAAGGCTTCCGCGGACACGACGGCATCCTCACGGCCGCCGAGGCCATCAAGCTCGCCGGCAAGCCGGATCCCAAGGCGGTCCGCGACGCGCTGTGGAAGGTGAACGTCATGGGCGTCAACGGCCCGATCCAGTTCGAGAAGGACGGGCCGGCCGGCAAGGAGAGCGGCCAGAGCCGCCCGAGCATCTTCATCGTCCAGATCAAGGACGGCAAGATCGCGCTGCCGGCGTTCCTCGCGAAGAAGTAGCCGCGCGACGTCCCCACGACGGTCAGGGTGGAGGCGCTTCTCCAGCACCTGCTGAACGGGCTCCTGCTGGGGAGCACGTACAGCTTGCTCGGGATCGGCCTCACCCTGGTCTTCGGCCTGATGAACGTGGTGAACTTCGCCCACGGGGAGTTCTACACGCTCGGGGCCTACGCCACGTTCGCGGCGCTCGACCTGGCGTCCGTGCCCTTCGCCCTCGCCATCCCGCTGGCGCTCGTGGCCGGGATGCTGGTGGGCGCGGCGTGCGAGCGGCTGCTGCTCCGGCCGCTCGGCGCCGCCTCCATCGACACCACCATGCTGGTCATGATCGGCCTCTGGATCGCCCTCCAGAACGCGGAGCTCCTGGTCTGGGGCGGGGTGGCCAAGAGCGTCCCCACCCCGTTTGCCACCGATCCCATCGTGATCGGCCCGGTCTCCGTGGCGCCGCTCCGCCTGTTCGTCTTCGCCATGTCGGCGCTCCTGATCGTGGGCGCCCACCTCCTCCTCGCGCGGACCAAGCTCGGCACGGCCATGCGGGCCACGTTCCAGGACCGCGAGACCGCCGCGCTGATGGGGGTGAGCGTCGAGCGCATCCACACCCTCACCTTCGCTCTCGGCGCCGGCCTGGCGGCGGCGGCCGGGGCGCTCCTGGGTCCGGTGTTCCTCGTCAACCCGTCGATGGGTGACCTGGCCGCGCTCAAGGCCTTCTCGGTCGTGATCCTGGGGGGGCTCGGCAACTTCGCGGGCGCCGCCGCCGGCGGGCTCCTCCTGGGGATCGCCGAGGAGCTGGGGGCCGGCTACGTCTCCTCCGGCTACCGGGACGCCGTCGGGTTCGTCATCATCGTGGCCATGCTGCTGGTCCGGCCCTCCGGCCTGTTCGCGCGGGCGGCTCGCGTCGGATGAGGTGGATCGGGCCCGTGGCCGTGCTGGGCGTGGCCGGCACCGCGCCGCTCTGGGTCTGGAACCCCTACCACCTCCACACGCTCATCATGGCCGGGATCTTCGCCGTCCTGGCCTTGAGCCTGAACCTCCTCCTCGGCTACACGGGCCAGCTCTCCCTGGGCCACGCGGCCTTCTTCGGCATCGGGGCCTACGCCAGTGCCCTCCTCACGCTCAGGCTCGAGTGCTCGCCGTGGCTCGGGCTCCTGGCGGCGATCCTCCTGCCGGCCCTGGCCGGCTTCGCCATCGGCCGGCTCGCCCTCAAGCTGCGCGGCGCCTACTTCGTCCTGCTGACCATCAGCTTCGCGGGCGTCGTGTCGCTGGTGAGCGTGAACTGGATGGACCTGACCAACGGGCCCCTCGGCCTGCCGGGGATCCCGCCGGTGGAGCTCGCCCTGCCCGGGCTGGGGGCGGTGTCGCTCCGCTCCAAGGGCGCCTACTATTACCTGGTCCTCGTCACGGTGATCCTGTGCTACGGCGCCTGCCGCCGCCTCGTCCACTCGCGTCCGGGACGGGCGCTGGTCGCCCTCCGCGAGAACGAGGCTCTCGCCGAGTCGGTGGGGATCGACGGAACCCACTACCTGGTGCTGGCGGCGGTCATCAGCGCCGGCATGGCCGGCGCCGGCGGCGGGCTGTACGCGCACTACACCCGCTTCGTGAGCCCGGAGGTCTTCCTCTTCACGTACACCGTCACCATGGTGATCATGGTGGTGGCCGGCGGGAAGGGCACGCTGGCCGGCCCCATCGTCGGCGCGGTGGCCTTCACCGTGCTGCCGGAAGCGCTGCGGGCCGTCACCTCGTGGCAGTGGCAGATGCTGCTGTACGGGATACTCCTGATCGCCACGCTCTTCTTCCTGCCGCGCGGCATCGTGCCCGAGCTGGCCGATCGGTGGGCCGCCCGCCGGCGCCCGGGCCCGGGGGCCGCGTGAGCCTCGACGTCGAGGACGTCACCGTCCGCTTCGGCGGCGTGGCCGCCCTGGCCGGCGTCAGCTTCGCCGTCCGGCCGGGCGGGATCACCAGCCTGATCGGGCCGAACGGGGCCGGGAAGACCACCGCCTTCAACGTGATCACCGGCTTCCAGTCGCCGACCGCCGGGCGAGTCCTCTGGGGGGGCACGCCGATCACGCGCTGGCGCCCCTGCCGGATCGCGGCGCTGGGCCTGGTGCGGACGTTCCAGAAGACGAGCGTCTTCCCCGCGCTCACCGTGGTGGAGAACGTCCTCACCGGGCTCCATCTCCGCGGCCGCACCGGCCTCGCGGCGGCGCTGCTCGCCCGGACCCGGGTCCGGGACGAGGAGCGGCGGCTGCGGGAGGCGGCGGCGGCGCTGCTCGAGACGGTGGGGCTCGGCGCCAAGCGGAACGAGGTCGCGGGCGACCTCTCCTTCGGCGACCAGCGCCGGGTCGAGCTGGCGGTGGCGCTGGCCGCCGGGCCGAAGCTCCTCTTGCTCGACGAGCCGGCCTCGGGCATGACGCTCTCCGAGAAGGCCGCGGTGGCCGCGCTCGTCCGCCGGATCGCCGACGGGGGCGTCACCGTCCTCGTCGTCGAGCACGACATGCGTCTGGTCATGGGCATCTCGGACCGGGTGCTGGTCCTGAACCACGGCCGGCTCATCGCCGACGGGCCGCCGGCGGCGGTGCAGCGGGACCCCGACGTCATCCGCGCCTATCTCGGCGCCGGCCATGCTGCGGCTTGAGGCGGTCTCGGCCGGCTACGGCCGGCTCGGGGTCCTCACCCGCGTGACCATCGAGGTCGGCCGGGGCGACCTCGTGTGCCTCGTCGGGGCCAACGGAGCGGGGAAGACGACGACGCTCAAGACGATCTCGGGTCTCCTGCGCCCCACCGCCGGGCGCATCGTCTTCGAGGGGCGGGAGATCCAGGGCCTGTCGCCCCAGGAGATCCTGCGGCGCGGGATCGCCCACTGCCCCGAGGGCCGCCGCGTCTTCCCCCACCTGACCGTGCGGGAGAACCTGGCGATGGGCGCCTACGTCCGGACCGACGCGCGGGGCGTGGCCGCCGACCTCGAGCGGGTCCTCGCGCACTTCCCGATCCTGGCCGAGCGGCGCCGCCAGGCGGCGGGCACGCTCTCCGGTGGCGAGCAGCAGATGCTCGCCATCGGCCGGGTCCTCATGGCGCGACCCCGGCTGATCCTCTTCGACGAGCCGTCCCTGGGGCTGGCGCCGGCGGTGGTGGAGGCGACGTTCGGCATCATCGCCGAGATCCGGAAGGACGGTACGACGGTGTTCATGGTGGAGCAGAACGCGTTCCTGGCCCTCCGGATGGCGACCCGCGCCTACGTCATGGAAACCGGTCGCATCACGCTCGAGGGCCCGGCGCCGGATCTGCTCGAGAACGAGCACGTCAAGCGGGCCTACCTCGGCGGCTGAGCGATGGGGGCCAGGTATTTCGGGGCGTCGGTGGTGCGAAAGGAGGACCCGCGTCTGCTGCGGGGCGAGGGCCGGTACGTGGACGACATCAAGCTGCCCGGCCTGCTCCACGCGGCCTTCGTCCGGAGCCCCCACGCCCACGCCCGGATCCGGACGATCCGCGCCGGGGTCGCGGCCGCCCTACCGGGCGTCGTCCGCGTCTTCACCTTCGACGACCTGGCGCGCTGGATGAAGCCCCTCCCGCTTTTTGGCGCGATCCCCCCCGGGCTCGGCGCCCGCGTGGACGTCCGGATGAAGCAGGTCTCCCAGCTCGCCCTCGGCAAGGACGTCGTCCGCTACGTGGGTGAGATCGTGGCCATGGTGGTGGCGGAGAGCCGAGCGGTGGCCGAGGACGCCGGCGATCTCGTCGAGGTGGAGTACGAGCCGCTGCCGCCGGTCGTGGACATGCTGGCGGCGTGCGAGGCGGGGAGTCCCCTGATCCACGCCGAGTGGGGCGACAACGTGGCCGTGCACTTCGCGACCGGCTTCGGTGACGTCGAGGCCGCGTTCCGCGAGGCCGACGTGCGGGTCCAGGAGCGCTTCCACGTCCAGCGCTACGTGGGCATGCCGATCGAGACCCGGGGGGTGGTGGCCCGCTGGGACCCCGGCGATGGGAGCCTCACCACCTGGAACGCGACCCAGGTGGTCCACTTCGTCCAGCAGGGGCTCGTGAGCGCGCTCGGGCTGCCACCTCACAAGATCCGGGTCATCGCCCCCGACGTGGGCGGGGGCTTCGGCACCAAGGCCAACGGGTACCCGGAGGACCTCCTGGTCCCGGTGGCGGCGATCGTGTGCCGGCGGCCGGTGAAGTGGACGGAGGACCGGCGCGAGCACATGATGGCCGCGGCGCACGCGCGGCACCAGGTCCACGACATCGCCATCGCGGCCCGCCGGGACGGGACCATGCTCGCGGTGCGCGACCGGATCTGGGTGGACCTCGGCGCCTACAACACGTGGGGCATCGTGCTGCCCTACAACACGGTGGCGCATCTCCTGGGGCCGCACCGGATCCCTCACTTCGCCGTGGAGTGCCGGGGCGTCGTCACCAACAAGACCCCGAGTGCGCCCTACCGGGGCGCCGGCCGCCCCGAGACGGTCTTCGCCATGGACCGGATCGTCGACTGCCTGGCCCGCGAGCTCGGCCTGGACCCCGCCGAGCTCCGGCGGAGGAACTACCTGACCGCGGCCGACCTGCCCTACGAGCTGGACATCCCCTATCGCGACGGCAACCGGCTCGTCTACGACAGCGGTGACTTCCGGGCCGACCTCGAGGCGGCGCTGGCGGCCGTCGACTACGACGCGCGCCGCCGCGAGCAGGCCGAGCTGTGGGCGCGGGGGATCTATCGCGGCATCGGGATCTCGGGCTACGTCGAGGGCACGGCCATCGGCCCCTACGAGGGGGCGACGGTGAGGATGGACGCCTCCGGCCGGGCGGTGGTGGCCACCGGGGCCGCCAGCCAGGGGCAGGGGCACGAGACCTCCTTCGCGCAGGTCGCCGCCGACGCGCTGGGGATCCCGCTCGACTGGGTCACCGTGGTGGGCGGCGACACCGCGGCGATCCCGTTCGGGGTGGGCACCTTCGCCAGCCGGAGCGCGGTCAACGCCGGCAGCTCGATCCACGTCGCCGCCACCCGGGTGCGGGAGAAGCTGGCGGCCGCGGCGGCCGCGCTCCTGGAAGCCGCGCCCGCCGACATCGAGATCGCCGACGGCGTGGCCTCGGTGCGGGGCGCCCCCGGCGCGGCGCTCCCGCTGGCGCGCGTGATCCAGGGGTCGCTGCCGACCTTCGCCCGGCCCGGCGCGGTCTCGCCCGACTTCGAGGCGACGGTCTATCACCACCAGCCCACCGTCACGTACACGAGCGCGGTGCACGTCGCCGTCGTCGAGGTCGACGCGGGCACCGGCGCCGTCCGCCTCCTGCGCTACGTGGTCGCCCACGACTGCGGCCGTCTGATCAACCCGATGATCGTCGAGGGACAGATCCACGGCGGCGTCGCCCAGGGCGTGGGCGGCGGGCTCCTGGAGGAGATGGTCTACGACGAGCAGGGCCAGCTCCTCACCGGGACCTTCATGGACTACCTCGTCCCGACGGCGATGGAGCTGCCGCCGATCGAGACCGTCCACCTCGAGTTCCCGTCGCCCCGCAACCCCCTCGGCATCAAGGGCGTCGGCGAGGGTGGGGCCATCTCGCCGCCGGCGGCCATCGCCAACGCGGTGGAGGACGCCCTCCGGCCCTTCGGGGTTCGCGTCACCCGGGCCCCGCTCGGCCCGTCGCCGGTGCTGGGGCTGATCGAGGCCGCCCGCGAGGCGGGGGCCGGCGGAGGGGTCCCGTGAAGCCGGCCCCGTTCGACTACGTGGCGCCGGCGACCGTGGCGGAGACGGTGGAGGTGCTGGCCCGGCACCAGGAGGCGGCGAAGGTCCTGGCCGGCGGCCAGAGCCTGGTGCCGCTGCTGAACCTCCGCCTGGCCCGGCCCGCCGTCGTCGTGGACATCAACGGCGTGGCCGGGCTGGACTGGCTGCGCGAGGCCGACGGCGTGCTCGCCCTCGGCGCGCTCTGCCGCCAGCGGGCGCTCGAGCGCTGGGCCGCCGGGCGTGCCCCGCTGGTCGCCGAGATCATGCGCTCGGTGAGCCACGTCGCCATCCGGAACCGCGGGACCGTGGCGGGGAGCGTCGCGCACGCCGACCCCGCCGCGGAGCTGCCGGCGCTGCTGCTCTGCAGCGAGGGCTCGGTGGTGGCGCGCGGCCCGGCGGGGGAGCGGGTGATCCCGGCCGGCGATTTCTTCCGGGGGCCGCTCACCACGGCGCTCGCGGCCGACGAGCTGATCACCGAGGTGCGCTTCGACCTGCCGCCGGCCGGCGCCGGGTGGGGCTTCGCCGAGGTGGCGCGCCGCCACGGCGACTTCGCCCTGGTCGGCGCGGTGGCCGTCGTCTGGCGCGGAGACGACGGCGTCCTCGCCGGCGCACGCCTCGCGCTCTTCGGCGTGGGCGGGATCCCGGTGCGCGGCGGGGCGGCCGAGGCGCTACTGACCGGTCGCGAGCCCACCGCGGCGCGGATCCGGGAGGCGGCCCGGGCGACGGCCGCGGCGCTGTCACCGGACGGTGACCTCCACGCCACGCCGGAGTACCGCCGCCGGGTCGCGGCGGTGCTGGCGGAGCGCACCCTCCTCGCCGCCACCGGGCGCGCGGGGCGACGCGGGACGGACGGGGAGCGGCCGCGGTGAAGCGCGCGATCCGCGTGACCGTGAACGGGCGGCCGCGCACCGGGGAGACCGAGCCCCGGACGTCGCTGGCGGACTTCCTGCGCGAGCAGCTCGATCTGACCGGGACGCACCTCGGGTGCGAGCACGGCGTGTGCGGCGCCTGCACCGTGCTGCTGGAGGGCGAGCCCGTGCGCAGCTGCCTCTTGCTGGCCGTCCAGGTCGAGGGGCGGAGCGTCACGACCATTGAAGGTCTGGCCGGCCTGGCGGAGGCGGCCGGTCCCGGTGGTGACGAGGGCGAACCGCTCCACCCGCTCCAGGAAGCCTTCCGGAAAAAGCACGGCCTCCAGTGCGGCTACTGCACGCCCGGCATCCTGCTCACAGCCCACGCGTTCCTGCGCGAGAACCCCGCGCCGACCGAGACCGAGATCCGCGAGATGCTGGCGGGGAACCTCTGCCGCTGCACCGGGTATCATTTCATCGTGGAGGCGATCGCCGAGGCCGCGCGCGCCCTGCGCGCCTGACCCGCGGCCTCTGGCGACCATGCTCGAACCTGGTGTCACGCGAGCGTGTGAAGGAATGGAGCCGTCCGGCCCCCCCCCTCCCCCCAGTGCCCGCCGGAGGGACGGGACGTCGCGAGGGCCGTAGGCCCGAGCCGTCCCCCCAGGCCGAAGGCCGTCCGATCGATCCGGTCAATCGGGAGGGGGGCTGGGGGTGGGCGGGAGGTCCCGAACTGGGGGGGTGTCGGGCGCCGGCGCCCACCGGCTGGGAGGCCGCCATGCCGAACAACGACGAGATCTGCCGGCTCGACGCCGTCGCCCTCGCCGGACTCGTCCGCGCCCGGAAGCTCTCGCCGGTGGAAGTGGTGGAGGCAGTGCTCGATCGCATGCAGACGCTCGAGCCGCGGCTCCACGCCTTCTGCACCCCGACCCCGGGCGTGGCGCGGGCCGACGCCCGGCGCCTCGAGCGCGACATCATGGCCGGGAAGGACGTGGGGCCGATGGCGGGTGTGCCCCTGGGGATCAAGGATCTCGTCCTCACCCGCGGCGTCCGGACCGTCTCGGGGTCGCTCGCCTACGCCGACTTCGTCCCCGACGAGGACGACGTCGTGGTGGAGCGGCTGCGGGCGGCGGGGGCGATCGGGCTGGGGAAGACCAACGTGCCCGAGTTCGGCTATAGCGGGACGACCATCAACCCCGTGTTCGAGACGAGCCGCAACCCCTGGAACACGACGCTGAACTGCGGCGGCTCGAGCGGCGGCTCGGCGGTGGCGGTCGCTACCGGAATGGGACCGGTGGCCATCGCCAGCGATGGTGGCGGCTCCATCCGCATCCCGTCGAGCTTCTGCGGCCTCTACGGCATCAAGGCCTCGATGGGTCGCGTCCCGCTCTACCCCGGATGCCGCGACGAGCGCTATCCCGGCGTCTCGAGCTGGGAGTCCCTGGAGCACATCGGTCCCATCAGCCGCACCGTGGCCGACGCGGCGCTGGTGCTCTCGGTGATCGCCGGTCCCGACCCCCGCGATCGGCACAGCCGGCCCTGGCCGAACTTCGACTGGCGGGAGGCGCTCCGGCGGGACGTGCGAGGGCTCCGGGTCGCCTACAGCGCGGACTGGGGCTACGCGGCGGTGGACCGCCGCGTCCGCGAGATCGTCGGGCAGGCGGTCCGGGTCTTCGAGCGTGATCTCGGCTGCGTCGTCGAGGAGGCGCATCCGGGCTGGACCGACCCCGAGCCCATCTTCTGGGGCCTGGTGGCGCTCGACACGGATCTGCGCGGCATGCGCGCGCTGGCGGACCGCCTCGGCGAGCGGATGTCGCCTCACCTCGTCGAGTTCCTGCGCCTGCCATGGACGGCCGAGGAGCTGACCGACGCCGTCGTCGGTCGGAAGGGGCTCTACAACACGATGTGGAAGTTCATGCGCCGATACGACCTCCTGCTCACCCCCACGCTCGGCGTCCCGCCTTTCCCGGTCGGCATCCAGGGGCCGGAGGAGATCGCGGGGCGGAAGGTCAGCCCGAATCACTGGCTGTCCTTCACGTTCCCGATCAACATGACGGGGCAGCCCGCCGCGACGGTCCCCGCCGGCTGGACGGACGATGGCCTGCCCGTGGGCATGCAGATCGTCGGCCGGCACCTCGACGACCCGCTCGTGCTCGCGGCGTCCGCCGCGTTCGAGGCCGCCAGTCCGTGGAAGGACCGCTGGCCCCCGATCGTGAGCCAGGCGTAGGCGCCCGCCGTCCGGCATCCGGCGGGACCCGAAGCCTGCGGGGTGTCGTCGTCGGCCTGAGGTTTGCCCTCGCGCTCGTCCTGGTCGCCGCCGCGCCCACCGCCGTCCCCGCCGGCCACGGGTTCGGCCTCGATGTCCCCCAGGTCTCGCCGCGGCTCCTCAAGCGCCTCCTCGACCAGCGCGAGGTCGTCGCCCTGGTCGAACGTTCGCCCGGCCGAGGCTTATCGGAAGGGCTGCCTGCCTGGCGCGCGCTCGGTACCGCTCGGCGATCTCGCCCGGCGGGCCGGCGAGATCCCGCGGGCCGGGCGTGTCGTGCTATACGCCGACATCCTCGTCGAGATGGTCGAGGCGCAGCGGCTCCTCCAGAAGCGCGGGCACGACAACGTCGAGATCCTGGAGGGCGGCTTCGCCGAGTGGGTCAAGCGCGGGCTCCCGGTCGAGCCCGGGCGGTGATCGGGCCATCCGCCGCCGACGGACGTACGCGCGCCGATCACCTCGCCAGCACGGACTTCGGCAGCATGGCGTGGATGCCCTTGTTGCCGTCGACGAGCTGGGTGACGCGGAGGTCGGCGGCGAGGCTGCAGAGGGTGTAGGCGTCCTCGGGCGCGAGGCCGACGAGGTCTCCCAGGAGCGCGATCATCTCGCGCAACGCCTGCTTGGCCGCGTCGTCGAGGTCCGGGTCGAGCCCCATCGTGATCCAGTGCGTCGGGGTCTCCGCCCGCGGGAAGGCGAGGCGGAGGTCCTTCCGGACGACCAGTTCGAAGGTCCCCGACACGGTCGCCTCGACCGCCGTGAGACACACCTCGCCGTCGCCCTGGACGGCGTGGCCGTCGCCGACCGAGAGCAGGGCGCCGCGATTCCACACCGGAAGGTAGAGCGTGGCGCCGGGGACGAGCTCCTTGTTGTCGAGGTTGCCGCCGTGCTCGCGGGGGACGACCGACGTGATCCGCCCGTACGCCGGCGGCGGCGCCACGCCGATGACGCCGAAGAACGGCCGGAGGGGCACCCGCATCCCCCACGGCAGCCGGGCCTCCATGGCCTCCCGGTCGATCGTCAGGTGCAGGCGCCGGAGCCGCGGGAAGTCTTCGGGCAGCGTGCCGAGAAGCGGGGCGATCAGGTTCCAACCCCAGTCCTGCCGCAGCCAGCAGTCGAGGATCCGCACCTCGAGGGCGTCACCCGGCTCCGCCCCCTCCACCCACACCGGCCCCGTCATGAAGTGCGGCCCGGGCCCGCGCTCGCACCCGGCGTGCACCTCGCGCAGCTCGGGGAGCACCCAGGAGGGGTCGGGCGGGAGGTCCTCCGGCTCGGCGGTCAGGCAGTGGAAGGTGACGCGGTCGCCCGACGCGACCCGCAGCACGGGTGGCAGCCGGGCGTCGAAGAACCCCCAATGGACCGTCTTCGACGAGGCGTGGAGCTCGTGGTGAGCACCCATCGGTGTCTCCTATCCCTTCACGGCGCCCATCGTGAGGCCCCGCACGATGTGCTTCTGGACGGCGAAGACGAGGAGCAGGATCGGCAGGATCACGACGCTGGCGATGGCGGCGATCTCGCCCCACTCCACCCCGCGCTGGTTCATGAGCGAGGGGATGACGATCGGCAGCGTCCGTACGTCCCCGGCGCCCAGGATGAGGGCGAAGAGGAACTCGTTCCACGAGAAGATGAAGCAGAAGATCGCGGCGGCGATGATCCCGGAGCGCGCCAGCGGCAGCGTCACCCGCGTGAATGCCTGCCAGCGGGTGTAGCCGTTGACCATCGAGCTCTCCTCCAGCTCGACGGGGACGTCCCGGAAGAACCCGCGCAGGACCCAGATGTAGAAAGACAGGTTGAAGGTCAGATGGGCGAAGACGAGCCCCGTGTAGGTATTGAGGAGGTCGAGGCTCGCGAACATCAGGTAGAACGGGATGGCGAGCGAGATCGAGGGGGCCATCCGGGTGGAGAGGATGTACATGAAGAGGTCGTCGCTGCGACGGATCCGGAAGCGGGCGAAGCTGTAGGCGGCCGGGGTCCCGACGAGCACGACGAGCGCCGTCGTCGAGACCGAGACGATCGCCGAGTTCAGGAAGTTCCGCCAGAACCCCTTGGTCACGAAGGCGTTCCAGTAGTGATCGGCGGTCGGGCGGAAGATCCAGACCGGCGGCGTGGCGTACATGATGTTCTCGGGCTTGACGCTCGAGACGAGCATCCAGAGGTAGGGGAAGAGCGAGGTCGCGACGACGAACACGATGAGGACGCCGAGAACGAGTCGCCGCACTAGAAGACCCGGTAGCGCTTCTGGAGCACCGCGAACAGCAGTCCGAAGACGGCGAAGAACATGAGGAAGATCACGATGGCGAGGGCGGACGTCTCCCCGAGCTTCCAGTACTCGAAATTGTAGCGGTAGGCGAACACGGAGAGGACCTCGGTGGCCACGCCCGGTCCGCCCTTGGTCAGGATGAAGACGGTGTCGAAGATCTTGAAGGCGTCGATGAGCCGGATGAAGAGCATCACGAGGAGGAACGGCCGCAGCATGGGGAGCGTGATGCGCGAGAACACCTGCCAGGGCGAGGCGCCGTCGACCGCGGCCGCCTCGTAGGGCTTCTGAGGCAGGGCGCCGAGCCCGGCCAGGAGGACGAGGAACATGAACGGGGTCCACTGCCAGACGTCGATCCCGATGATGGCGACCAGGGCCCATCCGGCTGTTCCAAAGATCGACGTGTCGGTGAAGAGCCCCAGCTTGTAGAAGACGTTGTAGGTCAAGAATCCCCACGGGGTCGCCAGCATGATCTTCCACATGACGGCGATGGCGACGGGGGCGAGGATGGTCGGGATCACGGTCACCGTCACCGCCAGACGCTTGAGCGGGAACTGCCGATTGAAGAGGTAGGCGGCGGCGAAGCCCAGCGCCAGCTCGAGGGGGACCGAGGTGAGGACGATGAGCGCCGTGGTCTCGAGCGAGGACCAGAAGACGGGCTCCCCGAACAGCGCCCGGTAGTTGTCGAAGCCGATGAACGGGCCCGCCGTGCTCGAACGCCGGAAATCGAGCTTTCGGAAGCTCAGCACGATCATGTAGAGGAACGGGTACATCCCGACGAGGACGAGGGCCAGCAGGCTCGGCGCCAGCAGGAGGTAAGGGTAGGCGTCCCGGCGCGCGCGCGTCAGGAAGGGGCGAGAGACGGGGGGGCCGGTACCCCGCCTCTCGCCGTGCGCGTGGACCTTGCTCAGGACGGGCCTACCTCGCGAAGTGGTTCTTCTGGGCCCGCCCAGGGTTGATCGGGCCCGTGGCGTGGATCTTCAGCGCCAGCTCCTGGACCTTGCCGAGCGCCTGCTCGACGGTCTGCTGGCCGGCCGCCGCCTGGGTGAGCTGGATCGCCACTTCCTCGCGGATCTGGATGTAGTTGGAGAAGCCGGGGTCGAACCAGCCCCGCTTCATGGAGGAGACGGCGGGGGCGAAGGCCGGGTGTTTCTTGGCGAACGGCAGGTTCATCGACGACTTCCGGAGCGGCAGGCCGCTTCCCGGCCCCTCGATCCACTTCCGCTGGACGTCCTTCGAGGACATCCACTGGATGAGGAGGTAGGCGGCTTCGGGGTTCTTGCTGTACTTGCTGATGACCAGGGGCTCGGGCTCCCCCCACCCGCCCGGCGTGATGCCCTTCTCGCGGACGGGCAGGACGTCGTAGCTGTAGACCCCGACCGCCTTGGAGATCTTGGGCTCATCGATGGCGAAGGCGAAGTCGATCCACTGGAACGCCTGCGCCACGTTGCCCTTCGTCATCAGCACGAAGAGGTCGACGAACCCTGCCTCGGTCACGCCGGGCGGCGCGAACTTCCGGAGGTCGAACCACCACTTGGTGGCCTCGATGTTCTCCTTGGAGTTGTAGGTCGGCCGACCCTCCTTGTCGAAAAGGGACCCACCCCACCCGGAGAGGACGACGTGCCACTCCCACGAGAACGAGGGCTCGCGCTTGCCCACGAGGCCGGTGCCGTAGAAGTTGTCGTCGAGCGCCTTCCCGGCCAGTCGCTCGCCTTTCTTGCGCGTGAAGAACTCGGCGATGTCTCGGTACTGCGTGTACGTCTTGGCCGGACCGAGGTCATAGCCGTAACGCTTCTTGAAATTGGCACGCTCTTCCGGGTGGTTGATCAGGTCCTTGCGGAACCAGTAGATGAACTGGAAGTTGTAGTTCAGGAAGCACATCCGCTTGCCGCCCTCGAAGAGGCAGATGTCGTCCCAGAGGGGCTGGAAGAAGTCCCCGGGGTCCAGGGCGGGGTCGCGCAGCTTCGCATTGTCCATGTACTCGTTGATCGGCCGGACGTGCCCGTTCGTCGCCCAGTCCTCCGACCGGTTCGAGTGCATCTGGAGGATGTCGAAGTAGCCCGTCTTCGAGTAGAGGTCCGCGTCGCCCTTCGGATCCCACTGGTCATGCGTGAACTTCTCGATCTTGACGTCGATCCCGGTCCGCGCCACGAACTCCTTCTCGACCAGCGCCAGGAGCCCATCCATCACGGGAACGACCGCGACCCCGACCCGGACGGTCGTGCCCTTGTAGGGCCGGGCCGCCTCCTCCAGCGTCCAGCTCCCGGCGGGTCGGGCCCCGAGGAGCACGAGCGTCGCGAGCGCCAGGCTGCCGAGCCACCCGCGGCGCACGGATTCCGCCAACCGTCTCATACGGTACATGTCCGTCCTCCTTGTCCGGGTCAGGACTGTTCTGGGCGGGGCGCTCAGGGCCCGAGCGCCTCGCCCGTCTCGGGATGGAAGAAGCAGTACCGCGCAGGATCGAGGACCAGCGACACCCCCGTCCCCGGCAGGTACTCCGCCGCACCCGGTGTCTTCACCTTCAAGTCGGCACCGAACGCGCGCACCGTGGTCACGCCGTACCGTCCGAACGGCTCGTAGAGCAGCACCTCGGCGGCTAGCCCGGCGCTGCCCATCTGCGCCGGCCTCAGGTCGATGTCGCTCGGGCGGACGCCGAGACGGACCGCCCCCTCGCCGCCGAGGCGGGCCAGGACACCTTCGAGCCCGGCGGCAACCGGCAGCCCGACGCCGCCCGCCTCGAGGGTGAAGCCGCCGCCGCCGGGTCGGACCCGCGCGGCGACGAAGTTCATCGAAGGGTCACCCAGCAGGGCAGCGACGAACTGGGTGCGCGGGCGACGATAGATCTCCTCGGGCGGGCCGATCTGCTCGAGGGAGCCGTCGCGGAGGACGGCCAGGCGGTCAGCCACCGCCATCGCCTCGAGCTGATCGGGCGTGGTCCACAGGGTCGTCATCCCTCGTGACTTCTGGAAGTGCTTCAGCGTCGCCAGGAGCTGGTACCGGAGCTTTGCGTCGAGATGCGCGATGGGCTCGTCGAGCAGGTGCGCGCCGGCTTCCCGGACGAGGGCTCGGCCGAGCGCGACCCGCTGGCGCTGTCCGCCGGAGAGCTCGCGCGGGCGGCGGGTGAGCAGCGGCGTGATCTCGAGGAGCTCGGCGACCTCCCGCACCCGGCGATCGAGCTCGCCCGGCCCCGGCCGCCCTCCGGCCCGCGCGATTCTGAGCGAGAAGGCGATGTTCTCGAACACGGTGAGCTCGGGATGCAGGGCATAGCTCTCGAAGGCCATCGAGACGTGGCGATCGCGCGGCGCCAGCTCGTTGACGACCGCGCCCCCGATCACGACCTCGCCCACCTCGACGGTCTCGAGCCCGGCGACCACCCGGAGGATCGAGGTCTTGCCCGCGCCCGAGTGCCCGAGGAGCACCGTCACCTCACCGGCCGGGCAGGTGAGATCGAGATTCCTCACCGCCTCCGTCCGGCCGTATCGCTTCGTGACCCGATGGAGGACGACCGACCGCATGGACTCTAGACCGCCGCTCCGAGGACGTTGCCGCCGCTCTCGGCGTCGAAGAGATGGATGCGGTCGGGAGCGAAGCCGAGCCCGACCAGGTCGCCGACGGCGAGGCCCGCCCCCGCCGGCGTCTCGGCGAGCAAGAGCCCGATCGTCGTCCGCACCGCGACGACCACCGAGTCCCCCCGCGGCTGCACGGAGTACACGCCGCCCCGTCGGCCGCCCGCCGTAGGCGAGAGCTCGACCGTGAGGTCGGCCGGCCGGATGCCGAGGACCAGGCGTGGCGAGGTGGTCCTCTGGAGGACGCCGTGGAATCGCGCCGGCAGCGCGAGGTCCAGGTCGGCCCCCCGCAGGCGCTGCCCGTCCTCCGCCAGCTCGACGGGGACGAGGTTCATCGGCGGCTCGCCGATGAAGCCGGCGACGAAGAGGTTGGCTGGATGCTCGTAGAGCTGACGCGGTGGCCCGAGTTGCTGGAGACGGCCGAGGTTCATCACGGCGACCCGGTCGGCGAGGGCCATCGCTTCCACCTGGTCGTGGGTGACGTAGAGCGTCGTCACGCCGAGCGACCGCTGCAATCGCTTGAGCTCCCCCCGGAGCTGGATCTTGTGGGCGCTGTCGAGGTGGGAGATGGGCTCGTCCATCAACAGCACCCGGGGATCACGCACGATCGCGCGGCCGATCGAGACCCGCTGCTGGGCGCCGCCGCTCAGGCGCTGCACGCTCTCGTTCCGCAGGGTCTGGAGCCCGAGCATCGCCATGGCGCGGGAGACCCGGTCCTCGATGATGGCGCGGGACAGTCCGCGGATCTGGAGGGGGAAGGCGATGTTGTCGTACACGCGCATGTGGGGGTAGAGCGCATAGTCCTCGAAGACCATGGCGATGTCGCGATCGCGAGGCGGCAGCTCGTTCACGCGCCGATCGCCGATGAAGACGTCTCCTTCGGAGACGGTCTCCAGCCCGGCCACCATCCGGAGCGTCAACGTCTTTCCACAGCCCGAGGGCCCGAGCAGGGCGACGAACTCACCGTCCTTGCAGGCCAGGGTCAGGTCCGTCACCGCCTCGACGGCGCCGTACCGCTTCCAGGCGTGCTCGAGCCGAACGGTCGCCGTCGACGCCCCCGCAGATGGCGGTCTACCGAGACATCCGGACCAGGTTCTCGGTGCCGGCACCCGGCGTCGGGACCATCGTCTCGTGGCCGGCGAGGATCTCCGGAAGGGCGTGCTCGATCGGGCCCGACATCATCGGGCGCCACCGGCGGGCGGATAGCGCCCGGTCCTCGATACGGACGACGTCGCACATCGGGAGGTCCATTCAACAGGGCTCGGGAGCGTACGAGCAATAGAGCATCGGCGACGACGGGGTGTCAAGCCCGCTGGCCGGTCGCAGCGGCGGCCGTTCGCCGTGTCGCTCCCGATCCGCCCGCGGTGCATGCGATAATGCCGCCCGCGGGAGCCGTCGGGCGGGCACTCCATGAGCCTCCGGAAGAAGACCCTCCTCGTCGTCGGGTTGACCCTCGTCGCCCTGATGGTGGTCGTCTACGCGGTGACCTCCCGCGTCGTCCTGAGGGGCATCGCCGAGCTGGCGGAGCAGCGCACCCAGGAGCACGTCAAGCGGGTCGGCGAGGCGTTTGCGGACGAGCTGAACAAGCTGGCCTACACCGTCCGCGACTGGGCCGAGTGGGACGACACCTACGCCTTCATGGAGACGGGCAGCCCGGACTACGTGAAGGCGAACCTGCAGGACACCAGCATCAGGTCACTCGGGCTCAACCTCATCGCGTACGTGCACGCCTCCGGCCGGATCGTCTTCGCCGAGGGCTTCGACCTGGCGGCCGGCCGGCCGACGCCGCCGCCTTCCGGCGTGCTCCCCCACCTGGAGCCCGGGCGCCCCCTCCTCGGCCCGCCGGACCACGGGGTCGGCGCGACCGGGATCCTGTCGCTCCCGGACGGGTTCCTGCTCGTCGCGTCGCGCCCGATCCTCCGGACCGACAAGTCGGGGCCGAGCCGAGGCACGCTGATCACCGGCCGTTGGCTCGACGACTCCGGCATCGAGGCGATCGGGAGGCGCACGCGGCTGGCGCTCACCGGGTACCGGCCCGCTGACCCGGCCGCCCCGGCGGACGTCCGGGACGCCGCCGCCGCCATGTCGCCGGGCCGGGACATCCGGGTCCGGGTCCTGAGCGAGGAGACGATCGCCGGCTACCTCCTCCTCGCCGACCTGGACGGCCGTCCGGCGCTCCTCCTGCGGCTGACGACGCCCCGCATGACCTACGAGCGGGGGCGGGCCGGGCTGCGCTACCTCTTGATCGCCCTCGCCCTGGTGGGGCTGGTGTTCGGGGCGGTCGCCCTCGGCCTGGTGGAGCGGCTGGTCCTGGCCCGCCTGGCCGCCCTCGGGACGGAAGTCGGGCGGATCGCCGCCACGGGGGACCTGTCCGATCGCCTCGCCCTGAGCGGGTCGGACGAGCTGGCGCGGCTGGCCGGCGACATCAACGGCATGCTGGCCGCGCTCGACCGCGCGCGCCGCGAGCAGCGGGAGAGCGACGAGCGGTACCGCCGCCTGGTGGAGCTGTCACCCGACACGATCGCGGTCCACCGCGAGGGTCGGCTGATGTTCGTCAACTCGGCCGGAGCCCGGCTGTTCGGGGCGGCGGACCCGGCCGAGCTGACCGGCCGCTCGATCCTCGACTTCGTCCACCCGGAGGAGCGCGCGGCGATCGAGGCCCGGCTCTCGCTGGCCGAAGCCGGGCAGCGGACCGACTTGGTCGAGCAGCGGCTCGTCCGGCTCGACGGCCGGGTCGTGGACGTCGAGATCGCCGCCGTCCCGGTGACCTTTCTGGGGCAGCCGGCGATCCAGAACATCGTCCGCGACATCACCGAGCGGAAGCGGGCGGCCGAGGAGCTGCGGCGGGCCAAGGAGGCGGCCGAGTCGGCGAACCGGGCGAAGAGCGCGTTCCTCGCCAACATGAGCCACGAGCTGCGGACGCCGCTCAACGCCATCATCGGCTACAGCGAGATGCTCCAGGAGGAGGCGGAGGAGATCGGCCGCGGCGACTTCGTGGCCGACCTCCAGAAGATGAACGGCGCCGGCAAGCACCTGCTGGCGCTGATCAACGACGTGCTCGACCTGTCCAAGATCGAGGCCGGGCGGATGGAGCTCTACCTCGAGAGCTTCGACCTGGCTCACCTGGTCGGCGACGTCGTCAACATCGCGCGGCCGCTCGTCGCGAAGAAGGCGAACCGGCTGGAGGTCGACTGCCCGGCGTCGGTGGGCGGCATGCGGGCGGATCTCACCAAGGTCCGGCAAGCCCTGTTCAACCTGATCAGCAACGCGAGCAAGTTCACGGAGCGCGGGGTCATCGGGCTCCGGGTGGTGCGGGAGGAGTCCGGCGGCCGGGCGTGGGTCGTCTTCGACGTGAGCGACACCGGGATCGGGATGACGCCGGAGCAGATGGGGAAGCTCTTCCAGCCGTTCTCCCAGGCGGAGGCGTCCACCGCGCGCCGGTACGGCGGGACCGGGCTCGGGCTCGCGCTCAGCCGGCGCTTCTGCCAGATGATGGGCGGCGACGTGAGCGTGGTGAGCGAGCCCGGCCGGGGCTCGACGTTCACGATCCGGCTCCCGGCCGAGGTCCCCGCCGCCGAGGCCGAGCCGGCCGCCCGCGCCCGGCCGAGGCCCCGGCAAGCCCGCGGCGGCGGCCGCGGCGTCGCCGGCCGCCGGGGAGGCCGGCGAGCACCGTGCTGGTCATCGACGACGACCCGACCGTGCACGACCTGCTGCGGCGCTTCCTGGCCAGGGAGGGCCTGCGGGTCGTGGTGGCGGCGAGCGGGGAGGAGGGCCTCCGGCTCGCGCGCCAGGAGCGGCCGGCGGCGATCACCCTCGACGTCATGATGCCGGGGCTCGACGGCTGGATGGTGCTCGGCGCGCTGAAGGCGGATCCCCAGCTGGCGGAGATCCCCGTCGTGATGCTGACGATCGTCGACGACCGGGCGCACGGCTACGCGCTCGGCGCGACCGACTACCTGACGAAGCCCGTCGACCGGGACCGACTGCTGGCCGTCCTCCAGGGTCACCGCCCGGGGTCGGCCGCGCCCACGGTCCTGCCCACGGTCCTTGTAGTGGACGACGACCCGGCCGCCCGCGACCTCGCACGGCGGCTCCTGGAGCGTGAGGGCTGGCAGGTCTCCGAGGCGCCGGACGGCCGGCTGGCGCTGGACCGCGTGGCCGAGCGCCCGCCCGACCTGATCCTGCTCGACCTCATGATGCCGGAGATGGACGGCTTCGAGTTCATCGAAGCGCTCCGGGCGCGCCCCGAGTGGCGGGGCATCCCCGTCGTGGTGGTGACGGCGAAGGAGCTGAGCCCGGAGGACCGGAGGCGCCTGACGGGGGTGGTGGAGCAGATCATCGAGAAGGGCGCCTACGGCCGCGACGAGCTCTTGCGGGAGGTGGGCGGGCTGGTCGAGCGGTATGTCCGCGACCGCCCCCGCGGGGGCAGGGGCGGTCTGCGGTGAGCCGGCCGGGGCGCTACTGAACCATGTCGGCGAGGGCCTTGGCCGCCTTCGCCTTCGCCTCGGACTTGGCGTGGTTGCCCGCCTTGTGGTCCGCGTCGGACTGCTTGTTCAGCTCCTTGGCTTCCTCCACCATCGCGGTCGCCCGGGCCTTTTCCCGGTCGCCCGACGCCTTGGCGGCGTTCGCCTCGGCCTTGGTGATCGATTCGCCGGCGGCCTTCTGAAGCGTCGGGCAGCTGAACGCGAACGCCTGCCCGGCCACCAGCCCTACCGCCACCAGCGCCACGACGGTCAGCACGAGGATTCGCATGGATCGGCCTCCTGTGTGCGAGGTTTGGGCCCTCGATGGGTCTCTCACGTTACGGTCAACCGACCGATCTCGCGAAAGGTTCCCGCGGGGCATTATATCGTCGCGCTGGACGCCAGGCCAGGGACGGGGCCGATCCCTGAGCCGCGCCGCGGGCGGGTATTGGTATAATGAGGCCCGCCGTGACCGAATACCTGCCGGTCCTCGTGTTCCTCGCCATGATCGTCGCGTTCTCCGTCGTGAGCCTGACCGTGGCCCGCATCGTCCGGCCGGCTCGGCCGAATCCAGTCAAGCTCGACAGCTACGAGTGCGGGCCGGAACCGATCGGCTCGGCCTGGATCCAGTTCCCGGTGGGCTTCTACCTGGTGGCGCTGCTCTTCATCGTCTTCGACGCGCTGGCGGTCTTCCTCTTCCCGTGGGCCCTGGTCCTGCGCGCGCTCGGCTGGGCCGCCCTCGCCCCCATGCTGGTGTTCCTGGGCATCCTGCTGCTCGGCTGGCTGTACGCGTACCGGGAGGGGGTGCTGGCGTGGAGATGAAAGCGCCTCCCCCGACACCGTACGCCATCCCGCCGGTCGAGTGGGAGGAGTTCAAGGACCTCCAGCAGTGGGTGAAGTACCGTCAGGAGCGCGTCGACGGGGACCAGATCTCGGAGACTTTCTCGAGCCTGGCCGACCGGCTGGAGCATTTCCCGGGCGGCTGGCTCATGGTCGCCTCCACCGAGAAGATCTTCAACTGGGCCCGGAAGTCGTCGATGTGGCCGGTGACGTTCGGACTCGCCTGCTGCGCGATCGAGATGATGGCGACGTTCGCCTCCCGCTTCGACGTCGAGCGCTTCGGCATGGTGCCGTGGGCCTCGCCCCGACACGCGGACCTGATGATCGTGTCCGGCACCGTCACCATCAAGATGGCGCCGATGCTCAAGCGGATCTACGAGCAGATGGCGGACCCCAAGTGGTGCATCTCGATGGGCTCCTGCGCGAATTCCGGCGGCCCGTTCCGCCACGGCTACCACGTGGTCAAGGGCGTGGACCGGGTGGTCCCCGTCAACGTCTACGTGCCCGGCTGCCCGCCGACCCCGGAATCGCTGATGTTCGGCATCCTGAAGCTCCAGGAGAAGGTGGCGGAGTTCCAGAAGACGGGCCGGCGGCCCGCAGCCGCGCCGACCCCCGATTGACAGGCTCGGTGACCCTCGAAGCCGCCCTCGCCGCGATTCGCGAGCACCTGGGGGTCGAGGCGGCGGGAGAGGACCCGAAGCGGCCGCTCGACGCCCGGCACCTCGTCGTCTCCGTCCCCGTCGAGCGCTGGACCGAGGCGGCGGGGTTCGCTCGGGACAGGCTCGGCTGCCGGTACTTCTGCCACCTCACCGCGGTGGACTGGAAGGCGGACGGGTTCGACGTCGTCTGCCGGCTGGAGAATCTCGAGAGCGGGCTGGGCCTGACCTTCAAGACGCGCATCGGCCGGGAGGCGTCGTGCCCGAGCTTGACCGGGCTCTTTCGGGGCGCCCTGTGGATGGAGCGCGAGTGCTACGACCTGTTCGGGATCCGGTTCGACGGGCACCCGGATCTGCGGCGCATCCTCCTCCCCGAGGACTGGGAGGGTCACCCGCTCCGCAAGGACTATGCCGTCAACACGGCCCATCCGCCGTACCGATGAGAGGCGATGAGATCATCGCCCGAGACATTTGAGCGACGAGAAACTCGGAGGGGGGGTCCGGGGCCACCGGAGGGACGCGGCGTCCCGAGGGCCGCAGGCCCGAGGCGCTGCGGCGATCCGGATGGAGCGCGTAGCTCCCCCCCGGCCCGAATAACCGAGTCCGGAGGACAGGATGATCCACGAACTGCGCACCTACGAGGTCCAGCCGGGCAAGCTCGCCGAGTTCGTGGAGCTGGCCGGGAACGTCAGCCGGCCGATCCGGGGCGACCGCTTCGGCAAGCTCCTCGGCTACTGGACCACCGAGCACGGCCCGCTGAACCAGGCGCTCCACCTCTGGGAGTTCGCCGACGTCGCCGCCCGGGCCGAGGCGCGGGCAGGGCTGGCGAAGGACCAGCGCTGGATGACCGAGTACGTCCCCCGCAGCGCGCCGTTGCTCACCCGCCAGGAGAACATGCTGCTCACGCCGTTCGACTGGTACCCCGTCCGGCCGGCGACGGGCATGGGCGTGTACGAGCTCCGGATCTACCGGCTCCGGCCCGGTACGATGGCGGAGTGGGCCCGCGCGGTCCAGGCGGCCCTGCCGATCCGCGAGAAGCACTCGTCGCCGGTCGGCTTCTGGCAGACCGAGGTGGGCCCGCTCAACACGGTGGTCCACTTCTGGCCCTATCGCGACTGGCAGCACCGGGCGGAGGTCTGGAAGGGGCTGGCCAGCGACGCCGCCTGGCAGGAGGTGCGGGCGAAGTTCCATCCCCTGATGCAGGCGCAGGAGTCGAAGCTCCTGATCCCGACCTTCTTCTCCCCACTCCACTGAGAAGTGATGAAAGCGGTGAAGGAATCTCCGAGGACGTCTGAACGGTGGGAAACCCGGAGGGGGGGTCCGGGCCACCAGAGGGACGCGGCGTCCCGAGGGCCGCAGGCCCGTGGCGCCGCGGCGATCCGGATGGAGCGCGCAGCTCCCCCCCGGCCCGATTAACCCATGGCCGAGGGGCGAACGGTCATCGAGTACGGCTACGGCGGCAACGAGCGCCTCGTGATGAACATGGGGCCGCAGCACCCGTCCGCCCACGGCGTCTTCCGGATGATCCTCACGCTGGAGGGCGAGACGATCGTGGCGGTGGACCCGGTGATCGGCTACCTCCATCGCTGCCACGAGAAGCTGGGCGAGACGCTGACCTACGTCCAGTACCCCTCGATCGCCTCGAAGACCGACTACGTCGCCGCGATGACCGCCGAGCTGACCTACGTCCGGGCCGCCGAGCAGCTCGGCCAGATCGAGGTGCCGAAGCGCGCGCAGCATCTCCGGGTCCTGGTGGCCGAGCTGCAGCGGATCGCCTCCCACTGCCTGTGGCTGGGGACGTGGTGCATGGACATGGGCGGCGCCCTCGGGGGCGGGGCGACCATGTTCCTCTACTGCTTCCGCGAGCGGGAGATGATCCTCGACCTCTTCGAGGCGCTCACCGGAGCCCGGCTCCTCTACGGGTTCCACCAGGTGGGCGGGACGCGGTACGACCTGCCGGAGGGATGGGCCGAGCAGTGCCGGCGGACGCTCGCCCACATCGAGGAGCGACTCGTCGAGTACGAGGCCATGCTGGAGGGGAACACCATCTTCCTGGTCCGCAGCCAGGGGGTCGGCGTCATCACGCGGGAGCTGGCCCAGGAGCTCGGCATCTCGGGACCGCTCCTCCGCGGCTCGGGGATCTCCCACGACATCCGCCGGGCCGAGCCGTACTCCTCCTACGAGGACTTCCAGTTCGACGTCCCGGTGGAGGTCGAGGGCGACTGCTTCGCCCGCTACCGGGTGCGGATGCGCGAGTTCCGGGAGTCGATCCGGATCGTCCGGCAGGGGCTGGACGGCCTGCCCGCCGGCCCTATCTCCTCGCGCCCCGGCGTCAAGTCGGTGGCGCAGGTGAAGCTGCCGAAGGGCGAGGCCTATGCCCGGGTGGAGGGGCCGCGGGGCGAGGTCGGGATCTACCTGGTGTCGGACGGCGCGACGAAGCCCTACCGGATGAAGTGGCGGGGCGCGTCCTTCTCGAACCTGGCGGTCGCCGGCCACATCCTTCCCGGCCACAAGATCGCCGATGCCGTCGCGATCCTGGGGTCGATCGATCCAGTCTTCGGCGAGGTCGACCGGTGAGAGCCGGGCCGAGCCGGGCCGAGAACCTTCGCGATCTCTATCTCGGCCGTGACGCGCTCGGCCTGCGTCGATCGGACGGCCTTCGGCCTGGGGCGTCCGTCCCGGCCTATGGTCGTCCTCGGTCGTCGCCGATCCTCGGCGTACTCGGAGTACGCCTGCGGTCGGCGACTCCCTGCGTCCGTCGGACGCCTTCCCTTGGGCGCTGCTCCGTTCTCGGCCCGGCTCGGGGGTCGCGGGATGAGCGGGCTCGGTTCTCGGCCCGGCTCAGGGGTCGCGGGATGAGCGTGGCCGACGTGGTGGGGATCGTGCTTCCGCCGTTCATTTTGCTGAACGGCGTGCTCGTGTTCATCGCGTACCTGACGCTGCTCGAGCGGAAGTTCGCGGCCCGGCTCCAGTCGCGGGTGGGACCCTACCGGGTCGGGCGGCCGCACGGCTGGCTCCAGCCGATCGCCGACGCGCTCAAGCTCCTCTTGAAGGAAGACATCGTCCCGACCGTCGCCGACCGGCCGGTTTACAACCTGGCGCCGATCGTCTTCCTGATCCCTGCCTTCCTGATGTACGCCGCGATCCCGTTCGCGCCGCGGCTGGCGCTGGCCGACCTCCAGATCGGGCTCCTGTTCGTCCTGGCGGTGTCCTCCCTCGAGGTCGTCGGGCTGTTCATGTGCGGCTGGGGGTCCAACAACAAGTACGCGCTCCTCTCCGCCATGCGGGCCGTGAACCAGATCATCGCGTACGAGGTGCCGTTCATCCTGATCGCGCTGGTGCCCGTCGTGCTGGCGGGGTCGCTGCGGCTCAGCGACCTGGTCGCCGCCCAGGATCCGTGGTGGTTCGTCACCTACCCCGTGCTCGGCCAGCTCGCGTTCGCGGCGTTCCTCGTCGCGTCGCTCGCCTCCGAGAACCGGATCCCCTTCGACATCGTCGAGGCGGAGTCGGAGCTGGTCGCCGGCTTCCGTGTCGAGTACTCGGGCATGAAGTTCGCCCTGATCCAGCTCGCCGAGTTCACCCATCTCTTCGGGGTGGCGTGCCTGGGGACGCTCCTGTTCCTGGGCGGCTGGCTCGGCCCGGGGCCGGCCGGGCTCGGGCCCGTCTGGTTCATCCTGAAGGCGGTGATGCTCTTCCTCCTGGTCGTCTGGATCCGCTGGTCGTTCATCCGGATCCGGGTCGACCAGATCCTGGCGCTCTCCTGGAAGGTGTTCCTGCCCGCCTCGCTGGCCCTCCTGCTGGCGGCGGCGGTCGTGGTGGTGCTGCAAGGCGGCGGCGGTGGCTGAGACGCTCCGGACCACGCTCCGGATGATCCGGGCCGGCGGCACCGCGATGGGGGTGACGCTCCGGAACCTTTTCCGCAAGCCGGTCACCGTCCACTACCCGGAGGTGACCCGGCCGTACCCGGAGCGCTTCCGGGGGCTGCTGGCTCTCACCTACGATCCGGAGACGGGCGAGGAGAACTGCATCGGCTGCCGGCTCTGCGAGTACATCTGCCCGCCCCAGGTCATCAAGGTCGAGATGCTGAAGGGCGAGAAGCGGAACTTCGCCAAGATCTTCTTCCTGGAGCTCTACGCCTGCGAGTTCTGCGAGCTGTGCGTCCAGGTCTGCCCGACCGACGCGATCATCATGCTCAAGACCTTCGACCTGGCCACCGACGACCGCCGGACGCTGCTGCTCGACAAGGACCGGCTGCACACGCTGGGCCAGCAGTTCGCGCCGTCCTGGGCGACCGGCACCCGCCTGCGCGCGATGCAGGCGCCGGCGCCGAGGGGAGCCGACCGGGCCCGGGCCGGGGAGCCGCGCCCCACCACGGGGACGGACGCCAGCGAGTGACCGGCGAGGCGATCGGACTGGCCGGCCTGGCCGTCCTGCTGCTCGTCGGGAGCCTGCAGGTCGTCCTGGCCCGGAACCTCTTTCACTCGGTGCTGTGGCTGGCCCTGGCTCTGGTGGCCACGGCGGGGCTCTTCCTCCTGCTCCACGCCGAGTTCCTCGCCGCCGCCCAGGTCCTCCTCTACGCGGGCGGCGTGGTGACCATCGTCGTCTTCGCCATCATGCTCACCGAGCGGCTGGTCGGCGAGCGCATCCAGCAGATGAATCGGGGGATCGGCTGGGGCGCCGTCGTCGCGGTGGCGGTGTTCGCGGCCGTCGCCGCGGTCTTGCTCCGGGCTCACCTCCCGGTGGCCCCGGCCGGGCCGGGGCGGCCGGCGACGACGGAGTTGCTGGGGCGGGCGCTCCTGACGGACTGGGTGCTGCCGTTCGAGGTGCTGGGCGTCTTGTTGCTGGCGGCGCTGCTGGCCGCGGTCCACGTCGCGCGCACGGAGGATTGAAGCGAGGGATCGGGCCGGGGCGAGGGCCGGGCAGCGTCGGTCATCGCCCCTTGCCGAGGGAGGGCGCGTGCTGAAGGCGTACCTACTGCTCGCCGCCGGGGTGTTCGCCATCGGGCTCTTCGGCGTGCTGACCCGGCGGAACGCGGTCGGCATCCTGCTCGGCATCGAGCTGATGCTGAACGCGGTCAACATCAACCTCGTGGCCTTCGCCCGCTACGGCGCCGGGGTCGCGGGCTGGGTCCTGACGCTCTTCACGATCGCCATCACCGTCGCCGAGATCGCGGTGGGCCTGGCGATCGTCATCGTGATCTTCCGCGTCCGCCGGACCGTCGAGGCGGATCACCTGACGCTGCTCCGGGGCTGAGCAGCGGTGAAGGAGTCGCCGAACCTGCGCCAGCGCCGGGACATCCGGAGGGGGGGACCGGGGGAGGAGCGCGCAGCTCCCCCCCGGCCCGGAGGCGCCCTGAAGCAATCGCCGAGGATGCGCTTGCGAGGGGACATCCGGAGGGGGGGACCGGGGGAGGAGCGCGCAGCTCCCCCCCGGCCCGAATAACCCGGTGAGCGAGACCTTCCTGGCCCTGACGGTCGTCGCTGGCCCGTTCCTGGCCGCCCTGGTGCTCGGGGTCTGCCCCCCGCTGCGCCGGGCGGGCCGGGCGGCGGCGGTCGTCTCGCTGGCCGGCTCGGCCGCCGCCCTCGTGGCCGCCGTCCAGCTCGTCGCCGGGCTCTGGCGGACGGTCACGGTGTCGCTGGCGGTCGGGGCCGGGCCGAGCCGCGAGAGCGTGCTCACGATCCCCTGGCTGCCGCAGACGGGGGCGCCCCTGGCGACCGTGGGCGTCTACGTGGACCCGCTGGCCGCCGCGATGGCGGCCCTGGTGGCCCTGGTCGCGTTCCTGGTCCAGCTCTACTCCCTCGGTTACCTCGCGGAGGAGCCGCCGGCCGGCCTCGGCCGCTACTACCTCTACCAGTCGCTCTTCGCCTTCTCGATGCTGGGGCTCGTCTTCGCGCCGAACTTCCTCCAGATGTTCGTCTTCTGGGAGCTGGTCGGGCTCTGCTCCTACCTCCTGATCGGCTATTACTACCAGCGGCCGGCGGCGGCCGCCGCCGCGGTCAAGGCCTTCTGGGTCACGCGCCTCGGCGACGTCGGCTTCGTGCTGGGCATCGTCCTCCTGTGGGGCGCGACCGGGACGTTCGCCTTCGACTCGCTCTTCCGGACGGTGGGCCAGGGGGTGATCGAGCCGCGGTACCTCGCGCTCTGCCTGGGCCTCATCTATCTCGGCGCCATGGGCAAGAGCGCCCAGTTCCCGCTCCACATCTGGCTCCCCGACGCGATGGAGGGCCCGACGCCGGTCTCCGCGCTCATCCACGCCGCGACCATGGTCACCGCCGGCGTGTACCTGGTGGCGCGCACCTTCCCCCTGTTCTTCGCCGTCCCCCAGCTCCTCGTCCTCATCGCCTGGATCGGCGCCTTCACCGCGCTGCTGGCCGCCACGCTGGCCCTCGTCCAGCGGGACATCAAGCGCGTCCTCGCCTACTCCACCGTCTCCCAGCTCGGCTACATGATGGCGGCCCACGGCGCCGGCGCCCCGGTGGCCGGCTTCTACCACCTGCTGACCCACGGCTTCTTCAAGGCCTTGCTCTTCCTGGCGGCCGGCGCCGTGATCCACGCCGTCCACACCAACGACCTCTTCGAGATGGGCCGGCTCGGCCGGGCCATGCCGAAGACGGCGATCGTGTTCGTGGTCGGCGCCCTGGCGCTGGCCGGCATCCCGCCGCTCTCGGGCTTCTTCTCCAAGGAGGCCGTGCTGGCCGGGGTCTGGGAGGCCGACCTGGTCGGGCCGTTCCTCATGCTCGCGCTGACCGTGCTGCTGACGGCCTTCTACATGTTCCGTGCGATCTTCCTGGCGTTCTTCGGGCCCGGCGCCGCCCCCGGCCATCCCCACGACCCACCGGCGGTGATGCTGGGGCCGCTGTGGGTGCTGGCGATCTTCTCGGTCGTGGCGGGCATCCTAGCCAGCGGTCGGCTCGGGCTCAGCCTGGCCCAGTTCGTCGGCGAGGACGTCCAGGCGGCCCTGCCGCACGGCCCCGGCTGGCTGGCGCCCCTGTCCGTCGTCCTCGCCGGGGCCGGGATCGTCGGCGCCTGGGCGGTGTACCAGCGGCAGATCCTGTCCGCGGACGCCCTCCGGCGCGCCTTCGGGCCCCTGGCCACCGCGGCTGATCGGGGGTACGGCCTGGACGCCGCCTACGCGGCGCTGTACCGGGGGGTCGTCCTCGCGACGGCGCGCGTGGTGGGGTGGATCGATCGCTACCTGGTGGACGGCCTGGTGAACGTGGCGAGCGCGTGGACCCTCCAGGCCGGGGCCGGGCTGCGGCGGCTGCAGACCGGTCGGGCCCAGGACTACCTCTACGGCGTCGCGGCCGGCTTCCTGCTGCTGGTGGTGATCTGGAGCGCCTGGTGAGCCGATCCGGCCGTCAGCATGGCACGCACCGCTTCAGACAGACCGTAACCCCCAGGTGGGGGGGCGTAACCCCCAGGTGGGGGGGCGTAACCCCCAGGTGGGGGACGGGGCGTAACCCCCAGGTGGGGGAGCGTAACCCCCAGGTGGGGGGGCGTAACCCCCAGGTGGGGGGGTCTAGGGGGGGAGTGGTTGGGACTCCCCCCCCTATTGGATATGACCGGGAGCTGGCCGGTCCTCTCGCTCATCACCGCCGCTCCGTTCGTCGGCGCGGTCCTGATCATGTTCACCGCCCGCCGGCGACCGGCGGCGGTGCGCGGCATCGCGGTGGTGACCACCGGCATCTCGCTCGCGCTGTCGCTCTACGTCTACGGCGCCTATCAGGTCTCCACCGGCGGCTTCCAGTTCTACGAGCGTTACTCCCTGGTCCCCACCCTCGGCGTGGCGATCGAGCTGGGGGCGGACGGGATGTCGGTGCTCCTGATCCTGCTCACCGCGATCATCATCTTCGCCGGCGTCTTCGCCTCCTGGACCGTCCGGGAGCGGGACCAGGAGTTCTACGCGCTCCTGCTCACGCTGGTCACCGGCGTCTTCGGGGTCTTCGTCTCGCTCGACCTCTTCGTCTTCTTCCTCTTCTACGAGCTGGCCGTCCTCCCGATGTACCTCCTGATCGGGATCTGGGGCTCGACCGGCCGGGTCCTCCCCCGAGGCCCCTTCGCGTGGGCGTTCCGGGCGACGGGCGTCGGGACGAAGGAATACGCGGCCATGAAGCTGACCCTGTACCTGCTCTTCGGGTCGGCGTTCATCCTGGTCGGCATCTTCGTGCTCTACTTCGCGGCCGGCACCCGGTCCTTCTCGCTGCTGACGCTCCAGCAGGCGGAGTTCGACCCCGTGGTCCAGCGCTGGGTCTTCCTGGCGCTGTACGTGGGCTTCGGGATCCTGGCCGGCATCTGGCCGCTCCACACCTGGTCGCCCGACGGCCACGCGTCGGCGCCAACCGCCGTGTCGATGCTGCACGCCGGGGTGCTGATGAAGCTCGGCGCCTACGGCATCGTCCGGGTCGCGATGGGTCTCCTGCCGGAAGGGACCGTCGAGTGGGCCCCGCTGATGGGCACGATCGCCGTCGTCAACATCGTGTACGGCGCCCTCTCGGCGATGGCCCAGACCGACCTGAAATACGTCGTCGCCTACTCCTCGGTCTCCCACATGGGGATCGTGATGCTGGGGGCGGCCACGCTGACGGAGGCGGGGCTGAACGGCTCGGTCTTCCAGATGTTCGCCCACGGGATCATGACCGGACTCTTCTTCGCCCTGGTCGGCCTCATCTACGAGAAGGCGCACACCCGGGAGATCGGCCGGATGGGCGGCTTCGGACGCCGGATGCCGGGCATCGCCGCCGCGTTCACGCTGGGCGCCCTGTCCTCGCTGGGGCTGCCCGGCCTCTCGGGGTTCGTCGCGGAGATCCTGACCTTCCTCGGCGCCTGGCAGTCGCCGTACCGGTGGTGGCTCTTCCCGGCGGTGGCCGGCACCTTCCTGACGGCGATCTACGTGCTCCGAGTGGCGCGGCGGATCTTCTGGGGCCCGCTGGCAGAGGCCGAGTACGCGCACCTCGGCGACGCCCGGGGGCCGGAGTGGTTCAGCCTGGTCTTCCTCTCCGCGATCCTCGTCCTCTTCGGGCTCGTCCCGGCCCTGGCTCTCGTCCCCGTCGACCGGGCCACGGTCGCGCTGCTGGATCGGCTGGGCGTGCTGCCGTGATGCTGCTCACGCTCGAGCTGACGCTGGCCGGGCTCATGCTGGTCGTCCTCGGGCTGGGTCTGGTGGCGGGTCCGGCCCGCCGGCGGGAGGCGGGGGTCGTCACGGCGGTGGGCCTGGCCGGCCTGCTGGCGCTCTCGGTCCTCTTCGACGCGCGCGGGGCCCTGTTCGAGGGCGCCTACGTCGTCAACGGGCTGGCCCGCTTCTTCAAGCAGGTCTTCGTGCTGGCGACGCTGCTCGGGGTGGTCGGCGGGCTGGCGCTCCGCCAGCCCGCGTTCCACCGGCGGGCGCCGGAGTACCACCTCCTGATCCTGGCCTCGCTCCTCGGCATGCTGCTCCTGGCGTCGGCCCGGGAGCTGGTGCTGCTCTTCGTCGCCTTCGAGCTGATGTCGATCCCGCTCTACGTGCTGGCGGCCTTCGACAAGCGCGAGGAGCTGGCGGTGGAGGCGGGACTGAAGTTCTTCCTGGTCGGGAGCCTGTCCACGGCGATCCTGGCCTATGGTCTGTCGTTCCTCTACGGCGCCACCGGCACGACGATGGTACCCGAGCTCGTCCGAGCCCTCGGCGCCGGCAACCCGGTCCTCGTCCTCGGCTTCATCCTGGTCCTGGCGGGCCTCGGGTTCAAGATCGCGGCCTTCCCCTTCCACATGTGGGTGCCCGACACCTACGAGGCGGCCTCCACGCCGTTCGTCGCCTGGCTCTCGGTGGCGCCCAAGGCCGCGGGCTTCGCCGTCATCGTCCGGGTCTTCCTCGAGGGAGCCGGCGACCGGGCGGCCGTCTGGGTGCCCCTGGCCGCCGCGCTGGCGGCGATCACCATGGTCGCCGGCAACCTCATGGCGCTGCCCCAGACGAACCTCAAGCGGCTCCTCGCCTACTCGGGCATCGCCCACATCGGCTACATGCTGCTCGGGGTGGCGGCGGTGAGCCCGTTCGGCGTCGCCGTCGTCCTCTTCTACCTGGTCGCCTACGTCTTCGCGAACATGGGGGCCTTCCTGGTCGTCGAGGCGGTGGCCCAGGCCGAGGGATCGACCGGCGTTGCCGCGTTCCGGGGGCTGGCCCAGCGCTCGCCGCTCCTGGCGCTGGCCATGCTGCTCTTCCTGCTCTCGCTGGGCGGGATCCCCTTCGTGGTGGGCTTCTGGGCGAAGCTCTACGTCTTCTGGGCGGCGGCGGAGGCGCGCCTTTACGGGCTGGTGCTGCTCGGTGCCGTGCTGACCGTGGTGGCCCTCTTCTACTATCTGCTCGTCGCCAAGCAGATGTACATCGACCCGCCCGTCACGACGACGCCGGTTTCGGTGCCGCCGGCTCTCGCCCTCGTGATCCTCGTCAGCGCGCTCGCCATCGTGCTCCTCGGCCTCTACCCGCGCCCGCTCCTCGACACCGCCCTCCGCGCCGCCACCCCCCTGTTCTAGCCCGATCTATTCGTGGCGCCGTCATGGCGGCGCAGGGCCTGGCGCCGGGGCCCGCGCCGCTAGGGCTTGCGCCAACGGCCGGGCTCCCAGACCCACCCCTGCCCCGTCTGCTTGTGCCGGCCCGGGATGTAGGACGCCCCGGGGAGGGCGTTCTCCCACCGCCCGGCCACCCAGTCGTACCGGCCGCCTCGCCAGAGCCAGTGTCCGGCGATCCACACGGCGTTCGGGCTGGGCGGGGGGCCAGGCGACTCCACCTGGGGAGGCGGAGGGGGCTGAGGGGCCAGCTCCTGGGCGAGCGCCGGCGCCCCCCCGAGGCCGATCGGGTGAGCACTACCGAGACCCAGGAGCAGCGTAGCGAGCATCGCGCGAATCCATCGAGTCCGCATGGTCTGACCGTCCTCGTCCCGTTCCGACGCGATCGCCCCGTGGGCCATTCAGGCGGCCCCGCTCGCGGGACCGCAGCCTGGCAGATGAACCCTTCCCCACGACTACCCGAGGGCGCGGTCAGTGTCAAGCGAGCGCCGGCGGGCCGGGTAGATGCAGATGCCGGCGCGCTTGACCGGGTCGGTCGGCCGTGGTACCTAGGACATTCACGCCCACAGGGTTCCCGGCCTGCCCGAGACGCCGGACCCGTCGACGCTCGAAGCTGAGCGCGTCCCTTGCCCGGGCAGGCGGCGGGGATCCCGGCCGGTCCGGCGGCGGACGGTGGGATCCTGGGACCGGGCGGATTGCCCCATGGCACGACCCGTGACGCCGACAACCGAGTGGTCGGACGAGCAGTTGCAGCAGTCGCTGCTCGACCGCCGGCCCGAGGCCGTCGAGGAGCTGGTGGCTCGATTCGCCCCGAAGACGTACCGGCTTGCGTTGCGGATCACCGGGAATCCGGAGGATGCCCAGGAAGTGACCCAGGACGTCATGTGGACCGTCTCCCGGAAGATCGACACCTTCAAAGGCGAGTCCGCGCTCGGGAGCTGGATCTACCGGATCACGGCGAACGCCGCCTACCAGAAGCTCCGCGGCCGGCGGGGCCGGGACGAGGTGTCCTGGGAGACTCTCCTGCCCTCCTTCGACGCCGACGGTCACTTTGCCGAGCCCGTCCGGGACTGGACCCAGGCCTTCGAGGACCCTGCCCTCCAGGGGGAGGCCCGGGAGCGGCTCCGGGAGGCGATCGACAGCCTCCCGCCGGACTACCGGACGGCCTTCGTGCTCCACGACATGGAGGGGGTGTCGAACCCCGAGGTCGGGGAGTTGCTCGGCATCAGCCTCCCGGCCGTGAAGTCCCGGGTCCACCGCTCGCGGCTCTTCCTGCGCCAGCGCTTGGCGGAGTACTTCGGCCGCACGGCCTAGCGGGCGGGGCCGATGAGCGTCGCATCGCGTCGTCCTCGGTCGTCGCCGATCCTCGGCGTACTCGGAGTACGCCTGCGGTCGGCGACTCCCTGCGTCCTAGCGCTGCTCGCTCCTCGGCCCCGCCCCCGAGAACTTGACTCATCTACCATGACTTTGGCGCGTCAAGGACTCTAGGATCACCGACCGCGGCGCCGTTCCGAGCCGCAGCATTGCCGCGGCCTCCGAAGGGGGCCGCTCGGGGGTCTCGAGGGGGCGTCGCACCAGCCGGCTGGCCGCCGAGCCGACGGGCCACCCGCGGGCGGACGAGGACCACCAACCCGGCCACGGCGGCGATCCCCAGGATCGCCGCGAGGAGCGCCCACGGCGAGTGCCAGCCGAGATCGGCGGCGGCCGCGGTCAGGAAGATGGCCGGGGCCATCCCGAGCCCGGTCGCCAGGCAGAAGGGGCCGAGGCGCATCGAGGTCAGGCCCGCCGCGTAGCTCAGGAGGTCGAACGAGGTCAGGGGGATCAGCCGGGCCACGAAGAGGGCGAGCGGACCGAGTCGCGCGAGGTGGCGGTCGGCCCGGGTGAGGGCGGCCGGGCTCACCATGCGCTCGACGAGGGGCCGGCCGAAGAGGCGCGCCAGACCGAAGCAGACCATCGCGGAGACCAGGATGCTCGTCCAGGACAGGAGGCCCCCCCAGAGCGTGCCGAAGAGCAGCCCGTTGGCGTACATGAGGGGGAACGACGGGAGCGGCGCGATGACCGCCTGGACCTGCATGAGCGCGGCCGAGACGAGCGGGGCCCAGAGTCCGAAGCCGCGGAGATACTCGCGGAGACCGCCGAGATCGCCGGCCGCCAGGAGACCGAGCGCGTGAGCCGTCCCGGCGCGGACGCCGGGGAGCGCCAGGACGAGCAGGAGGGCCACGGCGCCCGAGAGGAGGGCGATCGGAGCGCGTCTCACGCGCCGATCGTACCACGCGCGCGTTGACATCGGGGACCGGCTGTGGTGAAATCAGGGCTTCCGATTGTGATCGCAGAGAAGCCATGGAGGTGTGGGCGTGGAGGCGGTGATCGTCACGGGTGGAAAGCAGTACCGGGTCCGCGAGGGTGAGGTGGTCCGCCTCGAGCGGCTGCCGGCGGAGCAGGGGGCCACGGTCGAGTTCACCCAGGTCGCCTATCTCCAGGGTGACGGCGGACCCGTCGTCGAGCCGGCGGCGCTGGCCGGTGCCCGGGTCGTCGGGCAGGTGGTGCGCGCCGGTCGCGGTCGCAAGGTCATCGTCCTGAAGTTCAAGCGCCGGAAGAACTACACGCGCCGCAAGGGGCATCGTCAGGACTACACCGCCGTCCGGATCACGCGCATCGAGGCCGGCGGCTGAATCGATCACCACGGAGAGCGAGACCATGGCACACAAGAAGGGCGTCGGCAGCTCCCGGAACGGACGGGACAGCCAGCCCAAGATGCTGGGGGTCAAGCGGTTCGGCGGCCAGGTGGTCACGGCGGGCTCGATCCTGGTCCGCCAGCGGGGCACCCGGTTCCGTCCCGGCACCAACGTCGGCCTCGGGGTGGACTTCACGCTGTTCGCCAAGACCGCCGGCGTGGTCCGCTTCGACGAGCGGGCCGGCCGCCGGTTCGTCAGCGTCCTCCCCTCGGCCGGCTGAGCGCGGGCGGCCGCGTCCCGGCGGCCGCCCCGGAAACCCGATCGGCCGAGCGCCCTGATCCCGGAGCCGCCGGCACCAGCCACCCATGTTCGTGGACGAGGTCAACATCTTCGTCAAGGCCGGTGACGGTGGCCGCGGCTGCGTGAGCTTCCGGCGCGAGAAGTACGTGCCGCGCGGGGGCCCCGACGGCGGCCACGGCGGCCACGGCGGCGACCTGGTCCTGGAGGCCGACGAAGGTCTCACCACCCTCCTCGACTTCCGCTACCGCCGGCAGTACGCGGCCAAGCGGGGCGAGCACGGCCGGGGCTCCGATCAGCACGGCGCCAGTGCGGATGACCTCGTGCTCCGGGTTCCCGTCGGAACCGTCGTCCGCGAGCGGGACACGGGCCTGGTCCTCGGCGAGCTCACCGCGCACCGGCAGCGGCTCGTCGTCGCTCGGGGCGGCCGGGGCGGGCGCGGCAACGCCGCCTTCTCCACGTCGATCCGACGGGCGCCCCGGATCGCCGAGCCCGGCGGCTCCGGAGAGGAGCGCTGGCTCTCGCTGGAGCTGAAGCTCCTGGCCGACGTCGGGGTGGTCGGGTTCCCCAACGCGGGCAAGTCCACGCTCGTCTCGCGCCTGTCGGCCGCCCATCCCAAGATCGCCGACTACCCGTTCACCACGCTCGTTCCGACGCTGGGGCTCGTCCGGCTCGACGACGAGCGGAGCTTCGTCATCGCGGACATCCCGGGCCTCATCCCCGGCGCCGCGGAGGGCAAGGGCCTCGGCCTCCGCTTCCTCCGCCACGTCGAGCGGACGCGCGTCCTCGTCCACTTGCTCGACCTGGACCCGGCGACCGGGCGGGACCCCGTGGACGACTGGCACCTGATCCAGCGCGAGCTGGCCGAGTACTCGGCGGAGCTGGTGGCGCGACCCCAGGTGGTGGCGGCCAACAAGACCGACCTCGACGGCGCCGGTCCCCGGCTCGAGCGGGTCCGCGCCCTCGCCGCGCGTGAGGGGCTGCCACTCGTCGCCATGTCGGCCCGGACCGGCGCCGGGCTCGACGCGCTGCGGAGCGCCCTGGGCCGCCTGCTGGCCCCTCCGGTCGCGCCGCGTCCGGCCCGGGCCGCGGGATGACCCGACTGCTCCCGTGTGTCGCCCCTGAAGATCAGATCCGGCCCGCGCGTCCGGCCCGGGCGACGGGATGACCCGACAGCTCCCCCCGATCCGGCGGCTCGTGGTCAAGGTCGGCAGCGGCCTGGTGGCCGAGGCCCGCCTCGGGCCCGATCCGGCGCGGATCGGGCGGCTGGCGGCGGAGCTGGCGGCGATCACCGCCCGGCCACTGGAGGTGGCCCTCGTCTCGTCCGGAGCGATCGCGTCAGGCACCGCCCGCCTCGGCCTCAAGGAGCGGCCGCGGTCGATCCCGGAGAAGCAGGCCGCGGCCGCCGCCGGCCAGGTGGCCCTCATGTGGCATTACGAGCAGGCCTTCGCCGCCCACGGGCGGCGCGTGGCCCAGATTCTCCTCACCGGGGAGGACGTCAGCGACCGGAGGCGCTACCTGAACGCGCGCAACACGCTGCTGACCCTGCTCGGATACGGTGTGCTGCCGATCATCAACGAGAACGACACCGTGGCGGTGGAAGAGATCAAGGTCGGGGACAACGACAACCTGGCCGCTCTCGTCGCCTACCTGATCGAAGCCGACCTCCTGGTCCTGCTCAGCGACACCGACGGCCTCTACACCGGCGACCCGAACCGGGATCCGGCGGCGCGGCGTATCGAGACTGTCGAGGCGATCACCCCCGAGCTGGAGCGGCTGGCGGGGGCGCAGGGCCCGCTCGGGACCGGCGGCATGGTGACGAAGCTGCAGGCGGCCCAGAAGGCGATGGCGGCGGGCATCCCGATGGTCATCGCCGACGGCCGCCGGCCCGGCGTCCTGCAGGCGGTCCTCGGGGGCGAGCCGCTCGGCACCTACTTCAAGCCGCGCGACGACCGGCTGACGGCGCGGAAGCGGTGGATCGCCTTCGCGATCCCGGCCCAGGGCATCCTCGAGGTGGACTCCGGCGCTCGGCGGGCGCTGGTCGAGGGGGGAAAGAGCCTGCTGCCGTCCGGCGTCGTCAAGGTCAACGGCGAGTTCTCGGCGGGGGACGCGGTCTCCGTCCGCGACGCCGAGGGGCGCGAGTTCGCCCGGGGGATCGTCAACTACGACGCGCGCGAGGTGGGTCTGCTCCGGGGCGCGAAGACGAGCCACATCGAGCGCCTGCTCGGCTACCGGGTGGTGGACGAGGTCATCCACCGCGACGACCTCGTGATCCTGTAGCGCCGGGCCGAGACCCGTCGCATCCCGTCGTCCTCGGTCGTCGCCGATCCTCGGCGTACTCGGAGTACGCCTCCGGTCGGCGACTCCCTGCGTCCTAGGGCTGCTCGGGTCTCGGCCCGGCGCGGGGTGCAGTGGGCGGCTGGATTGGCGCCTTCTCATTGCGCTCGCTGCTATCACATGCGGCACGGCCGCCGCCCTGCTCGCCGTCTACGTCATAGGAGATCTCGTTTGGCTCCTGACCGGCTGGCTTTCAAACTGAGACACTACCCGGACTCCACGCGGGGCCGGGTGGGCCACCACCTCGTGATACTCTAGGGGCGCTCATGGCCACCAACATCCGCGAGCTGGTGGAGACCCGGGGGCGCGCCGCGCGGGAGGCCGCCCGGGCGCTGGCGCTCGCCTCGTCCCGCGTGAAGAACGACGCGCTGACGCAGATGGCGCGAGGGCTCGAGGAAAAGGTCTCGACGGTCCTCCGGGCCAACCGCGCCGACCTCCAGCGCGCCCGCGGCCAGGGCCACCCCCGGGCGTTCCTGGACCGGCTGACCCTGACCGACGAGCGGGTGGCGGAGATGGCGGCCGGGATCCGCCAGATCGCGGCGCTGGCCGATCCGGTCGGCGAGACCGTGGGGATGTGGCGCCGGCCGAACGGCATGGAAGTCGGGCGCGTGCGCGTGCCCCTCGGCGTGGTGGCGATCATCTACGAGAGCCGCCCGAACGTCACCGCCGACGCGGCGGCCCTCTGCGTGAAGGCGGGGAACGCCTGCGTGCTGCGGGGTGGACGGGAGGCGCTCGAGTCGAACGCGGTCATCGCGGCGATCCTGGGCAAGGGGCTGGAGAAGGTGGGGTTGCCGGCGGAGGCCATCGGCTTCATCGACGTGCCGGACCGCGAGGCGGTCGATGTCCTCCTGACCCTCGACCGCTACGTCGACCTCATCGTCCCGCGGGGCGGGGAGGAGTTCATCCGCATGGTGGCCGAGCGGGCGACCATTCCCGTCCTCAAGCACGACAAGGGGCTCTGCCACGTCTACGTGGACGCGGACGCCGACCTGGCCATGGCGACCGAGATCGCGGTCAACGCCAAGGCCCAGCGTCCCGGGGTGTGCAACGCCATGGAGACCCTGCTCGTCCACCAGGGCGTGGCCGAGGCGTTCCTCGCCGTGGCGGCGGCCCGGCTTCGCGACGCGGGCGTCGAGCTGCGCGGCTGCCCGCGGACATGCGCCTTGATCCCCTGGGCCAAGCCCGCCACCGACGAGGACTGGCGGACCGAGTACCTCGACCTGATCCTGGCCGTGCGGGTCGTGGACGACTTCGACGCCGCGGTGGCCCACGTCCGGGAGCACGGGTCCGGGCTCGCCGAGGCGATCGTCACCCGTGACTACGGCCGCGCTCGCCGCTTCCTGGCCGAGGTGGACGCGGCCTGCGTCCTGGTCAACGCCTCGACCCGACTCTGCGACGGCAGTCAATTCGGGATGGGCGCCGAGCTGGGGATCTCGACCTCCAAGCTCCACGCCCGCGGGCCGGTCGGCGTCGTAGAGTTGACGACCACCAAGTTCGTGGTGCTGGGCTCCGGTCAGATCCGCGAGTAGCCGGCCGAGTGCGTCTCGCCCGAGAGGCCGTGACGGAATCGCGTCGGGTCGCCGTCCTCGTCTGACCCTCGCATGGCGGAGTCGCGGCTCGGCATCCTGGGCGGCACCTTCAACCCGATCCATCTCGGCCACCTCGTCCTCGCCGAGTCCTTCCGCGAGAGCCTGGGCCTCGACCGCGTTCTGTTCGTGCCGGCCGGGACGCCGCCGCACAAGGCGGCGCCGGGCGTCGCCCCGGCGGTCGATCGCTACGCGATGGCGGCGCTCGCCGTGGCCGGCCACCCGGCCTTCGCGACCTCCGATGTGGAGATCCGGCGAAGCGGTCCGTCCTACTCGGTCCACACCCTCGAAGCCCTGGCCGGCGAATGGCCGGGTGAGCGGCTCTTCTTCCTGATGGGAAGCGACACCTTTCTCGATCTGCTCACCTGGCACACGCCCGAGCGGCTGACGACGTGGGCGACGCTCGCGGTCGGCTACCGGGCCGGGAGCCCGTTCGATCCCGAATCGGCCGCGGCCCGCGGGGTCCTGGCTCGGCTGGGCCGGCGCGCCTGGCGGCGGGTGGCGCCGGTCGGGGGTCCCGCCGACGTCGTCGAGGCGGTGGCTCCCGGCGAGGTCCTGCTGGTCGAGACGCGGTCGCTGCCCGTCTCGGCCCGGGAGATCCGGGCCCTGCTGACCGCCGGCCGGAGCGTGCGCTACCTGGTCCCGCCGGCCGTCGCCGACTACATCGCGCAGCACCGCCTGTACGCCGAGCCGCGCCAGCCATGAACGGCCTCCGCCGCCCCGGAGCCCCCGCCGCATGCCGCTGAGCGCTACCGCGAAGGCCCGCATCGGGGCCCGCGCGGCCCTTGCCAAGAAGGCGGAGTCGCTGCTGGTGCTGGACCTCGAGCGAATCTCGGGAATCGCCGACTACTTCGTCATCTGCTGCGGCAACTCCACTACCCAGGTTCGCACCATCGCCGATGCCGTCGAGGCGAGCCTGAAGCTCGAGGGGATCCGCGTCTTTCACCGGGAAGGCGTGCCCGAGTCGGGGTGGATGCTGCTCGACTACGGCGACGTCGTGGTGCACGTCTTCCTGCCCGCGACGCGCGAGTTCTACGCGCTCGAGCGGCTGTGGGGCGACGCTCCCGAGCTGCCGATCGAAGCGTAGCTCCGGAGGTGCTATGATCGCCGGGAGCGGCCACCCGGCCGGCTGACCGGACCACTCGCCCGTGATCAGGAGGACACCCATGAGAGCAAGGTCTCGATGGACGCTCGTCGTCACGCTGTTCGCGGTCGTCGCCCTGCTTGGCGCGCTCGCGGGTGACCCGGCGGCCCAGAGCCGCCCTAAGATCCGCTACGCGTTGGGCGACGTGATCTCGATCGACGAGATCCCGCTTCTCGTCGCCGTGGAAGGCGCCAAGGCGCGGGGCGTGGACGTCGAGGTCACCGCGTTCAAGAGCGAGGAGATCGCCACCCAGGCGGTCATCAACGGCCAGGCGGACGTCGGCCAGGGAACCCCCTACGCCGCCCTCCAGAAGGTGGGGGCGCCGATCCGGTTCTTCTACCAGCTCAGCACCCTCCAGTTCTTCCCGGTGGTCAGCAAGGAGCACTACAAGACGTGGAAGGACCTGGACGGGCAGGACATCGCGGTCCAGGGGCGGGGCTCGGGCACCGAGGCCATCATGGCGCTGGCTGCCAAGCAGCACGGGATCAAGTACAAGACGATGAGCTACGTGCCGGGCTCGCAGGTCCGGGCGCTGGCGCTGCTCAAGGGCAACATCAAGGCCACCATCCTGGATGCCCCCAACAAGAGCTACGTGATGAAGGAGGCGCCCGACCGGTTCGTGATCCTGCCGCTCGGGGAGCTGAAGGCCAGCGACGAGGCCCTGTTCGCGACCACCGACTTCCTCGAGAAGAACCAGGCGGCCGTCACCGTGTTCCTCGAGGAGCTGATCAAGGTCAACCGCGCCATCAACAAGAACCCCGCCATCGTGCTGGACGAGCGCAAGCGGCTCGGGCTCCTGAAGGACCTGCCGGCCAAGTTGGAGCCGGAGATCCTCCCCTTCTACCAGGAGGCGGTCCAGGGCGGGATCTTCCCGACCGACGGCGGCGGCGAGCGGGCGGCGAAGACCGACCTCGAGTTCTTCCGCCTGGCCGGTCAGATCCAGGGCGACGCAGCCAAGGTCGAGGACTTCTGGTCCTTCGGCCCGCTCAAGGGCGCCCTGGCTAGGGTCGGCAACTAGGCCGGGGGGAGCGAGGGCGCTGACGGCGAGCGCCGCCCGCGGCCGCCCCGCGGCCCAGGCCCTCTGGCTGGCGGCGTCGTTCGCGCTGGTCTTCGGGGCGTGGGAGGTGGCGGGGCGCTGGCCGGTGAGCCTGGCCTTTCCCCCGGCCAGCCGCACCGCGCTGGCGCTGGGTCGCCTGGCGGCCGACGGGACCCTGGTCCGCGCCTACGCCTCCACGCTGCAGCCCCTCGCCATCGGGGTCGTCCTGGCGGCGGGGCTCGGGGTCGGTCTGGGGATCGCCATGGGATTGTCGCGCGCGGCCGAGTGGCTGGGCCTGCCCGTCGTCGTCATTGCCCAGGCCGCGCCGATGGCCGCGATCATCCCGCTGATCACCTACGTCTACGGCATCGGGCTCACCGCCAAGGTGCTGGCCGTTCTCGTCCTGGCGGTCCCGGTCGTGACCATGAACTCCTACCAGGGCATCCGGAACACCCACCCGTCGCTCCTGGAGATGTGCCGGGCCTTCCTGGGGACGCGCGCCCAGGCGGTAGTGAAGATCGTCCTCCCCAACGCCGCCGGGCTGATCTTCGCCGGCCTGCGCCTGGGCGTGGCCATGGGGTTCATCGGCGTCGTCATCGCCGAGCTCTTGATCACGCCCACCGGGATCGGCGACCTGATCACCTATCACTCCTCGGTGGCCGAGTACGCCGAGATGTACGCCGCGATCGCCTCGATCGTCGCGCTCGGCGCCGTCACCGTGCATCTCCTGGAGCGCCTGGAGCGACGCCTCTTCCCGCCGGAGATCCGCGGAGCCTGACGATGGCCGACGACGGGATCGTCGAGGTCCGGGGCATTGGCAAGACCTACGAGACCGGGGTGGAGGCGCTCCGCGACGTGACGCTGGCGTTCCCCCGGGCCCGGCTCACGGCGATCCTCGGGCCGAGCGGCTGCGGGAAGACCACGCTGCTCAAGATCATCGGCGGCCTCGTCCAGCCGACCACCGGCGAGGTCCGGGTGGGAGGCCGGGCGGTCTCGGGCCCGGGGCCGGAGCGGGCCTTCGTGTTCCAGGACTTCGCGCTCCTCCCGTGGGCCACCGTGCTGCGGAACGTCGCGTTCGGCCTCGAGTTGCGGAGGGTGGCCCGTCAGGCGCGGGAGGCGGTCGCCCGGCAGCGGATCGCGGAGGTCGGCCTGGCCGGATTCGAGGCGAGCTATCCGCACCAGCTCTCCGGCGGCATGCGGCAGCGCGTCGGTCTCGCCCGGGCGCTGGCGGTGGACGCCGAGATCATCCTGATGGACGAGCCGTTCTCGTCGGTGGACGAGCAGACGCGGCGCAAGTTCCAGGAGGACTTGCTGGTCCTCTTGCGGGACCGGCAGACGACGGTGCTCTTCGTGACTCACAGCATCGAGGAGGCGGTCTACCTGTCGGAGCGGGTGGTCCTCCTCTCGGCGCGGCCCGGATCGGTGTCCCGGGTGGTCCAGCCGGGGATCGAGCGCGCCGGGCGGAGCGCCGACGAGATCCGGCGCGACAAGAACTACCTCGACGCCGTGGACGAGATCTGGCAGATCCTCCGGCAATATGTCTGATCGTAACCTCCCGCCTACCCCCCCAACCCCCCTCCCCCACCCACCGGGGGGGAGGGGGGAGCCGGAGCCCCGGGGCGTCGGGCACAGCGTACGGTTGCCGGCGGCGGCCTCGCTGGCGGTCTGGTTCCTCGTCTGGGAGGCGGTCGGGTGGGCCGGGCTCTCCAGCATCGTGCCGCCCATCTCCCGCGTGCTGACCTCGGGAATGGCGATCGTGGTCACCGGGAAGTTCGCGGCGGCCGCCCTCGTCTCGCTCCGCTCGTTCGCCCTCGGGATGGGGCTGGCACTGCTGGTCGGGATTCCGCTCGGGGTGCTGATGGCCCGCATGGCTGGCCTGGCCCGAGTCCTCGGGGTGTGGGTCAACGTCTTCGTCAGCGCGCCGGTCTCGGCCCTGGTGCCGATGCTCATGGCCGTGCTCGGCATCGGCGAGACGACCGTCGTCGTGACCGTCTTCCTCTTCGCCGTCTTCGTGATCGTGCTCGACACCCGGGTCGGCGTGGAGCGGGCCGACCGGTCGCTCGTCGAGATGGCCCGGTCCTTCGGCGCCCGCCGCCATCAGCTCTACTCCAAGGTGCTCCTGTGGAGCGCGCTCCCCGAGATGCTGGCCGGGGTCCGCCTCGGCGCGATCCGGGGGGTGAAGGGCGTCGTCATCGGCCAGCTCCTGGTCGCCATCATCGGGGTGGGCGAGCTGTTCGAGCTGTACTCCCAGTACTTCCTGATGGAGGAGTTCTGGGCCCTGGTGCTCGTCGTCTTCGCCTTCGCCTTCGCGGTGTCGGAGGCGGTCGGCTACCTCGAGCGCCGCGTGGAGTACTACGCCCGGATCCGCTGATGCCGCGGGCGCCGACCTTCCGGCTCGGGCACAATGGGAGACGGAGGACCACCATGACCTATCCCACCGAGTCGCGCACGCTGGCCGCCACGCTCGAGGACCTGCGCCGCCGGGGCTTCGGGCAGAGCTTCGAGCCCGCGGGCCGGGGGCTCCGCCTCCCGGACGGTGGCCGGATCTACGGGGCTCACGAGCTGACGATCGTCGAGCACCACCGCTTCGAGGGGGCGTCGGACCCCGGCGACATGTCCGTGGCGTACGCGATCGAGGCCGCCGACGGCAGTCGGGGCGTGCTGGTCAACGCCTATGGCACCTACGCCGACCCGGCGATCGGCGAGGCGCTCCGGGACATCGCGGACGGCGCCGAGCGCCGCCGCCCCGCCGCGTAGGCGGACGGGACGCCGGATCGCCGGCGAATCCTCACGGAGGGCCCACATGACGCGACAGAGCGTGGTGACGCCGGGACGGTTCGCCTCCGGCATGACGTTCGAGCAGTACCTGGCCTCGCTCGGGACGCCGGAGAACCTGGCGCGCGAGGCGTCTGGCGGTGGGGCGCCGCGTCCGGACCGCACCGCCGAGGTCCGCGCGTGGTACGACGCGACGCGCCTGTCCGAGCCCCAGGTGGCGGCGCTCCGCTGGCTGGCCAGCCGGCCCGACGGGCCGGCGAAGATCCTGGCCATCTCCGAGGAGTGGTCGTCCGACTGTCGGCGCGACGTGCCGGCGCTCGCCCGGATGGCGGAGGCGGCGGGCTGGGAGCTGCGGATCTTCCGGCGGGACGGCCGGCGCTTCAGCGCGAGCGATCGGCCGAGCCTGGCCGAGGCGCCCGACAGCAACGCCGACATCATGGCGGAGTTCCTGAACGAGAAGAACGGGCAGACGTGGCAGTCGATCCCGGTCGCCGTTTTCTACACGCGGGATCTCCGGTACCTGTACCACTACACCGAGTACCCGGCGATCTACCACAAGGACCGGATCCGGGGCCACATGCTGGCGGCGCGGCCCGGGGAGAGCCCGGAGGAGACGCGCCGGCGCGGCGACGGCGAGTTCGTCGAGCTGCAGCGCTCGCCCTTCTTTCGCATCTGGGCGGGCGCCGCGGTCGACGAGATGCTGACCGCCCTCCACGAGCGGTTGACGGTCGGCCCGCCGGCCTGAGAGCGTGTGAGGAATGGGGTGGGGAGGGGGCCAAAGGCCGAAGGCCGTCGAAGGATCGGGTAGGCGGGAGGTCCCGAACCGAGGCCCCGGAGGTAGCGCATGACTCGACGAGCTCTGGTGGCTGGCCTGGCGTGTGTCACCGTGGTCGCCGTCGGGTGCGCGGGTGGGCCCGGCCGGATAGGCGGGCCGGACCGGCGACCGACCGGAATCACCGTGACCGGCACCGGCCGGGTGTCCGTGCCTCCGGACACCGCGCTGGTCCAGGTCGGCGCCGAGGCGCGGGCGCCGCTCCTGGCCGACGCGAGCGCCGAGGTCGCCCGCCGGACGACCGCCGTGCTGGCGCGAGTCCGGGAGATGGGTTTGGAGGAGCGTGACATCCGGACCGTGACGTACACCGTGGAGCCGGTGATGAGCCCCCAGCGGGATCAGCAGCCTCCCCGGATCGTCGGCTACCACGTGGTCAACGTCGTGGAACTGCGGGTCCGCCGCCTCGACGGTGTCGGCACCATCCTGGACGCCACGGTCGCGGCCGGGGCCAATGTGGTGCGCGCGCTCCACTTCACGCTCGGCGAACCGGCGGCGGCGGAGGCGGAGGCTCGCGCTCGGGCGGTCCGGGACGCCGCCGCCCGCGCGCGCCAGCTTGCCGAGGCCGCCGGCGTGGGACTGGGTCCACTGCTTTCGCTGACCGAGGGCGGAGCCGGGCCCGAGCCGCGGATCTCCTACATGGCGGGCCGAGCCTTCGGCACCGCTGCCCCCGGTCCCGTCGAGGCCGGTCAGCTCGAGGTCGTGATCACCGTCGAGGCGCGCTATCGGGTCGCCGCCCCCTGACGTGGTGGCGCGCGTGTTCCTGCCCGCGAGAGCCTGACTTGCCGCCTGAGCGGCGGTGGGGCGATGCGCCCGAGCTGTCGATCGAAGCACCGCTCACGCTATCGAGCGGACGTTCCGGCCCCTGATCGGCCGCGTCGGCGTTGACCATCGCGACTCCTGTCCGGGACGGGGCGAATCCGTTTTTTCCGGCTAGACACCCCTGGGGACCCATGCTAACTTCCGACTACTCGATTCGCCAAGCGTCGCCCGAAGGGAGGCTCCGACGCATGAAAATCAAGAAGGATCGGCTGGCTCACTTCCGCAAAGCGCTCATCGACAAGCGTCGCCAGCTCGAGGACGAGGTCGGCCGGAGCGCGCTGTACGGGAAGGGCCAGGAAGACGACTCGATCAAGGATCTCGGTGACCAGGCCACGACCGCGTACACCCGCGAGTTCCTCTTCGAGCTGGGAAATGGCGACCGCCGGCTCCTCAAGGAAGTCGTGACCGCGCTGCGCAAGCTCGACGAGGGCGGCTTCGGAGAGTGCGAGCGGTGCGGCGAGCCGATCGCCGAGAAACGGCTGGAGGCGCTGCCATTCGCGCGCCACTGCATCGGCTGCCAGCGGGCCATCGAGCAGGAGGAGAAGGCCGCGACCGGTTAGGCCGGCCACCCCGCCGGCGCCCGCGCCGATCAGGCCTCTCGGGTCATCGGCCGCCCCGCACTCCCGTGAACTCGGGAACGCTGCCGCTCTCCCGTCGCCTCCCGCCGTGGCTCGACCCGGTGCTCGGCCTCCTCTTCCCCGCCATCTGCCCGGTCTGTCAGGCGCGTTCCGACGACCCGCGCCATCGTCCCTTCTGCGCGGCCTGCTGGGCGGACCTGCCGCTCCTGACGGAGCCCGGCTGTCGGGTCTGCGGCCGCTACTTCGTCGGGCTGCCGGCGCCACTCGCCTGTGACGCGTGCCGCCGGCAGCCGCCGCCGTTCGACCGGGCCCGGGCGGTAGCCGCCTACCGGGACGGCATGCGGGCCGCGATCCACGCGCTGAAGTACCGGGGACGGACGGCGGTGGCCGCTCCCCTGGCCGCGCTGCTCGCCGATCGGGGCGGGCGCCTGCTCGGCGATGCGGTCGGCCTCCCGCCGGTGCTCGACGCCCTCGTTCCCGTGCCCCTTCATCCCGCCCGGCTGGCCGAGCGCGGGTTCAACCAGGCCGCGCTGCTCGCGGCCCCCTGCGCGGCCGCCTGGGGGCGACCGCTCCTGACCCGGGCCCTGGTACGCGTCCGGCCGACCCGCCCCCAGACCGACCTGGACGCCGCCGCTCGCCGCGAGAACGTGGCCGGGGCCTTCGCGGTGCGGCGCCCGGCCGAGGTTGTGGGGCGCCATCTCCTCCTCGTCGACGACGTCCTGACCACCGGGGCCACCGCGCGGGCGGCGGCGCGGGCGCTCCGGGACGCGGGGGCGGCGTCGGTCGGGGTGCTCGTCCTCGCCCGCGTCGCCGATCCCTGATGCGGGATCGGAGGCCCACGGCGAGCGCACGCCGACGTTGACGGCTCGTCGAGGGCGGCTCCTATAATGGGTGGTCTGATCTGAGACCAATCAGGTCTTCCGGCACCCCCTTCGCTCGCCGGTGGGCTGCGGGAGGGCGGGCGAAAGGCCGAGGGCTCCGCTCCGCCCGCCCATCGGGGTGGGCGGGGGGTCCCGATTGGAGCTCCCGGCCTCGGCACGTCGGCGGTCCCGGCCCGACAAACCGATCACCGGTTCCCGCTACCAAGGAGCAGGCACGCATGGCGCTGAAGGTCGGTATCAACGGATTCGGACGGATCGGCCGCATCTTCTTCCGGACCGCTTGGGGCACGCCCGGCCTGGAGGTCGTCGGCGTCAACGACCTGGCGGACGCCAAGACCCTGGCCCATCTCCTCAAGTACGACTCCGTGCACGGCATCTTCGGCGCCGAGGTGGTGGCCAAGGGGGATGCCATCTTCGTCGACGGCCGATCGGTCCGGGTCTCCGCCCAGAAAGACCCGGCCGCCCTGCCCTGGAAGGAGCTGGGGGTGGACATCGTCGTGGAGTCCACCGGGGTCTTCCGGGACAAGGCGGGGGCGGGCAAGCACCTCCAGGCCGGCGCGAAGAAGGTCGTGATCACCGCGCCCGCCAAGGATCCCGACGTAACCCTCGTCCTCGGCGTGAACGAGGGCGCCTACGATCCGGCGAAGCATTCCATCGTCTCCAACGCCTCGTGCACGACCAACTGCCTCGCCACCGTCACCAAGGTGCTGCTCGACCGCTTCGGCGTGCGTCGCGGGTTCATGTCAACCGTGCACAGCTACACCAACGACCAGCCCATCCACGACTTTCCCCACAAGGATCTCCGCCGGGCCCGGGCGGGGGCGGTGTCCATGATCCCCACCACGACCGGGGCCGCCACCGCGGTCGGTCTGGTGCTGCCGATCCTGAAGGGCAAGCTCGACGGCATCGCTATCCGGGTGCCGACCGCGAACGTCTCCGTGGTGGACCTGACTGCCGAGCTGGAGAAGCCGGCGTCGGTCGAGGCCGTCAACGAGGCCTTCCGGGCGGCGGCGGCCGGGCCGATGAAGAACATCCTCGCCTACACCGACGAGGAGCTGGTCTCGATCGACTTCAACGGCAACCCTCACTCGGCGATCGTGGACGGGCCCTCCACCGCCCTCATCGACGGCAGCCTGATCAAGGTGCTGGCCTGGTACGACAACGAGTGGGGCTACTCCTCCCGGGTGCGCGACCTCATCCTGTTCATGAGCAAGTCCCTGTAGCGTGAAGAAGCGCACCATCGAGGACGTGGACCTGGCCGGTCGCCGCGTCTTCCTGCGCGTCGACTTCAACGTCCCGTTGACGCGGGCGGGCGAGGTCGCCGAGGACTCCCGCATCCGCGGCGTGCTGCCGACGATCGACCGCGCCCGGAAGGCCGGCGCCCGGATCGCCCTCGCCTCCCACTTCGGGCGGCCCAAGGGCGGGCCCGATCCCCGGTACTCGCTCCGCCCGGTGGCGGTCCGGCTCGGGCAGCTCGTCGGCGTCGAGGTGCCGCTCGCCCTCGACTGCGTCGGCCCCGCCGTGGAGGCGCAGGTCCGCGACCTGACTCCGGGCGGGCTCCTGCTGCTCGAGAACCTCCGCTTCCACGCCGGCGAGGAGGCGAACGATCCGGCCTTCGCCCGGGCGCTGGCCGCGCTTGGCGACGTCTACGTCAACGACGCGTTCGCCGCCGCCCACCGGGCCCACGCCTCGACCGAGGGCATCACGCGCTTTCTCCGCCCGGCCGTCGCCGGGTTGCTGATGAAGCAGGAGCTGGAGGCGCTGGGGCGGGTCCTCGACGCCCCGGCCCGCCCGCTGGTCGCCATCCTGGGCGGGGCCAAGGTCTCGGACAAGCTGAAGCTCGTCGAGTCGCTCCTCACCAAGGTCGATCGGCTGCTGATCGGCGGCGGGATGGCCTTCACTTTCCTCAAGGCACAGGGCCGGGAGGTGGGCCGCTCGCTCCTGGAGCCGGATCTGATCCCGGCCGCCGCCCGCCTCGCCGAGATGGCCCGGGCGCGCGGTGTCGAGATCCGGCTTCCGGTGGACTCCGTCGTCGCCCTCTCCGTCGAGGCGACCGCCGGTGAGGTCGTCCCGGTCACCGCGATGCCGGCCGACCGGATGGGCCTCGACATCGGCCCCCGCACGGTGGCGGCGTTCGGCGAGGCGATCCGGGACGGCGGGACGGTGGTGTGGAACGGCCCGATGGGCGTCTTCGAGCGGGCGCCCTTCGCGGCCGGCACCCTCGGCGTCGCGCGGGCGGTCGCCGAGGCGCCCGGGCTCTCCGTCGTCGGCGGGGGAGACACGGTGGCGGCCGTCGAGCAGGCGGGCGTCGCCCGGCGGATCGGGTATCTCTCCACCGGTGGCGGCGCCTTCCTCGAATTCCTCGAAGGGCGGACGCTGCCCGGCGTGGCCGCGCTGGACGACGCGTGATGCCGTGCCGATGACCTTCGCCATCTTCATCATCCCGGCGGGCCTCCCGGAAGGGAGCGACGTCCCGAGGCGCCGCGACCAGATGGTCGATCGCGGCGTACGTCTCGGCCCGCCTCCTCCCTGCGTCGGCTGGACGGCCTGCGGCCTACGGGGGCTGCTCGGTTCTCGGCCCGGCATCGGGGGGAACGCGTGATGCGGGAGCCGGTGGTGGTCGGGAACTGGAAGATGCACACCACGCTGGCCGAGGCCCACGCGCTGGCCCAGGCCGTACGCGAGGGCTGCCACGGCCTGGACGGCGTCCAGGTCGTCCTGTGCCCTCCGTTCACCGCGCTCGCCACCGTGGCCCGCGTCCTGGCGGGCTCGGGCCTGCTGGCCGGCGCCCAGGACGCGCACTGGGAGGCCAAGGGCGCCTTCACCGGCGCGATCTCTCCTGTCCAGGTCGCGGACGCTGGTGCCCGGGTCGTCATCCTGGGCCATTCGGAGCGCCGCCAGTACTTCGGCGACACCGACGAGGTCGTGCACCGGAAGGTGCGCGGGGCGCTGGCCCACGGGCTCACCCCGGTGGTGTGCGTCGGGGAGACGGCGGCCGAGCGCGCGGGGGGCACGACGGAGGCCGTCGTGAGCGGCCAGCTCCGGAGCGCCGTGGCCGGGCTCACCCCCGCCGAGATCGCGGCGTGCTGGGTCGCCTACGAGCCGGTGTGGGCCATCGGGACCGGGCAGACGGCGACGCCGGCCCAGGCCGGCGAGGTCCACGCGCGAATCCGGAGCCTCCTGCGCGAGCTGGCGGGCGACGGCGTGGCCGACGCCTGTCCGATCCTCTATGGTGGCAGTGTCAAGCCCGAGAACCTGTCCGCCCTCATGGCCGAGGTCGAGCTGGACGGGGGTCTGGTCGGCGGGGCGAGCCTGAAAGCCGCCGACTTCGTCACCATCGTCCGGGTCCTCCGCGAGGCGAAGAAGCGGGCCGCGGCCCCGACCCGATAAGGAGACCCCGTGTACATCGCCATCGTCATCGTCCACGTGCTGATGTGTCTCGCGATCATCGCCATCGTCCTCCTCCAGGCGGGCAAGGGCGCCGACATCGGCTCCGCCTTCGGCGGCGGCGGGAGCCAGGCGGTGTTCGGCTCGATGGGGACCCCGACGATCCTGGGGAAGATCACGACCACCGTCGCGATCTTCTTCATGCTGACGTCGTTCTCGCTGGCGATCCTCTCGTCGCGTCACAGCTCCGTCGTTCCCGCGACCGCGCCGGCGGCGGCGCCGGCCGGCCCTGCCGCGCCAGCCCCGGCGCCGAAGTGACGGGGGAGGTCCTCCGTCCGAGAGACCGTGAAGGCATCGCCGCCGACGCCTGAGAACCCGGCGCCCCGCCGGCCCGACTGAGCCATGCGCTCGACCAAGCTGTTGCTGCTTGCGGCGCCGACGCTGGTCACCGTGGTGCTGCTCCAGTCGTATTTCTGGGTGCCGACCTTCAAGGACCAGGCCAAGGGCGATCCGGGCCGGCTGACCCGTTACATCAGCGCCTCCTCGGGCGACGCCTCGATCCTGAATCCCACGCTCTCGGCCGACTCCGCCTCCAGCGAGGTGAACGGCCTGGTCTTCGAGGGGCTGATCGACCGGGACCTCGACCTCAAGTTCCGCGGGCGGCTGGCCGAGTCCTGGCGGATCTCCGAGGAGGCCTACCTGCTCGTTCGACGAGTCGGTCCCGCTGGGTGAGGGCGCGCGGGTCACCGCCCGCGGCCTGCTGGACCGGCTGACCGCCGCCAAGGCGGCGGGGGCGCCGGCGCTCCGCCTCGTCGAGACGATGGAGGTGGTGCCGGCCGAGACCGTGACCGACCGCGTGGCGCCCCCGGCCGAGGCGAAGGGCAAGCCGGCGGCTCCGGTCGAGGTGACGATCCGGCGCCCGCCGCGCATCAAGTTCACGCTTCGGGAGGTCGACCAGGACTTCTTCGCCGGGCTCGACCGCGTGCTGGGGGGCTACGTCAAGCGCCTGGAGGGGCTGGACCCGGCCCGGTTCGTCACGGCCCCGGATCCCACGCTGGCCCGGGCGGTGGGGCAGGGCCGGGTGCCCGCCACCGAGCCGAACCCGGTCATCGTCTTCAAGCTCCGTCCGGGCGTCCGCTTCCACGACGGCGTGGAGGTCACGGCGGCCGACGTGGGCTTCACCTACGAGACGATCGTGGACCCGCGGAACCTCTCCCCCCGGGTTCCGGATTTCGAGCCGGTGAAGTCGGTGGAGGCCGTCGATCGGTACACGGTGCGGGTGACTTACAAGGAGCTTTTCCAGCCCGGCTTCGAGAGCTGGGGGATGGGCATCCTGCCCGAGCACCTGCTGAACGCGACGAAGCTCCGGGAGGAAGCGGTCGCGGCCGGGAAGGATCCGGCCAAGTTCGGCGTCCGCGATTCAGGCTTCAACCGGCGACCGATCGGCAGCGGGCCGTTCCGGTTCGTGGACTGGAAGACCGACGTCTCGATCCGGCTCGAGCGCTTCGACGGGTACTGGGAAGGGCCGGCGAACTTCAAGGAGTACCTCATCCGGATCATTCCCGACACGCTGACCACCGAGCTGGCCTTCTACGCCGGCACCGCCGACGCCTACGCCGCCCAGCCGCACCAGGTGGCCCGGCTGCGGAACGACCCCCGCTTCCACACGACCCAGCGGCTGGGGCTCGGCTACACGTACATCGGCTACAACATGCGGCGGCCGATCTTCCAGGACGTGCGGGTCCGCCGGGCACTCGGCATGGCCATCAACATCGACGAGATCATCCGATACGCGCTCTACGGCGAGGGGGAGCCGATCACCGGTCCGTTTCCGAAGCAGGTCGAGTACTACGATCCCTCGGTGAAGCCCCTCCCCTACGACCCCGACGGCGCCGCCCGGCTGCTGGCCGAGGCGGGCTGGAAGCGGAACAGCCAGGGGATCCTCGAGAAGGACGGGACGCCACTGGCGTTCACGATCATCACGAACTCGGGGAACGAGGAGCGCCAGGCGATCATGGTCATCGCCCAGAACGCCTGGCGGCGGCTCGGCGTGCAGGTGGAGGCGCTCTCGCTCGAGTGGGCGGTGTTCATCAACCAGCGCGTCAACAAAGGCGACTTCGACGCCGTCGTCCTGGGCTGGTCCATGGACCTGAACGCCGATCTCTACCAGATCTTCCACTCGAGCCAGACGGGGCACTTCCAGCTCAACTTCGTCGGATACAAGAACCCGCGGGCCGACGAGCTGATGGTGCGCATCCGCCGCGAGTACGACGAGCAACGCCAGGTCGAGATGGCTCGCGAGCTGCACCGGCTGATCACCGAGGACCAGCCCTACACGTTTCTGTACGTCCGCCGGGTGCTCGCGCTGATGGACGCCAAGATCGTCCGGATGGTGCCAGGCCCCGACGGGAAGCCCCGGTATCTGGCGTTCACGCCGAACAAGCTGGGCCAGCTCAGCTTCCACTTCAACGAGTGGATCAAGACGCCGGTACCCGTGCTGCCGCCCTACCGGCCCGAGCGCAGCCAGGGTTGATCCGCCGGCCGTCGCCCCGCTGATCCATGTTCACGTTCGTCGCTCGGGCTCTCTGGCGGAAGCTCCTGACCCTCGTGATCATCTCGATCGTGTCGTTCGGGGTGATCCATCTGGCTCCGGGGCAGCCGAGCCAGATCGACCCCATGAACCCGCGCTTCACCCGGGAGCAGCTCGTCCGCTACCGGGCCGCCTTCGACCTGGACAAGCCGCTCTACGTGCAGTACGGGCTCTTCTACCAGCGGCTCTTCACCGGCCAGCTGCGCTCGTTCAAGGACAACCAGCCGGTGCTCGGCAAGATCGTGGAGCGCGCCTGGAACAGCCTCCCCCTCTTCGTGGTGGGGACGATCCTCGTCTGGTGTTACGCGTTTCCGCTCGGAATCGCCAGCGCCATCCGCCGGAACTCGCTCTTCGACCGGATGACGACCGTCGTCGTCTTCGCCCTGATCTCGATCCCCGGGTTCTATCTCTCGTACCTCGGCATCCTCTTCGTCGTGCAAACGTTTCAGGTGGACGTGATCGGGCTTCGAACGTTCGGGCGAGAAGGGGCCGGGCTCTTCTCCGGGATGATGGACCGGGTGTGGCACCTGGCGCTGCCCTCGGCGCTGGGGGTGACCGGAGGGGTGGCATACCTCTCCCGGTACGTGCGCTCCCAGATGCTGGAGGTCATCGGCTCCGATTACGTGCGGACCGCCCGGGCCAAGGGGCTCGACGAGGATGCGGTGCTGTACCGCCACGCCCTCCGGAACGGGCTCCTCCCGTTCGTGACCATGCTGGGACTCCTTCTCCCGGGGCTCATCGGCGGGAGCGTGATTTTCGAGACGATCTTCGCGTGGCCGGGGATCGGCCGGCTCGCCTTCGAAGCGGTCCTCGGGCGCGACTACCCGGTGGTGATCGCCATCAACTTCATCGGGGCGGCCCTGACCGTGGTGGGCACGCTCCTGTCGGACCTCCTGTACATGGTCGTCGACCCGCGGATCCGGCTGTGACCGGGCCGACCAAGCGGACCGTCTCGCCCTCGCAGCTGGCCTGGCGCGCCTTCCGGAAAAACCGGACCGCGGTGATCGGCATGGCCATCGTGGCGGTGTTCTTCCTCCTGGCCCTCGGCGGCCTCGCCCTGACCAAGGGCGAGCACCCGGTCCTGAACCCTCGCGAGGTGCGGCTGCCGGACAAGCTGAAACCGCCGTTCTCGACGCCGAACCGGGCGGCGGTGCCGGCAGCCAGCCTGCCGCGGCTCGGCCTCTACCTGCTCGGCACCGACGAGCTGGGCCGGGACGTCTTCGCCCGGATGCTGGAGGGCAGCTTCGTGTCGCTGTCGGTGGGCTTCGTGGCCGTCGGCATCGCCACCGGGATCGGCCTCGCCCTGGGTGGGATCGCCGGCTACTACGGCCGGTCGATGATCCGGATCGGACCGCTGTCCCTCTTCACGGTGGACGCGCTCATCGCCGGGCTCATCGACGTGATGCTCTCCTTCCCCCAGTTCTTCCTGATCCTGACCGTGGTGGCGGTGCTCAAGCCGTCCATCTGGAACATCATGGTGGTGATCGGGCTGACGAGCTGGGAGGGCACCGCCCGCTTCGTCCGCGCCGAGATCTTCTCCCTCCGGGAACAGGAGTTCATCCATGCCGCCCAGGCCGTCGGCAACCCCGGCCCGCGCGTCATCTGGCGCCACCTCGTTCCCAACTCGATGGCGCCTGTCCTCGTCTCCGCGACGCTCGGGGTCGCTGGCGCGATCCTGACCGAGTCCGGCCTCTCGTTCCTGGGCTTCGGCGTCCCGGCCCCCAACGCGAGCTGGGGCAACATCCTCTCCGACGGCAAGCGCTACATCCTGGACGCGTCCTGGCTGACGTTGATCCCCGGGACGGCACTCCTCGTCGTCGTCCTCGCCTTCAACCTCTTCGGGGAGGGGCTCCGGGAGGCCTTCAACCCGAAGCTCCGCGAGCGGTGAGGGGCCGCGCCGTCGCCGCGCTTGACAGTGGCGCGGCCGTCGCGGCATCATACGCGGTGCGCCGAAGTGGCGGAATTGGCAGACGCGCACGTTTGAGGGGCGTGTGGGGAAACCCGTGGGGGTTCGAGTCCCCCCTTCGGCACCAACATCCGGGTAGTGGCCGGGTCGTGGCGTTGCGGGAGCGTGGGCGACCGCGACTGGCGGAGTAACGGGGCTCTGGTCCGGAGCCCCGTTACGGTCTTGCCTGGTGCGTGGCTGTGGCATAATGAGCGAGGTCACGCCGGTCTCTCACGAATGAAGCTTGCACTTCCGGTCCTCCAGCCCGACTCTACCCACGGCGTCCCGGGGCGCAAGCCGTCCTGGCTCAAGGTGCGCGCGCCGGGCAGCCCGAACTACATGCGCCTCCAGGCGCTCCTTCGCGAGCAGAACCTCCACACGGTGTGCGAGGAAGCCCGCTGCCCGAACATCGGCGAGTGCTGGGAAGACCGGACGGCGACCTTCATGATCCTGGGTGACGTCTGCACCCGCCGCTGCGGCTTCTGCGCCGTCTCCCACGGCCGCCCGACCTGGGAAGACTGGGGCGAGCCGGACCGGGTGGCCCGGACGGTGGCCCTGATGGGGCTGGCCCACGTGGTGGTGACGAGCGTGAACCGCGACGACCTGGCCGACGGCGGGGCGGAGATCTTCGCCCGGACCATCCGGGCGATCCGCCGGGAGGCGCCGGGCTGCGGGGTCGAGGTCCTCATCCCGGACTTCCAGGGCTCGGCGCCGGCGCTGGAGACGGTGCTGGCGGCCCGGCCGGACGTGCTGAACCACAACGTGGAGACCGTGCCCCGGCTCTATCGGGATGTTCGCCCCGGAGCGCGCTACGAGCGGAGCCTCGAGCTGTTCGAGCGGGCCCGGGGGCACCGGACCGAGCCGGTGACCAAGTCGGGCATGATGCTCGGCCTCGGCGAGACGACCGGAGAGCTGGCGGCGACCATGGGGGATCTCCGGGCGGCTGGCGTCCAGCTCCTCACCCTCGGTCAGTACCTCCGGCCGTCGCCTGCCCACCTGCCGGTGGTCCGCTACGTCCCGCCGGCGGAGTTTCGGGATCTGGCCGCGATCGGCGAGGGGCTCGGCTTCCGGCACGTCGAGGCCGGCCCGCTGGTCCGGTCGTCGTATCACGCGAAGCGGCAGGTCGAGGCCGCGGCGGCGGCCGGGCGGCCGGGGGCCTGAGCGATGCAGTACGTCCCCATCCTGATGGTGTTCGCGATCTGCCTCGGGGTGGCCCTGCTCCTGGCCTGGCTGCCCACCGTGCTGGGGCCGCGGCGGCTCTCCGCGGTGAAGCTCGAGCCGTTCGAGTGCGGGAAGGCGCCGATCGCGGTGTCGGAGGGGCGCTTCGCGATCAAGTTCTCGACCACGGCCATCTTCTTCATCATCTTCGACATCGAGATGATGTTCGTGTTCCCGTGGACCGTCGTCTACCGTCAACTCGGGGTGTTCGGCTTCGTCGAGATGCTGGTGTTCCTGGGCATCCTGATGCTGGGGCTCTTGTATATCTGGCGCAAGGGGGGCCTCGAGTGGGAGTAGGGGAATTCTTCACCACCAAGCTGGACGACGCCATCGCGTGGGCGCGGAAGTACTCCATCTTCACCTACCCGTTCGTCACCGCCTGCTGCGGGATGGAGTTCATGGCGGCCGCCTGCTCCCACTACGACATCGACCGGTTCGGCGCCGGGCTGCCCCGGTTCTCGCCACGCCAGGCCGACGTGCTGTTCGTGGTGGGCACCATCAACCAGAAGATGGGCCCGGTGCTCCGGCGGGTGTACGACCAGATGACCGAGCCCAAGTGGGTGGTGGCGTTCGGGCAGTGCACCTGCACCGGGGCCTTCTACGACAACTACGCGGTGATCCAGGGGATCGACACCATCGTTCCGGTGGACATCTACATCCCGGGCTGCCCGCCCCGTCCGGAAACGGTCCTCGACGGCTTGATGAAGCTGCAAGAGAAGATCGCCGCCGAGCGGACGCGCGTGTAGCGGGTCCGCCGGCGATCGACACCATGGACGGCGAGGCGATTCTCGGGCGGCTGAAGGAGCGGTTCGGCCCGGCCATCCGGGAGACGCACGCCCACCGGGGCGATCACACCGCGGTGGTCAACCGGGCGACGGCCCTGGAGCTGCTGCGCTTCTGTCGCGACGATCCGGCGCTGCGGTTCGACATGCTGATGGACCTCACCGCCGTGGACTGGCTCAAGTATCCGGGCCGGGAGGAAGGCGGGCGGTTCGAGGTGGTCTACCATCTCTACTCCGTCCCCGAAAACCACCGGCTGCGGGTCAAGGTGTCGGTGGAGGAAGACGACCCCGTCGTGTTCTCGGCGGTGCCGCTGTGGCCCATCGCGAACTGGTACGAGCGGGAGGTCTGGGACATGTACGGGATCCGGTTCGAGGGCCATCCCGACCTCCGGCGCCTGCTCATGTACGAGGAGTTCGTGGGACATCCCCTCCGCAAGGACTACCTCATCAACCGCCGCCAGCCCCTCATCGGCCCCAAGAACTGAGCGACCGTGCGGCCATCGCCCGGGATGCGGGAGCGACGAGAGCGGAGGGGTGAGCCGGGCCGCCGGAGGGGCGCGACGCGCCGAGGGCCGCAGGCCCGAGGCGTCGCGGCGATCCGGATGAAGCGCGTAGCTCCCCCCCGGCCCGACTGATGGCCGAGCCCGAGCGCGCGACGCGACGGACCCAGGAGTTCTTCCTCGGCGAGGGGACGTTCCCCCAGCCGGAGGCGACCGAGAACGTGCTGGTCAACATCGGGCCGTCCCATCCGGCGATGCACGGTGTCATCCGGATCTTCGCCGAACTGGACGGAGAGACGTTGGTCAAGGCCGACGTGGAGATCGGCTACCTCCACCGGGGGTTCGAGAAGCACTGCGAGGCCGGGCCCTACAACAACGCCATCCCGTACACCGACCGCCTGAACTACGTCTCGCCCCTGATCAACAACTTCGGGTACGCCTCGGCGGTCGAGAAGCTGCTGGACATCGAGGTCACCGAGCGCTGCCAGTACATCCGGGTGATCATGAGCGAGATCTCCCGGGTCAGCGACCACCTCACCTGCATCGGCGCCACCGCCATGGAGCTGGGGGCGTTCACCGCCTTCCTTTACATGATCAAGGCCCGCGAGTTCCTGTGGGAGGTGATCGAGAAGGTCACCGGGGCGCGGCTGACGATCTCCTACGGTCGGGTGGGCGGCGTCAAGGCCGACTTGCCGTCCGACTTCGAGCCCGGCGTCCGGCAGGCCTTCAAGGAGACCCGGGAGGTTCTGGAGGAGGTCCACAAGCTGCTGACCGGGAACCGGATCTTCATCGACCGGATGAAGGGGATCGGGATCCTCTCCCGGGACGAGACGATCGCCTACGCGATCACCGGCCCCATGCTCCGGGCCTGCGGCGTGCCATTCGACGTCCGGCGGGCGACGCCGTACTGGGCCTACGACCGCCTGGACTTCGAGATCCCCGTGGGCGAGATCGGGGACAACTACGACCGGTATCTCGTCCGCATGGCCGAGATGGAGCAGTCGATGCGGATCGCCGAGCAGGCGATGGCCCGCATGCCCGCGGGGCCGGTCAACGTGGACTTCGAGGGACGACCCCTGCCGACCCCCGCCGAGTTCGTGGACCGCGGCAAGCTCGGGAAGACCGACGGGCTCCTCCTGACCCCGCTCCGGCTCTCACCGAACCTGCGCGGGCAGGAGCGGCCGTTCCACGACGCCGTCAACGCCGCCAACCGGCGCGCCGTCCTGCCGCCGAAAGAGCAGACCTACGGCTCCATCGAGGGACTGATGAACCACTTCATGCTGATCATGGAGGGGTTCGGCATCCGCCCGCCGAAGGGCGAGGCCTACTTCGCGGTGGAGGGCGCCAACGGCGAGCTCGGCTTCTACGTCGTGTCCGACGGGACGGACCGGCCCTACCGGGTGCGCTGCCGCCCGCCCTGCCTCCCACCGACCGCCGCGCTCCACCGCATGCTGGAGGGACGCATGGTCGCCGACATGGTGCCGACCTTCGGGTCGGTCAACATGATCGCGGGCGAGCTGGAGCGCTGATGCCCGGGTCGATACCCGTCGCATCGCCCATCTCGGCCGTGACGCGCCTCGCCTACGGCTCGGCGTCCGTCCCGACCTATGGGCGTCCCTCGGATGGCCTTCGGCCTTTGGGGTCGTCGCTGATCCTCGGCGTACTCGGAGTGCGCCTGCGGTCGGCGACTCCCTGCGTCGGTCGGACGGCCTTCGGCCTGCGGGGGCTGCTCGGGTCTCGACCCGGGCTGTGGACGCTCTGTGGGCGTCGGTCGGAGGTGGAGCGCTGATGCCGGAGGCCGTGGGGGCCATCGTCTTCTCCGACGCGCAGCTCCGCCGGGTCCGGGAGCTGCAGGCGCTCTATCCGGACCGCCGCGGTGCCCTGCTGCCGGTCCTGCACTTCGCCCAGGAGACCTTCGGCTGGGTCTCGCCCGAGGTCGAGACCTACGTGGCCGGGCTCTTCGGCCTGTCGGCGGCCCACGTCCACGAGGTGGTGACCTTCTACACGCTCTTCCTCAAGAAGCCGGTCGGGCGGCACACCCTCTCCGTCTGCCACAACCTCTCGTGCACCCTGCTCGGGGCCGAGGACGTGATCGCCTACCTCCAGGAGCAGCTCGGCATCGAGGCGGGGGAGACGACCCCCGACGGCCGGGTCACGCTGTTCCGGGTGGAGTGCCTCTGCGCCTGCGAGGTCGCGCCGATGATGCAGGTGGACGACGAGTACGTGGGCCCCCTGACCCGCGAGCGCATTGATCAGGTACTGGAAGGTTTGCGCTGATGACGCCGCGGGGCGATGCCAGCCGAGGGACGGTGAGGGATTTGCCTCACGCGGATTGCTTTGGAATGGCGGCGGCCGGCCCCCCTCCCCCCGGCCACAGGCCGGAGGCCGTCCAACAGTCGGGAGGGGTTGCCACAGGCCGAAGGCCGTCGAAGGATGGGGGCGGACTCGAATAATGGCCGAGCGCGTGTTCATGCGGAACTTCGACCGACCCGACTCCCACACCCTCGTCGCGTACCAGGCGAGCGGCGGGTACGAGGCGTTCCGCAAGGCGGTCGGGATGGGGCCGGAGGCGGTCCATGGCGAGGTGAAGAAGTCGAACCTGCGCGGCCTGGGCGGTGCCGGCTTCCCCACCGGCACCAAGTGGGGCTTCGTGCCGAAGCAGCGAACGGGGCCGGCCTACCTGGTGGTCAACGCCGACGAGGGCGAGCCGGGCACGTTCAAGGACCGCTATCTCCTCGAGCGCGACCCCCACGCCCTCATCGAGGGGATGCTCATCGCCTCCTACGCGATCGGCTGCCAGACGTCCTTCATCTACATCCGCGGCGAGTACGTCCGGCCGTGGCGGATCTTCTCGGAGGCGGTGGCGGAGGCGGAGGCGGCCGGCCTGCTCGGCCAGAACATCATGGGGACCGGCTTCGACCATCGGATCGTCGTCCACCGGGGCGCCGGCGCCTACATCTGCGGGGAGGAGACCGGGCTGCTGTCGTCGCTGGAGGGGAAGAAGGGCTGGCCGAAGATCAAGCCGCCGTTCCCCGCGGTGAAGGGCGCCTTCGGGCATCCGACGGTCGTCAACAACGTGGAGACGATCTGCGCCCTGCCGCCCATCGTCAGCCGGGGTGGGGCGTGGTTCGCCGGCCTCGGGACCCCCACCCAGGGCGGCACGCGGATGTTCTCGGTCTCCGGCCACGTCAATCGCCCCGGGGTCTACGAGCTGCCGGTCACGGCGACGATGCGCGAGCTGATCTACGACCAGGCGGGCGGCATCCGCGACGGCCGCGCGCTGAAGGGCGTGGTCCCCGGCGGCTCGTTCGACGGTGCTCCTCACGGCTGCCGAGATCGACGTGACCCTCGACGTCGACGGGCTCAAGCAGGCGGGGTCGTTCATCGGCTCGGCCGGCGTGGTCGTCATGGACGACACGACCTGCATCCCCGAGGCGCTCTACGTCCTGGCCCGCTTCTACGCCCACGAGTCGTGCGGCCAGTGCACGCCGTGCCGCGAGTGCACCGGCTGGATCTTCAAGATCGTCGGCCGCATCCTGGCCGGCAAGGGCGTGGCGGGGGACCCGGACACCATCGTGGACGTCGCCAAGCGGGGCGCCGGGACGACCATCTGCGCCTTCTACGACGGCGCCATCGCGCCGTACATCTCCTACGTCGAGAAGTTCCGGGCGGAGTTCGACTACCACATCCAGCACGGCGCCTGCGACGTCCGGCCGGGCCGGACCGTGCGGGTCGGAGCCCACTGAGCGGATGCCCAAGCTGACGATCGACGGCAAGCCGATCGAGGTGCCCGCCGGGACCAACCTGGTGGAGGCGGCCCGGCAGGTCGGGGTCGAGGTCCCGCACTACTGCTACCACCCCGGGCTGTCGATCGCCGGCCAGTGCCGGCTCTGCATGGTCGATCTGGAGAAAGCCCCGCGTCCGACCATCGCGTGCAACACCATCGCCGCCGACGGGATGGTGGTGCTGACCCAGACCGAGCGGGTGCTCGAGACCCGGCGGTCGGTCATGGAGTGGCACCTCGTCAACCATCCGCTGGACTGCCCGGTCTGCGACCAGGCCGGCGAGTGCTGGCTGCAGATCTACTACATGCAGCACGGGCTCTACGAGCCGCGGATGATCGACGACAAGGTCCACAAGCCCAAGGCGGTCCCGCTCGGACCCCACGTGATGCTGGACGCCGAGCGCTGCATCCTGTGCTCCCGCTGCGTCCGCTTCTGCGACGAGATCACCAAGACCAGCGAGCTGGGCATCTTCAACCGGGGCGACCACTCGGAGATCGGCCTGTTCCCCGGGACCACCCTGGAAAATCCCTATTCGGGCAACGTGATCGACATCTGTCCGGTGGGCGCCCTCACCGACCGGGACTTCCGCTTCCGGGTCCGGGTGTGGTACCTCGACCGCGCGAAGTCCGTCTGCCCCGGCTGCGCCCGCGGCTGTAACATCGAGGTCCACACCAACACCCGGCGCCTGCACCAGTCCAAGGGTCGGCGGGTGGCCCGGCTCAAGCCGCGGTTCAACGCCGAGGTGAACCGGTGGTGGATGTGCGACGAGGGCCGGTACGGATTCCACGACCTCGACGCGCCGTCCCGCCTGCTCGTTCCCCAGCGCCGCACGACGGAGGGGCTGGCGCCGGTGACGTGGCCGGACATGGTGCGGACTCTGGCCGAGCTGCTGCGGGCGGCCGGACCCGACCGGGTCGGCGTGCTGCTCTCGCCCCGGATGCCGAACGAGGACCTCTGGCTGGCCCGCCGGCTCTTCGTGGAGGCCCGGGGGGCGGGGTCGGTCGACTTCCGGGTGCCGCCGCGCGCGCCCGGACACCAGGACGACTTCCTGCTCCGTGCCGACAAGAACCCCAATACGCGGGGTGCCGAGCTGATCGGGCTGGGGGGCGGCGGCGAGGAGGACGGCGGCCACGTGCTGGCGGCGGCCGAGGCGGGGCGGCTGTCGGTCCTGTGGGTGTTCGGGCACGACCTGTTCGCTGCCCGGTGGCCCGAAGTCGAGGTGCGGGCGGCGCTGGACCGCGTCGAGTGCATGGTCTTCCAGGGGCCCAACGCGAACGCCACCAGCGAGCGCGCCCGCCTCCTGCTCCCGAGCGCGGCCTACACCGAGCGCGAAGGCACCTTCACGAACTTCGAGGGGCGGGTGCAGCGGTTCTGGCCCGCCCTGGAGCCGGTCGGGGAGGCGTGGGCCGACTGGGAGATCCTCGCCGAGGTCGCCCGGGCGCTCGGCCACGACTGGCGCCCAACGCGGGCGGAGCAGCTCTTCCGCGAGCTGGCGGTGGCCGTTCCGGCGTTCGCCGGCCTGAGCTACCGGACCCTCCGCGACCACGGCGTGCTGGTGGCGGGGGCGCCCGCACCCACGGCCACCCCCCGATGAGCCCGGCGGTCGCCCTCGGCGTCGCCTTCCTGAAGGTGGCGTTCATCATGGGCTTCGTCCTGAACCTGGCCGGGCTCCTGACCTGGGTCGAGCGGAAGCAGTCGGCGGTCATGCAGGACCGGGTGGGGGCCAACCGGGCCTCCATCTTCGGGTTCCGCGTGATCGGGCTCTTCCACATCATGGCCGACGCCCTCAAGATGCTGACGAAGGAGGACTTCATCCCGGCCCGGGCCGACCGCCTGCTCTTCGTGGCGGCCCCGGTCGTGTCCGTCTTCTTCGCGCTGGCCGGCTTCGCGACGATCCCGTTCGGCGACGTCCTGCAAGTGGGCGGGCAGACGATCTCCCTCCAGGCGGTCCAGCTCAACGCCGGCATCCTCTACGTCTTCGCCATGCTCTCGATGGGCGTCTACGGGATCATGCTGGCCGGCTGGGCCTCGGCGAACAACTACGCGCTCCTCGGCGGCCAGCGGGCCGCCGCCCTGATGATCTCGGCCGAGGTCGCCATCGGCGCCTCGATCATGGGCGTGTGCATGGTCTACGGGTCCCTCGACCTCCAGGAGATCGCGCGAGGGCAGGGGGAGTACTGGGCCGGCGTGATCCCCAAGTGGGGGATCTTCACCCAGCCGCTGGGGCTCGTCCTCTTCCTCACCGCGGGGATCGCGTCCAGCAAGCGCATCCCCTTCGACCTCCCGGAGGGCGAGTCGGAGATCATCGGCTACTTCGTCGAGTACAGCGGGATGAAGTTCGGCATGTTCCTGATGGCCGACTTCGTGGAGACCGTGGTGATCGCCGGGATGACGACCGCCCTGTTCCTGGGCGGCTGGCAGGTTCCCTGGCTCTTCGCGGACGGCTTCCACTTCCCGGGAGGCCTCACGTGGACACTGCCGCACCTGCTGGTGGTCCTGCTCCAGGTCGGCGCCTTCGTCGTCAAGGTGTGCGCCATGATCTGGTTCCTCATGCTCGTCCGCTGGACGCTCCCGCGGTTCCGCTACGATCAGGCGATGCGGCTCGGGTGGCTGTCGCTGCTCCCGCTGTCGATCCTGAACATCGTGCTGACCGCCGCGGTGCTGCTGCTCTAGAGGCGCGGCCATGGCCACGCTTGAAGACGCTCCCGGTCAGCCGGCAGACGCCCCGGACGGTCCGCCAGCGCTTCTACCTCGCCGAGGTCCTCATCGGGCTCGGCATCACGGCCGGGCACTTCTTCCGCAACATGGGCCTCTGGATGACCGGGCGGAAGGGCGCGGTCACCTACCAGTGGCCGGAGGAGCGGCGGCCGCTGGCCACCCGCCTCCGGGGCCTCCACCGGCTGGTCCGCCGGGAGGACGGCTCCTCCCGCTGCGTGGCCTGCATGATGTGCGAGACCGTGTGTCCGGCCCACTGCATCTACATCGTGGCGGCCGAGCATCCGAACCCGGACATCGAGAAGTACCCCGAGCGCTTCGACATCGACGTCGGCAAGTGCATCTTCTGCGGCTACTGCGTGGAAGCGTGCCCGGAGGACGCCATCCGGATGGACACCGGGATCCTGGAGTTCTCGGCCTACAGCCGGGAAGGGATGATCTACTCCAAGGAGATCCTGCTTTCGCTGGAGCCGGCGGGGGCGGACGGGCTGCCGACCGTGGCGCCGCCAGCGTCGCTGTGGAAGAAGGGGCTCGAATAGCATGGAGTGGGTCGTCTTCCTCGTGGTGGCCGGCTGCGCGATTGGCTCCGCGGTCGGGCTGGTCGTCCGGCCGAACCCGCTCCACGGCGCCCTGTTCCTGGTCGGCAACCTGTTCTGCGTCGCCATCCTCTACCTCATGCTCCGCGCCGAGTTCCTCGCGCTGGCCCAGGTGATCGTGTACGCTGGCGCGATCATGGTGCTGTTCATCTTCGCGATCATGATGCTGATCCCGGGTCGCTCCGAGACCGGCCCCGACCCGCTCGGTCCCCAGCGGCTCCTGGCGCTGCCGTTCGCCGCCATGCTCGGCCTGGTGGTCGTGCTCGTGTTGCCCTACGCGGGGTCCCGTGCCGTGAGTCCCATGGCCCCGGTCGGCGCCCGCGGGATCGGGCAGCTGCTCTTCACCGACTACCTGTTCCCGTTCGAGGTGACGTCGGTGCTCCTGCTGGCCGCGCTGGTCGGCGCCTTGACGCTGGCCAAGCGGCGGTCGGGCTGATCCCATGGTGCCGCCGAGCTACTACGCGGCGCTCTCGGCCGTGCTCTTCACGATCGGGGTGATCGGCGTCCTGGTGCGGCGCAATCCGCTGGTCATCTTCATGTCCATCGAGCTCATGCTGAACGCCGCCAACCTGGCCTTCGTGGCCTTCGGGCGCTCGCGAGGCGTGGTCGATGGTCAGATCATCGTGTTCTTCGTCATGACGGTGGCGGCGGCCGAGGTCGCGGTCGGCCTCGCCATCATCGTGGCGATCTTCCGGGCCCGGTACCGCATCAGCGTGGACGACCTGTCGCTGATGCGCTGGTGACGGGCGAGGAACGCCTCGGAGGCTGAGCGTGGTAACCAGGGACAAGAAGGACGCCGGGGTTCGACGAGAGGAGCCGCGCGAGAACGGCAAGGTCTGGCGCGACCTCCTCGCCCAGATGCTGCTGATCCGCCGCTTCGAGGAGAAGGCGGCCGAGATGTACGCGCTCGGCAAGATCGGCGGGTTCCTGCACCTGTACATCGGCCAGGAAGCGGTGGCGGTGGGCGCCATCTCGACGCTCCGCCCGGACGACTACGCCATCGCCGGCTACCGGGAGCACGGCCACGCCCTGAGCAAGGGCTCGGATCCCCGGCGCCTGATGGCCGAGCTGTTCGGCCGGCGCGACGGGGTGTCCAAGGGCAAGGGCGGCTCGATGCACCTCTTCGATCGATCGGTGAACTTCCTCGGCGGCCACGCCATCGTCGGCGGGTACCTGCCGATCGCGACCGGGGTCGGCTTCGCCATCCGGTACCAGGAGCAGGACCGGGTCATCCTGTGCTTCTTCGGGGACGGCTCGGTCCCGCAGGGCGAGTTCCACGAGTCGCTCAACCTCGCCGCGCTCTGGAAGCTGCCGGTCGTCTTCATCTGCGAGAACAACCGGTACGCGATGGGGACGGCGATCCACCGCGCGCTGGCCCAGACCGAGATCTACCGCTTCGCGGAGTCGTACAAGATCCCCGGCGAGGCCTGCAACGGGATGGACGTCCTGGCGGTCCGCGAGTGTGTGGGCCGGGCGGTGGTGCGGGCCCGGGAGTCCCGGACGCCGAGCCTGATCGAGGCGCGGACCTATCGGTTCCGGGGCCACTCGATGCGAGACCCGTCGGCGGCGGTCTACCGGACCAAGGAGGAGGTCGAGCAGGAGAAGCTGCGCGACCCCATCAGTGGCTTCCGCGACCAGCTCCTCCGCGAGGGTCACCTCGACGAGGCCGGCTGGAAGGCCATCACCGAGGAGGTCGAGGCGCGGGTGGCCGAGGCGGTGGCGTTCGCCGAGGCCTCGCCGGAGCCTCCGCCCGAGTGGCTCTACGAGGACGTGTATGCGTAGCGGGGTAGGCCGGCGATGGCGGTGATAACCTACCGCGAAGCGCTCAACCACGCCCATCGGGAGGAGATGGAGCGGGACGAGCGCGTCTACCTGATCGGCGAGGAGGTTGGAATCTACGGCGGCGCCTACAAGGTGAGCCAGGGTCTCCTGGAGAAGTTCGGGGAGCGCCGGGTCATCGACACGCCGATCTGCGAATCCGGCTTCACCGGCGTCGGGATCGGGTCGGCCATGGTCGGCCTGCGGCCGATCATCGAGATGATGACGTTCAACTTCGCGCTGGTGGCCCTCGACCAGATCGTCAACCACGCCGCCAAGCTCCACTACATGTCGGGGGGGCAGTTCAGCTGCCCGATCGTGGTCCGCGGCCCCGGCGGCCCCGCCCACCAACTCGCCGCCCAGCACTCGCAGTCGATGGAGACGTATTTCTACCACGTGCCGGGCCTCAAGGTCGTCCGGCCCACCACCCCCCGGGACGCCAAGGGCCTGCTCAAGAGCGCGATCCGGGACGACAACCCGGTGATCTTCATCGAGTCCGAGACGCTCTACGGCGTGAAGGGGGAGGTTCCCGAGGACCCCGACTTCCTGATCCCGCTCGGCGTCGCCGAGGTCAAGCGCGAAGGGCGGGACGTGACGGCGGTCGCGTACTCCGGGATGTACTACCGGGTGCTGGAGGCGGCGGAGGAGGTCGAGCGGACGGACGGGATCTCGGTGGAGATCGTCGATCCCCGCACCCTGCGACCCATGGACACGGACACCATCCTGGCCTCGGTGCGGAAGACGCACCGGGCGCTCGTCGCCGAATCCGGCGCCGGCTTCGCCGGGATGGGCTCGGAGATCGCCGCCTTCATCACCGAGAGCGCGTTCGACGATCTAGACGCTCCGGTCGTGCGCATCACCGGCGCCAACGCCCCGATGCCCTACGCGAAGAACCTCGAGCGGCTGAAGACGCCGTCCAGGGAGAAGATCGTCGAGGCGCTGCGCAAGGTCTGCGCCGTCGGCTAGTGCCGTTCCAACTCCATGAGCCAAATGGGCAAGCGATTCTTGAAGCACGGACTTGCGGCATTCGAAAGCACTAGCCGGAGCAAGTTGGAACGGCACTAGCCCGCTTCCTGCCCGGTACCCGGAGGAACCATGGCGGTGACCAAGGTCGTGATGCCGAAGCTGTCCGAGGCGATGGAGACCGGCAAGCTCCTGCGCTGGCTCAAGCAGGAGGGCGAGCCAGTCGCGGGCGGTGATATCGTCGCCGAGGTCGAGACCGACAAGGCCGACATCGAGCTCGAAGCCTTCGGCTCCGGGGTCCTGAGGAAGGTCCTCATCGCCCCCGGGGCGAGCGTGCCGGTCGGCAGCCTGATCGCCGTCATCGCCGAGCCCGGCGAGGACATCTCGAGCCTGGTCGGCGGCGCGGGTGCACCATCCGCGCCCGCGCGTCCCGAGCCGGCCCGGGCCACGCCGACGGTCGCCGACGCCCAGGCCGCGGGCGCGCGGATCGTGCCCACCGCCCCGTCGCCCTCGCCGGCCGAGGTGCGGCGAGCCCCGGCGGCGACCGCCGTCGCGGCGGCGGTCGAGGCCCCACCGGTGGACGAGGGGCCGCCGGTCCCCGGCCAGCGGCTCCGCGCCTCCCCGCTGGCCCGGAAGCTCGCCCAGAAGGCGGGGGTGGACCTCGGCGCGATCAAGGGAAGCGGTCCCGGCGGACGGGTCATCCAGCGGGACGTGGACGCCTTCGTCGCCGCCGGCCGGGCCGCCCCGGCGCCGGCCGCTCCCGCCGCGACGCGCCCGGCGGCGGCTCCGCGCCCGACCCCGCTCCGGGAGGTCCGGCCGGAAGCCGAATTCGAGGACCAGCCGCTGACGGCGATCCGGGCCGCGATCGCCAAGCAGATGACGCAGTCCAAGGCGCCGGTCCCGCACTTCTACGTGACGACCGAGATCGCGATGGAGCGGGCGGTGGCGCTGCGTGAGGAGCTCCAGGCCCTGCCGGACGCCCCCAAGGTCACCTTCACCGACCTCATCGTCCGGGCCTGCGCGCTCGCCCTCGTGAAGCATCCCGGCGTCAACGCGAGCTTCCAGGGCCAGGCGGTCCGGCGCTACCGCGCGGTGCACATGGGGATCGCGGTCGCCCTGGACGACGGCCTCATCACCCCAGTCCTCCGCGACGCCGACCAGAAGAGCCTCTTCCAGATCGCCGCCGAGGCCCGTGACCTCGTGGAGCGCACCCGGGGCCGCAAGCTGCGCGGCCAGGAGCTCTCCGGCGCCACCTTCACGGTGTCGAACCTGGGGATGTTCCCGGTCGATGAGTTCTCCGCCATCATCAACCCGCCGGAGGGGGCGATCCTGGCGGTGGGCGCGATCCTCGACAAGCCGGTGGTGGTGGGCGGCCAGCTCGCCGTCGGCAAGCGCATGCGGGTCACGATCTCGTGCGACCACCGGGTGATGGACGGGGCGATGGGCGCCCGCTTCCTGGCGGACCTCAAGGGGCTGCTGGAAGCGCCGCTCGGCCTGCTCGTCTAGCGGGCGGGCCGATGAGCGTCGCAATGTTCATCTCGGTCGTGACGCGCTCGGCCTACGGCCTCGCGTCCGTCCCGACCTATGGTCGTCGTTCGGACGGCCTTCGGCCTTTGGGGTCGTCGCCGATCCTCGGCGTACTCGGAGTCCGCTGGCGGTCGGCGACTCCCTGCGGCCCTCGGACGGCCTTCGGCCTGTGGGCGCTGCTCGCTCCTCGGCCCCGCCCGAGAAGTTGAGTCATCTGCCATGACTTTGTCGCTTCAACGCCCTAGGCCCTAGTCGGTGGCGACCGAGCGGTTCGACGTCGTCGTGGTGGGCTCCGGCCCCGGCGGTTACGTCGGCGCCATTCGCGCCGCTCAGCTCGGCCTCCGGACGGCGGTGGTCGAGGCCGAGCGCCCGGGCGGCATCTGCCTGAACTGGGGCTGCATCCCGACCAAGGCGCTGCTGCGCAACGCCGAGGTGCTCCAGCTCCTCCACCGGGCGGCGGACTTCGGGGTGAGCTTCGACAACCTGCGCGCCGACTACGCGGTGGCCTATCGGCGGAGCCGCCAGGTGTCGGACCGCATGTCCAAGGGCGTCGAGTTCCTGTTCCGGAAGAACAGGATCACCCTGATTCCCGGCCGCGGGGAGCTGAGCGGTCCCGGCGCCGTCCGCGTCCATCCGGCCCAGGGGGCGGCCCGGACGCTGGAGGCCCGCGGCGGTGCTCCTGGCGACCGGCGCCGAGCCAAAGAGCCTGCCCGGCGTCGCCATCGACGGCATCCGGGTCATCAGCTCGGACCACGCCCTCCGCCTCGAGCGGCTGCCGGCGTCGGTCATCGTGATCGGCGCCGGGGCGGTGGGCGTCGAGTTCGCGGACGTCTTCGCCGCGTACGGCACCCGGGTCACGATTGTCGAGGCGCTGCCCCGCCTCCTGCCGATCGAGGACGAGGAGATCTCCCGACTGCTCGCCCGGAGCTTCGCCCGGCGGCAGATCGACGTCCGGACGGGTGCCCGGGTCCAGGCGGTCACGACCACGGGCGACGGGGTGACGGTGGAGATCGAGCACGAGGGGAAGGCCGCCCGCCTGGCGGCCGAGCAGGTCCTGATGGCGGTGGGGCGCGGCGCGAAGAGCCGCGGGGTGGGGCTGGAGGGGGCCGGCGTGGCGATGGAGCGCGGCTTCGTGAAGGTGACCCCGCACATGGAGAGCTCGGTTCCCGGCGTCTACGCGATCGGCGACGTGGCCGGCCCGCCGCTCCTCGCCCACAAGGCGAGCGCGGAGGGCATCGTGGCCGCCGAGACGATCGCGGGGCGGGAGACCCACGGGGTGAACTACCAGGCCGTCCCGAGCTGCACGTACTGCCACCCCCAGGTGGCCAGTCTCGGGCTCACCGAGGCCCAGGCCCGGGAGCGCGGGGGCGAGGTGCGGGTCGGCCGGTACCAGTTCCTGGCCAACGGCAAGGCCCAGGCGCTCGGCGAGCCCGAGGGCCTGGTCAAGATCGTCGCGGCTGCCGACACCGGGGAGATCCTCGGCGTTCACATCCTCGGCGCCGAGGCCACCGAGCTGATCGCCGAGTTCGGGCTCGGCAAGACGCTGGAGGCCACGGTGGAGGAGGTCGGCCACACGATCCATGCCCACCCCACGCTGTCGGAGGCGGTCATGGAGGCGGCCCTCGACGCGATGGGGCAAGCGATCCACCTGTGAGCACGCGAATGAATCGGATCCGAGAGCATGCAATGCGACCGACGCCTCCGGCTCCCCCCTCCCCCCGGTGGGTGGGGGAGGGGGGCTGGGGGGGTAGGCGGGAGGAACCAAATGACGGAGTTACTGGCGCCCGGCGGGTCGATGGAGATGGTCCGGGACGCCCTGACGGCCGGGGCGAACTCGGTCTACGTGGGGCCCCGGGGGTGGAGTCGGCGGGAGGCGGCCTACGAGCTGACCCACGACGAGGTCCTGGAATCGGCCGAGCGGGCCCACGACCACGGAGCCCGGCTCCGGGTGGCCCTCAACGTCGACATCGACCCCGCCGATCACGCCGAGCTGATGCGGAAGGTGGAGCGGTACGCCGCGGCCGGCGTCGATGGCTTCATCATGAAGTCCCACGACGCCATGCGAGAGGTCCACGCGCGCTTCCCCGAGATCACCATCCACGCCAGCGTCGCCTGCAACATCCGCGACCGGGCGGCGATGGAGCGGGCCCGGGAGGCGGGGGCGACCCAGTTCGTCGCCTCCACCGCGCTGTCGAGCTTCGACCGCATCGCGGCCCTCACGCGCGAGGCGGACGAGGCCGGCATCGGCGTCGAGCTGCTGATCCACTCGAACCGCTGCATCACCGGGGTGGGAGGCTGCCGCCTGTACGACTACTTCGCGCCGTACTTCGAGGAGCAGGTGGTGAACGACACCGATGGGAGCCGCCGGATCAAGCTGATCGGCAACCCGGACCGGGGTGGCGTGTGCTACCGGCCCTGTCTTGGCAATCACGTCCCCGAGATCGCCGAGAAGTTCCCGGCCCGGGTGCTGAACTACCTGGAGCGGTCGAACAACGAGATCTACAACCTGCTCGACGACGTCCCCCGCTACCTGGCCCTGGGCGTCACCACGCTGAAGATCCAGGGGCGGGAGTATCCGGCCCCGCTCATCGGCGAGCTGACGCGGATCTACCGGCGGCTGATCGACCAGGAGCGCGAGGGATCGGCCGACATCGCGGGCGCGCGGGCGGCGCTCGACCCGGTGCTGGCCCAGCGGGACGGCTGTCGGAGCGCCAAGACCCACGCCCTCCACGAGCGGCTGCTGACCCGGATGGCGGCCGCCGGCCCCTCCGCCGCCACCCAGTGGGATCCCGAAGTAGAGGAGGATCAGCTCAGGAGGGCCGAGCCGGCCCGCTGACGCACGGAGCGAAGAGCCTGTCGAGGTAGGACTGGACGGTAGGTCGCCTGTTCGAGCCTGGGGAGCGGTTCGAGCGGCGGCTCTGCCGCCGGCCCCACCCACCCAACCCGTAAGGTACGGAATCGGGGGGGTCTTCCGAGACCCCCCCGAGGATCTAGACGCCCTCCATCGGCTCGTCGCGACCGCGGAGCTTCGAGATCTCCTCCCGCATGGCGCTGCGGCCGGCCTCGAAGGCCGCCCGGAGCTGAGCCGACTTCTCCTCCACGACCTCCTTGCCGCGTCCCAGGACCTCTTGAGCCTTGACCTGAGCCTCGCCCACCGTCTCCTGGGCTCGGCGGGCGAACTCGGAGCCGCGACCCTGGGCCCGCCGGGCGAAGTCCACCCCCTTCTCCTTCAGCAGCTCCCGCGTCTCCTCGCCGGTCTTCGGCGCCAGGAGCAGCGCGACGCCGGCGCCGATGATGGCGCCCACGGTGATCAGCCCCAGTGCGCCCAGGAAGTTCAGGTCGTCCCGTCGGTCGTCTGCCATCGTGTGCCCTCCTATCCGGACCGCTTGCCGTGTCCCAGTCGCTGGATGAAGACGTCGAGCCCCTTGCGCAGCCCCTGCGCCAGACCGTACACTCGCCTGACCGTGCCGATGCCACCGAGGATCCCGGTCAGCTTGATCAGCCGGCCGATCACCTCCTGAGCCATGAGGAGCAGCCCTTCCAGCTCCCGGAGGTCGCGCGTCCCGCGCTGGGCCAGCTCCCGGTGGTCCTGCAGCAGGGCGTGGAGCTGGGATATCAGGGGGCGCACCTCGCGCTCGAGCGTGGCCAGGGTCTGCTCCGCGGCCTGGGTCGTCCGCCGGAGCTGAAGGAGCGCGGGAATGGCGGCCAGGACGAGGCCGAGAAGGGCCAGGCTGGCGATGAGTGCCGCGGCGCTGAGCACGGGTTGGACCCCTCTTCCCGAATCCGGTGTGCGCGGTGCGGGCCGTGCCTTACCGTAACAGACAGCCATTCCGCCGTCAAATTGGCGGCCCTTTTCGGGCCAGCGGGTTTGACGCTCCGGCGACGTCGCCCGTATAATGCCAACCGATGTTTCACTCCAATGCCGCCCCGGAGCTGACCGAGCGACCCCCAGGTGGGGGAGGTCCAGGAGGGGGACCACCGGAAGGACGGGACGGACGCGAGGCCACAGGCCGAGCGCGTCCCGGCGATCCGGTGGTTGGGACTCCCCCTCCTGTTGAACAGGTGACCCTCGAGGAGCGCTTCGCCGAGCTGCGCCGGCTGCGGCGGGAGGCCGAGGTCGGCGGCGGTGAGGAGCGCATCGCCCGCCAGCACAAGGCGGGCAAGAGGACGGCGCGGGAGCGGATCGAGCTTCTCCTGGACAAGGGCTCCTTCGACGAGATGGACCGGTTCGTCGTCCACCAGGCCGCCGACTTCGGGATGGCGGAGCAGAAGATCCCGGGGGACGGCGTCGTCACGGGCTCGGGCCGGATCCACGGCCGTCCCGCCTATCTCTTCGCCCAGGACTTCACCGTCTTCGGGGGCTCGCTGTCACTCACCTACGCCCAGAAAATCTGCAAGATCATGGATCTGGCCCTCAAGACCGGGGTCCCGATCATCGGGCTCAACGACTCCGGCGGGGCGCGGATCCAGGAGGGCGTCGTCTCGCTGGCCGGGTACGCGGACATCTTCCTCCGCAACACGCTGGCCTCCGGCGTCGTGCCCCAGATCTCGGCGGTCATGGGTCCCTGCGCGGGCGGGGCCGTCTACTCCCCGGCGATCACCGACTTCGTCTTCATGGTGCGCGGCTCGTCGTACATGTTCGTGACGGGCCCGGAGGTCATCCGGTCGGTGACCCACGAGGAGGTGACCTTCGAGGAGCTGGGGGGGCCGATACCCACGCTCGGACCTCGGGGGTGGCGCACTTCGCGGTCGAGAGCGAGGAGGAATGCCTGGCCGGCATCCGGGAGCTGCTGGCGTTTCTCCCCCAGAACAACCTCGAGGACCCGCCGCTCCGGCCCACCCTCGATCCCCCGGACCGCATGGACGAGGCCCTCCAGTCGCTGGTGCCCGACAACCCGACCCGGCCCTACGACATCAAGGAGCTGATCCAGACGGTCCTCGACGACCACTATTTCTTCGAGGTGCAGCCGGACTACGCGCCGAACCTCGTGATCGGGTTCGGGCGGCTCGGCGGCCGGCCGGTCGGCGTCGTCGCCAACCAGCCCGCCCACCTGGCCGGGTGCCTCGACATCGCGGCGTCGCTCAAGGGGGCCCGGTTCGTCCGCTTCTGCGACTGCTTCAACCTGCCGCTCTGCACGTTCGAGGACGTCCCGGGCTTCCTGCCGGGGACGACCCAGGAGTTCGGCGGGATCATCAAGCACGGGGCCAAGCTCCTCTTCGCCTTCGCGGAGGCCACCGTCCCCAAGCTCACCGTCATCACGCGGAAGGCGTACGGCGGCGCCTACTGCGTGATGTCCTCGAAGCACATCCGAGGGGACGCCAATTTCGCCTTCCCCACGGCGGAGATCGCCGTGATGGGGCCCGAAGGGGCCGTCAACGTCCTCTACCGGCGCGAGCTCGCCGACGCGCGCGACCCCGCGCGGTTTCGCGAGGAGCGGACGGCCGAGTTCCGCGCGAAGTTCGCCAATCCTTACGTGGCCGCCGAGCGCGGCTACGTCGATGACGTCATCGAGCCCAAAGAGACGCGGCGCCGGCTGATCCAGGCGCTCGAGACCCTGCACACCAAGCGCGACCAGAATCCCCCGAAGAAGCACGGGAACATTCCCTTGTGACCCCGGCGGGCCAGCTGAAACAGGATCGAGGAAGCCCTACAGCCGGCGGGCGCCGCCCGTGGCTGGCGTGACTCCCCTCCCCCGCCAGAGGCCGCAGGCCGTCCGATCGGTCGGGAGGGGGCGCCAAAGGCCGCAGGCCGTCAAACGGTGAGGGTGGATCTGATGGACGAGCAGGAGCGGAAGCGAATCGAGGCGGCGCAGCGGGAGTGGTCCGACACCACGCTGGGGCCGGCGCTCGGCCGGGCGCCCGAGCGAGCCCCGATCGAGACCTCGTGGGGCGCCGCCGTGCCCCGGCTCTCGACCCCGGCCGACACCGCGGGGCTCGACTATCTCCGGGAGCTCGGCTTCCCGGGCGAGCCGCCGTTCACCCGGGGCGTCCAGCCCTCCATGTACCGGGGGCGGCTCTGGACGATGCGCCAGTACGCCGGCTTCGGCACCGCGGCCGAGACCAACCGGCGCTTCCACTACCTCCTGGAGCAGGGCCAGACCGGGCTCTCGGTGGCGTTCGACCTGCCCACCCAGATGGGCTACGATGCGGACGCCCCGGCCGCCCGCAGCGAGGTCGGGCGCGTGGGGGTGTCGATCTCGAGCCTGGCCGACATGGCGGATCTCTTCGCGGAGATCCCGCTCGACCGGGTCACCACGTCGATGACGATCAACGCCACGGCGGCCATCCTGCTCGCGCTGTACGTCGCCATCGCCGAGCGGCACGGCGTCCCGGCGGCCGGGCTCGGGGGCACCGTGCAGAACGACATCCTCAAGGAGTACATCGCCCGCGGCACCTACATCTTCCCGCCGGCTCCGTCGATGCGCCTGGTGACCGACAGCTTCGCCTGGTGCAAGAACCGGGTCCCGCGCTGGAACACGATCTCGATCTCCGGGTACCACATGCGCGAGGCGGGCGCCACCGCCGTCCAGGAGGTCGCCTTCACCTTCGCCAACGCGATCGCCTACGTGGAGGCGGCGCTGGCCGCCGGTCTCCGGGTCGACGAGTTCGCGCCCCAGCTCTCCTTCTTCTTCAACGCCCACAACAACCTGCTGGAGGAGGTCGCGAAGTTCCGGGCAGCCCGCCGCCTGTGGGGCCGGCTCATGCGCGAGCGCTTCGGCGCCCGCGACCCGCGCTCGGCCATGCTGCGCTTCCACGCCCAGACGGCCGGCTCGATGCTGACCGCCCAGCAGCCCGAGAACAACATCGTCCGGGTGGCCGTCCAGGCGCTGGCCGCCATCCTCGGTGGCTGCCAGTCGCTCCACACCAACTCGATGGACGAGGCCCTGGCCCTCCCGTCGGAAGCGGCCGTCCGCATCGCGCTCCGGACGCAGCAGATCCTGGCCCACGAGTCGGGTGTCGCCGAGACGGTCGACCCGCTCGGCGGCGCCTACCACGTCGAGCGGCTCACCACCGACATCGAGGAGGCCGCGACGGCATACCTCGACAAGATCGAGGGCATGGGCGGGGCGGTGGCGGCCATCCCCTTCATGCAGCGGGAGATCCAGGATGCAGCCTACCGCTACCAGCAGGCGGTCGAGACGGGGGGCCGCGTGGTGGTAGGCGTGAACGAGTTCGTCAGCGAGGAGTCCCCGGCGACCCGACTCTTCCATCCGGACCCGGGGGTCGAGGCGGCCCTGGCCGAGCGGCTGGCCGTCCTGCGGGCCGCCCGCGACCGGGATGGCGCGGCCCGCGCGCTCGACGCCGTCGAGCACGCCGCCCGTGGGACGGAGAACCTGCTCCCCCGCCTGCTCGACGCCGTTCGCGCCCAGGCGACGCTGGGCGAGATCTGCGACCGGCTCCGGGTGGTATTCGGCGTCCACCACCCCTCGGTGGCCTTTTGAGCGCGCGCCGACCGCTTCTCGCCGCCCTCGTGCTGCTCGCGCTCGCCGTGCCGGGCGCGACCCGGGCCGACGTGCTCCAGGACCTGGGCGCCACCTTCGAGCAGGTCGCGCAGGAGCTGCGGGACGCCTTCCCGAAAGTCGAGAGCCGGGTCGTCGCCGTGGAGGGCGACACGGTGCGGCTGGAAGGGACCGGTGTCGGCGCGCTCCGCCCCGGCCTCGAGCTGATGGCCTACCGCAAGGGGGAGCCGTTCCGGCACCCCATCACGAACCAGCCACTGGGACAGTCCGAGGACGAGGTCGGCGTGCTCGTCGTGACCGGCGTCTCGGGGACCCAGGCCACCGCCCGTGTGGCGGTGACGGAAGGCGCGTTGGCGCCGGTCGTCGGGGACGGGGCGCGGATCACAGCGGGGCGCATCCCGGTGGCCGTCCTGCCCACGCTCGGCGTGAACGTCCCGGGAGAGACCGCCGCGCAGACGTCGCTCCTGCTCGTCTCCCGCCTCTCGGCGCTCCTCGAAAAGACGGGGCGCTTCCTTGCGGCGGAGCCGCGCCGGGTGCTGGAGACGGTGACGCCGGCGGCTGGCGGCGCGACCCTGGCGCCGCTGGAGGCGGCTCGCCGGCTGCGGGCTCCCGCGGTCCTGGCCTCGCGACTGGTCCAGGACGGCAAGGCGCGCTCCCTGGAGATCGTCTGGATCTCGGGGCGGACCGGGGCGATCCTCATCGAGCGCAGCCTGCCGCTGGCTCGCGCGAACTTCCAGCCGCGCTTCGCCTGGGAGACGACCCCCGAGCTCGAGCGCCGCCATCCCCTCGAGGGCGGGGTGCGCGGGGTGGCGCTGGCGGATCTGGACGGCGACGGCCGGGCCGAGCTGGTGGTGGCGGACGAGCGGGTGCTCACGGTCTACCGGTGGCAGGAGAACGTCGGCCCGTCCCCGAGTGGCGCGGAGCTGCGGAGGCCGACCCAGGGTCAGGTGCTGTCCGTCGATGCGGCCGACCTGAACGGGACCGGGCGCGCCCAGCTCGTCGTCGTCGAGTATCGCGGCGAGGGCCTGCCGATCACCTCGACGGTGCTGGAGCTGGACGGCGAGCGGTTCAAGCCGATCTACGAGACGACCCGTCGCTACCTGCGCATCGTGTCCGTCGGCCGTGAGCGGTGGCTCCTCGAGCAGTCGGCCGGGCAGAGCGAGCCGTTCCCGTTCGACTCGAGCGTCCGGCGCCTCGTCTGGCGGGACGGCACCTACAAGGAAGCGACGCGGCTCAAGCTGCCCAGCGGGGTCAACATCTACGGGCTGGCCCTGATGCGGCTGACCGGCAGCCCCGACCCCGAGGTCGTCGCCCTTCTGCCCGAGGACCGGCTGGCCGTCTGGACGGCGAAGGGGCAAAGGCTGTGGACGAGCGGCGATCCTTATGGCGGGGCGGCCGTCACCTTCGCCTACGCGCCCTCGGGCGAGGCGCGCGATCGAATCGAGCCCATCGGACGCATCTACGGGCGCGTGATCCCGGTGGCGGGCACGACCGGCGACGAGCTGGATGTCCTGGTGTGGGAGAACCTCCTCCCGCTGGGCTCGCAGTTCCGCACCCTGCTGCCGAGGCTCGCTCCCATCGCCTTCACCGAGGGGCGGATGCATCGCCTCCGGTGGCGGGACGGCGGGTTCCATCGGGTATGGCAGAGCCAGGTCACCGAGGGCTTCATCACCGACTTCGCCTACGGCGACCTCGACGGGGACGGCACCCCCGAGGTGGTTGTCGGGGTGGTGCCGCGGTTCCTGGGCCTGGTGCAGAGAAAGGCCCACCTCGTCCTGTACGAGTTGCCCTGAAGGCGGCTCGGAGCGGACCACCAGGGCCGTGCGGCCAGAGCCAGAGGGGTTGCGAGAAGCCAGCAGGCGGTCCGAATGGGAACTGCCGGCACTTCGAGAACGGGGGAGGGGGCTGCGCCGGACTCCGGCCACCTCCCCTGGAGAGTGGCGGGCGGGGCTTCCGGACCCCCAGGGATGGGGTCTCACGAGGATCCACCCCGGCAAGTTTTGGCCTTGACACATTTTTTTTGCCGATGCTATAGTGCCGGCGGCTTCGTATCCATAGCGGTACCATGTTCGTTCCTGACCACAGCAGTTCGAAGGGGGTGGTGGGCGGGCACCAACCTGCCGGACGGTTCCGCAGACCGACGGATCTCATCATGACCTCGTTCCAGCAGTGCACGGTTTCGGATGCGGATCGGCCACTTCTCGGGAGTGGCGACGGAGGTGCAGGATGAAGCGACTGGGGATGCTAGTCGCGGCGGCGGTCGTGATCCTGACGACTGCTCTGCCCGCCACAGCGCAGCAGCCGAACTTCACCGTGACGTTCGGCGGCCAGATGCGGGTATTCGGCCTGGTCTGGGACAACTTCACGGACTTCAACGACACCGACAAGGCGAGCGATATCTTCCCGCAAACGAACATCGGTCGCGCCAAGGACAGCGAGTCCTACTACTTCCAGCGCTGGCGGCTGTACACCACGGTGGAGTCGGCCGACAAGAACGCCAAGGTGGTATGGGCGATCGAGGTCGGCGACATCACGTACGGGCTCGGGGGCGGCGCCTCCGGCGACGAGTACGGCACCGGCACCAACGCCCGGAACGGCACCAGCCAGGGCGGTGGGCTCGGCTCGGACGGCGCGAACGTCGAGACCAAGAACCTCTACCTGCAGTTCAACATCCCGGGCATGCCGAACTCGAACATCCTGCTGGGTGCGCACAACATCGTCTTCATGACGAGCCCGGCCGGCGCGTTCATGGATGACGACGGGTGGGGCATCCAGCTCAACTTCAGGTGGGATCCCGTCGATCTCCAGCTCTACACGGTCAAGATCGACGAGAACACCCGGGCCAGCGCCGACGACAACGACATGTATGCGGCGCGTCTCGGCTTCAACATCACGCCGGAAACCCGGGTCACCGGTGAGTTCATGGTCGTCAACACCCAGTGCATGGCCCGTCGGGCGCCGGCGGCCGCGGGGGGGACCGGGACGTGCGTGTCGACGGACTTCGGGGACAACTTCTGGATCGGCGCCACCGCCGCGACGAAGATCGGTGCCTTCGGCCTGCACTTCTCGGCCGTGTACGGCCAGCGCACGCTGTTTTCGGCGCCCCGGTCAGCGGCCGGCCTCAGTGAAACGATCGAGGAGACCGGGTACGGCTTCCAGTTCGTCGGCCAGGTGCCCCTCGGGCCCCTGGCCACCTGGTGGCACGCCTGGTACGAGAGCGGCGACAAGACCCGGATCGCGGGTGGGGGCTGCGAGGACGTGACGGCGCACCCCGCCTGCACCAGCCTGGTTCCGGGGATCGACTTCACCACCAACAACAACTCGACCAAGCTGATCCAGGACTCGGACCGGCTGCCTCTCCCGATCACCCAGGCCTCGTGGTCCAGCGTGCCGTACGTCATGGAGTTCATTCGCGGCCTGGCGTCGATCGGCGCCCCGGGCTTCGGCTCCACGCATTACTCGGACTCGACCGGCACGTATGGCTTCGGCGGATCGGCCATCTACTCCATCACCCCGGCCTTCTCGGTCGGCGGCGGCGCCGGCTACCTGGGCGCCGTGGAAGACTCCGGGAGCTGCATCGCGGCCGTGGCTGGGGTCTCCAACCTGTCTCCGTGCGGCGGTGGCGTGTACGGCGACTGGGTCGTCGAGTTCGACGCCGGCGCGGTCTATCGCTACAACCCGAACCTCACGCTCTCGCTCATCGGCGGTGTGGCCGTCCCGGACCAGGGCGACACTGCGTGGGGTTTGACCTTCCGGACGCAGTTCTCCTTCTAGCTCCCGCCGTTTCACCGACGCCCCGGGGGGCCACCCCCGGGGCGTCTTTGTTTCGTGGCGAGGGCTCGAGCCGGCGTCGGGGCTCCCGACGCCCGGGCAACGGGCCACGCCACCGCGCCGCTTTTCCGCTTGATTCCCCGGAGCGGGGAGCGACAGTGGTGCCCCCCGGGGGGGAGGAGACGCCCCCCGGGGCCGAGAAGGGGGCATTATGTTGACGCCCCCTCCCCCTTGGCGGTGCTATAGTGTCGGCGGCTTTGTATCCGTAGCGGCACCATGTTCGTTCCTGACTACAGCAGTTCGAAGGGGGTGGTGGGCGGGCACTAACCTGCCGGACGGTTCCGCAGACCGACGGATCTCATCATGACCTCGTTCCAGCAGTGCACGGTTTCGGATGCGGATCGGCCACTTCTCGGGAGTGGCGACGGAGGTGCAGGATGAAGCGACTGGGGATGCTAGTCGCGGCGGCGGTCGTGATCCTGACGACTGCTCTGCCCGCCACAGCGCAGCAGCCGAACTTCACCGTGACGTTCGGCGGCCAGATGCGGGTATTCGGCCTGGTCTGGGACAACTTCACGGACTTCAACGACACCGGCAAGGCGAGCGATATCTTCCCGCAAACGAACATCGGTCGCGCCAAGGACAGCGAGTCCTACTACTTCCAGCGCTGGCGGCTGTACACCACGGTGGAGTCGGCCGACAAGAACGCCAAGGTGGTATGGGCGATCGAGGTCGGCGACATCACGTACGGGCTCGGGGGCGGCGCCTCCGGCGACGAGTACGGCACCGGCACCAACGCCCGGAACGGCACCAGCCAGGGCGGTGGGCTCGGCTCGGACGGCGCGAACGTCGAGACCAAGAACCTCTACCTGCAGTTCAACATCCCGGGCATGCCGAACTCGAACATCCTGCTGGGTGCGCACAACATCGTCTTCATGACGAGCCCGGCCGGCGCGTTCATGGATGACGACGGGTGGGGCATCCAGCTCAACTTCAGGTGGGATCCCGTCGATCTCCAGCTCTACACGGTCAAGATCGACGAGAACACCCGGGCCAGCGCCGACGACAACGACATGTATGCGGCGCGTCTCGGCTTCAACATCACGCCGGAAACCCGGGTCACCGGTGAGTTCATGCTCGTCAACACCCAGTGCATGGCCCGTCGGGCGCCGGCGGCCGCGGGGGGGACCGGGACGTGCGTGTCGACGGACTTCGGGGACAACTTCTGGATCGGCGCCACCGCCGCGACGAAGATCGGTGCCTTCGGCCTGCACTTCTCGGCCGTGTACGGCCAGCGCACGCTGTTTTCGGCGCCCCGGTCAGCGGCCGGCCTCAGTGAAACGATCGAGGAGACCGGGTACGGCTTCCAGTTCGTCGGCCAGGTGCCCCTCGGGCCCCTGGCCACCTGGTGGCACGCCTGGTACGAGAGCGGCGACAAGACCCGGATCGCGGGTGGGGGCTGCGAGGACGTGACGGCGCACCCCGCCTGCACCAGCCTGGTTCCGGGGATCGACTTCACCACCAACAACAACTCGACCAAGCTGATCCAGGACTCGGACCGGCTGCCTCTCCCGATCACCCAGGCCTCGTGGTCCAGCGTGCCGTACGTCATGGAGTTCATTCGCGGCCTGGCGTCGATCGGCGCCCCGGGCTTCGGCTCCACGCATTACTCGGACTCGACCGGCACGTATGGCTTCGGCGGATCGGCCATCTACTCCATCACCCCGGCCTTCTCGGTCGGCGGCGGCGCCGGCTACCTGGGCGCCGTGGAAGACTCCGGGAGCTGCATCGCGGCCGTGGCTGGGGTCTCCAACCTGTCTCCGTGCGGCGGTGGCGTGTACGGCGACTGGGTCGTCGAGTTCGACGCCGGCGCGGTCTATCGCTACAACCCGAACCTCACGCTCTCGCTCATCGGCGGTGTGGCCGTCCCGGACCAGGGCGACACTGCGTGGGGTTTGACCTTCCGGACGCAGTTCTCCTTCTAGCTCCCGCCGTTTCACCGACGCCCCGGGGGGCCACCCCCGGGGCGTCTTTGTTTCGTGGCGAGGGCTCGAGCCGGCGTCGGGGCTCCCGACGCCCGGGCAACGGGCCACGCCACCGCGCCGCTTTTCCGCTTGATTCCCCGGAGCGGGGAGCGACAATGGTGCGGGGGTGCGCGCCATGCCAACGCTTTTCCGCTCCGCCGCCACGCCGATCGTCCTGCTGTCCGTGCTGGGGCTGCTCGCCGTCGGGCCGCTGGCCGTGGGGGCCCAGACCGCCCCCCTCACGCTCCGGCTCGCGCTGGTGCCCCAGTGGTCGGTGAACCAGCACCGCAGCTCTTGGTCGGTCCAGTCGGCGGTGACCCCCGAGCTTCGCCAGGCCCTCGACGGAGGCGTCGTGGACCGGGCGGTCTTCTGGTGGCAGCGGGGCCTGATCCAGCGATCTTCGCTGGTCCTGAAGTCGATCCGTGTGCTGTCGCCCGAGGAGGCGGCTCCGCTGGGGGGCCGCGGGGCCTTCGACCTGAGCGTCCGCCCGGCGGCCGGCGCCTCGGCGTGGACCCAGATCGACGTGATCCCGCGTGGCGGTGACGTCGCCGTGCTGGAGCTGGGCGGCGAGCTGAACACGATCACCCAGGTCCTGGAGACGGTGTTGCTCGTGCCGCCGGACGGGCCGATCCAGTCGGTGGCACTCGCCCGGCGAGCCATCATCCAGGGCGTCGGGATCCCGGTGATCGCCACGCAGTTCGGGCTCCCCCCCGCCGTGCCTCCCACCGCGTTCGGCCGCGTCGGCAGCCTCGAGTTCCTGGTGGCCCGGAGCCTGATCGAGAGCCTCACGAACGGGGACACGACGACGCTGGGGCCGGCGGACCGGGCGACCACCAACGTGGGCGACTGGCGCGAGGCCGACCGGGTCTTCATCCGCGTGCCGGCCGCGGCCTTCCAGGGCGGCACCCCGGGCCTCGTACTGGTCTGGAAGGACCGCGTGCTCAAGCCCGATCCGGATGGCGGCCAGTTCGACATGCGGCGGAGCCGCCTCGAGCTGCCGCGCGCTCGCTGACCCCGCCCCCGTGACCGACCGACGGGTGCCCACTCCCACGAGCCCGGCGTGACCGTTCCCCTCGAGGGGACGCTCCGGGCGCGCCTCGACGAGCTGGTCGGCGCGGAGCTGGGCGCCTGCGAGGCCGAGATCCGCCGCGAACTGGCCGGGTCTCCGGTCGCGCTCATCCGCGACCTCACCGAGTACGTCGCGCTCGCCGGCGGGAAGCGCCTCCGGCCGATCCTGGTGCTGCTGTGCGCGCGGCTGGCCCGCGGATCGGCGGCGCGCGCGGCTCGGCTGGGGTGCGTCGTCGAGCTGCTCCATACGGCCACGCTCATCCACGACGACGTCGTCGATCGGGCGCCGCTGCGACGCGGGCGCGCCTCGGCGAACGCCCGGTGGGGCGACGACGCGGCGATCCTGGTCGGGGACCACCTCTATTCCCGCTGCATGGCGCTCCTGGTGGCCGACGGGGACCTGGGCGTCATGGAGTCCCTGGCGACGGCGATGGTGTCGATGACCGAGGCCGAGGTCTTCCAGCTCGAGCGCAAGCGCGACGCCGGGCTGACCGAGGTCGACTACCTCCGGATCATCCGGCAGAAGACGGCGACGTTCATGTCGGCCTGCTGCCGGATCGGCGGCGTCCTCGGGCGGCTCGACCCGGCGTCGATCGAGGCGCTGGCGGCTTTCGGGGAGGGGCTGGGGATCGCGTTCCAGATCATCGACGACTCGCTCGATTTCGAGGCCGACGAGGCGCGGTTCGGCAAGGCGATCGGCACCGACCTCCGCGAGGGGAAGCGGACGCTGCCGCTCATCGCCACCCTGGAGCGGGCGACCCCTGCCGAGCAGGCGCGGATCCTGGAGGCGCTGGGCCGCTCGGCGCGGCCCGAGCCCGACTCTGCCCGGGCGGAGCGGGACGTCGCCGACGTCCACCGCCTGGTGAAGATGTACGACGGCGTCGGGTACGCGGTCGCCCGGGCCGCGGCGTACGCGAGGGAGGCCACCGAGCGGCTGGACCGGTTCCCGCCGTCGGGTGAGCGCGAGGTGCTGAGGCTCATCGCGGAGTACGTCATCCAGCGCGACCGGTAATGCCCAGGGTGGGGCCGGGACGCCGGGGGCCGGCGCCCAGCGGGATCGTGACGCTCGTCACGGACTTCGGGCTCGACGATGCCTACGTCGGGATCGTGAAGGGCGTGATCCTGGCGATCAACCCGGCCGCCCGCCTCGTGGACCTGACCCACGCCGTCCCCCCCAGGACGTGCTTCGCGGGGCCCTCGTGCTGGACGCCGCCTACCGGTTCTTTCCCCGCGGCACGGTCCACCTGGCGGTGGTGGATCCCGGGGTCGGGGGACCCCGGCCCGCGCTGGCCCTCGCGGCCGACGGGCACTACTTCGTCGGCCCCGACAACGGGCTCTTCGGCTTCCTTCTGACCGCCCCACGCCTCCGGGTGGTGAGGCTCGCGAATTCCGCGTACCATCGGATCGGCGGCGCCGTGAGCCGGACCTTCCACGCGAGGGACGTCTTCGCCCCGGCCGCCGCGCACTGCTCACTCGGGGTGCCGCTCGAGCGCTTCGGGCCGCCGGCCCGCCACCCCGTCTGCCTCGACTGGCCCCGGCCATCGCGCCGGGGCCGGCGGCTGATCGGCCAGGTCCTGCTCGCCGACCGGTTCGGCAACTTGCTCACCAACCTGCGGCCGATCGATCTGCCGGGCCCCCGGGCGGACTGCGTGCTGGAGATCGGCGGTCAGCGGATCGAGGGGATCGTGGGGACTTACCGCGAGCGACCGCTCCGTGCGCTGGGCAGCGTGGTGGACAGCTCGGGACGCGTCGAGATCTTCGCGCGGGAAGGGAGCGCGCGGGACCGGCTGGGGGTGGGTCCCGGAGCCGTGGTCAGCTTGTGGTCGACGGGGTCTTCGAGGACGGGGTCTTCGAGGACGAGGTCTCCGAGGACGAGGTCCCCGAGGAGGACGGCGCGGGGGTCGAGGTCGCGCTCGACGAGCCGTCGGACCCGCTAGACGCCGCCTTGGCGCTCGTGGCCGGCTCGACCGACTTCTTCTCGTCCGCCATCGCCTTCTTGCGGGATTCCGAGGGGTAGTCGGTGACGTACCAGCCGCCGCCCTTGAGGATGAAGGGCGTCGCGGACAGGAGCCGGCGGATGCCGCCCCCGCAGAACTGGCAGGAGGTCAGCGGGGAGGCCGAGATCGGCTGCCGCACCTCGTAGGTACGCCCGCAGTCGTCGCACTGATAGTCGTAAGTCGGCACCCCGTCCCCCTCGACCAAAAAGGGAGCTGACGCTCCCTACTTTCGGTCCCCACGTCCTGCTCCTTGTATAGCATCCGGGTCGGGCACCTGTCAAGGTGGCGGCCGTGGAAAGGCTTTTCAATTGCGAGGTTTGCGTGGGCCTGTTACCATTCGAGTGTTTCACCGCCGGGTGGAGGAGCCATGATCCGCGCCTTCCAGGGAAAGCTGCCCCGCATCCACGACACGGCCTTCGTCGCCGACACCGCCGACGTGATCGGCGACGTCGAGCTCGGTGAGCACTCGAGCGTCTGGTTCCAGACGGTCATCCGGGGCGACGTCAACTACATCCGGATCGGGTCCCACACCAACATCCAGGACGGCACCGTGATTCACGTGGACTCGGGCGGCCACCCGGTCGAGATCGCGGACCACGTCACCCTGGGACACGCGGTCCGGCTCCACGGCGCGCGGATCGGCCCGCACTGTCTCGTCGGCATCGGTGCCATCGTGCTGAACGGCGTGGTGATGGAGGAGGAGTCGATCGTCGCGGCCGGGTCGATCGTGTCCCCCGGCACCCACATCCCGCGCCGGACGCTGATGATGGGCGCCCCGGCCAAGCCTCGGCGCGCCCTGACCGACGCGGACCTGGGGCTGATCCACCGGCCCACCAACAACTACGTACGGCTCGCCGGGCAGTACCGGGAGGACAAGCAGGGGTGAGCGCGCCCGGCCAGGGCCGGCCAGGCACCGAACCCCCGCGCGGGATGCGGGACATCCTGCCCGAGGAGGCCGAGCTGCGGGATCGGACCGCGCAGACGATCCTCGGCGTGTACCGGACGCACGGCTTCCGGCGGATCGAGACCCCGGCGCTGGAGAGCATCCAGCTCCTGACCGGGGGCGAGGGCGGCGAGAACGAGAAGCTCATCTTCAAGGTCCTCAAGCGCGGGGACCGACTCGACATCGCGGGAGCGACGAGCGAGGCCGATCTGGTCGACCTGGGCCTTCGGTTCGACCTCACCGTCCCGCTGGCCCGGTACTACGCGAACAACCATGCGAAGCTGCCGAAGCCGCTGAAGGCCGTCCAGATCGGCCCGGTGTGGCGGGCCGAGCGCCCCCAGAAGGGGCGCTTCCGGCAGTTCACGCAGTGCGACATCGACATCCTCGGGGTCACGTCGGAGGTGGCCGAGATCGAGCTGATCCTCGCCACGACGGAGGCGCTGACCGCGCTGGGGCTGGAAGGCCTGACGGTGCGCATCAACGACCGTCGCGTTCTCACCGCCATGGCACGCTGGTGCGGATTCGACGAGGCTCGCCACGATAGCGTCTTCATCGCCCTCGACAAGTGGGACAAGCTGGAGCCGTCCGCGATCGCCGACGAGCTGAGGCAGGCCGGCCACCCGGCGCCCGCGATCGAGCGAATGCTGGACGTGTTCACCAAGCTCAAGGGCGGCGGCGGGTTGGAGCCCCTCAGCGCGTACGTCAAGGATGCCGAGACGCAGGCGGCGATTCACGGCCTGAAGGAGATCATCGAAGCGGCGCGCACCCAGACGTCGGTCAGCTTCGACGCGACCCTCGTGCGGGGCATGTCCTACTACACCGGGCCGATCTTCGAGATCGCCGCCGAAGGCTTCTCGTCGTCGATCGCCGGCGGCGGACGCTACGATCGGCTGATCGGCAAGATCCTCGGTCAGGACGTGCCGGCGACGGGCTTCTCCATCGGGTTCGAGCGGGTCATCTCGATCCTCATGGACCGCAAGGGCGGACGAGCGGACGGCTCGAAGCGCCTCGCGCTCGTCTTCGAGGAGACCGCCGATCTCGCACCGATCCTGGAATACGCGCACAAGCGACGCCAGGAGGGATGGGCGGTGTCCCTGGAGCTGAGCGCGAAACGGCGGGGACCCCAGCGCGCGGCGCTGGCGGGGCAGGGGTTCGACAGCATCGTCGAGTGGCCGGACCTCGAGATCCGAGAGGTCGGGGGCGCGCGATGACGAGCCCGGGGGCCGCCGGCTGGCGCCGAACGCACTCTTGCGGGGCGCTCCGGGCGAGCGACGTCGGGCAGACGGTGACGCTGATGGGGTGGGCGTACCGCCGGCGGGACCACGGCGGCCTGATCTTCGTGGATCTGCGTGACCGCGAGGGCGTGACCCAGCTCGTCTTCAACCCGAGCGCGGACGCCGCCGCTCACGCGACGGCCGGGCGGATCCGGGCCGAGTTCGTCCTGGCCGCGCGCGGCCTCGTCCAGCGCCGTCCGGAGGGAACGGTCAACCCGAGCCTGCCGACGGGTGAGATCGAAATGCTCGTCCAGGCGGTCGAGATCGTCAACGAGTCGAAGCCGCTCCCGTTCCCGCTGGACGAGAGTCAGGAGACCGTGGAGTCGCTGCGGCTCCGGTACCGCTACCTCGATCTCCGGCGGCCCGCGATGCTGCAGAACCTCCTCCTCCGCGACGCGGTGTACCGGGCGGTCCGCGACTGTCTGCAGCACGAGCGGCTTCGTCGAGGTCGAGACGCCGATGCTGACGCGCTCCACGCCCGAGGGCGCCCGCGACTTCCTCGTCCCGAGCCGGCTGGCCCGGGGCAGCTTCTACGCGCTGCCCCAGTCGCCGCAGCTCTTCAAGCAGATCCTGATGGTGGCGGGGCTGGAGCGGTACTTCCAGATCGTGCGCTGCTTCCGGGACGAGGACCTGCGGGCCGACCGTCAGCCGGAGTTCACGCAGATCGACATCGAGACCTCGTTCCTCGACCGGGACGAGTTCCTGCCGATCATGGAAGGGCTGGTGGCCGAGATCTTCCAGCGCGTGAAGGGGATCATCCTCGAGCGGCCGTTCCAGCGCCTGAGCTGGGACGAGGCGATCAACCGCTACGGCTCCGACAAGCCCGACCTCCGCTTCGCGCTCGAGCTGTCCGACTGCTCCGATCTCTTCCGGGATGGCGCCTTCCAGGTCTTCGCCCGCGCGGTCGCCCAGGGCGGGGCGGTGAAGGCGCTCACGGTGCCCGGCGCCGGCTTCTCCCGGAAGGACCTCGACGATCTGGTCGAGCAGGCCAAGGGGTCCGGTGCCAAGGGGCTCGTCTGGGTCCGCGTCGGCGACGGGCCTCTCCAGTCGCCGGCCGCCCGGTTCCTGGAGCCGGTGCGCTCGGCGCTCCTCGAGCGGTGCGGCGCCGGGCCGGGGGACCTCGTCCTGCTCGTGGCCGACACCATGCCGCTGGCCGCCACCGTGCTGGGCCGCCTCCGCGTCGCGCTGGCCGAGCGGCTTCGGCTGGTCCCGGCCGAGGTCTTCCGGCTCCTCTGGGTCGTGGACTTTCCCCTCGTCGAGTGGAACGAGGAGGAGAAGCGCTGGGACGCCATGCACCATCCCTTCACCGCCCCGCGTGACGAGGACGCCGCCGCCGGGCTGGCGGACCCGGCGCGGGTGCGCGCCAAGGCGTACGATCTCGTCCTGAACGGCCAGGAAATCGGCGGCGGGTCGATCCGGATCCACTCCCGCGCGCTCCAGCAGCGGGTCTTCGAGCTCCTGGGCATCGGCGAGGCGGAGGCCCGGGCCAAGTTCGGCTTCCTGCTGGAAGCGCTCGAGTACGGGGCGCCCCCGATGGGGGGCATCGCCTTCGGTCTGGACCGGATCGTCGCGGTTTTGGCCGGCGTGGACTCGATCCGCGAGGTGATCGCGTTCCCCAAAACTCAGAAGGGGACCTGCCCGCTGACCGACGCCCCGACGCCGGTCAGCCCCGCTCAGCTCGCCGAGCTGGGGATCGCCGTGATGCCGCCGGACGACCCCGGGGCCGGGTCCTGAGATCCTCGGGGGGGTCTCGGAAGCCCGCCGAGGCCCCCCGCGGAGGCCGCGGCGAAGCCGCAGCTCGAAGCGGAACGCCACGGCCGCGTGGCCAGAGTCAGAGGGTTGCGAGAGGCCGACGGGCGGTGGGATTCGAGGGCCGCCGGCGATGGCTCACAGACCCTGAGGGGCGGTTCGTCCCGGCGGGCCGCGTCTGTTATACTGAGGTCCGGATGGAGGGCGAGACGCTCGAGCGTGCCTGAATCGATCACCCACCGCATCACCCTCGCCTCCGACACCGACCTCCTGCCCCTCTCGGGGCGGAACGATGAACATCTGCGACTGCTGGAGTCCCATCTGGATCTCCGCATCGTCGCCCGGGGCGCCGAGATCACGTTGAAGGGAACGGAGCAGCAGGTGGCCCGCGGCGCCCGTGTGATCGAGGAGCTGCAGGCGCGGGTCGAGGCCGGCCTGCCGGTCCAGGCGCCGGACGTTCGGGCCGCCCTCCGACTGGTCACCGACGACGCCGGGGCGGATCTGCGCGGGGTCCTCCTGGACGCCATCGCGGTGCCCTCGCGCAAGAAGTCCATCACTCCCAAGACGGTGATGCAGAAGCGCTACGTGGACGCCATCCGCACCCGCGACGTCGTCATCGGGATCGGACCGGCCGGGACCGGGAAGTCCTACCTGGCGATGGCCATGGCGGTGTCGGCCATGACCCGACGCGAGGTGGCCCGGATCATCCTCACCCGGCCGGCGGTCGAGGCGGGCGAGCGGCTCGGGTTCCTGCCCGGTGACATGTACGAGAAGGTGCACCCCTACCTGCGGCCGCTCTACGACGCGCTCTACGACATGATGGAGCCCGACAAGGTCGCGACCCTGACCGAGCGGGGCGCGATCGAGATCGCGCCGCTGGCCTACATGCGCGGCCGGACGCTGAACGACGCCTTCATCGTGCTCGACGAGGCGCAGAACACAACCTCCGAGCAAATGAAGATGTTTCTGACGCGGCTCGGGTTCAACTCCCGCATGGTGATCACCGGGGACATCACGCAGGTCGACCTCCCCTCGACCCGCGCCTCCGGGCTCATCGAGGTCCAGTCGGTGCTCAAGCAGGTGCCGGGTATCGAGTTCGTCTACTTCACCGAGAAGGACGTCGTCCGGCACGAGCTCGTCTCCGAGATCATTCGGGCCTACGACGATTGGGGGCAGCGGCGAGACGCACCCGGAGGCCAGCCGCGCTCCCCCTGATCGGTTCCTCTCCGAGGACCGAGCGGTCGTGATCGACGTCCAGAACCGTCAAAGCATTGCCGTCGACCTCGACCGCGTCCGCCGGACCATCCGTCTGGCCCTCGAGGCCCTCGGGGTCTGGGACCACGAGGTGAGCCTGACGCTGGTGGGCGATCGCGAGATCCGGGCCCTCAACGCCCGCTATCGCGGTGTCCGCCGCGCCACCGACGTGCTGGCGTTCCCGCTCGCCGGCCCGGCGGCGGTCCTGGGCGAGGCGATCATCTCGGTGGAGACCGCCCGCCGGCAGGCCCGGACCCTCAGGCACTCGCTCGGGGAAGAGCTGGACCTCCTCTGCTGCCACGCGTGCCTGCACCTCGTGGGATACGACGACCGGGAGCGCCTCGAGGCCCGGGTCATGCACGGCCGGGAGATGGACCTGCTCGGCCGGCTCCACGAGCGCCCCGCTCCAACGCTCCACGTCGTCGTCTGAGCCGTGAGCGGCGAGGGCGAGCCGAAGGCCGAGGGTCGTCGAGTGGTGGGGGCGGTCCCGGAGGACCACCGGTCGGGATTCGTCGCCATCGTGGGCCGCCCCAACGTCGGGAAGTCCACCCTCCTCAATCGACTCCTCGGCCAGAAGATCGCGATCGTCTCCCCGAAGCCTCAGACGACGCGCAACCGGATCACGGGGATCCGAACTCTCCCGCGCGCCCAGATCATCTACGTCGACACGCCGGGCCTCCACCAGCCGCGGGGAAAGCTGGGCGAGTTCATGGCGGCGACGATCAGCCAGGCTCTGGAGGAGGTCGACGGGGTCGTGTTCGTGGCCGAGGCGCCCGAGAGTCGGATCGCGCTCGACGAGGGCGCTTTGGCCTCGCTGCGCGAGGTGAAGGCCCCCGTCCTGCTCGCGCTCAACAAGGTCGACCTGATGCCGGACAAGCGGCAGCTCCTGCCGCGGCTGGAGGCCTGGGCGGCCCGATACCCGTTCCGGGAGCTGATCCCGATTTCGGCGAGCACCGGGGAGGGCGTCAGTCAACTGGAGGCGATCATCCTCGCGCTCTTGCCACCCGGTCCGGCCTTCTATCCACCCGATCAGCTCACCGATCAGCCCGAGACCTTCTTCGTGGCCGAGACCATCCGGGAGAAGATCTTCCTGCTGACTCGTCAGGAGATCCCGTACGCCGCTGCGGTGCGCGTGGAGGAGCTGGTGGAGCGCGAGAGCGGGCAGCTCTACATCCGGGCGGTGATCTTCGTCGAGCAGCCGTCCCAGAAGGCGATCGTCATCGGAGAGGGGGGCGCCATGCTCAAGCGGATCGGCCAGGCGGCGCGGCGCGAGCTGGAGGCCTTCTTCGGCGTTCGCGTCTACCTCGAACTCTGGGTCCAGGTGCGCCGGCACTGGCGGCGGAACGAGACGGCCCTCCGCGAGCTGGGCTACCGCCTGACCTCCTGAGATCTTCGGGGGTCTCGGAAGACCCCCGATGCCCCCCTCGGAGGCCGCGGCGGAGCCGCGGCTCGGAGTGGAACGCCTTGGCCGCGAGGCCGGGCGCCCGAGCGTCGCGAAGGCCAAAGGAGCGATTGAAATGGGAGTTGCCGGGTCTCGTCAGAGGTCCTGAGGGCGGCGTGCCACTTCTCCGGACCCCGGGCGTCGTTCTCCGGACGCGTGATCTCGGAGAGTACGATCGTCTCGTCACGCTGTACACGCGCGACTTCGGCCGGTTCACCGCCGTCGCGCAGGGTGCCCGTCGGCTCCGGTCGCGATTCGGCGGGGCCCTCGAGCTGTTCACCTGCGGAGAGGCCGTGGGGTTCGAGCGTCCGGGGCGGGACCTGCTGCGACTCGATCACTTCGACATCCACCGATCGTTCCGCGCACTCCGGGAAGATCTCGAGCGGCTTGGACAGGGTGCCCGCATGGTGGAGGCCATCCTCCGGCTCACCGGCGAGCGTGACACTCAACCGGCCTGCTTCGCCCTGCTGCTCCGAGCCTTTCAAGCCCTCGAGAGCGGTTCCCCGGCTCGGGTGCAGCTCGCCTTCACGCTCCGGCTGCTGGATCTCCTCGGCCATCGGCCGCGCCTGGACCGATGCGCCGGGTGCGGGCGTCCGCTCGGCACGGTCGGCGTCGTGTTCGATCCGGGTCAGGGCGGCGTCGCCTGCGACGGGTGCCGGGCTGCGGGAGTCCCGCGGGTCTCGCCGCGGGCGCTCGGGGCGCTCCGCGGCCTCCAGGCCGCGTCGTGGGAGGCGCGGCTCCACGCTCGGATCGCGCCGAGCGTCGAGCAGGAGGCGGCCTCGGTCCTGGACGACTACCTCGCCGCCTTGAGCGGCGCCGCGCTCCGGACGCCCCGATTCCTCGCCCGGACCGTCCCCGCGCCCCCCGACTGACCGTCGCTCCGCCGGCCGGAGATGTCGGTTCTTCTGGTCCCCGCCGCGCGTCGGTTTCTCCACACGGTCTGGTTCTGGTCTCGCGGTCCCGGCGTTCCACTCAGGCCGGCGGCTTGCCGCGGCCTCCGAAGGGGGGAATCGGCGCAGTCTTCCGAGACCCCCCCGAAGGGCTTAGGGGTGAACGGGACAGAAGCGAGTGGGCTCGGTTCCGGCCACGAATGCCATCACGACGGGCTTTGGACAATTGGGCGTGGCCAGGAAGCCGGTAGTCATGTCAACCCGAGCCATGGCCACGTTCTCCGGTGGAGTGAAGTCCTCGCCCGGCCGATCCTTGAGGATCTCCCGCATGAGCGCGATCCAGACGGGCAGGGCGGCCCGAGCGCCCGTCTCCTCGTGCCCGAGGCTCCTGACGCGGTCGTGACCCACCCACACCGCCGCGGTGATCGAGGGCGTGTAGCCGACGAACCACGCGTTCGAGAAGTCGTTGGTGGTGCCGGTCTTGCCGGCGATCGGGCGGCCGAGGCTTCGGGCGCTGACCGCGGTGCCGCGCTCGACGGCGCCACGTAGCATCTGGGTGAGCACGTAGGCGACGGCGGGGTTCACCGTCTCGCGGCCCTGCGGGATGTTCTCCTCGACGAGGCGCCCCTGCGCGTCCGTGACGTGGCGGATGACGATCGGCTCCATCCGCACCCCCTGGTTGGCGAGGGCCGCGTAGGCCGCGGTCAGCTCGAGGAGGGTGACGTCGGAGGCCCCGAGGGCGAGCGCGAGATTGGCCTGGAGCGGGCTCTGGATACCGAGGCGCTTGGCGGCGTCGATCACCCGGTGCACCCCCACCTGCTCGGCGAGCCGGATGGTGGGCACGTTGACCGATTCCTCCAGCGCCTGCTGGGCGGTGATCTGGCCCCGGAACTTGCCGTCGTAGTTCTCGGGCGCCCAGGTCTTCCCCCCGAAGGTGTAGCTGAGGGGGCTGTCCTCGAGAAGGTCGGCCGGCGTCCGGCCGCCTTCGAGCGCGGCCAGGTAGACGAAGGGCTTGAAGGCCGACCCCGGCTGGCGGTGTGCGTTCACCGCCCGGTTGAACTCGCTCCGCGCGAAGTCCGAGCCCCCCACCAGCGCCTTGATGTATCCGGTCTGCGCCTCGATCACGAGGACCGCACCCTCGGGGGTGGGCGGCGCCGGGGCGCCCTTCCCGGCGACGCGGGCGGCCTGCCGGGCCGCCAGCGCTTGCAGCCCCTCGCGCAGCGCCTGCTCGGCGGTCCGCTGCATGACCGGGTTCAGGGTCGTGTAGACGGACAGGCCACCCTTGAAGACCAGGTCCGTGCCGAACTTGGCCTCGAGCCCCTGCTGCAGGTATTCGAGGAAGTACTGCCCGGTGCCACGCCGGCGCTCGGGCGCCACCAGGCCGAGGGGCGCCGCGCTCGCCCGCTTGGCCTGGTCCGCCGTGATGAACTCCTGCTCGACCATGCGGTTGAGGACGAGTCGGCGACGCTTCCGCGCTTCCTCGGGGTGCTCGAAGGGCGAGTAGTTCCCCGGCGCGCGCGGGAGAGCGGCCAGGAGCGCGGCCTGGGAGAGGTTCAACTCCTGCACCGACGCCCCGAAGTACGTCTTGGCCGCCGCCTCGACGCCGTAAGCGCCGTGCCCGAGGTAGATCTGGTTCAGATAGATCTCGAGCAGCCGGTCCTTCGAGTACCGCTTCTCCAGCTCCAGCGCGAGCAGGGCTTCCTTGACCTTCCGGTCGAGGCTTCGATCGGGCGTGAGGAAGAGCACCTTGGCGAGCTGCTGCGTGATGGTGCTCCCCCCCTCGACGATGCGGTTTCGCCGGAAGTTGGCGTAGGCGGCCCGTGCGATGCCACGCAGGTCGACGCCGAAGTGGGAGTAGAATCGGGTGTCCTCGATGGCGATGACCGCGTCCCGGAGCGTCCGCGGGATCTCCCGGAGGGGCACGAAGATCCGGCGCTCGGCCTGGAACTCGGTCAGCAGCTCGTCGTCGTCGGCATAGACCTTGGTGCCGGGGGTGGGGGCGAACTCCTCCAGCGCCTTGACGGAGGGAAGGTCGGTGGGCCAGTAGAGATAGGCGGCGAGCGCGACCGCGGCCGAGGTCAGCAGGAGGGTGGCGACCACGGCCACCAGGAGCCAGCGGACCAGGCGCCAGGACGGCAGCAATCGGCGGAGCCGGAAGCGCCAGCGGCCCGAGGACGCCAACCACCGGGGCAGTCGGGGGCTCTTGCCCCGCCGGAGCATGGCGCTGGAACGTCGGGCGCGAAGGCGTGATGGCACGGGGGAGTGCTCTCCGGTCGTCCTTTCCAATCGGCGCGGCCACCTGAGTCGCGTCAATTATACTGCCAGGCGGCGCCAGCCGCGGCGAACCGGATTCCCTTCGCTTGCAGCCGCGCGCCGGCCGTGATACAAACGGCGCCATGTTGCGCCCTGGCGAGTCCATTGCGGCCGCGGAGCAGCTCGCGCTGATCCGACGGGGGACCGCGGCCATCGTCCAGGAGGACGAGCTGCGGGCCAAGCTGGAGCGGTCAGTGCGGACGGGCATCCCGATGGTGGTGAAGGTCGGGTTCGATCCGACCGCGCCCGATCTCCACTTGGGGCACACCGTGGTCATCCAGAAGATGCGGCAACTTCAGGAGCTTGGCCACGCGATCTACTTCGTCATCGGGGACTTCACGGGGATGATCGGCGATCCCACCGGGAAGTCGGAGACGCGCAAGCCTCTCTCGCGAGAGGAGATCGAGGCGAACGCCCAGACGTACAAGACCCAGGTGTTCAAGATCCTGGATCCGGTGGCGACGCGCGTGGCCTTCAACTCCGAGTGGCTGTCACCGTTGCGGGCCGAGGACGTCATCCGGATGACCGCGCAGGTGACGGTGGCCCGTCTCCTCTCCCGCGAGGACTTCGCCCAGCGCTACGAAGCCGAACGGCCGATCCACCTCCACGAGTTCCTCTATCCGCTCTTCCAGGCCCAGGACTCCGTGGCGCTCCGGGCGGACGTCGAGATGGGCGGGACGGACCAGACGTTCAACCTCCTGGTCGGCCGGGACTTGCAGCGCGCGTTCGGCCAGGAGCCCCAGATCTCGATCACGATGCCGCTGCTGGTCGGCACCGACGGCGTGCAGAAGATGTCGAAGAGCCTGGGAAACTACGTGGGGATCACGGAGCCGCCCGCCCAGATGTTCGGCAAGCTGATGTCGGTCTCGGACGAGGTGATGATCACCTACTATCGCCTCGTGAGCGGCTACCCATCGGCGGAGGTCGATGCCCTCGAGGCCGGGATCCGCGACGGGACGAAACACCCGATGGAGGCCAAGCTCGAGCTTGCCGCCAGGATCGTGGCGCAGTTCCACGGTGGTGCGGAAGCAGAGACCGCTCACCGGGGCTTCGTGCAGCAGTTCCGGGCGCGCGAGGTGCCGGAGGATGTCCTCGAGGTGCGTCTGCCGGTCCCGGGGGGAGGCGCCGAGCTGCGAATGGACCAGCTCGTGGTCCGGAGCGGTGTCGCCGGCTCGGCCAGCGAGGCGAAGCGGCTGATCCAGCAGGGTGGCATCCGCATCGACGACCAGCGGGTCGAGGACCCGTACGGGACCCGCCGGCTCCGGCCGGGCGACGAGCTCCTCGTTCAGAAGGGCCGGCGCGAGTTCCGCCGCGTGCGGGTCGTGGCCGGCGAAGGGTAGGTCACCCGAATTCGCACTTGACAGGGCGGCGGAGCCGCTGGTACCGTTAGGTGTTGCTCGGGGCCTTTGGTTCCCGAGCAGTTGGGTTCGAAAGACCCGCCCGGCTGATACCGAATCACCGGTTACGTTCTCAGAGAAGTTTCCTCGGCTCTTTGACAGCTGAATATGCTACTGGCTCACCGAGACGGTGTGCATGCCCTTGAGGTCCGAGAGAGGTAACTGGAGAGTTTGATCCTGGCTCAGAACGAACGCTGGCGGCGTGCCTAACACATGCAAGTCGAGCGATTCGCCTGGGGCAACCTAGGCGGGGAGCGGCGGACGGGTGAGTAACACGTGGGTAACCTACCCAGGGGCCTGGGACAACCCTTCGAAAGGGGGGCTAATACCGGGTACGCTCCGTGGAGCAGAAGCTTCAGGGAGGAGAGGGGGGCGGCAACGCACTCGCTCCTGGACGGGCCCGCGGCCCATTAGCTAGTTGGCGGGGTAAGAGCCCACCAAGGCGATGATGGGTAGCCGGTCTGAGAGGATGGCCGGCCACACGGGGACTGAGACACGGCCCCGACTCCTACGGGAGGCAGCAGTGGGGAATCTTCCGCAATGGGCGCAAGCCTGACGGAGCAACGCCGCGTGGGGGATGAAGGCCTTCGGGTCGTAAACCCCTGTCAGTGGGAACGAGGGGCTTGGGGGTAAATAGCTCTCAGGCTTGACGGTACCCGCAGAGGAAGCCACGGCCAACTCCGTGCCAGCAGCCGCGGTAATACGGAGGTGGCGAGCGTTGTTCGGAATTACTGGGCGTAAAGGGCGCGTAGGCGGGGGGAGAAGTCGGGTGTGAAAGCCCTCGGCTCAACCGAGGAACGGCGCTCGAGACTCTCTTTCTTGAGTCCCGGAGAGGCGGGTGGAATTCCTGGTGTAGCGGTGAAATGTGTAGAGATCAGGAGGAACACCGGTGGCGTAAGCGGCCCGCTGGACGGAGACTGACGCTGAGGCGCGAAAGCGTGGGGAGCAAACGGGATTAGATACCCCGGTAGTCCACGCGGTAAACGATGGGGGCTAGGTGTGGGGGGTATCGACCCCCTCCGTGCCGAAGCTAACGCATTAAGCCCCCCGCCTGGGGAGTACGGCCGCAAGGTTGAAACTCAAAGGAATTGACGGGGGCCCGCACAAGCGGTGGAGCATGTGGTTTAATTCGACGCAACGCGAAGAACCTTACCTGGGCTGGACAAGCGGGAAGTAGGGAGCCGAAAGGTAACCGACCTGTCAAATCAGGAGCCCGCTCAGGTGGTGCATGGCTGTCGTCAGCTCGTGCCGTGAGGTGTTGGGTTAAGTCCCGCAACGAGCGCAACCCCTACCCCATGTTGCGACCAGGTGAAGCTGAGCACTCTTGGGGAACTGCCGGCGGGAAGCTGGAGGAAGGTGGGGACGACGTCAAGTCATCATGCCCTGGATGCCCAGGGCCACACACGTGCTACAATGGCCGGTCCAAAGCGCAGCAAACCCGTGAGGGGGAGCGAATCGCAAAAAGCCGGTCTCAGTTCAGATCGGAGGCTGCAACTCGCCTTCGTGAAGGCGGAATCGCTAGTAAGCGCGGATCAGCAGGCCGCGCTGAATACGTTCCCGGGCCTTGTACACACCGCCCGTCACACCACGAAAGCTGGCGGTACCAGAAGTCGCTGAGCTAACCCGCAAGGGGGGCAGGTGCCGAAGGTATGGTCGGTGATTGGGGTGAAGTCGTAACAAGGTAGCCGTAGGGGAACCTGCGGCTGGATCACCTCCTTTCTAAGGAGATCGGGGGGGTGGGGTGACCCACTGCCCGATCGACTGGGTCGATCACCACTCGCGCGAGCCAGTAGCATTTTTCACCGCGCCGGCTTTCGGGCCGGCGCGCAGCTCTTTGACAACCGCATACGAGAACCTCGAGTAGCCAGAGCGTCTACACGAGACGGAAGTCATTCGGCGGACCACGGAGGGATCCGTGGTCAAGCTACGAAGGGCGGACGGTGGATGCCTAGGCGCCAGGAAGCGATGAAGGGCGTGGCAAGCTGCGAAAAGCCGCGGGGAGCCGCAAGCAGGCCGAGAGCCGCGGATGCCCGAATGGGGGAACCCCCGTGGGGTAATGCCCACGGATCCTTCGCTGAATTCATAGGCGGGGGAGGCGAACCGGGGGAACTGAAACATCTCAGTACCTCGAGGAGAAGACATCAACAGAGATTCCCCAAGTAGCGGCGAGCGAACGGGGAGGAGCCCAAACCGGTCGGGGCAACCCGGGCGGGGTTGTGGGGCGCGGGTAGGGTGCAGCCCGGAGAGTTACCAATCGACGCGGTAGTCGAAGGTCGTGGAAACGGCCGCCAGAGACGGTGAGAGCCCGGTAGACGAAACCGCGGTCGACTCTCTGACCCGCGATCCCGAGTACCACGGGACACGCGAAACCCTGTGGGAAGCTGGGGGGACCACCCTCCAAGGCTAAATATTCCCTGGCGACCGATAGTGAACCAGTACCGTGAGGGAACGGCGAAAAGAACCCCGGCGAGGGGAGTGAAAGAGAACCTGAACCCGTCTGCCTACAAGCGGTGGGAGGGCAATACCGGGGCAACCCGGGAGGCCTGACCGCGTGCCTTTTGCATAATGAGCCGGCGAGTGACTGGGCGTGGCGAGGTTAAGCGTGAAGAGCGCGGAGCCGGAGCGAAAGCGAGTCCGAAGAGGGCGGCAGAGTCACGTCGAGTTGACCCGAAGCCAAGTGATCTACCCCTGGCCAGGGTGAAACCGGGGTAACAGCCGGTGGAGGCCCGAACTCATGTCGGTTGAAAACGGCTGGGATGAGCTGGGGGTCGGAGTGAAAGGCTAATCAAACTTGGAGATAGCTGGTTCTCCCCGAAATCGCTTTAGGGCGAGCCTTCCGTAGGCCCCTGGGTGGTAGAGCACTGGATGGGCTAGGGACCTTACCGGGTTACCAACCCCAACCAAACTGCAAATGCCGAGGGGTGACGCGGGGGAGTCAGACGGCGGGGGATAAGCTTCGTCGTCGAGAGGGCAACAACCCAGACCGCCAGCTAAGGGCCCGGAGTCCGGGCTGAGTGGGAAAGGATGTGGGGTCGCGCAGACAGCCAGGAGGTTGGCTTAGAGGCAGCCATCCTTGAAAGAGTGCGTAACAGCTCACTGGTCAAGCGATCCTGCGCCGACAATTCAACGGGGCTCAAGCCCGGCCCCGACGCTGCGGGTGTTCGGGGCCGCAAGGTCCCGGGCGCGGTAGGGGAGCATTCCGCGATAGGGGGAAGGCCGACCGGAAGGACGGCTGGACGAGGCGGAAGAGAGGATGCCGGCACGAGTAGCGATCAAGCCAGTGAAAATCTGGCTCGCCGAAAGCCTAAGGGTTCCTGGGGAAGGTTCATCCGCCCAGGGTTAGTCGGGCCTAAGCCGAGGCCGCGAGGCGTAGGCGAAGGACAATCGGTTAATATTCCGATACCGCCGCTGGGACGTTCGACCGATGGGGTGACGCAGGAGGGGAGGCACCGCCCGCGATTGGAAGGGCGGGTCCAAGCCCGGAGGGGGGGAGGCCAGGGAAATCCGGTCTTCCGGTTCAGACCGAACCTCGACGGGTGGGGGAGGCCTTCGGGCCACAAACGGGCCGCACCCACACTGCCAAGAAAACCCTCTAGGGAGTCGCAGAGGCGCCCGTACCGCAAACCGACACAGGTGGGCGAGGAGAGAATCCTCAGGCGCTCGGGAGAACTCTCGCGAAGGAACTAGGCAAAATAACCCCGTAACTTCGGGAGAAGGGGTGCCCCGGTAGGGTGTTGAGCCCGAGGGGGTCGCAGGGAAACGGGCCAAGCGACTGTTTACTAAAAACACAGGACTCTGCCAACACGCAAGTGGCGGTATAGGGTCTGACGCCTGCCCGGTGCCGGAAGGTTAAGGTGAGGGGTCAGCCGCAAGGCGAAGCGCTGAGCCGAAGCCCCGGTAAACGGCGGCCGTAACTATAACGGTCCTAAGGTAGCGAAATTCCTTGTCGGGTAAGTTCCGACCTGCACGAATGGCGTAACGACTTGGCCGCTGTCTCCGCGAGAGACCCGGTGAAACTGTAGTGCCAGTGAAGATGCTGGCTACCCGCGAGTAGACGGAAAGACCCCGTGAACCTTGACTGTAGCCTGTCATGGAGCTTTGGCGGAGTCTGTGCAGGATAGGTGGGAGCCGATGAACCCGGGGCGCTAGCCTCGGGGGAGGCGACGTTGAGATACCACCCTGACTGTGCGAGGGCTCTAACTGCGGGCCGTGAAGCCGGCCGGAGGACAGTGGCAGGTGGGCAGTTTGACTGGGGCGGTCGCCTCCCAAAGAGTAACGGAGGCGCCCCAAGGTGGGCTCAGCACGGTTGGAAATCGTGCGGCGAGTGCAAGGGCAGAAGCCCGCCTGACTGTGAGACGGACAGGTCGAGCAGAGGCGAAAGCCGGGCCTAGTGATCCGGTGGTCCCGAGTGGAGGGGCCATCGCTCAACGGATAAAAGGTACTCCGGGGATAACAGGCTGATCTTGCCCAAGAGTTCACATCGACGGCAAGGTTTGGCACCTCGATGTCGGCTCATCGCATCCTGGGGCTGGAGCAGGTCCCAAGGGTTGGGCTGTTCGCCCATTAAAGCGGTACGTGAGCTGGGTTTAGAACGTCGTGAGACAGTTCGGTCCCTATCTCTCGCGGGCGGAGGAGGGTTGAGGGGAGCTGCCCCTAGTACGAGAGGACCGGGGTGGACGCACCGCTAGTGTGCCAGTTGTCCTGCCAAGGGCAGCGCTGGGTAGCTATGTGCGGCAGGGAGAAGCGCTGAAGGCATCTAAGCGCGAAACCCGCCTCAAGATGAGCCCTCCCAGGCCGGAAGGCCTCTGAAGGCCCCTGGAAGATGACCAGGTAGATAGGCCGGGGGTGGACGCGCTGCAAGGCGTGGAGCTGACCGGTACTAATCGGCCGTGCGGCTTGACCACGGATGATTCCGCCGCCGGATGGCGATCCGACGGGTGGACAGGACGGCGACTCGAGGGACTCGTAGACGGCTGGTGCTTCCCGGCGGCCAGACCGGAGGGGCCACACCCGTTCCCATCCCGAACACGGTCGTTAAGCCCTCCAGGGCCGATGGTACTGCGCTGGTAACGGCGTGGGAGAGTAGGTCGCCGCCGGGGCTTCTGAAGACGCCCGGGTCGCACACGCGGCCTGGGCGTTTTCGTTGTCATCGACGAAGGGTCCACCTGCCGGGCGCTCGCGCCCGCCGCTTCGGTCGCCGCGTGCGCCTGCTCGTTATCCCGCCGACCCGGTCCTCGGCCAGCGGGCCCAGCACCGCTCGCCGCGCTACAGGAGGAACCGGACCGCGGCGAGATAGAAGCCTTCGACGAGCTGGAAGATCGGGCTGACGATATAGCGGGTCGCTCCCGAGATGAGCAGTAGGAGCAGGACGATGGGTCCGTACAGCTCGAGCCGACGCAGGAGCGGCCAGGCCTCGCGGGGGAGGAAGTAGGGGAGGAAGTGGCCCCCGTCGAGCGGCGGCAGCGGGATCAGGTTGAAGATCGCCAGGCCGAGATTGAACGCGTAGACGTAGCGCAGCATCCCGATCAACGGCACCGCGAAGAACGGCGCGTCCACCGTGCGGCTCACCAGCACCAAGACGACGAGCCCGAGAAACGCGACCACGAAGTTCGAGAGGGGGCCGGCCGCACCCACCAGCGCCATGTCCCGGACCGGGTGGCGCAGGTTGCGCGCGTTGACCGGGACCGGCTTCGCCCAGCCGAAGCCCGCGATGACGAAGGCCAGCGCGCCGAGCGGGTCGATGTGCGGGAGCGGATTGAGCGTCAGCCGTCCGGCCAGCCGCGCCGTCGGGTCGCCCAGCCGCTCGGCCACCCAGCCGTGAGCGACCTCGTGGATGGTCACCGCCAAGAGGAGCGCGGGGGCCATCAGGACCAGGTGCTGGAGGAAGCCGATCGGGTCGCTGGCGAGGCGGTCGATCATCCGTCCGCCGGCGTGCCCCTCACCGTCAGCTGGCTCCGGCGGGATCGGTGGGCCCGGCACCCGGTACTCCTCGTCCAGCCAGCTTCCGAGATCGATGAGCTTGCAGCGGCGCGAGCAGAACGGGCGGGCTGGATTGCCGGACCAGACGACCGGGGTGCCGCACCGCGGGCAGCGGGGTCCGACGCGATCCGAGTCGGCGGCGCTTCTCTGACGCTCCATCGAGGACCACCCGGGCGGCCCGGCCTTCATGCCGGCTCTCATCGTACGAGGCGACCCCCAGCCGGTCAAGCCGGAGTCGCCGCCGGGAAGCTGAGACCCCCGAAAGAAGTGCCGGCGGCTCCCATTCCTATCTGCCCATCGGCTTCTCGCACCCCCCCGGTTCCGGCCGCGCGGCAATGGTGTTCCGCTCGGAGAGGGGGCCTCGATGTTCAGAAGAACAGCCGGGTCATGAGCGCGAAGAGCGGGAGGAGCACCAGGCCGCTGTAGGCCAGATAGCCGAAGAAGCTGGGCATCCGCACCCTGGCCTCGTCCGCGATGGCCTTCACCATGAAGTTGGGCGCGTTGCCGATGTAAGTGTTCGCCCCCATGAACACGGCGCCGGTGCTGATCGCGGCCAGCGTGGCGTGCGGGACCCCGACCACCTCGTCGGCCAACCGGAGCCCCTGGCCCAGCGCGAGGAAGGTCAGGTACGTCGGCGCGTTGTCCAGGAACGACGACAGCAGTCCGGAGGCCCAGAAGAACTGCCAGGGCTCGCGGACGCCCAGCTCGCTCCCCCGCGTGCGCAACAGCTCCAGCGCCGGGATCATGGTGAGGAAGATTCCGAAGAACAGGGCGGCCACCTCCAGCATCGGGTACGCGGTGAAGCCGTTGGCACGGCGGACTCGGACCGGGCGTGGTCCACAGGGAGACAGCGGCCAGCGCGACGATGGCCAGCTCCCGCCAGGGCTCGTGGAGGAGCGCCACCGCCGCCACGACCCCGACGAGCCAGAGTCCGTTCAGCGTCCCGGCCAGCCGGAGCGGCTCGCGCTGCGCGCGATCCCGCCGCAGAGCGGCGAGCGGCTCGCGCGCGTGATGGATCGAGTCCCAGACGAAGTACGTCAGGAGCAGGGCGGCCACGCCGACCAGCCACTGCGGCCAGAGTCTGAACGTCCAGGAGAAGGGGACCCCCTGCAGGTACCCGAGGAACAGCGGGGGGTCACCCAGCGGCGTCAGCAGCCCGCCGATGTTGGAGACCAGGAAGATGAAGAAGATGACCGTGTGCTTGACCCGGGTGCGCTCGCGGTTGGTCTGGAGCACCGGCCGGATCAGGAGCATGGAGGCGCCGGTGGTCCCGAGAAATGAGGCCAGGACGGATCCGATGGCCAGGAAGGCGGTGTTGGTGAGCGGCGTGGCCTCCAGGTCTCCGGTCAGGCGGATTCCCCCCGCGATCACGAAGAGGCCGGCCAGGAGGATGATGAACGAGACGTACTCTTCCCCCATCCGGAGGAGCGCGGGCGGCTCCCGCACGAGGTAGAGACCGGCGACCGGGAGCCCGAGGGCGCCGGCGACCACGAGCTTGTTCCGGTTGGGCTCCCACCAGTGCGGCATCCACAGGGGGCAGACGGCGATGGCGAGGAGCATGGCGACGAACGGAAGCACCGAGTACAGGGGCAGCGGACTCGCGGGCGTCACGCGGGATGATTGTCTGGCCGTCCGGGCCCTGTCAAGGCGCGGGCGGTGGAGGAGGGCCCAGCCGGCCGCCGCCACCGCGGCGGCCCAAGGCGCCTAACCGGCGACGTTCGTGTCGCCGCCTGCTATAATCGGCCGGGAAGTTTTCCATCACCCATTCCGTCCGTCCCAGGAGACACAGCACCATGAGCCGGATGAATGCCCTCAGGAAGCCTGTGTGGCGGCGCGCGGCAGTCACGCTGCTGCTGGCGCTGCTCGCCCTGACCGTCGCCTCCCTGGCCGGCCTCTCCGCCGCCCTCGCCCAGACCACCCCGAGCGTCCCGCCGGCGGCCGCCCCCCATGCCGGTGGCGGGGAGGCCAACCTGGTGGTTCCCGACCTCGGCCAGGTGCGGCTGCTGGGGATGAATGGCCGCGCCCTCCTCATGTCGGGGCTCCTGGTCTGCGGCCTGGGCCTGGTCTTCGGCCTGGTGATCTTCACGCAGCTTCGCAACCTCCCGGTGCACGCCTCGATGCGCGAGATCTCGGAGCTGATCTACGAGACGTGCAAGACGTATCTGATCACCCAGGGCAAGTTCATCCTTCTGCTGGAAGTCTTCATCGGCATCATCATCATCCTGTACTTCGGCATCCTCCTGCACTTCGACCCCCTGAAGGTGGCGATCATCCTGCTCTTCAGCCTGATCGGCATCGCCGGCAGCTACGGGGTCGCCTGGTTCGGCATCCGCATCAACACCTTCGCCAACTCGCGTACCGCGTTCGCCAGCCTGGAAGGCAAGCCGTTTCCGGTCTACGCGATCCCGCTCAAGGCGGGCATGAGCATCGGCATGCTCCTCATCAGCGTGGAGCTGTTCCTGATGCTCTGCATCCTCCTGTTCATCCCGGGCGACTATGCCGGGCCCTGCTTCATCGGCTTCGCCATCGGCGAGTCGCTGGGGGCGGCCGCGCTCCGGATCGCCGGCGGAATCTTCACCAAGATCGCCGACATCGGCTCGGACCTGATGAAGATCGTCTTCAACATCAAGGAGGACGACGCCCGCAACCCGGGCGTGATCGCCGACTGCACGGGCGACAACGCCGGCGACTCGGTCGGACCGAGCGCCGACGGCTTCGAGACCTACGGGGTGACCGGGGTCGCGCTGATCTCGTTCATCCTGCTGGCGGTGAAGGATCCGGTGGTCCAGGTGCAGCTCCTGATCTGGATCTTCATGATGCGGGTCCTGATGATCGTCGCCAGCGGCGGCTCGTACTTGCTCAACGAGGCGATCGCCCGGGCCCGGTACGCCACCGCCACCGTCATGAACTTCGAGGCGCCGCTGACCACCCTGGTCTGGCTGACGTCCATCGTGTCCGTGGCGCTGACGTACGTGGCCTCCTACGTCCTGATCCACGACCTGGGCGACGGGACGCTCTGGTGGAAGCTCTCGACGGTCATCACCTGCGGCACCCTGGCCGGGGCCATCATCCCCGAGCTGGTCAAGGTCTTCACCTCCACCGAGTCCGCTCACGTGCGCGAGGTGGTGGCCTCCGCCCGGGAGGGTGGGGCCTCGCTCGCCATCCTGTCGGGATTCGTGGCGGGCAACTTCAGCGCCTACTGGATCGGCATGGCGATGGTGGCGCTCATGGGGGTCGCCTTCATCATCAGCACGCTCGGGCTCGGGGCCCTGATGGTGGCGCCGGCCGTGTTCGCCTTCGGGCTGGTGGCCTTCGGCTTCCTGGGGATGGGGCCGGTGACGATCGCCGTGGACTCCTACGGGCCGGTCACCGACAACGCCCAGTCGGTCTTCGAGCTGTCGGTCATCGAGCAGATCCCGAACGTCAAGGCCGAGATCCGGAGCCGCCACGGCTTCGACGTGGACTTCGAGCGGGCCAAGCACCTGCTGGAGGAGAACGACGGGGCCGGCAACACCTTCAAGGCGACGGCCAAGCCGGTGCTGATCGGCACCGCGGTGGTCGGGGCCACCACCATGATCTTCTCGATCATCGTCGTGCTCACCCATGGCCTGACCGAGAACCTCCACAAGCTGTCGCTGCTCCATCCGCCGTTCCTGCTCGGCCTCATCACGGGCGGCGCGGTGATCTACTGGTTCACCGGGGCCTCGACCCAGGCGGTGTCGACGGGGGCCTACCGGGCGGTGGAGTTCATCAAGGCGAACATCCGGCTCGACGGGGTGGCCAAGGCATCGGTCGAGGACAGCAAGCAGGTCGTGGAGATCTGCACGCAGTACGCCCAGAAGGGCATGTTCAACATCTTCCTGACCGTGTTCTTCTCCACGCTGGCCTTCGCCTTCCTGGAGCCGTACTTCTTCATCGGGTACCTGATGTCGATCGCCCTGTTCGGCCTGTACCAGGCCGTGTTCATGGCCAATGCCGGCGGCGCCTGGGACAATGCCAAGAAGATCGTCGAGGTGGAGCTGAAGGAGAAGGGCAGCCCTCTCCACGCGGCGACGGTGGTCGGCGACACGGTCGGCGATCCGTTCAAGGACACGTCCTCGGTGGCCATGAACCCCGTGATCAAGTTCACGACCCTGTTCGGCCTCCTGGCGGTGGAGCTGGCGGTGAGCCTGACCGCCACGCAGGGGCCGGCAACGACCCGGGCGCTGGCCGCGCTGTTCTTCGCCGGCTCGCTCGTGTTCGTCTGGCGGTCCTTCTACGCGATGCGCATCGGCCGGGAGAGTCCCGTCGAGGCCCCGGCGGCGGCCAAGGCCGGGGTCGGCGCCGCCGCGCGCGGGAAATAGCCGCCGGTGGACTTCCTCCTCGAGGTCGCCTCGGGCCGCTACTCCCTCGACGACCTCATCCGCTGGGGCGGGTACTTCATCCTGGTCGCCATCGTCTTCACCGAGACCGGGCTGCTGATCGGCTTCTTCCTCCCCGGCGACTCCCTGCTGATCACCGCCGGCCTCGTCGCCGCCGCCGGCGGCCTGGACATCTGGCTCCTCAACGCCCTGCTGATCGTGGCCGCGATCACCGGCGACAGCGTCGGCTACGCCATCGGCTACCGGACCGGCCCCCGCATCTTCCGGAAGGAGGAGTCGCGCTGGTTCGCCCGGAAGCACCTGCTCCGCACGCGCGAGTTCTACGAGCGGCACGGCGGCAAGACCATCGTGCTGGCCCGCTTCATCCCGATCATCCGGACGTTCGCGCCGGTCGTGGCCGGGGTGGGGCAGATGGAGTACCGCAACTTCCTCTTCTACAACGTCTTCGGTGGCATCGGCTGGGTGATGAGCCTCACCTGGGCGGGTTACCTCCTGGGGCAGACCATCCCGAACATCGACCGGCACATCCACATCGTGGTGGCGGTCGTCATCGTGCTGTCGGTGGTGCCGATCGGCGTCGAGTGGTGGAGGGCCCGGAGCCGCGCCCGGCAGGATTCGGCGCTCTCGGAACGCTGAGCGGAGGCCGATGTTCCGGCTGATCCCCCGTGACGAGCAGTTCTTCGACCTCTTCGAGCGCCAGGCCGTCCACATCGTCGAGTCGGCCCGGCGCCTCCACGAGCTGATCTTCGACTTCTCCGACGCCCCCGCCAAGTCGGCGGCGATCAAGGAGCTCGAGCACGCCGGCGACGCCCTCACCCACGAGCTCATTCGCAAGATCAATACGACCTTCGTCACGCCAATCGACCGCGAGGACGTCTATGCCCTGGCCAGCCGCCTCGACGACGTGCTGGACCTGATCGAGGCCGCGGCCGACCGGCTGGTTCTCTACCGGATCAAGGCGCCGACCTCGGGTGCCCGGGCCCTGGGCGAGGTGATCGTCAACGCCGCCGTCGCCACCCGGGCGGCGGTGCAGTGCCTCCGGCCCCACAGCGCCGAGTACCACGTCCACTGCGTCGAGACCAACCGGCTCGAGAACGAGGCGGACCGGTTGCTCAAGGAGCTGATCGCCGGCCTCTTCGCGGACGTGACCGATCCCATCGAGGTCATCAAGTGGAAGGAGATCTACGAGACCCTCGAGGAGGTCACCGATCGCTGTGAGGATGTCGTGAACGTGATCGAAGGCATCATGCTCAAGATGGGCTGAGCGTGCCGATAGCCGTCGTCCCGCGTCGTCCTCGGTCGTCGGCCCGCCTCAACGTATGAGGCATACGCCTCGGCGGGCCTCCTCCCTGCGTCCTAGCGGGACTCGGCTCTCGGCCCGCTCAATCTCGTTCGTGCGCTGATGGAGCCGCTGGGGCTGATCGTCTTCATCATCCTGGTGGCGCTGATCTTCGACTTCATCAACGGGTTCCACGACGCGGCGAACTCGATCGCGACGGTCGTCTCCACCCGGGTCCTGAGCCCCCTCCAGGCGGTGGTGTGGGCGGCCTTCTTCAACTTCGTGGCGGCCTTCGGGTTCGGGGTGAACGTGGCGCGGACCGTCGGCAAGGGCATCGTGCACCCCGAGGTCGTCGATCCCCGCGTCATCCTGGCCGGGCTGGTCGGCGCGATCGCGTGGAACCTGATCACCTGGTACGGCGGCATCCCGTCCAGCTCCTCGCACGCGCTGATCGGCGGTCTGGCGGGCTCGGCGGTGGCGAAGGCCGGCCTCGCCGGCCTGGTGCCGGCCGGGCTCGTCAAGACGGCCACCTTCATCGTCGTCGCCCCCTTGCTGGGGCTGGTGCTCGGGTTCTCGCTGATGGTCGGCGTGATGTGGCTGTTCTTCCGCAGCTCGCCGGGCCGGGTGGACCGGCTGTTCCGGCGGCTCCAGCTCGTCTCGGCCGCCTTCTACAGCCTGGGGCACGGCACGAACGACGCCCAGAAGACGATGGGCATCATCGCGAGCCTGCTCTTCGCCACCGGCTACCTGGGCCCGGAGTTCTTCGTGCCGTTCTGGGTGATCATGGCCGCTCACGCCGCGATCGGGCTCGGGACGCTGGCCGGCGGCTGGCGGATCGTCAAGACGATGGGCATGGGCATCACCAAGCTGAAGCCGGTCGGGCGGCTTCTGCGCCGAGACCGCCGGCGCCATCATGCTCATCGGCGACCGCGGTGGCCGGCATCCCGGTGAGCACAACCCACACCATCACCGGCGCCATCGTCGGCGTCGGCGCCACCACCCGGCTGTCCGCGGTCCGCTGGGGCATCGCCGGTCGGATCGTCTGGGCCTGGATCCTTACCATTCCGGCGGCGGCCCTGATCGCCGCCGGCACCTGGGCGCTCCTGGCCCGCCTTCCCTGACATGGGTCGGCGTCGCCCGGCACCGCTCTGGGTCCGCTGGGGGCAGCGCGCGGCTGCGGGTCTGCTGGCCATCGTCGGCCGTGCCGCCGGGCGGCTTCCGCCCCGCACGGCCACCCGGGTCGGGGCGACGCTGGGCGAGCTGGCCTACTGGGTGGTTCTGGGTCGCCGCCGCGTGGCCCTGACGAACCTGGCCCTCGCCTTCGGCTCGTCGCTGTCCCCGGCCGAGCGCCGCCGTATCGCCCGGGCGAGCTTCCGCCACCTCGGGGTCACGGCCATGGAGTGTTGCCGGCTCTTTCTCGGCCCACCCGGGGCCATGCTGCAGCGCGTGCGGATGGAGGGCGTGGAGCACGCCAAGGCGGCCCTGACCGAGGGGCGCGGCGCTCTGCTGCTAGGAGCACACTTCGGCAACTGGGAGCTCCTCGGGGCGTCTCACTCCCTCACCGGGCTTCCCGACCTGAACGTCGTCATCCGCCCCCTCGACAACCCGTTCCTGGACGCCCTGGTGGCGGAGGGTCGCGCCCGCGCGCAGATCCGGCTGATTCCCAAGCGCGAGGCCGTCAAGGGAATCCAGGCCGCCCTGGCCCGCGGGGAGTGCGTCGGCATCATGCTCGATCAGCACGCCGGCGGGCAGGGCGCCTTCGTGCCGTTCTTCGGCCGACCGGCCTCCACGTCCCGGGGCCTCGCCGTGCTCGCCCTCAAGACCGGCGCCCCGGTCGTGCCTGCCTTCGTCCATCGTCTCCCGGACGGCGACCACGTGGTGACGCTGGAGCCGGCCGTCCCGTTGGTCCGCACCGGCGCGCTCGAGCGCGACGTCGAGGCGAACACGGCGCGCTTCACCGAGGTGATCGAGCGTCAGATCCGCGCGCATCCAGAGCAGTGGTTCTGGGTCCACCGACGCTGGAAGAGTCAGCCGGCGTGACCCGAGCCGTCCTCGCGCTCGGCCTCCTCCTCCTCGTGGCGCTCCCGGCCGTCCACCCCCCGGATTCGATGGCCGAGGACCCGGTCGCCGAGCTGACGCGGGCGCTCCAGAGCTTCGGGCTCCCGGGGCTTCTCTGGGGTCGTCTGGCGGTGGAGGAGGAGTCTCCCGATGGGTCACTGACGCCGCTGGTCGGGGTCGAGATCGTGCTCTACCCCTACATCCCTAGCCTGGCGGCCGACCTCGCTCGAATCCGGGAGAGCGCCCGCGGCTCCGGCGCCGAGTACGAGAGCGCGGTGGCGCGTCTTCGGGAGCGGCTCAAGGCGTTCGAGGCCCAGGTCGTGACGCTCGGACCCCGCCCGGCCCGGCCGGTCCAGGGTGACGCGTCGCGGCCCGCCCCGGACACCGACCACGGCCTCGTCCGTCGGCGGACGACCGACGCCGCCGGGATCTTCGTCGTCGAGGATCTCCCATCCGGTGAGTGGCTCCTGGTGGTGTTCCACCTCACCCCGTACAGTCAGCCCAAGGAGCCTCGCACCCGAAAGTCCCCCCGGAAGGGGGGAGGGGGAGAGTTCGGCGGCTTCCTGACCCGGCCCTCGACCCCCGCCAAAGAGGCCGAAGTGTGGGTCACTCGCGTGCGAGTGGCGCCCGATGACCGGGCGCGCGCGCTGCTCACGGACCGGACGCGCTTCATGGTCGGTCCCCTCCGCTAGGTCCATCGGGGGACGTGGCCATATTGCAGAAGTTACACGCAGTTAGCATTCCCGTCCGGGCAGTTTTCCGTTGACACTCCATTTCAGGGCGTGTTACAAGGGGGGTGCTCGTTCTGGTACCACAAACTTCACTATGGGGACGCAAACGCGGTGGTGTATCACGCGGGCTCTGAGCGGAGTGGCCCTGGCCACGACGCTCACGGCTCCAGGGACGGCGGCCAGCTGGGGAGGCGAGCCGCTGGCGCTGGCGCTTCCTGCCGGCGCCGGAGAGGCTCAGATCGCGGCCATCCCGCGACCACCCGATCCGCCGCTCGTCCCGGTCGCTCTAATCCCGATTTCCGGCGAGACCCCCGAGCTCGACGAGCCAGAGCCGGCCGAGTCGGCTGATCCTTCCGAGCCGGCCACCGCCGGGATCGGCGATATTCCGCTCCATGCCCGGATCGACTGGAACCACCCGATCTTCGACGATCCCCGGGGCGACATCACCGTCAGGCTCACCCCCGGCATTCCGGTTCCGACCTACCCCGTAGTGGTCAACGCCCAGGTCGAGGCGTTGATGGACTACTTCACCGCCCGGGAGCGCGAGCGGTTCGGCCTCTGGATTTCCCGGTCGGGTCGGTACCTCGGCATGATCCGGCAGGTCTTCCGCCAGCACGGCCTGCCGGAGGAGCTGGCCTACACCGCGATGATCGAGTCCGGGTTCTCGCCCCGGGCCGTGTCCCGGGTGGGCGCCAAGGGGATGTGGCAGTTCATGGAGGCGACCGGCCGACGCTACGGCCTGGTCGTCAACCGCTGGGTGGACGAGCGGCTGGACCCGGTCAAGGCGACGGTGGCGGCGGCCCGGTACCTTGGTGACCTTTACGGGATGTTCGGCCACTGGTTCCTGGCCCAGGCCGCGTACAACGCGGGGGAGGCGCGGGTCGCCCGAGCGATGAAGATGGCGAAGACGAGCGATTTCTGGGCGCTGACCCAGACTCGCCACCTGCCGAACGAGACGAAGCGGTTCGTGCCCCAGATTCTCGCCGCGACCGTGATCACCCAGGCTCCTTCCCGCTACGGGTTCGACGTCACCATGGAATCCCCGCTCGAGTACGACGAGGTGACGGTCAAGCGGGCGTTGGACTTCGAGACGATCGCGACACTGGCCGAGGTGCCGGTGGATGACGTCCGCGAGCTGAACCCCGCCCTGCGGGGCGGCATCACGCCGCCGTTCGGGAGCTACACGGTCCGGCTCCCCCTGGGTCGGGCCTCCCGCTTCGAAGCGGCGCTGGAGGAAGCGGCGCCGGCCAGGCTCGTGGCGTGGGGTCTGCACCGGATCGCCCGCAACCAGACCCTGGCCGAGATCGCCCAGCTGTATCGCACCAGCCCCCAGCGACTGGCCGAGGTGAACCAGCTCGCCGGCGGGCGGCTCCGCGGCGTCACGGAGCTCCTGGTGCCCGTCTCCAACAAGATCGTGCCGGTCGTCCCCGCGCCGGCGGTCGCCGCCGGGAAGCCTGGGGCGCCGCAGGCTGCCGCGAAGTCGGCGCCCCGGACGACTCCGAAGCCGAAGCCGGCTGTGCGGATCACCCAGCGCGACGATCGCGCCAAGACTTCCAGCCGCTAGACCTCGGCCCATCCGGGGCTCCGAGGACGTCGCCGCATCCGAAGCCTTGACGATCGAGGTGCGTCTCTTCGCGAACCTGGCGCGATACCTCCCGCCCGGCGCCCGGGGCGGCACGGCCCATCTCGACATTCCGGAGGGAGCCACGGTGGACGAGGTCCGTCGGCATCTGGCCATCCCCGGCGACCTTCCGGGCCTGTTCCTCGTGAACGGACAGGAGGCGCCGACCGAGCGTCGGCTGCGTTCGGGGGACGTCCTGACCATCATCCCGCCGCTGTCAGGCGGCTGAGAGCGTGTGAAGGAATGGGGTCCTCCGGCTCCCCCTCCCCCCGGTGCCCGCCGGAGGGACGGGACGTCGCGAGGGCCGTAGGCCCGAGCCGTCCCGGCGATCCGGTCAATCGGGAGGGGGGTTGGGGGGGTGGCGGGAGGTCCCGAACTGAGATAATCGGGGGCGGATCTCGAAGGCCCTTGCGATTCCCCCGGGCCCTCCCCCCGGCAAGGTGGGGTCGCTGTGACCCCGGAAGAGATCCTGGCCGAATCGCGGGCAGGGGCCTCGGAGGGGCGGCGTGCCCCTCCGAGGCGATGGCGGGCCCTTACTCCGTGACGACCTCGAAGCTCGTCGCCCAGTTCTTGCCGTCCTTCTCCTCGTAGCTAACCTTGACCTTCTGACCTTCCTTGACGTTGTCGGTGGTCGTCCCCTCGGCGAGCCAGAGCTGCGTCCCGTCCTCGAGCTGCACCATCTTCTGGTCGGTGTCGATCTTCTGGACCTTGCCGACCATCTCGCCGGCGAGCGCGGCGCCGACGGCGAGGCTCAGCGCGAGCGCCACCACGGCCGCCGTTCCCAGGATCCGCATACGGCACCTCCTCGATCGTTCAGGGTTCACATCGCGCCTCGCGGCGCGAGCGGACGAAGAGCAAGGCCAGTGCCACGGCCGGTTCAGTGGGTGCGCACGACGCGGCGCGAAGTTACGGCAGGGCGGGTGCCCGCCACGCGGGTTCCGCGTGGCGTTCCTGTCGGAGGCTGTGGCGGAATGCCTCAGCGGACGGTCGGGCTCGCCCCGGCCGTTACGCCTCCTCCTCGGTCGGCCTGGCCAGGAGCCGGTACAGCGTCCGCCGATCGACGCCGAGCATCTCGGCGGCCCGCTGCTTGTTCCCGCCGGCATCGTCGAGCACGTGGTGCACGTACCACTGCTTGACTTCATCGAGGCTCATCCGTGGCCCGGGGAGGACGGGGCCCGCCGCCGGTGCCGGTGCCACCCCCTCCAGGGCGAGATCCTCGGCGAGGAGAACCGGGCCCGTCACCAGCGTGACGGCCCGCTCCACGACGTTCTCCAGCTCCCGCACGTTCCCCGGCCACGAATGGGAGCTGAGCCGGGCCAGGGCCTCCGGTGACAGCGCGGGAGCGGGACGCTGCCGGGCCGTTGCGTACTTCTCCACGAAGTGGTGGGCCAGCAGCGGGATGTCCGCCACGCGCTCCCGGAGAGGCGGGAGGTGGATGGTGACGACGTTCAGCCGGAAGTAGAGGTCTTCCCGGAAGTCCCCCGCTGTCACCCGGGTCCGTAGATCGCGGTGGGTTGCGGCGATGACCCGGACGTCCACCGGCACCTGCTCGGTGCCACCCACCCGGCGGATCTCGTGCTCCTGGAGAACCCGGAGGAGCTTGGGCTGCAACGCGGCGGGCAGCTCTCCCACCTCGTCGAGGAAGATCGTGCCCCCAGCGGCTGCCTCGAAGAGGCCGCGCCGGGTGGCGACGGCGCCGGTGAAAGCCCCGCGCTCGTGGCCGAACAGCTCCGACTCGACGAGCGGCTCCGGCAAGGCGCTGCAGTCGATGGGCACGAAGGGGCGGTCGGCCCTCGGACTCCCGGCATGGATTGCCCGGGCGATCAGCTCCTTTCCCGTCCCGGTCTCGCCCACGATCAGCACCGCCATGTCCGCGCTGGCCACCCGAGCGGCCAGGCGGTAGACCTCGACCATCGACGGGCTCGTCCCGACCACGTGCTTCACCGCGAAGCGCGCCTGCAGCTCCTGCCGGTACCGCAGGTTCTCCGAGCGGAGCCGCCGCTCCTCCAGCGCCCGCCGGGCCCGGAGCCGGATCAGCTCGAGCTGAAAGGGCTTCGAGAGGTAGTCGTAGGCCCCCGCGCGGATCGCCTCCATGGCCGTCTCGATCGTCGCAAACGCGGTCAGGATGATGACCGGGGTATCGGGTCGGATGCCGTGGAGCCCCCGGAGGACGGCCAGGCCGTCCACGTCGGGCATCCGGAGGTCGATGAACGCCAGGTCGATCGGAGCCTGGCGGGCGACGTCGAGGGCCTCGCTGCCGCCCCCCGCGGCCCGGACCCGATAGCCCTCCTTGACCAGCACCTCGGCCAGTAGATCCCGCGCCACCGGGTCGTCATCCGCGACCAGGACCGACGGAGCCGGCATCATGGGGTGGCCCCCGTCCCCGGGAACGCCAGGTAGAACGTCGTGCCCGACCCCTCGCCCGTCTCCACGTCGATGTCTCCGCCGTGGTCGCGGACGACCTGCTGGGTGATGAACAGGCCGAGCCCCGCCCCCTTTCCCAGCTCCTTGGTCGTGAAGAACGGCTCGAAGATCCGCTTCAGGTGATCGGCCGCGATGCCGGAGCCGGTGTCGCCGATCGCCACGCGCGCCCACTCGGTCCCGTCCCGCCGCTCGACCTCGGTCCGGACCCGGAGCGTGCCACCCTCGCGCATGGCATCGAGGGCATTGGTGATGACGTTGAGGAGGGCCTGCTGGACCTGGGGAGTGTCGGCAGCCACGAGGGGGAGCGGCGCCAGATCGGTCTCGAGCCGGACCCGAGCGGAGGCGACGCCGGGGCTGACCAGGTCGAGCACCTCGCGGAGGAGGCCGACGAGGTCCACCGGGGTCCGGGACCCGGCCGGCCGGCGAGTGGCGGCCAGGAGCTGCTCGATCGTGTCGGTGACCCGGGTGAGCTGGGAGCGGATGATGGCCAGCCGCCGCTCGGGGGAGCCGCGCAGGACCTCCCCGGGCAGCTCCTGGCCCAGCAGCTCGAGATGCCCGGCCATGGAGTGAAGGGGTGTTCCCACCTCGTGCGCGACCATCGCCATGGTCCGGCCCAGGAGGGCCAGCCGATCCGAATGCCGGAGGCGCCGCTGGGTCTGGAACAAGAGCTCGTTCAGTCGGGTGACGTCGCCGTAACGCTCGGCCAGCTCGGCGGTCGCCTGGCGGACCCGCTCCTCCTGGGCCACGCGGTTCCGCTCCAGCTCCTCGAGCATGCGGTTGAAGTGGGCGGCCAGCGTGCCGAACTCGTCCCGGCGGGTGACGGAGAGGCGGGCGTCCCCGGCGCCGCGCTCCACCCGGCGCGATGACCCCGAGGAATTGCCGGATCGGGATGTCGACCACGCGCCGCACGACGAGGCCGACCAGGAGCACCGCGACCAGCACCGAAGCCCCGGTGATGCCGAGCGACGCCAGCCGCACCCGGAAGAGCTGCTGGTCCGCGAAGGCCAAGGAAAACTCGACCGCCACCGCCCCCGCCACCGCGCCCTCCAGCTCGATGGGGGCCACCGCCTCCCAGTGTCGGCCGGCCGCCCCCTGGACCAGGCGGGCGATGACTTGCCGCTCCTTGAGGGCGCGAAGCTGGGATGGGCTCAGCGCGGCCCGCCAGGCGAAGTCGCTCGAGGCCAGGAGGCGGGGCCACGTCTCGCCGTCGGGGAACGCCAGGATGTCGATGTTCCGCACGTTGCGGCGGGCCTCGAGGATCCGGCGGATCTCGGAATCCAGGAGCCGGGAGTTCTCGAATTCGCGCCGGTCCCCGATGGTGGCGGCCACTTCCCGGGCGAAGGCGATGGCCCGGTCGCGAAGGTCGTCCTCCAGGAGCCGCTCCGAGAAGTAGAGTGAGGCGGCGGTGAAGGCGAACGACACGACGAGCAGCAGGACCAGGGTGGAGACGATCAGCTTGTTTCGGACGCTCCAGCGAAGCCGCACGGCGCCTCCCGGCGAGACCGGCCCCGGGTTCGGCCCGGGGACTCATCGGCTGGGAGCAGTGTAGCATCGGGGAGGGGCGGTCGGTGGCCGACCCGAGCTCCACTCGGGCCTCACGGGACAGTCGGTGAACGCCTCAGCCGCGTCGGATCAGCCGCCCGAGCAGTCGGCCGAAGCCGCGGCCCGGGGCGGAGACCCCGGTGGTGCCGGCCGCCCGCGAGGCTCGGACCGCCGCGTCGAGCTCGTTGATCACGGCCAGCCGGGCCGCGAGCTCGGCTTCCTGGTCCATGAAGCGCCGCTCCGTCGCGCGCCGGGTGAGGCTCGCGGCGGCGGCGGCCGGGAGCCGGCCGCTGCGCGCCGCGAAGCCAGGGTCACGCTCAGGCGTCGGTCACCGCGATGGCGGAGATCTCCAGCTTGCACCGCGGGTGGGTGGCGAGCCGCGACACTTCGACCGTGGTCGTGGTGGGGAGGTGGCTGCCGAGGTAGCGGGCCCACACGCGGTTGAGGTCGTCCTGCTCGCTCACGTTCGTCAGGTAGCGCGTGGCCGACACCAGATCGGCCAGGGAGCAGCCGGCCGCCTCCAGCGTCTTCTTCAGGTTTTCCATGGCCAGCACGGCCTGCTCGGCCATCGTGGGCGGGAGGTCGAACTCCTCCTCCCGGTGAGGATGGCTGTGATACACGGCGGCGGCGGTCACGCCGGAGAGAAAGACGAGATGCCCCCGGCGCACGACGATGCCGGGTGCGTACGGCATGCGCACGTCGGTGCGCCGGTCGGCGTGGTGCACGGGCGAGATCTCCTTGGCCGTCGGTGTCCTCCGCGCGTGGGGGCATCCTACCACACCCACCCCGCCGAGATTCCCGGGGCGTCGAGCGTCCCGCGCTCCGGCTCAGCGCCTCCGAGGAAATGCCCTGGCTCCCATCCCCACCGCGGGTCGGTTCTCGCAGCCCGCGGCCCTGGCGTTCCACTTCGAGCCGCGGCTTCGCCGCGGCCTCCGAAGGGGGGCATGGGGGGGTCTTCCGAGGCCCCCGAAGTAACTCAGCGGCCGGCGAAGGGCTCGACCTTCCAGTTGAACTCGGCCACCCGGGTCCTGAAGCGCGCCTCGCTGCCGGCCGGGGTGAGCCGGAGCCGGAACGGCCAGAGCCGGTCGCCGGCGAAGGCCCGGGGGGTCAGAAGGGTGATGGCTCGGCTCACGACCCGCCCCCCGGCATCCAGGCCCACCAGTTCGACCGTGGCGTCCTGCAGGCGGTCGACGTAGCCGTCGAAGCTCCTCCGCATCGACGTGGACCGGCCCGCGGGGCCGGGGCAGTCCTACTCGTCGCCGCCCTCGAACCCGTTCGTCGGCGCCAGCCCCGGGCGCGACGAGATCTTCGCCCTCGGGCTCCGCAACCCGTTCCGCTTCTCGTTCGACCGCGCCACCGGCGAGATCTGGCTGGGGGACGTCGGCCAGGACACGATCGAGGAGATCGATGTGATCACGGCGGGCGGCAACTGCGGCTGGCGCGTCTTCGAGGGCCTGGGCCCGATTGACGCCTCCGCATGTGAGGGCGTAGCATCCCGCCCATCTGGAGGGGGCCGCCGAGGGCCCGATCCCATATGAGAAGGGGGTGCTCATGAACGCCCCGGTGCTGGCAGACGGACGCTATCTCGTGGTGGTGAGGCGCGGAGAGACTCCGCTGTTGTTCAGTCTGGCTCACGTCCTGGAGTGCGCCGAGAACGTGGAGGTCATCCAGGATCGCCGGGTCGGAGAGCGCCGGTCGCGTCAGGAGGCCATTCCAGCGGATCGTCGCATGGCCGACCGCCGGCAGACCGGGATGGGGACGGCGCTGGCCCTGCTGACGCGAGCCGCCGCATCGCTCTGACGAGCTCTGCCGGCGCCGCCATGTCCCGCTCGCCCGGCTGACGATCCTCATCTCCGGCTCCCCGGCCGGCCGGCGCCTGCCCGGACCCGCAGCGGCCACGATGCGCGCGCTCTCCGAGCGGTCCAGCGTGGTCGGCGAGCCGGGCCTTCGCAGCACCGGGCGGACGCTCACGAGGGTGGCCTTGATGTAGGTCAGCGCCTGCAGCCGCGCCGGCTGCCCGGGCGGGTCCCCCGACTTCCGGCGCACCGCCGTCCGCAACCAGATGCGGGCCGGCGTCCCGGAGCGCGTGGCGATGATGCTGACCGGGCGCAAGACCCGCTCGCTCTTCGAGGGCGACAACATCGTGAGTGAGCGGGATCTCCGCGACGCCGGACGGAAGCTGGCGGGCACAATCGTCCCGCTTTTGCCCGATCTCGCCGGGGATGGTAGACTGCATCCTACGGATTTTCCTCACGAGGAAGCGCATAGGATCCCGGTGGGCCTCCCGGACTTCAAATCCGGTGTCGGGCTCTAGACAAGCTCGAGGTGGGTTCGACTCCCACGCGCTTCCGCCACCGGGTAGGAGGGCGTGGATGGTGAAGGGACAGTTGAAGGGACCGAAGGCGCCCCCGCGGGCGGCCGCCAAGACGGGTCAAGCGGACAAAGGGTCGGGTCGGCTCACGCGCCGGCAGCGTCGCCGGCTCGGCTGGGGCGCGCTGGGGCTGGCGCTAATCCTGGTGGTCGGCGGCGCGGGCTGGCTGTACGCGCGGGTGTGGGCGCCGCTCCCCGGTGAGTTCGTCCCGAGCCTGGGCAACGCCCACATCCAGACGCCGGAGACGCCGCACCAGCCCTACAACTCCGACCCGCCGACCTCGGGGCCGCACCTTCCCTACATCGCGCCGTGGGGGATCCACGGGAAGCCGCTCTCGAAGGAGCTACAGGTCCACAACCTGGAGGACGGCGGGGTGGTCGTCAACTACCGGCCCGACTGCGAGGCCCAGGTCCTCGACCCGCTCAAGACCGTGGTCGGGCGGTACGCCGATCACGTGGTCCTGGCCCCGTACCCCGGGCTGGACCGCTGCATCGCGCTGACCGCGTGGACGCGCGTCGAGAAGCTCGACCAGTTCGATGAGCGACGGGTGACCCGCTTCATCGACGCCTACCGCGGGATCGACCACCACCCGCGCTGATCCCGGCGGACCGAATGTCCCGCCTGGCACCCGCGTCGTGGGTCCTGGTCCTCGCCCTTCTCGGGCTCGGCGCGTGCGGCAAGCCGTACGTGGCGCCGCTCCTGCCCGGACCCCACCGGGAGCAGATCGAGGCGCCGTACGAGGCGGTGTGGCGGGCGCTGGTCCGGGCCCTCGCCCAGGAGAACGTCCAGGTTCGCGCCATCGCGCGCGACTCCGGGGTGATCGCCTCCGAGGCGGTGCCGACGACGATCGGGCTGTACGCCGACTGCGGCCGGTTCGGCGACAAGGTGGTCGAAGGGGATGCCCAGGTGGCCTACACCATCTTCGTGCAGGCGGTCTCGCCGACCGAGACGGCGGTCCAGGTCAACACCCGGATGCGGACGGAGACCTACGCGCAGGGAAGCGGCAAGGTCAAGGCGCGCCCGGCGCTTGCCTGCGCCTCCACCGGCCGATGGGAAGCGAACCTGCTGGACACCGTCCGGGTCCTGCTCCGGCCATGAGCACCCCGGGCCGAGCGGCAGCGCATCGACACCGCAGAGGGTAGGCCGGTGAGTCACGCCGGTCCGGACTCCTGGGATGTCCTGCGATCGCGCCTGAGCGCGCTGCTCTCGCGCCGGGAGGCGTTGCTGGACGAGACCGCCGCCGAATGGGCGCGCTTCGCCCGGGACGCCGGCTGGAGCCGGACGGACCTGGCCGCCCTGTGGGAAGGCCTCACCGAGGACCTCCTGCGGCGCTACCGCCACGACCCGCGAAGGACTTGGCCACCGTGCGTGGCGACGTACTCTCGACGATGGCCGCGATCCGCGATCGGATCGCGAAGGAGCTGCCGTGAGCGGGCGGGAGCTGGCGTCGCTGCGCCAGGCGCGACTGCGGGCCCTGCCCTCGGTGGACGAGATCCTGCGCGAGCTGGACGGGCGGGAGACGCTGTCGCGGCCACGTCTGGTGGAGGCCGTACGCGCCGTGCTGGAGGAGAGCCGGCGCGCGGTCCTCGCCGCCGGCTCCGCCGAGGAGCTGGAGCGGATCCCGGTCGCGGCGCCCGCGCTGCGGGGCCGGATCGAGACGCGGCTCGAGGCCGCTGCCGCGTGGGGTCTCGATCGTGTCATCAACGCCACCGGGGTAGTGTTGCACACGAACCTCGGCCGGGCGCCCTTGGGCGGCGCCGCCCTCGCCCGGCTGGCCCTGATCGGCTCCGGCTACTCCAACCTCGAGCTCGACGTCCGGACCAAGGAGCGTGGCTCCCGCTACAGCCACGTCGACGGCCTGCTCTGCCGGCTCACCGGGGCCGAGGCCTCGCTGGTCGTCAACAACAACGCCGCCGCGGTCCTCCTGGCCCTGGAGTCGCTCGCCCGCGGGCGCGAGGTGGTGGTTTCGCGGGGCGAGCTGATCGAGATCGGCGGCGCCTTCCGGATCCCCGACATCATGACCCGCTCGGGGGCGCGTCTCGTCGAGGTCGGCACCACCAACCGGACGCGCCTCGCCGACTACGCGTCGGCGATCGGCCCCGAGACGGCTCTCCTCCTGAAGGTCCACCCCTCCAACTACCGGGTGGTCGGCTTCACCGAGAGCGTGACGACGCGGGAGCTGGCGGAGCTGGGGCGGACCCGCAGCGTGCCGGTGATGGAGGACCTCGGCTCCGGTTCCTTCCTCGACCTCCGGCCCTACGGGCTCCCGCACGAGCCGACGGCCCCGGAGACCGTCGCCGCCGGTGCAGACCTGGTCACGTTCTCGGGGGACAAGCTCCTGGGCGGGCCGCAGGCGGGGATCGTCGTGGGGCGGAAGGCGCTCGTCGAGCGGCTCGGGAAGAACCCGCTGAACCGGGCGCTCCGGATCGACAAGCTGACCCTGGCGGCGCTGGAGGCGACGCTCCGCGCCTACGAGGAGCCGGCCCAAGCGCTGGCGACGATCCCGACGCTCCGGATGCTCACCGAGCCCGAGAGCACCGTGCGCCGCCGCGCTCAGCGGTGTCTCCGCGGGCTGCCGGCCGCGGTGCGCGAGCGCCTCGGCGCCCGCGTGGTCGCGGATCGTGCCCAGGTGGGCGGCGGCGCGCTCCCGACGGTCGAGCTGCCCACCGCCGGGCTCGCGCTCGGGAGCGACGGCCACCCGGCCGAGGCCCTGGACGCCCGCCTCCGCGACGGCCGACCCCCCATCATCGGCCGGATCGCCGACGATCGGCTGCTCCTCGACTTCCGCACGATCGACGACGCCGAGGTGGGGACGGTGGTGGCCGCCGTGAAGTCCCTGGTCCAGGGAACCTAGCGTGCGGCACGTCGTCGCCGGGACCGCCGGCCACATCGACCACGGGAAGTCCACCCTGGTCCGCGCGCTGACCGGGATCGACCCCGACCGGCTGAAGGAGGAGAAGGAGCGCGGCATCACCATCGACATCGGCTTCGCCCACCTGGACCTGGGCGACGGCCTCACCCTCGGGGTCGTGGACGTCCCCGGCCACGAGCGCTTCGTCAAGAACATGCTGGCCGGCGTCGGCGGGATCGACCTCGTCATGCTCGTGGTGGCGGCGGACGAGGGGGTGATGCCGCAGACCCGGGAGCACCTGGCGATCTGCCAGCTTCTCCGCATCACGAGTGGCCTGACGGTCCTCACCAAGGCCGACATGGCGGAGCCGGACTGGCTCGAGCTGGTGACCGAGGACGTGCGGGGCTTTCTCCGCGGGACCTTCCTCGAGGGTCGCCCCATCGTCCCCGTGTCGGCCAAGACGGGCGAGGGCCTGGACGCTCTGCGCCGCCAGCTTGCGGAGCTGGCCCGGGCGGTTCCGGCGCGGAGCACCGACGCGACGTTCCGGCTGCCGATCGACCGCGTCTTCACGATCCGCGGGTTCGGCACCGTGGTGACCGGCACCGTGGCGGCCGGCCAGGTCGCGGTGGACGAGCGCGTCGAGGTCTACCCACGGGAGATCTCGGCCAAGGTGCGCGGACTCCAGACCCACGGCCAGGCGGTGTTGGCCGCGGTGGCCGGCCAGCGGACCGCGGTGAACCTCCAGGGCACGGAGCGGGCGGCGATCGAGCGGGGCGACGTGCTCTCGCTCCCCGGTCTGCTCCGGCCGACGTTCATGCTCGACGCCACCTGCGAGCTCCTGGCCGACGCCCCGGCCCCGCTGAAGACCCGCCAGCGCGTGCGGTTCCACATCGGGACGAGCGAGGTCATGGCCCGCGTCCACCTGCTCGACGGGAACGAGCTCGAGCCGGGCGGCCGTGGCTACGTGCAGGTCCGGCTCGAAGCCCCGGTGGTCGCGCTCCCCCGGGACCGGTACGTCATCCGGAGCTATTCACCGATGGTCACGATCGGCGGCGGGGAGCTCCTGGACGTGGCGCCGCCCAAGGCCCGCCGCAGCCCGGCGCTCCTGGCCCGGCTGGCCGTGCTCGAGCGCGGCGAGCCACCGGCCGTGATCGAGGAGCACGTCCGGCGCGTGGGGCCGGGCGGAGCGCGGACCGCCGACCTGCGGGCCCGGACGCCCTTCGGCCCGACGGCGCTGCGCGGCGTCCTCGCCGACCTCACGGCCCGGGGCCGCGTCCTGCTCGTGGACCGGGAGTGGTACGTCCACGCCGACGCCGCCCAACGGCTCCGGGACGAGGCGGTCGCCGCCCTCGGCGCCTTCCACGCACGAGAGCCGCTGAAGCCGGGCATGTCGAAGGAAGAGCTGCGCACGCGGCTCGGCGGGCTCGACGAGCGGGTGTTCCTGCCGCTCCTCGATCGCTTTGCCGCCGCCGGCGCCATCGCGGTGGAGAAGGACAAAGTGCGCCTCGCCGAGCATCAGGTGCGGCTCGACCCCCAGCAGCAGGCGCTCCTCGACCGGCTGGAGGCCGAGTTCCGGGAGGCCGGTGTCGCGCCGCCGAGCGCCGAGGAGGCCTTCGCGAAGCTCCACATGAGCCGGGCCGAGGACCAGGCGCTGCTCCAGGTGCTCCTCGACGAGCGCCGTCTGGTGCGGGTCAAGGAAGGCCTCTACTTCCACGCCGCGCCGCTGCGTGACGCCGGGAGCCGCGTGGCCGCCTTCCTGCGCGAGCGCAAGGAGATCACCCCGCAAGACATGAAGGACCTTCTCGGCATCACCCGGAAGTACGCGATCCCCCTCCTGGAATACCTCGACGGCCAGCGGCTCACCGTCCGCGTCGGGGACAAGCGCATCCTCCGCGAAGTCGCGCGCTAGCGGGCGGGGCCGATGAGCGTCGCAACGTCCATCTCGGCCGGGACGCGCTCGGCCTACGGCCTCGCCTGGCGTCCGTCCCGACCTATGGTCGTCGTTCGGACGGCCTTCGGCCTTTGGGGTCGTCGCCGATCCTCGGCGTGCTCGGAGTACGCCTGCGGTGGGCGACTCCCTGCGTCGATTGGACGGCCTTCGGCCTGGGGCGGACGGCCTTCGGCCTGTGGGCGCTGCTCGCTCCTCGGCCCCGCCCCCGAGAACTTGACTCATCTGTCGTGACTTTGGCGTCCCCAGGACGCTCGCTGGGGTCATGAGGCAGCCGGTCACGCGGACCCGGGCGGTGCTGGCCGTCGCCTGCGCGACCCATTTCCTCCACGACGCCTTCTCCGACCTCCTGTACGTCTTCCTGCCGCTGTGGGCGCGGGAGTTCGGGCTCAGCTTCACCCAGGTCGGGGCGATCCGGACCGCGTACTCGAGCGGCATGGCGCTCTTCCAGGTTCCCGCCGGGCTGCTGGCCGAGCGCCGGGGGGAGCGGCTGATCCTGGCCGCCGGCACCGCCGTCACCGCGCTGGGCTTCGTGGCGACCGCCGGCGTCGAGGGCTTTCTTCCGCTGCTGCTGGTCCTGCTGGTCGCGGGCCTCGGCTCCGGCGCCCAGCACCCGCTCTCGTCCTCCCTGGTCTCCAAGGCCTACGAGGGTGGGCTTCGCCGGGCGGCGCTCGGGACCTACAATTTCGCCGGCGATCTCGGCAAGATCGCCGGCTCCGCCGCCGCCGCCGCGATCGCGGCCGTGGTGGGCTGGCGGACGGCGGGGGTCGTGGCGGGCGTCCTCGGCCTGATGGGGACGGTTCTGATGGCGGTGACCCTCGGCCGGCTCCACGCCGGCGATCGGCCGACGGCGGTATCGGGCGCGGCCGGCGGCGTGGCCGGCTGGGGCATCCGCGACGTCCGGGGCTTCGGCGCGCTCGCCGCGATCGGGATGATCGACAACGCCACCCGCACGGGCTTTCTCACGTTCCTCCCCTTCGCCCTGGTCGCCAAGGGGGCCACCGTCACCGGGGTGGGCGCCGCCCTCGCCCTCGTCTTCGCCGGCGGCGCGGCCGGCAAGTTCGTGTGTGGACTCGTGGCCGAGCGACTGGGCGTCATCCGGACGGTCGTGCTCACCGAGGTGGCGACGGCCGTCGCGATCCTGGCGATCCTGGCATCGCCGCTCCCGGTCGCCCTTGGGGTCCTTTTCCCGCTCGGCGTCGCGCTGAACGGCACCTCGTCGGTCCTCTACGGGACGGTGGCCGACCTGGTGATGCCCGAGCGTCGCTCGCGCGCCTACGGCCTCTACTACACGCTGAGCGTCGGCGCCTCGGCCCTGGCGCCCTCCGCCTACGGCCTCGTCAGCGACGCGGCCGGTGTCGCCGCGACGCTGACGATCGTCAGCGCGGTGGTGCTCGTCACCGTCCCGCTCTGTTTCACGCTCCGCCCCGCCGTGGCCGCGCCGGTGCCGTCCTAGCCCAGGGCTTGGCTGAGCGTGTGAAGGAATGGGTCCTCCGACTCCCCCCCTTCCCCCCGGTGGGTGGGGGAGGGGGGCTGGGGGGGTGGACGGGAGGTCCCGAACTGAGAGCCCGCGCCCCGGGTCCGCAACCCGGCGCCCGCTCCGCTCCCACGAGCACGCCGCCGGCCACGTCCTGACGTGGGCTCGCGGCCGAGCCCGAATTGACACCTTCGGGCTGCCGGGCGTAAGGTAGAGGTCACCTTCGCGCCCGCCGGCGCGTTCAGGGAAGGGGGCCCGCATGTTCGGTCTTGGCTATCAGGAGCTGATGATCATCCTGGTCATCGTCCTGCTCCTGTTCGGGGCGCAGAAGCTCCCCGAGCTGGCGCGGGGTCTGGGGAAGAGCGTCTCGGAGTTCAAGCGGGCGCAGAGCGAAGAGGAGCCCAAGGCCACCGAGGACAAGAAGCCCGTCTGATCCCCGGCCCACCCCGCGGGGCCGCCCCGGGCGGCCCTCGTTTCCGTGTCCGAACCCTCTGGCCCGTCTCCAGCCGTGGGCGCCGCCGGCCCGGTGCCCGCCCTCGGGCGCGCGTCGTTTCCGCGTGCTATCATCGACGCCGACGGTCCCGACCGGCGCCCGATGCCCCGAACCGACCTTGCCCTCGCGCTCTTCCTGGCCGCCGTCACGGCGCTCTCCCGCGCGCCGTTCCGGGCCCGGCTCCTGCCGAGCTGGGACGCCGTCCAGTTCGCGCTCGCGCTTTCCGAGTACGACGTCGTCAAGCATCAGCCCCATCCGCCCGGGTACATCCTCTACGTCGCGCTGACCCGACTGATCAACACGGTGAGCGGGGACGCGAGCGCCAGCTTGACCTGGCTCGCGCTCGCCGCGAGCGCCGCTACCGTGTTCCTCGTCTACGCCCTCGCCTGGCGGCTCTACGACCGCCCCACCGCGCTGGTGGCGGCGACGCTGCTGGCCGCCAGTCCCCTCTTCTGGTTCTACGGCATCGTCGGGCTCAGCTACACGACCGAGGCGGCGCTGGCGACGGCGCTGGCCCTGCTCATCTGGCGGATGCGCGAGGGTCAGGCTCCGGCCGCCCTCGCCGCGGCGCTAGCCCTCGGGGTCGCCGGCGGGGTGCGCCAGTCGGTGCTCGTCCTCTTCTTCCCCCTGTGGCTCGGGGCAGCCTGGATGGCCTTCCGCCGCTGGCGCCCGGTGCTGGCGGGGCTCGGTGTCCTGGCGATGGTCACGGCCGCCTGGCTCGTCCCGATGTTGTGGCTCGCCGGCGGGCCCGGCCGTTACGCCGGAGCGGCGCTCGAGCTCTTCGACTCGACGGTTCGCGCGACGAGCTTCCTCGGGGCGTGGCCGGTGAACCTCGTGATCCTCGCCGAGGCGGCCGTCCTCGGCCTGGGCCTGCTCCTGCCCGTCTTGGTGCCGGTCATGGCCGCCGGCCTGCCTCGGCTCGGTCACGGGGACCCTCGCGCCTGGTTCTTTGCCGGCTGGGTGGTGCCCCCGGTCCTCGTCTACACGTTCGTCCACTTCGGCCAGTACGGCTATCTCCTCGCCATCCTGCCGGGGCTGACGATTCTGATCGCCCGCTGGCTGGTCGTCGCCACGGCCCATCTCGCGACGGCGGTCCGCTGGCACCGCGTGCCGGGCCCGACCGTGCGGTGGGCGACTCCGGCCTTCCTGGTGGCCGGTATCGTGCTGGCGCACGCCGCCTTCTTCACGCGCGCCGGCCCGATCGAGGTGCAGGGTCTCTTCGACGCCGCGCCCGGGAGCGCGGACGGGGTGACGTCGCTCCGCGCGCGCTACCGCTTTCGACTCTGGCCGCACACCGCGCGGGGGCTCGCCGAGCAGGAAGGGGTCATCCGGGCGTACGTGGCCGGCGTGCGCCAGCATTTCGACCCGCGCGACACGGTGCTGGTGACGGAGCTGGGAAACCGCCGCTCCTACCCCTGGTTCCGCCACGTCATGTACTACCTGCCCGAGTATTCCGTCTACCACCTGCGGCTTCCGCCCTTCTCGCCCGGCTATCTCGGCTCGCAGAACGCGACCACGATGGCCGCTCTGGACACCCCCGAGATCGTGCTCCCGTCGAGCGCCCGCCGGCTCGTCTGGGTGGTGGACTTCTGGAACCCGGCGATCCCGCGGCCACCCGAGCTCCGGGCGCTGGCGCTGCCGTACGGGCGGTGGCTGTACGCGCTCCCGCTGGAGCGCCGGGTGGTGGAGCACGGCGCGTACCGGCTGACGCCGGTCACCGCCGTCGCTCGCCTGCACTGACGGCGTGTGAAGCAATCGGGTTCTTCCGGCCCCCCCCTCCCCCCCGGTAGGCTGGAGGCCGTCAGGGGGGGGAGGGGGGTCGGGCCGAAGGCCGCCGAACGGATCGGGTGGGCGGGAGGTCCCGAACATTCCGCGATGACGCCGTCATCCTGGCGGTCGGGGCCGCGGTGCTCCTGCTGTTCCTGGGCGCCGAGCTCCGCATCGCGGGCGAGGCCGGCCTGCCGCTCGACGACAGCTGGATCCACCTGCGCTTCGCCGACAATCTCGCTGCCGGGCGCGGCTTCGCGATCAACCCCGGCGCGTCCGTCGCCGGCTCCACCGCCCCGCTCTGGACGTTGCTCCTCGCCCTCGCGCTGGCGCTCGGGCTCCCCGGGCTGCTCGCCGCCAAGCTCCTCGGTGTCCTCGCCTACGGGGCGACGGGCCTCCTGACGCGGCGCCTCGGCCTCGCGCTCGGCTTCCCGCGGGGGCTGGCGCTCGCTGCCGGCCTGGGCGCCGTCGGGCTGGGTCGGCTCGCCTGGGGGGCGCTGTCGGGCATGGAGGTGCCGCTGGCGGCGGCGCTCGTCGCGGCCGGCATCCTCCTGGCCGTCCGCGGCCATGACCTCGGCGCCGCCGCGACGCTCGGCGCCGCCACGCTGGCGCGGCCGGAGGCGGCCTTGCTGGTCGCGCTGCACGCGGCCTCGGCGGGCCGGCTCGCCGCCGCCGGGGCGCGGGCCGCGGTCGCCGCGCTCGTCATTGCACCCGCGCCCGCGTTCAACCTGTGGACGATCGGTGGCCTGCTCCCGGGGACGGCCGTGGCGAAGATCGAGGGCGGGCTCCTCGGCCGACTCACCGGCGTCGGTGATCCCTGGGGCGCGATGGGCCAGCGCGTCCTCGCGTACCTCGTCGAGTGGGTCGGGCTCCTCGCCGCCGACCACCTGGCGCTGCCCGTGCTCCTCGTCGTCGGGGGCATCGCGCTCCGCCGCAGCCGGCTCCGCTGGCTCATCCTCGGGCTGGTCCTGCATCCCGTGGCGATGGCGCTCCTCGCGCCCTACCGCGGCCCCGCGTTCCAGACCGGCCGGTACTCGACTCACCTGATCCCGCTCGAGGTCGTCGTCGGCGTGGCGGGACTCGGGGCGCTACTGAGGGCCCTCCCGCCGCGGTTCGGCCTCCGCCCTGCCGTCGTCGGGCTGGCCGCCCTGGCCCTGGCGTTGACGCTCGGGCCGGCCAGCGTTGCCTACGCCTGGGGGGTCCAGAACATCAGCGCCATGCAGGTCCGGCTCGGTCGCTGGGTGGCCCGGGAGACGCCGCCCGACGCGCTGCTGGCGGTGAACGACGTCGGCGCCCTGACCTACTTCGGGAACCGGCGGATCATCGACCTGATGGGCCTCGTCACGCCCGACGTCGTGCCGGCCCGCCGCCAGGGGGACGCCGGCGTCCTCGCCTATCTGGAGCGCGCCTGCCCCGACTACCTGGTCATCTTCCCGGCGTGGTTTCCCGGGCTGGCCACCCGGTCCGATCTGTTCCGGCCGATCGAGCGCGTCCGGCTGGCTCACAACGTCGTGGCCGGCGCCGACGAGATGGTCGTCTACGAGACGGCGTGGAGCCGGCGGGGCCGGCCGGCGTCCGCGTGTCCGGGCCGGCGCCCTTGACAAGCCGATCGGACGTGCTTCACTGGTGCGGAGCGCGACGGACCGGGTCCGGAGTCGCGCGGGCGGAGGGTACGTGCGACAGACCGTGAGCCAACTGCTGGTGGTGGCGCTGGGCCTCGCCCTGCTGGCGGGGTGCGGGAACGACAGCTCGAGCACGACCCCTGCCGACCTGCTCGCCATCGTCGTCGAGTCCGAGGTGCTGTTTCCCGTCAGGGATGACTGCCACGTGCGGGGGATCGTGCGGAACGCCACGGCCGCCGCGACCTTCGACGTGGTCCTGCGCTGGCAGGCTTTCAGCGCCACCGTCCAGTCGCTCGGCACCACGCGCTGTCACGATCGACAACCTGCGGCCTGGCGAGCGACGAGCCTACGACGCGACCGGCTTCGCCAGCAACGACGAGGGCCTGGTGCGGTGCTCGAGGATCGCCCGGTTCGAACGGATCGAGACCAGCGCGACCCTCGACTGAGAACATCGGAGGGGTCTCGGAAGCCCCCCGAACCCCCCCTCGAGGCCGCGACTGTTCGACGGCCTTCGGCCTGTGGGCCGCGGCTCGAAGTGGAACGCCGCGACCGGGTGGCCGGTGTCAGAGGGTTGCGAGAAGCCGACGGGTGGTAGGAATCAGAGCCGCCAGTATTGGTTCACGGACACCGACGTCTCCGGGGGGGTCTAGCGAGAGTTCCGAACCGAGCGCGAGCCATCTGCGTGCGCCTGATCTCCGTGGCGGGGATCGCCCTCCCGGTCTTCGCCGCCGACCAGCTCACCAAGCTCTGGGCGCTGGCTGCCCTGAGCCCCACGCGCCCGGTCCCCGTCGTCCCCGGCCTGGTCGACCTCGCCCTGGTGTTCAACACCGGGGTCGCGTTCGGGTTCTTCTCGCGGCTCCCCCCCGAGTGGCGCTGGCTAGTCACGGTCTTCTCGCTGGCGGCGCTCGTGCTCCTCTGCTCGGTGGCCCTGAAGATCGTGCCGGAGGGCGGCTGGACCGGTCGCGTCGCCCTCGGGCTCGTGTTTGGCGGAGCGGCCGGCAACCTGCTCGACCGCTGGCGGGTGGGGGCGGTCGTCGACTTCATCGACGCCCACTGGCGCGACTATCACTGGCCGGCGTTCAACGTGGCGGACTCCGCGATCACGGTCGGTGTGGTGCTGCTCGCCGCCGGGCTGGCGTTTGGGCGTCAGCCGGAGGAATCCCGCGGCCACGTCTGAGGCCGGGCCGCGCACCCTCACGGTGACGGCGGCGGAGGCCGGGCAGCGGCTCGACCGTCTCCTGGCCGCCCGCGCCCCCGACCTCTCGCGCACCCGGCTGCAGTCGCTCATCGGTGCCGGCCGGGTCACCGTCGACGATCGACGGCGGAAAGCCAGCCACCGCCTCCGTGTCGGCGAGGTCGTGCGCGTCGAGGTGCCGCCCCCGGTCGCGCTCGAGCTCGCTCCGGAGGAGATCCCGCTCGACATCGTCTACGAGGATCCGGCCCTCCTCGTCGTCAACAAGCCGGCCGGCCTGGTCGTCCATCCGGGCGCCGGTCACGCGACGGGGACCCTCGTGCACGCGCTCCTGGCGCACTGCGGCTCCACCCTCTCGGGGATCGGCGGGGTGCGGCGGCCCGGGATCGTCCATCGCCTCGACCGCGGCACCTCCGGCCTCCTGGTCGTGGCGAAGACGGACCACGCGCACCTCACCCTGGCGCGCCAGCTCAAGGCGCGGAGCGTCGAGCGACGCTATCTCGCGCTGGTGCACGGCACCGTGCCGCGCCTGGAGGGTGTGATCGAGACGGCCATCGGCCGCCACCCGCGCGACCGGCTGCGGATGGCCGTGCGGCCGGCCGGCGCGGGGCGCCATGCCCTGACCCGCTACCGGGTCCTCGAGCGCTTCGGAGGTCCCGCCCCGCTGACCCTGCTGGCGGTCCAGCTCGGGACGGGTCGCACGCACCAGATCCGGGTCCACCTGGGTCACATCGGCTTTCCCGTCGTGGGCGATCGGACGTACCGTCGGCGCATTCCTGCCCCAGGCGACCCGGAGCTGACCTGCCGGGTCGAGGCGCTCGGCGGCCTCGCCCTCCATGCCGCCGTCCTCGGGTTCACCCACCCCGAGACCGGTGAGCGGTGCCGGCTCGAAGTCCCCCCCCCGCCCTCGTTTCAGGTCCTCCTGGCTTGGCTTCGGGGGCGAGGCGACAGTGCTAAGATGGCAGGAGATTTGCCATGATCGGGCGTCGCGGGCGAGACGGGGGACGGCGGGTGGTGGCCATCGGGGGGGGCACCGGGCTCCCCGTGGTGCTCGCCGCCCTGAAGCGCTACCTGGGCAGCCGCGTGTCCGATCTGACCGCCGTGGTGACGGTCACCGACGACGGCGGCAGCTCGGGCCGGCTCCGGGAGGAGCTGAACATGTTGCCGCCGGGCGACATCCGCAACTGCCTGGTGGCGCTGGCCGAGGTCGAGCCCCTCATGGCGCAGCTCTTCCAGTTCCGGTTCGGCGGCGACGGGTCGCTCGCCGGGCACAGCTTCGGCAACCTCTTCCTGGCCGCGCTCACCAACGTCACCGGCAACTTCCTGCAGGCGATCCGGATCTCCGGCAAGGTGCTGGCGGTCCAGGGGACGATCCTCCCCTCCACCCTGGAAAGCGTGACGCTCGGCGCCGAGCTGACCGACGGCAGCATCGTTCACGGGGAGACGAAGCTGCGCCAGGGGAAGCAGCCGGTACGCCGCGTCTTCATCGAGCCGGCGACCGTGCCGGCCCTTCCCGAGGTCCTGGAGGCGATCGCCCGGGCGGACGCGATCGTCCTGGCCCCGGGCTCGCTCTACACGAGCCTCATCCCGAACCTGCTGGTGGGTGGGGTCGCCGACGCGCTCCGGAAAGCGGCGGCGCTGCGCGTCTACGTCGGCAACCTGATGACCGAGCCCGGGGAGACCGACGGGCTCACGCTGGCGGACCACCTCCAGGGGCTGTACGCTCACAGCGGCCGCGGCGTGCTGGACGGGGTCGTCGTCCATGGCCCGTCGTTCCCCGCCGACGTGCTGGTCCGGTACCAGAAGGTGGGGGCGCGCCCGGTGCCGGTGGATCGGGACCGGCTGCACGCGCTGGGGGTATGGCTGGCCGAGGCCGATCTGACGGGTCCCAGCGAGCTGGCGCGGCACCATCCCGACAAGCTCGGGCGCGTGCTCGTCCGCCTCATCGAGCACGGGGGCCCGGTCCGCGCGCGCGGCGCGGCGGCAGCCCGCGACGAAAGGGGTGGAGGTTCATGAGGGCGGCATCGACCAGGGGGCCGATCGAGACGTGGACCGTCATCCTGGCCGCCGGGGAAGGCAAGCGGATGCGCTCGGCCCGCGCCAAGGTCCTGCACCGGCTGGCCGGACGGCCGCTGATCGAATACCCGCTGGCGCTGGCCCGCGCCCTCGGCGCCCGGGGCACGGTGATCGTCATCGGCCACCAGGGCGACGCCGTCCGGGCGGCGCTGGGCCCGCTGGCCGAGGCCGGCGAGATCCGGTTCGCCGAGCAGAAGCAGCAGCGAGGCACCGGCCACGCTCTCACGATGGCGAAGGGCGCGGTCCCGGAGACGGCCGGCGAGATCGTGCTCCTCTACGCGGACGTGCCGCTCCTCGCCGTGTCGACCGTGGAGCGGCTCCTCGCCCACCACCGGCGGACCCGGGCGGCGGCGACGGTGCTGACGTTCACGCCGCCCGATCCCACCGGCTACGGCCGGATCGTTCGTCGTCGGCGGCGGGGGCCGATCGTGGGGATCGTCGAGGAGCGGGATGCCACCGCCGCTCAGCGCCGGCTCACCGAGTGCAACTCCGGCATCTACTGCTTCGATCCGCGCTGGCTCTGGCCTGCGCTCGAGCGCCTGTCCTCCGACAACGACCAGGCGGAGCTGTACCTCACCGACGTGATCGCCCGGCTCGCCCGCGCGCGCCGGCGGGTCGAGTCGGTCCACGTGGACGATGCCCTCGAGGTCGCCGGCGTGAACGACCGGCGGCAGCTCGCCGAGCTCGAGGCCGTTCTTCGCGAGCGGATCCTCGGTCGGCTGATGGCAGAAGGCGTGACGGTGCTGGATCCGCACGCGACGTACGTCGATGCGGACGTCGCGGTGGGGCGGGACACCGTCCTCCATCCCGGCGTGCGTCTCACGGGCCGGACGGTGATCGGCGAGGGCTGCGTCGTCGGCACCGGCTGCCAGGTCAACGACATGACCGTGGGTGACCAGGTGACCCTGCGGCCCTACTGCGTCGTCGAGGGCTCCGTGGTCGAGGCCGACGTGACGCTCGGGCCGTTCGCGCGGCTCCGCCCCGGCACGGTCATCCAGGCGGGCGCCGACATCGGGAACTTCATCGAGATCAAGAAGTCGACCATCGGGCGCCGGGTGAAGGCCCACCACGTCGGCTACCTCGGGGACGCCACGGTCGGCGAGGGCGCGAACATCGGGGCGGGCATGATCATCTGCAACTACGACGGCGTCCGCAAGAACCGGACGCACATCGGCGCCCGCGCCTTCGTGGGGACCAACTCCAGCCTGGTCGCCCCGCTTCATGTCGGCGACGACGCGTACATCGGGGCCGGGTCCGTGATCACCAAGGACGTGCCGGCCGGCGCCCTGGCCGTCGGGCGGGCCCACCAGGTGATCAAGGAGGGCTGGGCCGAGCGCCGGCGGAGGAGGTCGGCGGGCGAGGCGCCCACCCCGCCGGCGGAGTGACGCCCGCTACTCGATTCGTGCAACATTTTCCACCGGTCGGAGTTTCGGCCAGGAAACAGCCAGACGCCGGGAGCGGCCACCGGCGCTGACGAGAACGAGTGGCACGAGGGTTGCTCCGACTGGAGCGACCACACTTGGTCCTTGGAGGAGCGCCTTATGTGCGGCATCGTCGGCTACATCGGCTCGCAGGGAGCCACTGGCATCATCCTGGACGGGCTCAAGCGGCTGGAGTACCGGGGCTACGACTCGGCCGGAATCGCCGTCATCTCCGACGGCGTCCTCCAGGTGCGCCGGAGCGCGGGGAAGATCCGGAACCTGGAAGGAATCCTCCGCGACCGGCCGATCGACGGGCCGGTCGGGATCGGGCACACCCGCTGGGCCACGCACGGCCGGCCGTCCGAGGAGAACGCGCATCCCCACACGGATTGTACGGGCTCGCTGGTGGTCGTCCACAACGGGATCCTCGAGAACTATTTGCCGATCAAGAAGCGACTCACCGCCGAGGGCCACACCTTCAAGTCCGAGACGGACACCGAGGTGGTGGCCCACCTGGTCGAGGCGCACCTTCCGGCGGCCGGCGGCCTGGCCGAGGCCGTACGCCGGGCCCTCGCCGAGCTGCGCGGCGCCTACGCCGTCGGCGTCGTCTCCGATCGCGAGCCCGACAGTCTGGTGGCCGCCAAGACGGGGGCGGGGGGCGTCGTGATCGGGCTGGGTGAGGGCGAGTACTTCATCGCCTCCGACATCCCGGCGATCCTGTCGCACACCCGCGACGTCATCGTGCTGGAGGACGAGGAGATGGCGGTGGTGGGCCGGAGCGGCGTGCAGCTCTCGACGCTCGCCGGGCGGCCCGTCGAGCGCCCGGTGACCCACATCGTGTGGGACCCGATCATGGCCGAGAAGGGTGGCTACCGCCACTTCATGCTGAAGGAGATCTACGAGCAGCCGCGGGCCATCACCGACACCTTCCGCGGCCGGATCTCGCCGGAGACGGGCGACTGCTTCCTGCCCGACCTGAACCTCACGCCCGACGAGCTGCGGGCCTTCAGCCGGGTCGTGATCGTCGCCTGCGGGACGTCGTATCACGCGGGGCTTCTCGGCCGGCACCTGATCGAGCGCCTCGCCCTGGTGCCGACGGACACCGACATCGGCTCCGAGTTCCGCTACCGGGATCCCCTGGTCGGTCCCGACACGCTGGTGGTCGCCATCAGCCAGTCGGGCGAGACGGCCGACACCCTCGGCGCCGTGCGGACGGCCCGGCAGAAGGGCGCCCCGGTGGTCGCGATCTGCAACGTCGTCGGGAGCGCGCTGTCGCGCGAATCCCACGGCGTCGTCTACACCCACGCCGGCCCCGAGATCGGGGTGGCGTCCACCAAGACGTTCACCGCCACCATCACCGCGCTCTACCTGCTGGCGCTCCATCTCGGCCGGGTGCGCGGCACGGTCACCGCCGAGGAGGGCAAGAAGCGCCTGCAGGAGCTGCTGGAGGTTCCCCGGCTCGTCGAGGCCACGCTGGCCCACGAGGAGGCGATCGCCGAGCTGGCCCGGCACCTCTTCCAGCGCCGCGACTTCCTCTACCTCGGCCGGGGCCCGCACTACCCGATCGCCCTGGAAGGGGCGCTGAAGCTGAAGGAGCTGTCCTACATCCACGCCGAGGGCTACGCCGGCGGCGAGATGAAGCACGGGCCGATCGCCCTCATCGACGAGGCGATGCCGGTAGTGGCCCTGGTGCCCCACGACGCGACCTACGACCGGATGCTGGCCAACATCGAGGAGGTGCGGGCGCGGGACGGCCTGGTCATCGCGGTCGCCTTCGAGGGCGACGAGGCGATCCGGGAGAAAGCCGGCCACGTCCTGACGGTGCCGCCGGCGGCCGAGCTGCTGACCCCGTTGATCCTGACGATCCCGCTTCAGCTCTTCGCGTATCACGTCTCCGTCCGGCGGGGCTGTGACGTGGATCAGCCCCGGAACCTGGCGAAGAGCGTGACCGTGGAGTAGCGTCTCCGGGCGGAGGCTTGCCTCGCCCGGCGTCCTGTTGCACGATCGGGTGGTGACCGGCGACGGGACGCGCACGCGGATCGGGGAAGGGGGCGTCGGCGCCCGGGCGTCGCGAGGCGATTGCGACCCGTGAGCCCGGCGCCGACCGGCGAGGCCATCCTCGCCGGCCTGAACCCCGCCCAGCAGGAGGCCGTCCGCCACACGGACGGGGCGCTGCTCGTTCTCGCCGGCGCCGGCAGCGGCAAGACCCGCGTCATCGCCCACCGGATCGCGTACCTGATCGCCGGTGGCGCCGACCCCCGGCGGATCCTGGCCGTCACCTTCACGAACAAGGCGTCCGGGGAGATGGGGCAGCGCGTGGAGGCGCTGCTGGCCGGCTGGGGGGTGCGGTCGCCGCTGGTCGCCACCTTCCACGCCACGTGCGTGCGGATCCTGCGCTCCGAGATCCACCACCTCGGCTACAAGCGGCACTTCCTCATCTACGACGAGGACGACCGGCTCAGCCTGATCCGCGAGCTCGCCCGGGCCGCCGGGCTGGACGAGCGGGCCTGGCCTCCCCAGGCCGTGGTCTCCCGGATCAGCCGGGCGAAGAACCAGCTCCAGGATGCCGATGACCTGGCGGCCGCCGCGCGAGGCCCGCGGGAGCGCGAGCTGGCCCAGCTCTTCGCGCGGTACGAGGCGCGGTTGCGCGCGGCCGGCGCCCTCGACTTCGACGACCTGCTCGTGCTGGTCGTGCGGCTGTGGGAGCGGCACCCGGAGGTGCTCGCCTACTACCGGAACCACTGGCGCTACGTGCTGGTCGACGAGTACCAGGACACGAACGCGGCCCAGTATCGCTTCCTGCGGCTCCTGACCGGGGGCCACGGGAACCTCTGCGTGGTCGGCGATCCCGATCAGTCGATCTACCGCTTCCGGGGCGCCGACCTGCGGAACATCCTGGACTTCGAGCGCGACTTCCCGGACTGCCGGGTGGTGCGCCTCGAGCAGAACTACCGCTCGACCGGCCAGATCCTGGAGATCGCCGGCGCCGTGATCGCGCACAACCAGGCGCGCAAGGACAAGGGACTCTGGACCGAGAACGAGCGCGGTGAGCCAGCCCGCCTCTTCCGCGCCTGGGACGAGGTCGAGGAGGCGGCCTGGGTCGCCCGCAGCGTGGCCGGCCTCCGCGCGGAGGGGACGGGACTGGCCGAGATCGCCGTGTTCTATCGCACCAACGCCCAGTCGCGGGTGCTGGAGGACGCCTTCCGGGGCCTCGGCCTCCCGTACCACATCGTGGGCAGCGTGCGGTTCTACGAGCGGAAGGAGGTCAAGGACGCGCTCGCCTACCTCCGGCTCGCGCTCAACCCGGACGACGACCTCGCGTTCACCCGTGCCGTCGGGACGCCGCCGCGCGGGATCGGCAAGACGAGCCTGGGCCGGCTCGCCGAGGCGGCGGAGCGTGACGGGGTCTCGCTCCTGGCGGCGAGCGCCGGTCCGGCGGCGCTGGCGATCGGGGGCAAAGCCGGCCGGGCCCTCGGCGGGTTCGCCGCCCTGCGGGAGCGGCTGGTCGCGCTGATGGCCGAGCCGTGGCCCCTGGCCGAGCGGGTCTCGGCGGTCATCGACGCCGCCGGGCTCCGCGAGGCGCTCCGGCAGGAGCGCACGGCCGAGGCGGAGAGTCGGCTCGAGAACCTGGACGAGCTGGGCGTCGCCGCCGGCGAGTTCGAGGCGCGCGAGGGGCGGGGCGAGCTGGCGGCGTTCCTCGACTCGGTCGCCCTCATCGCGGACGTGGACGAGCTGGCCGAGGTGCGGGCGGCGGTGACGCTGATGACGCTCCACTCGGCCAAGGGCCTCGAGTTCCCCGTCGTGTTCCTGACCGGGCTGGAGGAAGGCGTGTTCCCGCACGCGCGGGCCCTCGAGGACGCGGAGGGCGTCGAGGAGGAGCGGCGGCTCGCCTACGTCGGCCTCACCCGGGCCAAGGCGCGCCTCTACCTCTCCTACGCCTGCCAGCGCCGGCTGGGGGCCTTCGGCGGGATGCGGGAGCCGTCGCGCTTCCTGCTGGAGATGCCCGAGAACGCGCTGATCCCGGTGGCCGGCTCGGCGCGCCGGCCGGCCCCCGGGGGCTGGACCGTCGCCCGGGAGCCGTCGCTGCCCGCGGACGACAGCGCGGACGCGCCGCTGCGCGTCGGCGCCCGTGTGCGCCATGGCCGCTGGGGCGAAGGCCTGGTCGTCGGCGTCCAGCAGGACGGCGAGGACTGGGTGGTGACGGTGAACTTCGCGGCCGTGGGCAAGAAGCGGCTCGCGCTACAATATGCGCATCTCGAGGAGCTGTGATGGACACCCCGCCGGAGCCGAAGATCAGCCTGGCCGAAGTCGAGCACGTCGCCCGCCTCGCCCGACTCGATCTGTCGGCGACGGAGAAGGCGCGGATGCGGAGCCAGCTCGACGCGATCCTCGGCTACATCGAGAAGCTCGACCAGGTGGACACGGCGGACGTCCCGCCCACCACTCACGTCCTGCCCCTGGCGAACGTGATGCGTGAGGACGAGGTGCGACCCTCCTACCCGGTGGAGGCCATGCTCGCGAACGCCCCGGACCCGGAAGGGGAGTCGTTCCGGGTCCCGCGCATCCTCGAGGAGTAGAGGTGGACTGGACCCGCCTCACCATCCACGAGGCCCGGGACGCGCTCCGCACCGGGGCCGTGACGGCGAGCGGGCTCGTTGACGCCTACCTCGCCCGCATCGCGGCGCTCGACCCCGCTCTCAACGCTTACCTGACGGTTGCCGGCGAGTCAGCGCGGGCGCAGGCCGCCGCGGTCGACGACCGGGTGCGGCGGGGCGAGCCGGTGCGGCCGCTCGACGGCATCCCGCTCGGCATCAAGGACGTCCTCTGCACGCGCGGGCTCCGGACGACGTGCGGCGCGAAGATCCTGGCGGAGTTCGTCCCGCCCTACGACGCGACCGTCCTCGTCCGCCTGGCCGCCGACGGCGCGATCATTCTCGGCAAGACGAACATGGACGAGTTCGCGATGGGCTCGTCGACCGAGAACTCCGGCTTCTTCCCGACCCGGAACCCCTGGGCCCCGGACCGGGTGCCGGGCGGCTCCTCCGGCGGCTCGGCCGCCGCGGTGGCCGCCGACCTGGCGGCCGGCGCCCTCGGCACGGACACCGGTGGCTCGGTCCGGCAGCCCGCCGCCTTCTGCGGGGTGGTGGGGCTCCGGCCGACCTACGGTCGCGTCTCCCGCTACGGCGCCATCGCCTTCGCCTCGTCGCTCGACCAGATCGGCCCCATCGCCAAGGACGTCCGGGACGCGGCCTATTCTATTAGAGTCGATCGCCGGCCACGACCCCATGGACTCGACCTCGGCCGACGAGCCGGTGCCGGACTACCAGGCAGCCCTCGGCGGGGGCGTCCGCGGCCTCACGCTCGGCATCCCCGACGAGTACTTCATCCCGGGGCTCGACGCCGAGGTGGAGGCGCGCGGTCCGCGAGGCCATCACGACCCTCGAGCGCCTGGGGGCGCGCACGCGCCGCGTCTCGCTGCCCCACACCGACTACGGGGTGGCGGCCTACTACATCGTGGCCCCCGCCGAGGCCTCCTCGAACCTGGCCCGCTACGACGGGGTGAAGTACGGCCACCGGGCCGACGGCGCCAAGGACCTCATCGACATGACGGCGCGCACCCGGGCCGAGGGCTTCGGGGCCGAGGTCAAGCGCCGGATCATGCTCGGCACCTACGCGCTCTCCGCCGGCTACTACGACGCCTACTACGCCAAGGCGCTGCGGGTCCGCACGCTGATCCGCGCGCGACTTCGACGCGGGCGTTCGGCGAGGTGCGACGTCGATCGTCGCGCCGACCGCGCCCGACGCCGGCGTTCAAGCTCGGGGAGAAGACCGAGGACCCGCTGGCCATGTACCTGAACGACGTCTTCACCATCCCGTCGCCGCTGGCCGGGCGTGCCCGGCGATCTCCGTCCCGTGCGGATTCTCGGCCGGCCGGGCTGCCCGATCGGCCTCCAGCTCATCGGGAAGCCCTTCGACGAGACGACGCTCTTCCGGGTCGCCGCCGCCTACGAGGCGGCGCACCGACTGGCGGCGCCGGAAGCCGGCTGCTCGAGACGGAATGCCTGATGGCCTACGAGACCGTCATCGGGCTGGAGGTGCACGCCCAGCTCCTGACGCGCTCGCAAGATGTTCTGCGGGTGCGCGGCGACCTTCGGCGCCGCCGCCGAACCGCCAGACCTGCCCGGTCTGCCTGGGCATGCCGGGCGTCCTGCCGGTCATCAACCGCCGGGCGATCGAGTTCGGCATCCGGACGGCCCGCGCGCTCCGCTGCCGCGATCAGCGCGGAGTCGCCGGTTCGCGCGCAAGCACTACTTCTACCCCGACATGCCGAAGAACTACCAGATCAGCCAGTACGAGGAGCCGCTGGCCGAGGACGGGTGGCTCGAGGTCGCCCCGCCGGACGAGGCCGGCGCCGTGCGCCGGATCGGCATCGAGCGCCTCCACCTCGAGGAGGACGTGGGCAAGCTGACCCACGAGGGCGGGGTCTTCGAGCGGCCAGCGCGAGCCTGGTCGACTTCAACCGGGCGGGCGTACCGCTGATGGAGATCGTCTCGCGGCCGGACCTCCGCTCGCCGGCCGAGGCGGCGGAGTACCTGCGGACGCTGCGGGCGGTGGTCCGCTACCTCGGGGTCTGCGACGGCAACATGGAGGAAGGCTCGCTCCGCTGCGACGCGAACATCTCCCTCCGGCCGCGGGGCGGCCACCGAGCTGGGCACGAAGGTCGAGATCAAGAACATGAACTCCTTCCGCCACGTCCGGGCCGCCCTCGAGCACGAGGTGGAGCGCCAGGGCCGGGCGCTGGACCGGGGCGAGCGCCTCGTGCAGGAGACACGCCTCTGGAACCCCGACAGGGGCAGACTCTCCCGATGCGGTCCAAGGAGTTCGCGCACGACTACCGCTACTTCCCGGAGCCCGACCTGGTTCCGGTCCAGCCGGACCCGGCCTGGGTGTCCGGGATCGAGGCCGCCCTCCCCGAGCTGCCGCGGGCCCGGCGCCTCCGCTTCGTCGAGCGGTACGGGCTGCCGCCGCACGACGCCGACCTCCTCACCACCGACCGGTCGCTGGCCGACTACTACGAGGAGGCCGTTCGGCTCCACCCGAACCCGAGGGCGCTCGCCAACTGGATCGGCTCCGAGCTCCTGCGGGTGCTCCACGGCGATCCCGGCCAGCTCGTCATGTGCGTGATCCGGCCGGCTCACCTCGCCCGGCTGGTGGCCCTGGTGGACGACGGGACCATCAGCGGGAAGATCGCCAAGGACGTCTTCGAGCGCATGGCCCGGAACGGGGAGGACCCCGACGCGATCGTGCGCCGCGAGGGCCTCACGCAGGTCGCGGAAGAGAGCGCCCTCCTCCAGGTCGTCGACCGGGTCATCGGGGCCAACGCGTCCGCGGTGGCGGACTTCCGGAAGGGCAAGAAGCAGAGCCTCGCCTTCCTGGTCGGTCAGGTGATGAAGGCGACCGGTGGGAAGGCGAGTCCCCAGGTCGTCAACCGGCTGCTCGTCGAGCGCCTCCCACCGACCTGAGCCCGCCGCGGCGAAACTCCTGCGTGATCGGGGTGGCCCTCTCTATAATGAGAGGAGTCGCCGCTGGTCATGGTCGACTTCCAGGGAGTGTCCAGGCTCTACGCGCGCCGCGCCGGTGGTCCCGTCGTCCACGCCCTCCGCGACGCGAGCTTCCACGTGACCCCGGGGGAGCTGGTGCTCGTGACCGGGCCGAGCGGCGCCGGCAAGTCCACCGTCCTCCGGCTCATCTGCGGCGAGGAGCGACCGAGTCAGGGCCGACTCGTCGTTGACGGGGAGGACGTCGGCGCGCTGGGCCGTCGCGGCCTCGCCCGGCTGCGCCGGCGCCTGGGCGTCGTCCCGGCGGACGGCCGGCTCCTCGGCGACCGGACGGTCCTCGGCAACGTCGCGCTCGTCCTGCGCGCGCTCGGCGCCGGACTGCGCGACGCCCGGACGCGGGCGCTCCAGTCGCTGCGGGAGGCCGGCCTGACCCCCAAGGCGAACGCCTTTCCCCGCGAGCTGACGGCTGGCGAGCGGCAGCGGCTCCTGATCGCCCGGGCACTGGCCGGCGACCCGTGTCTCCTCCTGGCCGACGAGCCGACGGCGGCGCTCGACGGGGTGGCGGCCCGGGCGGTCGTGGACCTTCTCCGCGGCGCCCGGGATGGGGGCACGACGGTCGTGGTGGCGTCCCAGGTCTCCGCGCTAGCCACGGAGCTGGGCGCCCGGACCCTGGTGCTGGAGGAGGGCCGGCTGTGTGCGGAGCCCGCCGTGACGGTGAATCGAGTGCCTCCGACCCCCCCCTCCCCCCAGCCACAGGCCGAAGGCCGTCCAAGGGTGGGGGAGGGGGGCCAAAGGCCGAAGGCCGTTCACGGATCGGGAGGGAGGGAGGCTCCAAACACCCGTGGCGCGGGCTAGCTTCCTCCTCGTCACTGCCTGGCAGGACCTGCGCCGCTCCGGGCTCGCCGGCGCGACGGCGGTTCTCCTCACGGCCATGGCGGTCCTGGTCGCCGGCGCGACGCTGTCCGGACGCCAGGCCCTCGCCCGGCTGACCGCTGGCTGGCGCGCCGATCTCAGGATCGTCGCCCTGCTGCGCGAGGACGTTGCGCAGGCCGGCGGCGCGGCCGGCGTCGTTCCGGACGTGCGCGCGCTGCCGGGAGTCGCCGCGGTTCGCTACGTGTCGAGCCGGGAGGCGCTCGCGGAGCTCCGGCAGTACCTGGGCGCGCAGGGGCAGGGCGGCGACGGGCTCGATCGCCTCCCGGTCAATCCGGTGCCGGCGCGGCTCGTCGTCACCCCGGCGCCGGCGACGAGCGCCGCCGGGCTGCGCGCCCTGGTCGAGGCGCTCGGCCGGGTTCCCGCCGTCGAGGAGGTGCAGGCGGCGGTCGGCTGGGTGGAGCCGGTCGAGCGGGTGGAGCGCGGCCTCACCCGGGGCGGTGCCGGGCTCGCCGCGCTGCTCGGTCTCGCCGCCCTCGGAGCGATCGGCGGGGCGACCAGCCTCGCCCGCCAGCGACGGGCCGACGAGACGGCCATCTTGCGACTGGCCGGCGTGCCGGAGGGCCGGCTCTGGTCGCCGCTTCTCGTGCAGGCCGTCGTGCAGGGCGCCGCCGGCGCCGCGCTCGGCTGGAGCCTCCTGGTCCTCGTCTCGGAGGCCGGCGCCCCCTGGACGGCCGACTGGCTCCGCGCCACGCTCGGGCTGCCGTCGCTCTCGCTGCCTGCCGGGCCGCTCACCGCCGCCTTGCTCGGCGGGGGCGCCGCGACCGGGCTCGCCGGCGGGCTCTTCGCGGGGCGACCGTGACGCCGGCCCGCGGCCTGCTCGGCGTCGCCGTGGTCCTCGCCCTCCTGACGACCGCCGCCGCCGCTCCGCGTCCGGGCGCCGCGCTGAAGGAGCGGAAGGAGGAGCTCGGACAGGTGCGACGCCAGCTCGACGAGGCGCGGGCCCGGGCCTCGGCCGCGCGCAGCCGGGAGGTCTCGCTGCTGGCCGAGCTGGAGCAGCGGGACCGGACGCTGGCGCGGAAACGCGGCGAGCTGCGCCGATTGGACGAGCGCATCGGTCGCGTCGAGGCCGAGCTGGAGGCGCTCGGCGACCGGCGGGGCCGGGTGGCTGAGGACCTCGTCACCCAGCAGGCGGTGCTGGGAGCACGCCTCCGCACCCTGGCGGCACTGGCCGAGCGGCCGGCGCCGCCCGGCTGGCTGGGCGAGCGCGCGGAGGTCGCGCGGCAGGGCGCGCTCGGGGACCTGACGCGGGTGGCCCGGACCGACCTGGCCCGGCTCACGGAGTTCGGCCGGACGGCCGAGCGCCTGAGCGCCCGGGAGGAGGCCGTCGCGCGAGGGCGGCGCGAGCTGGTCGGCCTCCGTCGCGCGGTGGAAGCGGAGCGGGCGGCGATGAATCGGGAGGCCGAGCGCCGGCGCGGGCTGCTGGCGGAGGTCCGGGACGATCGGGCGACCCACGAGCGCATGGCCGGGGAGCTGGAAGAGGCGCGGGGCCGGCTCGAGGCGCTGGTGCGCGAGCTCAGCCGCCGGGTGGCGGCCCGGCCGGCCAGCGTCCGGCCGGCGGCCCCCGAGGGGCCGCGGCCGCCGGCGGTCGGCCTCGGGACGCTCCGGGGTCAGCTCCCCTGGCCGACCGACGGCCGGGTCGTGGCCGGATTCGGCCGCCAGGTCCACCCCCGGTTCGGCACCGAAACGTTCCGCCGCGGCGTGGACATCGAGGCCGACGAGGGCGCTTCGATCCGCGCGGTTTACGCGGGGACGGTGCTCTATCGCGGCTGGCTCAAGGGATATGGTAACCTGATCATCCTGGATCACGGGACCGGTTACTACACGCTCTATGCCCACGCCTCCGAGCTCCTGGTCGCCGAGGGCGACCGGGTGAAGGCCGGACAGGGGATCGCGCGCGTAGGGGAGACGGGGTCGCTGGAAGGGCCGCGTCTCTATTTCGAGGTACGGTACCAGGGGAGGCCCGAGGACCCCGAGCAGTGGCTGAGACGGCGATCCTGAGTCGGCCGGCGGGGCCCGAGGTCGGTGTGGCAGGTGGCGCACGCGGAGCGCGCGCCCAACGTCCGTCAGCGTCCGAAGGAGGGTTCGTTGATGCGCGCCGGTAAACCGGTCACCAAGGCGTTTCTCGCGGCCGCAGTCCTGGCGGTGCTCACGCTCTCGCTCGGGGGCACGTCGGCCTCGAAGGCCGTCGACCCGGCGACCACCTACGAGCACCTGAAGCTGTTCACGGACGTCCTCGCCATCATCCAGAATCAGTACGTCGACGAGACCGAGCCCCGCGAGGTCATCTACGGCGCCATCCGCGGGATGCTGAAGTCCCTCGACCCGCACTCCTCGTTCCTGGATCCCGAGAGCTACCGTGAGATGCAGGTGGAGACCTCGGGGAGCTTCGGCGGGCTCGGCATCGAGATCACGGTCCGGGACGATCAGCTGACGGTGGTGGCGCCGATCGAGGGCACGCCGGCCTACAAGGCCGGGGTCCAGCCGGGCGACCGGATCGTCAAGATCGAGGGCCTGCCCACCAAGGACATGACGCTGGTGGACGCCGTGAAGAAGATGCGCGGCCCCAAGGGCACCAAGGTGGCCATCACGATCCAGCGGGATGGCACCAAGGAGCCCATCGAGCTCTCCATCGTGCGGGAGATCATCCAGGTCCAGAGCGTGAAGATGCAGGAGATCGAGCCGGGGCTCGGCTACATCCGGCTCCGGCAGTTCCAGGAGCGCACCGCCAAGGACCTCGTGGCCGGGATCGAGAAGTTCGAGAAGACCGGCCGATTCGCCGGGCTCATCGTCGACCTCCGGAACAACCCGGGCGGCCTCCTGTCCTCCGCGGTGGAGGTCTCCGAGGAGTTCCTGGGGGACGGCAAGCTCGTCGTCTACACCGAGGGCCGGGTGCGGAATCAGAACATGCGGTTCGTCGCCCACGCCAAGCGCCCGGTCACCGACGTGCCGCTGGTCGTGCTGGTCAACCAGGGCTCGGCGTCGGCGTCCGAGATCGTGGCCGGGGCCATCCAGGACCACGGCCGGGGCGTCGTCCTCGGCACCCAGACGTTCGGCAAGGGATCGGTCCAGACGATCATCCCGCTCGCCGACGGCTCGGGCCTGCGCCTGACCACCGCCAAGTACTTCACGCCGAAGGGGCGGTCGATTCACGGCAAGGGGATCAGCCCGGACATCGTGATCGACCTGCCGAAGGAAGACCCGCCCAAGCCCGGGGCCACGCCCTTGTCGGAGGCCGAGCTGCAGAAGAAGGACGTCCAGCTCCAGCGGGCGCTCGACATCCTGAAGGCGTCGCGCATCCTGGACAAGGGCAAGCCGACCGCCAAGGCGAGCTAGCGGGCAGGGCCGATGAGCTTCGCATCGCGTCGTCGTTCGGACGGCCTTCGGCCTCGGGGTTGCGCCGATCCTCGGCGTACTCGGAGTACGCCTCCGGTCGGCGCCTCCCTGCGTCCTAGCGCTGCTCGCTCCTCGGCCCTGCCCGAGAACGTGACTCATCTGCGACGACGGTGAAGCTTCAGGGAGTCTAGATCGGTCGGGGGGCTTCCGGGGCCCCCCCGATGTCCCCGTCGCTCGGACGCTCTGCATGGCTCATGTCACCCTGGACGCCACACCACCGACGTCAACCAGGCGCTGGCCTCCTCGCCGCAGGGCTATCGCCGATGAGCCGGTGGTCGCTCCTGGTGGGGCGCGAGCCGGGCGGCGGCCCGGAGAGGGAAGGCGATGCCGTCGAGGATGAGCCGGCGCCTGCTGGGAATCGCCGCCGGCATTCTCGTCGTTGCGCTGGCCGCCGGCGTCGTCGTGCTCGACCGGTACCAGGCGCGCCGGGGAGAGCGCTCGATCCTGGCCTGGCCGTGGTCCCGCACGACGCCGCCCGCCCCGGCCGTTCGCCCCGCGCCGAAGGGCCCGGCCACGGCGCGCCGGACTGGGCCGGAGAGTGTCGCCGCCGCGCGTCCCGCCCGGGTCGCGGTGATCGTTGATCAGCTGGGGGCCCGGGCCGACGTGTTCGACCTGGTGGTCGCGCTGGGCCGCCCAGTCACCGTCGCCGTCCTCCCCGAGTTGCCGCTCTCGCCGCGGCTGGCCCGGGAGGCCGCGCGGGCGGGCCTCGAGGTCCTCCTCCAGCTCCCGCTCGAGCCGTATCGCTTCCCGGAGGTCGATCCCGGCCCCGGCGCCCTCCTGATCTCCATGCCGCCCGACGAGGTGACCCGGCGGACCCGCCGGCAGCTGGCGGCGATCCCGGGCGCGACCGGGGTCGTGACCGGGATGGGCTCGCGGTTCACCGAGGACCGCTCGCGAATGCGCGCACTGCTGGAGCCGGTGTTCTTCCAGCGCCTCCTCTTCGTCGACAGCCTGACGAGTCACCGCAGTGTCGGGTACGATGTGGCCCGGGCCCTGGGCATCCCGGCCGGTCGCCGGCAGATCTTCATCGATCCCGACGAGAGCGAGGCGACCGCCCGCGCGCAGCTCCTCGAGGTGGAGCGCTGGGCGTCGCGCCGCGATTCGGTCATCGTCATCGCCCACGGGCGCCCTCTCACCCTGAAGCTCCTGGGGGAGGCGCTGCCGCGGTGGGAGGCCCGGGGGATCACACTGGTGAGGGTGTCGGAGCTGGTGAAGCTCGAGTCGCGTTAGAGTGAAGGTCCATGGGTCCATCCGGCTCCCCCCCGCCAAAGGCCGAAGGCCGTCCACAGATGGGGGAGGGGGGTTGGGGGGGTAGGCGGGAGGTCCCGAACAAACATCATGCGAGTGCTGGGGATCGAGACCTCCTGTGACGAGACCGCCGCGGCGGTGCTCGAGGGCACGACGCTCCTGTCGAGCATCGTGCTGTCGCAGGATGCCATCCACCGCGGCTACGGGGGGGTGGTGCCCGAGCTGGCCTCGCGCCGGCACCTCGAAGTCGTGCTGCCGGTCGTCGAGAACGCGCTGAAGGACGCCGGGGTCGGGCTGCCCGAGGTGGACGGCATCGCGGTCACCTGCGGGCCCGGGCTCGTCGGCTCGCTGCTGGTCGGCCTGTCCGTCGCGAAGGGCTTCGCCTACACGCACGGCCTTCCGCTGGTGGGCGTGAACCACCTCGAAGGCCACGTCTTCGCCGGCTTCCTGGAGGCACCGCCGCCGACGTACCCCTTCCTGGCCCTCATCGTCTCCGGTGGCCACACCGCGCTCTACGCCTGTCCCGAGCCCCTCGTCTATCGTCTGGTCGGTCAGACGCGGGACGACGCCGCCGGCGAGGCGTTCGACAAGGTCGCCAAGCTCCTCGGCCTCGGCTATCCGGGGGGCCCGATCATCGAGCGCACGGCGCGCGACGGCGATCCCCGGGCAATCCCGTTCCCGGTGGCCGACATCCGGGACGGCGCGCCGGACTTTTCCTTTTCCGGGCTCAAGACGGCCGTGAGCCTCTTCGTCCGCCGCCAGGCGCCGCTCACGGCAGCCGGGACCGCCGACGTGTGCGCGTCGTTCCAGGCGACGGTCGTCAAGATGCTCGTGCGGCGGACCATCCGCGCGGCCAGCCGGCTGGGCATCCGTCGGATCCTGCTGACCGGTGGAGTGGCGGCCAACCGCGCCCTGCGGGACGCGCTCGAGGTGAAGTGTGCCGAGCGTGGCTACGCGTGGAGCGCTCCGTCGCTCCGCTTCTGCACGGACAACGCCGCCATGATCGCGGCCGCCGGCCAGGCCCGCCTGGCGCGAGGCGAGCGGGCCGACCTCACGCTGAACGCCCGGGCGACCCTCCCCTTGGCTTGAGGGGTCAGGCCCTTCATTCTTGACAATCCAGCGCGGCCCCATCGGCGCCCCAGATTGACAAGAATGAAAGGCCTGACCCCAGACTGACATGGCCGCGACGACTCCCACGCCGGACTACGGCGGATTGCTGGCCGGTCTCCCGGACGCCGTGGTCGGCGTCCGCGCCGATCTGACCGTCTTCCTCTGGAACGCCGCCGCCGAGGTCCTGGTCGGGCGAGCCGCCACCCGGGCCCTCGGCCGCGCCCTCGCCGATATCCTGCCCCCCGAGGCCCGGCTGGTCCGCCACCTGGCGGAGACGGTGCGCCTCGCCGAGGGCCGGGCCGAGGCCGAGTCCGAGGTCGACCTGGCGGGCGGGCGGACGGTGCCGGTGAGCCTCCAGACCGCGCCCATCCACGACGCCGCCGGGCGTCTCCAGGGGGCGGTGGCCGTGCTCCGCGACCTCTCGCGGCTCAAGGCGCTGGAGGCGGAGGTGCGGCGGGGCGAGCGGCTGGCCGCCCTGGGCCAGATGGCGCTCGCGCTGGCCCACGAGATCCGGAATCCGCTCGGCGCGATCCGCGGGGTCGCGCAGCTCCTCGGCACCGAGCTGGGCGAGGGCCCGTACCGCGAGCACCTCACCGTCATGCTCGGCGAGATCGACCGGGTCAACCGCGTCATGGAAGCGCTTCTCGACCTCGGCCGGCCGATGCGCTTCGTCTTCGCGGCGGTGAACCTCCACCAGCTCCTCGAGCGCGTCTGCCTCCTCGCCGAGCCGGCGGCGGTCGCCCACGGGGTTCAGCTCGTCCGGCGCTACGATCCGAGCCTGCCGCCGCTGTGGGCGGACGAGGACCGGCTCATGCAGGTCTTCCAGAACCTCGTGCAGAACGGGATCGAGGCGATGCCGGGCGGCGGCCGGCTGACGCTGACGACCCGGATGTCGCTCGATCCGGTCTACGGGCGCGTGGACCTCGGCGCGGGGCCGCGGCCGCTGGTCGAGGTCCTGGTGGCCGACGAGGGCGAGGGAATCGCCGAAGCGCTGGGCGATCGCATCTTCGACCCCTTCGTCACCACCAAGCCGCGCGGCCTCGGCCTCGGCCTGGCCGTCGCCCACCGGATCGTCGAGGAGCACCGGGGCGCCCTCCGGGTGACGAGCACGCCGGGCAAGGGCACGAGCTTCGCCTGCTACTTGCCGATCGCGGGGCCGGAGCGCCCGGGTCCGTCGTGAGCGAGCCGGCGACCCCGACCGGCGCCCGGATCCTGGTGGCCGACGACGAGCCGGCGCTCCGGTGGCTCCTGGAGCGGCTGCTGCGCCAGGCCGGGCACGCCGTCACCGTCGTGGAAGACGGCCCGGCGGCGCTGGCCGCCGCAGCGGCGGAGCGGTACGACCTCGCCTTCCTGGACATCCGGATGCCGGGGCTCGACGGCCTCGAGGTGCTCGGGCGCCTTCGCGCCGACAGCCCGGAGACCGCGGTCGTCGTGATGACCGCCCACGGGAGCGTGCGGGCGGCCGTCGAGGCGATGCAGCGAGGCGCGTACGACTACCTGGCCAAGCCGTTCGACAACGACGAGGTCCTGCTGCTGGTCGAGCGGGCGCTGTCCGCCAAGGCGCTGGCCCGCGAGGTGGTCGAGCTGCGCACGGGCATCCAGGAGGTGTGGGAGTTCGGCGCGCTGGTCGGCAAGTCGCCCCGCATGCAGGAGGTCTACAAGACCATCGGGCGCATCGCGGCGACCGACGTCACCGTGCTGCTCCAGGGGGAGTCCGGGACGGGCAAGGAAGTGGTGGCGCGGGCCATCCACCACTACAGCCGCCGCGCGGGCAAGCCGTTCGTCGCGGTCTCCTGCGCCGCGATCCCGCCCACCCTGCTGGAGGCCGAGCTGTTCGGCCACGAGCGCGGGGCGTTCACCGACGCCCATCAGCGGCGCCTCGGCCGCTTCGAGCTGGCCCACGGCGGCACCCTCTATCTCGACGAGGTCGGCGACATGGGACCCGAGCTCCAGCCGAAGCTCCTTCGCGTGCTCCAGGAGCGCGAGCTGGAGCGGATCGGGGGCGGCGAGCCGATCCGGGTCGACGTCCGGGTGGTGGCCGCCACGAACCGGGACCTGGAGACCCTCATCCGGGAAGGCCGCTTTCGCGAGGACCTCTTCTATCGCCTCAACGTCGTGAGCGTGACCCTCCCCCCGCTCCGGGAGCGGCGCGAGGACATCCCGTTCCTGGTGGACCATTTCCTGGTGAAGTACGCCGGGGAGCTGGGCGAGCGGGCGCTGGCGGCCGAGGCCCTCGACCGCCTGACCGGCTACGCCTGGCCCGGCAACGTCCGGGAGCTGGAGAACGTGGTCCAGCACGCGATGGTGATGGCCGGCGCCGGCGTGATCCTCCCCGAGCACTTGCCGATCGCCCCCGGACCGGGCGGCCCCTGGATCCGGGAGGGCACCCTCGAGCAGCTCATCCAGGACAAGCTCGAGGAGTGCGTGCGCGGGCTCGGGGCCCGGGAGTCGGCGAACCTCTACGAGCTGGTGCTCGGCCTGGTCGAGCGCCCGCTCTTCCGGGCGGTGCTCCGGGAGACCGGAGGCAACCAGCTCCGCGCCGCCGCCCTCCTCGGGATCAACCGGAACACGCTCCGCAAGAAGCTCCGCGCCCTGGGCCTGAAGCCCGACGGCGAGGACTGAATTTGCGATCCCCGGGATGCTGATCGAGATCGAGGCGATCGCGGTGGCCAGGCGCCGGGGGGCGGCCCGCCGCGGGCGCCGGACGGCACGACGCCCGCGGCGGTAGGCCGCGGGTCAGCAGCTCAGCGCGGCGCGGATGGCCCTCGCGTCCTCGATCAGCTGAGCCGCCCTCGGTGCCGGCAGGCGACCCAGGGCGGCGCCGATCTGCACGAGCCGGATGAAGCCCTGGAGGCTCGCGCAGACCAGTCGTGTGTTCCGGGGCTGGAGCAGCGCCGTCTCGAGCGCCGCCACCAGGCGTTGCTCCTGTGACGGCGCCAGCGTGAGCCGCGCCACCGACTCGATCAGGTCGACGATCATCTCGGCCACGCTCTGCGCGCGCTCGACGACGACGAACGGCGACAGCGTGGCGCTGCGGCCGCAGATCACGTCGGTCGTGGTGTCGAGCGACGTCGTCACGTCGGCGAAGGCGACGCCGTCGAAATGCAGGAGCCGGAGGCTGGCCTCGTCGCCGAACACGATCCCGGTGTAGTCGATGCAGACGTCCACGAAGCCGGAGAACACCGCCGTCGTGGAGATCTCGAAGTAGGTCGGCGGGGTACCGAGGCTGAAGCCGGACGGAAGCGGTGGACCGGTGGCGCTCGTCGTCACGGTCGTGGTGCCGGCTTGGTCGACCATCTCGAACGTCAACGTCGCCGGCGCGACCTGGACCACCCGGTTGGCCCCGGCGGGCGTGTTGGCGGCACCCGGCGACCAGGCGAGTGCCAGCACAAATCCGAGTTGACCGCTGAAGCCGGAGGCATCCAGGATGGACCGGGCCTCGCGTCCCCACGAAAATATCCAGGATGGGATCGAGCGCCGGCTCGATCGTCACCAGGTAGGGGGAGCCTGCGCGCGTTCTCCGAACTCTTGGTCACGCCCCAGAGCAGCCCGGTCCCGGGCTCGGTGTCGAGCGCATCGAGCCGGGATGAGGGATGTCAAAGAACCCCGGCTCGGTCGCGTTCTCTATCCCGATCCCTCGCAATCCGTCGAAGATCTCGCCGGTCTCCGGGTCGAAGGTCATGAAGTTGGCTTCGAACACCCGGCTGAACAGCACGCTGCCGTCGGCGGAGAACGTCAGGGAATCGATGTTGGTGAGAACCGAGGGATCGAAGCAGCACGGGAACGCGATGAACGTGCTTGCGCCGGTCTCGAGGTTGACCGTGACCAGGGTGCCGTTGACCATCCCGTAGAGGACACCGTTGGGACGGAAGGCCAAGTCTTCGACGCCGCACCCGGGACAGGTCATCGGCCCGGTGAAGGGGCCGATCTCGGTGCCGACGCCGGTTGCCGGATCGATCGTGATGAGGACGTGGGTTCCGGGCATGAAGAATCCGGCGGTGCCCGCCCGTTGCCCTACCGCATAGAGGACGCCGGTCAGCGGGTGGAAGGCCATCCCGCCGACGGCGTCGAAGCCGATGGCGCCGACGGGCGTGGCGCGCCCGGTCTGGGGATTGACGCGGTGGAGGCTGCTTGGCCCGGGGAAGTAGCAATTTTGGCAAGACGGCTCGAGGAGCTCCTCGGATGCGGCGATGTACAGGGTGGGCTGCGCGTTCCCGTCCGGAACGCCGAGCCATCCCGTCATGGCGACGGCCAGCACCAGCATGATGAATGCGTTCATGGCTGCACCTCTCTTCATGACCCTCGTCGTGTTCACTGCACTCGTCGGCCCCCGCCTCGGCGTCAACCCAGAGGCGGGGTCGGGTTGGGACCGTCGCGCTCAGCCGCGCTGGATCTCGAGCGGCATCAGGGTGTCCACCAGCGAGGCGCCGCCGTCGGCGTAGAGGAGCTGGCCCGTGATCCAGCCGGCGTCGGGCGAGCAGAGCAGCGCCACGGCGTTGCCGATGTCGGCGGGCGTGCCCATGCGGCCCATCGGCGTCCAGCCGCTGGCGTGCCACGCGCGGGCGGTCTGCACGACGGGGTCGGGCAGCCCGTTGAGCACGCTGTCGTCGGTGAGCCCCGGGCTCACGGAGTTGACGGTGATCCCGCGCGGCGCGAGCGCGACGGCGAAGTAGCGCACGAGCGACTCCATCGCCGCCTTGCCGGCGCCCATCGCGACCCAGGGCTGCCACGTGCCCTTCTGGGCGCCCGGCGCGTAGGTGATCGCCACGATGCGACCGCCGGCGCCCATCAGGGGGACGGCCTGCTGCACGCCCACGAGGAAGGCCTTGCCCTGGGAGTCCATCGCCTGGTCCCAGGCCTCGAGGGTGATCTCCATCGGCTTCTGGTAGAACGTCGCGAGCTCCGGCCGGGCGTTGGCCACGAAGACGTCGAGCGTGCCGAACGCCTTGCGCACCTCGGCGACCATGCGGCGCACGTCCTCCGCCTTCGAGACGTCGGCCTGCACGAGGACGCCGTCGGCGCCGTGCTTGCGGACGCGCTCGAGCGTCTCCCTGGCCGCTGATTCGTTGACGTAGTAGTGGACGGCGACCTTCGCGCCCGCCGCGGCGAGCGCCAGGACGATGCCGCGGCCGATCCCGCGCGAGCCGCCGGTCACCAGCGCGTGCTTGCCGTTGAGGGTCATGGGCGGTCCTCCTTCGAGTCGTCGGGGTGGGTGGCCTCGCCCGAGACCATGCGCGCGAGGATCGCGCCGACGGCCTCGAGCCGGTGAAACCGCTCCTTCTCGCCCGTCCGGACGCGCTCCACCACGCCGGTCAGCCGGCCGGCCTCGTCCGGGGCGATCCGCACGATGAACGTCATGGCGGTGCTCCCCATGCGCCCGGTGTACGCCCCGGGCGTGAGCCGCCCGTCAGGGGCCGCGTGAAAAATGCGTCAGCGCCCCTCTGGTGGGGGGCGGCCCGGGGGCGCTATAGTGAGCGCCACCCCGGGAGCCCACGGTGACGGCGTCTCTCCAGCTCACCCTCCTCGGCGGCTTCCAGGCCCGGCAGGGCCCGGGGGCGCCGCTCAGCCTGCCGACGCGGAAGGCGCAGGCGCTGCTCGCCTATCTGGCGCTGCCGCTCGGCCAGGCGCACCCGCGGGACAAGCTGGCGGCGCTGCTGTGGGGCGAGATGGGGGAGGAGCAGGCGCGCGGGAACCTGCGGCAGGCGCTGTTCGTGCTGCGGAAGGCGTTGCCGGCGGGAGCGCTGGTGGGCGAGGGGGAGCGGATCGGGCTGAACGCGGAGGCGGTGGAGGTGGACGCGGCGGTCTTCGAGCGCCGGGTGGCGGAGGGGACGCCGGGGGCGCTGGCGGCGGCGGCGGCGCTGTACCGGGGGGAGCTGCTGGCGGGGCTGGCGGTGAAGGAGGCGGCGTTCGAGGAGTGGCTGCTGGGCGAGCGGGAGCGGCTGCGGGAGCTGGCGCTGGAGGGGTTGGCCAAGCTCCTGGCGCACCAGCGGACGGCGGGGGCGACGGAGGCGGCGATCCAGACGGGGCTGCGGCTGCTGACGCTGGACCCGCTGCAGGAGCCGGTGCACCGGACGCTGATGCGGCTGTACGGGGCGGCGGGGCGGCGGGGCGCGGCCCTCCGGCAGTATCAACAGTGTGTCGGCGTGCTGCAGCGCGAGCTCGGCGTGGAGCCGGAGCCCGAGACCCGGCAGCTCTACCAGGAGATCCTCCGGCAGCCGCCCTCCCGCCCCTCGACGATCGAACTGCCGCCGCCGCTCCCGGCGGCGCCAGCCCTCGGCGCCGCCCCGGGGGTTCGGGCCGATGCCCCGCTCGTCGAGACGCCGCTCATCGGACGCGTGCCCGAGGTGGCGCGGCTGGTCGCCGCGCTGGACGAGGCCTGGGGCGGGCGCGGCCGGCTCGTGGCGATCCTCGGCGAGGCGGGGATCGGCAAGAGCCGCCTGATCGCGGAGCTGGCCATCGAGACCGCCCACCGGGGCGGCCGCGTGCTCCTCGGCCGCTCGTACGAGTCCGACCAGATCCTGCCCTTCGGCCCCTGGGTGAACGCGCTTCGCGCCGGTGGGGTGCCTCACGACGCGGAGGCGCTTCGGGGCCTGGGTCCCGTCTGGCGCACGGAGCTCGGCCGGCTGCTGCCCGAGCTGACCGGGCCGGAGGTCCCGTCGGGCGCGGGCGCCGCCGACTACCGGCAGCTCTTCGAGAGTGTCGGCGAGCTCGTCGGGCACCTCGCGGCTCGCCAGCCCCTCCTGCTGGTCCTGGAGGACCTGCACTGGGCCGACGAGACGAGCCTCAGACTCCTGGCCTTCCTCGCGCGCCGCATCCGGGCGTGGCCCGTCCTCGTCGTCGCCACGGCCCGGGAGGAGGAGCTGGCCGACGCCCCGATCCTGCGCCGCACGCTCGAGGACCTGGCCCGCGAGCAGCACCTCGAGTCGCTCTCGCTCTCGCCGCTCTCGCGGGCCGACACCCTGACCCTCGTGGGGGCGCTCGTCCCGATGGGCACCGAGGCGGCGACGATGGCGCGGGTGGGCGAGCCGGTCTGGGCCGCCAGCGAGGGCAATCCCTTCATGGTGGTGGAGACCATGCGCGCGCTCCGGGACGGGGCGAGGGCGGACCCGGCGACGAAGCTGACGCTCCCCCCGCACGTCCGGGACGTGATCGCGCAGCGTCTGGAGCGGGTCAGCGAGGTGAGCCAGCGCCTCCTGGCGGTGGCCGCCGTCATCGGGCGCGAGTTCGAGTTTCCGCTGCTCGAGCGCGCCGCGGGGCTGGGCGAGGACGAGGCGGCGCAGGGCGTCGAGGAGCTGGTCCGGCGTCGCGTCCTGCACGGCGTGGACGAGCGCTTCGACTTCACCCACGACCGGATCCGCGATGTCGTCTACACGCGGCTCTTGCCGCCCCGCCGGAAGCTGCTCCACCGGCGCGTCGCCGAGGCCCTGGAGGCGCTCTCCACCGCCGACCGGGAGGCGCACGCCGCCGCCCTCGCTGGCCACTATCGGGAGGCCGAGGTGTGGGAGAAGGCGCTCCTCTACCTGCGACAGGCCGGGCGGAACGCCGTCGCCTGCTCGGCCCACCGCGAGGCGCTGGCCCATTTCGAGCTGGCGCTCGCCGCGCTGGCGCACCTCCCGGACGGCCGCGACGTCCGGGAGCAAGCCATCGACCTCCGGCTGGAGGCCGAGAGCGCGCTCTATCCGCTCGGCGAGCTGGCGCGGGCGCTCGGGCACATTCGCGAAGCCGAGAGCCTCGCCAGCCGGCTCGGGGATCAGCGTCGCCTGGGCCGGGCCCTTGCCCGCCTGACGTATCACCTGGCCTCCATCGGCGATCTCGCCGGCGCCGTGGCGGCCGGGGAGCGCGCACGCGGCCTGGCCGCGGACATCGGCGACGTGATGGTCGAAGACCGCACGAACACGATGCTGGGCCGCGCTCTCTACGCCCTGGGCGACTACCCCCGGTCGGTCGAGTGTTCGCGGCGAGCCATTGCCCTGGCCGGCCGCGACGCGCATTCGTTCGCGCGATCCTTCCTCATCCTGTGCCTCGCCGAGCAGGGCGAGTTCGCCGCGGGGTCCGCCTGCGGTGACGACGCGATCGCGATGGCCAAGGCGCCGCACGAGCTCGTCTGGGCGTCCCTCGGGGTCGGCCGGCTCCATCTCGTGAAGGGAGACTTCGGGAAGGCCATCGCGATGCTGGAGCGGGGTCTGCCCCTGTGCCAGAGCGGCGGCGAGCTCGCCATCTATTTCTCCCGCGTCGCGTCGTCCCTGGGCTCGGCCTACGCCCTCACCGGCCGGATGGCCGACGCCCTCCGGCTGCTCGAGCAGGCCGATGAGCAGGCCGTCTCGATCAACTTCGTGTACGGCCATTCGCTCGTCGTCGCCCATCTCGGGGAGGCGCGTCTGCTGGCGGGCGACGTTCGACACGGCGAGCCGGCTGGCCTCGCAGGGGCTCGACCTGGCCCGGCGGCACGGGCAACGCGGCTGGGAGGCGTGGATACTCCGGCTCCACGGCGAGATCGCCTCGCATCGCGACCCGCCGGACGTGGGGCAGGCCGAAGAGCACTACCGCCAGGCCCTCGCGCTGGCCGAAGCCCTCGGGATGCGGCCGCTCCGGGCCCACTGCCACCTCGGTCTCGGCGCCCTGTACCGCCACGCGGCCCGGCGCGGGCCGGCGCGGATCGAGCTCGCCGCCGCGACCGAGCTGTACCGCTCGATGGACATGACCTTCTGGCGGGCTCGTGCGGAGGGCGAGCTGGCCAAGCTCGCCTGAAGCCTCGATCCACTGAAGCCTCAATCCGATTGACACTCCCCGACCCTTCCGCTAGGCTTAGCGGCGCCGCACAGCCATGATCCATTTGATCTGGCCCATCGCTGCCCTGCCGCTGGCGGGCGCCCTCGTGAACCTGGTGTTCGGGCGCCGTCTCGGCCACAAGGCGCACTGGGTCGGCGTTCCCGCCGTCGGGCTCGCCTTCGCCTTCGCCGCCGCCGCGTTCCTGCGTGTCTGGCGAGGCCACGAGATCTTCGCCGGGCCGGTGTGGGAGTGGATCGTCGCCGGCACCTTCCGCGCCCCCCTGACGTTCCAGCTCGACCAGCTCTCGGCCGTCATGCTCCTGGTCGTCACCGGCGTCGGCTTCCTGATCCACGTCTACTCGATCGGGTACATGCACACCGACCCGGACTACCCGCGCTTCTTCACCTACCTGAACCTGTTCGTCTTCTCGATGGTCATGCTGGTCCTGGCCGGGAACTTCCTCCTCCTCTACGTCTTCTGGGAGGCGGTCGGGCTCTGCTCCTACCTCCTGATCGGCTTCTGGTACACGAAGGAGTCGGCGGCCAACGCGGGCAAGAAGGCGTTCATCGTGAACCGGGTCGGCGACTTCGGCTTCGGCCTGGGCATCATGCTCTTGTGGACCTCGCTCGGCACCCTGGAGTTCCGCGAGGTCTTCCCGCGGGCGCCGGAGCTGGCGATCGGCACCGCGACCGCGATCAGCCTGCTCCTCTTCCTGGGCGCCTGCGGCAAGTCGGCCCAGCTCCCGCTCCACACGTGGCTCCCCGACGCCATGGAGGGCCCGACGCCCGTCTCGGCGTTGATCCACGCCGCCACCATGGTCACGGCGGGGGTGTACATGGTGGCGCGGTCCCACGCGATCTTCGAGCGGTCGGGGGTGGCCCTCGACGTGGTGGCGTGGGTCGGCGTCATCACCGCGGTGTTCGCGGCCACCATCGGCCTCGTCCAGACCGACATCAAGCGGGTGCTGGCCTACTCCACGGTGAGCCAGCTCGGCTACATGTTCATCGGCGTGGGGGTCGGTGCCTACACGGCGGGCATCTACCACCTGATGACCCACGCCTTCTTCAAGGCGCTCCTGTTCCTCGGCGCCGGCTCGGTGATCCACGCGCTCTCCGGCGAGCAGGACCTCCGCAAGATGGGCGGGCTCTGGCGGAAGCTCCCCTGGACCCGCAACACCATGCTCGTCGCCACGCTGGCCATCTCGGGCATCCCACCGTTCTCGGGCTTCGTCTCGAAGGACGAGATCCTGACCGGGGCCTGGAACGCCCACCACTACGCCATTTTCGCCCTCGGCCTGATCGGCGCCGCCCTGACCGCCTTCTACATGTGGCGGCTGGTGTTCCTGACCTTCTTCGGCGCCTCGCGCGTGGACCACGAAGTCGCCCACCACGTCCACGAGTCGCCGCCCGTCATGACGATCCCCCTGATGATCCTGGCCGTGCTGGCGGCCGGGGCCGGCGTGTGGGGGTGGCCGTTCCACGACGGGGCGATGATCGGCCGCTTCCTCGGGCCGGTGTTGGGGGGCGGCGAGGGCGAGGGCGGTCACCACGGGCCGGACTGGAGGCTGATGGCGGTGTCGGTGCTGGTGGCGCTCGGCGGCATCGCCGTCGCCTGGCAGATGTACATCAAGGGCCGCGCCGATCTGGCGAAGATCGGCGTGCCGCAGAACGCCGTGCATCGGGTGCTCCTCCACAAGTACTACGTGGACGAGCTGTACGATGCCCTGTTCGTGCGGCCGATCGGGCGGATGGCCCAGCGGTGCGCGGAGTTCGACCTGGGGGTGATCGACGGCGCGGTGAACGGGGTGGCCGACCTGGTGCTGGGCGCGGCCGCCCGGCTCCGGCGGCTGCAGACCGGGTTCGTCATGAACTACGCGCTGACCATGCTGATCGGCGTGGTGGCGCTGCTGGGCCTCTTGCTCTGGCCCCGCTAGGCGCTCGCCGGTGCTGCTGACGACGATCACCTTCCTGCCCACGCTGGGCGCGGTCGCGCTGCTCCTCCTGGACGGCCGTGACCAGCGGCGGCTCCGCCTGGTCGCGTTCTGGGTGTCGGCGGCGACCTTCGTCGTCTCGCTGGGACTCTGGATCGGCTTCAAGAACGAGCCCGGCATGCAGTTCGAGGAGCGGGCCGCCTGGATCCCGGCCTCCGGCATCAGCTACCACCTCGGCGTGGACGGCATCAGCCTGCTCCTCGTCCTCCTCACGACCTTCCTGACGCCGCTCTGCATCCTGTCGGCCTGGACGCAGATCACGACCCGGGTGAAGGAGTTCCTGATCGCCATGCTCCTCCTGGAGACGGCCATGGTCGGGGTCTTCTGCGCCCTCGACCTGGTCCTGTTCTTCGTCTTCTGGGAGGCGATGCTCATCCCGATGTACCTGATCATCGGGGTCTGGGGCGGGCCGCGCCGGGTCTACGCGTCGGTGAAGTTCATCCTGTACACGATGGCCGGCTCGGCCCTGATGCTGCTCGCCATCCTGGCCCTCTACTACCTGCACGGAAGCCGGACCGGGATCTACACCTTCGACTACGCCGCCCTGGCCGAGTTGGTCCTCGACTTCCGCGTCCAGGTGCCGCTGTTCCTGGCCTTCGCGCTCGCCTTCGCCATCAAGGTGCCGATGTTCCCCTTCCACACCTGGCTGCCCGACGCCCACGTCGAGGCGCCGACCGCCGGCAGCGTGATCCTGGCCGGCGTGCTCCTCAAGATGGGGACCTACGGGTTCATCCGGTTCTGCCTCCCGCTCTTCCCCCACGCCTCGGCGGTCTTCGCCCCGGCCATCTTCGTGCTGGCCCTCATCGGCATCCTCTACGGCGCCTGGGTCTCGATGGTGCAGCCCGATCTCAAGAAGCTCATCGCCTACTCCTCGGTGAGCCACCTGGGATTCGTGATGCTGGGCCTGTTCGCGCTCAACGCCCAGGGCCTCGTCGGCGGCATCATCCAGATGGTGAACCACGGGCTGTCCACCGGCGCCCTCTTCCTCATGGTCGGCATGATCTACGAGCGGCGGCATTCCCGGCTGATCGCCGACTTCGGCGGCCTGTGGGCGATCCTGCCGCTCTTCTCGGCGGTCTTCCTGGTGGTCACGCTCTCGTCGATCGGGCTGCCGGGCCTGAACGGGTTCGTCGGGGAGTTCCTGATCCTGGTGGGGGCCTTCCAGGTGAGCCGCCCGGTGGCCGTGCTGGCGACGGGCGGGATCATCTTCGCCGCGGTCTACATGCTCTGGATGTACCAGCGCGTGTTCTTCGGCCCGGTCCGCCACGAGGAGGTCCGGAAGCTCCGGGACCTCGGACCGCGCGAGGTGCTGACGGTGGCGCCGCTCCTCCTGCTGATCGTCTGGATCGGCGTCTACCCGACGCCGTTCACCGCGGTGACCGAGCCGGCGGTGGCCGAGCTGATCGCGCTGGTGAAGTCGAAGGTGGGGCCGGTGGTCGGCTGGTGGCACTTCTGATGCCGATCGCGATTCCCGCGCTCACCTGGCCGGTCCTGACGCCGATGCTCATCGTGACCATCGACGAGCCTGGCCTGTCTCCTGCTGGACCTGGTTCCGGCGCCACGGCGGATCCACCTGACCGCGGTCGGCGTGCTGGGGCTGAGCGGCGCGCTCCTGGCCTCGGCCCTCATGTGGGGCAGCTCGGCGGCGAGCTTTCAGCAGATGGTGGCGGCCGACGACTTCACCCTGTTCTTCAACGGCATCTTCTGCGTCAGCACCGGCCTCGTGCTGCTCCTCTCGGTGGGCTACGTGCGGCGGCAGGGCATCGAGGCCGGCGAGTACTACGTCCTCCTCCTGTTCGCCACGGTGGGCATGATGCTGATGGCGTCGGCCCTCGACCTCCTGGTGGTCTTCCTGGGGCTGGAGCTGATGTCGCTCTCGCTGTACGTCCTGGCCGGCTTCTTCCGCACCCGGCCCACCGGCAACGAGTCGTCGATGAAGTACTTCCTGCTGGGGGCCTTCTCGAGCGGCTTCTTCCTTTACGGGATCGCGCTCCTCTACGGGGCCACCGGCACCACGAACCTCGCCCGGCTGGGCGCCGCCCTGGGGGCGCCGGGGACGGCCCGGGAGCCGTTGGTCCTGGTCGGGCTGGTCCTCCTGCTGGTCGGCTTCGGCTTCAAGACCTCGGCCGTCCCCTTCCACCAGTGGGCGCCCGACGTCTACGAGGGGGCGCCCACGGCGGTGGCGGCGCTCATCGCCACCGGGTCCAAGGCCGCCGCCTTCGCCGCGCTCGTCCGGGTGCTCGTCTCTACCCGCGTGCTCCAGCCCGACTGGGCCATGCTGCTCTGGCTCCTGGCCGCCCTGACCATGACCGTCGGCAACGTCGTGGCGCTCGCCCAGCGGAACCTCAAGCGCATGCTCGCCTACTCCTCGGTGGCCCACGTCGGCTACATGCTGGTCGGCCTGGCCGCGGGGTCGGAGCTGGGCCTGGCGGCGGTGCTCTACTACCTGGTCGTCTACACGTTCGCCACCGTCGGCGCGTTCGGGGTCATCCTGCTGCTCGAGCGCGCGGACGGCTCCGAGGCCGTGGACCTGGACGCCTACGGCGGGCTGTCGGCGCGCCACCCGATCCTGGCCCTGGTGCTGACCGTGTGCCTGCTCTCGCTGATCGGGCTCCCGCCCACCGCGGGCTTCATCGGCAAGTTCTACCTCTTCAGCGCGGCGATCAGCGGGGGCTTCGTGTGGCTCGCGATCATCGCCGTGCTCAACGCGGTCGCCGCCGCCTACTACTACCTCCGGCTCATCGTCTACATGTACATGCGGGAGCCGGGGGAGGAGGGGGTGCGGGCGGCGCTGACGCCGGCCGCCGGGCTGGCGCTGGCCCTCGCCGTGTGGGCAACCTTCCACCTGGGGCTCCTGCCGGGCACGGTCTTCGCGTTCGCCCGGCGGGCCATCGCCCCGCTCCTGTCGTAACCCGTCCTCCCGGAGGCCGACCCCCGCGCCGAGCGAGGAGTTTCGGCGCTGACAAGCCGGCCTCGACGCTGATCGGCATCGGTGCGTTCGCCATCCCCGGCATGCTGGTCGAGATCGAGGCCGTCGCGGCGGTCCGGGACGGCCGGTAGCGCCCCCGGGGCGTGCGCTGATGAGATTTGACCGCGGGGGCGGTATGATGGACGGCGAGAGGCAGGCGCGATGGAGATAGGGCTCAAGCAGAGGCTCGACTACGACGACTACGCCGCGATTCCACCCGACCGGAACCGCTACGAGGTCCTCGATGGGGAGCTGTACGTGACCCCGGCGCCCAGTCCCCTGCACCAGCGGGTCTCCAAGCGGCTCCAGCGCCAGCTCGAAGCCTACTTCGAGGCCCGGGGGCTCGGCGAGGTCTTCAACGCGCCCATCGATCTGATCCTGTCGTTTCACGACGTCGTCCAGCCGGATCTCGTCGTCGTCACCGAGCCGACCCAGGTGTCCGGCCGGGGCGTCGAGGGCCCGCCCGCGCTGGTCGTCGAGGTGCTCTCCCCCTCGACGCGCACCCAGGACCGGACGGCCAAGGCGCGCCGCTACGCCGCCCTCGGCGTCCCGCACTACTGGCTGGTGGACCCGGAAGCGCGCCGGATCGAGTGCTACCGGGCCGAGCAGGGCACCTACCGGCTCGTCTGCGCCTCCGAAGGCGATGCGCCCTTCTCCCATCCGGACTGGCCCGACCTCACCCTGACTCCCGCCGACCTCTGGCGGTAGCGCGCGCCCGACCGGCCCCGAGCGCACCGCCACCGGGCCTCGCTCGCCGGCTTCGGCCCCGACCAGTCGGCCAGCACGCTCTTCGACCGCGCGCCTCGAGGCCCGGTTCAGCCCGTAGCTGGAGTGGTTCACCTGATCCTCTATCGTGAGATCGGCCCGGCGTCCGGGGGCGGTTGTCTTGACAGCCGGCCTGCCCGATGACACGGTGAGGGCATGTCGATCCGCTTCCCCTATCGGGGCTTCATCCTGGATCTCGACGGCACGGTGTACCTCGGTGAGCGTCTCCTCCCGGGGGCCAAGGCGGCCGTCGGGGCGCTCCGCGACGCCGGCCGCCCCGTGTGCTTCCTCTCCAACAAGCCGATCGCGAGCCGCGCCGATTACGCGGCGAAGCTTACGCGACTCGGTGTCCCGACGCTGGTCGACGAGGTGATCAACTCCTCCTACGTCCTCGCGCGCTGGCTGGCCCGGGAGGCGCCCGGCGCCCGCTGCTTCGTGATCGGCGAGCCGCCCCTCGTGGCCGAGCTGGAGGCGGCCGGGCTGAAGCCGGTGGACGGTCCCCGGGCGGACTACGTCGTGGTGGCCTTCGACCGGACCTTCGACTACCGGAAGCTCGACGTCGCCCTCCAGGCGGTGACGCGCCATGGGGCCCGCCTGATCGGCACCAACCCCGACCGTACGTGTCCAGTGGAGGACGGCCAGATCCCGGACGCGGCGGGGATGATCGCCGCCGTCGAGGCGGTCACCGGCCGGCGCGTCGAGCCGATCGTGGGGAAGCCGTCCCCCATCATGCTGCGGGTCGCTCTGGAGCGGCTGGGCCTGGAGGCGCGGGACTGCGCTATCGTCGGCGACCGGCTGGAGACCGACATCGCGATGGGGAAGGCGGCCGGGCTGGCCACCATCTTGGTGCTGACCGGGATCACGGAGCCCGGCGACCCCGCCATCGGGCGCTGGCAGCCGGACCACGTGCTCGCCTCGCTGGAGGAGATTGTCGGATGAACCGCCACGCATGGCATCAGGCGGCGGACGGCGGCGGGCGGGTGGGGGGGGTCCAGGGGGGAGGAGTGGCTGGCACTCCCCCCCCTGTTGGACCATGAGTCGGCTGGCCGGACTGGATGCCGCCCCGGTTGACGCCGTCATCGTCGGCGGCGGCATGGCGGGCGCGGGCGTGGCCCGCGAGCTGGCTCTCCGGGGGCTGTCGTGCATCCTCGTCGAGAAGGCCGACTTCGGATCGGGCACCACCTCCCGCTCGTCGAAGCTGATCCACGGCGGGCTCCGGTATCTCGAGCTGTTCGACTTCGGCCTCGTCCGGGAGTCGCTGCGCGAGCGCGAGACCCTGGCCCGCCTGGCCCCGCAGCTCGTTCGCCCACTGCCCTTCCTGGTGCCGGTCCACGCGGGAGGCACCCGGAGCCTCGTCAAGGTGCGGATCGGGCTCCGGCTCTACGACCTCCTCACCCCCGGGAAGCGGACCGAGCGCTACCGGACGATGAGCCGGGAGGAGGCGCTGGCCCTGGAGCCGACGATCCGCCCCGATGACCTGGTCGGGGCCGGGTACTACGTTGACGACCTGCTGCTCTCGCCGGAGCGCCTGTGCCTGGAGAACGTGCTCGCGGCGCGGCGAGCCGGCGCCCACACCCTCAACTACGCGCAGGCCGAGGAGTTGCGGCCACAGCCCGGCGGCGGGTGGCAGGTCCGCGTGCGGGACCTGGTCGGCGGCGACGTGGTCACCCTGGCCGGCCGGGTCCTGGTCAACGCGGCCGGGCCGTGGGTGGATCGCGTGCGCGAGCTAGCCTCCGTGGGGGAGAGGGGTCGGCTGTTGCGGACCACCAAGGGGGCGCACCTCCTCCTCCCGCGCCTGACCGAGCGCGCCATCTACCTCTCGACCCAGGACGACCGGATGGTGTTCGTGATCCCCTGGCGGGAGTTCTCGCTGGTCGGGACGACCGACACCGACTTCGCCGACAATCCCGACCGGGTGTGGGCCACCGCCGAGGACGTCAGCTACCTGATCGCCGAGACGCGGCGGGTGCTCGCCGACGCGCGGATCGACGAGTCGAACGTCGCCTACACCTACGCCGGCGTGCGCCCGCTGACCGCCGGCGATGGCTCTGGCGGCCGCCGGGCCTCGGCGGTCTCCCGCCAGCACCGCGTGATCGCCGAGGGGCCCGACGACCGGTTCCTGTCGATCACCGGCACCAAGCTGACGTGCTTCCGGAGCCTTGCCCAGCGAGTGGGGGACGAGGTGGCGCGCCTCACCGGCAAGGGTGGGCCGAGCCGGACGGCCCGGCTGGCCCTGGACGGCTCCGACGAGGAGGCCGGGGCGCTGGAGGTGCGGGCGCTGCTGGACGTGAGCGAAGCGGTCCGGGCCTCGGGCCTCGAGGCGGGGCAGGTGGAGATGCTCGTCGCCACCTACGGGCGGCGGGCCGGCGCGGTGCTCGACCTCGCCCGCCGGTTGCCAGGGGGGACGGAGCGCCTCTGCAAGAGCGCGCCGGAGATCGTGGCCCAGCTCCACTGGGCGGTGGAGGGCGAGCTGACCGTGTCGCTCCAGGACTTCCTCCTGCGGCGGACGGGGATCGGCACCGGGCCGTGCCTTGGGCTGGACTGCTCAGGCGGCATCGCCGCCCGGATGGGCGCGCTCCTCGGCTGGAGCTCCCGGCGGATCGACGCCGAGCTGAGCGCCTACCAGGCGGTCGTCCGCCAGGGTCTCCGCTTCCGGGGCGCGTAGCCGTCCCGTAGTGACCGGCGCTCTGTCGATCCGCTATAGTAGCGCCACTCACCATCGAGCCGAAGGGGAGGATCTCGCCATGACGGGTCGACGTCTCCTCGTGCTCGTGCTGGTCGCGCTCGTCTGGCCGCCGTCCCGGTCGCCGCCCAGCAGCGCGTCCAGTCGAGTTCTGGCACGGCCTCAACCAGCCGGCCGGCGGCCTGCTCGGAGCAGATCGCCACCGACTTCAACGACGCCCAGACCCACTACCAGGTCAACGCCACGTTCAAGGGCGCCTACCCCGAGACGATGGTCGCCGCCATCGCCGCGTTCCGCGCCGGCAAGCGCGCCGCACATCGTCCAGATGTTCGAGGTCGGCACCGCCGACGATGATGGCCGCGAAGGGTGCCATCAAGCCCGTCTCACGAGCTGCATGAAGGAGACGGGCGTCGCCCTCGACCCGAACATCTACCTGCCGGCGGTGCAAGGGCTACTACAGCCTGCTCGACGGCCAGCATGATGTCGATGCCGTTCAACAGCTCGACCGCCATCATGTTCTACAACAAGGACGCCTTCCGGAAGGCCGGGCTCGACCCGAACAAGCCGCCCCAGACCTGGGCCGAGATGCACGAGGCGGCGCAGCAAGATCAAGGCCGCCAACGCGGCGCCTGCGCCTTCAGCACCGCCTGGCCGACCTGGATCCAGGTCGAGCAGTTCAGCGCGCTCCACGACGTGCCGCTGGCCACGAAGGCCAACGGGCTGGCCAGGGCTTCGACGCCGAGCTCACGATCAACAGCCCGCTCCACGTCCGTCACCTCCAGACCCTGATCGACATGCAGAAGGAGGGCACCTTCAAGTACGGTGGGCGGGACGCCGCGGGCGACGCCGCTCTTCCCCTCGGGCGAGTGCGCGATCCTCCACGGCTCGTCCGGGCTCCGTGGGCGGGTCGTCCGCGAGGCGAAGTTCGAGTGGGGCGCGGCCCCGCTGCCGTACTATCCGGACGCGCCGAACGCGCCGAAGAACTCCATCATCGGCGGGGCGAGCTTCTGGGTCATGACGGCGCCGAACCGACGGCCGGAGGAGTACAAGGCGGTGGCCGAGTTCTTCCGCTACCTCAGCCAGCCCGACGTCATCGCCAAGTGGCACATGGACACCGGCTTCCTGCCCGATCACCTTCGCGGCCTACGAGCGGACCAAGGCGTCGGGCTACTACCAGAAGAACGCGGGCGACCGAGATCCCGATCCTCCAGCTCACCCGCACGCCGCCGACCGACAACTCCCGGGGGCTCCGCCTCGGCAACATGCCGGAGATCCGCACCATCATCTACGAGGAGATGGAGAAGGCGCTCCAGGGCCAGCAGACCGCCCAGCAGGCGCTCGACAACGCCGTGAAGCGCGGCAACGTGGTGCTGCGGAACTTCGAGCGGGCCAACAAGTAGTGACCGGGCGGTCCACGCCCGGGCCCCGGGAGTGCGGGGCCCGGGAGGGTCGGCCGGCGAATCGGCGAGATGAGGGCCGATGACCCGGCGTGTCGTCTTCGAGGCGAAGCTCCTCCCGTACCTCCTCCTCGTCCCGCAGATCGCGATCACCCTCGTCTTCTTCTTCTGGCCGGCCGGGCAGGCCGTCTACTACTCGTTCCTGCTCCAGGACGCCTTCGGTCTGCGGCAGACCTTCGTCTGGTTCGACAACTTCACCGTGCTGCTCACGAACCCCCTGTATCTCCAGTCGGCGGGCCGGACGGTGCTGTTCAGCAGTGCGGTGACGGGGCTGTCGATGAGCGCCGCGCTGGCCCTGGCGGTCATGGCCGATCGCCACATCCGGGGCGCCGCCGCCTACCGGACCCTGCTCATCTGGCCCTACGCCGTCGCCCCTGCCGTCTCGGCGGTGCTCTGGCTCTTCATCTTCCATCCGTCGGTGGGGTGGCTGGGCCGGACGCTGCGGGCCGCGGGCATCGCCTGGGACTACAAGATCGACGGGAGCCAGGCCATGCTGCTGGTGATCCTGGCCGCCTCCTGGAAGCAGGTGAGCTACAACTTCCTCTTCTTCCTGGCCGGGCTCCAGGCGATCCAGAAATCCGTGATCGAGGCGGCGTCGATCGACGGCGCCGGCCCCCACCGGCGCTTCTGGAGCATCGTGTTCCCGCTGCTCTCGCCGACGACGTTCTTCCTCCTGGTGGTCAACCTGGTCTACGCGTTCTTCGACACGTTCGGCATCATCCACGCGCTGACGGCCGGGGGCCCCGGAAAGGCCACCGAGACCCTCATCTACAAGGCTGTGCGTCGACGGCGTCGTCAACCTGGACCTCGGCGGCTCGTCGGCCCAGTCGGTGATTCTGATGGCGGTGGTCATGGCGCTGACCGCCATCCAGTTCCGCTACATCGAGGGGCGGGTCCACTACTAGAATGGTCGAGGTCGGGGGCCGCGGCCGCTGGTTGACCCACCTGGTCCTCATCTTCGGCGTGGCGGTGTTCGCGCTGCCGATCTACATGGCCCTCATCGGATCGACCCACGACGTCGGCACCATCGGCCGCGGGCGCCTGGCCGCTGTACCCGGGCGGCCCTCGCGGCCGAGAACTCCCGCCAGCCTGGACGCAGGGGAGCGGCCAGCGGCGCCCGGCACGCCGGTCGCTCGGATGATGGCCAACAGCCTCGTGATGGCGACTGGTCATCGCCGTCGGGAAGATCGCCGATCTCCGATCCTGTCGGCCTTCGCCATCGTCTTCTTCGACTTCCGGCGCGCATGTTCTTCTTCTGGATGATCTTCATCACGCTGATGCTGCCGGTCGAGGTCCGGATCATGTCGACCTACGAGGTCATCTCGACGCTCGGCTGGATCGACACTTCCTGGGGCCTGACGGTGCCGCTCATCGCCTCGGCCACCGCCACCTTCCTCTTCCGGCAGTTCTTCCTGACGGTGCCGGACGAGCTGGTCGAGGCGGCCCAGATCGACGGCGCCGGCCCGCTGCGGTTCCTGTGGTCCATCCTGTTGCCGCTGTCGTGGACCAACATCGCGGCGCTCTTCGTCATCCTGTTCATCTACGGCTGGAACCAGTACCTGTGGCCGCTCATGATCACGAACTCCGAGGAGATGCGACACGGTCGTCATCGGGATCGACCAAGCTGATCGGCCCCGGGGACGCTGGCGAGATCCCGGAGTGGAACCTGATCATGGCGACGGCGATGATGGCGCTCGTGCCCCCGGTGGCCGTCGTCGTCTTCATGCAGCGCTGGTTCGTGAAGGGCCTGATCGAGAGCGAGAAATGAAAACCCGGGGGGTGAGGGCCCGAGAAGCATCGGTCCCTCCGGGGGTGGCCGGAGGTCCCGGAATGAGGGGGCAGGCGGGCTCGTCGCCGTCCTCGGGCTCCTGGCCCTGGTCGCCGGCTGCGCGACGACCCCGCCCAAGCCGCCCGAGGCCGACCTGCAGACGGCCGGAGTGGAAGGTCGGCGACCGCTGGGTGTTCCGGCGGAACCCGACGAGCTCGCTCGGCGGGGTGGCCAGCCTCGTGACCCACGACGTGGTCGAGGCGACGCCCGAGGGCTACACCATGCGGATCACCCGGCTCAACGAGGAGTTCACGCGCTACTGGACGCGGGAGCTCCACCTGAGCCGCCAGGAGTCGCGGGGTCGCCCGATCAACCGGTTCGAGCCGGCCGCCCGGTACTTCGACTGGCCGCTCATGCCCGGCAAGAGCTGGAGCCAGGAGTTCGAGTATCGCGACGGCAAGAGCGACGGCCGGTACGCCAACACCTGGCAGGTGGCCCCGCAGCTGGCCCGCGTGGACGTGCTGGCCGGCGTGTTCCTGGCGGTGCGGGTCGACCGGCTCGGGGGTGCCGGCGAGCGGCTCGACAGCTACTGGTACTCGCCGCCGGTCCGGTACTGGGTGCGCTTCGAGGACTACGCACGCCACTACATGGAAGAGCTGGCCGAAATGTCTCAGTGAGAACGTGGGACCCATGAGGGCCTCCCACTCCCCCTCCCCCCGGCCACAGGCCGAAGGCCGTCCAACGGTGGGGGAGGGGGCCGAAAAGGCCGAAGGCCGTCGAAGGATCGGGGTGGGCGGGAGGTCTAGAACAGCATGGGCGTCGCCCGGCTCGCGGCCGCGCTCGCGCTGCTCCTGGTCGTGACGGCGACCGCCGGCCCGGCTCGGCCCCGGATCGCGGCCCACCGCGGCGGGGCGACGCTCTGGCCGGAGAACGGCCTCGCGGCGTTTCGCGGCGCGCTGACGCTCGGCGTCAACCTGGTCGAGCTGGACGTCCACCTGACCCGGGACGGCGAGGTCGTGGTGCTCCACGACCCCACGCTCGACCGGACCACCACGGGCCGGGGACTGGTGGCCGAGCGGACCTGGGCCGAGCTCACGACGGTCACGCTGAAGGGAGCGCCGGACGAGGGGGTTCCGCGGCTGCGGGACGTCCTCGATCTCCTGAGGTCGCCCCGGGCCCCGGGGCTCCTTCTCGAGATCAAGGTCGACGCGAACGGTGCGCGCTATCCCGGCATCGAGGAGAAGATCGTGCGGCTCTTGAGCGAGACCGGCCTGGCGGGGCGAACCACCGTCATGGCCTTCGAGTGGGACACCCTCGAGCGCGTGCGGGCCCTGGCCCCGACGTTGCGGCTGACCGCGCTGCTGAGCCGGCGCGGGGCCGAGCGGCTGGGCGGCATCGTGCCGGCGGTCCGCCTGGCCGCGACGAAGGCGAACGACCTGGGGATCGAGCGGACCCTGCTCGCGCCCGGGGCCGTCGCGGCGGCCCGGGTGGCGGGCCTGACGATCGGCGTGTGGACCGTGAACGATCCGGACGAGCTGCGGGCGGCGCTGGCGGCCGGCGTGGACTACGTGACCACGGATCGCCCGGACCTGGCCCTCCGGCTCCGGGGGACCCCCTGATGCGCGGGCGTTACGTGCTCGCGCTCGATCAGGGGACGACGGGCTCCACGGCGCTGGTCGTCGACGCCGAGGGGGCGGTCCGCGCCCGCGGCTACCGGGAGCTGCCGCAGTACTTCCCGCAGCCCGGCTGGGTGGAGCACGACCCCGGGGAGATCTGGCAGACCCAGCTCGACGCCGCCGCGGCGGCGCTGACCGCGGCCGGCGTCGCCCCGCGGGAGCTGGCCGCGATCGGGATCACGAACCAGCGGGAGACGACCATTCTCTGGGAGCGGGCGACGGGCCGGCCGGTGCACCGGGCCATCGTCTGGCAGTGCCGGCGCTCGGCCCCGCTCTGCGAGCGGATGCGGGCCGACGGGCTGGAGTCGCTGGTCCGCGAGCGGACCGGCCTCGTCTGCGACGCCTATTTCTCGGGGACGAAGATCGCCTGGCTGCTGGACGCGGAGCCGGCGCTGCGGCCCCGGGCCGCCCGGGGTGAGCTGGCCTTCGGCACCGTGGACAGCTGGCTCCTCTGGAACCTGACGGGCGGCCGCGTCCACGCGACCGATCCGTCCAATGCTTCCCGGACGCTCTGCCTCGACATCCACCGCCTCGACTGGGACGCGGAGCTGACCGGCTACCTCCGCATCCCGCGCGAGGTCTTCCCGGCGGTCCGCCCGTCCTCCGGACTGTTTGGCGAGACGGCGGACCTGGGCGTCCTCCCGGCCGGCATCCCGGTGGCCGGCATCGCGGGCGACCAGCAGGCCGCGCTCTTCGGCCAGGGCGCGATCCACCCCGGGGACGCCAAGAACACGTACGGCACCGGCTGCTTCCTCCTCCTCAACACCGGGGGCAAGCCGGTTCGATCCAGCCGGGGGCTCCTGACGACGGTCGCGTGGTCCATGCCGGCCCCCGGCGGCGGGCCCCCCGAGGTCACCTACGCCCTGGAGGGCGCGATCTTCGTCGCCGGCGCCGCCGTCCAGTGGCTGCGGGACGGCCTCGGGCTAGTCGCCACCGCCGCCGACTCGGAGGGGCTGGCCACCTCCGTGCCGGACACCGGCGGGGTCTACCTGGTCCCGGCCTTCGTCGGCCTCGGCGCCCCGTACTGGGACATGTACGCGCGCGGCGCGCTGGTCGGGCTGACGCGCGGCACCACCCGGGCCCACGTCGTCCGGGCCGCGCTGGAGGCGATCGCCTACCAGACCCGTGACGTGCTGGACGTGATGGCGGCGGAGGCCGATCGCCGCCCGGCCGACCTCCGGGTGGACGGCGGCGCCACCGAGAACGACTTCCTCTGCCAGTTCCAGGCCGACCTGCTGGACCTGCCGGTTCTCCGGCCGCGCGTGCGGGAGACCACCGCCCTCGGGGCGGCGTACCTGGCGGGCCTCGGCGTGGGCCTCTGGCGCGATCCCCGAGCGCTCCGCGAGCTCTGGCAGCTCGACCGCGCCTTCCGGCCGGCGATGCCGGCGGCGCGGCGGGAGGCGCTCTACGCCGGCTGGCAGCGCGCGGTCGCCCGGGCCCGCGACTGGGCCCGCGAGTAGGCGGCGGCCGCTCTTGACAACATCATGGGAATGGAGGACCGTTGCGGGACGAGTGGACCGAACCGTCCGCACGATCTTCGAGGGAGGCACAATCATGAACCGCACCTGGATCTGGACCGGCACCCTTGCTGCGCTCGTCGTCCTGGCCCTCATCGGGGTGGCCCCCGGGCAAGGGAAAATGGACCAGCTCATCGCCGCCGCCAAGCAGGAAGGCCAGCTCACCGTGATTGCGCTGCCCCACGACTGGTGCGGGTACGGCGCGGTTATCGACGGCTTCAAGAAGAAGTACGGCCTGAAAGTGAACGAGCTGAACCCGGACGCCGGCTCGGGCGACGAGATCGAGGCCATCAAGGCCAACAAGGGCAACAAGGGCCCGCAGGCGCCGGACGTGATCGACGTCGGGCTGTCGTTCGGCCCCTCGGCCAAGAAGGACGGGTTGCTCCAGCCGTACAAGGTGGCCACCTGGGAGACGATCCCGAACGACCAGAAGGACGCCGAGGGGTACTGGTACGGCGACTACTACGGGGTGCTGGCGTTCGAGATCAACGCCGACATCGTCAAGACCATCCCCCAGGATTGGTCGGACCTGCTCAAGCCCGAGTACAAGAACTCGGTGGCCCTGGCCGGCGACCCGCGGGCGTCGAACCAGGCGATCCAGGCCGTCTTCGCGGCCGGCCTGTCGGCGGCGAAGGGGAGCGTCGGCGGCGCGGCCGACGCGGGCCTCAAGTTCTTCGCCGAGCTGAACAAGGCCGGCAACTTCGTGCCGGTCATCGGCAAGGTGGCGTCGCTCGCCCAGGGCGCCACCCCGATCATGATCCGCTGGGACTACAACGCGCTGTCCGATCGCGACACGCTCAAGGGCAACCCCAAGGTCGAGGTGGTCGTGCCCAAGAGCGGCGTGGTGGCCGGGGTCTACGTGCAGGCCATCAGCGCGTTTGCGCCGCACCCCAACGCCGCCAAGCTCTGGATGGAGTACCTCTATTCCGACGAGGGCCAGCTCGGCTGGCTCAAGGGCTACTGCCACCCGATCCGCTTCCAGGACCTCGTGAAGAGCAAGAAGGTGCCCGCCGACGTGCTGGCCAAGCTCCCGCCGGCCGAGGCCTACGCCAAGGCGGTGTTCCCGACGCTCGAGCAGCAGGACCAGGCGAAGCAGGTCATCACCAAGCAGTGGGACGCGGTCGTCGGCGCCAACGTGAAGTGATCCCTCTCTCGGAGTGACCCGCTGGCCCCATCCCCTCCCCCGGACCCCCGGGGGAGGGGGGCATCGTCGCGCACGGCTGCCATGTCCACGGTAGTCGCTCCGGCTCGGCCTTCCCCCGCCGCCGCGGCGTCCCGGCTCGGCCGGCTCTCGTGGGCCTGGGTGGGTGTCGTCCCCTTCTTCGCGTTCGCGATCATGTTCCTCATCCTGCCCACCAGCTTCCTGGCGGTCGGCGGCTTTCAGGACAGCCAGGGACGCTTCACGCTCCAGAACATCGCCGACCTGTTCCAGCCCACGATCGTCGCCGCCTATCTCATCAGCATCAAGATCAGCGCGGCCTCGGCCATCGGCGGCGCGGTCATCGGCTTCGTCCTCGCCTACGCCGCCATCGCGGGCGGCCTGCCCCGGCTGGTGCGGCCGACCCTCATGACGTTCTCGGGCGTCGCGTCCAACTTCGCGGGTGTGCCGCTGGCGTTCGCGTTCCTGGCCACGCTGGGGCGGACGGGCCTGGTGACCGCCCTCCTCGTCAACTACCTGGGGTTCAACATCTACGCGGCCGGCTTCAACCTCCTCAGCTTCTGGGGCCTCACGCTCACCTACATGTACTTCCAGATCCCGCTCATGGTGCTCATCATGGCGCCGGCCATCGACGGTCTCAAGCGCGAGTGGCGGGAGGCGTCGGCGAACCTCGGCGCCAGCGCCTGGGAGTACTGGCGCTACATCGGCCTGCCCGTCCTGTGGCCGCCGCTGCTCGGCGCCTCGCTCCTGCTCTTCGCCAACGCCTTCGGCGCCGTCGCCACCGCCTATGCGCTGACCGGCAGCTCGCTGAACATCGTCACCATCGTGCTGTACGCGCAGATCCGCGGGGACGTGCTCCACAACCAGAACCTCGGCTACGCGTTGGCGCTCGGCATGATCCTCATCACGGGGCTGTCGAACGCCGGGTACATCTGGCTGCGGGCGCGCAGCGAGCGCTGGCTGCGGTGAAGCCCAACCGGCTGGTGTCCTGGTTGCTCGTCCTGCTGGGGGCGCTCTACTTCGTGGTTCCGCTCCTCGGCACCTTCGAGTTCTCGCTGCGCTATCGCCGGGGCACCTACAGCTTCGAGGCGTACCAGATCGTGCTCAACGATCCGGCCTTTCGGGCGACCTTCGGCTATTCGACGGCCCTGGCCTTCGCCACCATCCTCGCCGGCGTGCTCCTGGTGGTGCCGACCGCCTACTGGATCCAGATGCGCCTGCCGGGGCTGCGGCCGGTCGTGGAGTTCATCACGCTGCTGCCGCTGGTCATTCCCGCCATCGTGCTGGTGTTCGGGTATCTGCGCATCTACAATAGCGCCTCGGTGCTGCCGCTGACCGGCTCCGAGACGACCACCGACCTGCTGTTGACGTGCAGCTACGTCGCGCTGGCGCTGCCGTACATGTATCGGGCGGTCGATACCGGGCTGCGCGCGATCGACGTGCGCACGCTGACGGAAGCCGCCCAGAGCCTGGGGGCCGGCTGGAGCACCATCCTCTTCCGCGTGATCTTCCCCAACGTGCGTGTCGCCATCCTGAGCGGCGCGTTCCTGACCTTCGCGATCGTGATCGGCGAGTTCACGATGGCCAGCCTGCTGGATCGTCCCGCCTTCGGGCCCTACCTGCAGCTGATCGGCGCCAATCGCGCCTACGAGCCGGCGGCGCTGGCGATCATCACGCTGGCGATCACCTGGGCCTGCATGGGGTTCATCCAGCTCTTTGCCCGCAGGGTGCCGGGCCAGGTCGCCGGAGCCCGGTAACGGGCAGGGCCGATGAGCGTCGCATCGCGTCGTCGCTCGGACGGCCCTCGGCCTTTGGGGTCGTCGCCGATCCTCGGCGTACTAGGAGTACGCCTGCGGTCGGCGACTCCCTGCGTCTGTCGGACGGCCTTCGGCCTGTGGGCGCTGCTCGCTCCTCGGCCCCGCCCCCAAGAACGTGACTCGTCTGTGATGGTTTTGGCATCTCGAGGGATCTAGCGAGAAGCCATGGCGTTCCTCGAGATCCACGACGTCCAGAAGCGGTTCGCGCACAGCACCGCGGTGGAGCACTTCCACCTGGACGTGGGGCGGGGCGAGTTCGTCTCGTTTCTCGGCCCCAGCGGGTGCGGCAAGACGACGACGCTCCGCATGATCGCGGGGTTCGAGACGCCGTCGGCGGGCACGATCCGCGTCGACGGCGTGGACATCACCCGGCGCCCGCCGAACCAGCGCAACGTCGGCATGGTGTTCCAGGCCTACGCGCTGTTTCCGAACATGACGGTGGCCGAGAACGTGGGCTTCGGGCTGAAGGTGGCGAAGAAGCCGGCGGTGGAGATCCAGCGCCGGGTGGCCGAGATGCTCGAGCTCATCAAGCTGCCGGCGCTGGGCACCCGCTATCCCTATCAGCTCTCCGGCGGACAGCAGCAGCGGGTGGCCCTGGCCCGGGCGCTGGCGATCCAGCCCCAGGTCCTCCTGCTGGACGAGCCGCTCTCCGCCCTCGACGCCAAGATCCGGGTGTCGCTGCGGAACGAGATCCGCAGCATCCAGCGGGAGCTGGGCATCACCACGATCTACGTGACGCACGACCAGGAGGAAGCGCTCTCCCTGTCGGACCGGATCGTGGTGATGAGCGAGGGTCGGGTCGAGCAGATCGGCGCGCCGTTCGAGATCTACAACTTCCCGAAGACGCCGTTCGTCGCCTCGTTCGTGGGCACCCTCAACATCCTGCGGGGGGAGGTGGCCGACCCGGCCCGCGGCGCCCTCCGCGTCGACGGGCAGGAGATCGCCGCCGCCCAGGGCCTGGAGCGGGCGAGCGTCGGCGACGCGCGCTCGGTCGCGCTGCGCCCGGAGACGGTGTCGATCGACGGGGGGGCGACGGGCGGCAACCGGATGCGCGGCACCGTCGAGGACGTCAACTTCCTCGGCCCCATCGTGCGCATCCGGGTGCGCTTCAAGGAGAACGCGATCTCGCTGGACACGTTCAACAACCCCACCCTGACCCTGCCGCAGCCGGGGCAGGCGGTGACCGTGACGTTTCCCCGGGAGGCCGTGCTCGTGCTGGACGCGCCCGCGACCGCGCCCGAGTAGGCCTTCGGATCGGCGGCCGGGAGCGCCGCTTCCCGACAGGGTCAGCGATGGCCCGCTGACAAGGAGGTCATCCGTGCAAATCGCACTCGTCACGCTGTGGCTGGTCGCCGTCCTCGCCGGCGCCGGCCCAGTCGTGGCCCAGACGCCACCCATCGAGGACGAGCTGGTCCTCCAGACCCCCGTCTCGAAGTTCATCGTGGACGCCGCCCTGAAGGCCTTCGCCGACTACGCCAAGGAGAAGTGGGGCGTGACGGTGAAGACCAACGCGCAGTACGCCGGCACCCCGGTCTCCTATGGGCGGATCGTCGAGTGGAAGGGGAAGCCCGAGGCCGACATCTTCTGGGGCGGCGAGTCGGCGCTCTTCGACAAGCTCGCCGAGCAGAAGCTCCTGGTCAAACACGAGATCGGCCGGGAGCTGGCCGAGTCGATCCCGCCCTCGATCGGCAAGCCCAAGCCGATCCCGCTGAAGGACCCGCAGGGCTTCTGGATCGGGACGGCGCTGGAGCCGTACGGCATCGTCTACCACCCGCGGCTCCTCAAGCGCCTGGGTGTCCCGGAGCCGAAGGACTGGGAGGACCTCCTCCACCCGAAGCTCAAGGGGAACGTCGCCCAGTGCGCCCCCAGCCGGTCGTCCTCGAGCCACGCCACCTACGAGATCATCCTCCAGGTGAAGGGAGACCAGGCGGGCTGGGAGTGGCTCAAGCGGCTCGGGGCCAGCACTGGCATCTTCACCGCCCGCAGCCGGGACGTGCCGTCGGTCGTGGCCAAGGGCGAGTTCGCCGCCGGCTTCGCGGTGCCGTCCTACATGGCGTTCGAGGAGGTCCTGGCCGGCTTCGACATCAAGTACGTCGCCCCGAGGAACGCCTTCGTCACCCCGGAGCCCATGGCCGTCCTGACCGGGGCCCGGCATCCCCGGGCGGCCAAGGCCTTCATCGAGTTCCTGCTGACCGAGCGCGGCCAGCGGGTGTTCATGGAGCGCGGCCTGTTCCCGATCACGCCCCGGTACAAGGTGCAGGGCCCCCCGGGCTCGGTTGCCGAGAAGGCCGTCGAGTTCACCGGCGGCGTCCGCTCCTACTTCGAGTACGAGGTCGTCGGCAACTACGACGAGGACGTGGCCCAGAAGCGCTACCAGGAGGTCAACGAGCGCTTCCGCAAGGACATCGAGGCCGCCTGGGAGGAGCTCAAGAAGAAGTAGCCCGCCGCGCGGCGTCGGGGCTCCCCGGACAGCCCGGGACGCTCGGCGGGTCGTGCCGAAGGGCCGCGGGCGAGGCGAGGACCGCATGAAAGTCGCCGTCCGCGAGGTCATCAAGCGCTTCGGCGCCGTCGCCGCCGTCAACGGCGTCTCGCTCGAGATCGCCGACGGCGAGCTCTTCACGCTGCTGGGCCCGTCGGGCTGCGGCAAGACCACCCTGCTCCGGCTGATCGCGGGCTTCTACAGGCCGGACGCGGGCGCCATCGTCTTCGGCGACCGGATCGTCAACGACGTCCCGCCCCACGCGCGCAACATCGGGATGGTATTCCAGAACTACGCGCTGTGGCCGCACATGACCGTGTTCCAGAATGTGGCGTACGGGCTCCGGCTCCGTCGCCTGTCGGGTGACGCCCTGCGCGAGCGCGTGGCCGGGGGTCTCCGCAAGGTGAACCTGGCCGGGCTCGAGTCGCGCTACCCGGGCCAGCTCTCTGGCGGGCAGCAGCAACGGGTGGCCCTGGCCCGGGCGCTGGTCCTCAACCCCGACATCCTGCTGCTCGACGAGCCGCTGTCGAACCTCGACGCCAAGATCCGGATGCAGGTGCGGGCGGAGATCCGGACGCTTCAGCAGGAGCTGGGCATCACCACCGTCTACGTGACCCACGACCAGGAGGAGGCGCTGTCGCTGTCCGACCGGGTCGCCGTGATGCGTGACGGGCGGGTGCTCCAGCTCGGCGCACCGCGGGAGCTGTACGAGCGACCGCGGACGCGCTTCGTCGCCGACTTCGTGGGGACGAACAACCTGATCCCGGGCACCGTGAAGGGACAGGCCGGCGAGGTACTGTTCGTCGAGACCGCGCTGGGGCCGATCATGGCCCGGGCGGTGGGTCCGGTGGGAGCCGGCCGGACGTGCGTGCTGGCCATCCGGCCGGAGAACGTGACGATCGGCGCCGGCGGCGGCGACGGCAACCGGGTGCCGGGCCGAGTGGCGCTCACCGCCTATCTCGGGAACACGCTCCGCTACGACGTGGAGGCCGGCGGGATGACGCTGAAGGCGGACATCCGGGATGCCTGGCATCACGAGGCGCTGCCCGTCGGCACCAGCGTCACCCTGTCGTTCCCGTCGTCGGTCACGCTGGCCCTGCCCGACGAGAGCGCGTGATAGCTTCGGGGGGGTCTCGGAAGCCCCCCCGATGCCCCCCCTTCGGAGGCCGCGACTGTTGGACGGCCTTCGGCCTTGGGCCGCGGCTCGAAGCGGAACACCACGGCCGCGCAGCCGGAGCTTGGGGGCTGCGAGAGGCCGATGCGCGGGATGGGGAGCCCCCGGGATTCCGGTATGGGCTCTGAGTTGGGAGCCGACGGGAGGTTCTGAGGTGAGAGCGTGTGAAGGAATGGGGCATTCCGACTCCCCCCTCCCCCCAGTGGGTGGGGGAGGGGGGGTTGGGGAGGAGGGCGGGAGGTCCCGAAAGTCCGCCAGCCAGCTACTGGGCGTCCTCGCCGTCCTTGGGATCTGGGCCTTCCTGCTCGTGTTCCTCCTCTTCCCTCTGGCCCGGATCTTCTACGACGCGGTGACGGACGACGCCGGTGCGCTGACCCTCGCGCACTTCGCGGCCTTCCTCACCGACGGCTTCTACCTGCGCTCGTTGTGGAACTCGATCCTCCTCGGTCTCGGGGTGGTCGCCGGCACCTCGGTGCTTGGGGTCGGGATCGCCTACCTGCTGGTCCGCTACGAGTTCCGGGGCCGGGGCCTCTTTTCGTACCTGACGCTGATCCCGATCATCTCGCCACCGCTGGTGGGCGTGCTGGGCTTCGTCTTCATCCTGGGGCGGGCCGGCACCGTCAACGTGCTGCTCATGGACCACTTCGACCTGGTCACGCCCGTCAACTTCATGTACGGGCTCCACGGCGTGCTCTTGGTCGAGACGCTCCACCTCTTTCCCATGATCACGCTCAACGTGGTGGATGCCTTGTCGAAGGTCGATCCGGCGCTGGAGGAGGCGGCCGAGAGCGTCGGGGCGCGCGGTTGGCGCAAGCTGTGGACGATCACGCTGCCGCTCACCACACCCGGCTACGTCGCGGGCGCGCTCCTGGTCTTCATCTGGACCTTCGCCGACTTCGTCACGCCGCTCGTGGTCGGCGTCCACGACCTGCTGGCCTGCCAGGCCTACCTCAACATCGTCCAGTTCGTGGACCGCCGCCTCTTCCGGATGGGCATCGTGATCTCGGCGCTCCTGGTCGGGCTCGCCGTCCTCTTCCTGCTCGTCGCCCGGCACTACGTCGCGATCAAGGACTACTCCTCGCTGGCCTATTCCCGGGTGGAGCGGCGGCGGCTGCCGGGACCGGTCCAGGCGCTGGTGGTGGCCGCCCTGTCGTTCGTCATGCTCCTCTCCTTCGTGCCCTACCTGGGCGTGGCGCTGGCCGCCTTCGGGCGGGGCTGGTCCCTGACGCCCCTCCCGACCGCTTACACGCTCCAGTTCTTCGAGCGCGTGCTCGTCGAGACCCCCAAGTACATCGTCAACAGCCTCCTGTACTCGGCGCTGGCGGTGGCCATCTGCGTCGCGGTCGGCGTCCCGATCGCCTGGCTCCTCGCCCGGACCCGCCTCCCCGGGAACGGTCTCCTCGACGGCCTCAATACCCTGATCCTGGCCATCCCCGGTACGGCCATCGGCATTGCGTACGTGCGGGCCTTCCACCACGACATCCCCGGTCTCGGCCTCCCGCTCACCAGCCTGTGGCTCATCCTGCCCCTCGTCCTCGCCGTCCGGCGGCTGCCGTACACGGTGCGAGGCAGCTACGCCTCGCTGCTCCTCGTCCACCGCTCGCTCGAGGAAGCGGCCGGCAGCGTGGGCGCCTCGCGGCTGCGAACCTTCCGGGACATCACGCTCCCGCTCATCTGGAAGGGCGTGCTGATCGGCGGGCTCTTCTCCTTCATGACCTCGCTCCAGGAGGCCTCGGCGCTGCTCTTCCTCTCCCTCGGCGGCTGGGAGACCATCACGGTCGGGATCTTCAACTTCTACATCGCGGGCAGCGCCAGCGAGGCCGCCGCCCTCGGCGTCGTGCTGATCCTGGTGGCCGCCGTCTGCCTCGTGGTGATCAACTCGGGTGGCGGGAACGCGGATGGGCGGGATGTTTGGGTAGGGGGCGGGGCCAGTGAGCGTCGCATCGCGCCGAGCGACCGTGGCCGATGACGGCAGTCGCGTTCGCGCTTCGGGGCCCCGCGGCTGCCCCGGGGTTGCCTCCCCCCGGAGCCTGTGCTAGTGTTTCCGTTCACAAGCCTCCCTTTCCTTGCCGGAGATATGGGTGTGATCGACGATCGGCCGCGGCCGAACCGGCGCTGGATCCGGCAAGTCGGCGTCCTCAGTGGAGTGGGGCTCACCCTGGTGATCTGCACCATGCTGGGCTTCGTGGGGGGCCACTACCTGGACCGGTGGCTCGGGACCTCGCCGTGGCTGATGCTGGTCGGGCTCCTGCTGGGGATCGCCGCCGGGTTTCTCAACCTGTTCCGCGCGGTGGGCCTGTTCGACGGAGAGCGCGAGAGTGAGTGAGGATCGGGACCTGGCGTACCGGATCACCTGGCTGACCGCCGGCCTCGTCGGCCTCATCGCGGGTGCCGCCTGGTCCCTCTCGGGGCCCGCGCAGGCGGCCGGGGCCGTCGTCGGAGGCGCCATCACCATCGCCAACTTCCTCTGGCTCCGCTGGACGGCCGACCTGGCCCTCCGGCGGGGACCGACGGGCGGCGCGATCATGCGGGCCCTGTGGGTCGGGGCGAGCGGGGTGCGCTTCGGGGTGGTGGCGCTCGCGCTGGGTCTCGCCGCGGTGCAGGGGCGGCTGGGCCTGGTCGGGCTCCTGGTGGCGCTGACCGCGCTGCCGTGCACGGTGATCGTCGCGGGTCTCCGGGCGGCCCGGGTTTCCTGAGGCGCGCGGATGCAGGCCCTCGAGCCGCCGGTCTTCAACACCTTCGGGCTGCCGCACCACGTCGTCTTCAGCTGGGTGGTGATGCTGGCGCTGGTCCTGGTCGGGGTCGCGGCGGCCCGGCGGCCGTCCCTGGTCCCGACCGGGCTGCAGAACGCGATGGAAGCCGTCCTCGAGTTCGTCCTCGCCCTGATCGACGATGTCATCGGCCCCGAGGGCCGCCGCTTCCTCCCGCTGATCGCGACGCTGGGCCTCTACATCTTCTCGGCGAACCTGCTGGGGCTGGTGCCGGGGTTCACCGCCCCCACCGACAACGTGAACACGACCGCCGCCTGCGCCATCGTCGTGTTCTTCTCCTATCACTGGATCGGCATCCGGAAGAACGGCCTGGGGCCGTACCTCCGCCACTTCATGGGGCCGATGCCCGCGCTGGCGCCGCTCATGATCCCCATCGAGCTGATCAGCCACTTCGCGCGGCCCCTGTCGCTCACCCTGCGGCTGTTCGGCAACATGCTGGGCGGGCACATCCTGCTGTCGATCGTCTTCTTCATGACGGCCGGGCTCGTGTCCTGGGCCCTGTCCGGCGTCGCCGGATGGCTCGGCTGGCTGATCGGCAGCGTCGGCGCCGTCACGACCGTCGCGTTCACCGTCGGGTTCCTGTACCCGCTGAAGATGCTCGTCGCGTTCCTGCAGGCCTTCATCTTCTGCATGCTCTCGATGCTGTACATCGCGGGCGCCCTCGAAGGCGAGCACGACCACGAGCCGAGCCACGCGGCCGGCGGCGCCGAGGCTCCGCACGGAATCTGAGAGCTTGTGAAGCAATCGGCCCCTCCGGCTCCCCCGTCCCCCCCGGTGGGTGGGGGAGGGGGGTCGGGGGGGGTAGGCGGGAGGTTCCAAACTGACCGGGGCGTGCGTTCACGCCGGAAAGGAGGAGGACGGTGCGAATCATCCTGATCCTGCTGCTGGTGGCCGTCGGGCTCTTCGGGGGGGTCGCTTCCGCCCAGCAGGCGGCCGCCGAAGCGCGGGCGCCGTGGCTCGGGCCCTTCACGGTGATCGCCGCCGGGATCGGCATGGCCCTGGCTGCCGGCCTCTGCGGCCTGGGGCAGGCGCGGGCCATCGCGGCCGCGCTGGAGGGGATGGCGCGCCAGCCCGGCGCCGCGGCCCGGATCCAGACCGCGATGATCATCGGTCTGGCCCTGATCGAGTCGCTCGCGATCTACACGCTGGTCATCGCGATCATCTTGCTCTTCGCCAACCCGTTCAAGTAACCGCGGATCGGGGCGGGTGACTCCCGGGTCGCCCGCCCTCCGCTGCTGCCTCATGCCACGTCCCGCGTCCCGGATCCCCAAGATTCCCGAGATGACGATCCGCCGACTCTCCATCTACTCGCGCTGCCTGGCCCAGCTCGACGAGGACGGCGTGAAGACGATCTCCTCGCAGGAGCTGGCCGAGCGCTTCCATCTCAACTCGGCTCAGGTCCGTAAGGACCTCGCCTACTTCGGCGAGTTCGGGATCCGTGGCATCGGCTACTACGTCGCGAACCTCCGGGCCGAGCTGCAGCGCCTGCTGGGCCTGGACCGCGAGTGGCGGGTGGTGCTGGTCGGCTTCGGGAACCTCGGCTCGGCGTTGTTCCACTACCGGGGGTTCGCCCGGCAGGGGTTCCGGGTGGCGGCGATCGTCGACGATGACCCGGGCAAGAGCGGGCGCCGCGTGGACAGCCTCGAGATCCAGCCGCTCGGCGAGCTGCCCCGGCTGGTCAAGCAGCAGGGCATCCACATCGGCGTGATCGCGGTTCCGGCCGAGGCCGCGCAGACGGTCGCCGACCGGCTGGTCGCGGCCGGGGTCCGGTCGATCCTGAACTTCGCCCCGGCCCGCCTGAAGGTCCCCAGGGACGTGCGCCTGCAGAACGTGGACTTCTCGATCGAGCTGGAGAACCTCTCGTTTCACCTTGCCCAGCAACCCCGGTAGCCGGAGGCGGGGCGTGGCGACGCGATCGGCCCGGCCCGGCGGCGCAACGGTCGTGAGCCGCGGCATCGGCGAGCACCGGTCCGCCCGGCTCGTTTGACCGTGCCGGGTGTCGATGGTATACATGAACGCGTGGCGGCGTCGCCCGCCCAACCCCAGCCTGTGTCCGCACTGCTGACTTCCCCGTTGTCGTCCCTGGTCGAGTGGGATGAGCTCGCGCGTGCCCGGGAGGCCCTCGACCGGGGGGCCGGGCGGGTCCTGCTCGAAGGCCTCTGGGGCTCCGCCCGGGCGCTCGCCGTCGTCGGGGTGCTCCGGCCGGACGCCCCGGTCTGCCTCGTCGTGCCGCCCGGCCCGGCCGCGGCCCAGGCCGTTGACGACCTCCGCGCCTTCGCCAGCCTGACCGGGGCCAAGCCCGCCGATCAGATCGTCGCCTTCCCCGCGCCTCACGCGGCCCTCTGGCGGGGCGGGGCCGAGCGCGAGGAGGACGCCGAGCGGGCCGCGCTCCTCGGCCGGCTCCTCCGAGGCGAACCGCTGTGGCTGGTCACGAGCCCGCGGGGCGCCACCGGCGCCCTGCCGCCGCCGGAGGCGGTGCGCCGGCAGCTCCTCGCGATCGCGGTCGGCGACGTCATCGACCGCGACGCGCTGGTGGAGCACCTGGCCGCGGGTGGCTACGAGCGCGTCGCCACCGTGAGCGAGGTCGGGCAGTGGAGCGTCCGGGGCGGGATCGTCGACGTCTTCTCGCCCGCCCGCTCGACGCCGGTGCGGCTCGAGCTCCTCGGCGACGAGGTGGAGTCGATCCGCGCCTTCGACCCGGGCAGCCAGCGCTCGACGGAGGCCCTGGAATCGATCGCCGTCCTGCCCATGGTGGCGGCGGGTGCCGGCTCGGCGACGCTGCTCGGCTTCCTGCCGGCCGGCGCGCCGGTCGTGGTGACCGAGCCGAGCCTGCTGGAGCCCGACGGCGACGAGCCCGACCTCGGCGCCGCGATCGCCGGCCGACCGCGGGTCGAGTGCGGCCTCCTGGTGGCCGGGGCGCCGGCCGGCAGCGCGGCGTTCCGCCTCGACACGCGCTCGGTCGAGGGCTTCCGTGGCCAGTTCCGCCGACTGGCCGCCCGCCTGGCCGAGTACCGGGCGGAGGGGTTCCGCGTCCGGCTCATGGCCGGCGACCCTCACACCGCCGGGCGACTGCGGGAGATCCTCCAGGACCACGAGCTGGAGGGGCCGATCGTCCCGACGCTGCTGGGCCCCGAGCTCCTGGCCGTCGTGGTGGGCGGCGCCCACGCGGGCTTCGAGTGCCCGGCGCTCGGGCTGGTCTGCCTGACCGAGACCGAGCTGTTCGGCACGCGGCGGGCGGGGCGGCGCCGCCCGGCCTACCAGCGCGGCTCGGGACTGAGCGCGTTCACCGACCTCGCTCCCGGCGATCTCGTCGTTCACGTCGAGCACGGCATCGGCCGCTACGGCGGGCTGGTGACCCTGACAGTCGACGGCCAGCCGGGCGACTACCTGCTGCTCGACTACACCGAGGGCGACCGCCTCTACCTGCCCGTCCAGCGGATGGCGGCGATCTCGAAGTACGTGGGCGCGGGCGACGGCGCCGGCCGCCTCGACAGGCTCGGGGGCACGAGCTGGCAGAAGACCAAGGAGTCGGTCCGGGCCGCCGTGCGCCAGATCGCCGGCGACCTGCTGCAGCTCTACGCCGCCCGCCAGGTCCTCTCCGGCTTCGCCGTCGGCTCCGACACCCCGTGGCAGCACGAGTTCGAGGCGGCCTTCCCGTACGAGGAGACGCCGGACCAGCTCGAGGCCATCACCCAGGTCAAGGCCGACCTGGAGCGACCGCGGCCGATGGACCGCCTCGTCTGCGGCGACGTGGGCTACGGGAAGACCGAGGTGGCCATGCGCGCCGCCCTCAAGGTCGCCCTCGACGGCCGCCAGGTGGCCATGCTGGTGCCGACGACCATCCTGGCCCAGCAGCACTGGACGACCTTCCGGGATCGCCTCGTTTCCTACCCGGTCCGAGTGGAGATGCTCTCGCGGTTCCGCACCCCCAAGGAGCAGAAGGCCGTGCTGGCCGGGCTGGCGAACGGGACGGTCGACGTGGTCATCGGGACCCACCGGCTCCTCTCGAAGGATGTCGCCTTCAAGGACCTCGGCCTCCTGATCGTGGACGAGGAGCACCGCTTCGGCGTCACCCACAAGGAACGGCTCAAGCAGCTCCGGAAGACGGTGCACGTGGTCACCCTGACCGCGACGCCGATCCCCCGCACGCTGTCGATGGCGCTGTCGGGGATCCGCGACCTGTCGGTCATCGAGACGCCGCCCGCCGACCGGCGCGCCGTCGAGACCGTCGTGTGCCGGTTCGACGCCAACGTGATCAAGGACGCGGTGGAGCGGGAGCTGGCCCGCGGCGGCCAGGTGTTCGTGGTTCACAACCGGATCCAGTCGCTGCCGGCCCTGGCCCGGCTGATCCAGCGCCTCGTCCCCCGGGCCCGCATCGCGATGGCCCACGGCCAGATGCCCGAGGTGGCGCTCGAGCGGACGATGACGAAGTACGTCGCGGGCGAGTACGACGTGCTGGTCTCCACCGCGATCGTGGAGTCGGGGCTCGACATTCCGGCCTCGAACACGATCATCATCAATCGGGCGGATCGGCTCGGGCTGGCCCAGCTCTACCAGCTCCGCGGCCGGGTCGGCCGCGATCGGCTGCAGGCCTATGCGTACCTCCTGATCCCGGCCGATGGGCGCGTGGACGACACGGCTGCCAAGCGCCTGCGGGTGGTCCAGGAGCTGACCGAGCTCGGCTCCGGGCTGAAGGTCGCCCTGCGCGACCTGGAGATCCGGGGGGCGGGCAACCTGCTCGGGGCCGAGCAGCACGGGCAGATCGAGGCGGTCGGGTTCGACCTGTACATGAAGCTCCTCGATCAGGCCGTGCGCGAGCAGAAGGGCGAGCCAGTCGAGGAGGAGCTGGATCCGGTGGTGACGGTGGAGGTCGCCGCGTACCTGCCGGAGGCGTACGTGGAGGAGCCCGGGCAGCGCCTCGCGCTCTACAAGCGCCTGGCCGGCCTCCGGTCGTTCGCCGAGATCGAGGAGGCGCGGGCGGAGCTGGCCGACCGCTTCGGTCCGCTGCCCGACGCCGCCACCCAGCTCCTCGACGTGGTCGGCCTTCGTGTCACGGCCCGAGCCTTGCGCATCGAGAAGCTGGAGGCGCGCGGGGGCCGGGCGCTCATCACCTTCGCGACCGGGACACCGGTCGCGCCGGACCGGCTGCTGAGCCTGCTCCGGACGCAGCCCAAGCGCCTCAAGCTCGTGCGGGAGTTCGTCCTCCAGGCCACCATCCCGGCGGCGGCCTGGCGGGAGGTGCACGCGGCCCTCGCGAAGCTCCTGAGGGAACTGGCGGGGTGAATGCGGTCGAGCGCGGGACCGGGGAGGGCCCGGCCCGACCGGTCGCGCCGGGCGCCGGGTGGAAAACGCTTCGACGAGCGGGCTGTCGGATGAACCTGCCGAGTTGACTGGGCTTTCTGGGAGGGCCGCCATGATGGGACGACTCGGACGCCTCGCGATCACCTGCCTGCTGGTGGTGCCCGGCCTCGCCGGCTGCAAGGGCGCCCCGCCGAAGCTGCCGCCGATTCCGGCCGATGCCGGCTCCGTCATGCTGCCTCCCGGTGCCGCCCCGAAGGTGCCCGACGACCAGGCGGTGGTCGAGCGCGTGGTCGCCGTGGTGAACGAGGAAGTCATCACGATGTCGGAGCTGCAGGAAGCCGTGGTCCTGTACGTCCGGGAGAACAAGGAAGTGGTGCCGGCGGCCGGCGTCGAGCGCGACCGGTTCATCCAGAGGGTCCTGGCCCGCATGGTCAACCACCGGCTGCAGGTGCAGGAGGCCCGGCGCGACAAGGTCGAGGTGCCGGAGGAGGAGCTAACGGCGGTCATGGACGACTTCGTGAAGCGAAACGGCGGGGACCGCGCCCACATCGAGGAGCAGCTGCGCGCCCAGGGCCTGAGCTGGGACATCATCAAGCGCGACATGCGCGACTCGATGCTGGCCCAGCGGATCCGCGCCCGCCGTATCGGGCGCAAGGCCACCGTGACACCCGGCGAGGTCGAGGCCTACGTCGCCGAGAACCGGGGCAAGTTCGAGGCCGATCTGAAGATCCACCCACGCCACATCGCGGTGCTCGCCCAGCCGCCCAACTCGCCGGCGGCCTGGGAGAAGGCCAAGACCGAGGTCAACCAGATCGTCGCGAAGCTGCAGCAGGGGGGGGACTTCGCCGACCTGGCCCGGCAGTACTCGCAGGACGGGTCGGCCGCCGCCGGAGGGGACCTCGGCTGGCTGGCCCGCGGGGAGCTGGCCAGCGTCTTCGAGGAGCCGATGCTGAAGCTCCGGAAGGGCGAGGTGACCGCGCCCATCAAGTCGGAGAACGGCTTCCACCTGTTTCAGATCGAGGAGCGCGAGGAGCTGACTCCCGAGATGCTGGGTCAGTTCCGCCAGCAGGCCCGGGACATCCTGGTCCAGAAGAAAGCGCAGGAGCGGCTGGAGGAGTGGCTCCAGGGGCTCCGCCAGCGCGCGCTGATCGCGGAGCGGCTGTGACCGGGGTCTGGTCGCAGCGGTCCGACCGCCGACCGCCGCGGTCCGGCCGCCGCCATCCGGACGCGCTTCCGACTCGGGGGACGTCGCCGCGGGAGGCCGATCCTCGCGCCAACTCCTTGACAAGGCTCCCGGCCGAATGCTATACATGGCCAGGCTGAGTGTGACGCCGCCTGAAGCGCAATCCCCTGACGGTCCTCGCCACGCGGTATCTCAAAGGAGCGATTCTCAACCGTGAGCACATCTCCACCTCCCCGCCGCCCCCGTCGCCCGATCCCTTCCAATCCGGTCGGCCGGCCCATGCAGGAGGGGCCGGACCGCGGAGAAGGAGGCACGCCGGTGTCACCGACCATCGGTGGGATGAACCTGACCGAGCTCAAGGAGAAGTCGATTCCCGAGCTCAACTCCATCGCCCGCGACCTGGGCGTGCAGGGGATCTCCGGTCTGCGAAAGCAGGAGTTGATCTTCAAGATCCTGCAGGCCCAGGCGGAGCGCGACGGGCTCATCTACGCCGAGGGGGTGCTGGAGGTCCTGCCCGACGGGTTCGGCTTCCTGCGGGCCCCGGACTACAACTACCTGCCGGGGCCGGACGACATCTACGTCTCCCCGTCACAGATCCGGCGGTTCGACCTCCGGACCGGGGACACCATCTCGGGCCAGGTGCGTCCGCCCAAGGACTCCGAGCGCTACTTCGCGCTGCTCAAGGTCGAGGCCATCAACTACGAGCCACCGGAAGCCGCCAAGGACAAGATCCTCTTCGACAACCTGACCCCGCTCTACCCGATGGAGCGGATCCGCCTGGAGCACGACGGCGAGGATCTGTCGACGCGGGTCATGGACCTCTTGACCCCGATCGGCAAGGGGCAGCGGGGGCTGATCGTCGCCGCGCCGCGGACCGGCAAGACGATGCTGCTCCAGGCCATCGCCAATGCGATCGCCAAGAATCACCCGGAGATCTACCTCATCGTGCTGCTCATCGACGAGCGGCCCGAGGAGGTCACCGACATGCAGCGGAACGTGCGGGGCGAGGTGATCTCCTCGACGTTCGACGAGCCGCCGGCCCGGCACGTCCAGGTGGCGGACATGGTGATCGAGAAGGCCAAGCGCCTGGTCGAGCACAAGAAGGACGTGGTGATCCTGCTCGACTCGATCACCCGCTTCTCCCGCGCCCACAACGCGGTGATCCCGCCGTCGGGCAAGGTCCTCTCCGGCGGCCTCGACGCCAACGCGCTACAGCGGCCGCGGCGGTTCTTCGCCACCGCCCGGAACATCGAGGAGGGGGGCAGCCTGACCATTCTCGCCACCGCGCTGGTCGACACCGGCAGCCGGATGGACGACGTCATCTTCGAGGAGTTCAAGGGCACGGGCAACATGGAGGTCCATCTGGACCGCCGGCTCATGGACAAGCGCGTCTTCCCGACGATCAACCTCGAGCAATCGGGGACCCGGAAGGAAGAGCTGCTCCTGGACAAGGACGACCTGCAGCGAGTCTGGCTCCTGCGGAAGGCTTTGTCCCAGCTGAACCCGGTCGAGGCGATGGAGCTGCTCCTCGACAAGCTGAAGATGACCAAGAGCAACAAGGAGTTCCTGGCGTCCATGTCGAGCCTGGGCTAACTTCTTCGGGGGGGTCTCGGAAGCCCCTCCCGATGCCCCCTTTTTCGGGTCGGGCGGTGGGCCGGCGGCGAAGCCGCCGCTCGGACGGGTCGCTCGCAGGCCGCGCACCTGGTGTCGGCCAGCCCGGGAGCGAAGATCGCGATTGGCCGGGCGCGGTTCCTTGCCGGGTGACGGGCCCTGTGGTATCATGGGCGCGTTCTCATTCTCCTTTTTCGGGAGGACTTACGTGAAGGCGGCCATCCATCCTGAGTATGTCGAGACCACCATCACCTGCGCCTGCGGTGAGATCATCCAGACCCGATCCACGCGCCCCGGCGTCCGGGTCGAGATCTGCTCGAAGTGCCACCCCTTCTACACGGGCAAGCAGAAGCTGGTGGACACCGCGGGGCGGATCGAGCGCTTCCAGCGGAAATACGGTCGGAAGCCGCAGGCGCAGCCGTAACGGCGACCCCGCGCTCGGCTGCGGGCGCGGGGCGCACCTGGGCGCGGCCGGGATGTCTCCGCGTACCCCCGTCTCGAATGCGACCCGACCGTCACGTCCGGTGACCCCGGCGAGGCCCTGAGCGTGTTCGACAAGCTGCGGGCGATCGAGAATCGGTACGAAGAGCTGGGCCAGCAGCTCGCCGAGACGGCTGGCCAGCCGGGGGGTGCGCGGACCGAGTACGCGAAGCTCGCCAAGGCTCGGGCCGACTTGGAAGAGACCGTCTCGGCGTTCCGCGAGTACAAGCGCTACCTCGAGATGATCGAGCAGGCCAACCAGATCCTCTCCGAGGACGCCGATCCGGAGCTGCGCGAGCTCGCCGAAGGCGAATTGCTCGTCCTCCGCGACCGCGAGACGACCCTCGAGCGGCGCCTGCGGGACCTGCTCCTCCCCAAGGATCCCGCCGACGAGAAGAGCGTCTTCGTCGAGATCCGCGCCGGTGCCGGGGGCGACGAGGCCGCCCTGTTCGCCGCCGAGCTGGCCCGGATGTACACGAAGTACGCCGAGCGCCAAGGGCTGGCGGGTCGAGGTGATCGACAGCCACCCGACGGGGCAGGGCGGCTTCAAGGAGATCATCTTCGCCATCCACGGCAAAGGGGCCTGGAGCCGGCTGAAGTTCGAGCGGCGGCGTCCACCGCGTGCAGCGCGTCCCGGTCACCGAGTCGGCCGGGCGCATCCACACGTCGACCGTCACCGTGGCCGTTCTCCCCGAGGCCGAGGACGTGGACATCCAGGTCGAGGAGAAGGACCTCAAGGTCAACGTCTACCGCTCCTCCGGTCCCGGGCGGGCAGGGCGTCAACACGACCGACTCCGCGGTGCGCATCACCCACCTGCCGACCGGACTGGTCGTGACCTGCCAGGACGAGCGCTCCCAGATCAAGAACCGGGCGAAGGCGCTGCGCGTCCTGCGCGCCCGCCTCCTCGAGCGAGCCCAGGAGGAGCAACGCTGCCAGATCGCGGCCGATCGCAAGAGCCAGGTCGGCACCGGGGAGCGGCAGCGAACGGATCCGCACCTACAACTTCCCCCAGGGCCGGGTCACCGATCACCGGATCGGCGTCACACTGCACCGGCTGCCGGACGTCCTGGAGGGCGACCTCGACGAGCTGATCGCCGCGCTCGCCGAATCGGAGCGGGCGGCCCAGCTCGAGTCGGTGGTTCCGTGACAGCCCCGACGCTCTGCCGCGCCGGCGCGCGGGTCGGGGGACTGCTCCGGGAGGCGGAGCGTCGCCTCCGCGACGCGAGCATCGCCACCGCGCGCCAGGACGCGGAGCTGCTGCTGGCTCACGTGCTCGGCACCACCCGCCTGGCGCTCCACGTCGAGCCCGATCGCGAGATCGAGCCGTCGGCGATCGCCGGATTCGAGGCGCTGCTGGCGCGGCGGGCGGGCCACGAGCCTCTCCAATACCTCCTGGGCGCCGAAGAGTTCCTGGGGCTCCGGATCGCGGTCGGCCCCGGTGTCTTCATCCCGCGGCCCGAGACCGAGTTGCTCGTGGAGCGCGCGCTGGCCGTCGCGCCCCGGGCGCCGGGCGTGGCCCTCGACCTCTGCGCGGGCTCCGGTGTCGTGGCGTGCGCCCTCGCGGCTCGGCGCCCCGACCTCACCGTGTGGGCCGTCGAGCTGTCGCCCCTGGCCGCGCGCTTCGCCCGGGCCAACGTGGAATGCCTCGGGCTGGCCGGCCGCGTCCGCGTCCTGGAGGGAGATCTGTTCGCCCCCCTGGCCGGACTCGACCTGGCCGGACGCTGCGATCTGGTGGTCGCCAACCCGCCCTACCTCGCCCGGCCGACGCTGGCCACGCTGCCGGCGGAGGTCCGCGACTGGGAGCCGGCGCCGGCGCTCGACGGCGGACCCGACGGGCTGGCGGTCGCGACGCGTATCCTCGACGAGGCACCCGGGTTCACCGTCCCCGAGGGACGCGTCCTGCTGGAGATCGGCCACGACCAGGCCGAGCGGCTCCGGGCGCGACTGTCGGCGGACCCGCGGTACCGCCCCCCCGGATTCCACCGGGATCTGGCGGGATACGAGCGCGTGCTGGACGTGGGGGTGCGGTAGATGGCGGCCCGGCTCTTGATCGAGGGCGGGGTCCCGCTACGCGGCGCGGTGCGGGTCAGCGCCGCGAAGAACGCCGCCCTGCCGCTGCTCGCCGCCTCGCTCCTCTCCGAGGCGCCGGTGGTCCTGGAAAACGTGCCGAGGTTGGCCGACGTGGCGACGATCTCGAAGTTGCTGGGCCGGCTAGGCGCCGAGGTGCGTCACCAGGACGGGCGCACGGAGGCCCGAACCCCGCGGCTCACCTCGGTGGAGGCGCCCTACGAGCTGGTTTCCACGATGCGCGCCTCCGTCCTGGTGCTCGGTCCCCTGGTGGCGCGGGCGGGGCGGGCCCGGGTGGCCCTCCCCGGCGGCTGCGCGATCGGCGTGCGGCCCATCGACCTCCACCTCAAGGGGCTCGAGCGGCTGGGGGCCGAGATCCAGCTCTCCCAGGGGTACGTGGAGGCGAAGGCCGCGCGACTCAAGGGCGCGCGGATCGTCTTCGACGTGGTGACGGTCACCGGCACCGAGAACCTGATGATGGCCGCCGCGCTGGCCGAGGGCACCACGATCCTCGAGAACGCCGCGCGCGAGCCGGAAATCCCGGATCTGGCCCGGCTGCTCTGCGCGATGGGCGCCCGGATCCAGGGCGCGGGAACCGAGCGGATCGAGATCGAGGGGGTGCGCGAGCTGGGGGGCGCGCGCCATCGGATCATCCCCGACCGCGTGGAAGCAGGGACCTTCCTGGTCGCCGGCGCGATCACGCGCGGTGATGTCACCATCACGGATGTCGTCCCCGATCACCTGACCGCCGTGCTCGACAAGCTGGAAGCGACCGGCGCCCGGCTCGAGGTCGGCGCCGACCGGATCCGGGTCCAGGCCGAGGGCCGCCCGCGCCCGACCGACATCGTGACGAACCCCTTCCCGGGCTTCGCCACCGACATGCAGGCCCAGATGATGGCGCTCCTCGGGCTGGCCGACGGCTCGAGCGTCGTCACCGAGACCATCTTCGAGAACCGCTTCATGCACGCCGCCGAGCTGCGGCGGCTGGGCGCGTCGATCGAGATCGACGGCCACCGGGCGGTGGTCCGGGGGGTCGAGGCGTATCAGGGCGCCCCCGTCATGGCCACCGACCTCCGCGCCTCGGCGTCGCTCGTGCTCGCCGCCCTGGCCGCGGCGGGGACGACCGAGCTCTCCCGCGTCTATCACCTCGATCGCGGCTACGAGGGCATGGAGAAAAAGCTGGCAGGGCTCGGCGCCCGGATCCGGCGCGAAGCATGAGACACGACGTGCCAGCCCTCTGGCTTCCCCGGCCTCGTACCGCGTCGGAAACGCGGGGCGCCCCCCCTCCCCCCGGCGGGTGGGGAGGGGTCGGGGGTGGGGGTGGACTCCAGATGAGGCACCCTGTGGCAACCCGCTCGCACCGCCGATCGCGTACCGCGTTGGGGTGGCGGGGCGCCCCCCCTCCCCCCGGCGGGTGGGGAGGGGTCGGGGGTGGGCTCCAGATGAGGCACCCTGTGGCAACCCGCTCGCACCGCCGATCGCGTACCGCGTTGGGGTGGCGGGGCGCCCCCCCTCCCCCCGGCGGGTGGGGAGGGGTCGGGGGTGGGCTCCAGATGAGGCACCCTGTGGCAACCCGCTCGCATCGCCGATCGCGTACCGTGTTGGGGTGGCGGGGCGCCCCCCCTCCCCCGGCGGGTGGGGAGGGGTCGGGGGTGGGCTCCAGATGAGGCACCCTGTGGCAACCCGCTCGCATCGCCGATCGCGTACCGTGTTGGGGTGGCGGGGCGCCCCCCCTCCCCCCGGCGGGTGGGGAGGGGTCGGGGGTGGGGGTGGACTCGAATGACCGACCCGGCCCGGCCACTGACCCTGGCGCTCCCGAAGGGCCGGCTCCTCCGGCCCGCCCTGGAGCTCCTCGGGCGGGCGGGCCTCGACGGGATCCTGCCCGACGAGTCCCGCAAGCTGATCTTCGCCGACGCGGCGCGGGGGCTCCGGTTCCTCATCCTCAAGCCCATGGACGTGCCGACCTACGTCGAGTACGGCGCCGCCGACCTGGGCATCGTCGGCAAGGACGTGCTCGAGGAGCAGGAGCCCGACGTCTACGAGCCGCTCGACCTGGGCTTCGGGCACTGCCGGCTGGTCGTCGCGGAGCCGCGCGCCCTGTGGGAGCGGGACGACCCGAGCAAGTGGTCCTGGGTGCGCGTGGCGACCAAGTACCCGAACCTCGCGCGCCGGTACTTCGCGGACCGCGGGATCCAGGTCGAGGTCGTCCGTCTGGACGGCTCCATCGAGCTGGCGCCGCTGGTCGGGCTGGCCGAGCGCATCGTGGACCTCGTCCAGTCGGGGGAGACGCTGCGGGCCAATGGCCTCGTCGAGGTGGCGGAGATCATGCAGTCCACCGCCCGGCTGATCGTGAACCGGGCGTCGCAGAAGACCGCCTACCGGGCCGTGGGCCGGGTCCTGGAGGAGCTCCGCGCGGGGGCGGCCCGGTGATCCGCCTGCTGGCGACCGGGGACCTCGGGCTCGAGGGCGTGGTGGCGGCGCTGGCGCGACCGCACGGCGCGGCGGCGCCCGACCTGCTGGCCCGGGTGGCGGCGATCGTGGACGACGTCCGTCGCCAGGGCGATGCCGCGCTCGTCGAGCTGACCAAGCGCTTCGACGGCGTCGAGCTTTCCGTCGAGGAGCTGCGCGTCTCGGAGGCTGAGTGGGACGCGGCGGCGGTGCCGGCCGACCTCGAGGGGGCGCTGGTCGAGGCGGCCCGGCGGATCGAAGCGTTTCACCGTCACCAGCTCCCACGCTCCTGGTGGGTCCGGGACGAGCACGGCTCGCTCCTCGGCCAGCAGGTGACGCCGCTCGACCGCGTCGGCTGTTACGTGCCGGGCGGGAGCGCGGCCTACCCGTCAACCGTCCTCATGAATCTGATCCCGGCCCGGGTGGCGGGCGTTCGCGAGCTCGTGGTCGTCTCCCCGCCCGGGCCCGACGGCCGGCTGAACCCGGTCGTGCTGGCGGCGGCCCGGCTGGCCGGCGCCACCGAGGCCTACAAGGCCGGCGGGGCCCAGGCCATCGCCGCCCTCGCGTACGGCACCGCCAGCATCCGGCGGGTGGACAAGATCGTCGGCCCGGGCAACATCTACGTGGCCCTGGCCAAGCGGCTGGTCTTCGGCGAGGTCGGCATCGACACGATCGCCGGCCCCAGCGAGGTCGTCGTGGTGGCCGACCGGACGGCGGATCCGGGCCACGTCGCCGCCGACCTCCTCGCCCAGGCCGAGCACGACGCGCTGGCGCGCGTGGTGTGCCTGACCGATGCCCCGGCGGTCGCGGAGGCGGTGCGGGCGGAGGTGGCCCGCCAGTGCCCGCGCCTCCTGCGCGCCGAGATCGCCTCGGCCGCCGTCCGGGACCACGGCGCGGTGGTCGTGACCCGCGATCTGGCGGAGGCGGTGGAGATCGCCAACCGCCTCGCCCCCGAGCACCTCGAGCTGGCGGTGGCCGACCCCTTCGGGTGGCTCGCGGCCGTCCGCCACGCGGGCGCGATCTTTCTGGGCCCGCACACCCCCGAGGTCGTCGGGGACTACCTGGCGGGACCCAACCACGTCCTGCCCACCGGCGCCACCGCCCGGTTCGCCTCGGGGCTCTCGGTGGAGGACTTCGTCAAGCGCTCGAACCTCGTCCACTACACTCCGGCCGGACTCCGGGCCGCCTGGCCGCACCTGGCGCGGCTGGCGGCGGCCGAGGGGCTTCAGGCGCACAGCGAGGCGGCCCGCCGGCGCGTGGAGCCGCGGGAGGAGGACCACTGACATGGCACGGCGACGGCGGCGACGTGGCGGGGGGGGCGGGGGTCCGGGGGCGGCCGGCGGCGCCGGGGCGGCGGCAACGGCCCGGTGGCGGCGGCAACGGCGCCGTGCCGGCCGTGGGCCGGGTGGCCCGGATCGAGCGGAAGACCCGGGAGACGGAGATCCTGCTTCAGCTCAACGTCGACGGGATCGGTGAGTCGTCGGCGCAGACGACCATCCCGTTCCTGAACCACATGCTGGAGGCGATGGGCAAGCACGGGCTCCTCGACCTGAAGGTGGACGCCCGGGGCGACACCGACGTGGACCTCCACCACACGGTGGAGGATGTCGGGATCTGCCTCGGCAAGGCGTTCCACGAGGCGCTCGGCGAGAAGCGTGGGATCGTCCGCTTCGGGACGTCGTACGTGCCGATGGACGAGGCCCTGGCGGCGGTGCACATCGACATCTCGGGCCGGCCGTACTTCTCGTACAACGTGCCGCTGGCCAAGACCAAGGTCGGGAATTTCGACCTCGACCTCCTGAAGGACTTCTTCCGCGCGTTCGCCATGAACGCGCTGGTGAACCTCCACGTGAACCTCCACTACGGCGAGAACGTCCACCACATCGCGGAGGCGATCTTCAAGAGCTTCGGCCGGGCGCTGGCCGAGGCGTCGCGACTCAATCCGCGCATCCAGGGCGTCCTCTCGACCAAAGGATCGCTGTAGTGGGGTCAGGCCTTTCATTCTTGACAATCCGGCGAACAGAGAACGAAAGAGTGAAAGAATGAAAGGCCTGACCCCGTGATGATCGCGGTCGTGGATTACGGCCGCGGGAACCTGGGCAGCGTCCAGAAGGCGCTGGCCCGGGTTGGGGGTCCAGCGGACGCCGCCGTGATCACCGACGACCGCGCGATCGTGGAACGCGCCGACGCCCTGGTTGTTCCCGGGGATGGCGCCTTCGCGGACGCCATGCAGACCCTGGAGAGTCTCGGGCTCGTCGAGTCGATCCGCGCCCACGTCGAGGCCGGGCGGCCGTATCTCGGCATCTGCCTCGGCTACCAGCTGCTCTTCACCGAGAGCGAGGAGTTCGGTCACGCCAAGGGGCTCGACATCCTGCCCGGCGTCGTCCGGCGCTTTCCTGCCGGACTCAAGGTGCCGCACATGGGCTGGAACCAGCTCGCGTTCGAGCCGGGGTCCGCCGAGTTGGCCATCCTCGACGGCGTGCCGCCCGGCGCCTATTTCTACTTCGTCCACTCCTACTACCCGGAGCCGCGCGATGTCGCGGGGTTCGCGGTGGCGAGCTGCGAGTACGGCGTGCGGTTCCCGGCGCTGGTCGCCCGCGGCCGTCTCTACGGGACGCAGTTCCATCCCGAGAAGAGCCAGGGGTGGGGGCTCCGGCTCCTCGAGAACTTCGCCCGGCTGGCTGGCGTTACCACTCTGGGCCCGCGCGCGTGATGATCATTCCGGCAATCGACCTCCAGGGGGGGCGCTGCGTCCGCCTGGTCGAGGGTCGCGCCGACACGGCGACCGTCTTCGGCGACGACCCGGTGGCCATGGCGCGACGCTTCGCCGCGGAGGGTGCCCTTCGCCTCCACGTCGTGGACCTGGACGGCGCGTTCGCCGGTGGACCGCGCCAGGCGCCGCTCATCGCCGCCCTCGTCGCCGCCGTCCCCGTGCCCGTCGAGGTGGGGGGTGGCCTGCGGGACCTGGAGACCGCCGCCGCCGCCCTCGCCACCGGCGCCCGCTGGGCCATCCTCGGCACTGGCGCCGCCCTCGATCCGGCCTTCCTGGACGCCGCCTGCGCCCGCTTCCCGGGTCGGATCCTCGTCGGCGTGGACGCGGTGGACGGCCAGGTGGCGGTCGACGGCTGGACCCGGACCTTGCCGCTGACTGCCCTCGACCTCGCCCGCCGCGCAGAGGGGGCGGGGGCGGTCGGCGTCATCTACACCGACGTGCGCCGGGACGGGACCGGGCGGGGGCCGAATCTCGCGGCGACCGCGGCGCTCGCGGCGAGCGCTGGGCTGCCCGTCATCGCCTCGGGCGGCGTGGCGGCGGTGGAGGACCTGGTCCGGCTGGCCGCCATCCCGGGGATCGCCGGCGCCATCGTCGGCCGCGCGCTCTACACGGGAGCGGTGGACTTGCGAGCGGCGCTGGCCGCGGTGGCGAGCTGAGGGCGCGGTCATGCTGGCCAAGCGCGTGATCCCCTGCCTCGACGTCAGGGAGGGCCGCGTCGTCAAGGGCGTCCGCTTCGTGGACCTCGCCGACGCGGGGGATCCCGTGGAGGCGGCGGTCGCCTACGACCGGCAGGGTGCCGACGAGCTGGTCTTCCTCGACATCACCGCCTCCCACGAGGAGCGGGCCACCATGCTCGATGTCGTCCGCCGGACGGCGGAGGCCATCTATATGCCCCTGACCGTCGGCGGCGGGGTCCGGAGCCTGGACGACATCCGCACGCTGCTCCGCGCCGGAGCCGACAAGGTGTCGGTCAACACCGCCGCGCTCGCCCGGCCGGACCTCATCCGGGAGGCGGCCGAGCGCTTCGGCAGCCAGTGCATCGTGGTGGCGATCGACGCCAAGCGACACGGCGCGCGCTTCGAGGTCTACACCCACGGCGGCCGGCGGCCGGCGGCGCGCGACGCCGTGGCCTGGGCGCGGGAGGCCGCGGCGCTCGGCGCCGGCGAGATCCTGCTCACGAGCATGGACCGGGACGGGACGCGGGACGGCTACGACCTCGAGCTGACGGCCGCCGTCTCGACGGAGGTTCCGGTGCCGGTCGTCGCGTCGGGCGGGGCTGGGACCCTGGCGCACCTCCACGAGGTTCTGACCGCAGGTCGGGCCGATGCGGCGCTGGCCGCCTCGATCTTCCACTTCGGTGAGCACCGGATCGCCGAGGCGAAGGCGTACCTGCGTGAGCGCGGGGTCCCGATCCGGCTGGAGGAGCGGGCGGCGTGACCCAGGTCGCCTTCGGGTTCGACGGCCTCGTCCCGGCCGTGGTCCAGGAGGCCGAGACCGGCGAGGTGCTGATGGTCGCCTGGATGAACGAGGAGGCCCTGCGGAAGACGCTGGAGAGCGGGCGCACGCACTTCTGGTCACGCTCCCGTCAGGCGCCCTGGGAAAAGGGGGAGACGTCGGGCCACCGGCAGCACGTGACGGCGGTCTACGCCGACTGCGATCGGGACACCCTGCTCGTCCTGGTCCACCAGGAGGGCGTGGCGTGCCACACCGGGAGCCGGACGTGCTTCTTCACCCGGGTGGGCGGGACGGGCCCCGATCCCGCGGCCCCCACGGCCGGGCCGGCGATCCTGGAGACGGTGGAGCGGGTGATCGAATCACGTCGGGCCGAGCCCCGGGAGGGCTCGTATGTCTCGAAGCTCCTGGGGGCCGGCGACCCCGGCCTTCTGAAGAAGATCGGCGAGGAGTCTGCGGAGGTCATCGTCGCCGCCACGACCGAGTCCCCGGACCGGCTGGTGGCGGAGGTGGCGGACCTCTGGTTCCACACCCTGGTCCTGCTGGGCGCGCGCGGCATCCCGGTTCGCCGCGTCTTCGCCGAGCTGGCGCGGCGCCACCGGCCCGACGCCTCGTGAGAGCCTGTGAACGGGCGTCCGGAAACCAGTGGCAACGGAAGAGCCGGAGGGGTCCGGGGGCCGAGCGCTGTGCTCCCGCGGCCCGACCGAGTTCCTTGGAACCGCCAGTTCATGGCAGATGAGTCAGGTCTTCGGGGATGGGGCCGAGGAGCGAGCAGCGCCCAAAGGCCGAAGGCCGTCCGCCCCAGGCCGAAGGCCGTCCAATCGACGCAGGGAGTCGCCGACCGCAGGCGTACTCCGAGTACGCCGAGGATCGGCGACGACCCCACAGGCCGAAGGCCGTCCGAACGACGACGCGATGCGACGCTCATCGGCCCCGCCGCTGGTCCTGGGCGGATGGCAGGGGGATTCGGGCGAATGGTCGCGGTGGCGGGAGTGGCCGGCCTCGTGATCGGCTGCGCGGCGGGGCGCCCGGGGACCGAGGGACGGCCCATCGTGGTTTCGGGCAAGGCGTACCGCGTGGTCCCTCCCCCCGGCTGGGAGCGGATCGACACGGACGCCGACGTGGCGCTGCGCCAGCCGGCGACCGAGGCGGGGCTGATGGCCCACGGCACCTGCGGGGGAAAGGTCCCTCAGCGAACCCTCCCGGTCCTGGCGCGGCATTTGCGATTCGGGCTCCGCGAGGTGCAGAAGGTGGACGAGGCGCCGGTCGAGATCGCGGGGCTGCGCGGCGTCCGGAGCCGCTTCACCGCGCGGCTCGACGGGTTGCCGGTCGGGGTGGGGGCGGTGACGCTCCAGGGCCGCGGCTGCGTCTACGACCTGGTCGTCGTGGCGCCACCGGAGCGGCTGCCGGTGGTGGCCGAAGACTTCGAGCGCTTCACGGCGAGCTTCCAGCTGACCGAGGAACACCGGTGAAGGCGACAACGGCTGAACCGCCGATGGACGGCCCACCCCACGCGCCCGGCGCACGCCAAGCGGCGCTTCGCGCCGACCGGAGGACACCGGTGAGTGCGGCAACCGCTGAACCGCCCATGGAGTGCCCGCACCACGCGCAACGAGCAAGCCAAGTGGGGGGGTCCAGGGGGGGCCGCCGGAAGGAAGGGACGTCCCGAGCGCCGCAGGCGCGAGGCGTCCCGGCGAGATGGATGTTTGGCACTCCCCCCCTGCCGGAGAATCCATGACGGAGGCTCTGGGACCTGCTGGGGGCGCGCGGCCGCCGGCTGGCGTCCTACTACGGGGGCCTCGGGCTCCTGGCCTGGGACGTCGGCCGGAACGCGTGGCTCCCGCGCCGGTACCTCCCGCTCGTCGTCTCCGGGTTCGACAGCATCGGAGTCCGCTCGCTCCTGGTGGCCAATACCGCCGCCATGTTCACCGGGATGGTCTTCGCCCTCCAGGCGGCGGTCTACCTCTCCCGGTTCGGTGCCGACCTCTACGTCGGTCCCCTGGTCGCGCTCTCGATCGTGCGGGAGCTGGGACCGGTGCTGACCGCGATCCTGGTCGGCGGCAAGGTGGCCTCGGGAATCACGGCCGAGCTGGGCTCGATGAAGGTGACCGAGCAGATCGACGCCCTGCGGGCGATCGGCGTCAACTACGTGAAGCGCCTCATCGTCCCCCGCGTCTGGGCCGCGCTCCTGGCCTTCCCGCTCCTGACCGCGCTGGCCGACTTCGTGGGCCTGGTCGGCGGCATGCTCATCGCCGTCTACGAGCGCCAGATCGACATGTATCTCTACTGGAACACCATCTTCTACTGGGTGGTGATCCGGGACCTGATGACGGGCATCGCGAAGAGCGTCTTCTTCGGGCTCCTGGTGACCTTGATCGGCTCCTACAACGGCCTGGACATGACCGGGGGAACCGAGGGGCTCGGGCGGGCCACGACCGCGACCGTGGTCCAGGTCTCGGTCGCGGTCATCATCGCCGACTTCTTCCTGACGAAGATCTTCTTGCTGCTCTGACTGGGCATCGGGTGGGAGGCGCATGGGTGACGCCGCCGTCCGGTTCGAGCAGGTCGGGAAGTCGTTCGACGGGCATCCCGTGCTACGGGGCCTCGACCTCGAGGTCCCGCGGGGGACGACGCTGACCATCATGGGGGGGAGTGGCTCCGGCAAGACGGTGACACTGCGGCTGACCGCTGGCCTCATCAAGCCGGACCGGGGGCGGATCGAGACGCTCGGCGTGGACACGACGCCGTTGCGGGAGGAGGCGCTGCTCCCGCTTCGGCGGCGCATGGGCTTCGTGTTCCAGGGCGCGGCCCTCTTCGATTCCCTGACGGTGTACGAGAACGTGGCCTTCCCGCTCCGGGAGCACACCCGGCTCGCGGAGACCGAGATGGCCGAGCGGGTCCATGCGAAGCTGGCCCTGGTCGGGCTGCGGGACATCGACCGGAAGCTGCCCGCCGAGCTGTCGGGCGGGATGCGGAAGCGGGTGGGGATCGCCCGGGCCATCGTGCTGGAGCCCGAGCTGGTCCTCTACGACGAGCCGACGGCGGGGCTGGACCCGACGAACGCCCGGCTCATCACGGAGCTGGTGGAGGGGCTGAAGGCGCGGGGCGTCACCGAGACCTCGATGATCGTGACCCACGACCTCGAGTTCGCCCGGAGCGTCTCCGACCTGATCGCCATCCTGGTCCAAGGTCGGATCGTCCAGGTCGGCTCACCCGAGGCCATCTTCGAGTCCCGCCAGAGCGAGGTGCAGGCCTTCCTCGCCGGGCGCCAGCAGGCGTAACACCGTGATGCAATCGCCTGGCGTGGGTAGCTGGGAAGTCGCAGGGGCCGGCCCCCCTCCCCCCGGCCACAGGCCGGAGGCCGTCCAGCAGACGGGAGGGGACGGGGGTGGGGGTTCCGAGGGCGGGCGTAGGACCGCGATAGAGTCGCCTGGCGCGGGAAGCCGGGAGACCGCAGGGGCCGGCCCCCCTCCCCCCGGCAGGTGGGGAGGGGACGGGGGTGGGGGGGGTTCCGATTAATGGAGCCGACCCAGTCGGGTACGAGCCGCACGCTCCTGCAGCTCCGGGTCGGGGCCTTCATCCTCGCCGGCCTCGCCGTGCTGGTCGGCCTCATCTACTTCCTTGGCCGCCAGTCCGGGATGTTCGAGCGCCAGTACCGGCTCCTCGCCGGGTTCACCCAGGTCGGCGGGCTGATCGAGGGGGCGACGGTCCGGCTGGCCGGCGTCCCCGTCGGGCGCGTCACCGCCATCCGGCTGCCCGAGTCCATCGACCGGAACGTCCAGGTCGAGCTGACCCTCGTCCGCCGCGTCCAGAACCGGGTCCGCGAGGACTCCGTGGCCCGGATCGAGACCCTCGGGCTCCTGGGTGACAAGATCGTCGAGGTCACCCTCGGCGGCCCCGAGGCCCGGGTGCTCGGGGAGGGCGCCCAGATCCGGACCGAGGAGCCGTTCGACACCAACCGGCTCATGAAGCAGGGTACGGAGCTCGTGCGAAACTTGGTCGATCTCTCGAACGAGCTGAAGACGACGGTTGCCAAGGTGACCGAGACCACGGCCGGCCCCGACCTGGTCGAGACCGTCCGGTCGGTCCGGACGCTGACGGCGGAGATCGAGAAGGGCCAGGGCCTCCTGCACCGGCTGATCTACGACCCGCGACTCGGCGAGGCCGTCGCCGATGCGGCCGGGGCTCTCCGCCAGGTGACCGAGACCGTCAAGCGCTTCGACGGCCTGTTGGCGGACCCGAAGACCGCCGGGCTGGTCGACGAGGCCCGCCAGGCGGTGACCGAGGCTCGGGGCGCCGTGGAACGCGTGAACCGGGTGGTGCGCCAGGTGGAGGAGGGGCAGGGCCTCCTGCACCGGCTGATCTACGACCCGCGACTCGGCGAGGCCGTCGCCGATGCGGCCGGGGCTCTCCGCCAGGTGACCGAGACCGTCAAGCGCTTCGACGGCCTGCTGGCGGACCCGAAGACCGCCGGGCTGGTCGACGAGACTCGCCAGGCCGCGGCCGAGGCCCGGGGCGCCATGGAGCGCGTGAACCGGGTGGTGCGCCAGGTGGAGGAGGGGCAGGGCCTGCTCCACTCCTTGATCTACGGGGAGAGCAAGCTCGTCCAGAACCTCGACGGGCTGCTCGGCCGGGCCGGCTCGCTGTTCGCCGCCGTCGAGCGCGGAGACGGGGCGCTGGGCGTGCTCCTTCGCGATCCGGACGCGGCACGGGCCGTCAAGCGGGTCGCCACGGCGGCCGAGGGCCTGGCCCAGGCCGTGGAGCGGGCGCGCGACGCGGACGGCCTTCTCCAGGCGCTCCTCTACGACCCGGCCGGCAAGCAGATCGTCGCCGACCTCGCGGAGACGGCGCGCCACTTCCGCGAGGTGACGGGCCGGGTGGCGCGCGGCGAGGGGCTCATCGGGGGCCTGACCCAGCCCGGCACCGAAGGGGCGGCCCGACAGCTCGCCGAGGGGATGGCCGGGCTCGGCCGGCTGGCCGACTCCCTGGCGGGAGACGCCCGGCTCGGCGAGGCGCTTGCCGACCTCCGGGCGGCGATGGCGAACCTGAAGGAGATCACCGGGAAGGTCGAGGCGGGCGAGGGGACGATCGGGGGGCTCATCCAGGATCCGACGGTCTACGAGAACCTGGCGGCGTTCCTGGAGGGGGCGCAGCGAAGCGTTCTGCTCCGCGCCCTGATCCGGGCCGCCATCGGCCGCGGCGAGAGCCCGAAGTGAAGGCGACGTCGGTCTTCCGCTGCCAGGCCTGCGGCTCTCAGGCCCAGAAGTGGTACGGTCGCTGCCCCGATTGCGGCGAGTTCAACACGATGGTGGAGGAGCGGAGCGCGCCCGCGCCAGGTGGGTTCCGGCGGGGCGGCGCCCGCGCCGCCGGCGGGGTCGCGGCCGGCAGCCGCCCGGTCCCCCTCGGGGAGGTCTCGTCGGGGGACGCCGAGCGGATCCGGACCGGGATCGCCGAGCTGGACCGCGTCCTGGGCGGCGGCCTCGTCCCCGGCTCGCTGGTCCTCATCGGCGGAGATCCCGGCATCGGCAAGAGCACATTGCTCACACAGGCCTGCCATGCGCTCGCCGAGGTCGCCGGCCCCGTGCTCTACGTCTCCGGCGAGGAATCGGTGGCGCAGGTGAAGCTGCGGGCCGACCGGCTCGGCGTCGGGGCGCCGGGAACGAAGAACCTCTTCCTCCTGGCCGAGACGGCGGTGGAGGCGATCGAGGCCCAGGTGGACGCCCTCGCGCCGCGCGTCCTGATGGTGGACTCGATCCAGACTGTCTACCTCGAGACGCTCGAGTCCGCTCCGGGCAGCGTGAGCCAGGTGCGGGAGTCGGGTGCGCGGCTCATGATGCTGGCGAAATCCCGCGGCCTCGCCGTCTTCCTGGTCGGCCACGTGACGAAGGAGGGCGCGCTGGCGGGGCCCCGCGTGCTCGAGCACCTCGTTCAACACGGTGCTCTACTTCGAGGGCGAGCGGCACGCGACCTATCGGGTGCTGCGGGCGGTGAAGAACCGCTTCGGTTCGACGAACGAGATCGGCGTCTTCGAGATGACCGGTCGGGGCCTGGCCCAGGTTGCCAACCCGTCCGCGGTCTTCCTGGCCGAGCGCCCCCGGGGGGCGCCGGGCTCCGTGATCGTGGCGGCGCTGGAGGGGACGCGGCCGCTCCTCCTGGAGCTGCAGGCCCTGGTGAGTCCGGCCCACTTCGGGACCCCCCGGCGAACCGTGCTCGGCGCCGACTACAACCGGGTCTGTCTCCTGCTGGCCGTCCTGGAGAAGCGGGCCGGCTTCCCGCTCCAGAACCAGGACGTCTTCGTCAACGTGGCGGGCGGCGCGCGCTGCCAGGAGCCGGCGGCGGACCTGGGCATCGTCGTCGCCGCGGCCTCCAGCTACACCGAGCGGCCGGTGGCGACCGACCTGGTGCTCCTCGGCGAGGTCGGGCTGACCGGCGAGGTCCGGGGCATCGGCGGGCTGGAGCCCCGTCTCGGCGAGGCGGCGGCGCTCGGCTTCACGAGCGCGGTGGTGCCGCGCTCGAGCCTGGTCGCGGGGACCCGATACCCGCTGGAGGTGCGGGGCGTGGCGACGCTCGAGGAAGCCCTGGGGCTGGTGGTCGGATGACGGCCGAAGCCGGGACTCCCGAGCGTCCAGAGTCGCCCGAGCGGCGGCCGAAGCCGAGCTTCGCCCACGGGAGCGTGATCTTCGTCACGCTGGTCGGGTACGGGGGCTATCTCCTCGTCGCCTCGCTGAACCCGCGCGGGCCGTGGCTGGCGTGGGCACTGGGCGGGTTCGTCGCCGGGGTCGCCACCGGCTTCGGCGTCCTCGCGCTCGAGCAGGCGGCCCGGCAGATCCCGCTCCCGCGGCTGTTCGTGGGCGCCCTCGGCGCGGTGGCCGGCATGCTGCTGGCCCAGATCCTGGGCCCGGCCCTGGTCGTCGTCATCCCGGAAGTGGACACGACGGCCGGACGCGGCTTCCTGGCCCTGCTCCTCGCCTATCTGGGCGTCGTCTTCGCACTCCGCCGCGAGGAGGAGCTGGGTGGGCTGACCCGGGCGATCTTCCCGAGATCGGCCCCCTCCCCCGAGCGGCAGTACAAGGTCCTCGACACCAGCGTCATCATCGACGGGCGGATCGCGGACGTCTGCGAGACGGGCTTCCTGGAGGGCACGTTGCTCATCCCTCAATACGTGCTGCGCGAGCTACACCAGATCGCGGACTCCTCGGACGCGCTGAAGCGGAACCGTGGCCGCCGGGGTCTCGACGTGCTGAAGAAGCTCCAGCGGATGCCGAACGCCCGGGTCGAGCTGCACGACCTGGATTTCCCCCACATCCGGGAGGTGGACCGCCGCCTCATCGAGACCGCCCGGGCGGTATCCGGCACGATCGTCACCAACGACTACAACCTGAACAAGGTGGCGGAGCTGCACGGAGTCCGCGTCCTGAACGTCAACGAGCTGGCGAACGCGCTGCGGCCGGTGGTGCTCCCCGGCGAGCTCATGTCCGTCCACGTGCTTCGGGAAGGGAAGGAGGCCGGGCAGGGGGTCGGCTACCTGGAGGACGGCACCATGGTCGTCATCGACCAGGGCAAGAAGTTCCTGGGTCAGACGGTGACCGTCGCGGTCACCTCCGTGCTCCAGACCGCGGCCGGCCGGATGATCTTCACGCGTCCGGCCGACGACAACGGAGGCCGCCGGTGAGAACACGGGAAGGAATGGTCGCTCCGGCCCCCCCCTCCCCCCAGCCACAGGCCGAAGGCCGTCCATCGGTGGGGGAGGGGGGCCAAAGGCCGAAGGCCGTCGAAAGATCGGGTGGGCGGGAGGTTCCAAACTGAGCGTGTGGGCGGTCGTGCCGGCGGGTGGCCAGGGCCTTCGCATGGGGCAGAAGAAGCAGGCCCTCCTCCTGGCCGGGCAGCCCGTCCTGCGCTGGACCCTCGAGGTGCTGGAAGCCGCGCCGATCGTGCACGCGGTCGTGGTCACGGTGCCGGCGGAGGACGTCGCCGACTGGCGGCGCCGGCTGGCGGAGTGCTCGAAGGTCAGGGCGGTGCTGGCGGGCGGGGCGGAGCGCCAGGAGTCGGTCCGGCTCGGGCTTGCCGCGGTGCCCGACGAGGTGGAGTGGGTCCTCGTCCACGACGGGGTCCGGCCCTGCGTCACCGCGGAACTGGTGGAGCGGGTGGTCGGCGAAGCCAGCCAGCACGGCGCCGCCATCGCGGCCCTCCCGGTCAGCGAGACGATCAAGCGTGGCGTCGGCGGCTGGGTGAAGGAAACCGTGGAGCGTGACGGGCTCTGGGCCGTCCAGACGCCCCAGGTGTTCCGGGCCGAGGTCCTGCGCGAGGCGCACCGCCGGGCGGTCGCCGAGGGCATCGCCGGGACCGACGACGCCGTGCTCGTCGAGCGGCTCGGCGTTCCGGTCCGCCTGGTCCCGGGGCGGTCGGACAACCTGAAGATCACGCGGCCCGACGACCTGCCGCTCGCCGAGGCGCTCCTGGCGAGGAGAGGCCCGCGGTGACGGAGACGCGGGTGGGCTTCGGCTTCGACGTCCACCCGTTCATCGGGGGCCGGCCACTGATCCTGGGCGGAGTGGAAGTGCCGGCCGAGCGTGGGCTCGGGGGGCACTCCGACGCCGACGCCCTCACCCACGCGGTCGCGGACGCGCTCCTGGGCGCGCTCGCGCTGGGGGACCTGGGTCAGCACTTTCCCGACAGCGATCCGCGCTATCGGGGGATCTCGAGCCAGGCGCTGCTGGCCGAGGTCGCGGCCCGGGTCCGGGCCCAAGGAGGGCGGATCGTGAACGTCGACGCGACCGTGGTGGCCGAGGCGCCCCGGCTGGCCGAGTACCTGGAGCCCATGCGGAAGCGGCTGGGCGAGACCCTGGATCTGGCCGTGGACCGGATCAGTATCAAGGCCAAGCACGCCGAGCGGCTCGGCGCCCTGGGCCGACAGGAGGGGGTCGCGGCGATGGCCGTGGCGCTGGTCGAGGTCGCTCGTGCCTAGCCTGACGCTCGCGGATGGCGCCACCCTGATGGACACGCTGGGCGGCGGCCGGTGAGCCTTCGCATCTACAACTCGCTGACCCGGGAGAAGGAGGAGCTCCAGCCGATCAAGCCGGGGGAGCTCGGGATGTACGTCTGCGGGGTCACCGTGTACGACCGCGCCCACGTCGGCCACGCCCGGAGCGCCCTCGTCTTCGACGTGGTCCGGCGTCACCTGACCTATCGGGGGTACCGCGTCCGCTACGTCAAGAACTTCACCGACGTTGACGACCGGATCATCGCCCGGGCGGCCGAGCGCGGCGTCACGTTGACGGAGCTGGCCGAGCGATACATCGAGGCGTACCGGCACGACATGGCCGCCCTCGGGATCGAGGCCCCGGACCTCGAGCCCCGGGCGACCGAGCACGTGCCCCAGATGATCGCACTCATCGAGCGCCTGCTGGCGACCGGCGTGGCCTACGTCCTCGAAGGGGACGTCTACTTCGAGGTCCGGCGGTTCCCGGGCTATGGCCGGCTCAGCGGCCGGGATCTGGATGCCCTGCGGGCCGGCGCGCGGGTCGAGGTGGACGAACGGAAGCGGGACCCGCTCGACTTCGCCCTGTGGAAAGCCGCCAAGCCCGGAGAGCCGGCCTGGCCGAGCCCCTGGGGCCCGGGTCGCCCCGGCTGGCACATCGAGTGCTCCGCCATGGCGATGGAGTACCTCGGGCCGAGCTTCGACATCCACGGGGGGGGCGAGGACCTGATCTTTCCCCACCACGAGAACGAGATCGCCCAGTCGGAGGCGGCGACGGGGCTCCCGTTCGTCCGGTACTGGATCCACAACGCCTTCGTGAACCTGGCGGCCGAGAAGATGTCGAAATCGCTCGGCAACGTGCTGACCATCGAGGACGTGGCCGGGCGCCACGAGCAGGACGCCATCCGGCTGGCGCTCCTCGGCACCCACCACCGGAACCCGGTGGAGTTCACCGAGGCCCGCGTCGAGGAGGCGGCCCGGGCTCTCGCCCGGTTCCGGGACCTCTTCGCCGGCGTGGAGGCCGGGGGGGCCGACCGCCGCCCAGAGGAGGCGCACCAGGCGGTCCGCACCTCGGTGCAGGTGGCGGAGTTCCGCTTCGGCGAGGCCATGGACGACGACTTCAACACGCCGCAGGCCCTGGCCGCGCTCTTCGAACTACAGCGGACGCTCCAGGCGATGCGGGGCGAGCTCGGGGGGCTGGCGGTGGCGCCCGGGGTCGCGGCGCTCCGGCGTCTGGGCGGAGTGCTCGGGCTGTTCCGTCAGGACGCCGCGGGACCATCCCCCGAGCTGCGGGCCGAGATCGAGCGGCTGGCCCGGGTCCGGGACGAGGCCCGGCGGCGGCGACAGTGGGCCGAGGCCGACGCGCTCCGGGCTCAGCTCCTGGCACTCGGCGCCCTGGTCGAGGACAGCCCGGGCGGCAGCACCTGGCGATGGCGCGGGACGCCGGCGGCCCGCTGATCCTCCACGGTCGCCACCCCGTCCTGGAAGCGCTCCGGGGCGGCGCCCGGAGGGTGGACGAGGTCCTGATCGACGCGGAGGCGGAGGGGCGGGGCGCCGACGTAGTCGCCCTGGCCCGCCAGGCGGGGGTCCGCCTGGCCCGGGTGCCCCGTGGCACCCTCACGGCCCTGGCCGGGACCCCCCACCACCAGGGGGTGGTGGCCCGCGTCGCGGCCCGGCCCTACGCCGAGCTCGAGGAGCTGCTGGCGGTGCCCCGGGCCAGGGGAGAGGCGAGCCTCTTCGTGCTCCTGGACCAGGTGCAGGACCCCGGGAACCTCGGCAACCTGCTCCGGACGGCGGAGGCGCTGGGGGTGCACGGGGTGATCGTGCTGCGCCACCAGGCGGTGGGGCTGACCGGACATGCCGTCAAGGCGGCGGCCGGGGCGGTCGAATATCTCCCCGTCGCCCGAGTCGGAAACCTCGTGCAGGCAATCGAGATCTTACAGATCGAGCGGTGCTGGGTGGTCGGGGCCTCCGCGACCCCGGCCGAGCTGCCGCCACCCTGGCGGATCGACTTCCGGGGCCCGGTGGCGCTGGTTCTGGGCAGCGAGGGGCGGGGACTCCGGCCGCTCGTCGCCCGGCGCTGCGACGCCCTGACCCGGATTCCGCTCGCCGGTCGGGTGGCCTCCCTCAACGTCGCGGCCGCCGGCGCCGCGCTCCTTTACGAGGTGGTCCGGCAGCGGGCCGGGTCGGGGGCCGGGAGCAAGGGAGCCGGCCGGCCGGCCCCAGGGGCTGGGGTTGGCGAGAAATCGGTTGACAGAGGCGGACCCGACACATAGGATGAAGTTTTGTCGCTTGCTGGCGTAGCTCAGGGGTAGAGCGGCTGCCTTGTAAGCAGCAGGCCGGGGGTTCAAATCCCTTCGCCAGCTCCACCGGTTGCGGGACGGGCGGGCCCCGGCGGAGACGGAGTCCGGCTCGATCCTCAGAAGGCCGACCCTGCGAGCAGACGGATCGACGGCGAGGTACCCAAGTGGCCAAAGGGGGCAGACTGTAAATCTGCTGGCGAACGCCTTCGGGGGTTCAAATCCTCCCCTCGCCACCACCCGTCGGCTGACGTGGGTGAGACGAATGGAACACGCGGGCGGGAATAGCTCAGGGGTAGAGCGCCAGCCTTCCAAGCTGGGGGTCGCGGGTTCAAATCCCGTTTCCCGCTCCATATCGGGTTGAGAGCGCCCGATCGCGGTCGGGCACATGCCAGGGACAGACGGATGTCGGGCGCCCATGTAGCTCAGTCGGTAGAGCACGTCCTTGGTAAGGACGGGGTCACCGGTTCAAGTCCGGTCATGGGCTCCAGCTTTTCGGCGCTCCCCCGCGCCGACACCACCGAGGCCGGCGCCGGACGAAGTGGGCCGGCCCCGCGCTAGGAGGACAGGATGGCGAAGGCGAAGTACGAGCGGACGAAGCCGCACGTGAACGTGGGGACGATTGGGCACATCGACCACGGGAAGACGACGTTGACGGCGGCGATCACGAAGGTGCTGCACACGAAGAACGCGAAGATCGCGGTGCGGGACTACGGCTCGATCGACAATGCGCCAGAGGAGCGGGAGCGGGGGATCACGATCGCGGTGGCGCACGTGGAGTACGAGACGGCGAAGCGGCACTACGCGCACATCGACTGTCCGGGGCACGCGGACTACATCAAGAACATGATCACGGGCGCGGCGCAGATGGACGGGGCGATTCTGGTGGTGGCGGCGAACGACGGGCCGATGCCGCAGACGCGGGAGCACGTGTTGTTGGCGCGGCAGGTGAATGTGCCGTTCTTGGTGGTGTACATGAACAAGGTGGACATGGTGGACGACCCGGAGATTCTGGACCTGGTGGAGCTGGAGGTCCGGGAGTTGTTGAAGAAGTACAACTTTCCCGGGGACGACGTGCCGATGGTGCGGGGGAGCGCGCTGGCGGCGATGGAGAAGCCGGAGGACGCGAAGGCGGCGGAGAGCATTTGGAAGTTGATGGAGGCGGTGGACAGTTACATTCCGACGCCGGTGCGGGCGGTGGACAAGCCGTTTTTGATGCCGATCGAGGACATTTTCAGCATCACGGGGCGGGGGACGGTGGTGACGGGGCGGGTGGAGCGGGGGATCGTGAAGGTGGGGGACGAGATCGAGATCGTGGGGATGCAGGAGCAGACGCGGAAGAGCGTGGTGACGGGGGTGGAGATGTTCCGCAAGCTCCTGGACGAGGGGCAGGCGGGGGACAACATCGGGGCGTTGTTGCGGGGGATCGACAAGGACGAGGTGGAGCGGGGGCAGGTGTTGGCGAAGCCGGGGTCGATCAAGCCGTATCGGAAGTTCAAGGCGGAGGTGTACGTGTTGGCGAAGGAGGAGGGGGGCGGCACACGCCGTTTTTCCAGGGGTACCGGCCGCAGTTTTACTTTCGGACGACGGACGTGACGGGGGTGTGCACGTTGCCGGCGGGGGTGGAGATGGTGATGCCGGGGGACAACGTGGCGATGGCGGTGGAGTTGATCACGCCGATCGCGATGGAGAGGGAGTTGCGGTTCGCGATCCGGGAGGGTGGGCGGACGGTGGGGGCGGGCGTCGTGACGGAGATCTCGGAGTAGCCGACCATGCCACGCGAGATCATCACCCTGGCGTGCGGCGATTGTCAGCGGCGGAACTATACCCAGACCAAGAACCGGCGGACGCATCCCGACCGGCTCGAGCTCAAGAAATTCTGTCGCTGGTGCCGGAAGCACACGGCCCACAAGGAAACCAAATAGGCGGAGCGGCGGCAGAGTCGCCGTGACCGAATGGAGGTCTCGGAGCGGGTGTTCCGACACCCCTTCCGGCACGGGCATCAGGCCAGTAGCTCTAACGGCTAGAGCACCGGACTCCAAATCCGGGGGATGGGGGTTCGAATCCCTCCTGGCCTGCCAGACGCGAGACGGAGTGGGGCGGAGCAGTAAGGCGAGCGAGGCCGCGGGCTTCGCCCGCGCAACCGAATCCGGGGGGGAGGCCTCGGAGGGGGTCTTCCGAGACCCCCTCCGAAGACATCTATGGAGTGGCTGAACAAGGTCCGCGAGTTCTTTCACGACGTGCTGGTCGAGTTCAAGAAGGTGAGCTGGCCCAGCCGTCGCGAGGTCATGGGCTCGACGACGGTCGTCATCATCGTGGTCCTGGTGCTGGCGGTGTTCCTGTTCGCGGTGGATCAGGCGCTGTCCGCCATCGTGTATCAACTCTTCCGGTTCGTCGGGCGGGCATAGGACGTGATCATGCCGAAGCAGTGGTACGTGGTGCACACTTACTCCGGGTTCGAGAACAAGGTCGCCGAGGCCATCCGTCAGCGGGCGAAGATCTTCGGCCAGGAGGAGCAGATCAGCCAGGTGGTCATCCCGACCGAGGAGGTCGTCGAGGTCCGGAAGGGGCAGAAGCGGATCACCCCGCAGAAGTTCTTCCCGGGCTACGTGCTGGTCGAGATGGAGATGACCGACGACTCCTGGCACCTGGTGAAGTCCACGCCCAAAGTGACCGGCTTCGTCGGCTCCGGCACCCGGCCGACCCCGATCCCGCGCGAAGAGGTGGACGAGATCCTGCGCCAGATGGAGGCGGGCGCCGAGAAGCCCAAGCCGAAGTCCATCTTCCAGAAGAGCGACAAGGTGCGGGTGGTCGAAGGCCCGTTCGTGAACTTCACCGGGATCATCGAGGACATGAATCCCGAGCGGGGGAAGCTCAAGGTCATGGTGGCGATCTTCGGGCGGCTGACCCCCGTCGAGCTCGAGTACTACCAGGTGGAGCGGATCTAGGGTGGTCGCCCTCCAGCGTGGCGACGAGGCCCGCATCATCACCGGTCCGTACCGTGGGTTCCGGGGACAGGTTCAGGACGCGGATTCCGAGCACGCTCGGGTGAGCGTCGTCGTGCGGGTGTTCGGGCGCCCGACGCGGCTCGAGCTCGACGAGTCCAAGGTGGAGCGACTCTAGTGGCGAAAAAAGTCCAGGCGATGGTCAAGCTCCAGATCCCGGCCGGCAAGGCCAACCCGGCGCCCCCGGTGGGGCCGGCGCTGGGCCAGCACGGCGTGAACATCATGGAGTTCTGCAAGGGCTTCAACGCCCAGACGAACTCCCAGGAGGGTCTGATCCTCCCCGTGGTCGTCACGATCTACGCCGACCGGTCCTTCACCTTCGTGGTGAAGACGCCGCCGGCCTCGATCCTGCTCAAGCGGGCGGCCGGCATCGCGAAGGCGTCGGCCAACCCGCTCAAGGACAAGATCGGGAAGGTGAGCCGAACCCAGGTCCGGGAGATCGCGCAGACCAAGCTGCCGGATCTGAACACCGACAACGTCGAGCAGGCCATGCGGATCGTCGAGGGGACGGCCCGGAGCATGGGCATCGAAGTGGTCGGGTAGGGAGGAACCATGGCCGTCGGAAAGCGGTTCGCGAAGGCCCTCGAGCAGATCGACCAGACGAAGGAGTATCCGGTCGAGGACGCGGTCGAGCTGACGCGAAAGGTCGCCTACGCCAAGTTCGACGAGACCGTCGAGGTGGCGGTGCGGCTGGGCGTCAATCCGAAGTACGCGGATCAGATGGTCCGGGGCGCGGTGGTGCTGCCGCACGGCACCGGCAAGTCGGTGCGGGTCCTGGTCTTCGCCAAGGGCGAGAAGGAGCGGGAGGCCCGGGACGCCGGCGCCGACTTCGTCGGGGCCGAGGACATGGTCGAGAAGATCCAGGGCGGCTGGCTCGACTTCGACACCGCCGTCGCCACGCCCGATCTCATGGGGCAGGTGGGGCGGCTGGGCAAGATCCTCGGGCCGCGTGGCCTGATGCCGAACCCGAAGGTCGGGACCGTCACCTTCGACATCACCCGGGCGGTGCGGGAGGTCAAGGCCGGGAAGGTCGAGTTCAAGGTGGACAAGGCCGGCAACATCCACGTGCCGATCGGCAAGAAGTCGTTCCCGGCCGAGCGGCTCACCGAGAATGCGAACGCGGTGCTGGAGGCGCTGGTGAAGGCGAAGCCGCCCGGCGCCAAGGGCCAGTACCTCCGGAGCATCACCCTGTCGACGACGATGGGTCCCGGCGTCTCCGTGGACGTCCAGCGTGTCGCGAACCTGTACAAGAAGACGTAGAAAGGGGACCCCGTGCCGACCCAGGCGAAGGCGGACATGATCGACGAGCTGAAAGGGCGGCTGGCCGGCGCCCAGGCGGCGGTGCTGACCGAGTACCGTGGGCTCACCGTGCAGCAGCTCTCGGAGCTGCGCAAGCAGCTCAAGGTGGCGGCGGCCGAGTACCGCGTCGTGAAGAACCGGCTGGCCCGCATCGCGATGGAGGGATCGCCGCTGGCGCCCCTCCAGAAGCACCTCACGGGGCCCATCGGCCTGGTGATCGTGCGGAAGGACCCGGTGGCGGTGGCCAAGGCGCTGACGGCGTTCGCCCGGACGCACCCGGCGCTCTCGGTCAAGATGGGCGTCATCGACGGCCAGCTCCTGGAGCCGAAGGAGCTGCGGGCGGTGGCCGACATGCCGAGCCGCGAGGCGCTGCGCGGCCAGATCGTGGGTGCCGTCCAAGGACCGCTGGCCCAGCTGGTGGGGCTCCTCAACGCGCCCCACCGGGAGCTGGTGTACATCCTGGCCGAGCGTGGCAAGGCGGCGCCCACGAACGGGGCCGGCGACGGCGCCGCGGATGCAACGGAAGTCCACATAACCTCCCAGGAGGGATAGATGGCAACGAAGGTCGAGCAGATCGCGGAGCAGCTGGACGGCCTGACGCTACTGGAGGCGGCCCAGCTCTCCAAGCTCTTGCAGGAGAAGTGGGGCGTGTCGGCCGCGGCGCCGATGGCGATGGCGGCGATGCCGGGGGCCGGAGGCCACGGGGCGGCGCCGGCGGCCGTCGAAGAGGAGAAGACCGAGTTCGACCTGGTCCTGAACGCGGCCGGCGAGAAGAAGATCCAGGTGATCAAGGTCGTCCGGGAGCTGACCGGGCTGGGCCTCAAGGAGGCCAAGGCGGTCGTCGACGAGGCGCCCAAGCCGGTGAAGGAGAAGGTGTCCAAGGCGGAGGCGGAAGACATGAAGAAAAAGCTGGAGGAAGTCGGCGCCAGCGTGGAGATCCGATAGGGAAGGCGAGTCACGTCGTTGGAGTGTGCGTGAACCGCCGACCCGCGTCGGGCCGAGAGTCGAGTCGCTCCCGCCGGCCGAAGGGCAGTCCGACGGCTGCCGACGGCTGCCGACGGCTGGAAGATGGACGACGGGAGGCGACGGTTGTCGGACCGGCGCTGATGAGGGAATAGATGGCAGGACAGATCCAGTGCGGTCGTCGTGTCCGGAAGGACTTCGGGAAGATCCCGTCCATCGTGGAGATCCCGAACCTGATCGAGATCCAGCGGAACTCCTACGAGGCGTTCCTCCAGAAGGACTACGCCCCCGAGGATCGGGAGGACATCGGCCTCCAGGGCGTCTTCAAGAGCGTCTTTCCGATCACGGATTACAACGAGAACGCCTCGCTCGAGTTCGTCGGGTACCACTTCGGTGAGCCGAAGTACACGGTCGAGGAGTGCCACGACCGGGGGATGACCTTCGCGATCCCGCTCAAGGTCACGCTGCGCCTGGTCGTCTACGAGCAGGACAAGGAAACCCGCTCGCGGACCGTCAAGGACATCAAGGAGCAGGAAGTCTACCTCGGCGAGCTGCCGCTGATGACCGAGAAGGGCACCTTCATCATCAACGGCACCGAGCGGGTGGTGGTCAGCCAGCTCCAGCGCTCGGCCGGCGTGTTCTTCGACGACGACAAGGGGAAGACGCTGGCCTCGGGCAAGAAGATCTACTCCGCGCGGATCATCCCCTACCGCGGCTCGTGGGTCGAGTTCGAGTTCGACGCCAACGACATCCTGCACGTCCGGATCGACCGGCGGCGGAAGATGCTGGTCACCGCGTTCCTGCGCGCCTTCGGCTTCCTGGAGCGGAACACGATCCTGTCCGACGAGGACATCCTCGGCGCCTTCTACGACCTGGAGGAGGTCTTCGGCTTCGAAGACGGCCGGGCGGTCGTCAAGCTCGACCCGGAGATCCACCGTGGCGGCTCGCCGGAGGCCGCGACCCGGGTGGCCGAGGACATCCGCCCGCCGCGCCACCGGGAGCCGCTGGTCCAGGCCGGCAAGCGCCTGACCGGCAAGATCATCGAGCGGCTGCAGGAGCTGGGGATCGAGAGGATCCCGGTCAAGCTGGAGCACCTCGAAGGCCGGCGGACCGCCGGCCGCGTGGTCGACCGGGAGACGGGCGAGGTGATCCTGGAGCCGAACCAGGAGCTTACCGCCACCGTCCTCAGCGCGCTCAGCGCGCGCCCGGTGGCGCCGTTCAAAGTCGTCTACGTCGATCCGGCCAAGAACGACCCGTCGATCTACGAGACGCTGGCCCGGGACACCCACAAGAATCCCGACGAGGCGCTGGTCGAGATGTACCGGCGGCTGCGCCCCGGCGATCCCCCGACCGTGGAGTCGGCCCGGGCCCTGTTCCGCGGCATGTTCCTCGACCCCCGCCGGTACGACCTGGCCCGGGTCGGGCGCTTCATGTTGAACAAGAAGCTCGGCATGGAGTCGCCGCTGGCCTGGAAGACGCTGCGCTCGGACGACATCATCCAGGTCATCCGCCGGCTCCTGGCGGTCAAGCAGGAGAAATATCCGACCGACGACATCGACCACCTGGGCAACCGGCGGGTCCGCTCCGTCGGCGAGCTGCTGGAGAACCAGTTCCGGGTGGGCCTGACCCGCATGGAGCGGGCGGTCAAGGAGCGGATGTCCATCGCCGACATCGAGAACCTGATGCCCCACGACCTGGTGAACGCCAAGCCGGTGTCGGCGGTGGTCAAGGAGTTCTTCGGCTCCTCGCAGCTCAGCCAGTTCATGGATCAGACCAACCCGCTGGCCGAGCTGACCCACAAGCGCCGGCTGTCGGCGCTCGGGCCCCGGGGCCTCAGCCGCGAGCGGGCCGGGTTCGAGGTGCGGGACGTGCATCCCACGCACTACGGCCGCATCTGCCCGATCGAGACGCCGGAAGGGCCGAACATCGGGCTCATCTCGTCGCTCTCGACCTACGCGCGCATCAACGAGTTCGGCTTCATCGAGACGCCGTACCGGCGCGTCGAGAACGGGACCGTGTCCGACGACATCATCTTCCTGACCGCGCTGGAGGAGGAGCAGGTCACCATCGCCCAGGCCAACGCCCAGGTGGACAAGCGGGGTCGGTTCATCGCCGAGCGGGTCTCGGCCCGGAAGGCCGGCGAGTTCAAGCTGGTGGTGCCGGAGGACGTCCAGTTCATGGACGTCTCCCCCAAGCAGCTGGTGTCGGTGGCGGCCAGCCTGATCCCGTTCCTGGAGAACGACGACGCCAACCGCGCCCTCATGGGCTCGAACATGCAGCGCCAGGCGGTGCCGCTCCTGGAGCCGGAGGCACCGCTGGTCGGCACCGGCATGGAGCACGTCGTCGCCCGGGACTCGGGGGCGGTGGTGCTCGCCAAGCGCGCGGGCGTGGTCGAGTCGGTGTCGGCCGACCGCATCGTGATCCGGGTCGAGACGCGGGGCAAGAAGGCCGACCCAGTCCACGATCTGCCGCTCGACATCTACAAGCTGACGAAGTACCAGCGCTCGAACCAGAACACGTGCATCAACCAGAAGCCCATCGTGCGGAAGGGTCAGCGGCTGGCGGCCGGCGAGGTCATCGTCGACGGCCCCGGGACCGACCAGGGGGAGCTGGCCCTGGGCCGGAATGTGTTAGTCGCCTTCATGCCCTGGGGCGGGTACAACTTCGAGGACGCGATCCTGGTGTCGGAGCGCCTGGTGAAGGACGACCGCTACACCTCGATCCACATCGAGGAGTTCGAGATCCAGGCCCGCGACACCAAGCTCGGCAAGGAGGAGATCACCCGCGACATCCCGAACGTCTCCGAGGAGGCGCTCAAGGACCTCGACGAGTCGGGGATCGTCCGCATCGGCGCCAAGGTCAAGGCCAGCGACATCCTGGTCGGCAAGATCACGCCGAAGGGCGAGACGCAGCTCACCCCCGAGGAGAAGCTCCTGCGGGCCATCTTCGGCGAAAAGGCCGGGGACGTGCGTGACACCTCGCTCACGGTGCCGCCGGGGATCGAGGGCACGGTGGTCGACGTCAAGGTCTTCTCCCGACGTGGCATCGACAAGGACGAGCGCGCCAAGTCGATCGAAGAGGACGAGATCCGGGATCTGGAGAAGGACTATCAGGACGAGATCGCAGCGGTCGAGATGGAGCGCGACCAGAAGGTCAAGAACCTCCTGGTCGGCAAGACGCTCATCCAGGACCTCCTGGATGCCAACAAGCAGCCGGTCGGCCGCAAGGGCCAGAAGGTCGAGCGGGCCTGGCTCGACGACCTCGCCTGGGACGAGCTGACCAAGGTCAAGGTCAAGGAGGACGAAGGGCTCGGCTCCAACGTCCGCAAGATCGACGAGAAAGCGGAGGAGGAGACGGAGATCCACCGGACCATCCGGGAGGAGAAGATCGCCCGGCTGCGCCGGGGTGATGACCTGCCGCCCGGCGTCATCAAGATGGTCAAGGTGTACGTGGCGGTCAAGCGCAAGCTTTCGGTCGGCGACAAGATGGCCGGCCGGCACGGCAACAAGGGTGTCGTCTCGCGGGTCCTGCCCGAAGAGGACATGCCGTACCTGCCGGACGGGACGCCGGTCGAGATCGTCCTGAACCCGCTCGGGGTGCCCTCGCGGATGAACGTCGGGCAGATTCTGGAGACCCACCTCGGCTGGGCGGCCCGGGCGCTCGGCGTGTGGATCTCGAGCCCGGTCTTCGACGGGGCCACCGAGGAAGAGATCAAGGAGCACCTGCGCCAGGCGCAGCTCCCCAGCTCGGGCAAGACGGTGCTGTGCGACGGGCGGACGGGTAAGCCGTTCCACCAGGAGGTGACGGTGGGCCAGATCTACATCCTGAAGCTCGCCCACCTGGTGGACGACAAGATGCACGCCCGGTCCATCGGACCCTATTCGCTCGTCACCCAGCAGCCGCTGGGCGGCAAGGCGCAGTTCGGTGGCCAGCGGTTCGGTGAGATGGAGGTGTGGGCGCTGGAGGCCTACGGCTCTGCCCACACCCTCCAGGAGATGCTCACGGTCAAGTCCGACGACGTGGAGGGCCGCAACCGGATCTACGAGGCCATCGTCAAGGGGGAGAACTTCCTGGAGCCGGGCACCCCGGAGTCCTTCAACGTCCTGGTGAAGGAGCTCCAGAGCCTGGCGCTCGATGTCGAATTGATCCAGCGCGACGGAAAGGGAAAGGCCTAGTGTCGGGTCGAGAACCAAGCAGATCGAGGACGCCCAGAGGCGAGACGCTCGACATCGGCCCGATGCCAAGGAGGAGAGCGAATGCTGACTGATAGGCAGTTCGGGAGTCTGATCAGGGAGGACAAGCCCACGAAGGACCTGTGGGGGATCCTTGACAACCGCTACCCGAAGCCCATCACGTTCGATGCCATCCGCATCCGGTTGGCCCCGCCGGAGAAGATCCGCTCGGTGTGGTCGAGCGGCGAGGTCAAGAAGCCGGAGACCATCAACTACCGGACGTTCAAGCCCGAGCGCGACGGTCTGTTCTGCGCCCGGATCTTCGGCCCGACCAAGGACTACGAGTGCGCTTGCGGCAAGTACAAGCGGATGAAGTTCGCGGGTGTGATCTGCGACAAGTGCGGGGTCGAGGTGACCCGGGCCCGGGTGCGCCGCGAGCGCATGGGTCACATCGAGCTGGCCTCGCCGGTCTCCCACGTCTGGTTCTTCAAGGGGCTGCCGAGCCGGATCGGCCAGCTTCTCGACATGTCGCTCCGTGACCTCGAGAAGATCCTCTACTTCGAGGAGTACGTGGTCCTCGATCCGGGTCCGGCGCCGATCAAGCGCAAGGATCTCCTGACCGTCGACCGATTCCGCAAGCTGGCCGAGGAGCACGGGACCGACCGTCTCAAGGTCGGGATGGGGGCCGAGGCGATCCGGGAGCTGCTGCGGGACCTCATCCTCGACGAGCTGGCCCGAGAGCTGCGGCTGTCGATGGTCACCGAGACCTCGGCCCAGAAGCGGAAGAAGACCGTCAAGCGCCTGAAGGTGGTCGAGGCGTTCATCAAGTCGGGGAACAAGCCCGAGTGGATGATCCTGGAGGTCATCCCGGTGATCCCACCGGAGCTCCGGCCGCTGGTCCCGCTGGACGGGGGCCGCTTCGCGACCTCGGACCTGAACGACCTGTACCGCCGGGTGATCAACCGGAACAACCGGCTGAAGCGGCTGATGGAGCTGAAGGCGCCGGAGATCATCATCCGCAACGAGAAGCGGATGCTCCAGGAGGCGGTGGACGCCCTGTTCGACAACGGCCGCCGGGGGCGGGTCATCACCGGCCCCAACAACCGGCCGCTCAAGTCGCTCAGCGACACCCTCAAGGGGAAGCAGGGCCGGTTCCGCCAGAACCTGCTCGGAAAGCGCGTGGACTACTCGGGTCGCTCGGTCATCGTGGTGGGGCCGCAGCTCAAGCTCCACCAGTGTGGGCTTCCGAAGAAGATGGCCCTCGAGCTGTTCAAGCCGTTCATCCTGCGCAAGCTCGAAGAGCGGGGGCTGGCCTCGTCCATCAAGAGCGCGAAGAAGATGGTCGAGAAGGAGCGTCCGGAGGTCTGGGACATCCTGGAGGACGTCATCAAGGAGCACCCGGTGATGCTCAACCGGGCGCCGACGCTCCACCGGCTCGGCATCCAGGCCTTCGAGCCGATTCTGGTCGAGGGCAAGGCCATCGAGATCCATCCGCTGGTGTGCACGGCCTTCAACGCCGACTTCGACGGCGACCAGATGGCCGTCCATGTGCCGCTGTCGATGGAGGCCCAGCTGGAGGCGACCATCCTCATGCTGTCGGCCAACAACGTCCTGTCGCCGGCCAACGGCGCGCCGGTGGCCATCCCGACCCAGGACATGGTCCTCGGGATCTACTACCTCACCAAGGAGCGCAAGGGTGCCAAGGGCGAGGGCCGGATCTTCTCCGACATGGAGGAGGTCCGCATGGCCTACGATGCCGAGGACGTGGATCTCCAGGCGCGGATCAAGGTCCGCGGGGTCACCTCGCTGATCGAGCCCGATCTGAGCGGCGCCGAGGCCCGCAACCCCGACCGCTGGAAGGACTACACCACGGTCGGCCGGGTTCTGTTCAACGAGGCGGTGCCGGAGCCGCTCCGCTTCGTGAACATGGAGCTGAAGAAGAAGGAAGTCAGCAACCTCGTCGACAAGTGCTATCACCGGCTCGGCAACGCGGAGACGGTGAAGTTCCTCGACGACCTGAAGGACGTCGGCTTCCGGTACGCGACGCTGTCGGGACTGTCGATCGGCATCGACGACATGCACACCCCGTCCTCCAAGCAGCGGCTCATCGACGAGGCGCGGCGGCAGGTCATCGAGGTCGAGCAGCAGTACCTCGACGGCGTGATCACCAACGGCGAGCGCTACAACAAGGTCGTCGATATCTGGGCCCACGTGACCGAGCTGATCGCCGACGAGATGTTCCGCGAGCTGGAGTCGGGGGAGCAGGGCGGGGAGTTCAACCCCATCTTCATGATGGCGGACTCCGGCGCCCGGGGCTCCAAGCAGCAAATCCGCCAGCTGGCCGGCATGCGGGGCCTCATGGCCAAGCCGTCCGGCGAGATCATCGAGACGCCGATCACGTCGAACTTCCGCGAGGGTCTCACCGTTCTCGAGTACTTCACCTCGACGCACGGCGCTCGGAAGGGCCTGGCCGACACCGCGCTGAAGACGGCGGACTCGGGCTACCTGACCCGCCGGCTGGTGGACGTGGCGCAGGACATGATCGTGAGCGAGCACGACTGCGGCACCGTGAAGTCGATCGAGGCCTCGCCCCTGGTCGAGGGGGGTGAGATCATCCAGTCGCTGCGCGACCGCGTCCTCGGCCGGGTGGCGGGGGAGGACATCCGCGACCCGTTCACCGACGAGATCATCGTCAGGGCCGACCAGGAGATCGAGGACGAGCTGGCCGGGCGGATCGAGGAGTCCGGCCTCGAGCAGGTGAAGATCCGGTCGGTGCTGACCTGCGAGGCCAAGCGAGGCGTCTGCATCCGGTGCTACGGTCGCAACCTGGGCACCGGCCGCCTGGCCGAACTGGGGGAGGCGGTGGGGATCATCGCCGCCCAGTCGATCGGCGAGCCCGGCACTCAGCTCACCATGCGGACGTTCCACATCGGCGGGACCGCCCGCATCACGGTGCAGTCCAAGCACGAGACCAAGCACGGCGGCATTGTGCGCTACCACAACGTGCGGATCGTCATCGACAAGAGCGGCGACCCCGTGGTCATGAACCGGAACGGCGAGATCGCCGTGATGGACGACAAGGGGCGGGAGAAGGAGCGGTACCCGGTCGTCTACGGCGCCAAGATCAAGGTGCCGGAGGGGCGGCGGGCGACTGCCGGCCAGGTACTGGTCGAGTGGGATCCCTACACGACCCCGATCCTGACCGAGGTCCCCGGGCGGCTCCTCTACCGGGACATCGTGGAGGGGGTGACGATCCGGGACGAGATCGACGAGGTCACCGGCCTCGCCAGCAAGGTCATCATCGAGGACCAGGAAGGCCGGCTCCAGCCGCGCGTCTCGATCAAGACGGTCGGCGCGGGCGGAGCCCCCGCGAACATCGAGGACGCCGAGACGGCCGGACGTTACACGCTGCCGGTCCGGGCGCACCTCCTGGTGGCCGACGGCGCCACCGTCTCGCAGGGGGAAGTCATCGCGAAGATCCCGCGCGAGACGACCAAGACCAAGGACATCACCGGCGGTCTGCCCCGGGTGGCCGAGCTGTTCGAGGCCCGCAAGCCCAAGGAGCAGGCGGTCATCACCGAGATCGACGGCATCGTCGAGTTCGCCGGGTTCGTGAAGGGCATGCGGAAGATCGTCGTGAAGGCGGACGACGGCGAGGCCCGGGAGTACCTGGTGCCCCGGGGCAAGCACATCACCGTGCGGGAGGGCGACCGCGTCAAGGCCGGCGAGCCGCTGATGGAAGGCTCCGAGAACCCGCACGACATCCTGGCGGTCCTCGGCGACAAGCGGCTGCAGGAGTACCTGGTGAACGAGGTCCAGGAGGTCTACCGCCTCCAGGGCGTCACCATCAACGACAAGCACATCGAGATCATCGTGCGGCAGATGCTGCGCCGCGTGCGGATCGACGAGGTCGGCGACACCGACTTCGTGGTCGGCGAGCTGGTGGACCGGTTCGTCTTCCAGGAGGACAACGAGAAGATCGTGGCGGTCGGCGGGCATCCGGCGACGGCCAAGCCCATGCTGCTCGGGATCACCAAGGCCTCGCTGTCCACCGACAGCTTCATCTCGGCGGCGTCGTTCCAGGAGACCACCCGGGTCCTCACCGAGGCCGCCATCAGCGGCAAGGTGGATGATCTGCGGGGGCTCAAGGAGAACGTCATCGTCGGGCGGCTGATCCCGGCCGGGACGGGCCTCGCGCTGTACGCCAAGGCGGAGCTCCAGACCGACGTCGCCGAGACACCGCCGCCGGCGGCCCCGGAGCCGGTGGCGACCACCGAGGTCGAGGCGACCCCCGAACCGGCCATGCCGGTGGACCGCCCACCGGCCGAATAGGGGCGCGGTGCCGTGGAGGGGTTGACTGAGAAGGCCATGGCTGCTATAAATGGTGAGTTTTGCACTGGGCTTGCCGCCACCACGGCACTAGCCTCGAGGGACCTGAATGCCGACCATTAGCCAGCTCGTTCGCCAGGGCCGTGAAGCGGTCCGCAAGCGGTCGAAGGCGCCCGCCATGGCGGGGTCGCCCCAGAAGCGCGGCGTCTGCGTTCGCGTGTACACGGTCACCCCGAAGAAGCCGAACTCGGCGCTCCGGAAGGTGGCCCGGGTGCGCTTGACGAACGGGATCGAAGTCACCGGGTACATCCCCGGAGTCGGGCACAACCTGCAGGAGCACTCGATCGTTCTGATCCGGGGCGGGCGCGTGAAGGACCTGCCAGGGGTCCGGTACCACATCATCCGCGGCGTCCTGGACGCGGCCGGCGTCGCCAACCGCAAGCGGAGCCGCTCCAAGTACGGGGCGAAGACGCCGAAGGCCGGCGGGGCCGCGTAGGGAGTTCCAAGATGCCGCGCAGGGCGATCATTCGGAAACGGGAAGTGACGCCGGATCCCAAGTACGGGAGCCGGCTGGTGGCGAAGTTCATCAACTCGATGATGAAGGCCGGCAAGCGGAGCGTGTCCGAGCGGATGATGTACCGGGCGCTGGACATGATGGGCGATCGGGCGAAGCAGGATCCGCTGAAGCTCTTCAAGCAGGCGGTGGACAACGTGAAGCCGGCGCTCGAGGTGAAGTCGCGGCGGGTCGGCGGCTCGACCTACCAGGTGCCGGTCGAGGTGCGCCCCGAGCGGCGGACGTCCCTATCGATGCGCTGGATCGTCGGGTTCGCCCGCAAGCGCCCCGAGAAGACGATGCAGGAACGCCTGGCCGCGGAGCTCCTGGACGCGGCCAACAACCGGGGGACCTCCGTGAAGAAGCGGGAGGACACCCACCGGATGGCGGAGGCCAACAAGGCCTTCGCGCACTATCGCTGGTAGACCAGAGAACCGGTACCTCGGTACCCCGACCGCGCCCCGCGTGGCTCTGTCCCCGGGGCCGGAGCGTCTGACGAAGGGAAGGAACGGAAAGTTCGATGGAACGGCAGTACCCGCTGGACAAGACACGGAACATCGGCATCATGGCGCACATCGATGCCGGGAAGACCACGACCACCGAGCGCATCCTCTACTACACCGGCCGGTCCTACAAGATCGGCGAGGTGGACGAGGGGACGGCGACGATGGACTGGATGGTGCAGGAGCAGGAGCGGGGCATCACCATCACCTCCGCCGCCACCACCTGCTTCTGGGGGGACTGCCGCATCAACATCATCGACACGCCGGGCCACGTTGACTTCACGATGGAAGTCGAGCGCTCGCTCCGGGTCCTGGACGGGGCGGTGGCGATCCTGGATGCGGTGGCCGGGGTCGAGCCGCAGACGGAGACCGTCTGGCGCCAGGCCGACAAGTACCGGGTGCCGCGGATCGCCTACGTCAACAAGATGGACCGGACCGGCGCCGACTTCTACCGGTCGGTCGAGATGATCAAGAGCCGGCTCGGCGCGACCCCGGTGACGGTCCAGCTCCCGTTCGGCAAGGAGGACGGCTTCCGGGGTGTCCTCGATCTGGTGGACGAGGTCGCGCTGGTGTGGCCGGAGGACGGCCAGGGCCAGAGCTTCGAGCGCCTCCCGATCCCGGCCGACCAGGCGCCGATCGTGAAGGAGTACCGCGAGCACATGGTCGCCGCGCTCTCCGAGATCGACGAGCGGCTCATGGAGAAGTACCTCGGCGACGAGAAGATCTCCCGCGAGGAGATGCAGGCTGCGATCCGGGCCGGGACGCTCTCCATGAAGATCGTGCCCGTGTTCTGCGGGGCTTCGTTCAAGAACAAGGGCGTGCAGCCTCTCCTCGACGGGGTCGTGGATTACCTCCCGTCGCCGCTCGACATTCCCCCGATTCAAGGCCTCAATCCGGAGACCCGCGAGCCCGAGGTCCGGCCGGCGTCCGACGACGCGCCGTTCGCCGCGCTGGCCTTCAAGCTGATGAACGACCCCTTCGTCGGGCAGCTGGTCTTCGTCCGGGTCTACTCCGGCACGCTCCAGGCGGGCTCGCACGTCTACAACTCGTCCCAGCAGAAGAAGGAGCGGGTGGGACGGCTTCTCCGCATGCACGCCAGGAAGAGCGAGGACATCGAGGCGGTGGCGGCCGGCGACATCGCGGCCGCGATCGGGCTCAAGTTCGCCCGGACCGGCGACACCCTCTGCGACGAGGATCATCCGATCGTGCTGGAGTCGATGGACTTCCCCGCGCCGGTGATCTCGGTCGCCATCGAGCCGAAGACGAAGGCCGACGAGGAGCGGCTCGGCCTGTCGCTGGGCCGGCTGGCGCTCGAGGATCCGACCTTCAAGGTCGCGGTGGACCCGGAGACGAACCAGACCCTGATCTCGGGCATGGGCGAGCTGCACCTGGAGATCATCGTCGATCGGCTCCAGCGGGAGTTCAAGGTCGAGGCCAACGTGGGCCGGCCCCAGGTCGCGTACCGCGAGACGATCCGGCGGAAGGCCGAAGCCCGGGGCCGGTTCGTCCGGCAGACCGGGGGCCGCGGTCAGTACGGCGACGTCGAGATCGAGATCGAGCCGGTCGAGGCCGGGACCGGGTTCATCTTCGAGAACAAGATCGTGGGCGGCTCCATTCCCCGGGAGTACATCCCGGCGGTGGAGAAAGGGATCCGGGAAGCGATGGAGAGTGGCGTCCTGGCGGGCTACCCGATGGTGGACATCCAGGTGTCGCTGCTCGACGGCTCCTACCACGAGGTGGACTCGTCCGAGATGGCGTTCAAGATCGCCGGCTCCATGGCGTTCAAGGAAGCCGTCCGGAGGGCGGCCCCGGTGCTGCTCGAGCCGATCATGCAGGTCGAGGTCGTGACCCCGGAAGAGTACATGGGCGCGGTGCACGGGGACCTGGCCGCCCGGCGAGGCCGCATCGTCTCGATGGAGGCGCGGGGCTCCTCGCAGGTCATCCGGGCGACGGTGCCCCTGTCCTCGATGTTCGGCTACTCGACCGACCTCCGCTCGATGACGCAAGGACGCGCCACGTACACCATGCAGTTCGCGCGCTACGAGGAGATCCCCGCCGCCCTGGCCGAGGAGATCATGGCCAAGGTCGCCGGCCGGGCCCCGGCCCGGGCGGGATACCGCTGAGACCCGGGTCGAGCCCGAGGTCGGGAGGGGCGCCCCCGAGCCGAAGGTCGCACGAACGGTCGGGGCCGAGCGCGCACCGGCCGGATGCCCAGAGCCGCGACGGCCGGGAGGCCGAGCGCGTCGTGGCCGGGATGGAGGACGTGAGGGATGGCGAAGGCGAAGTACGAGCGGACGAAGCCGCACGTGAACGTGGGGACGATTGGGCACATCGACCACGGGAAGACGACGTTGACGGCGGCGATCACGAAGGTGCTGCACACGAAGAACGCGAAGATCGCGGTGCGGGACTACGGATCGATCGACAATGCGCCAGAGGAGCGGGAGCGGGGGATCACGATCGCGGTGGCGCACGTGGAGTACGAGACGGCGAAGCGGCACTACGCGCACATCGACTGTCCGGGGCACGCGGACTACATCAAGAACATGATCACGGGCGCGGCGCAGATGGACGGGGCGATTCTGGTGGTGGCGGCGAACGACGGGCCGATGCCGCAGACGCGGGAGCACGTGTTGTTGGCGCGGCAGGTGAATGTGCCGTTCTTGGTGGTGTACATGAACAAGGTGGACATGGTGGACGACCCGGAGATTCTGGACCTGGTCGAGCTGGAGGTCCGGGAGTTGCTGAAGAAGTACAACTTTCCCGGGGACGACGTGCCGGTGGTGCGGGGGAGCGCGCTGGCGGCGATGGAGAAGCCGGAGGACGCGAAGGCGGCGGAGAGCATTTGGAAGTTGATGGAGGCGGTGGACAGTTACATTCCGACGCCGGTGCGGGCGGTGGACAAGCCGTTTTTGATGCCGATCGAGGACATTTTCAGCATCACGGGGCGGGGGACGGTGGTGACGGGGCGGGTGGAGCGGGGGATCGTGAAGGTGGGGGACGAGATCGAGATCGTGGGGATGCAGGAGCAGACGCGGAAGAGCGTGGTGACGGGGGTGGAGATGTTCCGCAAGCTCCTGGACGAGGGGCAGGCGGGGGACAACATCGGGGCGTTGTTGCGGGGGATCGACAAGGACGAGGTGGAGCGGGGGCAGGTGTTGGCGAAGCCGGGGTCGATCAAGCCGTATCGGAAGTTCAAGGCGGAGGTGTACGTGTTGGCGAAGGAGGAGGGGGGGCGGCACACGCCGTTTTTCCAGGGGTACCGGCCGCAGTTTTACTTTCGGACGACGGACGTGACGGGGGTGTGCACGTTGCCGGCGGGGGTGGAGATGGTGATGCCGGGGGACAACGTGGCGATGGCGGTGGAGTTGATCACGCCGATCGCGATGGAGAGGGAGTTGCGGTTCGCGATCCGGGAGGGTGGGCGGACGGTGGGGGCGGGCGTCGTCACCGAGATCGCCGAATGAACGGCGCAGCCCCGAGGCGGAGGGACCTTCCGTGGCAATGATCGTCGACCAGAAGATCCGGATCCGGCTCCGTGCGTACGACCATCGCCTGCTGGACCGGTCGGTCAAGGAGATCGTGGAGACCGTGCGCCGGACCGGCGCCCGCGTGGCGGGCCCCGTCCTGCTGCCGACCGCGATCAACCGCTGGACCGTCCTCCGTTCCCCGCACGTGGACAAGAAGTCCCGCGAGCAGTTCGAGATCCGGACGCACAAGCGACTGCTGGACATCCTCGACCCGACGCCACAGACGGTGGACGCGCTGATGAAGCTGGACTTGCCGTCGGGCGTCGACGTCGAGATCAAGCTGTAGTGCCATGCCGATAACCTTCGCGACCTCTACCTCGGCCGGGACGCGCTCGGCCGGCGGCCTCGCGGCCGTCCCGGCCTATGGTCGTCCTCGGTCGTCGGCCAGCCTCAACGTACCCGGGCGTACGTCTCGGCTGGCCTCCTCCCTGCGTCCTAGGGCTGCTCGGTTCTCGGCCTGGCACGACGGTGCCCGCTAGGAGGAAGCCGCACCATGGGTAAGGCGATGACCTTGGGGCTCGTCGCGCGGAAGCGCGGCATGACCCAGGTATTCGGTGACGACGGGAACATCATCCCGGTCACGGTCCTGGAGGCGGGCCCGTGCACGGTGGTGCAGGTGAAGACCCAGGCCAGCGACGGCTACGAGGCGCTCCAGATCGGGTTCGAGCCGAAGAAGAAGAACGTCAACAAGCCGATGGCCGGGCACTTCAAGAAGGCCAACGTCGGGGCAACCCGGACGCTGCGGGAGGTGCGCCTGAAGACGACCGAGGGCTACCAGGTCGGGCAGGCGGTGACGGTGGACGTCTTCAACCCGGGCGAGCTGGTGGACGTGAGCGGCGTGACCAAGGGCCAGGGCTTTCAGGGCGGTGTCAAGCGCCACGGCTGGTCCGGCGGCGACGCCACCCACGGCTCGATGTTCCACCGAGCGCCCGGCTCGATCGGCGCCTCGTCGGATCCCTCGCGGGTCTTCCCGGGTCACCGGCTCCCGGGGCGGATGGGCGCCGTCCGGCGGACCGTCGCCCACCTGGAGGTCGTGCGCGTGATGGCGGAACAGAACCTGCTCCTGGTCAGGGGCGCGGTCCCCGGGGCGACCGGCGGGCTGGTCCTCGTTCGCAAGAGCGTCAAGCTGTCGAAGAGCCAGCAGAAAGCCACCAAGAAGGCCTGAGACCATGCCGAGCGTGACCGTCATCGATCAGACCGGGAAGACTCGTGAAACGCTCGAGCTCGATGCGAAGGTGTTCGCGGCGCCCGTCAACGTTGGACTCGTCCACCGGGCGGTTGTCCGCGAGCGGGCGGGCGCTCGGGCCGGGACGCACGACACGAAGGGACGGAGCGAGGTGTCGGGCGGCGGCAAGAAGCCGTGGCGCCAGAAGGGGACGGGGCGGGCCCGCCAGGGGTCGATCCGGGCCACGCAGTGGAAGGGCGGCGGCAAGCCCTTCGGTCCGACTCCCCGGAGCTACGTCCAGGACATGCCGCGGCAGGCGCGGCGGGCGGCGCTGCGGGCGGCGCTGACGGACAAGCTGGCCGCTGGCCAGCTCACCGTCATCGACGGGCTCTCGCTGGCCGAGCCGAAGACCAAGGCGATGATCGGCCTGCTGCGGGGACTGGGGTTGACCGGCGGGGAGCCGACGCTCCTGGTGGTCGCGGAGCTGAACGAGACCCTGGACCGCGGGAGCCGGAACATCCCGTGGCTGTCGGTGGCGCGGCCGAACCAGGTCGCGGTGGCCGGGGTGCTCCGACACCCGCGGGTCGTATTCGAGCGCCAGGCGCTGCTGCGGGTCCAGGAGTGGCTGCAGTCATGAGAGACCCCCGACAGATCGTCCTGCGCCCGCTGGTGACCGAGAAGGCGACGACGCTCAAGGACGAGCACAACCAGATCAGCTTCCAGGTCGCCACGGACGCGAACAAGATCGAGATCCGCCACGCGGTGGAGGCGATCTTCAAGGTCAAGGTGACCGGCGTCCGGACCCAGGTCGTCTTCGGCAAGGAGAAGCGGATGGGCCGATACGTCGGGCGCCGGCCATCGTGGAAGAAGGCGATCGTGACGCTGGGTCAAGGCAGCAAGATCGAGCTGTTCGAGAGCTAGCCGTGCCGATACCCGTCGCATCCCATCGTCGTTCGGACGGCCTTCGGCCTTCGGGGTCGTCGCCGATCCTCGGCGTACTGGGAGTACGCCTGCGGTCGGCGACTCCCTGCGTCCATCGGACGGCCTCCGGCCTGTGGCGGACGGCCTTCGGCCTGGGGGCGCTGCTCGCTCCTCGGCCCCGCCGAGAGAAAGCATAACGCCATGGCAGTGAAGAGTCTGAGGCCAACGTCGCCCGGCCGGCGGTTCATGACCATTCTCAGCTTCGACGAGATCACGAAGACCGAGCCCGAGAAGCGGCTCACCGTGACGAAGAAGCGGAGCGGCGGCCGGAACTCGTACGGCCGCATCACGACCCGGCACATCGGGGGCGGCCACAAACGGAAGATCCGCCTCGTCGATTTCCGGCGGGACAAGGCGGGGATCCCGGCCAAGGTGGCGGCGATCGAGTACGACCCCAACCGATCGGCCCGGCTCGCGTTGCTCTACTATCGCGACGGGGAGAAGCGGTACATCATCCACCCGGTGGGCCTGAAGGTGGGCGACACCGTGGTGTCGGGCCCGAGCGCGGACATCCTGCCCGGCAACGCGCTGCCGCTCCGAAACATTCCGGCCGGCACCACCATCCACAACATCGAGCTTCAACCGGGCAAGGGCGCGCAGCTCTGCCGGAGCGCCGGGACCGGCGCCCAGCTCGTCGCGAAGGAAGGGGAGATGGCCCACATCAAGCTCCCCTCCAGCGAGATCCGGCTCATCCACATGAGGTGCATGGCGACGATCGGCCAGGTCGGGAACCTCGATCACGAAAACGTCACCATCGGCAAGGCCGGCCGCTCGCGCTGGCTCGGGATCCGGCCGACCGTTCGCGGTGTGGCGATGAACCCGGTCGACCACCCGATGGGCGGCGGCGAGGGCCGGGGCAAGGGCAACCACCCGATGACACCGTGGGGGAAGCCGACCAAGGGCGCCAAGACGCGACGGCGCAAGCCATCCGATCGCTACATCGTCTCGCGGCGGAGGAAGTAGGCATGGGGCGCTCGCTGAAGAAGGGGCCGTTCATCGACCAGCACCTCCTGGACAAGGTGGAGGAGCTGAACAACTCGCGGCAGAAGAAGGTGGTCAAGACCTGGTCCCGGCGCTCCACCATCTCGCCGGAGTTCGTCGGCCACACCCTGGCCGTGCACAACGGCCGGAAATTCATTCCCGTCTACATCACCGAGAGCATGGTCGGACACAAGCTCGGCGAGTTCGCGCCGACCCGGACCTTCCGGGCTCACGGCTCGCACACCGAGCGGTCCACCGCGCTGAAATAGCCCATGCTGACCAAGGCCGTCGCCTACTACATCCGGGTGTCGCCGACCAAGGCCCGCCTGATCGCGGACCTGATCCGGGGCAAGTCGGTCGCGGAAGCGCTGTCCATTTTACAATTCTCGCCGCAGGCCGCCGCCCGGCTCATCGAGAAGGTGCTGCGCTCGGCGATCGCCAACGCCGAGCACAACCACCAGGTGCGGAGCCCCGAGGACCTTCGGGTGGGGGCGTTCATCGACGGCGGTCCGTCGCTCAAGCGGATCCAGCCCCGGGCCATGGGGCGGGCCTTCCACATCAAGCACCGGACGAGCCACATCACGGTCACGCTGACCCCGCCGCCCGAGGGCCGGTCCCGAGCCCACGCTGCCTCCGCCGCCGGGCGGCGGAGCGGCGGCCGGGCTCCCGAGAGGGGCCGGGGCACCGGGTCGGGACAGCCGGGCAAGGGAGCCGGAACGAAAACCGGCTCGACGAGGAGCGCCTAATGGGACAGAAGGTCCACCCGATCGGGTTCCGGCTGGGCACGACCCGGACATGGAGCTCGCGGTGGTTCGCGAAGAAGGACTACGCGAACCTCCTCCACGAGGACACGAAGATCCGGCGCTACATCAAGGAAGCCCTCTACCACGCCGGGATCTCGCGGATCGACATCGAGCGGTCGGCCAACCGGGTCAAGATCACGATCAACACCGCCCGGCCGGGCATCATCATCGGACGCAAGGGGTCGGAGGTCGAGAAGCTCAAGAACGAGCTGCAGGCGCGCACGGGCAAGGAGGTCCACCTGAACATCGAGGAGGTGGTCCACCCGGAGCTGGACGCTCAGCTCGTCGCCGAGAACGTCGCCCTCCAGCTCCAGAAGCGGGTGGCGTTCCGGCGGGCGATGAAGAAGGCCGTGCAGAGCGCGCTCCGGCTCGGGGCCGACGGCATCCGGATCGCCTGTGCCGGGCGGCTGGGCGGCGCCGAGATCGCGCGGCGGGAGTGGTACCGCGACGGACGGGTGCCGCTCCAGACGCTGCGGGCCGACATCGAGTTCGGGGTCGCCACCGCCCATACCACTTACGGGACGATCGGCGTAAAGGTCTGGATCTTCAAGGGCGAGGTGCTCCCCAGCGCCCGCGCCGCCGAGCTCGGCTAGTCCCGCGTCATGTTGCAGCCCAAGCGCGTCAAGTACCGCAAGCAGCAGCGGGGGCGCATGAAGGGAATCGCCCTCCGGGGATCGAGCCTCGCCTTTGGGGACTTCGGCCTGAAGGCGATGGAGCCGGCGTGGATCACCAATCGCCAGTTGGAGGCGGGCCGGGTGGCGCTGACCCGGGCCGTCAAGCGGGGCGGCAAGATCTGGATCCGCGTCTTCCCGGACAAGCCCTTCACCAAGAAGCCCGCCGAGACGCGGATGGGGAAGGGCAAGGGGAACCCGGAGTACTGGGTGGCGGTCGTGAAGCCGGGGCGCATCCTCTACGAGATGGAGGGGATGGCGGAGGCCGTCGCCCGCGAGGCGTTCACGCTGGCGAGTGCCAAGCTGCCGATCAAGACGAAGTTCGTCATGCGCTCCAAGGAATGAGGAAATGGCGAAGAACAAGGTCAACTTCCGCGACCTGAGCGAGGGCGAGCTCGAGCAGCGCTCCCGGGAGCTGACGGAAGAGCTGTTCAATCTGCGGTTCCAGGTGTCGATGTCGATGGCGAAGAACCCGGCCCGGATCGGCCAGGTGCGGCGGGACATCGCCCGGATCAAGACGATCTTGCGGGAGCGCGTTCTCGGGCTCCAGCGCGGGTGAGATCGGGAGGCACGGCGTGCAGAAGACCCGGATCGGGTTGGTGGTCAGCGACAAGATGAACAAGACACGCGTGGTGGCCGTGGAGCGGACGTTCCGGCACGCCCGCTACGAGCGGGTCATCAAGCGGACGAGCCGCTTCAAGGCGCACGACGAGCGGAACGAGGCGCACGTCGGGGACCGGGTGCTCATCATCGAAACCCGCCCCCTGTCGAAGGACAAGCGGTGGCGCATCAAGGAGATCCTCCAGCGGGCCTCGTAGCCCGCGAGGGGATGCATGGGCGATGATTCAGCCACGGACGATGCTCGAGGTCGCGGACAACTCCGGCGCCAAGAAGGTGCAGTGTATCCGGGTCATGGGGGGCTCGAACAAGAAGTACGCGACGATCGGCGACACGATCATCGTGGCGATCAAGGAGGCCACCCCGGAAGGCTCGGTGAAAAAGGGTGAGGTGGCCCGGGCGGTGGTCGTCCGGACGGCCAAGGAGATCCGGCGGCCGGACGGATCGCACATCAAGTTCGATCGGAATGCGGCGGTGCTGTTGAATCCCCAGAACAACCCGATCGGGACCCGGATCTTCGGCCCGATCGCGCGGGAGCTGCGGGATCGGCAGTTCATGAAGATCATCTCGCTGGCTCCGGAAGTGATCTGAGGACGACCATGGCTGACGCTCCCACGAGGCGCTCGATCAAGCGAAACGACACGGTCGAGGTGATCGCCGGCAAGGAGAAGGGCAAGCGGGGCAAGGTGCTCATCGTGCTGGCGGAGAAGCAGCGGGTCATCGTCGAGCGGGTGAACTTCATCAAGCGGCATCAGCGGCCGACGCAGAAGATCCGCCAGGGCGGCATCATCGAGCGCGAAGGCTCGCTGCACATCTCGAACGTGATGCTGGTCTGCGGCAAGTGCGGCAAGCCGACCCGAACGGGGACCCAGACCCTGGCCGACGGCCGCCGGGTGCGGGCGTGCAAGAAGTGCAACGAGATCGTCGACAAGTCGTAGCTGGGGCTCGCCCCGGCCCGGGAGCATAGATCATGGCGAAGCCTGAGAAGCCTCAAGCGGCGCCCGCTCCGGCCAAGCCGGGTGGCGGGAAGGGGGGTCCTGCCGGCGGGAAGCCCGGGGCGCCGGGCGCCAAGGGCCAGGCCGCCGGCAAGGGCCAGCCGGGGGGCAAGGGCCAGGCGGCGGCGAAGACGAAGCCCGAGGAGCAGGCGCCCCCGACCCGCGCGCGGAGCACGGGGACGATCCCGCCCCGGCTCCGGGAGCGGTTCCGCACGGCGATCGTCGCCGCGCTCATGACGGAGCGGGGCTACCGGAACCCGCTCGAGGTGCCGCGCCTCGAGAAGATCGTCGTCAACATGGGGCTCGGGGAAGCGCGGGACAACGTCAAGATCCTGGACTCGGCGGTCGCCGATCTCCAGGCCATCACCGGACAGAAGCCGGTGGTCACGAAGGCCAAGAAGTCGATCGCGAACTTCAAGCTCCGGAGCGGGATGCCGATCGGGGCCAAGGTGACCCTCCGGGGGGCGCGCATGTACGAGTTCCTGGACCGCCTCGTCAACGCGGCGCTGCCCCGCGTCCGGGACTTCAGGGGCGTCTCGCCGAAGTCCTTCGACGGGCGCGGAAACTTCGCCCTCGGGCTCCGGGAGCAGGTCATCTTTCCCGAGATCCTGTACGACAAGATCGACAAGGTCCGCGGGATGGACGTGATCGTGTGCACCACGGCGCGGAGCGACGAGGAGGCGAAGGCGTTGCTGGTGCACCTCGGCGTCCCGTTCAGGGAGTAGCGTATGGCCAAGACGTCCTTGATCATGAAGCAGCAGCGGACGCCGAAGTTCAAAGTCCGCGCGTACACACGCTGCCGGCTGTGCGGACGACCGCGAGGCTACCTCCGGAAGTTCCAGCTCTGCCGGATTTGTTTCCGCGCCCTGGCGCTCCGGGGCGAGGTCCCGGGCGTGGTCAAGGCCTCCTGGTGAGGCGCCACGGAGGGAGCGACTGATGGCGATGGTGACGGACCCGATCGGGGACATGTTGACGAGGATCCGCAACGGCAGCACGGCGGAGCACGAGAAGGTCGACATCCCCTCGTCGAAGCTGAAGGTGCGCATCGCGGAGCTCTTGAAAGAGGAAGGCTTCATCAAGAACTTCCGCCTCATCGAGGACCGCAAGCAGGGGATCCTCCGAGTCTATCTCAAGTATGGCCCGGGCCAGGAGCGCGTCATCACCGGGCTGCGGCGGGTGTCGAAGCCGGGCCGCCGGCGCTACGTTGCCGCCGACAAGATCCCGAGCGTCCTGGGCGGGATGGGAGTGGCCGTCCTGTCAACGCCGCGCGGGGTGCTGCCCGACCGGGAAGCCCGGCGCCAGCGGATCGGCGGTGAGGTGCTCTGTTTCGTCTGGTGATGGGCTGGAGACGACCGCCATGTCGAGGATAGGGAAGAAGCCGATCGCGATTCCGAAGGGTGTGCAGGTCGCCGTCACGGGCGACCACGTCGAGGTCCAGGGACCCAAGGGGAAGCTCGCGCTCACCGTCCACGCGCTCTGCTCGGTGCAGGTGTCCGACGGGACCATCGTCGTGCACCGGGCCGGCGACCACCGGACGGCCAAGGCGCTCCACGGGCTGACCCGGGCCCTGGTGGCGAACATGGTCCGGGGCGTGACGGACGGCTTCGAGCGCAAGCTGGAGATCGTCGGCATCGGCTACCGGGCCCAGCTCGCCGGCCGGGCCCTGACGTTCAGCCTGGGCTACTCGCACCCGATCGTGTTCCCGTTGCCGGAGGGGGTGCAGGCCGAGCTGGACAAGCAGACGCTGATCACCCTGCGGGGCGTGGACAAGCACCTGGTGGGGCAGACGGCGGCCCAGATCCGCGCGCTGCGCCCACCGGACTCCTACAAGGGCAAGGGCGTCCGCTACTCCGACGAGGTGGTCCGCAAGAAGGTGGGCAAGACCGGGGCGAAGTAACCGAGGAACATCGACGATGAGCGTCAAGACGCGAGAAGAGGGCCGGGCCGTCCGTCATCGGCGGATCCGGCAGGTGGTCCGCGGAACGACCGGGCGTCCGCGCCTGGTGGTGTTCCGCAGCCTGAAGCACATCTACGCCCAGATCGTGGACGACGAGCGCGGCGCCACGTTGATCACGACCGGGAGTCTCTCTCCCGAGCTGCGCGGGCAGTCTCCGTCCGGGGGCAACATCACCGCGGCCAAGGCCGTCGGGGAGCTGATCGCCCGGAAGGCCAAAGAGAAGGGGATCGGGGTGGTCGTGTTCGACCGAGCCGGATACAAGTATCACGGGCGGGTGAAGGCACTGGCGGACGCGGCCAGGGCCGCGGGACTGGCATTCTAGGGACTGGAGAGCATATGGCCGAAGCGCGCATAGATCCGGGCTCGCTCGAGCTGAAGGACCGGGTGGTGGCCATCAACCGAGTGGCCAAGGTGGTGAAGGGAGGCCGGCGCTTCTCCTTCACCGCGCTGGTCGTCGTGGGCGATGGAGGCGGCCACGTCGGGATCGGGCTCGGCAAAGCGAAGGAGGTCCCGGAGGCGATCCGGAAGGCGGTCGAGCACGCCAAGAAGGAGCTGATCCTCGTCCCGCTCCGTGACACCACGGTGCCGTGCGAGATCACCGGCCGGTACGGGTCCGGGCGGGTGTTCCTCAAGCCGGCGTCGCAGGGGACGGGGCTGATCGCGGGCGGCTCGGTGCGGGCGGTCCTGGAGGCGGCGGGCGTGCAGGACGTCCTGACCAAGACGATCGGCTCGCACAATCCGCACAACGTGCTGAAGGCCACGATCGACGCGCTCCAGCGAATGCGGAGGCTGCAGGACCTCCACACGCTCCGTCGCAAGCCGCTGCAGGAGGGGGAGGAGGCGGTCCTTGCCAAGCAAGAAGCCTAAGAAAGGAGCGGCGTCGCCCAATGGCCGAAGGCCGTCGAAGGATCCGCAGGCCGGAGCCGCCGTGAGCAGATTGAAGATCACGCTCCTGCGGAGCCTGATCGGGCTCAAGCCCAATCACGTGAAGACGCTCCAGGCCCTGGGCCTCCGGAAGATCCGGGCGACGGTCGAGCACGACGACACGCCGTCGATCCGAGGGATGGTGGCCCGCGTTCCGTACGCGGTGCGCGTCGAAGAGGAGACATCGGCATGAACCTGGGCGACCTCCGGCCGGCCGCCGGCTCCCGGAAGAAGCGGAAGCGCATCGGCCGCGGTCCCGGCTCGGGTCACGGGAAGACCTCGACCCGCGGCCACAAGGGGCACAAGGCGCGCTCGGGCGGCGGGAAGCGGGGCGGGTTCGAGGGCGGCCAGATGCCGCTCTACCGCCGGATTCCCAAGCGCGGCTTCCACAACCCGGCCCGCCGGGAGTTCACCCCCGTGAACCTGCGAGACCTGGCGCGAGTGTTCCCGGCCGGTGGCGAGGTGACGCTGGAGGCGCTGGCGACGGGGGGGCTGATCAAGCCGGGCCAGGACCCTCTGGTCAAGGTGCTGGCCGAGGGCCAGTTGCCCGCTGGTCACGCGTTCGTGGTCCACGCCCATGCCTTCTCGAAGGCCGCCGCCGACAAGATCCAGGCGACCGGCGGGCGGGCCGAGGTGGTCTCGGCGTGATCGAGGTCCTGCAGAACCTCCAGAACGTCACCAAGATCCCGGAGCTGAAGCGCCGGCTGCTGGTGACCTTCGGGCTGCTGGCGGCCTACCGGCTGGGCGCGCACGTGCCCACCCCGGGTGTCGACGGCGAGGCGCTGTCGCGGTTCTTCGACTCGGTCCAGGGCACGCTGCTGGGGCTGGTCGATCTCTTCTCGGGCGGGAACCTCCGCCGGCTGACGGTCTTCGCGCTCGGGATCATGCCGTACATCTCGGCGTCGATCATCCTGCAGCTCCTCACGGTCGTCGTCCCGGCGCTCGAGCGGCTGGCCAAGGAAGGGGAGGCCGGGCGGAAGAAGATCACCCAGTACACCCGCTACGGGACGATCGTGCTCTCGGCGTTCCAGTCGCTCTTCATCGCCATCGGGCTGGAGAGCATGAACGACCCGTCGGGCGGGATCCTGGTGCCCAACCCGGGCTGGGGCTTCCGCCTCCTCACGATGATGACGCTGACCGCGGGGACGGCGCTGATCATGTGGCTCGGCGAGCAGATCTCGGAAAAGGGGATCGGCAACGGGATCTCGCTCATCATCTTCGCGGGGATCGTCGTCCGAATTCCCTCGGCGCTGGTCGCCACCTACACGCTCCTGTCCACCGGCGAGCTGAGCCTGTTCGTCCTGCTCGGCGTCCTCCTCCTGATGGTCGCCGTCACCGCGGCGGTCGTGATCATGCAGGAGGGGCAGCGGAAGATCCCGGTCCAGTACGCCAAGCGCGTGGTCGGCCGGCGGGTGTACGGCGGGCAGTCGACCCACATCCCGCTCCGGATCAACACGGCCGGCGTCATTCCGGTCATCTTCGCCTCGTCGATCATCCTGTTCCCGGCGACACTGGCCCGGTTCGTCCCCACCTGGTGGATGCAGGCGATCTCGGACGCGCTGTCGCCGGGGCCGCTGCCCCGCCACGGGCTCTACTACCTCCTCTACATGGGCTTCATCGTCTTCTTCACGTACTTCTACACGGCCATCGTGTTCAATCCGAACGACCTGGCCGACAACATGAAGAAGTACGGGGGGTTCATCCCGGGGGTGCGGCCGGGGAAGAAGACCGCGGAGTTCATCGACCGAACGCTGACCCGCATCACGCTGCCGGGCGCCGTCTTCCTGGCCCTCATCTCGGTGCTGCCAGACTTCCTGATCCGCTCGTTCAGCGTCCCGTTCTACTTCGGCGGTACCAGCCTCCTGATCGTGGTCGGCGTGGCCCTCGACACGGTGCGGCAGATGGAGTCCCATCTGCTCATGCGCCACTACGAGGGCTTCCTCCGGCGACGGCAGAAAGTCCGGGCATGACCAGGGACGATACCCGTCGCTCCGGGTCGTCCTCCATCCCGACCGGGACGCGCTCGGCCTGTGGCGATCGGACGGCCTTCGGCCTGTGGGCGTCCGTCCCGACCTCGGGGGTCGTCGGCGCCCCTCAACGTATGCGGCATACGCTTGGGGACGCCTCCTCCCTGCGTCCTTCGGACGGCCTTCGGCCTTTGGCCGGTGCTCGGGGCTCGGCCCTGGTCAAACGCCGATGCGCGTGATCTTCCTCGGGCCCCCGGGAGCCGGCAAGGGCACCCAGGCGCGGCGGGCGGCCGCCCGCTGGGGCGTGCCCCAGATCTCGACCGGCGACATGCTCCGGGAGGCGGTGGCGGCCGGGACCGAGCTGGGACGCCAGGCCAAGTCCTACATGGACTCCGGGGGGCTGGTGCCGGACACCGTGATCATCGGCCTCGTCGGCGAGGCCCTGGCCCGGCCCGGAGCCCGCAAGGGCTTCGTCCTGGACGGGTTCCCGCGGACATTGCCCCAGGCCGAGGCGCTGGATCGCCTCCTGGAGGAGCGGGGCCTGGGGCTGGACCGCGTGGTGCTGTTCCGCACGCCGGAGGCCGAGCTGTTGCGGCGGATCACCGGTCGGCGGGTCTGCGGGCAGTGCGGGCGGAACTACCACCTGGCGTCCTCGGCGCCGGCGAAGCCCGGGATCTGCGATACCTGCGGGGGGCCGCTCCACCAGCGGAGCGACGACGAGGAGGCCACCGTCCGGCGGCGCCTGTCGGTCTACGAGCAGGACACCCGGCCGGTCGTGGAGCACTACCGGGGCCTCGGGTTGCTGGAGGAGATCACCGGGGAGGGCCCGGTCGACCACGTGTTCGAGGGCATGCTGCGGGCGACGGAGCGCGGGCGATGATCGAGCGGAAGTCGGCCCAGGAGCTCGCCCGCATGCGGGAGGCCGGCCAGGTGCTGGTGGCGGCCCTCCGGCTCTGCCGGGAGATGACGAAGCCCGGTGTGTCGACCCTGGAGATCGACGCCGAGGTGGAGGGCCTCATCCGGCAAGCGGGAGCGAAGCCGGCGTTCAAGGGCTATCGGGGGTTCCCCGCGACGATCTGCGCGTCGATCAACGAGGAGGTGGTCCACGGGATCCCGGCCGCCCACCGGCGGTTGAAGGAGGGGGACATCGTGGGGCTCGACCTCGGCGCGATCGTGGACGGCTACTACGCGGACGCCGCCGTCACGCTGCCGGTCGGCGAGGTGCCGCCGGACGTCCAGCGGCTGCTCGAGGTGACGCGGGAGTCGCTGGACCTGGCCATTGCCCAGGTCCGCCCCGGCCAGCGGCTCGGCGACGTCTCGGCCGCGGTGCAGCGGCACGTGGAGGCCGCCGGGCTCGGTGTCGTGCGGGCCTTCGTCGGTCACGGCATCGGGCGCGCCCTCCACGAGGATCCCCAGATCCCGAACTTCGGCGAGCCCGGCAAGGGCCCCATCCTGCGATCCGGCATGGTGTTGGCGATCGAGCCGATGGTGACGATGGGGCACTGGGGCGTGCGGGTGCTGGCCGACCGCTGGACGGCCGTCACCGAGGACGGCAGCCTGGCGGCCCATTTCGAGGACACGGTGGCGGTGACGGAGTCCGGACCCGACGTTCTGACACGGGAGGCTGCCTGATGGGACGCAGACGGGGCCAGATGGAAGATCGGCAGCCGAAGAAGCCGAAGGACGACGCGATCGAGGTCGAGGGGACGGTGGTCGAGCCCTTGCCCAACGCGATGTTCCGAGTCGAGCTGGAGAACGGTCACCGGGTGCTGGCCCACGTCTCCGGCAAGATGCGGATGAACTTCATCCGGATCCTGCCCGGCGATCGGGTGAAGGTCGAGCTGTCCGCCTACGATCTGACGCGGGGCCGGATCACGTATCGGTTCAAGTAGTGGAGATCGACGAGTCATGAAAGTCCGTCCATCGATCAAGGCGCGGTGCGAGAAGTGCAAGGTGATCCGCCGGAAGGGCGTGGTGCGGATCATCTGCACGAACCCGCGCCACAAGCAACGGCAAGGATGAGTAGGTCGCGACGGTCCCCAAAGGCCGAAGGCCGTCCAATCGGTCCGCCGAATGCCGTCCGATCGGTCCGCAGGCCGTGAGCGTCGCGGCCAAGATGAACAATTAGGAGAACCAGCATGGCACGAATCGCCGGTGTCGATCTGCCGCGGGACAAGCGGGGCGAGGTGGCGCTCACCTACATCTACGGTCTGGGGCGGTCCTCGGCCCGCCGGATCCTCGGCACGGCCGCGATCGACCTGAACCGGCGGGTGAAGGAGTGGTCCGACGACGAGGTGGGGCGGCTTCGCGAGATCATCGAGCGCGAGTATCGGGTCGAGGGGGACCTCCGCCGCGAGGTCTCGATGAACATCAAGCGCCTGATGGACATCAGCTCCTATCGCGGAATCCGGCACCGCAAGGGGTTGCCGGTGCGGGGGCAGCGCACGCATACGAACGCCCGGACCCGCAAGGGGCCCCGCCGCGGTGTCGGTATCCGGCGAAAGGCGACGTCGAAGAACCCGACGACCGGCAAGTCGTGACGCGGTGCCGATAACCGTCGCATCCAGTTCATAGGAAGGCAGGAAGACATGGCCGAGCAGCCGACACCGTCAGCAGGCAAGCCGCGGAAGAAGGGCGGCAAGAAGAAGGAGCGGAAGGAGGTCCGCACGGGGATCGCTCACGTGCAGGCCACCTTCAACAACACGATCGTGACGATCACCGACAAGATGGGGGGGGTCGTGACCTGGGCCAGCGCCGGGAGCGTGGGCTTCAAGGGCTCGCGCAAGAGCACGCCCTTCGCCGCCCAGATGGCGGCGGAGAACGCGGCCCGCAAGGCGATGGAGATCGGCCTCAAGCAGGTCGAGGTGTTCGTGAAGGGGCCGGGCGCGGGCCGCGAGGCGGCGATCCGGTCCCTGCAGGCCGTCGGCCTCGAGATCACGTCGATCCGCGACGTCACGCCGATCCCGCACGACGGCTGCCGACCCCCGAAGCGACGCAGGGTGTAGCGCCGTGCCGATAACCTTCGCGAGTTCCATCTCGGCCGGGACGCGCTCGGCCTGCGCTTTTCGGACGGCCTTCGGCCTCAGGGCGGCCGTCCCGGCCTATGGTCGTCCTCGGCCCGCGCCCATCCTCGGTGTACCAGGGGGCGCGGGCCTGCGTCCAGCGGACAACCTTCGGCCTGAGGGGGCTGCTCGGTTCTCGGCCCGGCGCAGCCCGCAAGTTATCGCGATGTTCAGGAGGATCTATTTTGGCTAGGTATACAGGGTCGGTGTGCCGGCTGTGCCGGCGGGAAGGTCTGAAGCTCTTCTTGAAGGGATCGCGCTGCTTCACGGAGAAGTGCGCGATCGAGCGGCGGAACTATCCGCCCGGCCAGCACGGCCTGGGCCGCTCCAAGCGGTCGGCTTACGGCGAGCAGCTCCGGGAGAAGCAGAAGGCCAAGCGCATCTACGGGCTGCTCGAGGGCCAGTTCCGCCGCTACTTCGAGCGGGCGGAGCGCGAGCGCGGCGTGACCGGCGAGAACCTGCTGCGCCTCCTCGAGCGGCGGCTCGACAACGTCGTCTTCCGGCTGGGCTTCGGCGCCTCCCGAGCCGAGTCGCGACAGATCGTCCGCCACGGCCACATCCAGGTGAACGGGCGCAAGGTGTCGCTGCCCTCGTTCCTCATCAAGGTCGGCGACCAGGTCCAGCTCCGGCCGAGCTCGAGCCTCCAGGAGCGCGTGGCCGAGAACCTGTCGGCCGGCCGGGGCCAGGTGCCCCAGTGGATGGAGCTGGCGCCGGCCGAGAAGCGGGCGGTGGTGCGAAGCCTGCCGCTCCGCGACGACATCCAGATCCCGGTGCAGGAGCAGCTCATCGTCGAGCTGTACTCGAAGTAGGGGTGGTCCGATGCCTCGATTGATGTTCCAGCGACCACGGCGGATCGAGTGGGAGGATCTCGGCCCCCGGTTCGGCCGGATGGTCGCCGAGCCGTTCGAGAAGGGGTACGCGCTGACGGTGGGGAACTCGCTGCGGCGGGTGCTGCTGTCCGTCATTCCGGGGGCCGCGGTGGTGTGGGCGAAGTTCCCGGGGGTGTCGGCCAACGACAGCCGCGTGAAGGGCGTCCAGGAAGACCTCGCCTCGCTGCTCCTCAACGTCAAGAAGATCGTCGTGCGGGTCGCCGAGGACAAGCCGGCCACCGCCCGGCTCGAGGTGAGGGGCCCGAAGACCGTCACCGCCGGCGAGCTGGGCGGGATGGGCGTCGAGGTGATCAACCCGGACCTGCCGCTCTTCGCCGTGGAGGCGGGGAGCCAGATCACCCTCGAGCTGGGAATCCGGATCGGCCGCGGCTACGTGTCGGCGGATGGCCACGCGGAGGCCGCACCGGCCGGCGCCATCGCCGTGGATTCGGCGTTCTCCCCCATCCAGCGCGTCAACTACACGGTCGAGATGTCCCGGCTGGGGAAGATCACCGACTACGAGAAGCTCGTGGTCGAGGTTTGGACCAACGGCACCATCACGCCGGACCAGTCGCTCCTCCGGGCCTCCCGGCTCCTGCGGGACCACTTCGACCTCTTCACCCCGGCCGGCGCCGAGGAGGAGGACGAGGAGACGCCCGTCGAGCGGGTGGTGCCCGGCGAGGCCAAGGCATCGTCATGAGACACCGGAAAGCCGGCACCAAGCTCGGCCGGGTCACCGCCCACCGCTGGGCGCTGTTCCGGAACCAGCTCACCTCGCTCGTGCAGCACGAGCGGATCACCACCACCGTGGCCAAGGCCAAGGCGCTGCGACCGCTGGCCGACCACCTGGTGACGCTCTCCAAGCGCGAGAACCTCCACGCGCGACGCCAGGCCCTGCAGCTCGTCGCCGACGTGGTGGCGGTCCGGAAGCTCTTCGATTCCGTGGCCGCGCGGTACGCGGACCGGCGGGGTGGTTACACGCGGATCATCCAGACCGGGAACCGGCACGGTGACGGCGCCCCGATGGCCATCCTGGAATTCGTGGATCGGCCGGAAGCTCCGAAGGAGAAGAAGGACAAGGGCAAGGGGAAGGCCGCCGAGCCGAGGGGCAAGGAAGCCAAGAAGCAGCGGAAGGTGGCGGCCGCCGCCGGCGCCGGCTAGGGTCAGGCCTTCCATTCTTATCAATCTGGGGCGGCGATGCGGCCGCGCTGGATTGTCAAGAATGAAAGGCCTGACCCCTTTACAGATGCTGGCGGAAGAAGGCCAGCGTCCGCCGCCACGCGTCGTCGGCCGCCGCCCGGTCGTAGACGTCGGCGCGCTCGTCGTTGAAGAAGGCGTGGTCCACCCCGGGATAGACGTGGATCTCCGACTGCTTGCCGGCCTTCCTGATCGCCGCGTCCACGTCCCGGGCCACCTGGGGCGTCACGAACCCGTCCTTCTCGGCATAGAGCCCGAGGACCGGGCCGGCCAGCCTGGCGTAGTCCGGCTTGACGTTGGGGTGGATCCCGTAGAAGTTCACGCAGGCCCCGATCGACGGGTTGAGGGTGGCGGCGAAGAGCGCGAGCTGCCCGCCCATGCAGAAGCCGACCGCGCCCAGCTTGGCGGTCGAGGAGTGCTGGGCGAGGTACCTCGCCGCGCCCCTCAGGTCCTTCTCAGCCTGGCCGATGTTGAGCGCCATGAAGAGCTTGCCCGCCCCGTCGGGCTCGCTGGCCGTCTGGCCGTGATACATGTCCGGCGCCAGCGCGCTGAAGCCCTCGGCGGCGAAGCGGTCGCACACGCTCTTGATGTGGCCGACCAGCCCCCACCACTCCTGGATGACGAGCACGCCGGGACCCTTCCCGGTGGCGGGCGTGGCCAGGTACCCCGCCGTGGTCGTGCCGTTCGCCGGGAACTCCACCATCGTTCCAGCCATTCGCTGACCTCCTCGTGTCGGCGCGCCCGACGGGCGGCCGTGCATGGTTCGGGACCTCCCGCCCACCCCCCCAGGCCCCCCTCCCCCATCGTTCGACGGCCTTCGGCCTGTGGCCGAGGGGAGGGGGGAGTCGGACGACCCATTCCTTCACACGCTCTCACATCCGGGGCTGGTCGCTCATCGGGCCCCGGTCGCGGGCCTTCACCTTGACCTTCAGGATGCGGCGCTCGTCGGCGTCCACCACGGACAGCTCGTACCGATCCAGGACGACCTGCTCGCCCGGCCGGGGGATCCGGCCGAGGGCAGAGAGGATGAGCCCGCCCACCGTCTCGTAGTCCTTCTTCGGGAGATCCCACTCCAGCGTCTCGTTCAGCTCGTCGATGCCCAGCCGGGCCGCGACCAGGTAGCTCCCGTCGGGAAGCGAAGTCAGCGTGGAGGGCGTGCGGGTGTGCTCGTCCTCGATCTCGCCCACGATCTGCTCGACGATGTCCTCCACGCTCACGATGCCTTCGCTCCCGCCGTACTCGTCGACCACCACGGCGAGCTGGATGCGCTGGCGCTGCATCTCGCGCAGGAGGTCGTCGATGCGCTTGGTCTCGGGGACGTAGTAGGCGGGCCGGAGCAGCGCCTTCACGCCCTCCTCGGTCGCCCCCCGCTGCAGGATGTCCAGCGCCGCCACGACGCCGATCACGTGGTCGATGCGCTCCCGGTACACCGGCAGGCGGGAGTGGCCGCTCTCGCCGATCCGGGCGACCGCCTCCTCGACCGTCGCCTCCTCGGGGACCGCCAGCACGTCGACCAGCGGCACCATGATCTCGCGAACGGTCGTCTCGCCGAGGTGGAAGATCCCGTCGATCATCTCCCGCTCTTCCTCCTTCACGTCGGTCGCGCCGGTCGGCTCGACCTGGAAGAGCAGGCGAAGGTCGTCCCGGGAGACGAACGGGTCGTGGCGCTCCCGGTAGCCCAGGCCCCGGAGGATGGCGCCGACGAGCGCGTTGGCCGCCCACACCAGCGGGGCGAGCAGCCAGGCGGCGACGCGCAGCGCATGGAAGGTCCGGAGGGCCACCGCGGTGGCCCGCTGCTGGGTGAGGCTCTTCGGCAGGATCTCGCCGAAGACCAGCATGACCGGGGTGAGGATGACGGTGGCCCACAAGGCCGCCTTTCGATCCAGCCACGGCAGGAGCAGGGCTGTCGTCAGCGCCGCGGCCGAGACGTGGGCGATGGTGACGCCCATCATGGCCGTGGAGAGGAGGCGCTCCGGCCGCTCGAAGGCCTCCACGTACCTGCGGGCCACCCGCGAGCCCTGCTCGGCGAGGTGGCGCAGCTTGATGCGGTTGGCGGCGATGAACGCCATCTCGGCGGCGGAGAAGAACGCCGACGCGAGCAGGCAGAGGACCACGACCAGCAGGGCGCTCACTCGGGCGGCTCCGGCGGCGCCGGCGGCGAGGCCGACAAGCGGACCAGCACCTCCAGGATGCGGGTCCGGTGCACCTTCTCGACGGTCACCCGGACCCCGCCGGCCTCCACGCTCTCGCCCCGGTGGGGGACGCGGCCGAAGAGGTCGAGGACCCACCCGCCCACGGTGTCGAAGTTGTCGTCCGGGATGGCGAGCCCGGTGAGCCGGTTGAAGTCGGCGATCGCCATCTTGGCCGCCACCCGCCAGGTCCGCTCGTCCACCCGCTGGGCGAGCCGCTCCTCGGCCTCGAACTCGTCCCGGATCTCGCCTACCACCTCCTCCAGGATGTCCTCCAGCGTGACCAGCCCGGCGGTCCCCCCGTACTCGTCGACCACGATCGCCATCCGCAGCTTCTTGGCCTGGAACTCCCGCAGCAGCGCGTCCGCCCGCTTGGTCTGGGGGACGAAGTACGGAGGGACGAGGTGGCGGCGGAGGTCAAAATCGGACGGCAAGCCGCGGTAGTACGGCAAGAGGTCCCGCGTGAAGAGGATGCCCACGATGTGGTCGAGGCTGTCTTCGTAGACCGGGACCCGGTGGTGCAGATGGGTCCGCAGCTCGTCGAGGAGCCGGGCCGGCGGCGTCGTGAGGTCGACGCCGAAGATGTCAGTGCGGGGCGTCATGATGTCCCACACGGTCGTGTCCCCCAGCTCGAACACGCCGTGGATCATCTCCCGCTCGCTGCGCTCGACGACGCCCTCGCGGTGCCCCACCTCGACCAGCGTCCGCAGCTCGGCCTCGGTGATCGCGGTCTGCGGCGTCTCCTCGCGGGCCACCGCCCGCGAGACGAGCGCGGTGAAGGCGCCCAGCATCGCCCGCACCGGCGTGAGCACGTAGGCGAGGAGCAGCACCGGCCGGGCGGCGAGCCGGCCGAACCGCTGGGGCGCATCGACCGCGATCGTCATCGGCAGGACCTCGCCGAAGACGACGATGAGGAAGATCATCGCCGGGATGGCGATCGCGACGCCCCGTGGGCCGAAAAGCGCCGTGGCGACCGTGGTGGCGAGGGCCGAGCTCGCGATGTTGACGAGCGTGATGCCGACCAGGATCGTGATCAAGAGCTCGTGCGGCTTCTCGAGGAGGCGCGCCAGCGGCGAGCGATCGGCGCCCTCCCCGCCCTCCAGCCGGACCGTCCCGTGACGGCTCAGCGAGAAGTAGGCCGCCTCCGCCCCGGCCAGCAGCGCCGAGGCGGCCAGGAAGCCCACCAGGAGGAGCAGGTCGAGGATCAGTCGGTTGACGTCCACGGCGTCCGTTCCGCGGGCCTCACGGGCCCCGGCCTCTCAGTTCGGGACCTCCCGCCCACCCGATTCTTCGACGGCCTTCGGCCTTTGGCGCCCCTCCCCCATCGATGGACGGCCTTCGGCCTGTGGCCGGGGGGAAGGGGGGGGCCGGACGACCTGACTGCTTCACACGCCCTCACCTGAAGTGTTCGAAGCCCGGCCGCACATCGACAGCCGCTCCGTCCGCGTCGACGAAGGACACGCCTTCCCCGGCTGGCCGGATCTCTCCGATCAGGCTGACTGGCGTGCCGGTGGCGTCCGTCACCCGGCGGGCCAGCGCCGCCGCGCGCCCGGCCGGTGCCGTGAACAGCAGCTCGTAGTCCTCACCGCCGCTCACCGCCCACGCCCACGGCGTCTCGTGGAGGAGGCGAGCCACCTCCCGCGTCGGCTCGCTCACGGGCAGGGCGGTCAGGCGGACACGGGCGCCGACGCCGCTCTCCTCCGCGATGTGGCCGAGGTCGGTGGCGAGGCCGTCCGAGAGGTCGATCATCGAGGTCGCCAGACCCGAGGCGCGCACGAGCCGCCCTTCCGCGACGCGTGGCGTCGGCAATCGGTGGGCCCGGCGCACTGGCTCCGCCACCTCCTCGGGCACCGGCAGCGGGCCGCGCTCCAGGGCCGCCAGACCGGCGGCGGCCGCGCCCAGCGTGCCGGTCACGAGGATGGTATCCCCGGGCTGCGCTCCGCTCCGGCGGACCGGCGGGCCGTCGGTCTGGCCGACGAGGGTGACCGTGAGGACCATCCGGTCCGGCGCCGTGCAGGTGTCCCCGCCGATCAGCCGGACCTCGTACCGCGCCGCCATGTCGAGGAGGCCGGTGTACAGCTCGTCCACGTCGGCGACCGTGCAGCGCGGGGGCAGGACGAGCGCGAGGAGGGCGAAGCGGGGCTCCCCGCCCATGGCGGCGATGTCCGACAGGTTGACGGCGAGAGCCTTGCCGCCGACCTCGCGGAGGGTCGCGGTGGCCCGGCGGAAGTGGACGTCCTCGACCAGGGTGTCGGTGGTCAGCAGCAGGACCTGGCCCGGCGGCCAGGCGATCGCGGCGGCGTCGTCCCCGATCCCGACGAGGACCTCGCCGCCGGCCGGGCCCACCCGTCGCCGGACCCGCTCGATGAGTCCGCGCTCCCCGAGATCGCGGAGGAGGGGCCCGGCGGGGCCCCCGGGAGAGGCGGGGTCCTCGCGGGCCATGGCGACGCCGCGGTCAGGCCACCGTGTCCAGGCGTTTCTTGATCTGCGCCTTCGGCACCGCCCCGATCACCTGGTCCACCACCTGGCCTCCCTTGAAGAAGAGGAGCGTGGGGATCGAGCGGACCTGGAAGCGCGCGGCCACCGCCGGCTGCTCGTCCACGTTCACCTTGGCGATCGTGACCTTCCCCGCGTACTCCTGGGCGAGATCCTCCAGCAGCGGAGCGATAGCCTTGCAGGGACCGCACCACTCGGCCCAGAAGTTGACGACCACGGCCTCCGCGTGCTCGGCCAGCGTCGTATCGAAGGAGGCCTCGGTGAGATGAAGGATGGTCGTGCTTGCCATTGGGATCCTCCGGTCGGGGGTCAGGGTCAGAGCTGCGCCGGCACCGGCGCGCCCGCTGCCATCGAGCGGTATGTGTCGCTGCTGTCCATGCGGGTACGTCGCGAGCGGTACGCGGATTACCTTAGCACAGCTCGCGCCTGCCCGCAAACTCCCCGGCTGCCCTACAGGCCCCCAAACACCTTCTTCACCTCGTCGGACGCGAGCAGCTTGCCGGCGGTTCCGGCGCATGGGCTTCGTCTACGCCCTGATCGCGGCCGGTCTCTCGCTCATCTTCGGGCTGATGGAGATCGTCAACTTCGCCCACGGCGAGTTCCTGATGTTCGCGATGTTTCGCCACGTTCTGGGTCTGGGCGCTGGGGGTCTCGATCCGCTGGTCGCGCTGAACCAGCTGGCCCACACGCTCTCGGGCGGCGAGCAACAGATGGTCGCGATTGCCCGGGGCTTGATGTCGCGCCCCCGCTTCCTCATGGTCGACGAGCCGACCCTGGGACTGGCGCCCCGCGTCGTCACCGAGATCCTGGAGGTGCTGCGGCGGCTCAACCGGGAGCAGGGCATCACGATCCTGTTTGAGGAGACCGGACACCAGGCTCTGGGCGACGATCTCGACGGTCACGTGTCTGGGGTGGGCGGTGCGGTGACGCCTCTCAGGCGTGTCGGGGGGATCGTAGCAAGCGCCTTTGGCGCCGGGCAACCAGGCGCCGCCGCCGGAGCTCCGGAGCCCCACGCTCCCCGCTCGTCCCGATGCGGACGCGCGCGTGGTCGCGGCCTTTTCCCCTTGACAGGCCGGGGTCGCTACACTACAAAGGAAGCGTTCTTGTGACCGCCGGTACAAGGGGGGGCGGACTCGGTTGGCCGCTCCGTCCCCCGTGGCGAAACCCCCCACGGAGCCCTCAGCGCGATCCAAGTGCGCCACGTGGCGAAGGTGGTCGGACCGCATGGCGGCCAGGTGAGGCGCGCCCGCCGCTCCCTCGCCGGTTCTCTCCTTCCGGTGCTCGTCCTGGCCCTCGGCGTGCTGAGCCTCCTTGCCGCCCCGGCCTGGGGCCAGCCGGCCCCGACGACCGAGCCCGCCTACCGGGCCTTCCCCTACGTCGGCTCGCGGCTGGCCGTCTGGATCATCTCCCAGATCCACCTGAACTTCGCGGCCTTCATTCTCGGGGTCCCGATCTTCGCGGTCATCATCGAGTTCATGGGCTGGCGGAACGGCCCGACCCCCGAGGGCCGGCGCTTCGACTGGCTGGCCCACGAGTTCGTCAAGCTGACCTTCGCGGCATTCTCCACGACGGCGCTCCTGGGCGGGGGCCTCCTCTTCCTTCTGATCACGCTCTACCCCAAGTTCTGGGCCTACATGAGCGCCGTCTTCGCGCCCACCATGTGGCTCTACGCCGCCCTGTTCTTCCTCGAGACCTTCACCGTCTACCTCTGGTACTACGGCTGGGACTGGCTGTCGGGACCGCGGAAGGGCATTCACCTTGCGCTGGGGATCCTCTCCAACCTCTTCGGGACCGCGATCCTCGTCGTGTCCAACTCCTGGGTGACGTTCATGGTCTCGCCACCCAAGGAGTTCATCGACCCGGCCGGCAAGTTCATCGGCACGCTGTGGCAGGCGGTCAACAACTTCACGTGGATGCCGATCAACATCCATCGCCTGATCGCCAACATCGTCTTCGGGGGGACGGTGGCGGCCGCCTACGCCGCCTTCCGCTTCCTGGGCGCCAAGACCGACGAGGAGCGAGCCCAGTACGACTGGATGGGCTACATCGGGAACTTCGTGGCGGTCTCCGCCCTGATGGTGCTCCCGTTCGCCGGCTACTGGCTCGGCTTCGAGATCTACGCCTTCGACCAGACGATGGGCATCACCATGATGGGCGGCTTCATGTCCTGGCTCTGGATCGTCCAGGCCATTCTCATCGGCGTGCTCTTCATGGGGTCGAACTACTATCTCTGGCTCGGCATGGAGCGGATCCCCGGCTCCGAGCGCTACCGCCCGTACATCAAGTACCTGCTCCTGGTCATCGTGCTCGGGTTCATGGTGTGGGCCACGCCGCACACGCTGATCGCGTCCGTGGACGAGGTGCGCCGGATGGGCGGCACCCACCACAAGATGCTCGGCGTGTTCGGCGTCATGTCGGCCAAGAACACCGCCGTGAACCTGATGATCCTGACGACCTTCCTGTCGTACCTGCTCTACCGGCGCGCGAACAAGATCGCGACCACGTCGTGGGTGCGGTCCGGGATGATCGCCCAGTGGGCGGTGCTCGGGGTGGCGGCGGCCATCGTGGTGGGGCTGGGCGTCGGCGGCTACTTCGTCGACCCGCTCAAGCGGATCCGGCAGTTCTCACCGCTCCAGGTCTCGACCGTCCTGGCCACCATCGCCATCGTGATGGCGATCGACATCCCGATGTTCAAGGGCGCCCGGGCCACCGGCGCCATCCGCTGGGGGAGCATCGCGCCCCGCTCCCAGTACGTCCTGGTCCTCCTGGCCGTCACGTTCACCTGGCTCATGGGCCTCATGGGCTTCGCCCGCTCGGGGATCCGCCAGCACTGGCACATCTACGGGGTGATGCGCGACACCTCGCCGGACGCGGTGACGCCGGCCCTCGGCTACGCGGCCAACGTCATCACGGTCACGACGGCGCTCTTCCTGGGGATGGTGATGTTCATCTTCTGGCTGGGTGGGCTGGGCAGCCGGGGGCACGAGGAGGCACACGCCGTCGAGCCCATGACGGCCGGCGCGCCCCGGCCGGTGCCGATCGCCGGCGGCGCCGAACCCCGGAACTGAGCCGTGGCGGCCCCGGTCACCCTGAAGGTCAGCGCGTTCGCCCTGGTGGTGATGGGCGCCTACACCTGGTACGCCAACTCGATTCCCCAGCTCGAGTCGAAGCCGCCCGAGGAGCTGTCCCTGGAGGGCGGCAACGTGACGCCCGAGCAGCTCGTCGCGGCCGGGGAGAAGATTTACCGCGAGAAGGGGCAGTGCGCCACGTGTCACACTCTCGGCGCCCCCGGCGGCCGGGGGCCGGACCTGGCCGGCGTAGGCAGCCGGGCGGCCACGCGCAAGCCGGGGACGAGCGCCAAGGCCTATCTGATCGAGTCGCTGATCGATCCCGGGGCCTTCCTCGTTCCCCCCTATCCGCCCATCATGCCGAAGGTGGACCGACCGCCCATCGGGCTCAACCGGAGTGAGCTGTGGGCGACGGTCGCCTTCCTGGAGAGCCAGGGGGCGAGCGTCGACGTGAAGCTCGACGACATCCCCGCCACCGCCGGCGCAACGGCCGGGGGCGCCCAGGCGGCGGCGTCCATCGAGCTGCCGGGCGATCCCAAGGCCGGCGAGGCCGTGTTCAAGGGCAAGGGCACGTGCATCGCGTGCCACAAGGCGGGGAGCATCGGGGCGAGCCCGCTCGGCCCCGATCTGTCGAACATCGGGGCCACCCAGACCATCGAGTACATCATGGGGAAGATCCTCGACCCGAAGTCCAAGGGCACCGTCTCGGGGTACCCGGCCGGGGTCATGCCGCCGACGTTCGGGCAGGTGCTCACGGCGAAGGAATACATCGACCTGGTCGCCTTCATGATGACCCTCAAGGGGGGCGGAGCGGCGCCGGCTGCCGGGGCGCCGGCCCCGGCGCCAGCGGCCGCTCCGAAGTCCTGACGCGATGGCTCAGCCCCGCGGCAAGTTTCTCCAGGCCGTCCTCGTCCTCGTCGTCGCATACCTGATCTTCAAGTACGGCATCCGGCCGCCGATGCCGTTCAGCGTGCTCGCCGAGTACATGGCGATCACGCTGCTGGCCGTGCTCGTCTACGTCTCGTCCGACTCGGCGTCGTGGGCGGCCTTCGTGCGGCCGATCTGGGCCACCCTGACCGACCCCGGCCGGCGGCGGCTGCGGCTCGGCCTGGGCGTGGCGCTGCCGCTCCTGGTCGGCTACTACGCCTACTCGCAGGCGGCGGCCAAGGCCGAGGCGCCCCTCGAGCTGCGGGCGATCCACCCCGCGCCGCCGGCCTCGATCTCGTTCCGGGGCAAGCCCATCGACCTCCAGGCCAACCCCACGCCGATCCGGAAGGACATCTCCGCCAACCCGGGGAACAAGGCCAAGCACTTGGCCGCGGGCGGCGCCATCTACATCCGCAACTGCATGTACTGCCACGGGGACAACCTCGACGGGCACGGCCACTTCGCCCACGGGTTCAATCCGACCCCGGCCGACTTCACCGACTCCGGGACGATCGCCCAGCTTTCCGAGGGCTTCCTGTTCTGGCGGATCGCCAAAGGGGGCCCGGGGCTGCCCAAGGAGTCGACGCCCTGGAACTCGGCGATGCCCGCCTGGGAGGACCGGCTGACCGAGGAGGAGATCTGGCAGGTGATCTTCTACCTCTACGAGACGACCGGCTATCCGCCGCGCGTCATGACCGAAGGTCACGCGGCCCTGCCCGGGTCCCTCCCGGCCGGCGGCGTGGCCTCGTTCCTCGCGCACGGCGCGCCGGTCTTCGGACCCCGGGAGGCCGGGGCCCAGCCGGCCGGCGACGGCGGCCGCGGCAAGCAGCTCTACGAGGCGAAGTGCGCGCTCTGTCACGGGGCGTCGGGCAAGGGCGACGGGCCGGCTGCCGAGCGGCTCCTGCCGAGGCCCCGCGACTTCACCGCCGGCAAGTACAAGATCCGCAGCACGGCCTCCGGGCAGCTGCCGACCGACGACGACCTGGTGAAGGTCATCCGCGACGGCATGCCCGGCACCTCGATGCCGGCCTGGGGGAAGGTGATCACCGACACCAAGGACATGCAGGCCCTCGTCGGGTACGTCAAGGGCTTCGCCGAGGCCTTCAAGACCGCCAAGCCGGAGCTGGTGAAGGTTCCGCCCGAGGTCGCGTCGTCCGAGGCGTCGATCAAGCGCGGCAAGGAGATGTTCGAGGCCATCGAGTGCAACAAGTGCCACGGCCTGGCCGGGCGGGGCGACCCCGCGCCGGGCTCGGACCTCAAGGACGACTGGGGCCATCCGGTGCGGCCGGCGAACCTCCACAAGCCCTGGACGTTCCGCGGCGGCCCCGACCGGAAAGCCGTCGCGATGCGGCTCTCGACCGGGCTCATGGGCTCCCCGATGCCCACCTTCATCGACTCGGTGGAGAAGCCCGAGGACATCTGGCACGTCGCCAACTACGTCGTCTCCCTCGGCGGCGTGGAGCGGCCCAGCTGGGCGAGCATCCTCCAGGTCTCGGCGGTCACCGGGGCCGAGATCCCGGCGGATCCGAACCACGAGTTCTGGCGGAAGGTCCCGGCCGCCAATTTCCCGATGGTCGGGCAGGTGATCCTGGACCCGCGGAGCTTCAACCCCACGGCGGACATGGTGACGGTCAGGGCCGTCCACAGCGACCAGGAGGTGGCGTTCCACCTGACCTGGGACGACCCGACCGCCTCGGATCCCGGCCAGGGTGCACCCAAGCCGGACATGATCGCCCTCCAGTTCCCGACGGGCACCGGTGAGGGCGAGCGGCCCTATTTCCTGATGGGGGACAGCGCCAAGCCGGTCTACCTGCTCACCTGGCAGGCTGGCCCCGGCGTGGGCGAGGCCACGGCGGCTGGCATCGGGAAGATCACGCCCCAGGCCGGCGAGGCCATGCAGGCGAAGGGTCAGGCGGTGTACGACGCCGGCCAGTACCGGGCGGTGATCCGGCGCCCCCTCAAGACGGGCGACAAGGCCGACTTCGTCTTCCCGGTCGGGCAGTTCTTTCCGATCGCGCTCTGGGTCTGGGATGGCTCCGAGGGAGACGAGGGCGCGAAAGCGGCCATTTCCACGTGGTACTATGTGCGCTTGGAGGCCCCGGCGTCGAACCGGCATCTCGTCATCCCGTTCGGTGCGGTCCTCGTCACCGTCGGGCTCGAGCTGGGGCTCACGCGATGGGCGAAGCGACGACAGGACCGGCGGCAACCCTGAAATCCGATCGATCCGTCCAGCAAGGAGGACAACGCGGTATGCGTATGCGTGCAGTCGTCAGTCTGCTGATGGTCGCCCTGGTGGCGGCGGCCGCCCTGTTCGCCTGGAGCCTGCAGGCGAGCGCGCAGGGCGGCGGCACCATCTCCGGCGAGGTCAAGGTGAGCGGGACTCCCCCGGCGCCGAAGACCGTGAAGGTGAACAAGGACGTGGAGGTCTGCGGCCAGGAGAAGAAGATCGCCGACGTCGCGGTCGGCGCCGGCAACGGGCTGGCCAACGCGGTCGTCTCGGTCTCCGACGCCAAGGGCGCCAAGGCGGCGAAGAAGGCGACGCTGGACCAGAAGGGCTGCGAGTTCCATCCCGAGGTGCTGGTGATGTCGCCGGGTGAGGTCGACATCCTCAACTCGGACGGCGTGCTCCACAACATCCACACCTTCTCGACCGCGAACCCGCCGATCAACAAGGCGCAGCCGAAGTTCAAGAAGACCATGACCGAGAAGTTCGACAAGCCCGAGGCCATCAAGGTCCAGTGCGACGCCCACAGCTGGATGCACGGCTGGATCCTGGTGACCGAGAACCCGGCGGCGACCACCGACGACAAGGGCAGCTTCAAGATCGAGAACGTGCCTCCCGGGAAGCACAAGGTCGAGGTCTGGCACCCGGTGCTGGGCAAGCAGTCCAAGGAGGTCGAGGTCAAGGCGGGCCAGGACGCCAAGGTCAGCTTCGAGCTGGCCGCGAAGAAGTAACGGAGTCAGGCCTTTCAATCTTGACAATCCGGCGCCGACTGAAAGGTTGAAAGGCCTGACCCTCTTGACAGGAGGGGTCTCCCGACGATAATGGGAGGCGCTCCAACTTGCGGTTTTTTCAGAGAAGTCTCGCGGTTGTGAATCACGAGACAAGGGCCCTCACGCCGAGGACAACGTCGCCATGATGAGCTGGCTCCCGGAGAACGTCAGCAGCTACGGCCAGGACATCGACTGGCTCTTCTACCTCATCTACTACATCACCGGCGCGACGTTCGTCCTGGTGGCCGCGGCGATGATTGCCTTCCTCGTCCTCTATCGCCATCGTGAGGGGCGGCGCGCGACCTACACCCACGGGAACGCGACGCTGGAGATCGTCTGGACGGTGGTGCCGGCCCTCATCCTCGTCATCCTGACCTTCCTGTCGGTGCCGACCTGGGGCCGGATCCAGCAGCAGCTGCCGGCCTCCGACCTCCACATCCGGATCACCGCCAAGCAGTTCAACTGGGAGGTCGCCTACCCCGGGCCGGACGGGAAGTTCGACACCGAGGACGACAAGACGTTCGACAACGAGGTCCACGTGCCGGTCGGCAAGCCGATCATCCTCCACCTGGCCTCGAAGGACGTCATCCACAGCGTCTTCATGCCCCACCTCCGGTTCAAGCAGGACGCGGTCCCCGGCCGCGAGATCGTCAGGTGGGTCCAGGCGACCAAGCCGGGCAAGTACGAGATCCCGTGCGCGGAGCTGTGCGGCTTCGGGCACTCCGGCATGAAGGGCTTCCTCTTCGTCCACACGCCCGACGAGTTCGAGCAGTGGAAGAAGGAGGCGTGGGCCTCCTGACGCGGCGGCACCGAACCCGAGGAGATCACCGACGATGGCGCATCCGAGCACGGCGACGGCAACGGCCCACGACCTCCACGCTCACCACGAGCTGGGCTTCGTGCGGACCTACATCTTCTCCACCGACCACAAGATGATCGCCCGGCAGTTCCTCTTCCTCGGGCTGTTCATGATGCTGATCGGGGGCGGCCTGGCGATCTTCATGCGCTGGCAGCTGGCGTGGCCGGAGACCCCGGTCCCCGGCGTCGGGCGGTTCTTCTGGCCGGACAACGAGGGCGTCATCTCCCCGGCCGTCTACAACATGATGTTCACGATGCACGCGACCATCATGATCTTCTTCGTGATCATGCCGATCCTGGCCGGCTCGTTCGGCAACTTCCTGATCCCGCTGATGATCGGGGCGCGCGACATGGCGTTCCCCAAGCTCAACATGCTCTCGTTCTGGGCCGGCTTCATCGCCGGCGTGCTCATGCTGGCCGGCTTCTTCGTCGAGGGCGGCCACGCCGCCGCCGGCTGGACTTCCTACGCGCCGCTCTCGGCGGTCCCCTCGTACTCGGGGGTCAACTGGGGCCAGAACCTCTGGTGCATGAGCCTGTTCGTCCTCGGCGTCTCGTCGATGATGGGCTCCATCAACTACATCACGACGATCGTCAACATGCGCGCCCCCGGCATGACGCTGTTCCGGATGCCGCTGGTGATCTGGGCCATGTTCGTCACCGCCATTCTCCTGCTGCTGGCCTTGCCCGTGCTGACCTCGGCGGTGGCGATGCTGCTGTTCGATCGGACGCTGGGGACCCACTGGTTCGCGCCGACCGGCGGCGGCGAGCCGCTGCTCTGGCAGCACCTCTTCTGGTTCTTCGGCCACCCGGAGGTCTACATCCTGATCCTGCCCGCCATGGGCATCGCCTCCGACGTGCTGTCGGTGTTCTCCCGCAAGCCCATTTTCGGTTACCGGGCGATGGCGTTCTCGATGATCGGGATCGCGTTCCTGTCCTGGATCGTGTACGGCCACCACATGTTCGTCAGCGGGATGAACCCGGCGCTGGGGACCTCGTTCATGATCACCACCATGGTGATCGCGGTGCCCTCGGCCATCAAGACGTTCAACTGGCTGGGGACCCTGTGGGGCGGGAACATCCGGTTCACGGTCCCCATGCTCAACGCGCTGGCCTTCGTCTCGATGTTCGTGATCGGCGGGCTGTCGGGGATCTTCATGGCCTCCACGCCGGTCGACATCTTCATCCAGGACACCTACTTCATTGTCGCCCACATCCACTACGTCGTCTTCGGCGGCTCGATCTTCGGCGCCTTCGCCGGGATCTACTACTGGTTCCCCAAGATGTTCGGGCGCCTGATGAACGACACCCTCGGCAAGATCCACTTCTGGGGGACGTTCGTGTTCTTCAACGCCGCCTTCTTCCCGATGCACATCATCGGGGTGGGCGGTCACATGCGCCGGATCTACAACCCGCTCCAGTACGACTTCCTGAAGTGGACGGAGCCCTGGAACGTCGTCATCAGCCTGAGCGTGTTCGCGCTCGGACTGTTCCAGATCCCGTTCATCATCAACTTCATCGCGAGCCTGTTCGGCGGGGCCAAGGCGCCCGTCAACCCCTGGCAGGCGAACACGCTGGAGTGGACCGCCCCCTCGCCGCCGCCCCATGGGAACTGGGGCGCCACGCTGCCCGTGGTCTATCGCGGCCCCTACGAGTACAGCTCGCCCGAGGTGAGCGAGGACTGGCTGCCCCAGGACCGGCGGTTGGCCAAGGCCGGCTCGTCCCGGTCTCACTGACGATGGGGAGTGCGGCAAGCGCGGAGCGGGGCGAGGCCCGAGCCCCGGTAGGACGCAGGGAGGAGGCGGGCCGAGGCGTATGCCGCCATTGACCATCTGGTCGCGACGCCTCGGTCCTGCGGCCCTCGGGACGTCGCTCGCTGCTGGGAGGCCCGCCGACGACCCCAGAGGCCGGGACGTCCGCGGCCCGGACGGGATGAACGGACGACCCGGGGCGACGGGCATCGGCCCGCTCCGCTGGGCGCATGGGCTGGCGCTCGTCACCGCGGGGGCGACGCTGGTGCTCATCGTCGCCGGCGGGCTGGTGACCAACACCGGCGCGGCGCTGGCCGTCCCCGACTGGCCGACGACGTTCGGCCACAACATGTTCCTCTATCCCTGGTCCCGGATGGTGGGCGGGGTCTTCTACGAGCACAGCCACCGGCTCCTCGGGGCGCTGGTAGGACTCCTGACCCTCGGGCTTGGGGCGACCTTGTGGCTGACCGAGCGCCGGGGCTGGCTGCGCGGCTTCGGCCTGCTGGCGGTCGTCCTGGTCTCCACTCAGGGCCTCCTGGGCGGCTTGCGGGTGCTGTGGCTGCGTGACGCCTTGGCCATCGTCCACGGCTGCCTGGCCCAGGCGTTCTTCGCGCTCACGGTGACGCTGGCGGTCGTCACGTCGCCGGGGTGGACGGCCCCGGCGCCGTCGCTTCACGCCGACCAGGGGCGCGGCCTCGCCTGGCTGGGGGTGGTGGCGACCGCGATGCTGTACCTCCAGATCGTCCTCGGCGCGCTCACGACCCACGCCGGTTGGGTGAGCCTCCACCTGGCCGGGGCGCTGCCGGCGGCCCTCCTTTCCGGCGCCGCGGCGTTCCGCGTCCTCGCCTGGCCCGAGAGCCCCGGGGCGCTGGCCCGGCCCGCCCGAGCCCTCGGCGCCCTCCTGGCCCTCCAGATCGCGCTCGGACTCGGCGCGTACGTCGCCCGCTTCACGGGCTTGGCCCTGCCGGGTGGCGGGCTGACGGGGCTGGCGTTGCCGGTCGCCCACCGCCTCACGGCCGCGCTGCTTCTGGGCGCCGCGATCACGCTGACCCTCGGCGCCTGGCGGCTCCGTGGCCTCCCCGCCGAGGAGCCGTCGGGTGCCGCGACGCCGCTTCGGGCCCGCCGGGTGCCGGCATGATCTCGCGGACCCCGACCCTGGAGCAGGCCGCGCCGGTGCCGGGCCCGCCGCCGCTGGCGCCGCTGTCCCCGGCCCGGCCGGCGCCGTCGGGGGCCCCGGCGAGGGTCGCGCTGGTGGCCGAGCGCCAGCGGCTGCTCGACTTCCTCTCGCTCACGAAGCCGCGCGTGGTCGTCATGGTGCTGGTGACGACGTGCGTCGGCTTCTACGTCGGCTCGACCGGGGCCCCGGACTACCTCCGCCTCGTCCACGTCCTGATCGGGACGGCGCTGGCGGCGGGGGGGACCCTCGCCCTCAATCAGTTCCTCGAGCGCGAGGTGGACGGCCGGATGCGGCGCACGCGCGGCCGCCCGCTCCCCGACGGCCGCCTGGGCGCCGTGGAGGCGCTCGTCTTCGGCGCGGCCACCACCGCCGCCGGGCTGGCCTATCTTGTCCTCGCGGTGGATTTTCCGACCGGGGCTGTGACCGGGTCCACGGTGATCCTCTACCTGTTCGCCTACACGCCGCTCAAGCTGGTGACCCCGCTGGCCATGGTGATCGGTGCGGTTCCGGGAGCGCTCCCGCCGGTGACGGGGTGGGTGGCGGCCCGGGGCGAGGTCGGCGTGGGCGCGGCCGTGCTGTTCGCCATCCTGTTCCTGTGGCAGCTCCCGCACACGCTCGCCATCGCCCGTCTCTATCGCGACGATTACGCGCAGGCCGGGATCCGGGTCCTGCCCGTCGTCGATCCGGACGGTGCCAGCACCGAGCGACAGATCGTGGCCGGCTGTCTGGCCCTGCTGGCGGTGGGACTCCTGCCGACGCTGATCGGGCTGGCGGGTCCCGTGTACTTCGCTGGCGCCTTCGTGCTCGGCGCGGCGTTCCTGGCGTGCGGGCTGGCCCAGGCGCTCACGCCCTCCCCGGCGTCGGCCCGGCGGCTGCTGCTGGCCTCGGTGGCCTACCTGCCGCTCTTGCTGATCCTCATGGCGCTGGACAAGGCGTAGGGGGCGGGGCCGATGAGCGTCGCAACTTCGATCTCGGTCGTGACGCGCTCGGCCTGCGGCCTCGCGTCCGTCCCGACCTATGGTCGTCCTCGGTCGTCGCCCATCCTCGGCGTATGCGGCATACGCCTGCGGTCGGCGACTCCCTGCGTCCATTGGACGGCCTTCGGCCTGTGGGCGCTGCTCGCTCCTCGGCCCGGCGCCCGGGAGTTCGACTCATCTGCCATGGGTTCGGCGCTTCGAGGAAGCTAGGCGGTGGCGGGAGTGCTGGAGCGGCATGTTGAGGAGCGGGCGCTGGCGGCGCGGAACCGCCGCACGGCCTGGTGGCTCGTCGCCTGGATCGCCTTCCTCGTGGCCGTGTCGATCGCGGTCATCTGGGTCCGTAACTGATGAGCCGGCTGGAAGAGCCGGACCTCAGGGCCGAGGGCCCGGGCGGACCGGGGTCGGCGGTCGGCTGGCTGCCGCCGGCGCCGCCGGACACGGGCGACGGCGGCGAAGGGCGGGGTTCCTGGCCACCCGTCTCGAACGCGCGGCTCGGGATGTGGATGCTGCTCGCCACCGAGACGATGTTCTTCGGCGCGCTGGTCGGCGCCTTCCTCGTGCTGCGCCTGAGCGCGGCCGTGTGGCCCCCCCCGGCCCAGCCACGGCTGCCGGTCGCCGCCACCGCGATCAACACGCTGGTGCTGCTCCTGTCGAGCTACACGCTGACCCGCGCGCTTCGCGCCGTGCGCCGGGACGACCGCCGCCGCCTGGTCACCGAGCTCGTCCGGACGGCCGGCCTCGGCGCGCTCTTCCTCGCGGTCCAGGGGGCCGAGTGGATCCGGCTGATCGGCTTCGGCCTGACGGCGTCCTCCGGGGCCTACGGCGCCACCTTCTACACGCTGATCGGTGCCCACGGGGTCCACGTCCTGGTGGCGCTCGTCTGGCTGACGCTGGTGACGTGGGCCGCGACCCGCGGGCGCTACGCGGCCCGGGACCACGTGGGGGTGGCCGTCTGCGCGATGTACTGGCACTTCGTGGTCGCCCTGTGGCCGATCCTGTACCTGCTCGTCTATCTCGCATGATCACCCACAAGGAGAGCGATCGTGGCTGAGGCTGTGCTGACCCATCCGGCCGTCGAGCCGGCCGAGTCGCCGCTGACTCCCGAGAGCTGGGGCAAGCTCGGGATGTGGATCTTCCTCGCCGGGGACGCCGTCGGCTTCGGCGTGCTGCTCGGCGCCTACGGGGCGGTGCGGGCGTCGAGCGGCGACTGGCCGAACCCCGCCCAGCGCCTCGGCATCACGCTGACGGCCCTCATGACGTTCCTCCTCATCTGCTCCAGCGTGACCATGGTCAAGGCTCTGGAGGCGATCAGGCGGGGGGACCGCCCGGCGGTGAAGCGCTTTCTCCTGATGACCATCGGCGGCGGGCTGCTCTTCCTCGGCATGCAAGCTTACGAGTGGACGCACCTCATCGAGGGCGGCCTCAAGGTCTTCGGGAACCCCTGGGGGGCCACGTTGTTCGGCGCCAGCTTCTTCATGGTCACGGGCTTCCACGGCCTCCACGTGACGGGGGGCGTGATCTATCTCTCGGTGGTGCTGGCCGCCGTCTCGCGGATCCAGGACCAGCGGTACAACTACATGATCGCCGAGATCGCCGGGCTGTACTGGCACTTCGTCGACCTGGTGTGGATCATGGTGTTCACCTTCGTGTACCTGCTCTGAGGGCGGGAGGCAGCCGTGGCCGACACTGAGCACAAGACGAACTACATGGCGATCTTCTGGTGGCTGGCCGCGCTCACCGTGGTCGAGATCGCCGTGATCCTCCCCGGCTTCAACAAGGTGGTCGTCGGCACCCTGCTGGTGGCGCTGGCGGTGACCAAGGCGGCACTGGTGGCGATGTACTTCATGCACCTCCGCTTCGAGACCCGCACGCTCGCGTACATCGCGCTCACCCCGCTGGCCATCGGGACGCTGCTCCTGCTGGTGCTGCTGCCCGACAACCGGGCGGTGGACCACCGGACGGCCGACACCGTCAAGGTCGAAGCCCCCAAGCACTGACGGGTCCCGGCGCGACGTGACGGGGACGTGGGCTGGGCTCGGCTGCGGCGGGTCATGGGGCGCGGGCTCCGTCTCCTCTGCCCCCGCTGCGGGGCGGGGGCGGTGTTCGCCGGGCCGTTCCGGATGCACGAGCGCTGTCCGGCCTGCGGGCTCGTCTTCGAGCGCGAGCCCGGCTACTTCGTCGGGGCGATCTACCTGAATTACGGAGCGACCACGCTGATCTCGATCGCCGGGTACTTCGCGCTCGATGCGGCGCTGGGCCTCTCGGTCGGCCTCCAGCTCCTCGTGTGGGGCACCTTCGCCGTCACGTTCCCCCTGTGGTTCTTCCGCTACAGCAAGAGCCTCTGGCTCAGCCTCGACTACCTGGTGGATCCGGTCGACACTCGGCCGGGGCCCGGAAGGGACGAAGTCGGGTGAAGCTCCGGTCGCTCGTCGTCACCGCGGTCTGGCTCGCGGCCATCACGCCGGTTCCGGCCGGGGCCTACGTCGAGGCGCCGGTGGCCGATGGCGGCGCGCTGGTGGGGCGCGTGCGATTCGCCGGCGAGTCGGTCAAGGGGGAGCCCCTTCCGGTCCGGAAGAACACCGACGTCTGCGGGGACACCAAGCCCTTCCAGGCCCTGGTGGTCGGGCCGAACAAGGGCGTGCGGAACACGGTGGTCTACCTGGAGGGTGTGGAGCGGGGCAAGAAGCCGGCCGACTTCGAGCTGGACAACGCCAAGTGCCTCTTCGTGCCCCACGTGTCGGCGGTGATGGCCGGCGCCCGGGTCCGGATCAAGAACGGCGACCCGATCCTGCACAACACCCACGGCTTCCTCGACCGGGTCACCGTGTTCAACGTGGCGCTCCCGAACAAGGACCAGGTGGTGGACATCACCCAGCGGATCAAGAAGCCGGGGGTGATCGACGTCCAGTGCGACGCCCACACCCACATGCGGGCCTGGATCGTCGTGCGCGACAACCCCTACTTCGCCGTCACCGACGACGAGGGTCGGTTCCGGATCGGCGAGATCCCGCCCGGCCGCTACCGGGTGGTGGCCTGGCACGAGGGCTGGGTGGTGACGGGCAAGGACAAGGATGGTCGCCCCCTCCACGACCCGCCGCGACTGCTGACCCAGGAGATCACGATCCCACCGAAGGGCGAGGCGACGCTGGACTTTGAGCTCAAGTAACCGCCGGGAGGCGCTCATGTTCCGGAAGATCTACGTGCCCGTCGACAACTCCGACTACTCGAACCGTGCCATCGACCTGGCCGTGGAGATCGGGCGGGCCTCCGGCTCCGCGCTGGTCGGCTGCCACGTCTACGCGGCGCGGCTTCACGACTACCGCTTCAAGCAGATGGAGTACACGCTGCCCGACGAGTACAAGGACGAGACCGAGCTGGAGCGCCAGCGGAAGATCCACGACTCGCTCATCGCCATGGGCCTCCAGCTCATCTCCGACTCCTACCTCGACGTCATGGCGCGGAAGTCCGAGGCGGCCGGGCTGGCCTTCGAGCGGCGGATGATGGACGGCAAGCACTACAAGGCGCTGATCGACGACGTCCGCGGCGGCGACGCCGACCTGGTGATCATCGGCGCGCTGGGACTGGGGGCGGTGAAGGACAGCCAGCTCGGCTCGGTCACCGAGCGCTTCGTCCGCCGGGTGCCCGTGGACACCCTGGTGGTCCGGAGCCTGGAGCCGCTCGAGGCCCAGCAGGGCGCCATCGTGGTGGGCCTGGACGGGAGTCCCCAGTCGTTCCAGGGCCTCAAGCTCGGCATCGCGCTGGCCCGGGCGCTCGGCCGGCCGCTCCACGCGGTGGCCGTCTACGACCCCTACCTCCACTACGCGATGTTCAACGGGATCGTGGGCGTCCTCTCCGAGAAGGCGTCGAAGGTCTTCCGCTTCAAGGAGCAGGAGCAGCTCCACGAGGAGATCATCGACACCGGGCTGGCCAAGATCTACCAGTCGCACCTCGAGATTGGCCGGAAGCTCGCCCGCGAGGACGGCGTCGACATGGCGATCACGCTGCTCGACGGGAAGTGCTTCGAGAAGATCCTCCAGTTCTGCCGGAAGGAGCACCCCTGGCTCCTCATCCTCGGCCGGGTGGGCGTCCACTCCGACGAGAACGAGACGGACCTGGGCTCGAACACCGAGAACCTCCTGCGGCTGGCCCCGTGCAACGTCCTCCTCACTGCCGGGAAGTTCTACCCGCCGCTGGACGTCAAGGCCGAGGAGATCATCTCCTGGACCGACGAGGCGAAGGAGCGGATGAAGCGGGTGCCCGAGCAGGTGGCGGGAGTCGCCCGCACCGCCCTCCTCCGGTACGCCATCGAGCAGGGCCACACCGTGATCACCTCCAAGGTCATCGACGAGGCCATGGCGATCTTCATGCCGAGCCGGATGGCGGAGAAGATGCAGATCCTGGCCGAGGATCTGGCGGTGGCCCAGCTCCGGGCCGAGGAGGCGGCGGTCTCCGCGATCTGCTCGGTCTGCGGGTACACCGTCAAGGGGCCGAACCCGGTGGTGAAGTGTCCGGTCTGCGGCGGCGGGCCCGAGAAGTTCTCGATCATCGACCGGCAGATCGTCGAGCAGATCGCGACGGCCGAGGGCGGCGTGGCCGAGGAAGAGGTGATGCCCGGGGTCGCGGTGCGGTGGGCCAACGAGGCCCGGGAGGGGCTCCGGGAGGTGACGGACGCCTACCTGCGGCGGCGGGCCAAGGCGCGCATCGAGAAGTACGCCCGGTCCCGGAAGATCCCGGTCATCACCAAGGAGCTGGCGTTCCCGCTGATCGAGGAGACCGTCGGCCGGGACAAGCTCGGCGCCGGCTGGGACACGCTCATCGCCAACACCCGGTTCGAGCCGGCGAGCTTCGCGGAGGTGGCGACCCCCTCCGGCGAGTTCACCTGGACCGAGGACGCGGTGGCGCGGCTCAACCGGGTGCCGGCCGGCTTCATGCGCGACCTGACGCGGGAGGCGATCGAGAAGGTCGCCCGTGAGAAGCAGCTCGGCGTGATCGACCTGGCGGTCTGCGAGGAGGGGATCGGTCACGCCCGCGCGACGATGAATGAGGTGATCGCCGGCTACATCCGCGACAAGAAGGGCGCGACTCCCTCTCCCGCCTAGGGAGAGGGCGCAAGGGTGAGGGCTCCGCCGTTGGCCGAGCCCCTCCCCTGACCCTCTCCGCCCGCAAAGGAGAGGGGAGGATCGAGTGTCCTACAAGGCCTACGCGGTCTCCTGGAACCTGACCCGGCGCTGCAACCTGTTCTGCGCGCACTGCTACATGAGCGCGGCGCCGGACGCGGACGCGGCCGGCGAGCTGTCCACCGAGGAGTGCCGCCGCGTCATGGCGGACATCGCCCGGGTCAACCCCAACGTCTTCCTCATCCTGACCGGCGGCGAGCCGCTGATCCGCCGGGACATCTACGACCTGGCCGCCCACGGCCGGGACCACGGCTTCACGGTGGTGGTCGGCACCAACGGCGTCCTCCTCCGCGAGAAGCAGGCGCGCCTCCTCCGCGAGCACGGCGTCCAGGGTGCCTCCCTCAGCCTGGACTCCACCGACCCGGCCCGCCACGACCGCTTCCGCCACCTGCCGGGAGCCTGGCAGGGCGCCGTCCGGGCGACCGAGGCGCTCCGGGCCGAGGGGCTCGACTTCTCGCTTCACATGAGCGTGACCGACTGGAACGTGGGTGAGATCCCGGCGATGATCGACCTCGCCCGGGAGCTCGGGGCCCGGGTCCTGAACTTCTTCTTCCTGGTCCGGACCGGACGGGGCGAGGCGCTCACCGACATCACGCCCGACCGGTACGAGGAGATCCTGACCTACCTGGCGCGCGTCCAGGGTGTGGGCGGGGACGGCGCCCCGGCGCGGCCGTCGGTGGTCGACGGCCTCGAGGATCCCTGGAGCGTGCCGGCCGGACGCGCCGGCGGCCTCCTGATCCGGGCCAAGTGCGCCCCCCACTTCCGCCGGATCCTGTACCAGCTCGACCCCGACTCGCCGCTCCTCGCCAACTACGCCCACGGCTCCTGCCCGGCGGGGAAGTACTACTGCCGGATCACCCCCGAGGGCGACGTGACGCCGTGCCCCTACATGCCGGTTTCGGCCGGCAACCTCCGGCAGGTCGGCTTCGGCGAACTGTGGGAGCGGGGCCAGGTGTTCAGCGACCTCCGGGAGCCGAAGCTCGGTGGACGCTGCGGCGCCTGCGAGTTCCAGCGGATCTGCGGGGGCTGCCGGTGCCGGGCCTACGCGACCTTCGGCGACTACCTGGCCGAGGATCCGGCGTGCGCCTACGAGCCCGGCCGGTACGGGACCGAGGTGCTGGACCTGCCCGCTGATCAGACGTTCGGCCTCGAGGTCGGAACGACGCTGGCCTGGGAGCCGATGGCCCGGGCGCGACTCGACGCGATCCCGGCGTTCGCGCGCGGCATGGTGGTGCAGGCGGTGGAGGCGTACGCGCGGAGCCAGGGCCAGGCCGACGATCACCCCGGCCCTCATGGCCGAGGTGCGGAGCCGCTGGGGCATCAACCCCGAGCGGCCCTTCACGCCGCGCCGCGGATGAACCGCGACGAGAAGTTCCGCCAGGCCGCCGGGGGCTACGCGGCGTACGGGACCGTCTACTGGCTCGGTGGGCTGGCCCTCCGGGCCGCGGGGGCGGGACCCCGGCCGCCGGCCTGGGTGGTGGCGCTGCTCCTGGTCGCGTCGGGCGCTCTGGTGTTCGTGATCCCGTGGCTCCTCTGGCGCGAGCGTCCGTGGTTCGATCGCTGGGTGCTGTCGCGGCGCGACTTCGCCCGGATCCTCACCCTGGTCCTCGCCTGGCGGGCGCTCGAGGTCGCTCGGATCGCCTGGCGCGGGCCGAAGCCGGAGCTGATCTCGCTGGCGGGCTTCGGCTTTCCGGTCCGGTTCGGGGCCTGGGCGTTCTCGCTGATGACGCTGGCGATCGCCATCCTCCTGGCCCGCGCCGCCTGGAGCCGCGATCCGTGACGGCGCCGGCGCCCGGTCCCGGCGAGGTGACGTGGACCCCGGAGGCCGAGGCGCGACTCCAGCGGGCGCCGGTATTCCTCCGGGGCATGGTCCGCCGCCTCGCCGAGAAGCGCGCGCGCGCCGAGGGGATCGCCGTCATCACCCCCGAGGTGATGACGCGGTACAAGCAGGAGATGATGGGCGTCGCCGCCAGCGGCGCCTATATCGTCCCGGCGGCCGCCACCCCGTGGACGGCGGAGGCCGAGGCGCTCCTGGCCGGCGTCCCCGAGTTCATGCGGCCGATGACCCGCCGGATCTGCGAGGAGCTGGCCGCCGAGCAGCGCGCGCCGCGGGTCACCGCCACGCTGATCCGGGAGGCCGAGGCGCTGGCCGAGATCGAGGGGGCGGCCGAGCCGCTGCCGTGGACGGACGAGGCCGAGGCGCTCCTCGTCGCGCGGCTCGGCAAGACCCCGGCGATGATGGCCGACTTCGTCCTCCGGCTGTTCAAGCGGGACGTCGAGGTGGAGGCGCGGCGGCACGGCGAGGCCACGATCACGCCCGAGGTGTTCCGGCAGCTGTGGGCGACCGGCGGCGAGGAGCCCGTCGAGTGGGCGCCCGAGGCCTGGGCGCGGCTCCAGACCGCGCCCGAGTTCGTCCGGGAAGGGATCCGGAAGGCGGCCGAGCGCCGGGCGCGGCGAATGGGCGCGGCCGTCATCACCTCCCCGCTCCTGACCCGGTTCCGGAACCAGGCGATGATGAAGGCCGTCCGGCGGATCCGCGAGCTCGGCTTCACCGAGCTGACCTTCGACGCCTTCGACGCCGCCAAGGACCGGATCCGTCTGGTCAGCCTCAATCCCGAGGCCCAGGCTCGGCTCGACACGATCCGTCACTACTTCGAGACCGAGCGCCACGGCGCCTCCGGCGACCTCCTCGGCCCCGATCTCATGCAGCGCTTCCGCACCTACCTCAAGGACCCGGCCGCCGCCCCGCTCGACACGACCGACCAGGGGCCCGGCCCGTAATGATCGCTGAAGACTCTCGGCGCTAGCCGCGCACGGCAGGAGACACCTCTGTGCCCCCACTTCGTTGCGCCAATTGTGGTGCCGAACACGACTGGACGGAGCTCGAGCCGACATACGGCAAGCCCGATGCCTATCTGGCTGTGCCGCCCGAGGAGCGGGCCCATCGCACGATTGCCGGCTCAGATGACTGCATCGTGCACAACGCGGCGGACACACACCGCCAGTTCTTCCTGCGAGCTCTTCTTCCCATTCCGGTGCGAGGGAAGCGCGAGGCCTGTTGCTGGGGCCTCTGGGTCGAGGTTAACGAGGCGACCATGAACCGAGTTGTTGAGCTCTGGGACGATCCGCGCCAGGGCACCGAGCCCCCGTTTCCCGCCAGGGTCGCCAACACCATCAAGGGGTATCCTCCAACGCTGGGGCTCCCGGGAACGTTGCAGCTGACCGGCCCGACGACTCCACCCCGCTTCGTGCTTGACCCGGGGCTGGACCATCTTCTGGCCGAGGAGCAGCGCCGTGGCGTGTTCCCCGAGCGCGTTCTAGAATGGCTCCACAGTCACTAGGATCGTCGCTCGGGCACGACCGTGAAAGCTAGCAGGCGCATGAAGATGACGGGTGGGCGCCGTGGGGTGCGTAAGATCGAGCGCAGCCACCCGGAAGCCGACCCCGCGCACATCGTTCGCGGCATCGTCAGGCGAGGACTCAAGTCGCCGTCCGCCAAGGAATCCATTCCCCTGCGAGCAGGTCCTGGATCTGCAGGGCTTGATCGAAAGAAGCCAGAGTGAAGCGCTACAAGGACATCGCGGGCGATGGCGGATCGAACATCGTCGGCCAGATCGCCGAGCAGCAGGCGCGGCTGCGACAGCGGATGGCCGGGATCCGCCGAAAGGTCGCGGTCGTCTCCGGCAAGGGCGGGGTGGGGAAGAGCTCGATCACCGCGAACCTGGCGGCGGCGCTGGCGGCCGAGGGCTACGCGGTGGGGGTGCTGGACGCCGACCTCAACGGGCCGTCCATCGCCAAGATGCTCGGGGTCCGCGGCCAGGCCCTCCGGCTCGGCGAGGCCGGCGTCGCCCCGGCGCGCTCCGCCGGCGGGATCCGTGTCCTCTCGATGGACCTCCTCCTCCCGTCCGACGAGACACCGGTGGTCTGGGCGGCGCCCACCCAGGAGGAGGCTCACACCTGGCGCGGCACGATGGAGGCGAACGCGCTGCGCGAGTTCCTGGCCGACACGGAGTGGGGCGAGCTCGACCTCCTGCTGCTCGACCTCCCGCCCGGGGCCGACCGGCTGCCGACGGTGGCCGGGCTGCTGCCCGACCTCACCGGCGCGGTCGTCGTCACGATTCCCTCCGAGGTCTCCCACCTGGTCGTGAAGAAGTCGATCACGCTGGCCCGCGAGGCGCACGCCCGGCTGCTGGGGCTCGTGGAGAACATGGCCTCCTACGTCTGCCTCGAATGCGGGGCCATGGGGGCCCTCTACGCCGGACCCGGCGGGGAGCGCACGGCCGCCGAGCTGGGGATCCCGTTCCTCGGCCGGGTGCCGTTCGACCCCCGCCTGGCGATCGGGGCCGATCGCGGCCGGCCCTTCGTCCTCGATTACGCGGACAGCCTCACGGGCCGCGCCCTCCAGGACGTGGCGGGCCGCCTGGCCGACGCCGTCCTGCGCGATGGAGAAGCGGCGAGGCAATCGCCGGGCATTCCTGAACGAGGAGACACTCGGAGGGGGGGTCCGGGGGAGGAGCGCGCAGCTCCCCCCCGGCCCGATTGATCGCCGTGGCCGTGGTCGAGACCGTGGACCGGTTCGAGGCGGCGGCGGCCGAGGTGGCGGCCCGGCGCGGCGTCGCCGTGGAGGTGGTCCCCCTGATGCGCGACGCGCCGCTCGAGATCGGACCGGACATGGTGGAGCAGGCGGCCACGGCGGCGGAGGCGGTCGGCGTGGCGCACCGCCGCGTCATCAGCGGGGCCAGCCACGACGCGAACCACGTGGCGACCCTCGGCCCGATCGGCATGCTCTTCGTGCCGTGCCGCGAGGGTTGCAGCCACTGCCCGGAGGAGTGGACGGAGCCGGCCGACCTGGCGGCCGGGACGCGGGTCCTGCTGGAGCTGGTGCTCCGGCTCGACCGGGTCCTGGAGGCGCCGTGCCGATGACCTTCGCGACCTTCATCTCGGCCGTGACGCGCTCAGCCTGCGGCGATCGGACGGCCTTTGGCCTGGGGGCGTCCGTCCCAGCCTATGGTCGTCCTCGGTCGTTGCCGATCCTCGGCGTACCAGGAGTACGCCTGCGGTCGGCGACTCCCTATTCTCGGCCCGGAGCAGGCCCGGCGTTCCGGATGGTGCGGTCATGGTGACGCGGACCGGCGGCGAGTGGGTCGTCGAGGCGCTGCGTGCCGAAGGCGTGCGCCATGCCTTCGGCATCCCCGGCGTCCACAACCTCGCGATCTATGACGCCCTCCTCGGCCAGACCGACATCCGGCACATCCTGGCCCGCCACGAGGCGGGTGCGGGGTTCATGGCCGACGGCTACGCCCGCGCGTCGGGCCGGCCGGGCGTCGTGCTGGTCACCACCGGCCCCGGAGCCACCTACGCGCTGACGCCGCTCGTCGAGGCGTACGCGAGCTCCCAGCCCGTGCTGCTGATCGCCTCCGACATCCCGGCCGCCCTGATCGGCCAGGGGGTCGGCGCGCTCCACGAGGTGCCGAACCAGATCGACTGCCTGCGGCCGGTCTGCCGGTGGGCGGAGACGCTCGGGGCCGGGCGCGACATCCCGGGCGCGGTGCAGGGCGCCTTCCACCTCTTCCGGACGGGTCGCCCCGGTCCCATCGCGCTCTCCATCCCGACCGACCTCCTGACCGCGCGCGTCGAGGCACAGCTCACGCCACCCGGCCAGGGCCGCCGGCCGCCCTGCGACGTGAGCCTGCTCGAGACCGCCGCCGAGCGGTACCTGCGCCGCGCCCGCCGCCCGCTCATCGTCGCCGGCGGCGGCGTGGTGGCGGCCGAGGCGGGGGCGGAGCTGGCCGCGCTCGCGGAGCGACTCGGGGCGCCGGTCATCACCACCGTGATGGGCCGGGGCGGTTTGGCCGAGACCCATCCCCGCTGGCTCGGCGTGCTGCCCGACCGGCGCGCCTGCCAGCCCGCCCTGGAGGCGGCCGACGTCGTTTTGGCGGTGGGCTGCCGCTTCGCCCACCGCTCGACCCGGGGGCTCCTCCTGAACCTCCAGTTCCGGTCGGATCAGTCCCTGATCCACCTGGACCTGGACCCGACCGTGATCGGGAAGATCGTCCCCGCGACCCTCGGCATCGTGGGGGACGCCCGGGACGGGCTGGCCGGCCTTCTCGCCGTCCTGGGCCCCGGCCCGGCGACGGCCGAGTGGGACTGGAGCCGGCTCGCGGCCCAGCGCGTCGCGCGGGGTCCGCGCTACACGGCGACGATCGACCGGCTCCTCCGGATCCTCCGCGAGTCGCTCCCCGCCGACACCATCGTGGTGAGCGACCAGACCGGGATCAACTACTGGATGGAGTGGCACTTCCCGGTCCTGGCGCCGCGGACGTTCCTCTACCCGGTCGGGTCGGCCACGCTCGGCTACGGCGTCCCGGCCGCCATCGGGGCCCGGGTGGCCCAGCCCGACCGCCCGGTGGTCGCCGTCGTCGGGGACGGCGGCTTCCTCTACTCGGTGAACGAGCTGGCCACCGCCGTGAAGTACGCGCTGCCGGTCGTCTTCCTGGTGGTGAACGACCAGCGGTACGGCGCGATCAAGTACCTCCAGGAGGCGATCTTCGGCCGATGGGGCGAGGCGGACCTGGCCAACCCCGACTTCCCGGCCCTGGCCCGGGCCTTTGGCGCCACCGGCCAGCGCGCCGACGACCTGGACCAGCTCGGCCCGGCCCTGGCCAAGGCCCTGGCCCACCCCGGGCCGACGGTCGTCGAGCTGCCCCTGGCCATCGATCCCCCCTGGGAACTTTGATCTTCGGGGGGCCGACGGGCGAACCGACCGCCCGGGTTCCCCCATCCAAGGTCGCATGGAGCTGCGGCCGCTGACCTGCCGGGAGGCGATCGCCATCATGGGCGACTACCTCGAGGCGGCGCTGGGCGACGAGGTCGTCGCCGCCCTGGAGCGCCACCTCCAGGACTGCCCGGCGTGCCTGGCCTACCTGAACACGTACCGGAAGACACGGGACCTGGCCGGCGCGGCCGGCCGCGTGGCCATGCCGGACGAGGTGAAGGAGCGCCTCCGCCGCCTCCTGCTCGAGCAGCTCGGCTGCGGCTCGGGCTGAGGGCGCCGCCCCGAGGCTCCATCCGCGTAACCCCGAGCGGCCACCCACGCGGAGGCGCTACGCGCCTCCGGCGTGGGTACCCGGCCGCCGCAACGGAGGGGGGGCATCGGGGGGGTCTTCCGAGACCCCCCCGAAGAGTTACCGGGTCCGCTGCTCGATGAGCCGCTCGAAGAAGCCGCGGACCGGCGGCAGGTGCGCGAACAGCGTCTGGAAGGCCTCGCGGTCCATCACCAGCACGTTGACGCGGGAGCAGGTGCGGACGGTCGCCGAGCGCGGTCGCCTCCTTGACCAGCGCGATCTCGCCGAAGCAGTCCCCGCGCCCCAGCCGCGCCAGCGTCACCGCCTCCTGGCCCGGAACGCTCCGCGACACCTCGACCTCGCCGTCGACCACGATGTAGAGCGAGTCGCCCCGGTCGCCCTCGCGGAAGATCACCTCGTTCGCCTCGAAGTGCTCGCGGCGGATGGCGAGCGGCTTCTCGGTCTTGAGCTGGACGATGTCGGGTGGGAGGATCAGGTCCAGGGTCCAGTCGGTGGCGACCCGGAGCTTCCGGTCGAACCCGGGGAGCTTCATCAGGTAGATGGTTCGCCAGAGCCACCATGCCAGGAAGCCCGAGACCCTGAGGCCGAGGATCTCGGCGACCGCCGAGCGATGACCCAGCGCGCCCATCTTGCCGAGCGCCGTGAACGCGAAGGCCTTCCGGTCCTGGCCCCGCAGGGCGGCCACCAGGTTCCCGGCCAGGCACGTCGCCTGCCGCGTGGCGTGCTGGGCCGTCGGCGGGCAGGGCTGGCCGCTCTTCCCGTCGACGACGAAGGCGCAGTCCCCGAGGGCCCACACGCCCGGCCAGTCGGGCACGGCCAGGTGGCCGTCGACCACGATCCGGTCGCGCTCCTTCTTGACGGGGAGCATCGCCACCAGCGGGTTCGGCGCCGACGGCACCGTGCTCACCACCGTCCGGGTCGGGATGCGCTCCCCGCCCTCGAGCAGCGCCGCGTCGCCGGTGGCGCCGGCCAGGCGCGTCCGCAAGCGGACCTCGACGTTCCGCTTCCCGAGCAAGCGCTGGGCGAACTCGGCGAGCGACCGCGGCAGCTCCGGCAGGACGAGGTCGCCGGCGTGCAGCAGGACGACCCGGATCTCGCGGGGGTCGAGGTTCCGGAAGCTCTTCGCGACGGCGCGGACGAAGTCGTTCACCTCGGCCACCGCCTCGACCCCGGAGAAGCCCCCACCGGCGACGACGAAGGTGACGAGGCCCCGGCGCACCTCCGGATCGCGCTCGATGTCCGCCTCCTCGAGGGTGTGGATGAGCCGGTTCCGCAGGGCCAGCGCGTCACCGAGGTACTTGAAGGGCAGGGCGTGCTCGGCGAGGCCGGGCTGGCCGGCGAAGCTGGTGACGGTGCCGAGGGCGATGACGAGGTGGTCGTACTCGAGGTCGAACGGCGGCGAGCCGAGCCCGGCGGCGGTGACCACGCGCCGGCCCGCCAGGTCGATCCGCTCGATCGCGCGAGTGTAGAGGTTCGTGCCCGGGCATAGCCGCCGGATCGGCGCGATCGTGTCCAGGAGGCCGATGCTCCCCGAGATCACCTCGGGCAGCATGGGCTGGAAGACCATGTAGTTGTCCCGGTTGACGAGCGAGAGCTCGACGGTCCCGCGCCGCAGCTCGGTCGCCAGCCGCTTCTCGAGGGACAGGGCGGTGTAGACCCCGCCGAAGCCGCCGCCGAGGATCAGGATTCGCGTGGGTCGGGCCATGTTCCCGCTCCCGGACGTTACGCCGGTCGGCCGGCGGTGTCCAGGACGTCCGCGACGGCGCCGGCTGCGCGTGGCGCGCCCTCCGGTGCCGCCGCGACGCTCGGGGGGGCGTTCAGCGGCTCACCCCCGGTGGGCATCCCGGCCTGCGGTTCCGATCACTGGCGGTGGTCGCCGGGCTCGAGGCCGATCAGCCGATCGAGCGAGATCGCCCCGGCCCCACGGGTCAGCAGGAGGAGAAGGATCGATCCCCACACCAGGTGCTCGGTCCACCTCTGCGGGTAGACGAAGGCCCGGGTGGCGCTCGACTGGCTCCTGGACCTGGTCTTCTCCAAGGACCTGGTGCAGTTTCAGGAAGAGCACCAGCAGCACGGCCACGAGCGCGAGGGAGGGCGAGCTGGGGGAACGGCGGCAGGACGGCGGCCAGGACGCCGGCGGCGCCGCCACCGCGCCAAGAGCGAGCGAGACGACGGTCGCGCCGACGACGCGGCTCGTGGGAGTCCCCGCCGGGGTCACTCGCGCATGATATCGTAAGATCGCGGGGAGACACGAGGCGATGACGGTGAGCGGCGAGCAGCGGATCCTCGGGGCCTGCCCGATGGACTGCCCGGACACCTGTAGCTGGGTGGTCACCGTGCGCGATGGCCGCGCCGTGCGACTCGAGGGCGATGCCGATCACCCCTTCACGCGCGGCGTCCTGTGCAACAAGCTCAACGACTACGTCGCGTACACGCAGTCCCCCGAGCGGCTCCTGTATCCGATGCGGCGCGTCGGCCCGAAGGGGGCCGGCGACTTCGAGCGGATCTCTTGGGACGGGGCGCTCGACGAGATCGCCGAGCGGCTGAGCAGCGTCATCCGCGAGTCCGGCGCGGAAGCCATATGGCCGTACGTGGGCTCGGGCAGCATGGGGCTCCTCCAGGGCGTCTACGGCGCGGGGCGCCGGCTCTGGAACGTCGTCGGCGCCTCCCGGCACCTCATGACGATCTGCACGATCGCGGGCGGGGTGGGAACCGGCTACACGCTCGGCGACAACCGCGTCGGCATGGATCCCGAGACCCTCCGCTTCTCGAAGCTCATCATCCTCTGGGGCAGCAACACGCTGACCACCAACCATCACCTGTGGCGCCCCATCACGGCGGCGCGTCGGAACGGCGCCCACCTGGTGGTGATCGACCCGACCCGGACGCGCACCGCCGATGCCGCGGACAGCCACCTGGCGCTCGTCCCCGGGACCGACGCCGCGCTGGCGCTCGGACTCCTGCACGTCGTGCTGAGCGAGGGCGCGGAGGATCGCGACTTCATCGACCGCCACACGCTCGGCTGGGACGCGTTCCGCCGGCGCATCCTGGACTACCCGCCGGCGCGCGTCGCCGAGGTCTGCGGCCTCCCGGTCGACGCGATCGTGGAGCTGGGGAAGCGGATTGCCCGCACGCGCCCCACGGGCATCCGGGTGACGATGGGGCTCCAGCGACACGGCGGCGGCGGGATGGCGGTGCGGACCATCACCTGCATCCCGGGAGTCACCGGCGACTGGCGATATCCCGGCGGCGGCGTTGGCTACGACACACGCGGCTTCTTCGGCGTGAACTGGGCGGGGCTCTATCGGGACGATCTGCGGAAGACCGCCGCGCGCGCGCTGAGCATGACCCGCCTCGGCGAGGGCCTCCTCGAGGTAACGGACCCGCCGGTCAAGGCCTTGTTCGTCTACGCGAGCAACCCGGCCGCCAGCGTGCCGCACCAGACGAAGATCCGGCGGGGGCTCGCGCGGCCCGACCTCTTCACGGTGGTCGTCGAGCACTTCCGGACGGACACCGTCGACTACGCGGATATCGTGCTCCCCGCTACGATGCAGCTCGAACACGCGGACGTCCAGATCTCGTACGGGCACCTCTACATCTCGTGGAACGAGCCCGCGGTGGCGCCGCCCGGGGAGTGCCTGTCCACCACCGAGATCTTCCGGCGTCTGGCGCGGCGCCTGGGTCTGGACGTGCCCTGCCTGTACGACAGTGACGAGGAGCTGGCGCGCGAGCTTCTCGACTCGGATCACCCATCGCTCCGCGGCATCACGTTCGACGCCCTGAGGAAGCGGGGGTGGATGCGGCTCGCCGTCCCGGAGCCGTTCGTACCGTTCGCCGACGGCTTCCCCGCGCCGTCCGGGAAGCTCGAGTTCTACACCGCTCGCATGACCGAGGCGGGGCTCGACCCGCTCGCGGGCTACACGCCGCCCTACGAGGCGGCCCAGCGCGGCACGCCGCTGGCCGCCCGGTACCCGCTGGCTCTGATCGCGGGTGCCGACCACTACTTCCTGAACTCGGTGTTCGCGAACGTCCCCGCGCAGACGCGGCGCTCCGGCCCGACGACCATCCGCGTCCACCCCGAGGACGCGACCCCCCGGCGGCTCGAGACCGGCTGCGAGGCCCGCGTCTTCAACGACCGCGGCGCGTTCGTCGCGCGGGTGGAGGTGACCCCGCGGGTCCGGCCGGGCGTGGTCGCCAGCACCAAGGGGCGCTGGCCGCGGCTGTCGAAGGACGGTGCGACCGTCAACGCCACCGTGGACGAGCGAGACGCCGACATGGGCGGCGGCGCCGTCTTTCACGACAACCGCGTCGAGATCGAGCGCCTCTGGCCTGGCACGGGGTTGGCCTGACGCTAGGGTGGGTTTCCATTGCGGTCGCACGGCGCTCGTGAGCGAGACACCGGCCCTCGCGGCGCCGGCAGCCGGCGTGGCGGTGGGCGCCGGCCGTGCCCGCCCGGCGCCCGGACTCGCCCGCCGGTCCCGGGTGGCCCTCGCGACCGTCTTCTTCGTCAACGGGCTGGTCCTGGCGAGCTGGGTGCCGCACATCCCGGCGGTCAAGGACGCGCACGGTCTGAGCGACGGCGCGCTCGGGCTCGTGCTGCTGGCCATGGCGGTCGGGGCGGTGCTCGCCCTGCCCGTGGCCGGCTGGCTCGTGGGCCGCCTCGGCAGCCGCCTCATGACCTCGCTCGCCGGAGTGGCATTCTGTCTCTTGCTCCCGCTGCCGCTCGTCAGCCCGAGCGTCCCCTGGCTGGCCCTGTCGCTGCTCGTCCTGGGGGCGGGCAACGGGATCCTCGACGTGTCCATGAATGCCCAGGCGGTGGCGCTCGAGCGGCAGTACGGCCGGCCGATCCTGTCCTCGTTCCACGGGTTGTTCAGCCTGGGCGGGTTCGCCGGGGCCGCGATCGCGGGTCTCGCCATGAGCGGCGGGATGGGTGACCGCGCCCACGTGACCGCGACCGCCCTCGTCGGCGCCGTCGCGGTCCTCTCGGTCCTGGCCTGGCTCGTGCCGTCGGCCGACCCCGCCGGGCGCCCGGGTCCGGTCTTCGTCCGGCCCGGCCGCGCGCTCCTGGGGCTCGGGCTCCTGGCCTTCGGTGGCCTGCTCGCCGAGGGCGCCATGGCCGACTGGAGCGCCGTGTACCTGCGCGACGCGCTGGCGACCAGCCCCGCGGTGGCGGCGGCCGGCTTCACGGCCTTCTCGCTGGCGATGGCCGCCGGGCGCTTCGGCGGCGATCGGCTGGCCGCCTGGCTGGGACCGGCTCGGCTCCTGCGCGGCTCGGCGGCGCTCGCCGCCGGGGGCCTGGCCTTTGCCCTGCTGATCGGGCGGCCCGCGGCGGCGATCGCCGGGTTCGGGCTGGTCGGGCTCGGGATCGCGAACGTGATCCCGATCCTGTTCAGCGCGGCCGGACGGGTCCCCGGGGTTCCGGCGGGCACCGCGCTCGCCGCGGTCGCCACCACGGGCTACTTCGGCTTCCTGGCCGGACCACCGCTGATCGGCCTGACCGCCGAGTTGACCGGCCTGCCCCTCGCCCTGGGGCTGGTCAGCGGATGCTGCACGCTCGTCGCGCTCGGCGCCCGCCTGCTGCCCCGGACAGCCGGCTGAGCGCCGGCGCCCGCCCGGCCGCCCTCGCCCTCCACCACGTGTACGCGCCTTGCGACCGGATCGGCCCTGGCCTATCCTGACCAGGCCGCCGCCCGGAGGCCCGGCTGGCCATGGGTGACGGGGAGCGGCCCGACGACGATGGAGCGTCCACCCTCGACCGAGCCGGCTGCCGTCGCCGCCGAGCGGTACCGCACCCTCCTCGAGATCAACAACGCCATCATCTCGAGCCAGACCCGGAGTCGCTGTTCCACGCTATCGCCGGAGCCCTGCGCCGCGTCGTCCCGTTCGATCGAACGGCCATCTTCCTGCACGAGCCGTCCCGGGACGTTCTGCGCCTCTTCGTCCTGGAATCCGCGCTCCCGTTGACCTACTTCGGCGTCGGCCTGGAGATGGCTCTCGCTCGAGACCCAGGTGAAGCTCCTCCGGGTCATCCAGGAGCAGGAGTTCGAGCCGGTCGGGAGCAGCCGGACCGTGCGGGTGGACGTGCGGATCATCGGGGCGAGCGACGTCAGACGGGTGAGGCCCGTCACATGCCGCCGCCGGCGCGCTCGATCTTCCAGCGCACCTCCGTCACGCGGAGCACGTAGTCCGCTTCCTGGCCGGTCGGTCGGAGGCGGGCCGTGAAAGGCCACAGCCGGTCACCGACGAAGGACCGGGGCTCGGTGATGGCGCGGCCCCGGCTGACGACCCGTCCGCTCGCATCCAGGCCCTGGAGCTCGACGATGACCTGGATGAGCCGGTCGACGAGCCCGTTGACGTCCACCAGCCCGGTCGCGCTCGCCGCCGACTCGGCTTTATCGAGCCGCCAGTAGACCGTCACCGGCGCCTGGTCCACGTTCCGCGACGGGAAGTCCTCGGGTCGGGGCGATGGGCCCGGCGCGGCGCAGCCGAGCATTGCCGCCAGCAGGCCCGCCAGAACGAGCCGCGACACCATTCTCATGTCGGTCTCCCTCGATTTCCGAACGCCGGCCGGCCGGTGTCGGTTCCCGCCGGCGGCCTCCGGCCATGGAGAACGCTCGGGCCGATCGGCTTCAGTCCAATAGAATCCAGCAGTTGAGGCGGTAGCCTCGCCCGGCGAGGCTCCGCGAGTGCGGGGACGCGGTCGAGCGGGCTACAGCCGGGCGCTTCACCTGCGGCGCCTCACCCTGCCTGCGCCCGCTGGCCCCTTTCGAATGGGGTATCCGACCTGCCGCCTCCCTGCGGTACCATGCCGGGGGTTGCCTGCCATGCCCGTAGCGGAGGGGAAGCCAGTGAGCGACGAGACACCGGGATTCCTCGACTGGGGGCGCGAGGTCTGCGGGGTGCTCCCCCTGGCCGAATCGCGTGAGTGGCTCTGCACGAACGGGGTCGGCGGCTTCGCCTCGGGAACCGTGGCCGGCGTCCTCACGCGCCGCTACCACGGCCTCCTGCTCGCGGCCCTGGCCCCCCCGCTCGGCCGCACGCTCCTGGTCGCGAAGGCCGACGAGACCGTCGAGTACGACGGCCAGGCCTACCGCCTTGCCGCGAACCGCTGGCCCGAGGGCCACGTCGATCCCCACGGCTACCGCGAGGTCGAGCGTTTCCGCCTCGAGGGCACCACGCCGGTCTGGACGTACGCCTGCGGCGACGCCCGGCTCGAGAAGCGGATCTTCATGGAGCCCGGCGCCAACACGACGTATCTCCAGTACCGGCTGCTCCGCGGGCGGACCCCGGCCACCCTCGAGCTGTGCCTGCTCGCCAACTACCGGGACTATCACGCGCTCACGCGGGGCCGCGGCTGGCAGATGCGGGTCGAGACGGTGCCCCAGGGCCTCCGCGTCACCGCGTTCGACGGCGCCCGGGCGTGTCTCCTCCTGGCCCGCGACGCCGAGTTCCAGCCGGCCCACGCGTGGTACGAGCACTTCTGGCTGACCGTGGAGCAGGAGCGCGGCCTCGACTACCTCGACGACCACCTGCACGTCGGCACCGTCCGGGTTCGGCTGGCGCCGGGGGCCGAGTGGACGCTGGTGCTCTCCGCCGAGCCGGAGCCGTCGCTCGACGGCGACGCCGCGTGGCGGCGGCGCGCGGCTCACGACGAGGACCTCCGGGTCCGGTGGCGGCGCGTCGATCCCGTCGCGCGGCGGGCGCCGGCCTGGGTGGAGCAGCTCGTGCTGGCCGCCGACCAGTTCCTCGTCCGCCGGCCGCTGCCCGGCGCGCCGGACGGCATGTCGGTCATCGCCGGCTACCACTGGTTCGGGGACTGGGGCCGGGACACGATGATCTGCCTGCCCGGGCTGACCCTGGCCGCCGGCCGACCCGACGCCGCCCGACCCATCCTGACGACCTTCGCGCGCTTCGTCGACCGCGGGATGCTGCCCAACCGGTTCCCCGATCAGGGCGAGGTGCCCGAGTACAACACGGTGGACGCCACCCTCTGGTACTTCGAAGCGATCCGGGCCTACCACGCGGCGACGAAGGACGACACGCTCCTCAGGGACCTCTACCCGATCCTCGAGGAGATCGTGGCCCGGCACCAGGCCGGCACCCGCTACGGCATCGGGGAGGACCCGGCCGACGGGCTCCTGTGGGCCGGGGAGCCCGGCGTCCAGCTCACCTGGATGGACGCGCGCGTGGGCGACTGGGTCGTGACCCCGCGCATCGGCAAGCCGGTCGAGATCAACGCCCTCTGGTACAACGCGCTCCGGGCGATGGCCGGCTTCGCTCGGCGGCTCGGGCGGCGGGCCCCGTGGGATGCGCTGGCCGATCGGGTCCGCGCGGGATTCGCGCGCTTCTGGAACGAGGCCGGCGGGTACTGTCACGACGTGATCGACGGGCCGGAGGGGGTGGACGCCGCGCTGCGGCCGAACCAGATCTTCGCGGTCTCGCTCCCCGAGAGCCCGCTCCCGCCGGAGCGCCAGCGGCGCGTCGTGGAGGCCTGCGCCCGGCACCTGGTCGCCTCGTTCGGGCTCCGGACCCTCGACCCCGGGCATCCGCAGTACCACGGCCGCTACGCTGGCGGCGTGCTGGAGCGGGACGGCGCCTATCACCAGGGCCCGGTCTGGGGCTGGCTACTCGGCCCCTTCGCCCTCGCCCACCTGCGGGTCTACGGCGATCCCGACGCCGCGGCCGGCTTCCTCCAGCCGATGGCCCACCACCTGGCCGACTACGGGGTGGGGAGCGTGGCCGAGATCTTCGACGGGGATCCCCCCCACACACCCCGGGGCTGCATCGCCCAGGGCTGGAGCGTGGCCGAGACCTTGCGGGCCTGGCTGGAGATCGCCCGGGCCAGACGGGGCTAGGCTCCGGCGTCCGGACCTTGTATTCTCTCTGGCATCGCCTCAAGCCGGTCGGGGTTGGTCGGGCGGGACCGGGCGAGCCGGGCTGCCTGCCGTGCTAGGAGGACTTTCGGATCCGGGGTCAACAACCCGAAGAGGAGCGTGTCCGTGAAAGACGACAGCAAGAAGATCGATCAGCTCTGCGTCAACACGATCCGCACCCTGTCCATGGACGCGCGTGCAGAAGGCCAACTCCGGCCACCCCGGCACGGCCATGGCGATGGCGCCGGTGATCTACTCCCTCTGGCAGCAGTTCCTGCGCTTCGACCCCGAGCGACCCGATCTGGCCGAACCGCGACCGGTTCGTGCTGTCGATCGGCCACGCCTCGATGCTGCTCTACTCGATGCTCCACCTGACCGGCGTGAAGGCGGTGAACCCGCAGTACGAGACGCTCGGCGAGCTGCTCGGTCGCGCTCGACGACATCAAGAAGTTCCGCCAGCTCGACAGCAAGTGCCCCGGTCACCCCGAGTACCGCTGGACCTCCGGCGTGGAGACGACCACCGGCCCGCTCGGGCAGGGCGTGGCGACCAGCGTCGGCATGGCGATCGCCAGCCGCTGGCAGGCGCAGCTACTTCAACCGGCCGGGCTTCGACATGTTCGACTACGACGTCTACGCGCTCTGCGGCGACGGCTGCATGATGGAGGGCGTCTCCGGCGAGGCGGCCTCGCTGGCCGGTCACCTGCGGCTGTCCAACCTCTGCTGGATCTACGACAACAACAAGATCACGATCGAGGGCCACACCGAGTGGGCGTTCAGCGACGACGTCGCCACCCGGTTCATCGCCTACGGCTGGAACGTGACCCGCGTCGGCGACGCCAACGACCTCGAGATGCTGGGGCGGGCCTTCCAGACCTTCAAGAACGAGAAGGAGCGTCCCACCCTGATCATCGTGGACAGCCACATCGCCTGGGGCGCGCCCAACAAGCAGGACACGCACGCCGCTCACGGCGAGCCGCTCGGCGAGGAGGAGATCCGGCTGACCAAGCGCAACTACGGCTGGCCCGAGGACGCCAAGTTCCTGGTGCCCGACGGCGTGCGGGAGCACTTCCGCGCCGGCATGGGCGCGCGGGGCAAGGCGCTGCGGGAGGCCTGGATGGCGAAGTTCGACGAGTACCAGGCGAAGTACCCCGAGCTGGCCGACCAGCTCTACCGGATGCAGCAGCGCCAGCTTCCCGGAGGGCTGGGACAAGGACCTCGAGCCGTTCCCGGCCGACCCCAAGGGGGTCGCGGGCCGCGACGCCTCCGGCAAGGTCCTCAACGCGATCGCCAAGAACGTGCCGTGGCTGATCGGCGGCTCGGCCGACCTGGCGCCCTCGACCAAGACCCGGCTCACCTTCGACGGCGCCGGCGACTTCACGGCGACGACCACGGCGGGCCGCAACTTCCACTTCGGCATCCGCGAGCACGCGATGGGCTCGATCCTGAACGGGCTGTCGCTCTCCAAGATCCGGCCCTACGGGTCGGGCTTCCTCATCTTCAGCGACTACATGCGGGCGCCCATCCGGCTCGCCGCCCTCATGGAGATCCCGGTCATCTACATCTTCACCCACGACTCGATCGGCGTGGGCGAGGACGGGCCGACCCACCAGCCGATCGAGCAGCTCGCCTCGCTGCGCGCGATCCCCGGGCTGATCGTGCTGCGGCCGGGCGATCGCCAACGAGGTGCTGGAGGCCTGGCGGTTCATCATGCAGCTGACGCACGAGCCGGTCGTGCTTCATCCTGTCCCGGCAGGCCCTGCCGACGCTGGACCGCACGAAGTTCGCCGCCGCCCGCGGGCGTGGCCAAGGGCGCCTACGTCCTGGCCGACGCGCCCGGCGGCAAGCCGGACGTCATCCTGATGGGCACGGGCAGCGAGGTGTCGCTCTGCGTCGCGGCCTACGAGCAGCTCACCAAGGACGGCGTCAAGGCCCGCGTGGTGAGCATGCCGTCGCTGGGAGCTGTTCGACCAGCAGAGCGCCCGAGTACCGCGACGCGGTGCTGCCGCCCGCGGTGACCGCGCGGGTCGCCGTGGAGCAGGCGTCCATCTTCGGCTGGCGGCGTTACGTCGGTAACACCGGCGAGATCGTCGGGATGAAGACCTTCGGCGCCTCGGCGCCGCTCAAGGAGCTGCAGAAGAAGTTCGGCTTCACGCTCGAAGCCGTGGTCGCCGCCGCCCGGACGTCGCTCGCCCACCGGTAGACCGGTCCTGGTCGTCGGCCGCTGAGGCCGCTCCGACCCCCTCCCCCCGACGGGTGGGGGAGGGGGGTCGGGACGTCCCCCATCCCGATCTGACAGCGTTGTGACATCCGGCCGTCTTCTCCGTTCCATACTGAGGGGGCGGGGCGGCCAGTCGGGCGCGTCCCCGAGGAGGCGCCGATGAGCATCCGGACGGGAGCGCTGCGGGGGCTACTCGTGCTGTCCACGGCAGGGGCGCTGGCGCTCGCCGGGGCGCCGGGCGCGCTCGGCCAGCGCGTGGCGCGGGTGGGCCAGCCGGCGCCCGAGCTGACCGGCAGGCCCTGGATCAACAGCTCCCCCCTGTCCCTCGGGACCCTTCGCGGCCGGGTGGTGGTCGTCGAGTTCTGGACCTTCGGCTGAATCAACTGCCAGAATGTGATCCCGCAGTTGCGGGTCTGGCACCGGAAGTACGAGGCCGAGGGCCTGACGATCGTCGGGGTGCACACTCCGGAGTTCCTCTGGGAGAAGCCCCACGACAAGGTGGTCGAGGCCGTCCGGCGGCTCGACATCCGCTACCCGGTCGTCCAGGACAACGACACCGCGATCTGGAAGCGCTTCGGCGTCTGGGCGTGGCCGACCCGGATCGTCGTCGATCGCCGGGGGATCGTCCGCTACGCGCACATCGGGGAGGGCGCCTACGAGGAGACGGAAGCCCTGCTGGCGAAGCTCCTGGCCGAGCCGGTCGGGGGATGAGGGCCGGTGACGGGGCGGGCGTTCATCGTCGGCTCGCTCCTGGCGATCGTCGTCGCGGCCGCCATCCTGGGGGTCCTCGGCTACGTCTCCCTCCGGCAGTGGGAGGCGTCGGCCGAGCAGCTCTTCAGCGAGCAGACCCGGTACATGGCGAGCATGGCGGCGGAGACGATCGAGATGGGACTCCAGCAGCTGGAGGAGGGGATCCTGGGTCGGCTGGCCGAGGTCGTCGGCGCGGCCGACTTCGTGCCGGACCGGCTCGAGGCCTTCCGGGCCAGCACGCCGCTGATCCAGGACCTGTACCTGGCCGACCTGCGGGGCCGGCTCCTCTTCCCCGCGAGCGGGACGCCGGACGCCGCGCCGGTCGTGGCCGGAGCGCTGGCGAGGGTCCGCGACGGCGTCGGGGATCGTCCCGGCCGCCGTCAGGTCATCGGCGGCGACCGGGTTCTCGTCGCCGCCCTCGTCAAGACGGCCGCTGGCGCTTCGCTGCTCGCGGCCTTCACCCGGAACCCCGAGGTGCTCCGGCGCGACGTCCTGGACCCGGCGCTCGGCCCGCTGGAGCGGACGGCGGTCGTCTCCGTGCTCGACCAGCGCGGGCAGCCGGTCTATCGGTCGGCGACGCCGGCCGAAGCCGATCGCCTGGTCACGGTGAGCTTCGGCCAGGCGCTCCCGTCGTGGCGCCTGGCGCTCTACCGGGCGCCGGGGGCCTCGCCCCGGGAGGCCCTGCGCCGCCAGATCACGACCTTCACCGGCGCGCTCTGCCTGCTGCTGGCCGTGATCGTGGCGGGCGTCGTCGCCACCTACCGCCTGGTCCGGCGGGAGACCGAGATCGCGCGGCTCAAGGCCGACTTCGTGGCCAACGTCTCACACGACCTCAAGACGCCGCTCTCGCTGATCCGGATGTTCGGCGAGACGCTCGAGCTGGGGCGAGTCCGTGACGAGGCCGCAGCGCCAGGAGTACTACCGCGTGATCACGCGGGAGAGCGAGCGGCTGTCCCGGCTGATCGACAACGTGCTCGACTTCTCCCGGATCGAGGGCGGGCGCCGGCGATACGACCTGGTGCCCACGCCCGTCGAGCCGCTGGTCCGCGAGGCGCTGGAGGCGTTCGAGTACCCGCTGGGCCAGGCGGGCTTCCGGGTCGAGGCGCGGGTGGCGCCGGACCTGCCCGAGGTGGTGATGGACGCCGACGCCGTCGGCCAGGCGCTCGCCAACCTCATCGACAACGCGATGAAGTACTCGGGCGAGCGGAAGACCCTGCGGCTGGGCGCGGAGGTCCGGGACGGCCGGCTCGCCCTGTCGGTGGAGGACGAGGGGATCGGCATCCCGCGCGAGGAGCAGGCGCGCATCTTCGAGAAGTTCTACCGCGCGGGACGGAGCGACACCCAGGGCCGGCGCGGCAGCGGGGTCGGCCTGGCTCTCGTCCGCCACGTGGCCGAGGCCCACGGCGGGCAGGTGACGGTGGACAGCCGGCCGGGCGCCGGGCAGCCGGTTCACCCTCTGGCTGCCCGTCGCCGGGCCGCGGACCTGACCTTCCCGTCGTGGCGCGCATCCTGGTCATCGACGACGAGCCGGAGATGGTGCGGGGGCTGGAGGACAACTTCCGCTTCGAGGGCTACCAGACGCTCTCGGCCACCGACGGCGCCGCCGGGCTGGCGCTGGCCCTCCGGGAGGGGCCGGACCTCGTGCTCCTGGACATCATGATGCCCCGGATGAGCGGCTGGGACGTGCTCCGGGCCCTGCGCGACAAGCAGCTCGACATCCCGGTCATCATGCTGACGGCGCGGGGCGAGGAGGTCGACCGGGTGCTGGGGCTGGAGCTGGGCGCCGACGACTACGTGACCAAGCCGTTCTCGCTCCGGAGCTGCTGGCCCGCGTGCGGGCCGTCCTCCGGACGGCCCGGGGCCGCGCCAGCGCCTCACGACCTACGCCTTCGGCGACGTCCGCCTGCACCTCCGGGGCCGCCAGGTCTTCAAGAGCGGGGGCAGCGAGGTACGCGATGACGCGGAAGGAGTTCGACCTCCTCCAGATACTTCGTGGAGCACCGGGGCGAGGTCGTCACCCGCGACCGGCTGCTGGACGAGGTGTGGGGGTACGAGCGCTTTCCCACGACGCGGACGGTGGACACCCACGTGCTCGAGGCTTCGCCAGAAGCTCGAGCTCGACCCGGAGCGCCCGCGCGCACATCCTCACCGTCCACGGCCAGGGCTACCGGTTCGAAGCCGATCGGAGCTGATCGCACCGGACGGACGATCGATCACCCCTTGATGGCGCCGGCGGTCATCCCCTTGACGAACCACTCGGAGAGGAACAGGTAGAGGACCAGCACCGGGAGAGTGGCGATCATGAGGCCGGTCGCCAGCATGCCGATGTCGAAGTACTGGTCGCTGACCAGGAACTGGATCGCCAGGGGGAGCGTCCGGATCTGCTGCCGGGTGATGAACACGACCGCGTAGAGGAACTCGTTCCAGAAGTAGATGAAGTTCAGGATCACGGTGGTGGCGACCGCCGGCAGCGCCATCGGGAACATCACCCGCCAGAACATCGCCCAGTCGCCGCAGCCGTCGATCCGGGCCGCCTCCTCCAGCTCCTGGGGGATCTGGGCGAAGAAGGCCCGCAGCAGGTAGATGGTGAGCGGCAGCTCGGTCGTCACGTAGACCAGGACCAGCCCGGTCAGCGAGTTGAACAGCTTGTACTGCACCAGGATCTGGAAGAGGGCCAGCAGCATGATCTGGGGCGGGAACATGACCGACAGGAAGATGAGCAGGAACAAGGGCTCGCGGAGCGGGAAGGCGTAGCGCCGCCGCCCGAAGGCGAACCCCGCCATCGCGCCGAACAGGGTCACCAGGACGACCGACGCCACCGTCACGATGGCGCTGTTCCGGAAGTAGGTGGCGTAGCCGAACTGGGTCCAGGCGGCGTGGTACTTGTCCCAGTGGGGCGGGATGGGCAGGCCGTAGTGGCTGCGGTAGATCTCGTCGGTCGTCCGGAGCGACATCATCGCGGTCCAGAGGTACGGGCCGGCCGAGAACGCCGTGTAGGCCAGGAGGGGCACCAGGAGCGCGAGCCGCTTGACCGCGCTCAAAACTGGAGCGTCTCCCGCCGCTGCAGCACGCGCGTCAGGCCGTAGGACAGCCCGAAGATGATGACGAACCACAGGACCGCGATCGCCGAGGGGTAGCCGAGGTCGAGCGTCTTCCACTCGAAGGCCCGCTTGATGACGTAGGTCGCGACCGTCTCCGTGCCCCACATCGGGCCGCCCGCGGGTCATGACCCAGACCAGCGCGAACTGCTTCATCTTGCCGATGAAGTCGAGGATCGCCAGGTTGACCAGGGTCGGCCGCACCAGCGGGACGACGATGTGGAGCGTGCGGCGGACGCTGCCGGCGCCGTCCACCCGGGCGGCGTCCAGGTACTCGCCGGGGATGGCGTGGATCGCCGCCAGCAGGACCACCATGTTGAAGCCGGCGAACATCCACGTGGTGACCAGGATCAGGGCGGGCAGCGCGGTGGCCGGGCTGGCCAGCCAGGCCTGGGCGTACTGGCCCAGGCCGACGGATCGCAAGAGCAGGTTGGCCATCCCCCAGTCGTAGTTGTAGACCCAGAGCCAGATCACGCCCACCACCGGGTAGGACATGAGGACCGGGGTGAACCACACCGTGCGGAAGAACCGCGGCGAGCGGCACCCGGCCGGCCAGCGCCAGCGCGAGGAGCAGGGCCAGCGGGATGTCGATCAGCGGCGCCACCAGGCCCCAGGTGAGCGAGTTGCCCGCCGCCTTCCAGAAGACCTCGTCCTCGGTCAGGATCTCGCGGAAGTGGGCGAGCCCGACCCACTCGTATTGCATGCCGAGGTCCATGCGGAGGGTGTGGAGGCTGTTGTAGAAGGTGACGAGGATCGGGTAGATCGTGAAGGCGAGGTAGAGCGCGAGGGTGGGGCCGATGAAGACGGCGATGGCGCCCCACGGGCGTCTCGGCCCGGGCCGCCGGGTGGCGACCCGGGGCAGGACGTGGGGGAGCGCCTCGACCTTTTCCAAGACGGGGCTACGAGTCTGTCCGAGTATGTCGTGTCGCCGGCCGTGCGACGTGAGCCACGCAGAACCTCCGAGCGGCGGCCCAAAGGCCGAAGGCCGTCCAACAGCGGCCGCCACGGCGGGGGGGAATCGGGGGGGTCTTCCCAGACCCCCTCGAAGGAACCTACATCACTTCCCCTTGAGGCGCGCCTCCTCGAGCTTGGCCATGGCTTCGTCGGCCCCGATCAGCCGGTTGGGCAGCCCCTGGTTCACCGTGGCGACGTACGTCTCCCACAGCCCCGGCTTCATGATCGCCTTGACCGCCTGGGCCGTCAGGTCCACCCACTTGGTGGTCTTGTTGACCTTCGCGAACTCGTCGAAGTACCACTTGATCGGGCTGTCGATCCGGGCGGGGTCCGTCTTGATCCCCGTCTGGATGCCGGTCCGGGCCATCCACATGTTCCCGATCTCGACGTCGGCGAAGGCATTGGCCACCTCGATGGCCAGCGGCAGGTGGTTGCTCTTGGCCGCCACCGCCAGGGAGCCGGCGACACCGAGGAACTTCTCGCCGTGCCCCTTGCCGTCCTTCATGAGCGGGTTGTTCAGCAGCCCCAGCTCGAAGTCCTTGGGCTGGCCGCCCTTGTCCGGCGGCACGAAGGCCCGGCCCGTGTACCAGGAGCCGACCGGGAACATGCACGCCTTCTGCTCGGTGTGGAAGTACCGGTGGGCCTCGGCCAGCGTCATGCTGGTCAGCGTCTTCGCGTAGGCGCCGAGGTCGACCAGCTCCTTGTAGTAGCGGAAGACGTCGGCGACCCGCGGGTCCTTCCAGGAGATCTCGCCGGCGAAGAGCTTCTTGGTGTCGGCGTAGCCCAGCTTGGAGAGCAGCAGGGCGTCGGGGATGTACATCGCCGCCCACTCCCGGTCGGCGGCGCCGGTGGCGAAGGCAGCCAGGCCGGCCTTGGCGCACTTCGCGACCACGTCCTTGAACTGGTCCTGCGTGAACGCGAAGCTCGCGGGCACCGTGATGCCGAGCTCCTTGAAGAGCTTCTTGTTGAAGTAGATCTCGTCCGAGGCGGCCTCGACGGGGATGGCCCAGACGCCGACCTTCGCTGTTGGGCCGCCTGCCCCGGGACGGGTCCAGAACGCCTTGCCGTAGGGCTCGATGTTCTCCCACCGGATGCCGCTCGTCAGGTCGGCCAGCCAGCCGGCGGTCACGAACTCCGGCACGTCCTGGTCGTAGTAGAAGACGTCCGGGAAGCCGGAGCCGGCGGTGAAGGCGGCCCGGAGCGCCGGCCACATGTTCTTCTTCTCGTAGAAGGTGATCTCGACCGTATTGCCGGGGTGCTTGGCCTCGAACCGCCGCTTGGCCTCGAACAGCACCGCTTTCTTGCTGTCCTCCACGGCCCAGTGGCTCCACCACGTGAGCTGGGCGGCGTCAGCCGCCGGGGCCAGGGCGAGCCATCCGGCGCAGAGCCCGAACGCGATCCAGCGCGTCATCGTGCGCATGGCCTCCTCCTGTGTGAGGGGTTGCCGCCGGCCAGCGCCGGCGCTACCGGGCGGCGGCCTTCGCCGCGCTCAGCGCCGCCTCGTAGTTCGGCTCGGTGGTCACTTCCTTGACGTACTCGACGTGGCTGACCTGGCCGTCCTTGCCGACGACGAAGACCGCGCGCGCCTCCAGCCCGGCCAGCGGTCCGTCCTTGATGAGGGTGCCGTAGGCTTGGCCGAAGCTCTTGTCACGGAAGTCGGACAGCGTCTTGACCCGCGTGATGCCGGCCGCCCCGCACCAGCGCTTCTGGGCGAACGGCAGGTCCATGCTGATCGTCCACACCTCGACGTCGGCGCCCAGCTTGGTGGCTTCCTCGTTGAAGCGCCGCGTCTCCATGTCACAGACCGGGGTGTCGAGCGACGGCACCGCGCTCAGGATCACGACCTTGCCCCGCGCCGCGCTGAGGCGGACGGGCTGGAGCGCGGTGTCCACGACGGAGAAGTCGGGCGCCTGCTGGTTGGGCTTGATCTCGGGTCCGGCGAGGGCCACGGGGGTCCCCTTGAACGTCACCTGGGCCATGCGAGCCTCCTGTCGGGGTTGGCGGTTTGGGCCGGCGGCTCCGAATATACCGCAGTCTGGACGCTGGGGGACACCCCCGCTACAATTTGGCGGGAGGACTGCATGACAACGCCGCGCGACTCGATGCTAGCCGAGACCGACTGGCTCGCCGCCCGTCTCGGCGACCCGGGCCTCCGGGTCGTGGACATCCGGGGCTCCATCAAGCCGCCGACCGCGCCCCCGCCCTGGTACGCCGCCAGCCGGGAGGCGTACGAGGCGGGCCACATCCCGGGGGCCGTCTTCGTGGACTGGCTCCAGGACATCGTCGATCCCTCGGCGCCGGTCAAGATGACGGTGGCCGGCGCCGACCGCTTCGCGGCGCTCATGGGGCGGCTCGGCATCGGGGACGAGCACGCCGTCGTCGTCTACGACGACAGCGGCCACCTGGCCCCACGGCTCTGGTGGGCGCTCCACTACTACGGCCACCCCGCCGTCCGCGTGCTGAACGGAGGCTTCACCAAGTGGGTCGCCGAGGGGCGACCGGTGACCGGCGAGCCGCCCCGGCACGCCCCCGCCCGCTTCACCGCCCGCGTCGAGCCCGGGTGGCGGGCCTCGGTGGACGAGGTGCGCCGTCGCCTCGACGATCCCGGGCTGGTCCTCGTGGACTGCCGGAGCCCGGCCGAGTTCCGCGGCGAGATCGGCCGCGGCGACCGGGTCGGCCGCATCCCGGGCGCGGTGAGCCTGCCGGTCGGCCGACTCATGGACGGCGAGCACAAAATTTGGCGCTCGGACGGGGAGCTGCGCCGCCTCTTCGAGGAGGCGGGGGTGACCCCGGATCGCGACGTCGTCACCTACTGCAACGCGGGCGTGTCGGCCGCCATCGGGCTCTTCGGCGCTCGGCTCCTCGGCTACCCGCGCGCCCGCAACTTCGCCGGCTCCTGGTACGAGTGGGAGCACGACCCGCACAATCCGACCGCGACCGGGTAGGCGTGCTAGGATAAAGGCCGCATGGCCCACCTCACCTACCAGAACCGGCCCGGCCGGCTGCGCCGCCCCGTCCTCGTCATGGCGTTCGCCGGGTGGAACGACGCGGCCGAGTCGGCGACCAACGCGGCCCGCTTCCTGCGCCAGGCCTGGGACGGCCAGCCCCTGGCCACGCTCGACTCCGAGGAGTTCTATCACTTCGGGCTCACCCGGCCCCAGGTGCGGTTCAAGCCGGGGACGACCGAGCGGGAGATCGTCTGGCCGGACACCGAGTTCTCGGCCTGCATCCGGGAGTCGCTCGCGCGGGACGTGCTGATCGGGGTCGGCACCGAGCCCCACCTCCGGTGGAAGACCTACTGCCGGACGATCCTGGACATGGTCCGGGAGCTCGAGGTCGGACTCATCGTCACCCTGGGCGCGCTCCTCGCCGAGGTCCCCCACACCCGCCCGATCCGCCTGACCGGGTTCGCCACCGATCCGGAGCTGTCCGCGGTGCTCGGCGTGCGGCCGACCCGCTACGAGGGCCCGACCGGGATCGTGGGCGTGCTCTCCTCGACCGCGCGGGCCGCCGGGGTCGCCACCGCGAGCCTGTGGGCCAACGTCCCCCACTACATCTCGGCGGTCGAGAACCCCCGCGCCACGCTCGCGCTGGTGCAGGGGCTCAATCGGCTGCTCGACGCGCCGCTCGACGTCCAGGAGCTCGAGGAGGCGGGGGCCCAGTTCGACACCCAGCTCGCGGAGGTCCTCGCGCAGAACCGCAAGGTGGCCAATTACGTGCGGAAGCTCGAGGCGCACGCCGTCGCCGAGGAGCCACTCCAGGAGCCCTCGGGGGAGCTGCCCAGCGCCCAGGACCTGGTCGCCGAGATCGAGCGCTTCATGCGCCAGCAGCCGCCCCAGCCCGACCGCGAATGAGAACCTCGGGGGGGTCTCGGAAGACCCCCCCGATTCCCCCCCGCGGAGGCCGCGGCGTAGCCGCGGCTCGAAGCGGAACGCCATGGCCGCGAGGCGGGGAGCCAGCGCGCTGCGAGAAGCCAACAGTCGGCATGTAGGAGCCGCCGGAATCTCCTCACCAGTACCGGGATCTCGGTCAGCCGCTCGGCTCGCCGCGCTCGCGATCCTGATCCTCCCGGCCGTCCTGCAGCCGGCCGCCGGCCCGACCGTGGTCTTCAGCCCCGAGCGTGCCCGTCCCGGCGACGTCGTCCTGGTCCACGTGAAGGCGGCGCTGCCGGACCTCGAGGGCGAGCTGGGAGCCGCCCCGCTCCGCTTCTTCCCGGTCCGCGACGGCGTCGCCGCCCTGGCCGGCGTGGACCTGGACGTCGTGCCGGGACCCGTCAAGTGGCGCCTGACCCGGCTCATGGCCACGGGCGGGCGCCTCGTCGTCGGGACCGGCTCGGTGAGGATCCACCCGCGGGCCTTCGACACCCAGCGCCTGACCCTGCCACCCGGCCAGGTCGACCTGGACGCCGAGACGCTGGCCCGGGTCAAGGCGGAGCGGGCCGAGATGGAGGGCGCGCTGGCCGGGACCGTCCCCGAGCGGCTCTGGCGGGCGGCGTTCCGCACGCCGATCGACGACGGCCGGCCGACCGGCGGGTTCGGGCTCCGGCGCATCATCAACAACCAGCCGCGGAGCCCCCACACCGGCTACGACTGGGCGGCGCCGGTCGGGACGCCCGTGCTGGCGGCCAACGCCGGTCGGGTCGCGCTGGTGGCTCGCCACTTCTTCGCCGGCCAGCTCGTGGTGCTGGACCACGGCCTCGGGCTCGTCACGCTCTACTTCCACCTGGACGAGCCGCGCGTCACGACCGGTGACGTCGTGACGCGCGGGCAGACGCTCGGCACGGTCGGCGCCACCGGCCGGGTCACCGGCCCGCACCTCCACTTCGGGGTGCTCCTCGGCGGCGCCCGGGTCGATCCCATCGCCCTCCTCGCGATCGAGCCCCCACCAGCCGCCCCGTAGCCGCTGCGGCGCCCCTCCACCACCCGACCGAGGAGACCGCCGCCCAGGCGACCACACTGCCGCAGTCGGCGCTAGGGCCTGGCGGCAGTAGATGGGGAATCGGGGGCGCGCGTGGCCGGGGAGCAGCCCAGTCCGGCCGTGGCCGAGAACGTGAGCCTGGTCGGCACCTATCGAAGCCAGTTCGACCGCATCATCGAGGCCGAGTCGTTCGCCGACCTGGTGCGGCGCCTGCGCGAGAAGGGCCGGTCGCCGAGGCGGGGTAGGCGCACGGCCCGCGCCCGCCCCCCTCGACGTTCGAAGCCCCTCGCGCTACCCTCTCCCCCGCGCAGGGGAGAGGGGGTTTCCTACTTCTTCAGCAGGAACTGGGCTTCGTCGAAGGACTCGGCAGCGAGGTCGGTCAGGCCGGTGCGCGTGTAGAGGTCGCCCAGCAGCAGGTGGAGCGTTGGCTCGTCGCGGTCAGTGGCGAGCGCGGTCACCACCACCTGCCGCGCATCGTGCAGGAGCCCCTCGCGCGCGAGCAGCCCCGCCCGCAGCACGGCGCGCGACGTCGGCGACACCGAGGCCCCCAGCTCCTGCTCCAATCCGGCCAGGTCCCCCGCGACGGCGCGCGCCCGCTCCCGATCTAGCAGCTCGAACCATGCCTCCTGCGGCGGGTGGCCGACCGCCGTGACCTGCAGCGTGTAGCGGACGCTCGGTGAGAGCGCGGGCGCGTCGGCCGGGTACTCCCACCGCGCGCCGGTGACCTCGCGCCGCTCGACCACGGGCCCGCCGGGCCCGACCACCCGGACCGCGTAGCGGGTGAAGCGGCTGCCGAGCCACTCGAAGGCCGGCGCCTCGGGCAGCATGCGGCCGTTGCGCGGGCTCACGATCACGGGCGGCCGCGCCACGCTGCGCGTGGCCAGCACCGCCTGCGACGACTCCTTGGTGGTTCCGGCGAGAAAGCCGAGGCTCGCCTCCACGAGCGCCTTGGCCTTCTGCCCCTGGCCCGCGGCGGCCGGGCCCGGCACCGTGAAGGACCCCGCGGCGCCCTCGACCCGCGCGGTCCCGCGTCCGCCCGAGAGCAGCACCACCACGCTGGCGTTCTCGGTGGTGCGGACCACGTCGCCCGCGCGCAGCGCCAGGAGCGGCCGCGCCGGCCGCCAGTCGCCGCCCGCGGCCGGCTTCACCTCCACACGGCCGCGCCCCGGCTTGATCTCGGTGACGACGGCCGCGGTCTCGGCGGTCTGGGCGAGCGCGGGAGCGGCGAGCCCGAGCAGGGTGAACAGGAGCAGCGGCAGATGCACTCTCATCGAGTCAGGCCTCCTTCAGGCTCAGGAGCTCGAAGATCTCGACCGGCTCGCGCCGCCCCTTCACGGATACGCTGCCGCGATCCCGGACCACCACCCGATCCTTCAGCGCGGCTAGCGTGGCGCCGCTGATCAGAATGCCGGTCCCGAGGTCGCGATTCAACCCCTCCATACGAGCGGTGAGGTTGACCGTGTCGCCGAGCACGGCGTATTTCTTCTTCCGCGGCGCGCCGAGCGTGCCGGCGAAGGCCTCGCCGGCGTGGACGGCGATGCCCATGGCGAGCGGGCCGCGGCCTTCCGCCTCCCAGCGGCGGTTGAGCGCCTCGAGCGCCGCGTGCATCCCCACCGCGGTCCGGGCCGCGTGCCAGCAGTGCTCGGGGTCGTCGAGGGGCGCCCCGTATACCGCCATGATCGCGTCGCCGATGAAGTCCTGCACGAGCCCGCGGTGGGCGAGGATCACGTCGACCATCGCGGTGAAGTACTCGTTCATCATCTCGGACACGACCTGGGGCGGCAGGCGCTCGGACATCGTGGTGAAGCCGCGCAGGTCCGACATCAGCACGGTGACGCCGCGCACCTCGCCGCCCAGCGGCGCGCCGGTGCGCAGCACCTGGTCCATCACCTCGGGGCTCACGTACTGGCCGAAGGCCGAGCGCAGCCGCCGCCGCCGCAGCACGTGGGCGCCCTGCAGGTAGGCCAGCGTGCCGAGGAGCGGCGCCAGGAAGTCGAGCCAGTAGCCACCGCGCGTGTAGGCCTCGTACGAGGCCGCGACCAGCCCCGCCACCAGGCCCAGGCCGACCAGCGCGAGCCAGGCCGGTCGCAGCCAGAGCGACAGCACGGAGACAAACACGCACACGATCGCGAGGAGGACGACGTTCAGGGACCACGGCGGGGGCAAGAGGGCCCGGCGCGCGAGCAGCGTGTTCACCATGTGGGCCTGGATCTCCACGCCGGGCATCGATCCCGTCGGGGTCGGGAAGAAGTCCCGGCTCTCCGCGAAGGTCGCGCCGACGAGGACGATGCGGTCGCGGAACGGATTGTCGGGATCGGGCTGGGTGCCGCCGCGCGCGAGCGCGACCAGCGGCTCGCTCGGAAACGCGGTGAACGCGCCGGGCGGCCCCGTGTAGTCGATGCGCCACGGCGCGCCGGCGAGCTGGGCCACCGTCGCCGGGGCCACGCCGATCTCGCCGGCGCGGTCGCGCGCGGGTAGCTCGATGACGCCACTGTCCGCCGCGAGCCGCTCGGCGAGCTGGTGGGGGGGCACGCCGGCCGACCCGGCCAGAGCGGCCAGCGACAGGGCCGGCAGCCGGCCGCCGCCCGCGGCGGGCAGGAGTGGCGTGAAGCGCCGGACCACGCCGTCGGCGCCGACCGGCGCGTTGGCGAACCCGGCCATGCCGCCCAGGTCGGGTGAGAACGGGGGGAGCAGCGTGTAGCCGCCCTGGTCGCTCGGCATGGCCGGCGAGGCGAAGAGGAGCGAGCCCGGCCGCTTCGCGCTCCAGCGCCGCGCGGTGGCGAGCAGGGCCTGGTCCTCCGCGGGCACGGAAGGTGTCGTGACCACCAGATCGAAGGCCACGACCCTCGCGCCGCTCTCGAGCAGGAAGTTGGCGAGATCCGCCACGTAGCGGCGCGAGAGCGGCTGGCGCTGCCCCAGCGCCTGGAAGGCCTCGTCGTCGACGAAGACCAGAACGATCTCCGGGGCGGGCACGCGGTCGCGCAGGAAGAGGAAGGCGTCCACCGCGCGCGTCTCCCAGCCCGCGAGCACGCCGGTGCGCGACAGCCCGGTCACCGCGATGGAGACCAGCAGGCCGACCAGCATCGCGCGAACGACTCGCGCGCGGGATCCTCGGAGGCCCTCGGTCAGCGGCCCACGCCGGTGAGGCCGAAGGCGGCCCACGCGAAGGGGTGGGGGAACTCCTTCATCGCCGCGCGCTGGGCGGCCTGCAGCGCCTGGCCCGCGTCGACGGTGGCCAGGTGGTCGTAGAACTCGCGCATGAGCGCGAAGCTCGCGCGATCGTCCACCTTCCAGAGCGTCGTGACCACCGCCGGGCTGCCCGCGTAGAGGAAGGCCCGCTGCAGCCCCACCAGCTCGTCGCCGGTGCTGAGCTGGCCGAGGCCGGTCTCGCAGGCCGAGAGCACGACAAGCTGCGCCTTCAGGTCGAGGCCGAAGATCTCGCGCACCTCGAGCCGGCCGTCGTCGGGGCCGCCCGGCACCAGCAAGAGGCTGGAGGCGAGCGGATCGCGCTCGTTCAGCTCGCCGTGGGTGGCGAAGTGGAGCAGCCGCGCCCCGTCCATCAGGCTCTTGGTGCGCGCCTCCGTCGCGTCCTGGCGCACCAGCACGCTGGCGCCCGCGTAGCGATCGCCCACCACGCGCGCCTCCCGCTCCGCATAGCGCAGGTTGAGCGCCGAGCCCAGGTCCGGGTTGCCCACCGCCAGTACGCTCCCGCCGCTCGCCGTGCGCTTGGCCTCGAGGAACTTGAGCACGCTCGCGCTCGGCAGCGTGGAGAGCGTGTAGTCCTCGACGAGCCAGCGGCCCGCCTTGCTGCGCAGGGCTCCGAACGGCAGGTAGTGGAGCACGTCGTGCGGCACCACGACCACCCGGCTGCCCTTGATGTGCTGGCGCACCGGGGCGAACAGCCGGTCGTGCAGCACCTCCGCCTGCTTCTGCGCGTCCGGCAGCGGGGCCTGGCCCTCGATGCCGCGCCGGAAGGCGCGCACCTCGGAGACGAGCTGGTCGCGCGGGATGGGAAGCCGCACGACCGTGACGGACGACCGGCTTACCACCCAGGCGAGGGCGGTGTTCCGGCCGACGAGGTACTCGACCAGCGTCGTCCCCTCCGGCAGCAGGGCCTGCAGCTCGGGGACGTTCACCGGCTCCACCGACATGAGCGAGGCCTGCTCGAGATTCTCCTTGCGGACCCGATCCAGGAACTCACCATAAGCACGCTCGGCCGCCTCGGCCTCCGCGCGGCCGTCCGCGGCGTCGTCCTCACCCGCCTCGTCCGCGGCCGCCTTCGTCGCGGCGAGCCGGGTGCGCAGGCGTATCTCCTCGTCCACGAGCGCGCGCGTCTTGCCCTTGGAGAGCACGGTCTGGGTGCCGAGCAGGTCGAGGAACGCGCGGGAGCGCGCGCGCTCGGCGAGGGCGAAGGCCTCGTCCGGCTTGCGCAGCGCCACCGCGCTAAAGACCGCGCCGTTGTACATCTCCTGCTTGTCTTCCAGGAACCCGCTCCGCAGGGCCGCGTCCTGGAGCGAGCCGCGCAGGCCCTCGGCCTGCGTCACCGCCTCCTTGTAGGCCTCCAGGGCCTCGGGGTACCGGCCCTCCCGGAAATGCGCCCGTCCGATGCCGTTGCTGGCCCACATCACGTACGCCGGGTTGCCGGTCGCGGTCGCGATCCGCTTCGCCTCCTCGAGGTGGCGGAGCGCCTCCGGGATGTCGGGCTTGTTCATCGCGAGATATCCGAGCGAGTTCAGCGCCCCCAGCTCGAGCTCGGTCGCGCCCAGGTCGCGCGCGATCTGGACGGCGCGGTTGAGCGCCTGGGCCGCCGCGGTATTGTTCCCGGTGCGGCGCTCGACGTCGCCCACCAGCGAGAGAGCGAGCACCAGGTTGCGCTGGGTGCTGCGGCGACCCTGATCGAAGCCGGACGCGGACTGGTTCGCCAGATACTGCTCGAACTGCTTGACCGCCTCCGCCCCTTGCTGGGCCGCGGCCGGGTAGTCGCGACGAGCGAAGGCGAGCTCGCCCAGCGCCCGCCCGAAGGCACCCGCCCAGAAGAGCCGGCGCTGCGGGCTCGCGAAGGCCGGGCTGAGCTGCGCGCCCTCCTGAAAGAACCGCTGCGTCTCACCGAGGCTGCCCGCGGAGCGGTAGAGAGCGCCGACGAACAGGTAGGCGCTGGCCAGATCGCCGAGCACCGCGTCGTTGCGGGGCGCTGCCTTCAGCAGGTCGATGGCCCTGAGCCCGGCCCGCAGGCCTTGCTGGACCGCGCCGACCGGCCGGGCGATGCGCGCCAGATCGGTCAGGGCCTGCGCGGCCTCGACCGGCATCCCGCGGGCCTCGAAGTCCTTCGCGGCGCTCTCGTAGAAGGCCACCGCGCGCCGTCCCTCGCCCCGCCGCACCGCTGACTGGCTCGCCTCGAGGCCGAAGCCGTACCAGGCATCGCCGCCGGGGGCGGCGTAGCGGACCATTTCGGTGACGGTGCGCCCGGGGCCGAACGGATGGCTGGCCTTGCGCTCGTGGATCTCCTTGACCACGAGCCGCACCGAGGGCGCGTACCAGGTGGTCCACGTGTTGCTGTTGTTGACGCCTTCGAGTCGCAGTGCCTTGAAGGTGCCCGCGGGAGCGGTCACGTCTTCCTCGACGGCCACGCGCCACGCGGTCTCGATGCGGTTGAAGCGGAGGTTGCGCAGATTGTCCCGGAACTGGTAGACCGCGCTCCATCTCTTGCCCACCTCGAGTGGCCACGCGAGCGACCCGTGATGCGGCGTGGCCCCGGAGCGCTCCTTCTCGCGCACCACGGTGGCGAACCAGTTGCGGCTCGCGCGCTCGAAGAACTGGACGCCGACATTGTCGGAGACGCGGAAGCCGGGCCGGCCCTGGAAGGAGCCCGGCTCGAGCACGGTGTAGGTGGTGAGGTGGCTGCCCCCGGCCTGGTCGAGGCTCCGCGTGATCCAGCGGCTGCCGGTGGGCGGAAACTCCATGGGGACCGAGGTCTGGGCGGTGGCCGGTGAGGCAGCCAGCGCGCAGCCGGCAAGCGCCAGGAGCACGATCCACCGTCTCGTCGGCTGCCGGATCATCACGCGGATCATAGACCATCGTCACGATCGGCGGCAAGGCGTGGTATCCGGAGATTGGCGGCTCCCGGGCCGCGTCCGCGACAGTGGACTGAATTCTGTCCCCTGAAAGGGCGGCCGAGACAGCAGCCCAGTATGTAGTGATGAGTGGCGAACCCGAATGTGGACCAGGCTTCCGAGTCTATATCAAGGTGACGAGCTTCAAGTTCGGGTACGTCAACCTGTCGAAGCGACAACACCAACCGTATCTGGCGCCGGGCGTTCGTGGCCGACGTCCCGACGGGTCGAGACGCGTTGATGAATCATCAGGTTCTCGTGCCGGCAGGTGACACGCCCTATTTCAGTCCGGGGTACGGTGGTTCGGAGCCAGCAACTCTCCCGATCCGCCGCTCCGACCTGCCTGCTTCTCGCGCTCGACCTCGGCCTTGAGGGGGCCCAGCTCCAGGACCTTCTCCTTCGTCGTGTAGGTGAAGCCCTGGTAGACGAGCGCCACCACGCCGAGCGCGATCAGGACGATCCCGACGATGGTCAGGGGCTTCACGACGGGACCTCCCTTCCGATGCGGCGCGCGTAGGCGCTGAGGGCGCGGTTGGAGCCGACGAGCGCGGTGGACAGCGCGAGCTGGCGCCGCACCTCCGCGCGGGGCACCTTGATGACGGCGTCGGGGTCGAGAAGATCGTCGGCCCGCGCGAGGCGGGCGAGCGTGGCGAGACCGATGAGGAGGGGCCAGGCGCAGGCGAGGCGCAGCCGCCCTTCGCGGCGGGGAACGGCGAGCATGTACGACAGGCCTTCCCGGAGGTGTCCGGCGGCCTGGCCGATCAGCGCCTGGACGAGGGACCGGACCCGGCCGAGGGTCTTGGGGTCGAGCAGCTCTTCGGGCGCCACGCCGAGGGACGCCAGCTCCACCTGCGGCAGGTAGCAGCGGCCGATCCGGAGATCGCGCGGCAGGTCCCGTAGCACGTTGACCATCTGGAGGCCCTGGCCGAAGCGCACGCCGCGCTCGCGCATGAGCGGGACGTTCCAGCGGGCCGCGCAGCGAGGGCGGTGCGCGACCACCATGTCGGTCCAGAACTCCCCGACGCAGCCCGCGTTCATGTAGGTGTAGCGGTCGAGGTCGGCGCGGGTCTCCAGGGCGCCGATCCGGCCGGCCGTCTCCTCCGGGAAGCGCTCGAGCGCGTCCAGCATCGCCCGGCTGAGCGTGAGCAGGACCGTCAGGCAGCTCCCGCGATCTCCGGCGTCGAGCGTCCGGTAGGCGGCCAGCGCCTCGGGGAGCCGGGTGAGCAGCTCTCGCTCGCCCGGGGAGTGATCGGCCGCGACGAGCCGGGCCAGAGCGGCCACACCCGCGCCGTCACCACTGCGGAGCGCCGCGCGCACGATCTCGATCGCCTGGCGCCGCTCGGCGGGCGGGACGGCGCGGGTGTCCGCGAGCGTGTCGGCGGCGCGGGCCAGGAGGTAGGTCAGGCCGAACGGCCGGCGGAGCGGCGCGGGGAGGATCCGGAGCGAGAGGGCGAACGAGCGGCTGACGGCCGGGAGGACCCGCTGGAGGAGATCCGCCTCCCCGGTCGGGGCCAGCGCACGCCCCTAGAACGGCAGGGCCGGTGAAGCAAGCTTTGGGGGGCGGGGCCGAGGAGCGAGCAGCGCTAGGACGCAGGGAGTCGCCCACCGCAGGCGTATGCCGCATACGCCGAGGATGGGCGACGACCGAGGACGACCATAGGTCGGGACGGACGCGAGGCCGTAGGCCGAGCGCGTCACGACCGAGATCGATGTAGCGACGCTCATCGGCCCCGCCCGCTAGTCGAGGTCGATCGGTCGGGGGCCCGGGTCCGGCATGTCCTTGGCGCGCTTGAGCCCCGCCTCGAACTTCCGGCCGAGGACCTGCTCCTTGTTCTTCTCGGCCTCGGCGGCGTCCCGGAAGCGGGCCTCGCGCTGCGCCTGGGCGCCCTTGAGCTTTTCCATGGCCTTGTCCAGGCTGGAGGCCGGCCCGGTCTTCGGGGGCGGCGAATGGTGCAGGACGGTCTTGACCTCGGGGTCCACGGTCAGGACCGAGCGACAGGCTGGGCAGGTCACCTCGAACTCGGGGGTCCGCGCCTTCGCCATGCTCTACCTCCTACCACGCGACTGGAGTCGGCGCAAGCCAAGCCCTCCGGTCAGGCGCAGCAGGTGTGACCCTGCCACGCCTCCCAGCCCTCGCGCGCGATGAGCGGCACCATCAGGAGGCCGGCGACCGGGTCCGCCCACCACCAGCCGAGCCAGGCGTTGAGGGCCAGGCCGGCCAGGAGGATCGCCGACAGACAGGCGCAGATCTCCGTCTGCCGGCTCTCCGCCTCCAGGGCGCCGCTCCCGAGCCGGCTCGCCACCCGCCGCTTGGCCCGGGCGAGGAGTGGCATGACCAGCAGCGAGAGCGCGGCCAGGATGGTCCCGGCGAGGGTCGAATCCGGCGCCTGGCGCGTGATCAGCGCCCGCCCGGCCTCGATGAGCACGTACCCGGCGAGGATCAGGAAGCAGCCCCCGATCACGCGGAGCGCCCGGCGCTCGACCGCCTCCCGGCGCGCGTCGTCGGGGTCGCGGCGGAGCCGCCAGAGCGCGGCGCCGCTGGCCGTCACCTCGATCGCCGAATCGAGCCCGAAGCCGACCAGCGCGACGCTTCCCGCCAGCGTGCCGGCGACGAGCGCCACCACGCACTCGGCCGAGTTCCACGCGATGGTCAGATACTGGAGCCCTCGGCCAGCGCGGGCGGCCTGGGCGCGCTCTGAAGGCAGGGCGAGCGTCGTCACGGCCGCCCGGCCCCGCTGCCGTTGCCGGGACGGGCGATCTGGAGGACCGGCGAGCGGTCCGTCTCGAGCTGGATGGTCGTGTGCTCGATCCCGAAGCGCTCGCGGAGGAGCGTCTGGAGGTCGCCCAGGATGTGGCGGCCGTCGGCGAGATCGTCCACCAGCACGTGAGCGCTCATGGCCTCGGTGCCCGAGGTCAGGGTCCAGACGTGGAGGTCGTGGATCGCGCGCACCCCGTGAGCTTCGCGCATGGCGCTCTCCATCTCGCGCAGGTCCAGGTGGGGCGGCACGCCCTCCATCAGGATGTGAACGGCCTGGCGGAGGATGCTCCAGGTGCGCGGCACGATGAACAGCGCGACGACCCCGCTGACGATCGGGTTGACGACCAGGAAGCCGGTGGCCTGGATGACGATCGCCGCCAGGATGACCGCGACCGAGCCGAGGGCGTCGCTCAGGAGCTCGAGCTTCGCCACGTGGAGCGTGAGGCTCCGGTCGGCGCCCCGGTGGACGATCCACAGCCCGGCCAGGTTCACCGCGAGGCCCGCGGCGGCGATGGCCAGCATCGGGCCGGCGGCGACCGCGGGAGGCGCCGCCAGCCGCTGGTAGGCCTCGTAGAGGATCGCGCCGGCCACCGCGAGCAGCACGATCGCGTTGACGAGCGCCGCTAGGATCTCCAGCCGGAAATAGCCGAAGGAGTTGGCCGGGGTCGGCGGCTTGCGGGCGAACCAGACGGCGAGGAGGCCCAGGGTCAGACTGCCGACGTCGCCGAGCATGTGGCCGGCGTCGGCCAGCAGCGCCAGGCTCCCGGTCCAGAGGCCGCCGACCACCTCGACGACCATGAAGCCGGCGGTCAGCGCCAGGACGGTGGCGAGGCGCGAGCGGCGGGCGTCGAGGCCCGTGGAGCGCCAGGCCGGGGTCAGGGGGGCGTGGCTCACCCCCCCATTCTACGCGCAGTCAGCAGCCGCGAAAGCGCGCCCCGCCCCTTCTAGCCGAGCCGCGCTCGTCTTGGGGGGGGCGGGGCCGAGGAGCGAGCAGCGCTAGGACGCAGGGAGTCGCCGACCGCAGGCGTACTCCGAGTACGCCGAGGATCGGCGACGAACCGAGGACGCCCATAGGTCGGGACGGCCGCGAGGCCGCAGGCCGAGCGCGTCACGACCGAGATGGACGTTGCGAAGCTCATCGGCCCTGCCCCGGACAGCGGGTCACGGCGCGGCTGACCGCCCGGGAGAAGCAGCAGTTGGGGACGACCGCGGAATGCTTGCCCGGGCCGCCGGCGACCATGACCAGGACGTCCTCGGGGCCGGGGACGACGGGGAGGAGCGCCCGGTCGTCCGCGGTGGCCATCCACCGGGGCCAGTCGTGGTTCCCCCACATGCCGCCGAGCTTGCGCCGGGCGAGCGGGAGTCGCGCGTGCTCGTAGAGGAAGCGCTGGACGTCGGCGCGGCTCCACCCGTCGGCGGCGATGGTGGCGGCGTGCTCCGGGCCGAGGATGACCAGGAGCTGGCTCTGGGCGAAGTACCAGCCGAGGTTCGAGCCGAGGGTGGCGGCGGTGCCGGCGACCACCGCGAGGAGGTTCCCCGCCCGCTGGCTCACGTGGTCGTTGACGTTGTGAGGCGCCTCGCCGCCGAAGACCGTCACGACGCTCTCGCCGGCGTCGAAGCCGAGACTCGCGTGGAGGGGGCCCCAGGGATTCGCGTCCTCGCGCTCGGCGAGGGCGTAGGTGTACTTCGCCGGGCTTCCCAGCGTGGCCATGTCGCCGGCTCCCGGCCGCGCACCACCCAGGTTCCAGAGGCAGAGGCGGAGCGCCCGGCCGAGCGTCGCGTTGGCCGGGTTGCCGGGGCCGAGGGCGCCCGAGCCCGCGTGCATGCCGAGGCGCGCGGCGGCCGGGCCGTTGACGATCAGGAGGGGCGCCACCGGGTGGGTGGTGGCCTGGACGCCATAGAGGTTGAAGCCGGGCTCCAGCATCGCCTCGAGCGCGGCGACCAGGACCGGGAGCGCCGCCGGCCGGCAGCCGGCCATGACCGCGTTGATCGCGACCTTCTCGAGGGTCGCCTCGCCCCAGAGGGGCGGGATCTTCCCGACGACGAGGTCGGGCTCGGCGTCGATCCCGGCCAGCATCGCGGTCACCCGCTCGGGCGTCGGCGGCACGACGGGGAGGCCGTCCGTCCAGCCGCGCTCGACGAAGTGGGCCTGGACCGCCTCGAGCGAGTCCTCCAGCTCGATGACCTCCGAGGCGAGGGGGAGCGAGGTCACGGTGGGCTACCGCCCCATGAGCGCCGCGAGCTGGGCGATGGCGCGGGCGGCCTTGTCAGCGACCCGCTCGGGTGGCTCACCGCCCAGCGGGTGATCGACGACCAGCAGCGGGAGTCCCTCCATCCCCAGGGTGTGGGCCTCGTGGTGCGCCAGCGTCTCGAAGGCCGAGGTGGTGACGACGGCCGCCGGGATCCCGCGCCGCTCCAGGGTCACTGCGTCGTGGAGACTCCACGACGTGCAGGACCCTCAGTCGGCGGACCCGGTGACGACGAGATCGACGCCGGCCAGGGCGGCGAGCACCTCGGGCGGCGCCGGGGTGGACGAGTTCGACTTCTTCTGGAAGACCGCCCCCGCGATGCCGTAGCGCTCGCGGAGGAGGGCCTCCATCGTCCGCAGCAGCCGGTCGAAGTTGGGCTTGGTGTTGTCGAGGAAGCCGATCGTCGCGCCGGACAGCGCGGCGGGCAGCGGCCGCGGCGCCTCCTGGCTCACCTTGCTCTCGGCGACGGGGCTCAGGACCCGGATCGTTGCCATGGGGACCTCCACGGTCGTGGGATGTGACGCGGTGCTGTCTTAGCACCCCGGCGCCACCGGGGTCAACCCGCGATCGGGTGGGTGGCCTGCCGCTCCGCCTCAGGCTGGCGGCAGGGGGGTCGGGGTGGGCTTCCCGCTCCCTGCGTACTTGGCGTCGATCGCGCGGCGCGTCTCCCGGAGCGACTTGCCCGCGGCCCGCATCGTCATCACGTCACGCGTGACGTCGAGACAGTGCGTTCAGGTGGCGGCGTGACTGGTGAAGGTCACCCGGCCGTCGGGGTGGCGCGTCTTGACGTAGCACTCCCGGTTCGACGTGTGGCCGAAGCGACCGCAGCCGCAGAAGCACGGGATGTTCCGGAGGTCGTCCCGGTCGAGCGCGTAGCGGTAGGCGGCGCGGATGTGCGGCGCCGGCCCGGCGAACTCCGGCAGCTCCCCCTTCCCAACGGTCTGCACCCGATCCCCGATCTCGTCGATCGTGATCGGGCCGCCCGTGGCGCGGCGGCCGGCGGCGATGGCGCCGGCGGCCAGCGCGGTGCCCAGGAGCAACCGACGGCGGGTCATCATGTCTTGATCTCCTCGAGAGGATTATACCGGCCGGCGACGGAGTGCACGCGGGTCACCGCACCACGCCGCCCGCCCGGAGCCGGGCGATGGCGTCGCGGGCGTACCCGGCCTCGAGCAGGACGGCGTCGGTGTGCTCGCCGAGCGCGGGCGGGGGAGCGGGCGGCCGTCCGGGTGTGCCGCCGAGCCGGATCGGGGTCCCGAGGTAGCGGAGCGGGCCGAGCCCCGGGTGGGCGGCCGTCGCGAGCATGCCGCTCGCCTCGACGTGGGGATCGAGGAGCAGCTCGGGGATCGAGCGGATCCGTGTGCACGGCACGTCGGCCGCGGTGAAGATCGCCTCCCACTCCGCCGCCGTACGCTCGGCCAGCCGCTCGGTGACCCGGGCGATCAGCTCGCTTTTGTGAGCGTGCCGCCCGACCATCGTCTGGAGCCGTGGGTCCTCCAGCCAGGTCTCCAGGCCGAGCGTGCGGCAGAGCCCGTCCCAGAACTTGGGCAGCTCGACGTAGAGGTAGAGGTAGCCCTCGCGGGTCGGGTAGATGCGAGAGACGCGGTCGCCGAGGAGGTCGCGGACGGCCTCCGGCGCCTCCCGGCCCTCGGCCCAGAAGAGGCGGCCGGCCTGCATCGCCAGGACGCCGTCGAGCAGCGAGGTCTCCAGGTACTGGCCGGCGCCGGTCCTCATCCGGGCGATCACCGCGAGCAGGATCCCGGACGCGGCCAGGCTGCCCGTGTAGTAGTCGACCAGGCTCCCGCGGACGAGGGCCGGCGCCTCGCCCTCGGGCGCGCCCTGCTCCCAGGCCAGGCCCCCGTAGCACTGGACGACCGGGTCGAGCCCCGGTCGGGTCGAGAGCGGGCCGCGCTGACCGTAGGCCGAGACGGAGCAGTAGACCAGGCGCGGGTTCGCCTCGGCCAGCGCCGGGTAGTCGAGCCCTAGCCGGGCGGCCACGCCGGGGCGGAAGCTCTCGACGAAGACGTCGGCGTCGCGCGCCAGGCGCCGCGCGATCCCGAGCCCCTCGGGGTGCTTGAGGTCCACGGCGAGACTCCGCTTGCCCCGGTTGATGCCCAGGAAGTAGCGGCTCTCCCCGGGCAGGGTGGACGGGTAGCCGCGGAGCGCGTCCCCCTCGAGGGGCTCGAGCTTGACGACGTCGGCGCCGAAGGTCGCCAGGAACGCCGTCGCGATGGGGCCGGCGATGATCGCCGACAGGTCGACGACCCGGAGCCCCTCGAGAGGGCCGGCCCGGTCCGGGCTGTCGGTCAGCTCGGGGCTGGGTGCGATGTTCCTGGGGGGAGGTTCCGGAGGGGGCCCCCGTCCATCAGGAGCCCCCTCCGGCTGGGATCACGCCTTCAGGTATTTCTGGAACCACCCGAGGCACTTGCCCCAGGCGTCCTTCGCCATCTCCGGGCGATAGCTCGGCCGGTAGTCGGCCAGGAAGCCGTGCGGCCCGTCCGGATAGACGTGGACCTCGACCGTGCGGCCGGCCGCCTTGAGCGCGGCGGCTTCCTTCTCGACGTCCGCGACCGGGATGCCCTGGTCGGCGCCGCCGTAGAGCATGAGGACGGGGCACGGGACCTCGGCGGCCACGTCCAGCGCCGTGACCGGCTTGGGGTCGTCCTTCTGCGCCCGGGTGATCGCCCCGTACCAGGAGACCGCGGCCTTCGTGTCCTTGTAGAAGGCCGGGAAGGTGAGGGTCAACTGTCCGCCCCAGCAGAACCCGGTCACGCCGATCCGGTCCCCCTTGGCCGCGGGCTGCTTCCGCGCGTACTCGACCCCCGCCCGCAGGTCGCCGACGACCCGCTTGAGGGGCGCGTTGAAGACGACGCTTAGCACTTTCGGCATGTCGGTGACCTGGGCCAGGCCGCCTTCGCGCGAGAACAGCTCGGGGGCGACCGCGTAGTAGCCCTCCTTGGCGAAGCGGCGGGTGATGTCCTTGATCCACTCGTGGACGCCCCAGACCTCGGAGATGACCAGCACGACGGGGTACTCGCCCGCCTGCTCGGGGTAGGCCTCGTAGACGGGGATCGGCGTTCCGTCGGCGCCCGCGACGTTGACCGTGCCGGTGACCAGCCCCTTGGTGTCGGTGGTGATGGCCTGGGCCAGGACCGGCTCGGCGCCCAGCGCATAGCCACCGGCGGCGGCGAGGGCGGCGAGCGCCTCGCGACGCGACAGTTCGAGGTGTGCCATGGATCCCTCCTGATGGGACGTGTCGGGTTGACCGAGGCCGGATTGCCCCTTCCCTACCTACCAGACCCCGGGAGGAGCGTCAAGCCGGGTTGCCGGGCCCGGGACCGGTCGCTATTCTGGAGCGGTGGCGGACCTCGCCAACGTCCTTTCCTGGTCCCGCTCCCGCGGTGTCATGTTCGAGGCGTGCCGGCGGAAGTACTTCTACCACTACTACGGCGCCTGGGGCGGCTGGGAGCCGGACGCGCCACCGGAGACCCGGCGCCTCTACGTCCTGAAGCAGCTCACCGGGCGGCAGGGCTGGGCGGGGCGCGTCGTCCACGAGGCGGTCGAGATGGCCCTCCGGGTGCTCCACGCCGGGCGGGACCTGCCCGAGGCGTGGCTCCTCGACGAGACGCTCCGGCGCATGCGCCAGGAGTGGCGGTTCTCGAAGAGCGGGGGGTATCGCGAGACCCCCAAGGGGCCGGTCGCCCTCTTCGAGCACGAGTACGCCGTCGACGTGGACGACCGCACGTGGCAGGTGCTCCGCGATCACGTGCTCCGGTGCCTCCGCACCTTTCATCGCCTCCCGCTCCTGGCGGAGATCCGCCAGACGCCGCGCGAGCGCTGGACCCTCATCGAGGACGTCCGCGCCTTCCAGTTCGAAGGGACGCCGGTGTACGCGGCTCCCGACTTCGGCTACTGGACCGTCGCCGACCGGCTGGCGCTGGTGGACTGGAAGACGGGCAGCCCCGATCCCGAGGAGACCGCCGTCCAGCTCGGCTGCTACGCCCTCTACGCGCGCGATGTGCTCGAGGTCCCCCCGGAGCTGGTCGATCTCCTCGAGGTGAACCTGCGGGAGGGCGCCGTGACCGTCCACGCCTGGGACGCCACCCGCGTGGAGGCCATGCGCGAGCGGCTCCGGCTGTCGATCCGCGCCATGAAGGCCTGGCTCCGCGACCCGGAGGCCAACGTGGCGGCGATCGAGGACTTCGAGCGGTGCGAGGACCTGCGGATCTGCCGCCGGTGCAACTTCCGGGCGGTCTGTCGTCCCGAGTGGGACGCCGAGCTGCGCGCCGGGCGGCCGGCCCCGTAGCCTAGCGCCGGCTGGTCCGCTTCTTTCCAGCGCGCCCTTCTCGCGGGCAGGAATCGCGCACCCGGAACGATTCCCGGACGGGATTTTTCGCCTGAAAGCGCCTGCATTCACGCGACTTCGGGTCGCTCTGTTCTTGGTACTGTCGTTGCACGATTTCCAGACACTGAGATGAAGAAGTCACCCGTCCCGATGCCCGGGGTCACGCAGATCGCCGACCCCTCCATCATCCGCCCCATCGTGGTGGGCGCCGCGGTCACCCTCGTCACCCTGCTGATCGTCCTCTCCGGCTCCCGCCACGCCGACCTGCTGGTGCTCCTGATCCTGCCGGGCGTTCTCTGGCGGCTGGTCCGGCGCCGCCGCGCGGTGAAGGCGCTCTCAACCGAGGTCGAGCGGCTCGGTCACACGCTCGCGGACCAGGGCCGGGAGCTGGGGAGCGTTCGCGCGGAGCGTGACCAGCGAGCCCGCGAGGCCGATGCCCTGCTGGAGATCGCGCTCGCGACCGGCTCGACCCTGGACGAGGAGGAGCTCCTGCGTCACATCACGCGCGGCGCCGCCCGCGCCTGCCGGGCCGAGCGCTGCACGGTGTATCTCCTCGACGAGTCGGGCGAGTGGCTCACCCCCGCCATGTCGCAGCGCGCCGAGGGGAGCGTGGACCCCGAGACGTGGCAGACGTTCACCGACATGGGGACGCCGCGGCTGCGGGCCGTGCCGTTCCTGCAGGAGGCCGTGCTCACGCGCGCGCCGGTGCGGATCGTCGACGCCGGCCTGGACGTCCGGGTGCCCCGCCGCTGGGTCGAGCTGTTCCGGCTCCGGTCGCTGCTGGCCGTCCCGCTCATCCGTCTCGGGCGGGCCGTGGGTGTGGTCGTGCTCGATCTCGAGCGCCCGCTGCCACCGGACGAGGCGGCGCTCGCCGTGACGCTGGCCGAGCAGATCGCGCTCGCCATGCAGAACGCCGGGCTGTATCGCGATGCGGAGGCGCGGCGGCGCGAAGCCGAGATCATGGCCGAGGTCATCGCCGCCATCAATCGGTCGCTCGACATGGACACGGTGCTCCGGCGCATCGCGGAGGGGGCCCGGGAGCTGTGCCGGAGCGAGATCGCCGCGGTCGCCCTGCGCGATCCGGCCTCGCAGGCCATGGTGCTGCGCTACCACACGGCCGGCGCGCTGCTCCGGCGGCTTCTCGGGACGGATCACCAGGGCGAGGCCCACCGGATCGGCGAGGAGTACGCCGCGGTGATGCGCGAGGAAGGCCTGGTGGCGGCGCTGGTGGTGTCGATCCGCAGCGAGCAGGGCATGGAAGGACTCCTCTACGTCGGCAACCACTCGCCGCGGCCCTTCGCGGCCCGGGATCGGGCCGTCCTTGCCCACCTCGCCGAGCACGCCACGATCGCCATCACGAACGGGCGCCTGTTCGAGGCCGCCCAGACCCGGCTCCGCCGGATGGCGCGGCTCACCGCCCTGAGCCAGCTCACGGCGTCCTCGCTCGATTACCGCCAGGTCCTCAACTTCGTGACCGGGGCCGCCCTCGACCTCCTGGGCGGGGACCTCGCGCGGTTGTGGGTGCTGGAGGAGGAGGGGCGACGACTGCGACTGGCTTCCTGGGAGGCGCGGGGAGAGGCTCCGGGGACCGGCGCGAGCGCCGCCGAGCTGCCGGTCGGTCGGGGCATCGTCGGGTGGGTCGTCCAGCATCGAGCCAAGCGCTACTCGGCCAACCTCTTTCAGGATCCCCTGCTGAGCCGCCAGGAGTGGCCGGTGAGCGGGACGCCCACCTCGCAGCTCGCGGTGCCGCTGCTCGTGGGCGAGCGCGCGCTGGGCGCCCTGGTGGTGGTCACCAAGGCCCGGCCCGCCTTCAGCCCCGAGGACGAGGAGCTGCTCGAGCTGTTCGCCGCCCAGGCGGCGGCGGCGCTCGAGAACGCGCGCCTCTACGCCGAGGCCCAGCAGGCCTACGCGGAGCTGGCCCGGACCCAGGCGCAGCTCACCCACGCCCAGAAGATGGAGGCGGTCGGGCGGCTGGCCGGAGGCGTGGCCCACGACTTCAACAACCTGCTGACCGTCATCCAGGGGCGGGCCGAGCAGCTCCTGGACGGCCTTCCCCCGGCGGATCCGCTGTGGCGGCAGGCCGACCTGATCCAGAAGACCGGCGACCGGGCCGCCGCGCTGACCCAGCAGCTCCTCGCCTTCAGCAAGAAGCAGCTCCGGCAGCCACGGGTGCTGGACCTGAACGCGGTCGTCGTCAACGTGGAGAAGATGCTCCGGCGCGTGATCGGCGAGGACATCGCCATCGAGCTTGCCCTCGACCCGACGCTGGGCCGTGTGCGCGCCGACGTCAGCCAGATCGGGCAGGTCGCGCTGAACCTGGCCGTCAACGCGCGGGATGCGATGCCGCGGGGCGGCGCGCTGGTCCTCCGGACCGCCAACGTAGAGGTGCCGCCCGCGCCGGATGAGAGTTCCGTCGCCCTGCCCCCGGGACGCTGGGTCGCGCTCGAGGTCCGGGACACGGGCATCGGGATGGATGCCGAGACCCGGCTCCGCATCTTCGAGCCTTTCTTCACCACCAAGGAGCCTGGAAAGGGGACGGGGCTGGGCCTGGCCACCGTCTACGGCATCGTGCAGCAGAGCGACGGCCACATCGACGTGGAGAGCGCCCCCGGGTGCGGCACCACCTTCCGGATCTACCTGCCGCGCGTCGAGTCGGCGCCCGAGACGCGGGAGATCGAGCCGCCGTCGGAAGCCCCGGTCACCGGCGACGAGACGCTCCTGCTCCTCGAGGACGAGGGTCACGTCCGGCGCATGGTGCGCGAGAGCCTCACCCGCTGGGGGTACACGGTGCTGGAGGCGGCCCGGGCTCACGAGGCCCTGGCGATCGCCGAGCGCCACCCCGGACGGATCGACCTGCTGATCACCGACGTCATCATGCCCGGGATGAGCGGCCCCGACGTGGCACGTAGCCTGGTGGGGCTCCGACCCGGGCTGAAGGTTCTCTACGTCTCCGGCTACGCCGACGACGCGCTCGGCCAGCACGGCGTGCTCGATCCCGACGTGGCCTTCCTGCCGAAGCCGTTCACGGTGCGGGAGCTGGCCCGCAAGGTCCGGGCCGTCCTGGACCACGCCGGCGTCCCGGCGGGGAGCGCGCCGCGGCGCGCCTGAGCACCGAAATGGACACGACGACATCGAGGAGGAATATCGTGACTCACGTGAACGATGACGAAGCTCGCCCGATCGTGCTGGTCGCCGATGACGAGGGAGCGATCCGGGATCTGGTCTCCGAGGTTCTGACCAAGGCCGGGTTCCAGCCCGTGGTGGTCCACGATGGCGAGGCGATCCCCGAGCTGGCCCGCCAGCACCGACCGGCGGCGATCCTGCTCGACGTGATGATGCCCCGCATGGACGGCTACACGGTCGTCACCCGCCTGGCCGGGGACCTCACGACGCGGGACATCCCGGTGGTGGTGCTGACGGGCCAGATGGACCCCCTCTACCGGACCGTGAGCTTCGGTCTCGGGGCGGCGGCCCACCTCACGAAGCCGTTTTCCTCACGCCAGCTCCTCGCGACCGTCCGCGAGGTCGTGAAGAAGAGCGCGGCCTGAGGGGATCCGGAGCGGGACCGGACTCCGGTCCTGCTCCGGATCACTATCCAGGGGGAGGTTCCGAGGAGGCCCGTCTCGATCGATAGGCCCTTCCGATCCGGATCATCGGAGGCGCCAGTGGCCCTCCACCCACACGTAGCCGCTCGGGCCCGGCGCCCAGTAGCCCGGGACCCACACGTACCCGGGCTGAACCGGCACCACCCAGCGGCCGGGCACCCAGACGTAGCCCCGCCGGGGACCGCGCCAGGCCCAGTAACCCCCGGCCCAGACGTAGGCTGGTCCGGGCGTCTGCGGCACCACCTCGACCGGCGGCGCCGGCGCGGGCGGCGGCGTCTGGACGACCGGCGGCTGGGCCGGCACAACGTAACAGCCGGCCTGGAGCAGCCCCACCGCCAGGATGGGCGGACGAAGATAGGGCAGTCTCATGTGAGTCCTCCGGGAATCAGCATGCCTGGCCGGTTGGACGCGCTGCCGCCGGCAATTGTTTCGGGGGACACGCCCCCTCCGGTCAGGCCGGCGCGGCGAACACGGCCGAGCGGGCGATCTCGTCGTAGCGGACCTTGGCCGGGTCGAACTTCTCCAGGTTCTCTCGGAGGCGCTCGAAGGTCTGGTCGAACGAGGGAAGCGTTTTCCGGGCGCGGGTGAGCGGGGTCGTGCGGGCCAGGACGTAGTTCTTCACGTATGGGTGGTTGATCCCGCGCTTCTTGAGCTTGGCCACCACGTCCGCCAGGACCCGGTCGGCCTCGCGGACCAGATCGGCGCGGCGCTCCCGCTCCGAGTAGGCCTTGGCCAGGGGCTGCTTCAGGAACTTGTCCACGCGACGGAGGAGCGGGGCGAAGGCGCCGCCCGCGAACCGCGCGTTCGCGTCGTAGAGCAGGCCGAGCGTGATGAAGTGAGGCGCCTCGAACTGGAAGGCGTAGTCCTCCTCGGTCGCCGACACACCCTCCTCGACGAGCCCCCGGAACATCCGGATCACCTCGAGCGACTTCTCCTTGACGTTGTGGGCCTTCTCGGTGTTGAGCGCGAGGATCTGGTACGCCACCTCGGCGTCCGGGATCAGGATGGCCGGGATGAAGTCGGCCTTCAGCTTGCTCAAGGCCTCCCGCCGGTGGTTGCCGTTCGGCGTCCAGTACTGGCCGGGGCCGGACGAAACCGCCACGATCGGATCGACGAACCGGCCGAGCTTCTTCATGACTTCCTGGAGCCGCTTGACGTGGGGCTTCGAGAGGTCGCGCTGGTAGGGCGTCGGCTGGACCCGGTCGATCGGCAGCAGGACGAAGAGCTGCCAGGCACTCTTCAGAGGCTCCTGGTAGCAGCCGAGGACGTGACCGCCGTCCCGCTCCACCTGCTCGGCGAGCTGGACCACCGCCCGCGGCGGCTCGGCCGTGTCCGGGAAGCACGCCCACTTCGCCATGGCGCCGTCGTCCGACCCACTATAGCCCGAGACGCCGGGCGGAGAAAGTAGTCCGCGCGCGACCTTGCCGGGCACGCCCCGCTGGCTGATCTCCAGTTCGGGACCTCCCCGCCCCCCCCTGTTTGACCGGATCGATCGGACGGCCTTCGGCCTGGGGGGACGGCTCGGGCCTACGGCCGATCGGACGGCCTTCGGCCTGTGGGCGACGTCCCGTCCCTCCGGCCGGCACCGGGGGGAGGGGGGGCCGGAGCACCCCATTCCTTCACACGCTCTCCGACCACCCCGGATCGGGGCCGGTCGGTCGAAGGGATACCCTGTCGAGCGGCCGTCGGCGGCGATTCGCCGCGGATCAGGAGAGCGGCGCTCCGCCGTGGCCGTTTCCGCGCAGCAAGTGCTGGAGGACACGACGAAGATTCTCGCGGACGCCCTCGAGACGCGGGTGGATGGCCAGGGCCCGGCGGAAGCAGCCCGCCGCCTCGGTGGACTGGCCGAGGGCGAGGTGGCAGAGACCTTGCCCGGCCAGCGCGCCGAAATGCTCCGGGTTCAGGCGGACGACCTCCTCGCAGTCCGCGATGGCGGAGGCGTAGTGCTCGGCGAGGTACCGGGCGGTCGCCCGCTTGTTCCAGCCCTCGGCGAAGCGCGGCGCCGCCTCGATGACCTGGCTGAACAGGCTGACCGCCCCCAGCCAGTCCTGCTTCTCCATGGCCCGGACGCCCTCGGCGAACAGCGCGTTCACCCGCGGGTCGCCGGCGCGACTCCAGATCTGCCACAGCGTCGCCTCGGCGGCGGCGGCCACCGTCGCGTCGGCATCGTGGAGGCACGCGGCGACCGGTGCGGTCACCCGGGCGTCCCCGAGTCGCCCGATCGCCTCGAGTGCCGCGCGCCGCTCCGGGGCCGTCCTGGCGCCGAGCCGCGCGAGCGCGTCCTCCAGGCTCACGTTTGTTCGGGACCTCCCGCCCACTCGATCCTTCGACGGCCTTCGGCCTTTGGCCCCCCTCCCATTTGACCGGATCGATCGGACGGCCTTCGGCCTGGGGGGGACGGCTCGGGCCTACGGCCGATCGGACGGCCTTCGGCCTGTGGGCGACGTCCCGTCTTTCCGGCCGGCACCGGGGGGGAGGGGGGTGCCGGAGCGACCTCCTTCACGGGCTCTCAGGCGAGGGGGAAGCAGACGCCGAGCGCGGCAAAGGCGTCCAGCGCCGCCTTCTCGTACTCCGGGCCTCGCCACTTCGCCGCCTCCCGGGCGTCCACGCGCCGGCCGAGCACGAGCTGGCCGTCCCGCGTCCGGCCCAGCTCGTCGCCCAGCGCCTTCCAGGCCGCTGGATCGAGATCGGCCAGCGTCGCAGACGGCTCCTCGTCGTGCTCGTTCTTGAACCAGCCGAGCCCCCGGGCCGCGGCGAGCGTCCGTGCCAGCCGCGGCGCCTGCTGCTTCCAGGACCTCACGAAGGCCGGCTTCGCCGCGAACTCGGGGCCGACCTCGAAGAGGAACCGGAGAGAGTGGCGGGAGACGGCGACCTTGAAGTGCTGGGCTTTCTTGTAGCCGCGCCGATCGGGCCCGAACGCGACCCAGGTGTCGTCGGGCGGGTTCACGGTGCGCCGGGCGTGCCTCGCGACGTGGGGGAAGACCTCCACCTTCGCGATGCGGGCCAGGGGCGGGGCGAGGGCGCCGCCCAGCGCTTCCAGCTTCGGCCGGATCTCGGCGCGGATCGCGGCCATGCGCTCGGCGAAGCCCGGGATGTCGAAGATCTGGAACTCCTTGGTGGTGAACGGCTGGATTCTCATGGCACGCCTCCCGGAGAGCCCGGAGACCGACGGGTCAGGTGTCGCGCATCCGGGTGCGGAAGAAGAGACTGGGCTCGGCGGTCGCGGCGTCCTCGGAGAACGCGAGGTTCCCGGCCACGGCGACCGTCTCGAGCCCCGCGATGCCGAGCAAGGTCCCCACCTCGGGCGCCGTGTAGAACGCGCGCTCGGAGTCCTGGACGGCGCCGGTCTCGAGGAAGTGGCCGACGACGTGGCCCCGGCCCCGGACGGGATCCAGGTCGAATTGCCAGACGATCTTCAGCGCGCCGGCGCCGTCCCGCCGGAGGAAGACCTTCCGCCCACCGTCGAACCACTTGAGCACGTCGAAGACGAACTCCCCGTCGGGAGCCAGCGCGGCGCGGACGGCCCGGAACGCCGGCACCAGGTCGGCGCGCCCGATGCAGTTGAACACACCGCCGAGCGCGGTGACGAGATCGAATCGGCCCCAGCGGTCGAACCGGCCCTCCAGCAGGTCGGCGACCTCGAAGCGCACCGGGGGGCCTGGCCGCCCCTCGGCGCGCCGTCGCGCGAGGTCGATGGCCACGGGCGCGACGTTGACACCCACCACCTCGGCGCCGAGGCGAGCCCACTCCAGGGCGTGCAGGCCGCCGTTGCAGCCGATGTCGAGGAGGCGCCGCGGCACCGGGCGCCAGCTCAGGACCTCGGCCACCTCTTCGGCCGCCTCGGCGCCGGCGTAGAAGGCGTGCTCGAAGACGTCGATGGTGGTGCGGTCGTTGAAGAAGGGATCGACGCCCATGGCTCTATCTGCGGTGCAAACGGCGCTGGCGCTCGCCGGCCCGCCAGGCGCGGACTTCCTGCCGGTGGCCGCGCTCGTGGGTGAAGGCGAACTCCTCGAGCCAGACGGTGACCGGCAGGGCGTGGGTCGGATCCGCGAGCGCCGGCGGCGGCAGGCGCCGGAGAGCTCGAACGAGCCCGGCGCGGGCGCGCGCGAGCCGGGTCAGGAGCCGCGGCAACGACGCCGTCCGGGCGGCGCGCACGGCGCGCGCGTTGTACCGGTTGACTTCGGCCATCGTGTCGTACCAGACCACGCGCTCGGGGTGGCCCTGGGCGATGAGCCGGAGACGCCGGATGCCCTCTTCCTCCCAGGCGGCGATGTGGGCCAGGAGGTCCTTGACGGACCAGGCGCCCTGGCTCCGCGGCCGCGTGGCGAGCTCCTGCGGCATCCGGGCCACGAGGGCGAGGGTGGCCGCGCGCGAGCGGCCGATCCGCTCCACGAACCGCTGGCGCCATCGCGCCAGCGACCGCGGGCTTTGCGTCCGGGCCATGCTCGGATGGTAGCCGGAGGCGCACCGGCGTTCAACCGGGCAGGCGTGCCGTGGTACCCTCTCCGCCGATCGCCATGCCGACCCTCGAGGCCGCGCTCACGGCACGACTCCTGGACATGCCACCGCGCGAGCGGCGCGCTCTCCTGGACCGGGTGGAGCGCGCCGAGGCGGCGGTGGACTTCTTCCACCGCCACCGGGTCGGCGGGCGGCCGATGCCGCACCCGATCGCGCTCACGCCCTTCGTGGTGGCGCGCCGCCTCCTGCCGACCCTCGGCCGGCTGGCCGACTGCGTCCACCGCCTCCAGGCCCTCGCACCCGCCCTCTACCACGCGGACCTCGACGGCTTCCGCGCCCTCTGTCCGCTCTCGGAGACCACCGCGGGCTGGCTCTCGCCGGATGGCGCGCGCCCGGCGTCCTGGGCCTTGATGATCCGGCCCGACGTGGGGCTGGCGGCCGGACCCGGCGGTCTGCGGCCGATCCTGTTCGAGACCAACGCCACCGCGCTCGCCGGGCTCTACAACCACACGGCCGGCGTGGCCATCCTGAAGACGGAGGTCTTCCCGTCGCTGCTCGGCCCCGCCGAGCGCCGACGACTCGCCGATCCGCCGGACCTCCTGGACCTGACCCGCCGCTGGGTGCTCGCGGCGGCCCGCCGGATCGGTCGGCGCGGGTCGCTGGGCGTCGCGTTCCTCGAGGATCCAGCGCCGGTGGCGGGCTACAGCGAGCTGCCCCGGATCCTCCGCGCCTTCGCCGCCAGCGGGATCCGGGTCGCCTACGGGCGCCCGCAGGAGCTGCGCGTGGTCCGGGGCGAGGTCTACCTGAAAGACGTCCGTGTCGACCTCGCGTACCGCGATCTCGCCTACGAGGATCTGGGGCCGGCGCCGACCCGGGGGCGCCGTCTCGCGGGACTCCGGACCCTCCGGGCGCGGGGCGCCGTGCTGCCCGACGGGGCGGGCGAGTTCGGCCACAAGGGGCTCCTCGAGTGCCTGACTCGGCCCCCGTGGCGGCGCCTCTTCTCCCCGGCCGAGCGCCGGCTGCTGGCCGCCGTCGTCCCATGGACGCGAGTCCTCGGCGCGCGGCTGACGGAGGCGCCGGACGGGCGGCGCGTCGATCTGCCGGAGTACGTCCGCCGCCACGCCGCCGGGCTTCTCATCAAGCCCAACGTCGGCTCGAGCGGGGAGGGGATCCTGCTCGGCCGTGAGACCCCGGCGGCCCGGTGGGAGGCGCGGATCGCGCGGGCGCTCCGGGAGCCGAGCGGCTGGGTTGTCCAGGAGCGTCGCCCCGCGACGCCGCGCCCCATGGCGTACCTCCGGGACGGCCGGCTCTTCGCCGGGCCGTGCCACTTCTCCCTCGGCCTGTTCTACGCGCCGGGCGACCTCGGTCTCCACTGCCGGGTCAGCCGGGCCCCGGTTGTCAACGTCGCCCGGGGCGGCGCGCTGGCCTGCGCCTTCCTGGGCTCCGACTGACAGCGCGTGAAAGCCGGGTCCTCAGGCTCTCCTCCCCCGGCCAAAGGCCGAAGGCCGTCGGACGGTGGGGGAGGGGGTTGGGGGGTGGGTGGGAGGTCCCGATCAAACTCCCCAGACAGGACGACCCCGGGCAGGCCGCGCCCACCCGGGGTCGTCCCCTCTCAGTTCAGGGTCGCTTAGGCGTGACAGGTCGGGAGAACTTCAACCGTGTCGAGCACTTCGAGGGCCATCAGGACCTCCTTGGTGAGAGTGGGAGGGGAGGGCAAAATCGCCCGGTAAATTTGACGCCGCCGCCGGGTCAACGGATTCGCCGGCCTGCGATATCGGCCAAGACGATTCGCATCGATTATGTGTTGCGCCCAAACCGATGGCTCGGTGATGATGAGCTCGGAACGCATTTCATTCAGGAAAGGGGGCGGGACAATGCAGCTGGAAATCGTTCGACACACTCGAGATCGTCCCCACCTGACACAACTAGGACGCTCCTCGGCTGAGGAGCTCCGGCGGCCCCGGGTGGCACGCGTCGCCCGGGGCCGTATCATGTAAGCCGATGGCCATCTCGGTCGGCGCCTTCTACAATCCCCACCTGGCGGCGGCGACCCTGGACGCGCAGGGGCTGATCCAGCACCTCGCGATGGCCGATCCCCCACGCCCCGACGATCCGCACTTCGCGGCGATCCGCGCGCGCTTCGTCCTGCTGCTCCACGACTTCCTGGGTCAGCTGAGCGAGCCGCTCGAGGGCGCCGCCCTCGAGCGGGCCCGGTCGCTCGTCGGGCTCTACGGCTCGCCGTGGGCCGCCGAGCACCTCCAGCGCGTCCACACGACCGACGGCGCCGCGTTCGTCGACTACGTCTTCCCCCCGCTCTACACCGAGGACCTGCTGGCCGACTACGTCGCCAACGCCCGGGCCCTCCGCGAGGCCCTCGGGCTGCCGCTGGTGCTCGAGCCCATCCCGACCTATCTCGCCCTCCCGCTGCCGCAGCTCGGCGAGATCGAGTTCGTCCACCGCTTCTACGCCGGGAGCGGCTGCGGGATGCTGCTGGACGTCTCCCACGCCTGGCTGTCGGCGTACTACGCCGGGGTGCCGCCCCGCGAGTTCGTCGCCGCGCTCCCGCTCGAGCGGGTCGTGGAGCTCCACGTCGCGGGCGTGGAGCCGGACCGGGACCTCGGCGGCCCCTGGATCGGCGCCGCCGTCCCCGACCGGGAGATTCTGGACCTCGCGGTGTACGCGGCGGGGCGGGCGTCCGGCCTGCGCGCGGTGACGTTCGACGCCTTCTCGACCGCCCTCACCGCCGGGACGTTGCGGGCGGGAGTGGGCGCGATCCGGGACGCCTTCGGACTGCCGGCGTGACGGGCCGCGCCGTCCACGACGCGCTCCTCCGCGTGCTCACCAGCGCCGACCTCCGGCGGCGGCTCCCCGAGGGGAGCGGCGCGCCTCTCGGCGCCGAAGAGGCGGCGGTGCTCCGGGCGGCGGACGGTCAGCGGCTCGCGCGCCTGGCGCGGTTCATGGGGCGCCACTTCTACCGGGAGCGGATCGTGCGGCTCTTCGCCGCGAGCCGGGTCCTGGCGCGCCGCCAGGGCCTGGATCCTCTGGGCGTGATCGACGCCCCGGCCTTCGACGCGCTCCTCGACGCCGCCGAGGTGGGGTCCGCGGAGACCGCGGAGCGCGTGGCGGCGCTCGTCGAGACGGCCCTCGCCGCGGCGCTCGGCGGGGTGACCTACGGGCGGGACCTGGTGGCCTACGAGGGCGCGCTCTTCCGCGCCGAAGCCGGCCCCCGGCGCTGGCGCGCGACGGGCGACGGCACCGGCGTGATGCCCGCGCGCTCGGCGCACGCGCGGATCTGCGCGCTCGACTGGGACGTCACCGGTCTCGTCGCCGCGGTCCGTCGCGGCGAGACGTCGCTTCCCGAGCCGGTCCGCGCGCCGACGCGGCTCCTGATCGCGCTGGCGCCGGGCGGCCGGGTCACGACCGTGCGCTGTCCGGAGGCCGTCGAGCGGCTGCTGGGTGCCCTCGACGGCGTGCGCTCCACGGCGGAGGCGGCAGCGCTGGCGGGCGTGGCCGACGCGGATGCCGCGCGGCTCCTCGGCCAGCTCGCGGAGGTCGGCGCCGTGGAGTGGCGGGCCCGGGGACGCTGACCCCCGGGCGGGGGGCGGTCCGGCCGCTACTTGCCCTCGATCTTCTTCGCGGTCATCTCGTAGTAGACCGTGACCTTGTCGCCCTTCTTCAGCTTCAGGTCCTTCAGCCCGGCGGTGGAGAACTCCCAGACGTCTCCGCCCTTGTCCACGCTGATCGTCTTGGCCTTGGCGTCCATCTCCACCACGCTGCCAGTGAACTGATACTGCTTCGGGGCGGCGATCGACCAGACCGTGGCGGCGACCAGGGCCACCACGATCACGACGATGACGGCGGCTCGGCTTCGCATCGGCAACCTCCCTTTCTGGAGCGGCGCGGTGCCATCCCGGCGCTCCCGCACGGGTTCGGGGCCAGTCTAGCACGGGGCCGGATGAAGCCCGTCGTCATCACGTCCACGCGGGCGTCAGGCCACCCTGCGGATCCTGCCGGTGCGGTGCCCACGCCAGCGCGACGAGGCGCACGGAGACGTCCGCCTTCTTCGGCTTCACCACGACCGGCTCCAGGCGCGCGGTCACGGGGTCCGTCCGCGTCTCGAGGTCCGCCAGCTCCTTCCGGAACTGAGCGTCGAGGTCGTCCCGCTCTTGCTGGACCGCCGCGGCCGTCTCCTGGGCCCTGCCCACGTCCTGGTGCTCCTTGAGGACGCGGCCGGCGCCGCGGGCCGCGGTGCTGGCGCGCCCGATGTCGGCGACGCTGATGCCCTTGCGGCCCAGGACCGCGCCGAGGATGGACGCGCCGACCGTGATCGCCGCCGTCGATGCCGGACCGGGTGACCTGCTCCTGCTCCCGCGTCGTCGTCTGCTGGGCGCGCCGGAGCCGCTCGTCGACGGCCGCGATCCGCGCTCGCGTACTTCTTCCGGAGCTCGGCCGCGCGCGCGTCCCGCTGCTCCCGCGCCGCCTCGCCGAGCCGGATCCGGAAGTCGCGCTCCGATTCGCCGGCCCGCGAGACCTGCCCGGACGCCGGATCGCGCACCAGCTCGAGGGTGCGGCTGCGGGCCAGCCAGGTGGCGAAGTCCCGGCTCCACGTCTCGTAGCGCTTCGGCTTCGCGGCGGCCCCCGGCAGCTCGGCGTAGCGAGCGGGCTCCCGCGGCGCGTTCTCGAGGGCGCCGACCTCGACGTCGATGGCCGCTGCCTCCTCCCAGCGGACCGGCACCGCCTGGCCGGTGATCGCGGTCACGACCGTCACGTCCTCGGTGGTGTCAACCCCGGCCTTCCTGTCCGCGAAGCGGACGGTCGCCGCCCCCAGGAGCATGGGAACGTAGACCAGGGGGCATCGCCCGTCACGCCCGTGCTCACCGGGCACGAAGTGCTGGGGAATGCCCGGGGGGAGCACCGGCCGGCCGGTGCCGGCCGCCGCTGCCGCCGGCGCGCCGACCGGCGTGGGCCGCGCGGCGCGCGGCGCCGGCCCGGTCGCGGGCGCCGCCGTCGGCACGCCGGCCGCCTTCCGGGGCTCCATCAGCCGCCGGATCTGGTCGCGGGTGAGCGGCCCGCGCAGGTAGGACATCGCCCAGCGGCTCTCGAAGACCTCGGGGCGGTCCTCGTGGACGTTGTGCAGGAGGAAGACCCGGCTGCCGAGGCCGGCCAGGATCTGCTCCAGCCGCGGGCGTTCGAGGCCCGCGTGGCTGCCGGCGGTCGCGCCCTCCAGCCCGTCGAGGAGGCGGGCCTTGTCGCGCTCGGTCTGGAGCCGACCGATGAACCAGGTGCCGATGTTGGCGAGCCCCTTGTAGTCCAGGTCCACCGGGTTCTGGGTGGCCAGCACCACGCCGACCCCGAAGGCCCGGGCCTGCTTGAGCAGCGTCAGCAGCGGGAGCTTCGAGGGCGGGTTGGCGACCGGCGGGAAGTAGCCGAAGATCTCGTCCATGTAGACGAGCGCGCGCAGGCTGGTCGTCCCGGACTGGGCGCGCATCCAGCCGAGCGTCTCGTTGAGCAGGAGCGAGACGAAGAACATGCGCTCGGCGTCGCCGAGATGGGCGATCGAGAAGATGGCCGCCCGCGGCTTGCCGTCGGGGGTGTGCAGCATGGCGTCGATGTCGAGCGGCTCCCCGGTGAGCCAGACCTCGAAGCCGGGGGCGGCCAGGAGATTGTTGAGGGCGGTGGCCAGCGCGAAGCGGTCGTGGGCCGGGAAGAAGGCGTCGAGGTCCAGCGCCCCGATGCGGGTGACCGGCGGCGTCTGGATCGGCGGCGATCAGCGCGGCCAGGTCGAGGTCGCGGCCGTCCTTCCAGGCCGACTCCAGGATCTTGGCGAGCAGGATGTGCTCCCGGCTCCGCAGCGGATCGCTCTCGATCCCGAGCAGCCCCAGCAGGCTGGTGGCGGTGGTGGCGATGCGCTCCCGGAACAGGTCGCTCTCCCCGCGCACCGCCGCCGGCGGCGCCGCGAAGGACTTGAGGATCGAGACCGGGAGCCCGGCCTCGCTTCCCGGCGTGTACACGGCGAAGTCGGCCGCCTCCCGCAGTCGCCGGATCCGCTGGCCGCTCTGCCCCCACTCGGCCAGCCCCTTCGTCCAGAGCGCGGCCTGCTGCGCCGCGTACGCCTCGACGGTCAGCCCCTTCCGGCGGGCGTCGTCCTCGTTGACCCACGGGGCGAAGTCGGCCGGGGCGAGGTCGGGGAAGGTGAGCAGGAGGTTCGCCACGTCGCCCTTGGGATCGATGATGAGGGCGGGGATGCCGTCGAGGAGCGCCTCCTCGAGGAGGCTCAGGCAGAGCCCCGTCTTGCCGCTGCCGGTCATGCCGACGCACACCGCGTGAGTCACCAGGTCCTTGGAGTCGTAGAGGACCAGCCCCGGGCCGCGGCTCCTGGCGCCGAGGTCGTAGGAGCGACCGAGGTAGAAGACGCCGAGCTTCTCGAAATCCTCGACCGGATCGGGCATGGGGGCCTCCTCTCGCGCCGGCCGGGCCGGCCGGCCGCCTTGTCGCGTCCTTCCCGCTTCGGTATAGTGAGCCCGAGATCCACTCGACCCGTCAAGCGGAGGCCTCCATGATCCGAGTCCGTCCGGTGGCGCTCGTGCTCCCTGCCGTGCTGCTCGCCCTCCTCCCGGTGACCGGTCAGGGTCAGCCCGCCCCCGGCGGCGGCGCCCTCGCGGTCCAGCTGACCTCCGAGCCGCCGGGACTGGATCTGACCGCGACTCCGGCGTCGGCGACCGCCGCTGTCGTCTTCTACAACATCCAGGAAGCGCTGCTAAAGGTCGACCAGCAGGGGAAGCTGGTGCCCTGGCTGGCCGAGCGCTGGCAGACGGCCCCGGACAATCTGACCTACACGTTCGTCCTCAAGAAGGGGGTCCGGTTCCACAACGGCCGGCCCTTCACGGCGGAGGACGTCAAGTTCGTCCTCGATCGCGCCCGGAATCCCGAGACCAAGCATCCGCACGCGCGGCAATACGAGGACATCGCGACGATCGACGTCAAGGACCCGCAGACGGTCACCATCGCGCTCAAGCAGCCGAACGCCATGTTCCTCTACAACATGGCCCGGCAGGGCTCGGTGATCTATCCGCGCGAGACGGTCGAGCAGCAGAAGTCGAACCCGATCGGGACCGGGCCCTTCACGCTCGCCCGCTGGGACCGCGGCGACCGGATCGTGCTCAAGAAGAACGCCGACTACCACGTCAAGGGGCTCCCCCGGCTCGAGCAGGTCACGTTCCGCTTCATCCCGGATCCCAACGCCGCGCTGGCCGCCCTCCAGGCCGGCGACATCGACGTGCTCGGCTTCGGCCTGGGCCCCGAGTCGGTCGAGGTCGTCCGCCGGTCGCCCGCCCTGCAGGTCGTCCTCGGCGAGACCACCAGCGACGTCATCCTGGCCCTGAACAACTCGAAGAAGCCGTACTCCGACGTCCGGGTGCGACGGGCCATCACCCACGCCGTCAACAAGGACGAGATCCTCCAGGGGGCGATGTTCGGCTTCGGGCGCGTGCTCGGCACCAACGTCGACCCGTTGAATCCCTACTTCGTGGACATGGCCAAGGCGGTGCCCTACAACCCGGACCGGGCCCGGCAGCTCCTGGCCGAGGCCGGCTACCCGAACGGCTTCGACGCGGTCCTGAGAGTGCCGCCCCAGTACCCGTACACGGTCCGGACCGGGGAGGTCCTGGTCGGCCAGCTCGCCAAGGCGGGGATCCGGGTGACGCTCGAGCAGATCGAGTGGGGCCAGTGGCTGGAGCGCGTCTACAAGAACGCAGACTACGACATGACGATCATCGGCCACGCCGAGGCCTGGGACGCGGGGAACTACGCCAACCCCAAATACTACTACCGCTACGACAGCCCGCGGTTCCAGGAGCTCTACAAGCAGTCCGAGACGACGCTGGACGATGCCAAGCGGCGCGCCCTCTACCAGGACCTGCAGAAGATGATGGTGGAGGAGGCGCCGGTCGTCTGGCTGTACGTCTATCCGCGGATCGTGGCCGCCAAGAAGGGTGTCCAGGGCATCTGGAAGGACCTGCCGACGCCCTCGTTCGACCTCTCGGAGGTGGCCTGGGCGAGGTAGCGT
>CAVPSB010000031.1:0-397881 GCA_963708025.1 uncultured Candidatus Rokubacteria bacterium | reverse complement strand
GTATCCCGACGGGGAGCCGTCCAGACCCGCCGCCCGATCAGGGATTGGATCCAGGTCCCCGACCACCACGAGGGCTACATCACGCCAGCCCAGGGGGGAACGACCGAGAAGCGCTCTCGCCGGCAACCGGAACACCCTCCGCGGCCCACTCGGTCGCGGCCAAGCCCTCGTCCAGGGCCTCCTCCGTCGCGCCATTCATGGTCGTGGTCTTCTACACCAAGTATCCGACCGCCAGAACCAGCAGGGACGTGTGATCCGTGGAGCGCGGTATCGCTGCAACCCAGAGATCGACATAGCGCCGGGTCGAGGGTGCGTGTCCGTCAGGGCCAAGGCGATCGACAGCCTCGTCGAGGCCGACATCCTCCGCGTACTCGCCCCAGCGTCGGTCGGGCAGCTGGCTGAGATGGCACGCGAGGCCCTCCGCGAGCACCACGCTCGCGTCCGTGCCCGTGAGGACGAGCTCCATCGCGCTCAACAGGCGGTGGACGAGGCCGAGCGAGCTTTCGACGCCACGCTTCCCGATCAGGTGGCCGTGCGCCAGCGGTTTGCCCAACGCTTGGACCAGCGCCTCCGACAGCTCCAGGATCTCCAAGCCACACACCAGCTTCATCCCCTCGTCCCGCCACTCTCGCTCGATGGCCCAGATCTAGAGGAGCTCCGCGGCCTGGCCGGCGATCTGCCGGCACTGTGGCGTCATCCGTCGGTGACGCTCGAGCAGCGCAAGACCCTTGTGCGGATGGTGATCCGCACCATCACATTGATGCCGAGTCCCGGCGCCTGGACTCTGACCATCACATGGACCGGTGGAGCGGAGACAACCCATCAGCTCCTCACGACCGAAGGCGTGCGGCAATTCATTGTCCAGGCAATCGGTGAAGGCTTGTCGCCCGAGCAGACGACCGAACGGCTCAATCAGCATGTCGCGATTCGGAAGCTGGGCCGGTGTGGAAACAACAGGTACTCCGCCCAAGTCGTCCGAAATGTCATGACGGCGACTGGGCTCAAGCGCCCCGAGGATCTGACGCCGTACCAGCATATCCACGCCCGTCTCACCGCGCACGTGCCCTTTCGCACGATCCTCGAGGAGTTGAACGTCAAAGGGCTGCGTCATCCGTTGGGAGTGTGGACCCTTTCGCGGCTCCGCACAGCAGTGCGACGGCTACGCGATGGGCGAGTGGTCGGTATCCCGCCGCTTCCTTCCCCTATCTCGATTCCTGCGGCGGTGCGGACCCTCCACGAGGCGGGCCTCGCGATCCCAGCCATTGTCACCCAGTTGAATGACGCAGGGGTCCAGACCCAGCAGGGACGGCCTCTCACCTACAACTACGTGTGGCAGACCTTAAGCGAGCAGGGTGTCCCCTCGCGTGGCGTGGCCCGGGAGCAGGCCCTGATCCAATGGCCGACCGAATGGGCCCCCCGCCTGACCGTGCAGGCCCTCGTCGAGCGCGCAAATGCGTTGGGGCTTGTCACTCGGGCGGGCAACCCGTGGAAGGAAGCCACGATGCAGCGCAAGCTCCTCGCGGGGGCTGCCGGTCCACCAGGACCCGCCCGGCGGGGGCGAGGCACCGGGCTAACCGTCCATGGACGCGATCGGGCCCACGCGACACGCCAGGGCGCTTGACGCCGCGAAGCGGCTCGCCGATACTGCCTCGCACGCCCGAGGTCAGGCCGTGGGGCGGTGCCGTCGGCACGCCGGGGCCGACCAGCCGACGCCGTTGCCGGACCGTTCCGCCGCGGTGCAGGCGTGGCTGACCTTCGTGGCGGGCCTGCTGGTCCAGGCTGCCCGGAGGGACGCCACGGCCGCAGCCCAGCACGCCACTCGAGCGAGCTCGAAGCCGAGGGCGACGACGGAGGCATGGCGGTCGGCATGAAGCCCTGCGCTATCTACGCCCGCTTCAGCAGCGAAGCCCAGCGGGCCACGTCGCTCGACGACCAAATCCGGAATTGCCGGCGCTGGGCCGCCCAGTCGGGCTGGACGGTCGTCGACGACCACGTGTACCAGGACGCCGCCCGGTCGGGCGTGGGCATCGAGCACCGGCCCGCCTACCAGCGTCTGGTCGCGGCCGCCCTGACCGCGCCCCCGCCCTTCACCGTCGTGCTGGTGGACGACCTCTCCCGGCTCTCGCGGGACCTGGTGGAGACCCTGCGGCTCTACCGGCGCTTGCAGCGGAACGGTGTCGAGCTCGTCTCCATCTCGGACGGGATCCAGACCTCCAACCAGATGGCCAAGCTCCAGATCACGATCAAGGGCCTGGTCAACGAGCTGTTCCTGGACGACCTGCGCGACAAGACCCATCGGGGGTTGACCGGGCAGGCGCTCAAGGGCCTGAGCGCCGGTGGCCGGTGCTTTGGGTACCGGACCACCCCCAAGGGGCCGGGCGGGGCCGCGGGCGCCGCCTGGACCCTCTTTGAGCCTGAGGCGGCGGTCGTCCGCCGGATCTTCCAATGGTACCTCGATGGGCTGAGCATGAAGGCTATCGCGCTCCGCCTGAATCAGGAGGGCATCGCGTTTCCGGCCCAGGCGACCCGGCGAGGTCCCGGCCGGCGCGGCTGGGCGGTGTCCACGATCCACACGATCCTGACGAACGAGAAGTACGGCGGGCCGATGGATCTGGAACAAGACGGCCTTCGTCAAGGACCCGGAGACGGGCAAGCGGACCGCGGTCCCCAGGCCCCCGACGGACTGGGTCGAGGCGGACCGGCCCGATCTCCGGGTCGTCGACCATGCCGTCTGGCGGCAGGTCCAGGCTCGGATCGCGACGGTCCGGGCCGCGTACGGGGGCACCGACGGCCCAAAAGCGGCCCCGGGGCCAGGCCCCGCAAGTGTACTCGCCCTACCTGCTGTCGGGGCTGATGCGGTGCGGCGTCTGCAGCGGTCGGATCACCGTCCAGACGAGCTGTCGGCGGAAGAAGTCCGGGACCGTGTATCGGTACGCGCGCTACCGGTGCTCATTCCACGTCACCAAGGGACCGACCGTCTGCTCGAACCCCATGTCCATCCGGCACGACGCGTTCGAGACGGCGCTCGTGTCCACATTGAGGGACGCGATGACGCCCGAGATGATGGACTACGTGGTCGGGGTGGTGAACGAGATGCTCCGGGCGCCGACGACGGCCGGGGGCCGTGACCTGGAGGCCGTCGCCGAGGACCGGCACCGCGTTCACCTCGAGCTCTCGAACTTGATCGCGTTCGTGGCGAAGGGCGACGACACGTCGCCCCGGCTGCGCGACGAGATCCAGGCACGGGAACGTCGGCTCGAGGAACTCGACGCGGAAGCAGAGCGGCTCCGTCAGACCGTGGTGCCCGGCCCACTCCGGATCCATCGGAGCTGGGTCGAGGAACAGCTCCGAGGACTCACCGACCTCCTGGCGATCGACCCGGCCGGGGCGCGCCGGGAGCTCCGCAAGCACCTGGACGACCTCTGCCTAACGCCAGCGCCCGAGGTCGGCGAGCGGGTCATCCGGGTGACCGGGCGGGGAAAGTCGACGGCCTCCTGGGGGACCAGGAGGCCGTGCGCCTACAATTGGTTGCGGGGGCTGGATTTGAACCAGCGACCTTTGGGTTATGAGCCCAACGAGCTACCGGACTGCTCCACCCCGCGGTGTCGAGCCTTACCTTACTGCGCCGGCTTGTGCGTGTCAAGCCGCGTCAGGCGCGAGAGCCAGTCCCGGCCGGGCGCCTGGCGGAGGACGCGGTCGGTCTTGATGGGCTCGTAGCGGCCGGTTCGGGCGAGCTGCCACAGCACCTGCCAGGCGGCGCGAGTGGCGAGGAGCCAGTAGCCCTGGCAGCGGAAGGTTCCCGAGAACTGCTCCGGCCACGTCCGCCACTCGACCGAGACCGGCCGCGGCAGGTACGGCTGCAGGGCCCGCACGGCCCGGTGGGTCTCGATCCCGCCGACCCAGACGCTGAGGCCGAGCGACAGCGTGGGGACGATCACCGCCACGAAGAACAGGAGGGGCTGCTCGCTCCGGTACGCGTAGGCGAAGTGCCAGCCGAGGTAGCCCATCAGCGGGTACACGAGCGCGGCGACCGGCCACTCCACCACCTTGTTGCCGACGTGGCGGAGGAGCTGGGCCAGGTTGAACGCGGTCGGCGCCCGGCGCCACGTCCCCCAGAGATGGGGCACGTCGTCGAGCACGCCCTTGTACCAGCGGGCGTTCTGGCGCACGATCTTGGCCTTCGTCTCCGGGAGGTCGGTCAGCTCGACGAGCGGCAACGCGCGGATCAGCAGGCCGCGGGCGCCCAGCATGTAGCCGAGCGTGGAGTCCTCGGTCGCCCCGCGGGTCGGGAAGCCGCCCAGCTCGCGCAGAAGGTCCAGCCGTACGAACTGCTGGTGGCCGAGGCAGATCTGGGAGCGCCGGAGACAGAATTCCAGGACCGGCCGCACGCCGCGGCCGAGCGCGGCCGGCAGTGACCTCAGCACCGCGTCGATGACGCGGATCCGCTTGACCTCGTTGATCAGGCGCGCGATCGAGACTCGCAGGAAGATCGACGACTGCTGGATGGCGCAGATCCGGCCCCGGGTGTCGAGGGCCGCCCAGTTGCCGAGCGAGAGCGTGACGCCCTGATAGGCGAGGGCCGATCGCCCGGCCAGCTCCTCGGCGGCGATCCAGCGATAGGTGTCGGGGTCGGGCACGGAGTCGGCGTCGGAGACGGCGACGAACACCCGGGCTGGCTCGACGGCGAGGTCCTCGAGGATCGCCCCCAGGATCGCGGGGCGGAGCGCCCAGTTGAGCTGCTCGGCCTTGCGACCGGGCCCCGGCATGACCAGGTAGGTGAGCCGCTTGGCCTCGTAGGGCGGCAACTCGCCGAGGAACTTCCGGATGAGCGCCCCCGTACTCTCGCTCATGGCCGGGTGGGGTGCCTCCTCCTCGGCGGCCTTGGTGACGACGACGTAGCGCACCTTGCCCTGCGGGTAGCGGGCGTCGAGGAGTCCGCGCAGGGTGCGGGCGATGTCGGGCTCCTGGTAGGCGGCCAGGAGGTGGAGGAAGACGGGGGCCCCGGCCTCGCGCTCGAGCGTCTCCTCGGTCGGCCAGTCGGGCCGGCGGGCGTAGGCCGCGCGGACGTAGCGCACGGTCGTGACCATGCCCCGCCAGTCGATCACCAGCTTCCATGCGGCCCGGCAGTTGAACAGCAGGGTGAGAACGAACAGCCACGGCGCAAGGGGCGGCAGCCAGTCCATCGCGGTCTCGAGCGCCTTACCGGGTCGGCGGCGTCGGCGGTGAGGTGGCAGCGCCCGGCGGGATCGCCGGGATCGGCGGTGGCGACGAGCGCGGGAAGCGGAGCACGCGCTCGCCCGGGCGGACGAGCCCCAGCTCTTCCCGCGCGATGCGCTCCAGGGCGGCCGGATCGCTTCGCAGCTCGGTGAGGGCGCGCGACAGCCGGTCGTTCTCCGCCTCCAGGGCCTGGACGTCCCGGTGCAGCATGGCGACATCGGTCCGCAGGCGCCGGAGGTGGAGGACCCCGTTCTCGCCGAACACCGCGGCGCCCAGCAGGATGGCCAGCAGTCCGGCCACGATCCAGCTCGGCCGCCAGCGCCAGGGGGTCATCGCCGCCGCTCGAAGACCGCCGGGCCCGGCCACCGCGCGGTATCTCCCAGCCACTCCTCGATCCGGAGGAGCTGGTTGTACTTGGCGGTCCGGTCGCTCCGGGAGAGCGAGCCCGTCTTGATCTGCCCGGCGTTGACGCCGACCGCGAGGTCGGCGATGAAGGTGTCCTCGGTCTCCCCGGAGCGGTGGGAGATGACGACGCCGTGGCCGGCCGACTTCGCCAGCTCCACCGCCTCCAGGGTCTCGGTCAGCGTGCCGATCTGGTTCACCTTGATCAGGATCGCGTTGGCCGCCCCCCGGCGGATGCCGTCCGCCAGCCGGGCGGGGTTGGTCACGAACAGGTCGTCGCCGACGAGTTGGAGGCGGCTCCCGAGACGCCGGGTGAGGGCGACCCAGCCGTCCCAGTCGTCCTCGCGGAGGCCGTCCTCGATGGACACCAGCGGGAACTTCCCGGCCAGGCGCTCGTAGAGGTCGATCAGCTCCTCCGTCTTCCACTCGGCCCCTTCGCCCGGCGCCCGGTAGCGCCCGTCGCGCCACAGCTCGCTGGCCGCGACGTCCATGGCCAGCCAGACGTCGCCGCCCGGCCGGTAGCCAGCGGCCTCGATGGCGCGGACCAGCAGCGCGAGCGTCGCCTCGGCCCCGGGCAGATCGGGGGCGAAGCCGCCCTCGTCGCCGACGCCGGTGGCGAGCCCCTGCTCGTGGAGCAGGCGCTTGAGCGTGTGGAAGACCTCGGCCCCGGCCCGGAGCGCCTCGGTGAACGAGGGGAGGCCGGCCGGCACCAGCATGAACTCCTGGAAGTCGAGCCGGTTGTCGGCGTGCGCCCCCCCGTTGACGACGTTCATCAGTGGGACCGGCAGCGTCCGGGCCTGCGGACCGCCCAGGTACCGGAAGAGCGGCACCCCGAGATCCTCGGACGCCGCCCGCGCGCAGGCGAGCGAGACCCCGAGCATGGCATTGGCGCCCAGGCTCTCCTTCTGCGGGGTGCCGTCGAGCAGGCAGAGGGTGCGGTCGACCCACGCCTGATCGAGGGCATCGGCCCCCTTCAGCTCGGGCCCGATGACCTGCTCGACGTTCTTCACGGCCTGGCGGACACCCTTCCCGCCGTAGCGGCGCTTGTCGCCGTCGCGCAGCTCGAGCGCCTCGCCGCTCCCGGTGGAGGCCCCCGACGGAACGGCCGCTCGCCCCTCGGCGCCGCTCGCCAGCACGATCTCGACCTCGACGGTGGGGTTCCCGCGGGAGTCGAGGATCTCCCGGGCGTGGACGTCGACGATCTCCGACACGCTCCCTCCGTCCTACGATCCTTGCGGCGCCAAGGTCATGATAAACGAGTCAAGCTCCCGGGGGCGGGGCCGAGGAGCGAGCAGCGCCCACAGGCCGAAGGCCGTCCGATCGACGCAGGGAGGAGCCCACCGCAGGCGTACTCCGAGTACGCCGAGAATCGGCTCCGACCAAGGACGACGCGATGCGACGCTCATCGGCCCCGCCCCCTACGCATTGCGCTGGAGCACGAAGTCGGCCAGGGCGCCGAGCGGCGCCGCCGCCGGCCCCAGCGGCGCCAGCGCCGCGTGGGCCTCGGCGGTCAGGGTGATCGCCCGGGCCCGGGCCTGCTCCAGGCCGTGGAAATCGGGATAGGTGACCTTCTTCTTGCGGCGGTCACTGCCCGCCGTCTTGCCGAGGGTCTCGAGCGACCCCTCCACGTCGAGGATGTCGTCGACGATCTGGAAGACGAGACCGAGCCGCTCGCCGTAGGCGCCGAGGGCGTCGAGGACGGGCTCCCCGGCCCCGCCCAGGAGCGCGCCGGCGCGGAGCGCCGCCCGGATCAGGGCGCCGGTCTTGTGGGTGTGGATGTACTCGAGGGTCTCGGCTGACACCTCCCGGCCCTCCGACTCGACGTCGACGACCTGGCCACCGATCATCCCCGGCGTCCCGGCGGCGTCCGTGATCTCCGCGATCAGCCGGGGGCAGCCCTCGGCCGGCGCCTTGCCGAGGGCGAAGTTCGAGGCGACGAGCCCGAGCGCGTGGGTCAGGAGCGCGTCGCCGGCCAGGATGGCCATCGCCTCGCCGAAGACCTTGTGGCTGGTCAGCCGCCCCCGCCGGTAGTCGTCGTCGTCCATGGCGGGCAGGTCGTCGTGGATCAGCGAGTAGGTGTGGATCAGCTCGAAGGCGCAGGCAGTGGGCATGACGTCGGCCATCCGCCCGCCGGCCACCTCGGCGCCGGCGATGACCAGGATCGGGCGGAGCCGCTTCCCGCCGGCGAACACGCTATAGCGCATGGCCTCGTGGATCGCGGGCGGATACGTGGTGGCCGGCGGGAGCACGCGCTCCAGCGCCTCGTCGACGGCGCGCCGTCGCTCGGCGAGATAGGCCTCGAGGTCGAAGCTCACCGCTCTTCGCCCTCTTCCCACTTGAAGGGTTGCGCCTTGAGCCCGCCCGACTCGTCCTGCATCAGCACCTCGATCCGGCGCTCGGTCTGCTCGAGCCGCCGCGCGCAGTGCCGGAGGAGTGCGGTCCCCTCCTCGAAGGCACGGAGCGAGTCGTCGAGCGAGAGGTTGCCCGCCTCCAGCGCGTGGACGATCTGCTCGAGCCGCGCCATTGCCTCCTCGAACTTCGGCTCGGCCGCGCCGCCGGTGGGCGCCTCAGGCATCGTCCCGCGCTCCGTCCCTCACCTCGTCGACCCGGCAGCCGAGGCGGCCCTCCCGGAGCCGCACCGACACCGTCGCCCCCGAGGCGACCTGCGAGGCCCGCACCACGACCTCGCCGGACGGCAGGGTGCAGATGCTGTAGCCACGGGCCAGGCACGCGAGGGGGCTCAGGCTGTCGAGCCGGCCGGCCACGGCCTCCATCGCGCGGCGCCGCCGCGTCACCTCGCCCCGGGCCGCGCGCTCGAGACGACCCCGGAGCTGAGCCAGGTGACGGGCGTCGTGGCGGAGGTTCGCCCGTAGAAGCTGGGGGCGAAGGGCCCGGGCGGCCCGCCCGAGACGATCCCGGGCCTCGCGTCGGCGCCGGTCGAGCCCGTGCTGGAGCCGCGCCGCCAGGTCGTCGAGCCGCCGGTGCCAATCGCGAAGCGGTCGGGCGGGGTCGGTCAGGACGCGCCGCCGCCGCACGTCGTCGAGGCGCTCGCGGAGCCGCCGCACCCGCTGCCGCATGACCCCGTGGAGCCGATCGCGGAGGCTCCCCAGGTGCTGAACGAGCTGGGCCTTCTCCCGCACGACCAGCTCGGCCGCGGCCGATGGCGTCGGCGCCCGCAGGTCGGCCACGAAGTCGGCGATCGTCACGTCGGTCTCATGCCCGACCGCCGAGATGACCGGGAGCTTGGAGGCGGCGATCGCGCGCGCCACCACCTCCTCGTTGAAGGCCCACAGGTCCTCCAGCGACCCACCGCCGCGGGCCAGCACGAGGACGTCGAGGCCGCCCAGCCGGTTCAGGTCGTACAGGGCCCGGGCGATCTCCCCGGCCGCCGTGTCCCCCTGCACCCGGACCGGGTAGACGAGCACGTGGACGTCGGCGAACCGGCGCGTGATGACCCGCAGGAAGTCCCGCACCGCCGCCCCCGTCGGCGAGGTGACCAGGCCGACGCGCCGGGGCAGGACGGGCAGCGGGCGCTTCCGGCCGGGGTCGAAGAGCCCCTCGGCCTGGAGACGGGCCTTGAGCTGCTCGAAGGCGAGCTGGAGGGCGCCGAGCCCCCGGGGCTCCAGGACCTCGCAGACGAGCTGGTACTCGCCGCGCACGGCGTAGACGTCGAGGTTCGCGAAGGCCAGGACGTGGAGGCCGTCCTCGGGGGCGAACCGGAGGCGGCGGACTCGGCTCTTGAAGAGGACGGCGCGGACCTGGGCGCCCTCGTCCTTCAGCGTGAAGTAGACGTGGCCGGAGCTGTGGACCCGGAGGTTCGAGACCTCCCCCTCGACCCAGAGGCCGCCGAATCGGGCCTCGAGCTGGTCCTTGATCGCCGCGGTGAGCTGGGAGACGGTGTAGACCCGCCGGCCGGGGTCGAGGGCCAGCTGCTGCGCCACGTGCTATTCGGGCCGGGGGGGAGCGACGCGCTCCTCCGCCCGCGCGCCTCCCTGCGGCCCTCGGACGCCGCGTCCCTCCGGGCCCCCCCCCTCCGGCTGGCCCGACGGACGCTCGAGGTCATTGGCTCCACGGCTTTTCAGTCGAGCCCGGCCTGGCGCCGGGCGGCGGCCAGCGTGTTGCGCATCAGCATGGCCACGGTCATCGGCCCGACTCCGCCCGGCACCGGCGTGATCGCGCGGACCCGCGGGGCCACCGAGGCGAAGTCCACGTCGCCGGCCAGCTTGCCGTCCGGCATGCGGTTGACCCCGACGTCGATGACGACCGCGTCGGGCCGCACCATCTCTCCGGTGACGACGCCGGGCCGCCCGGCCGCGACGGCCAGGATCTCCGCTCGCCGGGTGTGAGCGGCCAGGTCGCGGGTGCGGGTGTGGCAGACGGTGACGGTGGCGTGGCGCAGGAGCAGGAGCTGGCTCAGCGGCTTGCCGACGATGCGCGAGCGGCCCACCACGACCGCCTCGGCGCCCTTCAGCTCGATGCCGTAGTGGTCGAGGATCTCCAGGATGCCACCCGGCGTGCCCGGAACGACCGCGGGGTGTCCGGCGAGCAGGCGGCCGAGGTTCTCCGGGTGGAAGCCGTCGACGTCCTTCCGCGGGTCGACGGCGGAGATGACGCGGTCCTCGTCGATCCCGGGCGGGAGCGGGAGCTGGACGAGGATGCCGTGCACGGCGGGATCGCCGTTCAGCTCGTGGACCAGCGCGAGCAGCCGGGCCTCGTCCACCCCGTCCGGGAAGAGGTGGTCGCGGGCCACGATGCCGACGGCCCGGCACGCCGCCTCTTTCCGGCCGACGTAGACCCGGGAAGCCGGGTCGTCACCCACCAGGACGACCGCAAGCGTCGGGGTCACGCCCCGCTCCCGCAGCGCGGCAACCCCGGTGGCCACGCCGTCCTGGACCTTGGCCGCCACCGGCCGGCCGTCGAGGATCAGCGGCACCGGCCTGTCCTCCTAGCCCGGCAGCTCGCGCTGGACGCGCTCGATCGAGACCGCTCGCCCCGACTCGGCGTCGATCCGGATCACCGCGCCCTGGACGCGGACCCGGCCCTTCGCGGGCTCGAAGCGGTTCGGCATGCCGGTGAGGAAGCGCTCGATGGCGAGCGCCTTGTCCACGCCGATCACCGAGTCGAAGGGCCCGGTGATCCCGAGATCGGTCAGGTAGGCGGTCCCGCCCGGCAAGAGACGCTCGTCGGCGGTCTGGACGTGGGAGTGGCTGCCGACGACGGCCGACACGCGGCCGTCGAGGTACCAGCCCATGGCCTGCTTCTCGGAGGTCGCCTCGGCGTGCATGTCCACGACGATGAGCGGGGTCTCCGCCCGGAGCCGCTCGAGCTCGGCGTCGGCGGTCATGAACGGGCAGTCGATCGGGGTCATGAAGACGCGGCCCTGGAGGTTCAGGACGCCGACCCGGTGCGCCCCCGCCTTCACGACGACCGAGCCGACCCCCGGCGTGCCCCGCGGGTAGTTGGCGGGCCGGAGCAGCAGGTTCTCCTTGACGATGTACTCGATGATCTCCTTCCGGTCCCAGATGTGGTTGCCCGAGGTCAGCACGTCCACCGCCCCGTCGAGGAACCCCCGAGCCAGGGCCGGGGTGACCCCGAAGCCGGCGGCGGCGTTCTCGACGTTGGCGATGACGAGATCGACCTCGTGCTCCGCGCGCAGGCGCGGCAGAAAGTGAGCCAGGGCCCGCCGCCCTGGCTCACCGAAGACGTCACCGATGCAGAGGACGGTCACCGACTTCAACCGAGGCCCCTTTCCACCCTTCCCCCACTACCGAGCATACTCCACCGCGCGGTGCTCCCGGATCACCGTGACCTTGATGTGCCCGGGGTACTGCATCTCGCCCTCGATGCGCTTGGCGATATCCTTGGCCAGCTGGTAGGTGTCGAGGTCGGAGACCAGGTCCGACTTGGTGATGATCCGCAGCTCCCGGCCAGCCTGGATCGCGTAGGCCGCCTCCACGCCCTTGAACGAGCGGGCGATCTCCTCCATGGCCTTGACGCGCTTGACGTAGCTCTCCAGCACGTCGCGTCGGGCGCCCGGCCGCGCCGCCGAGATGCCGTCGGCGGCCTCGACCAGCACCGCTTCGATGGTCTCGGCCTCGGCGTTCTCGTGACCGGCCAGGATCGTGTTCAGCACCGCCCGGGGCTCGTTGTACCGGGTCAGGATGTCGATCGACAGCTCGACGTGCGTTCCTTCCTGCTCGTGGGTCAAGGCCTTGCCGATGTCGTGGAGCAGGCCGCAGCGCTTGGCCAGCTTGACGTCGGCGCCGATCTCGGCCGCCATCATGCCGGCCAGCCAGGCGACCTCCTTCGAGTGCTGCAGGCAGTTCTGGCCGTACGAGGTCCGGAACTTCAGCCGGCCGATCAGCTTGATCAGCTCGGGGTGAAAGCCGTGGATGCCGACCTCGAAGCAGGCGCGCTCGCCCTCCTCCTTCAGGTGCTGCTCCATGTCCTTCTTGATCTTCTCGACGACCTCCTCGATCCGGGCGGGGTGGATGCGGCCGTCGGCGATCAGCCGCTGGAGGGCCAGCCGCGCGATCTCGCGGCGGAGCGGGTCGTAGGCGGAGATGATGACGGCCTCCGGCGTGTCGTCGACGATGAGGTCGACGCCGGTGGCCTGCTCGAGGGCGCGGATGTTCCGGCCCTCGCGCCCGATGATCCGGCCCTTCATGTCGTCGGACGGCAGATCCACGATGGAGACGGCGGTCTCGACCGTGTAGTCGGGGGCCAGCCGCTGAATGGTGGTCGCCAGCACCTCGCGGGCCTTGCGCTCGGCATCCTGCCGCGCCTCCTCTTCGAGGCGCATGCCGATCAGCCTCGCTTCCCGCCGGGCTTCCTCCTCCATCTGGGAGACCAGCCGCTGCTTGGCCTCCTCGGCCGTCAGGCCGGCGACCCGCTCGAGCGCGCGACGCTGCTCCTCGACGAGGCCGAGATGACGCTCCTCCAGCTCCCGGATGCCGCGCTCCCGGCCCGACAGGGTCTCCTCCTTGGCGTGGTAGTCCCGGTCGCGCCGGTCGAGCTGATCGAGCCGTCGCGAGACCTGCTCCTCCTTCTGGCTCAACCGGCGCTCGATCGACTGGATCTCCTTCTGGCGCTCCTTGACCTCCTTCTCCAGCTCGACCCGCGCCCGGTAGACGACCTCCTTGGCCTCGATGGCCGAGTCCTTCAACTGGCTCTCGGCGTGCTTCTGGGCCTCCTCCACGATCCGGCGGCTCTGCTCGGTCGCCTCGCCGATCTTGCGGGTGATGAGGGATTTCTGAACGAGCATCCCCCCGAACCACGCGAGGGGAATACCGATTGCGAGAATCGCCAGGATGATGCTGGTGATCTCCAGGATGGCCACCTCCCTCACGAGCCGGGTGGCCCGGCTCGGGGCGAATGCCCTTTCAGGATTATGCCAGGCTAACTTTGCGTCATATTAGGAAATTTCCCGGCATTAGTCAAGGCAATGCCGGGTCGCGTCGCTCGTGGCGGGATCCCGAAAACACGGAACGGGCGGGTTTCCACCCGCCCGTCTTCGACGTTCCCCGCCTCTGCCGTGTGCTCGGGAAGTTCGAACCTGGCCGAAACCAGGTGGGTGCCCCGGCCAGGGCTTCAGGCTTCCCCTTCGAAAAGGGGCATGCACACCGCCCGCGTCGCGGGACTCCCGTTCATTGAAGATTGGGCTCGCAACTTCACCTCACATCACGGGCAGCGCAGGGAACCACGCCATGCCCAATTCGATACCCGCCCCTCGCGGCCGTCAAGGAAAAAGTGCGCGCCGTCCGGCGCCCTCAGCCGTCCAGGGCGCGGCCCAGGCGCTCCACGAGGCTGTCGACCTGCGCGGCCAGGCTGGCCTCGCGCTCACGGCTCCGGAACAGCTCGTCGACCACGTGGAGCCCGGCCAGCACCGACAGGCGGGTCGGCTCGGTCACCTGAGCCTGCTCGCGCACGGTCCGGATCTTGCCGTCCAGGTACTGGGCCAGGTCCCGGATGTACTCGGGCGAACCCCGGCCCCGGATCGTGATGCGCTGCCCGAGAATCTCGATCTCGGCCCGACCCTCGGTCATTTGGGACCTCCCGCCTACCCCCCTAACCCCCCTCCCCCACCCACTGGGGGGAGGGGGACCGGACGACCTGATTCCTTCACACGCGTGCGGTCTCACCCCAGGTCAATGCGGGCCAGCTCCTTCAGCATCCCCTCGACGTGGCTCAGGAGCGTCTGGCGCTCCTCCTGGAGCCGGTGGACGTCCGCCTCGAGCCGGGCCAGGACCGGCTCGCGCTGCCGCGCGACGTCGGCCTCCTTGGTCAGCGTCTCGATCCGCTCGACGAGCCCCGCCCGCTCCGCGACGAGCCGGGCGTTCTCGGCCCGGAGCCGCTCGATCAGCTCGAGCGCCCGTTGAACGTGCTGTTCGAGCAGGAGCAAGCGTTCGCCCAGGTCGCTCACGATCCGACCTCCCCGCCCCCGGCGCCGCGCACCTCGGCGCCCAGGCTCTGCCGGAGCTGCTCCACGACCTCCCGGTGCACCGTGTTGACCTCCTGGTCGGTCAGGGTCCGGTCCTCGGCCTGGTAGAGGAGCGAGTAGGCGAGGCTCTTGCGGCCGACCCCCACCTGCTCCCCGGTGTAAAGGTCGAACAGGTGAAACTGCTTGAGCAGAGGGACCGACGACTTGATCGTCTCGAACGCGCTGTCCACGTCGGCCGCGGAGACGACCGCGGGCACCACGAGCGCCACGTCCCGCTCGATGGCCGGGAAGCGCGGGATCGGCTCGATCAGGGTGCGGCGCGGCTCGAGCGAGTCGAGCCGGTCCAGGGACAGCTCGGCGAAGAACACCGGGGCCGGGAGCTCGAAGGCTCGCTGCACCGACGGGTGGAGCTCGCCGAAGACGCCGACCGGCACCCCTTGCGCGACGACCGTCGCCCCTCGGCCCTCTTCGAGGTACGGGGCGCTCCCCGGCTCCAGCGCCTCGACCGTGACCGCGCCCCGGCCGAGTGCCTCGACGACGGCTTCCACCGCGCCCTTCGCGTCGAAGACGTCGACCCGCGCCTTGCCCGAATGCCACGTCCACGGCCCGCGGAGTCCCGTGAGCACGACGCCCACCCGGTTGTCCTCCAGGGGCAGCTTCCCCGGCCCCTGCGCCTCGTAGACGCGGCCGATCTCGAAGAGACACACGTGCGGATTCTGACGGCGCACGTTCGTCGCCACCGAGTCCAGGAGTCCGAAGAGGAGCGTCGGTCGCATGATCGATCGGTCGGCGGCGAGCGGATTCTGGAGCGACACGACCCGGGCATCGCCGGGGGCCCAGCCGAGGTGGTGGAGCCGCTCGGGGTCCAGGAGCGAGATGTTGATGGCCTCGTCGAGGCCGGCGGCGGTCAGGGTCCGGCGGACCGCCTCGGGCACGACCACGCTCCGCGGCCGGCGCGTCAGCGTCAGGGTCCCCGACGGCAGCGTGGAGGGGATCTCGGCGTAGCCCCACACGCGGGCGACCTCCTCGACCAGGTCCTCCTCGAGGCTCACGTCCCGCCGGAACGACGGGACGACGACGGCGAACCCGCCGTCCTGCTCCTCGGCCGGGAAGCCGAGGCGGTCGAGGATCTCGCCCACCTGCGGCTTCGGGGGGCAGGCGCCGAGGACGCGCTGGATCCGCGCGAGGCGGAGCCTCACCTCCCGGCGCGCCCGTGGCGCCGGGTAGACGTCGAGGACGCCGCGAGCGACCCGCCCGCCGGCCAGCTCGGCGATGAGCCGGGCCGCCCGGTCCAGGGCCGGCGGCGGCCCCTCGATGTCGGCGCCCCGCTCGAAGCGGTACGAGGCCTCGGTCGAGAGCCCGAGCGCGCGCGCGGTCCGGCGGATCGAGCCGGGCTTGAAGTAAGCGGCCTCCAGGAGGATGGTCCGGGTCGCGGGGCCGACCTCGGTGCCGGCGCCGCCCATGACGCCGGCCACGCTGACCGCCCGCTCGGCGTCGGCGATGACCAGCATCCCGTCATTCAGGGTGCGCGTCTGGCCGTCGAGGGTCACCAGGACCTCGCCGGCCCGGGCGCGGCGGACGACGATGCGGTGGTCCTTCAGGAGCGCGTGGTCGAAGGCGTGGAGCGGGTGGCCCAGCTCCCACATCACGTAGTTGGTGACGTCGACCACGTTGTTGATCGGCCGGAGCCCGGACGCCCGCAGCCGCTGGGCCAGCCAGGCCGGCGAGGGCCCGACGGTCACGCCGACGATCACGCGCGCGCAGAAGCGCGGACACAGGTCGGCGTCGTCGATCCGGGCCGAGGCGAGCGTCGACGCCGCCGGCTCGTGCTCCGTCACGCCGGGCGCCGGCGGCGTGAGCCGTCCCCGGGTCAGCGCGGCCACCTCCCGCGCGATGCCGAAGGCCGACAGGCAGTCGGGCCGGTTCGGCGTGACCTCGACCTCCAGCACCACGTCGTCGAGCCCCAGGTGAGCCACCAGGTCGGCGCCGACGGGCACCTCCCCGCCGAGGAGGAGGATCGTCCCCGCGTCGTCCCCGATCCCGAGCTCGGCCTCGGAGCAGAGCATGCCGTGGGAGACCACGCCCTTGATGGTCGCGGCCTCGATCCGCCGCCCGTCCGGGAGGACCGCGCCCGGGGGCGCGAACGCCGCCCGCGCCCCGGCCCGCACGTTCGGCGCGCCGCAGACCACGCCGACGCGCTCGCGACCGGTCAACACCTGACAGACGGTCAGCGGTCCCCCCGCGGGATGCGGTGCGATGCTGGCGATCTCGCCGACGACCACGCCGGTCAGCCCGGTCACCACCGGTGTCACCCCCGCCACCTCGATGCCGGCCATGGTGAGCCGCTCGGCGGCCCGCTCCGGCGTGGCGTCGGTCTCGACCAGCTCGCGCAGCCACCGGTACGGGATCTTCATGCGAACTGCCCGAGGAAGCGGAGGTCGTTCTCGTAGAAGAGCCGGATGTCGTCGATCCCGTAGCGGAGCATGGCGATGCGCTCGACGCCCATCCCGAAGGCCCAGCCGGTGACCTCCTCCGGGTCGTAACCGACGATCTTCAAAACCTGGGGGTGGACCATGCCGGAGCCGAGGATCTCGAGCCAGCCCGACCCCTTGCAGAGCCGACAGCCCGACCCCTTGCACGCGAAGCAGAGCACGTCCACCTCCGCCGACGGCTCGGTGAACGGAAAGAAGGACGGGCGGAACCGGATCCGGCTGCCCGGGCCGAACAGCTCGCGGGCGAACAGCTCGAGCGTTCCCCGGAGGTCGGCCATCGAGATGTCGCGATCCACCGCCAGCCCTTCCACCTGATGGAAGACCGGGGAGTGCGTCATGTCGAGGGCGTCCCGCCGGTAGACGCGCCCCGGGCAGATGATGCGGACCGGCGGCTTCTGGCGCAGCATCGTCCGGATCTGCACCGGCGAGGTATGGGTGCGCAGGAGGATGTCCTCGGAGACGTAGAAGGTGTCCTGCATGTCCCGGGCGGGGTGGTCGCGGGGGATGTTGAGCGCCTCGAAGTTGTAGTAGTCGGACTCGACCTCGGGTCCGTCGGCGACGGCGAAGCCGAGCCCGACGAAGACGTCGATGATCTCGTCGAGGACGAGCGCGAGCGGGTGGCGGGCGCCGGGGACGACCCGGCGGCCGGGCAGGCTCAGGTCGACCCGGTCGGCGGCCAGCCGGGCGTGCCGCTCCGTCTGCTCCACGGCGCCGAGCCGCGCCTCGAGGGCCGCCTCGATCTCCGTCTTCGCCTCGTTCGCTTCCCGACCCACCACCGGTCGCTCGGCGGGCGGCAGCGACGGCATCGAGCGGAGGAGCTGCGTGAGCAGACCCTTCTTGCCGAGATACTTCACCCGGACCTGCTCGAGGTCCTGGCGACTGGCGGCGCGCTCCAGCTCCTCGGTGGCGCCCTTGACGATCGCGCGGATTCGCTTGTCCGGCATCAGTCGACTCGCCGGCTCATTCTACCGGAATCCCGAGCACGACTGAACCCCTCGTGGCTCGCGCCACTCGAGGTTGCCGACACCATGAGAGGCGAGCGCGGTCGGGAGGCCGGGGCGGCTCCGGTCTCCGACGCCGGCCTCGACCTACCGGGGAAACCCGGGGGTGCGCACCACGCCCTCGATCTGGGCGAGGTGCACCTCCAGGTGGAGTCGCACGAGGCCGAGCCGCTGGCCGGCGTCGAGCGGCCCGGCCGCGTGGGGGACCATCACCGCCTCCAGGTGGAGCCCGGCCAGGGCGCCTTCGAGGGCCGCGACCAGCGCCGCCCCGTTGCGAAGCGCCGCGACCCAGAAGGCGAGGGGGCCGCCCAGGCGGGGCCGGGCTTCCTCGGGCGCTTGCGGGCGCGGGCCCCAGGTAGCGGCGATCTCCTCGATCGAGCGGCCGCGGTGGATGGGCTCGCCCTGCCAGATCGGCCGCCCGGCCCGCACGCCGTCGGCGGCCGCCCAGATGCGGTTGGCGTAGCGCACCTCGACGATGGCAAGGTGCTCGACGTTCTCCGTGATGGACCACTCGTCCGGCGCCGGCTTGAAGGTGGCCTGGGCCGGGGAGAGCGCCTCGACCGTCCGGATCACCCGGTCGCGGGCAACCGTTGCGGCCTCGATCAGGCGCCTGACTTCCGACATGAGCGCGACCACCGGGCCCAGCCGGCGTGCTCCTCACCGCGCGGCGACGCGGCCGAAGGCGGCGGCCAGCCACTTCGTGGACGCATCTCGATGAGGGGACGCCGGGGGCGCCGGCCCCTGGACCCCGAGGGCCCGGCGCCGGCGGCCGGTGTCAGCGGGCTGCGTGGGCCCGGGCCGTCTCGACGAGGCGGGCGAAGCCGGCGGGGTCGCTCACCGCCATCTCTGCCAGGATCTTCCGGTCGAGGGTGATGCCGGCCTTCTTGAGGCCGTTCATGAACACCGAGTACGACAGATCGAGGGCGCGACAACCCGCGTTGATCCGGAGGATCCACAGCGAGCGGAACTCGCGCTTCTTGGCCTTCCGGTCCCGGTAGGCGAAGGCCAGAGCCCGGGTGACGGTGTCGACCGCGCTCTTGTAGAGACGGCGCCGGCCGCCCCAGTAGCCCTTGGCCTGCTTGAGCACCTTCTTCCGGCGCTGGCGAGTCTTCGGTCCACCTTTGGCGCGAGGCATGGCGAATCCTTTCTCCGCCTCACTTGGGCCCGGGGGGAGGCGTCCCGGACGTCACCCGACGCGGGCGAGCCGCGCCGCGGGACTCCGGCTCCGCGATGCCGCGGTGCCGGGGCTCGGTGTGGGGTCAACGCGCCCTACAGGTAGGGCACGAGCAGGCGCATGCGCTTCTGGTCGGCGGCGGAGAGCGTATAGTTCTTCCGGAGCCGGCGCTTGCGCTTCGGCGACTTCGACTCGAGGTGGTGCTGCTTCCAGCCGCCGCCGGCCACGAGCTTGCCGGTCGCCGTCATCCTGACCCGCTTGGCGGCGCTCCGCTTCGTCTTCTGCTTGGGCATCGTCTCTCCGCTCTAGTGTGCCTTGGGTGTCAAGATCATCACGAGGTTCCGGCCCTCGAGCTTGGGGAAGCTCTCGATGGTCGCGATGTCGGTCAGGTCGTGCGACATGCGGTCCAGGAGCTTCCGGCCCAGCTCGGTGTGCGCCATCTCGCGCCCCCGGAAGCGGATCGTCACCTTGGCCTTGTTGCCGTCCTCCAGGAACCGGCGGACGTGCCGCGCCTTGAACTGGAAGTCGTGCTCGTCCGTCTTCGGTCCCATCTTCACTTCCTTGACCTGGATGATCGTCTGCTTCTTGCGAGCATCCTTGGCTCGACGGCTCTGCTGGTACTTGAACTTCCCAAAGTCCATGATGCGGCAAACCGGCGGGGCGGCCTCGGGGGCCACCTCCACCAGGTCGAGCTCGCGCTCGGCTGCGATCCGCAGCGCCTCGCTGATCGGCAAGATACCGAGCTGTTCCCCTTCCCCCGAGACCACCCGCACCTCGCGGACCCGGATTCCCTCGTTGACCCGTAGGTCCTTGCTCAGTGTCGTGATGCGCCTTACCCTCCGTCCGACCCGACCCGAGAGGCCACGGCCCGGGTCCGGACCTCGACCGTGACGTCGGCGAGGAAGCGCTCCACCGGGAGCGCTCCCAGATCCTCGCCGCTCCGCTTCCGCACGCTCGCCGCTCCCTGCAGCGCCTCGCGCTCGCCCACCACCAGCATGTACGGGATCTTCTGGACCTGGGCTTCCCGGATCTTGTAGCCGAGCTTCTCCGACCGGTCGTCGAGCTCGACGCGGAGGCCGGCGTCGCGGAGCCGCTCGAAGACCCGCTGCCCGTATTCCTGGTGCTTCGCCGACACCGGCAGCACCCGCACCTGGACCGGCGCCAGCCAGGTCGGGAACGCCCCGGCGAAGTGCTCGGTCAGGATCCCGATGAAGCGCTCGAAGGAGCCGAAGATCGCGCGATGGATGGCGATCGGGCGCTTGGGCTGGCCGTCGACATCGATGTACTCGAGCTGGAAGCGCTCGGGCACCATCGTGAGATCGGCCTGGATCGTCGCCATCTGCCAGTCGCGTCCCAGCGCGTCCTCGATGTGGATGTCGATCTTCGGCGCGTAGAACGCCCCATCCCCGGGCTTCACGGCATAGGAGAGACCGTTGGCCTTGAGGGCTTCCTCCAGCGCGTGCTCGGCGTGGTCCCACTGCTCGGCCGTCCCCAGGTACTTCTCCGGCCGGGTGGCCAGGCGGAACATGGGCTCGAGCCCGAAGGTCCCGTAGAACTCCTTGACCAGTTCGAGGACCCCGGCGATCTCGGTCTGGAGCTGGTCCGGCCGGCAGTAGATGTGGGCGTCGTCCTGGGTGAACTGCCGGACCCGGAAGAGTCCGGTCAGCGTCCCCGACCGCTCGTTCCGGTGGAGCCGCCCCATCTCGGCCAGGCGCAGCGGGAGGTCGCGATAGGAGCGGAGGCTCGCCCGGTACACGTAGGTCGATTCCGGACAGTTCATCGGCTTCAGGCTGAAGATCTGCTCCTCGGCCTCGACCTTGAACATGTTCTCCGCGTAGTGCTCCCAGTGGCCCGACTGCTCCCACAGCTTCTTGTTCACCAGGATCGGCGTCGAGATCTCCTGGTAGCCGCGTGCGTCTTGCATCTCGCGCGAGTACCGCTCCAGCTCACGGAAGACGATCATGCCCTTCGGGAGCCAGAACGGCGCGCCCGGCGAGACGTCGTGGAAGTCGAACAGGCCCAGCTCCCGCCCGAGCTTCCGGTGGTCGCGCCGCTTGATCTCCTCCAGCCGCCAGACGTGGCGGTCCAGCTCCTCCTGGGTGAGCCAGGCGGTGCCGTAGATCCGCTGGAGCATCGGCCGGCGCTCGTCGCCGCGCCAGTAGGCGCCGGAGCTCGACAGGAGCTTGAAGAACCGGATGTGGCCGGTCGAGGGCACGTGCGGGCCCCGGCAGAGGTCCACGAAGTCGCCCTGGCGGTAGAACGACACCCGGGTTGCGCCGGCCGTGTGGGTCTGGATGATCTCCAGCTTGAACGGCTCGTCCCGCGCCTCGTAGAACCGGATCGCCTCCTCCCGCCGCATCTCCTCCCGCACGATCGCGTAGTCCGCTCGGCTGAGCTCGTGCATGCGCGCCTCGATGCGCGCGAGATCGTCCGGGGTGAACGGCTCGGAGCGGGCGAAGTCGTAGTAGAAGCCGTTCTCGATCGGGGGTCCGATCGCGAGCTTGGTCCCCGGGAAGAGCTGGGTCACCGCCTGGGCCATGAGGTGGGCGGTCGAGTGCCGGAGCGTCGGCAGCGGGGTCGGCTCGCAGTCGAACTCCCCGGATCCCGTCATGTGCGCGTGCGCTTCGTCCGCCATCGTCTCCCGGTCTCGTGTCCAGAGAAAAAAAGCATCACGGAAGGACGCCCTCCGTGATGCTCGGCAATCCAGCTACTCGGGGTCGCTCACGCGGTCTTTCAGGGCACCCCTCTCCAGAAGCCGTGCGTGGTAGGGACGGGCGGTTTCGAACCGCCGACCTCCTGTGCGTCAGACAGGCGCTCTCCCACTGAGCTACGTCCCTGTGGGCTAAAAGTGCAGAACAGCGTACCAACCGCCCGTTCGCACTGTCAAGGAGCAAAAAAATGCTGGCCTGTCGCACCGGCTGGAGGCGGCCCTCGACGCGCGGGGCGGGGTCCGCCCCCGATCGCGCCGGTCATTTCAGGCCGAACACGCGGAAGCCGTGGTCCAGGATGTAGGTGAAGCTCGCGCTGATCTTGAGACTGTCGCCCAGCGGGTCGGGGAGGCGCGGGAACGGCGCCGACAGCTTGACGGCGTTCACGGCGTAGCGGTCGAGGATGTCGATGCCAGAGGAGCGTGCCAGCTCGACCAGGACCCGGCCGTCCTTGTGGATCACGAACTCGAGCACGAGCTGGCCCGACTGACCCTTCCGAGCGGCTTCGGTCGGGTAGCTCCAGTGATCCTCGATCGCCTTCTTGACCTTCAGGAAGTACTCCGCGTGGTCCTCGTCAGGTGGCTTGTTGAGCGGGATCGCCACCTGGCCCTCCCGGGAGCGACCGCTCTCCCCGGCGCCCTCGCCTTCGGGTCGGGTGCCGCCGCCGCCGCCCGGCAGTGGACGTGGAAGCGGCGGCGGGGCGTCGAGCTGCGGGCGGAGCAGGGAGAAGTTACGGCCCGCGAAGGGATTTTCCCTCGGCTCCGAAGGCGCGGCGGGCACCCCCGGCGCCCGGGCCAGGGCGCTCCCCTCGGCCGAGGGCGCGGGTGCGGAGCCCGGAAGTCCCGCCACCCCGGGTACGGCGGGACCGGACTGGGCCGGCGCCGGCGCCCGGGGCGCAGGCGGCATCGGAGCCGACTCCGGTGCGCGCGCCACCGCTGGCGGCGGCGCAGGTGCGCCCTCGGGTGCGCGCGCCGCCACCGGCGGGGGCAGCGCGGGGGGCGGCTCGGGTGAGCGCACCGGCGGCGGCGGCGCAGGAGCAGGCTCGGGGGCGCGCGCCACCGACGGCGGCGGCGCGGGAGCCGGCTCGGGCCTGGCGGCCGGCGGCGGGGGAGGCGGCGCGGGAGCGGGAGGCGGCGTCAGCGGCTCGGGGGCGCGCGCCATCGCCGGTGGCGGAGGCACGGCCGGGACCGGCTCGGGCGCCGGCGGAGCCGTGGTCGGCGGCGGCTCAGGCGCGGGCTCGGGGCGGGGCGCCGGCCGCGCCGGCGCCGGCGCCGGCGCGGCGGGGCGAGCGGCCACGACGGGCGGCGCGCTCGGGGGCCGCGCGGGCGCCGTTTCCGGTCGAACGAGCGGGGCGCCGGGCTCGGCCGGCGGCAGCTCGACGACCAGCGGCTCCGCCGGCTCCTTCGGGGGCGTCCACGAGGAGCCAACGAGCCAGGTGGCGAGGAGCATCGCGGCCAGGTGCAGCACCACCGAGGCGATGACCAGCCTCGGCAGACTGGGTCGCCGGACCCGCCGCCACAGCCGGACGAGGGTACGCCGCCTGGTCATGACTGCCCATCATTATGCCATGTCGAGACCCCTCCCGACCTGATGCAGTTGGCCCAGGAGAATCAAAGAGTTCGGCCGACTGCCGCCGCCAGCGCCCGCAGCTCCCCCACCAGCCGGGCGAACTTGTCGGGCTTGAGGGACTGGGGACCGTCCGACAGGGCCTCCGCCGGGTTGTCGTGGACCTCGATGATCACGCCGTCGGCGCCGCACGCGATCGCGGCCTTGGCCATCGGGGCCACGTACTCCCAGTGGCCGGTGCCATGGCTGGGATCCACGACGACCGGGAGGTGCGAGAGCTTCTTGATGACCGGCACCGCGTTGAGATCCAGGGTGAACCGGGTGGTCGTCTCGAACGTCCGGATGCCGCGCTCGCAGAGGACCACGTTCGGGTTGCCGCCGGCGAGGATGTACTCCGCCGAGAGGAGGAATTCCTTGATGGTGGTGGCCATCCCGCGCTTGAGGAGGACCGGCTTCCCGCACTGACCGACCTCCTTCAGAAGCGAGAAGTTCTGAACGTTCCGGGCGCCGATTTGTAGAATGTCCGCGTACTCGGCGACGACCGCCACCTTGTCGGGCTCCAGCACCTCGGTCACGACCGGCAGGCCGGTCCGCTTGCGGGCCTCGGCCAGGAGCTTCAAGCCCTCCTCTTCCAGCCCCTGGAAGGCATACGGCGAGGTACGAGGCTTGAAGGCGCCGCCGCGGAGGATGTGAGCGCCGCCGGCCTTCACGCCCTCGGCGACGGCGCGGAGCTGGGTCTCGGACTCCACCGAGCAGGGACCGGCCATGATCGTGAGGCGCGGCCCCCCGATCTTCACGCCGTCCACCAGGATCACGCTGTCTTGCGGATGGACCTCCCGGCTCGCCAGCTTGAACGGCTGGAGGATCGGCACCATGGCCTCGACGCACTCCAGGGCCTCGATGGCCTGAAGCCGCGTCTTGAAGCGGTCGTCGCCGATCGCTCCGATGATGGTGCGCTGCTCGCCTCGACTCACGTGGGCCCGGAGCCCCAGTCCCTCGATCCGGCGACACACGTCCTCGACGTCCGTGTCCTGAGTACCCGGCTTCAGCACGATGATCATGACGCTTCCCTCCTTGATCAGCTCTCGCAGCTGACCCCAGTCATCAGCCATGGTCTGGCTCCCGGGCCGGTTCCAGACGGGACCCGCCACGGGGCCCAGAAAAACGAAAAGGGCCACCGGGCGACATCCCGTCCGCCCGTGGCCCCTGTTGTTCCGGCGTTCGCTACGGCATGGGGCCGGCAGGCAGACGGGGGCTAAAGTAGTAGCCGAACCCCGTCAGGCCCGCCACGCGCGCCTCCATGGTGGCCGTTAGAATAGGAGCCCCCTCACGCCCCTGTCAAGCCAAAAAACGCTCAGAGGCCGTCCGAAGGCACGCCCAACAGCCCTTCTGGCTCTTTCAATCCGCGGTGAAGGTCGCCGGGCGGGGCCGAGGAGCGAGCAGCGCCCACAGGCCGAAGGCCGTCCAATGGACGCAGGGAGTCGCCCACCGGAGGCGTATGCCGCATACGCCGAGGATGGGCGACGACCGAGGACGACGCGATGCGAAGCTCATCGGCCCCGGCCCGCGCGGTGGAGGAGGTTCTCCCATGCCGCCCACGGCACCGTGGGGTGTCCGAGGGTGGCGGCACGGACCGCGGGGCCGTGAAAGTCGGAGCCGCCGGTCGTCACCAGGGAAAGCTCGTGGCAGAGGCCGACGAAGCGCGCGGTCTGCTCCGTCGTGTGCTCGGCGTAGTAGCACTCGACCCCGTCGAGGAGCCGCTTCCTCGCCAGCTCACGGATCAGCTCCTCGGACCGATCGTTGAAGCCGGGATGGGCCATGGCCGTGAGCCCGGCGGCCTTGTGGATCAGCTCGCACGCTTCCTCCACCGAGAGCCGCTTGTGCGAGACGTAGGCCGGCCCGCCGGCCCGCAGGTACCGGTCGAACGCCTCCCGGACCGTGCCCACGTACCCCTTCTGCACCATGACCTGGGCGACGTGCGGCCGCCCGGCCGAGCCCTCGCGCACGAGCGCCAGCACCTCGGCGGGGTCGATCGGAAGCCCGAGGGCGGCCAGCCGCTCGGCGATCCGGTGGACGCGCGCCGCCCGGTCCTGGCGGAACTCGCGCATCAGGTCGCGGAGCCAGGCCGCCTCGTGGTCGAGGAAGAACCCGAGGACGTGGACCTCGGCCCCGGCGACCTCGGTGTTGATCTCGATCCCCGGCACGATCGAAAGCCGCGGATGCCGGAGCGCCGCCGTCAGCGCCGGCCCCACCGCCTCCGTGGAGTCGTGGTCGGTGATGGCCAGCACCCGCAGCCCACGCCGGACCGCCTCCTCCACGAGCTCCTCCGGCGAGTACGTCCCGTCGGAGGCGGTCGTGTGGGCGTGGAGGTCGACCCCGCTCACGGGTCTACCTTCGGGTCAGCCATCACAGGAACGCCGGCATGGTACCGGGCCGCTCACGGGCGCTTCTTCGCCGCCCTCTGCCCCGCTGCCATGACGTAGGCGAGGAGCGTCCGGGCACCGAACCCGACCCCGCCCTTCGACGCGTACGGCAGCTCCTTGTCCGCGAAGGCCGCTCCCGCGATGTCGAGGTGCACCCAGGGCGTGGTCCCGGCGAACTCCTTGAGGAACAGCCCCGCGGTGATGGCGCCGCCGGGGCGCGGTCCGGTGTTCCGGAGATCGGCGACGTCGCTCTTGAGCCCCTCCCGGTACTCGTCGATGAGCGGCAGCGGCCAGACGCGCTCTCCGGCGGCCGCCCCCGCCTGGATGATCCGACCCTGGAGCGCCTCGTCGTTCGACATCGCCCCGGCACAGAGCGAGCCGAGCGCGATCGAGCAGGCGCCGGTGAGCGTCGCGATGTCGACCATCTCGTCCGGCTTGATCTCCTTCAGGGCGTAGCCCATCGCGTCGGCGAGCGTGAGCCGCCCCTCGGCGTCGGTGTTGTTGACCTCGATGGTCTTGCCGTTCATCGCCCGCAGGATGTCGCCGGGCTTGGTCGCCGAGCCGGAGGGCATGTTGTCGGTGGCCGCCACCAGGCCGTGCACCTCGACCGGGGGCGCCAGCCGCGGCAGCACCTTCATGACCCCGAGGACGGCGGCGGCGCCGGACATGTCGCCCTTCATCCACGCCATGCCCTCGGCGGTCTTCAGGTCGAGGCCGCCGGAGTCGAAGGTGATCCCCTTCCCGATGAGGGCGATGCGGCGGGTGGCCCGGCCCTTTGGCCGGTACGTGAGATGGATGAACCGGAGCGGCTCCTCGCTCCCCTTGTTCACGCCGACGAACGCGCCCATCCCCATCCGCTCGCACGCCGCCCGGTCGTGGATGCGGACGGTGAGCCGGCCCGCCTTGGCGATCGCCTCCGCCTCCCGGGCCAGGGCGGTCGCCGTGATCGCGTTGGCCGGCTCGTTGATCAGGTCGCGGGCGAAGGTGGTGGCCTCCGCCGCCAGTTCGGCGAGGCGCAGCCCCTCCCGGACCGCGGCCTGCTCCCGGGCCTCGGGCGCCGCGACCGTCAGGGTCTCGACGCCCTTGTCGTCCCCCTTCTTGGCCTTGTAGCGGTCGAAGGTGTAGAGGCCGAGGAGCACGCCCTCGCCGAGGGCCTGGGCCCGCACCCGGGCCGGAAGCCTGGTCCCGAGCACGGGAATCACGACGCTCCGGGCCCCGAGGTCCCGGGCCCGCCGGAGCGCTGCGGATGCGGCGCGGCGGATCGTCTCCGCCGTCACCTCGGCCCGCGGCCCCATCCCCACCACCACGACCCGCTTGGCGCCGAGCCGGCCTCCGGTGTGGACCTGGCTCGTCTCGCCCACCCGTCCCTCGAAGCGCTCGTCGGCCAGGGCGCGGCCGAGGTGCCCCTCGAGCGCCGCGTCCACCCGGGCGGCGTCCGGGCCGAGCCGACTCTCTCCCGCGTACCGCTCTAGCACCAGCACGTCCCCGGCTGCCCGGTCGAGCCGGTCGGCGCTCACGGCGAACTTCATCGGGTGCGCTCCTTTCCTCGGCGCTCGGCGTCCAGCTCGAGCGCCCGGCGGATCATGGCCTCGAGGCCCTCGGTCGTGTCGAGCGTCCGGAGCTCGTCCAGCGTGCTCCAGCGGAGTGCCCGCGCGTCCGAGCCCGCCCGGGCCGTTCCGGATTCCGGCGTGGCGAGAAAGTCCAGCAGCACGTAATGGTACTGCACGCGCCCGGCCGCGTCGCGCACGATCCGGTTGACGAAGCCCACCAGGCCGTGCAGGCACACGCTGAGGCCGCACTCCTCGGCGACCTCGCGCCGCGCCGCCGCCTCGACCGGCTCGCCCACGTCCACCAGCCCTCCCGGGATGCTCCACTTGTCCAGGGCGGGCGGGCGGCCGCGCTGCACGAGGAGGACGCGCTCGCCGTCTACGACGATCGCGCCCACGCCGACCAGGGGGACCGAGGGGTACTCACGCACGGGCGACGGCGGGCGCCTGGCCGTGCCGCGTCCAGGCCTCGGCGGCGTACTTGTCGGCGACGAGGCGCTGGACGAGCTCGGCCTCGCCGGGGGTCAGCCCGCCCGGCACCAGCGGGCCGAGAGCCTCGCCGAGCCCGCTGGCGAGCGCCGCCGCCGCCTCGTCGAAGGCCACAAGCCGCCCCAGTCCCGCCGCCACGGTCGTCACACCGGCCAGCGGGTCCCCGGCGCCGGGGAAGACGGCCGCGAGCCGCGCCGGGTCGGCGTCCAGCAGGACCGAGCCGTGCTGGAGGAAGGCGCGGCCCTGCCGGCGCTGGGCGCTCCCCACCACCTTCTTCCCGCCGACCGCGATCTCGTAGGAGCCGGTCCGCGCGAAGCAGAAAGCCGGGCCGGCGGCGGAGCGACTCCGCAAGCGCGGCACGACCTCCGCGCGGAGCCCGAGCCGGGCCAGGCCCGCCGCCAGCCCGGCGCCGAGCACGCGGTAGGTCTCCAGGAGGTCGTCGGCCCCCGCGAAGTCGTCGGCCCGCGCCACCACGCTGTAGGTCAGCTCGGCGGCCGGGCCCTCGTGGAGGATCGCGCTGCCCCCGGTCGGGCGCCGGACCAGCGCGAGGCCGAGCCGGGCACAGGCGGCGAGGTCGATCCCGGCCTCGAGCGTCTGGCCGTAGCCGACCGACACCGCGGGCGGGGCCCACGCGAAGAAGCGGACGGTGGGGCCGGCGGCCCCGGCGATACGGGCGCGGAGCAGGGCCTCGTCGATGGCCATGTTGGTGGCGCCGTCGAGGGGCTCCGTGACGAGGAGCCGCCAGCTCACGCCCATGCGGAAGCGGCGCGAGACGTTACGACCGGCGGGTCTCCTTGGGCGTCCAGCGGAGGTTCGGCTGCCGGGCGGCCAGGGTCTGGTCCAGGCGGCCCACGGGCGTCGTCACCGGCGCGGCGTGAACGGCGTGGGGGTCGGTCTCGGCCTCGCGGGCGATCTGGACCATCGCGTCGCAGAACTCGTCCAGCGTCTCCTCGACTCCGTCTCGGTGGGCTCGATCATGAGCGCCTCCTCGACGATGAGCGGAAAGTAGATGGACGGCGCGTAGAAGCCGAGGTCGAGGAGCCGCTTGGCGATGTCGGTCGCCGTCACGCCGAGCTTCTTCTGGCGCCGGGCCGAGAAGACCACCTCGTGCATCGAGGACCCGGGGTACGGCAGATCGTACTGCTCCTTGAGCCGCGCCCGGATGTAGTTGGCGTTCAGGATCGCGTTCTCGGAGACCGCCCGGAGGCCGTCGGGCCCCATGGTCCGGATGTAGGTGTAGGCGCGGACCAGCATCCCGAAGTTACCCCAGAACGACTGGAGCTTCCCGATCGACTTCGGGCGCTTCCAGTCGAGCCGGTAGTCGTCGCCATCGCGCACCGGGACCGGCACCGGCAGGAACGGCGCCAGGTGCGACCTGATCCCCACCGGCCCCGCCCCCGGACCGCCGCCGCCGTGGGGGGTCGTGAACGTCTTGTGCAGGTTCATGTGGACCACGTCGAACCCGAGGTCGCCGGGCCGCGTGATCCCGAGGAGGGCGTTCAGGTTGGCGCCGTCCATGTACACCTGGGCGCCCTTGGCGTGGCACATCTCGGTGACCTCGAGGATCTTCGACTCGAAGAGGCCGAGCGTGTTGGGCACCGTGATCATGAGGGCGGCCACGTCCTCGTCGAGGTTCCGCTCCAGGTCGAGGAGGTCCACCTCGCCGGCCGCGTCGGACTTGAGCTGGACCGTCTGGTAGCCGGCGATCCCGGTCGAGGCCGGGTTGGTCCCGTGGGCGGAGTCCGGCACCAGGACCTTCTTGCGTGGCCGCTTCTCGCGGTCCAGGTGGTAGGCGCGGATCATGAGGACGCCGGCCAGCTCACCCTGGGCGCCGGCCGCGGGCTGAAGCGAGACCGCGTCCATCCCGACGATCTCGGCGAGCATCTCGCCGAGCTGGACCATGAGGCCGAGCGCGCCCGGGGCGGCTTCGTCGGGCGTCAGGGGATGGAGCCGCGCGAACCCCGGCAGCCGCGCCATGTCCTCGTTGAGCTTCGGGTTGTACTTCATGGTGCAGGAGCCCAGGGGGTAGAAGTGGGTGTCGAGGCCGTAGTTCAGGCGCGAGAGTCGCGTGTAGTGACGGACCACGTCGAACTCGCTCACCTCGGGGAGCTCGGCCGGCTTCTCCCGCAGGTGCTGCCGGGGCAGGAGCCGCGCGGGATCGGCCTCGGGCACGTCGGCCTCGGGCAACGAGTGGCCCACGCGGCCGGGAACGGACAGCTCGAAGATCAGCTTGTCGTAGCTCATGCCAGGATCTCGCTCAGCGCGCTGGCATACTGGTCGATCTCGACCCGGGTCCGGTTCTCCGTCACCGCGACGAGCAGGCAGTCCTTCAGGGCCCGGTCGAACTGGCCGAGGGCGACGCCGCCCAGGATCTTCCGCTTCCGCAGCGCTCGCAGGACCCGCTCCGGCGGCTTCGGGAGCCGGAGCACGAACTCCTTGAAGAACGGCGCCTCGAACCGGCGCGAGACCCCCGGCACCCGGCCGAGGACGTCGGCCGCGTAGTGCGCCTTGGCGGTGGACAGGGTCGCCACCTTCCGGAGTCCTTCCTTGCCCATGAGCGCGAGATAGATCGTCGCCCCCAGGGCGACCAGCGCCACGTTCGTGCAGATGTTGGAGGTCGCCTTCTCGCGACGGATGTGCTGCTCCCGGGTCTGGAGCGTCAGGACGAACCCGCGCCGGCCGGTGGTGTCCACGGTGGCGCCGACCAGCCGGCCGGGCATCCGGCGCACCAGCTCCTTGCGGCACGCGAAGAGGCCGAGATAGGGCCCGCCGAACGTGGTCGGGTTCCCGAGCCCCTGTCCCTCGCCGACGACGATGTCGGCGCCGGCCTCCCCGGGGGGGCGCAGCAGGGCGAGCGCGATCGGGTCCACCGACACGACCAGCAGCGCGCCCTTCTCGTGGGCGACCGCCGCCGCCGCGTCCAGGTCCTCCAGACTCCCGAGGAAGTTCGGGTACTGCACCATCACCGCCGCCGTCTTCTCGGTGACCGCCTTCCGGAGCGCGTCCAGATCGGTCACGCCGTCGGCCCACGGGACCACCTTGATCGGCAGCCGCGGCCCCGCGCAGTAGGTGGCGACCACCCGGCGCGCCAGCGGCGAGACGGCGCCCGACACGATGATCTGCTCGCGCTCGGTCACGCCGTGGGCCATGAGGGCGGCCTCGGCCAGGGCCGAGCCCCCGTCGTAGATGGACGCGTTGGTCACGTCCATCCCGGTCAGCTCGCAGATCATCGTCTGGTACTCGTAGATGGACCGGAGCGTCCCCTGGCTGGCCTCGGGCTGGTAGGGGGTGTACGCGGTGAAGAACTCGCCCCGGAGGAGCAGGTGGTTGACGACGCTGGGGATGAAGTGGTCGTAGGCGCCGCCGCCCATGAACGAGATGTACTCGGCCGCGTGGGCGTTCTCGGCGGCGAGCGCCCGCAGGGTCGCGGTCAGCTCGCCCTCGGCGAGCGCGGCCGGCACCCCTAGATCCCGCCCGAGGCGGGCCTTGGAGGGGATCCGTTCGAGGAGGGCCTCGAGGTCCCCGACCCCGATGGCGCGCAGCATGTCGGCGCGCTGGGCCGGCGTGGTCGGGAGGTAGCGGTTGGCCACGGCCGGCATCAGTGACCGCCCGCCGTCTTCAAGAACTCCTCGTAGTCGGCGGCGCTCATGAGCGCGTCCAGCTCCTTGGGGTCGGCCATGGTGACCACGATCAGCCAGCCGGCGCCGTAGGGGTCCTGGTTCACCTGCTCGGGGTGCGCGGCCAGCCCCTCGTTGACCTCGACGACCTCGCCCGAGAGCGGAGCGAAGAGGTCGGAGACCGCCTTCACCGACTCGACGACGCCGAAGCCCTGCATCTGGCGCACCCGGCTCCCGACCTTGGGCAGCTCGACGAACACCACGTCGCCGAGCTGGTCCTGCGCGTACTGCGTGATCCCTACGCGCGCACGGTTCCCCTCGACCTTCGCCCACTCGTGCTCCCGCGTGTAGCGGAGATCCGCTGGATACGTCGCCATGCCTGTCTCCTCTACTTCTTCACCTTGGAAGGGTAGAAGGGCGTCTTGACCACCCGGGCCTTCTGGCCGCGCCCCCGCACCTCGACCTCGATCTCGCTGCCGACCGCGGCCAGGGCGGCGGGCACGTACCCGATGCCGATGTAGCGATCCACCGACGGGCCGTAGGAGCCCGAGGTCACCTGTCCGACCTCGGCGCCGCCGCGCACGATCCGGTAGCCGTGCCGCGCCACCGCGCGGTCGATCATCTCGAAGCCGACCAGCCGGCGCCGGGGCCCCTCGGCCCTCACCCGCTCGATCGCCGGCTTGCCGAGGAACTCGCCCTTGGCCGGCTTCACGACCCAGCCGAGGCCGGCCTCCAGAGGGTTGGTGGTCTGGTCGATGTCGTTGCCGTAGAGGGCGTACCTCATCTCGAGCCGGAGCGTGTCCCGGGCCCCGAGCCCGATGGGGGCCACCCCGTCCCGCTTCCCTTCCGCCAGGAGGGCCTCCCACACCGCCTCGGTCCGCCCTCCCGGCAGGTACAGCTCGAAGCCGTCCTCGCCGGTGTAGCCGGTGCGGGAGACGATCCCCGGAACCCCGGCGACGCGACCGCGCGCGAAGCGGTAGTACCCGATGCCGGCCACGTCGACGTCGGCCAGCCGCCCGACCAGGGCCTCGGCTCTCGGCCCCTGGACGGCGATCAGGCCCGTCTCGGCGCTCACGTTCTTCGCCTCCACCCGTCCGTCCAGCCGGCCGGTCACCCACTCCCAGTCCTTGTCGATGTTGGCGGCGTTCACCGTCATCATGTAGTGGTCGTCGGCGAGCCGGTACAGGGTGAGGTCGTCGACGATGCCGCCGTCCTCGTAACAGAGGAGCGAGTACTGGACCTGCCCGACCTCGAGGACCCCGACGTCGTTGGTCGTCAGGCGCTGGAGGGCCCGTGTCGCGTCAGCTCCGCGGAACTCGAACTCGCCCATGTGGCTCACGTCGAAGCAGCCGACCGCACCGCGGACGGTCCGGTGCTCCTCCACGATGCCTGCGTACTGCACCGGCATGTCCCACCCGCCGAACCCGATCATCCGGGCACCGAGGCGGACGTGCGCCGCGTGAAGGGGCGTGTGCTTCAGCGGGGCAGCGTCAGCCTGGGTCATCTCGCGCGCTCCTTGATGTTCACCTTCGGGCGCGCGGGCAGGCGCGCTCAACGAGCGCTATTATCGCGCCCACCCACCCGATTTTCAACCGCGCGCCGCAACTCCGTGCTTGACTGCCGCACCCATAGCCGGGCCGAGAACCGAGCAGCCCTAAGCGGGAGTATCCGCAGGATACGTCAAGTCGTCCCGGGCGGGGTCGAGGAGCGAGCAGCGCTAGGACGCAGGGAGCCGCCGACCGGAGGCGTACTCCGAGTACGCCGAGGATCGGCGGCGAACCGAGGACGACGCGATGCGACGCTCATCGGCCCCGCCCGCTAGACGTCGATCTGGGCGCGTTGTAGCTTGCCCGAATAGTCGATGTAGATCGTCTTCCACTCGGTCATGATGTCCAGCGCCGTCCAGCCGCCCTCCCGGTGGCCGTTCCCCGTCTGCCGGACGCCTCCGAACGGGAACTGGATCTCCGCCCCGATGGTCGAGGAGTTGACGTAGGTGATCCCGGTGGCGATGTCCTGGATGGCCCGGAAGGCCCGGTTGATGTCCTGCGTGTAGATCGCCGAGGAGAGGCCGTAGTTCGTGTTGTTGCAGATCTCGATGGCCTCCTCCAGGCTCTTCGCCCGGAGCACGACGACGCTCGGCCCGAAGATCTCCTCCCGGGCGACCCGCATCGCGGGTTCGACATCGTCGAAGATCGTGGGCTTGTAGAAGAAGCCCTTCCGCAGCTCGCCCTCGGTCGCGATCTCGCCGCCGACCAGGACCCGGGCCCCCTCCCCGCGCCCGACGCCGGTGTACTCGTGGATCCGCCGGAGCTGACCCTCGTTGATGACCGGGCCGACGTCCGTCTTCTCGTCGAGCCCGGAGCCGAGCCGGAGGGTCCGGGCCCGCTCGAGGAACGCCTGCGTGAACGGCTTGTGGACCCTTTCGTGGACGATGACCCGGCTGGCCGCCGTGCAGCGCTGGCCGGAGGTGCCGAAGCCGCCCCACACCGCCCCGTCCACGGCCAGGTCGAGCGGCGCATCGTCCATGACGATGATGGCGTTCTTCCCGCCCATCTCCAGGGACACCTTCTTGTAGGTCTCGGCCGCCGCCCGGGCGACCTCGCGACCCACGTCGGTCGAGCCGGTGAACGAGATCAGGTTGACGTCCGGGTGCCGGACGAGCGCCGCCCCCGCCTCCTCGCCCAGGCCGTGGACCAGGTTGACCACGCCCTTCGGGAGCCCGGCCTCCAGCAGGATCTCGAGGAACGTGTGGGCCATGAGCGGCGTGTCCTCGGCCGGCTTGAAGACGAGCGTGTTGCCGCAGACGAGCGCGGGGAAGAGCTTCCAGGTCGGGATCGCCAGCGGGAAGTTCCAGGGCGTGATGGCGGCGACGACGCCGACCGGCACCCGGATCGCCACGCCGAACTTCGAGGGCAGCTCGCACGGGGCCTGGTGCCCGAAGAGCCGCCGGCCCTCGCCCGCCATGTAGTAGGCGGTGTCGATGCCTTCCTGGACGTCCCCACGAGCTTCGGTCAGCACCTTGCCCATCTCCCGGGTCATCAGCCGGGCCAGCTCCTCCTTCCGCCGGACGAGGAGCTCCCCGGCCCGGAAGACGATCTCGGCCCGCCGCGGCGCCGGGACGAGCCGCCAGGTCCGGAAGGTCTCCCGGGCGGCGGCGACCGCGCGATCCACGTCGGCGGCGTCCGATCGCGGAAAGACGCCGAGTACCTCGTCGCGGTTCGCCGGATTCAGATCCTCGAACGTCCGGCCGGACGCGGCCGGGACCCACTCGCCCCCGATGTGGTTCTGATAGGTCGTGGCCATGGCGTGCCTCCTGCCGGTCTACCGCAGATAGGAGTGCGAGAACGCGCCCCCGTCGTCGTGCGCCCGGCCCGCGAACCGGTCCAGCCGGAACGCGCCCAGATCCGTCAGCCCGGACGTGCCCTCGGTGATCAGATCGGCCATCAGCCGGCCGATCGCCGGCGAGAGCTTGAAGCCGTGCCCCGACATGCCGGCCGCGACGTAGAGCCCGCGGACGGGCGTCTGGTCGAGGATCGGCATCCAGTCGGGGGTGATGTCGAAGGCCCCGGCGTACCCCCGCTGGTACCGCGCGTCGCCCAGGGTGGGGACACAGCGGCTGGCCCGCTCCATGATGCGCGCCACCTCGTCGAACGGGACGTCGGCGCCCAGCGTCTCGGGGTCCATCGGGTGGCTCGGCTCGTCGGCGTCGAGGAACCCGGTCAGCGTGAGCCCGCCCGTCTCGGGACGGAGAAAGGTCCCGCTGGCCAGGTCGAGGTACACCGGGTGGGGCCGGCCGAAGCCCGGGGTCCGCTCCACGATGAACACCGGGTGGCGGCCGACGATGACGGGGAGGGCCACGCCGGCCATCGCGGCGATCTCCCGGCACCAGAGGCCGGCGGCGTTCACCACCACCGGGGTGGCGATCTCCTCGCCGGCCGCCGTCCGCACGCCGGTGACCCGGTCTCCCTCCCGTCGCAGGGCGACGACCTCGCACATCTGCTCGATCACCACGCCCCGCCGGCGGGCGCCCTGGGCGAAGCCGGTCGTGACCCCGGTCGGATCGCCGTAGCCGGACTCCGGCTCGTAGACCGCGGCCCCGACCGCGAACGGATCGATCCGCGGCTCCAGCTCCCGCAGGTCGTCCGGCGAGAGAAGGCGCGCCTGGATGCCGATCTCGCGCTGGGCGTCGAGCGTCCGGGCCAGGGCCGCGCCCTGGGAGGGCGCCACCGCGATGATCGCGCCGCACTGGACGTAACCCGCATCGCCGCCCGTCAGCTCCCGGAAGTTCTGGAAGACCCGCAGGGAGTGGAGGACCATGCGGGAGGTCTCCGCGGTCGGGTAGAGCTGGCGCATGACCCCGACCGACCTCCCGGTCCCGCCGGAGGCCAGGAACCGGCGCTCGAGGACCACCACGCTCCGGAGCCCGCGCTCGGCGAGGTGGAAGGCGATCGAGCAGCCCGTCACCCCGCCGCCGATGATGACGACATCGGCGCTCCGCGGCACGCTCATACGCTCGGGGGGGTCTCGGAAGATCCCCCCGAAACCCCCCCTCGGAGGCCGCGACTATTGGACGGCCTTCGGCCTTTGGGCCGCGGCTCGAGGTGGAACACCACGGCCGCGCGGCCAGGTATGGATGCGGTACGAGAAGCCCACGCGTGGCGAATCGAGACCTGTCGGCGCTTTTTCACAGGCTCTGAGGGCTCCACCGTGAGAACCACTTTTCCGAGGGGCGGGCGGAGGAGGGCCGGCCCCGCCCTTCCGAGGTCAGGCCGCGGCCCGCTTCACCATCCGGGCGATCGTCGCCTCCATCACCGCCTCGCCCCGCTGGTTCACCACCCGGTGCCGGAACGTCACCACGCCGCGGTCCGGCTTCCGGGTCTCGCGCGTGTCCAGCACCTCGATCTCGACGCGGACGGTGTCCCCGGCCAGGACCGGCCCCAGGACGCGCACGTCGTAGCTCAGGAGCGCGAGACCGGTGCCGTGGAGGATCCCGGTCTGGAGGGTCAGGCCCTCGGCGAGGGCGAAGGTGAGCACCCCGGGGGCCACGCGGGTCTTGAACACGCTCTCCCGCTGGATGTACTCGAGGTCCATGAACAAAGGCTCGGTGAAGCCGGTCAGCGTCACGAAGCTCAGGATTTCGTACTCCGACACGGTCCGGCCCAGGGTCTGGTAGTGGTCCCCGACCCGGAATCCCTCGAAGTGGACCGGGCCTGCCGTCATGGCCGCGCTACTTCTCGCCGAGGTAGGTCTTCCGGACCAGGTCGGACTTCAGCAGGTTGGCGCCGGTGTCGTGGAGCGCGATCCGGCCGGTCTGGATCACGTAGCCCCGATTCGCCACCCGGAGGGCCATCCGCGCGTTCTGCTCGACCAGCAGGATGGTCGTGCCCTGGCGGTTGATGTCCTGGATGATCTGGAAGATCGTCTCGACCAGGATCGGGGACAGCCCCATCGACGGCTCGTCGAGCAGGAGCACGATGGGCCGGGCCATGAGCGCCCGCCCCATCGCCAGCATCTGCTGCTCCCCGCCCGAGAGGGTGCCGCCCTTCTGGGTGAGCCGCTCGCGGAGCCGCGGGAACAGCGTGAGCACCCGCTCCAGGTCCTGGGGGATCTGCTCCCGGTCCGGGCGGGCGAAGGCGCCCAGCTCCAGGTTTTCCATCACGGTCATCCGGGGAAAGATCCGCCGCCCCTCGGGCGACTGGGCGATCCCGAGCCGGACGATCCGGTCGGTGGACACGCCGTCGATCCGCTGGCCGTTGAAGGTGACCTGGCCGCGCTGCGGGCGCACGGTGCCGATGACCGTCTTGAGGGTCGTCGTCTTGCCGGCCCCGTTGGAGCCGATCAGGGTCACGATCTCGCCGCGATTGACGCTGAGCGAGACGCCCTTCAGCGCCCGGATGTTGCCGTAGTAGGTGTGGACGTCCTGGACCTCGAGCATCGCCGGCCCCGCACTCACTGGCCCATCCTCGGATCGGCCAAGACAGGAGAGCCGGCTTGGGACCGGGCCGAGACCCGAGCAGCCCTAGGACGCAGGGAGTCGCCGACCGCAGGCGTACTCCGAGTACGCCGAGGATCGGCGACGACCCCAAGGCCGAAGGCCGTCCAAAGGACGACGGGATGCGAAGGGTATCGGCCCGGTCCCTGCTCATCGGGTCGGGACCACTTCGGCCTCGTAGCCCTTGCCCAGATAGGCCTCGATCACCTTCGGGTCCTTCTGCACCTCGGCCGGCGTCCCCTCCGCGATCCGCGTCCCGTAGTCGAGGACGGTGATCCGCTCGGAGATGCCCATGACCACTTCCATGTGGTGCTCGATCAGCAGCACCGACAGCCCCAGCTCGCGGCGGAGGAGGCCGATGAACTCGGTCAGGGTCTCGGTCTCCCGCGGGTTCATCCCCGCCGTCGGCTCGTCGAGCAGGAGCAGCTTCGGCTCGGTGGCCAGGGCCCGCGCGATCTCGAGCCGGCGCTGGTCGCCGTAGGCGAGGTTCTTGGCCAGCTCGTCCTCCTTGCCGCCGAGGCTGACGAAGGCCAGGAGCTCGCGGGCCCGGGCCCGGGCCCGCGCCTCCTCCTCGACCACCGCCCGTGGCCGGAACACCGCCCCCGCCACCGAGGCGTCGAGGCGACAGTGCTCGCCGACCAGGATGTTGTCGAGCACCGACATGTTCTGGAAGAGGCGGATCGACTGGAACGTCCGGGCGATGCCTCGGGCGACGATGGCGTTCGGGCGGAGGCCGACGATGCTCTTCCCGTCGAAGACGATCTCCCCCGTGTCCGGCGCGAGCAAGCCCGTCACCAGGTTGAAGAACGTCGTCTTGCCGGCGCCGTTGGGGCCGATCAGGCCGACGATCGCGCCCGCGGGGATGATCAGGTCCACCTGGTTCACGGCCACCAGGCCGCCGAAGCTCCGGGACACCGCGCGAGCCTGGAAGATCGGGCTCCGCCCGTCCGACGTCGCGCCAGCGGCGCGGTCGCGGAGCCAGGGAGGAATCTCCTCCGCCCGGGCCGATGGGGGGGCGGCGGCGAGGGCGATCGCCTCCTCCTGCTCGTCAACGTCCACCTTCGGCGGGCGGGCTCGCCGGCCCACGAGTCCCTCGGGCTTGTAGAGCATCACGAGCACGAGCCCCAGGCCGAAGAAGAACCAGCGCCAGAGCGTCAGGTCCACCGTCGCGAGGGCCGTGAAGCCGATCGAGCGCCCGACCCAGCGGACCAGGGAGGTCATCTCCGCCAGCAGGATCCGGTCGAAGAGCGTGATCAGCATCCCGCCGAGGATGACGCCCTTGAGACTCCCCATGCCGCCGAGCACGACCATGCACAGGAGCATGATCGACACGTTGAACTCGAAGGCGCCCGGGGTGATCGCCTGGAGCTTGGCGGCGTAGAACGATCCGGCGAATCCCGAGAACGAGGCGCCGAGGGCGAAGGCCAGCAGCTTGGTCTTGATCGGGTTCACGCCCATGCAGTCGGCCGCGGTCTCGTCCTCCCGGATCGCCATCCAGGCCCGGCCGAGCCGCGAATCCCGCAGCCGGTTCATCGCCCACAGGGACGCCGCGCCGATGATCAGGATGAGGAAGTACCAGGGAATGGGATCGGACTCGAAGTGGACGCCGGGGAGATAGGGCCGGCCGACGGGGTTCACGCCGTTCTCGCCGCCGGTCAGGTTGAGCTTCTCGATCGGCCGCCAGCCGCCGATCTCGATGGTGACGTCCCCCATGTTCCGGATCGCCACCGGGATGATCTCCCCGAACGCCAGGGTGATGATCGCCAGGTAGTCACCGCGCACCCGGAGCGTGGGGGCGCCGATCACCAGGCCGAGGAGGGCCGAGACGCCGGCCGAGACCCAGATGAGGGCCCAGAAGCTCCAGACGTGCCCGTAAAACGGCGAGCCGAGCAGCGGGGAGTTCAGGAGCCCCATGGCGTAGGCGCCGATCGCGAAGAACGCCGCGTACCCGAGGTCGAGCAGCCCCGCGTAGCCGACGACGATGTTCAGGCCGAGGGCCAGCAAGACGTAGATCATCCCGTCCGACACCGCGTGAATCGTCTGGGTGCGGAGGGCGTGGTCGACGAACGGATAGAGCGACGAGGGCGGCGATCAGCAGGCCCGCCGCCAGGTACGGTCGCCCCTGGTCCCTCATGCTGGGCACCCGTCCGGGGTGTCGGCGCTCACAGCTTCTCGGGGGTCCGCTCGCCTAGCAGGCCGTGCGGCCGGAAGACCAGGACGAGGATGAGGATCGAGAAGACGACCGCGTTCGTCCACCGGGCGGAGATGTACTGGTCGCTCCACGCCGACAGGAAGCCGATCAGCAGGCCGCCGAGCGCCGCCCCGGGCATGTTCCCGATCCCGCCCAGGACCGCCGCCGTGAAGGCGCGGAGGCCGGCCTGGTAGCCGACCCACCACTGGCCCATGTTGTAGTACATCCCCTGGATCAGTCCAGCCGCCCCCGCCAGCGCCCCGCCGATGAAGAAGGTCAGGATGATCATCCGCTCGACGTTGATGCCCATCGCCTGGGCGGTCTCCCGATCCTGCGCGGTGGCGCGCATGGCCTTGCCCCAGGTCGTCCGGGTGATGAAGCGCTGGAGCGCCACCATGAGCGGAATCGTGACCACGATCACCAGGAGATCCTTGCTCGTGATGAAGATCTTCGAGTTCCAGCCGAGCCACTCGTACAGGATGTCCACGGAGGGGAAGATCTCGGGGTACGAGACCGGCGCCGGGCCGACCCACAGGAGGGCGATGTTCTCCAGCATGAAGGACACGCCGATGGCCGTGATCAGCGGCGCCAGGCGGGTCGAGCGGCGGAGGGGGCGGTAGGCCAGGCGGTCGATGGTGACGTTGATCAGCCCGGTGGTGACCATGGTGGCCAGGAAGATCAAGGGCAGAATCGTCACGAGCTGCCACCCGGACAGGGTTTTGGCCATCCCGATGAGGGCGAAGTAGCTCAACGAGATGAACAGGCCCAGCATGAACACGTCGCCGTGGGCGAAGTTGATCAGCTCGATGATCCCGTAGACCATCGTGTAGCCGAGGGCGACGAGAGCAAACACGGAACCGCGCGTCAGACCGTTGATGGTCTGCTGGACGAGGACTTCGTACCACTCCATGGGAGGGCGGGAGGGATGCGGGGGAGGGCCGGGGTTCCGGCCCTCCCCCGGGGTTGTGCCTACTCGAGGATGGACTCGAACTCGAACTTGCAGCCGATCGGGCCGTCGGCCTTGACCACCTTGAAGCCGGACATGGTTTCCACCGTGGTGTCGCCGTTCTCGTCGAGGCTGAACTTGCCGTTGAGGCCGTCCATGTTCTTCGTGTTCGCGATCGCCTGGCGGACGGCCTCGCGCTTCTCGGTGATGTCCTTGGCCTTGTCGAGCTGGGCCGCGGCGCGCCGGATGCCGTCGATGGCCACGCGGCCGGCCTCGACGGAGTAGAGCGCGTACGCCGTCGGCTCCTTGCCGTACTTCTGCTTGTAGCCCGTGTAGGTCTTCTCGCCGATCCCCTTCATCTTCTCGAAGGGAAGGCTGGCGAAGGTCATCCGGAAGTCCACCCCCATGACCGCGTCGCAGGTGGCGGCCTTCAGCAGCTCCTCCTCGTACAGGCCGTCCGGCCCCATGTACCGCACGCCGCGGGCCGCGACCAGGCCGAGGTCCTTCATCTGGCGGATGACCAGCTGGGCGCCCGTCTCGATGACGGCGCCCTGGTACACCAGGTCGGCGCCGGAGGCACGGATCTTGGTGAGGACGGGCTTCTGGTCGGGCTGCTTCCAGTCGATGCCCTCGTTCGCCGCCACCTGGAGCCCGATCTTCTTGGCCGTCGCCTCGAAGACGTCGGCGATCCCCTTCCCGTACAGCTCCTGGTCGTTCAGGATGTAGACCTTCTTGGCCCCCCGCTGCTTCGCCCACTTCGCGCCCACCGCGCCCTGGATGTCGTCCGCGGGCACGACGCGGAAGTAGTTCACGAAGCCGCCCGGTCGGTAGATCTCGGGCTCGCCGGGCGCGGCCCCCCGCTTCTTGGTGAGCCCCGGATAGGTGTTGGCCGGCGAGATCTGGGCCATGCGGGCCCGGTTGGTAATCGAGGCCGACACCTTGGCGGCGCCCGAGTTGTAGGTGCCGATGTAGACGATGGCGAGCGGATCGCCGACGGCCTTGTTGGCGTTCTCGGCCTCGACCGCACCGTCCCACTTGCCGGTCTGCGGCGAGGCGTCGTCGAGGTTGACGACCTCCAGGCAGTAGCCGGCCACCACCCCGCCGGCCTCGGCCACGGCCAGGTCCACGCCGTTCTTCATCCCGGTGCCTTCAGGGATCATCGCGCCCTGCATCGGCCACGAGGTGTAGATGCGGAGCTTCCCCTTCGGGCACTGCTGGGCGTCCGCCGGCGACGCCAGCGCGACCACCAGCAAGGCCAGACACGCGATCCCGAGCCACTTCCAACCTCGCATGGTCTCCTCCTTCTGGGTCAGATCAGGATGGACACACGCTCACAGCAACCCGGGCATCCGAGCCCTTCGGGGCGGAATCATCCCCTGTTCGACGCCCTCTTTGGCAAGTTGCCCGTGACAGAGCCGAAGCCGAGACACGTTCCCGGACATTGGGGTGGTCGGTACGCTACTATGCACCCCCGGCAGTGTCAAGGGCGCGTCACCCCCCGTCAGGCGCCCTCCCCGAGGTAGGCCCGGCGGATCTCCGCGTCCCCGGCCAGGGTCCGGGCCGGCCCTTCGAGGACGATGCTGCCGGTTTCCAGCACGTAGCCGCGGTGGGCGATGGTCAGCGCCATGGCGGCGTTCTGCTCGACCAGCAGGATGGGGGTCCCCTGGCGGTTGATGTCCTGGACGGTCTCGAAGATCTGCTCGACCAGGACCGGGGCCAGCCCCATCGACGGCTCGTCCAGCAGGAGCAGGCGCGGCCGGGCCATCAGGGCCCGCCCGATGGCGAGCATCTGCTGCTCGCCGCCCGACAGCGTCCCCGCCACCTGGCTCCGGCGCTCGCTGAGGCGGGGGAACAGGGTGAACACCCTCTCCATATCCTGACGGATCCCGCCGTCGGAGCGGATGTAGGCCCCCAGATCCAGGTTCTCGGCCACCGTCAGCCGGTTGAAGATCTTCCGCCCCTCCGGCACGTGGGCGATCCCCCGGTGGACGACCTCGTGGGAAGGGACCCCGACCAGGCTCTCCCCCTCCAGCGTGATGGCCCCCGTCCGGGGCGTGAGGAGACCCGAGATCGTCTTCAGCGTCGTCGTCTTCCCGGCCCCGTTGGGGCCGAGGAGCGCGACGATCTCCCCCGTGTTGACGGCGAGCGACGCGCCCTTCAGGGCATGGATCTCCCCGTAGTAGACGTGGAGGTCGGCGATGCGCAGCATGGCCGCTCAGGGGGCGGCGGCCTGGCCGCCGGCCCGCCCCCGCCCCAGATACGCCTCGACGACCCGGGGGTCCTTCTGCACCTCCACCGGCCGGCCCTCGGCGATCTTCTCGCCGTAGTCGAGGACGGTGACCCGGTCCGAGACCCCCATGACCACCCGCATGTTGTGCTCGATGAGGAGGATCGTCACCCCGAACTCCCGGATGATCTGGCGGAGGAAGGCCATCAGGCTCTGGGCCTCCCCCTGGGTCATCCCCGCCGTCGGCTCGTCGAGGAGCAGGACCTTGGGCTCGGCGGCCAGGGCCCGCACGATCTCGAGCCGGCGCTGGTCGCCGTAGGGCAGGTTGCGGGCGAGGACGTCCTCCTTGCCCCGCAGGCCCACCACGGCCAGCAGCTCCAGGGTGCGCCGCACGGCCTGCCCCTCCCGGCGTCCGAAGGCCGGCGTCCGGGCCAGGACGTCCCACAAGCGGAGGGGGATCCGGGTGTGCATCCCGACCAGGGCGTTCTCGACCACGGTCATGTTCTTGAACAGCCGGATGTTCTGGAAGGTGCGGCAGACGCCGAGCGCGGTGATCCGGTCGGGGGTGAAGCCGACGACCGACCGGCCCTGGACCAGGACGTCGCCGTCGTCCGGCTGGTAGAGCCCCGTGAAGACGTTGAAGAGCGTCGTCTTGCCCGCCCCGTTGGGGCCGATGACGCTGGCGATCATGCCCGCCTGGAGGGTGAAGTCGACGGCGTTCACCGCCACCAGCCCGCCGAACCGCTTGGTGACGCGCCGGGCCTCGAGCAGCACCGGGCCGCTCACGGCGGGGGCGGCTCCTCCCGCTCGAACGCTTCCAGCCGTCGCCGCCGGGCCGGGATGATGCCCTCCGGGCGATAGATCATCATCAGGATCAGGATGATGCCGAAGACCATCCGCTCGTACTTGGCCGGCTCGAACTGGGAGGGCAGGTTGGCGAGGTTGTAGCCGAGGATCTCGATCCCGGAGTTCCGCAGCTCGTTGAGCCAGAGCGAGATGCCCTTGAGCACCTGGAGGTTGAGGATGGTGACCACGCTGGCCCCGATGATGGCGCCGGGGATCGAGCCCATGCCGCCCAGGATGACCATGGCCAGGACCCCGATCGATTCCAGGAAGGTGAAGGACTCCGGGTTGATGAAGAGCTGCTTGGCGCTGAAGATGACGCCCATCACCCCGGCAAACGAGGCGCCGGCCGCGAAGGCCAGGAGCTTCATCCGGACCAGGGGCACGCCCATCGCCTGGGCGGCGACCTCGTCCTCCCGGATGGCCTCCCACGCGCGGCCGATGTGGGAGCGCTCCAATCGCTGGTTGACCAGGATGACCACGCCGACCACCCCCAGGACCAGGAAGTAGAAGTAGAGCGGGTAGAGCGTGAAGGGCGAGACCTCGAGCCCGACGGCCCGCAGGAGCGGCTCGAAGAAGAGCGGCGGCCGCTGGATCGGCGTGATCCCCTTCGGTCCATTGGTGATGTTCCAGGGCTTGTCGAGGTTGTTGGCGAGGACCCGGATGACCTCCCCGAAGCCGAGCGTCACGATCGCCAGGTAGTCGCCGCGGAGCCGCAGCACGGGGAGCCCGAGGAGGACCCCGGTCATGGCGGCGACCGCGATGCCGAGGATCAGGAACGCGAAGAACCAGGGCGCGGCCAGCGGGAAGGCGTCGGCGGCGGCGGGGAGGAACTTGGCCGCCTGGGGCGAGCCGAAGATCGCCCACAGGTACGCCCCGACCGCGTAGAAGGCCACGTACCCCAGGTCGAGGAGGCCGGCCAGGCCGACCACGATGTTGAGGCCGAGGGCCAGGGCCACGAAGATGCCGACCTGGACGGCCACCTCCATGTAGTACCCGTTGTGGGTGCCGAGGATGGGCATCAGGAGGCCGAGCGCGAGCGCCGCGTAGACGAGCTTCATCCGGTAGGCGAGCGGCACGTAGTAGACGACCAGGAGCGAGCCCTGGAACGCCATGAAGGCGAGGATGGACCGGGGCACCCCGTAGACCAGCACCGCCGATCCCAGGATCAGGCCGAGGACCAGGCCGTTGACGACCAGCGGATGGCGCCAGCCCGCCGGCAGGCTCATGGCCTAAGCGCGCTCCCTCACGACCTCGCCCAGCAAGCCCCGGGGCCGGAAGATCAGGATGAGGATCAGGATCGAGAAGGCGAAGATGTCCTTGTACTCGGCCCCGAAGGCGCCGCCCGTGAACAGCGAGAGGTAGGAGGCGGCGAACGCTTCCAGGAGCCCCAGGACCAGCCCCCCCACCATCGCCCCCGGAATGTTCCCGATCCCGCCGAGCACGGCGGCCGTGAACGCCTTGATGCCGGGGATGAAGCCGGTGAACGGGTTGACGGTGTTGTACTGGATGCCGAAGAGGACGCCGGCGGCGCCCCCCATGGCGCCACCGATCAGGAACGTCAGCGAGATGATGCGGTTGACGTTGATGCCCATGAGGCTGGCCGTCGGCTGGTCCTCGGCGACCGCCCGGATGGCCTTGCCGAGCTTGGTGCGATTGACGAGGAACTGGAGGGCGACGAGCATCAGCAGCGAGGCCAGCACCACCAGGATCGACTTCACGGAGAAATCGACGGTCTCTCCCAGCTCGATCCGCTTGTTGAAGAGGGCGAACGAGGGGTAGGTCAGGTAGAAGGCGTTGCGCCAGAGGCTCTCGAAGAGCCGGACCGCGTCCTGCAGGAAGAACGAGACGCCGATGGCCGAGATGAGCGGGATCAGCCGGGGGGCGCCGCGCAGCGGGCGGTAGGCCACCCGCTCGATCGCCACCGCCAGCAAGCCGGAGACCGTCATGCCGGTCAGCACGATCAGCAGGAGGACCAGGAAGGGGCTGAGGGGGTCGAGCACGCCACCCGCCTTCAGCATGAGGAGGATCTCGACCCCCACGAAGGCCCCCACCATGAAGATCTCACTGTGGGCGAAGTTGATCAGCTCCAGCACGCCGTAGACCATCGTGTAGCCGAGGGCGATGAGCGCGTACATGAAGCCGAGCACCAGGCCGTCCATGACGACCTGGGGCAGGATGCCGAAGACGAGCTGCCAGTCCATCAGCTCGAGGGAGGATCACACCGGGAGGAAAAACGGATGGGGAGGGGCCACCAGGGCCCCTCCCCGTGCGAGGACATCCGGCGGCCGGCTACTGCTTCTTGGCCGCCGGCGCCGCGATCTCGAGACGCTTGACGAGCTTGTTGTCCTTCCACTCCTTGCCCACCTGGTAGATCAGATAGGTCGCCTTCTTGGGGTCGCCCTTGTCGTCGAACTCGACGTTGCCCGTGATCCCGTTGTACTTGACCTTGCGGGTCGCCTTGCTGACGGCCTCACGGGTCGGCGCCTTGCCGCCGGCCTCCTTGATCGCCGCCTCCAGCGCCCGGAGCCCGATCGCCGTGGCGTCGTAGGCCTGGGCCGCGAACGGCTCGGGATCCTTGCCGAACTTCTTCTTGTACTCGTCGGCGAACTCCTTGGCCTTCGGGTACTCGTTCACGCCGCCGGCCACGGTGGTGAAGTGCATCCCCATCAGCGCGTCGCCGCCCAGCTTGAGCAGCTCCGTCGAGTCCAGGCCGTCCGGCCCCATGAACTTGGCCTTGATGCCCTTCTCCCGGGCCTGCCGGAACATCGGGGCGGCCTGCGGATACTCGCCGCCGAAGTAGATCAGGTCGGGGTTCTTGGCCTTGATGGGCGTCAGGATCGGGTCGAAGTTGGCCTGCTCCTCCGTCCCCTCGAAGCCCATCACCGCCACGCCGGCCTTCTTGGAGGTCTCCTGGAAGAACTCGGCGATGCCCTGCCCGTACTGGTTCTTGTTGTGGACGATGTAGACGCTCTTCACCTTGAGGACGTCGCGCGCGAACTCGGCTCCCACCGCGCCTTGCACGTCATCCCGCCCGCACACGCGGTTCACGTTGGGCAGCATGCGGTCCGTGATGAGCGGGTTGGTGTTGGCGGGCGAGATCATCACCAGGCTGACTTCCTTGTAGACCTCGGACGACGGGATGGCGACGCCGGAGTTCAGGTGGCCGATCACCACCAGGATGTCCTTGTCGTTGATGATGTTCTTGGCGTTGGCGACGCCCACGTCAGGCTTGGCCTGGTCGTCGAACGGCACCAGCTCCACCTTGAAGCCGGCCTTCTCGACGGGGCCCTTGAACTTCTCGACCGCCAGCTGGGTGCCGAGCTTGATGCCTTCACCGAGGGCCGCCAGCGAGCCGGACAGCGGGCTCTGGGTCGCGATCTTGATGGTGCCCTTGCCCTGCGCCTCCGCGGCGAGGGGCAGCACCAGGGCCAGGACGGCCAGGAGGGAGACCATCCGTACGAGCTTTCCGCGCATCGACACGCTCCTTTCCGAGGGGAACGAGGTAGGAAATTCATGGCCATCCGACTCGAACGCGCCCTCACCACCCGTCTCCTTGGGGGTGACCGCGTTCCCGGATGGCACCGGAATTGGTCGCCATTATCGGCCGGGGCCTCGGAAGCTGTCAAGCCGGAGCCCCGCGCTCGGGTCGACCTCGACTACATCGTGGCCGAGCGGACCATCCGGCTGAGGTCCTACGACATGCTGAACCCGTCCTCGCGGGAGGCCTTCCGACGCTTCGTGGACCGCGCCGAGGAGCTGGAGCAGGCGGGAGCCCTCACGGTCGAGACCATGGCGTACTTTGCCGACTTCGTGGACCGGTTCGTCAAGACCGAGTACTCGTTCTCGCGCGACGGGGGTGAGCTGGTGGTGGCGCTGTCCAACCGGAGGGCCTCCAGGGCATCAGCTTCGCCATGCCGGCCGGCTGCGTGGCCGAAGCCTTTCCAGTCGCCCCCAGCCTCACCCACGTGCGGGACCCGCGCGGCTACCACGTCTTCGCGGTGACGGCCCGGGACACGCGCCTCCGCATCCGGATCCCCGCTCGCCGAGGCGACGGCGCGGGCGCCATCACTTCGGTGCACCGCCGATCAGCCCCGCCGGTGAAGAACCGCCACCCTCGCCCTCCCGCCTGTCGGTTCCCCCTTCGCGGCCCGTCGGTTTCTCGCTGCCCTCGGGTTCGGCCGCGCGGCCCTGGTGTTCCGCTTCGAGCCGCGGCTTCGCCGCGGCCTCCGAGGGGGGGATCGGGGGGGTCTTCCGAGACCCCCCCGAAGATCTTCAGCGCATGCGGTCGGCGATCTTGCTGGAGAGCGCGCGCAAGCGCTCGAGCGTCCGCGGGCTCAACGTCGCCGCGAACCCCGCGGGATCGGCCCGCCCGGCCTCGAGAGCCTGGGTCATCTTGCCCACGTCACCCCCGACGCTCTGGGCCAGCTCGGCGAAGACGTCGGCGGCGAGCGTGTAGAACTCCTGTTGCAGCTCGGGGGAGCCGAGCACCGCTTGCATCTGCTTGTCGACGGCGGCGGCCTGCGGATTGCCGGCGATCGCCGGGCCCCGCTGCCCGGGATCCTGGAGGAGTCGGAGCGTCGCGGCCAGAGCCGCGGCGGACGCCGGGTCGAGCGACTGGGCCTGCAGCGGTGCGGCTTCCGCGAGCGTGACCGCGAGGACGACGACCAGCCCGAGTGCCAGTCTCATGTGAGCCTCCTGACCGCGGGTTCGGGAGGCTACCCGCGGTGGCCTCTCAGGGTATCAGGGCTGGACGGACCCGGCCCCATTCTCGTTGGGTGGCACCCGGGAGACCCGGAAGGCTGTCAGGAACGCCGCGGCCGCGGCGCCGGGATCGCGGGCGGCCCCGACGGCGGAGATGACCGCCACCCCGTCGGCGCCCGCCGCCAGCAGCTCGGGCACGCGCTCGGCGGTGATCCCCCCGATGGCCACGAGCGGCCCTCGCACGTGGGGGCGAACCCGCCGCAGGGCCTCCACGCCGACCAGCTCGAAGCGGGGCTTGGTGCCCGTCGGGTAGATCGAGCCCAGGGCGACGTAGTCGGCGCCGTCTCCCCCGGCCTGACGTGCCTGCTCCACGCTGTGGGTGGAGACGCCGATCACCAGCCCCGGGGCCAGCCGGCGAGCGTCGGCCGCGGGCAGGTCGTCCTGACCGAGGTGCACCCCGTGGGCCCCGACCGCCAGGGCCACGTCCAGCCGGTCGTTGACGATGAGCACTCCACCGGCGGTGCGAGCACGCGCCAGGAGCCGACGGGCCAGGGCCGCCAGGTCGCGCGTGGTCGCGTCCTTGTCGCGGAGCTGGAGCCACCGGACGCCCGCGGCGAGCACGGCGTCGGCGAGAGCGACCAGGTCCCGACCCCCCGCGACCGTCGGGTCGAGGATCACGTACAGGTCGAGCGGCGGCCGCGGGCTGGCGGTCACGGTCGGCCTCCGGCCGGCTCCAGGCGTCCCACCGCGTCCTCGGTGCCGAGGGCGAAGCGATGGCGCCGCACCCCGTCCTCGACCTCGCCCTGGACGTCGAACCGCCCAGGTCGCCCGGTCAGCGGGAGACAGGCGGTGTGAGCGGCGCCCGGGGCGAGGTCGAGGGGAAGCCAGCGGACGGTCGTGACCGCGGCGCCCTCGGCCCGAAGGTGGAGACGATGGAGGGGGTAGAGCGGCACGAAGTGGGGACCCGCGTTCCGGAGCGTGACGCAGCCCTGCCACGACCGCCCGTCCCCGGGCGGCATGACGCGGGCCGTGGCCTCGACCTCCTCGAGCGCCGGCCGGGCCGCCGGCCCGGCGCGGGCGATGCGGTAGACGAGGTGCGTGGGAAAGGCGCGCTCGGGGCGCAGGATGGCGGGGAACCCGGCCAGCGCGGCGGCGCGCGCGGGGTTCAGCCATGCGCCGTCGACGAGGACGAGGTCCACCCCGAGCCCCTGGACCAGGGCCAGGGAGCGCGCGTCGGGAAACCGCTCCATGGCCTCGACCAGCTCGGGATACCGTGGGGGCCAGTAGCTCGACCAGCCGTTCACCGTCGGCCGCAGGTGGAACGCGGCCGCGGCCACGTTGACCCAGTCTCCCATCGGGATGCCGAGGGCCAGCGTGCGCTGGTCCTGCTGGCCGAGCCACCGGTACACCGCCGGGACCGAGCCGGGAGCCAGACGCGGGACCGCGCCCGGGTACGGCACGGCCACCGACTCGAGGAGGACCGCGGCCGTCAGGCCCCCGGCCAGCCACGGCCGCGTTGCCGGCGCCCGCCGCGCGAGCCACCAGGCCGCGCCGACGCCCGCCAGGACGGCGACGCCGAGGTCGAGGAAGACGACGAACCGGGCCGGCGTCCGGATGGCGTCGAACCCCGGCACGGCCAGGTACAGGGCGCGGTACGGGAGGGGCAACGGTCCCCACGGCGTCGCGGCGGTCGGCCCCAGCGCGAGGACGACCGCCGCCGCCGTCACCGCCACGTACGGGGCCAGCTTCGACCGGAGGCCGTCGCGGTCGCGGAAGACGGCCAGCAGCCCTGCCACGGCCAGGACGCTGACCACCAGCCCCGGGACGAGCCCCTCGTGGCCGGAGGGATCCGGCAGGCCGGCGAGACGCCGGAGCAGGGACTCGCGCGGCACGCCGATCAGATGGCTGAGCGTGGCCGAGTGGCGCTCGACCTCCGCCAGGGCCCGCCCGAGCCCCCACTCTCGCGCCAGCACCCGATTGGGCGCCAGGTACGTCAAGACGACGGCGCCCGCGACGACCCCCGCGCCGGCCAGGCGGACGAGGTGGGCTCCGCGGAGCTGCCGGCCGCCCACGGTCACGGCGGCAGCCAGGAAGAGGGCCCCGAGCACGGTGGCGTAGACGAAGACGTTCAGGCACGAGAGCGCGAGGGCGACCCAGAGCCCGGCCACCAGGGCCGCGCCGGGCCAGGTCGGCCGCGCCAGGAACCGCTCCAGGGCGAGCAGGAGCCACGGCACCCAGAAGACGGCCAGGGTCTGGACGTTGTAGGCCTGGTCGAGGAGGCGCGGCGCGTACGCGAAGGCGGCGCCGGCCACGACCGCCGGACCGAGCGCGCCCGTGAGGGAAAAGACGAGGGCGGCGGCGCCGAGCGCGGCCAGGGCGTACGAGAGGACGAGCAGCAGGTTGTGAGCGAGGACCGGGTTGCCGGTCAACGCGATGACGGGGACGGCCAGCGGCGCGTAGCCGGGCATGTACTCGCCGAGGGCGAGCGTCCCGGGATAGGGCGCGAAGAGGCTGGCGTCGACGAGCCGCACCCCCGGCGTGGTGAGGGCATGAGCGACCCAGGCCAGGAAGTAGACCGACAGGAGCGGATCCGGCGGCTCGCCGAGGCAGGAGTCCAGGCAGCGCGCGAGCGGCCAGGTGACGACGAGGGTCAGGGCCAGCGCGCCGACGGCGATCCAGAGCCAGGGGAACCGGCGCCGATCAGACGTGGGTTTCGAGGAATGCGGTGGAATACGCTCCCTCGACGAAACGCGGGTCGGCCAGGAGCCGGCTGTGAAAGGGGATCGTGGTCTTGATCCCTTCGAGGAGGAACTCGGCCAGCGCCCGCCGCATGCGCGCGATCGCCTCCGCCCGGCTGTCGCCGTGGGCGATGACCTTGGCCACCAGCGAGTCGTAGTGGGGCGGCACCGTGTAGCCGCTGAAGCAGTGGCTGTCCACCCGCACCCCGAACCCACCCGGGGGCAGGTAGGTCGAGATCCGGCCGGGGCTGGGCGTGAAGGTCACCGGGTCTTCGGCGGTGATCCGGCACTCGATCGCGTGCCCCGAAGAGCGGAGCGTCTCCTGGGTGACGCTCATCGGCTCGCCGGCGGCGATCCGGATCTGCTCGCGGACGAGATCGACGCCGGTCACCATCTCGGTCACCGGGTGCTCGACCTGGATCCGGGTGTTGACCTCCAGGAAATAGAAGCGGCCCGTGCCGTCCAGGATGAACTCGACGGTCCCGGCGCTCTCGTACCCGGCCGCCCGGCACAGGCGCAGGGCAGCCGCCGTCAACTCGCCGCGGATCGCCTCCGTCACGGCTGGCGACGGCGACTCCTCGAGGAGCTTCTGGTGCCGGCGCTGGATCGAGCACTCGCGCTCGCCCAGATGGATCAGGTGCCCGTGAGCGTCGGCCAGCACCTGGACCTCGACGTGGCGGGCGACCTCCACGAACTTCTCGATGTAGATCTCCGACGAGCCGAAGGCCGCGGATGCCTCCTTCTGGCACGTCTGGACGGCGGCGGCCAGGCCCTCCCGATCGCGGACGACGCGCATGCCGCGCCCGCCGCCGCCGAGGGCGGCCTTGAGCAGGACCGGGAAGCCGATCGCCTCGGCGCACGCCAGGGCCTCGGCCTCGTCCCGGACCCCGCCCTCGCTGCCGGGGAGGAGCGGCACCTCGCACTTCCGGGCGAGCTCCCGGGCCCGCACCTTGTCGCCGAGGAGGCGGATGGCGTCGGGACCCGGCCCGATGAAGCGGATCGAGCAGGCCCGGCAGATCTCCGCGAACGTGGCGTTCTCGGCGAGGAAGCCGTAGCCGGGATGGATCGCCTCGGCGTCGGTGACCTCGGCCGCCGAGATGAGGCTCGGGATGTTCAGGTAGCTCTGGGCGCTCTCATCGGGGCCGACGCACACGCTCTCGTCGGCGAGCAGCACCGGCAGCGAGTCCGCGTCCACCTTGGAGTGGGCCACCACCGTGCGGATCCCCATCTCCCGGCAGGTCCGGAGGATGCGGAGGGCGATCTCCCCGCGGTTGGCAATGAGGATCTTGCCGAACACGTCAGTTCGGGACCTCCCGCCCACCCGATCCTTCGACGGCCTTCGGCCTTTGGCCCCCCTCCCCCACCCACTGGGGGGAGGGGGGAGTCGGAGGACTCGATTCCTTCATACGCTCTCAGCTCCGGCCGGCGACGGCCAAGATCCGCGCTTCCACGTCCTCGGATCCGAAGCCGAAGGCCTGACGGAGCGCCTGCTCGATGGTGTCGCCCTGCCCGAGGCGCCGCAGGAACTCGGCGACTTTCGGCATGCCGCCCTGGTCCACCAGGTGCTGCATGGCGACGTGGGCGAGCACGTACCCGGAGATGGCGGCCACCGCGTTCCCGGCCCGGGCCAGCTGGTCGATCCCGGCCAGCGTCAGGTATTGACGCGGGACGCTGGCGGGGAGGGGCCAGGGGGCGCGGCCCTCCATCACCTGGGCCAGCCCTTCGTGCACCCAGACCGTCGCCTTGCCGTTGCTCACCTCGTGGATGACGGCGTGGGTGTACTCGTGGCGGACCAGCTGGGACAGGTCGTTCGTGTAGGCGACGGACTTCGCGAAGTTCAGCCGGATCTTCCGGGTGTCCCCTTCGAACACGCCGCGAACGAAATGGGCCGGGACCCGACTGACCTCGCCCAGAACCTCCTGGCTGTAGATGCTGACCTGGACCCGGTGCTCGGGGAAGTAGCCGAGTGCCCGGCCGACGGTCTCGTACGCCTCCTCGAGGTAGTCGACGACCGAGCGCCCGAGGTCGATCCCGCCCGCGCCCTCGTACCGCACCACGAAGTGCCGGCTCTCCTGGCTCCAGTAGGACCCCTCGACCTTTTGCTCCTTCTCGATAGCGGCCAGCAGCTGGGTACCCTTGGCATGGCCGGGACGCCGGGCCAGCAGCTGGCGGAGCGTCTCGGCCGCCTCGCGCGAGCGTCCCTGCCGCTCCTGCATCTCGGCCAGCAGATAGAGGATGTCGGGGTCGTCGGGGAAGCGCGCCGCCGCCTGTTCGAGGACGCCCTGGGCTCGACCGAGGTCTCGCGCCTGCGCGTGGGCGAGGGCGAGGGCAACCCAGATGCTCCCGTCGTCCGGAGCAACGTCCAGAGCGCGTCGATAGTAGTCGGCCGCCTGCTCGGAAAGATTGGCCTGCTGGGCCTCCCGGCCGAGCCGCGCCAGGCAAGACGCGAGGTTGCGCCGCACCGACTGGGTCCCCAGCCGGTTGGCGACGTCGCGGTACCGGTCGCAGGCCTCGGTCACCTTCCCCTGCTGATAGAGCTCGTAGGCCTCGCGCAGCGCCGCCGCGTCGGGGCCGTCGTCAGCCGACGGCCGGGTCGGATCCGAGGTGGACGCGGTCGTCTCGAGGGGTGGGCGCTCGGAGGAGCCCGGGGCCCCTCCGGCCGGCTCGCCGCGCCAGCGGCGCATCGCCCACTCCACGGCCGGCGGGCCGGCGATCAGGACGAGCACGAGGAGGGCGACCAGCGCGATGAGCCGGTTCTGGCGGTCGCCCTTCCTCTTCGGGGACGGCTCGTCGGGGACGCGGCCCGCCGGCGGCGGAGCCGCCGCGGCCGGGGTCGCCGCAGCCGGGGCCGCCCCGGGGTCGGCGTGGCACCGAGGGCATTCCGAGCTGCCATCGGCGATGTTGCTCCAGCACGATCGGCAGAACACGGGGCTATCTCGCTCCAGCGCTCATGGCGGAGACGTCAGGGCTCGATCAGGAACAGCGGCTGGCCATACTCGACGGGCTGCCCGTTCTCGGCGAGGACGCGGATGACCCGACCCGAGACCTTGGACTCGATCTCGTTCATCAGCTTCATCGCTTCGATGATGCAGAGCACCTGCCCCTCCTTGATGGCGTCCCCCTCGCGGACGTAGGGGTCGGCATCCGGCGAGGATGCCCGGTAGAAGGTGCCCACCATCGGCGCCTCCACCGTCACCAGGTGTCGCGGGCGCTCGTCGGGGGGCGCACCGGCGGCCGGCGCCGTCTGGCTGGCCGGCACCGCCATCGCGGGCGCCGCGCCCGCCGGCGCCGGGCCCGGCGGGGCGGCCGCCGTCGCCTCGCGCCGGATCCGGACCCGCTCGCCGCTCTTCTCGATCTCGACCTCGGTCAACCCGTATTCCCGGAGCAGCTCGAGAAGGGCGCGAATCTCCTTGAGATTCATGCGTCGTCTTTCCTGGCGCGCGGCCACCGTACGAGCGTGATCTCCACGGCCGACCCGTGCGCTACCCGGCGCGCTCGATGTAGGCGCCGGTGCGGGTGTCGATCTTGAGGACGTCGCCCTCGTTGATGAACAGCGGGACCGACACGACCGCGCCGGTCTCCAGGGTCGCCGGCTTCGACCCGCCCGACGCGGTGTCGCCGCGCAGGCCGGGGTCGGTCTTCACCACTCGCAGCTCGGCGAAGGTCGGCAGCTCGACCGCCGAGGGCTGGCCATTGATGTAGGCGACCTCCACCTCCATGTTGTCCTTCAGATAGTCCGCTGCCTCGCCGACCTCGACCCGCGAGAGCGCGATCTGCTCGTACGTCTCCAGGTTCATGAAGTGAAAGAGGTCGTCCCGATACATGAACTGCATCGGCTGCTGCTCGAAGTCCACCAGCTCGAACTTCTCACCCGACCGGAAGGTCCGGTCCACGACGGTGCCGAGCTTGAGGTGCTTGAGCTTCGTGCGAACGAAGGCCCCCCCTTTGCCCGGCTTGACGTGCTGGAAGTCGACGATGGTGTAGGGGTTGCCGTCCAACTCGATCTTGAGACCCTTGCGAAACTCCGCGGTCGAAACCGGCATCTCAGTGTGCTCCCGCTTCGAGGAATCCTAGGTCCTTCGGGGGGGTCTCGGAAGACCCCCCCGATGCCCCCCCGTCGTGGCGGCGGCAAAGCCGCCGCTCGGAGGGCCTTGATGGCTCACGTCACAACGCCCGCAGGATGACTTGCTCCGACGGGCTCCAAATTCAGTTTCGTGGCCGCCGCGCCTGGATCCTCGCGCGACCGAGGTCGGCCAGACGCGCGCGGGCGACGGCGTGGTCAGGGCTCCGCAGAACGATGCGGCTGAACACCGCCGTCGCCTCGTCCAGGAGGCCCTGGGCGACGCAGAGGTCGCCGAAGGTCACGGTGGCGTACGTGTCGTCCGCGAGAACCGGCCACAGGCCGCCAGACTCGGCCCGTCCCCGGTCACGCCCGGATGCGACCTCCAGAGCCCGGAGCTGTCCCTGCATCCCCCGGTCCTCCGGGTCGAGCACTCCGAGCCGGCGGAGATGACCCAGCGCTCCCCGGGGATCGGCCAGGCGCAGCGCGCACTCGGCGGCGATCCGGAGCGCCGGCTCGTGGTCGGGTTCGGCCTGGAGAAAGCGCTCCACCTCGGTCCGCGCCTCGGACACCTGGTCCTGGTCCAGCAGCGCCTTGGCCAGGACGAACCGCGCGGTCGAATACGTGGGGTACCGCTGGAGACCCAGGCGGCAGACGCGGACCGCCTCGTCCAACCGGCCGCCCCGCCGGTACGCCTCGGCCAGCGCGGCGTATGCCTGGGAGCTGGGCTCCCGAGCCAGCCGGGCCTCGTGATGGCGGATGTCCTCGGCGGTCGCCAAAACGACTTCGGAGAAGGGCTGCGCCCCCCTCGGTGGCCTCCCGGCAAGGCCGGGCCGCTCGCTCCTCAGCGAACGACCGGGGCCTGCCGCCCCCCAGACTCGAACACCATGCTCACGACGATGTCGCCCGGGCGGCCCCTCGGATACGGAACGGGGTCGAGGGACGGCGCTCGGATGGACGCTACTATACGGGCCGGTGGCGACCCTTGTCAATGTCGCGCTCATCCAAAAAGAGTAAGCAGGGTCGAGGGTTGCGCTATAGTACGGCCATGAAGGCGCGACCGGGGCGGGGGTCCGCCCTCGGGGCCTCTCTCGCGCTCGCCGTCCTGGCCGTCGGACACCTCGACGGGGCCGCGGCCGCGCCGGGATCGGCAGCGAATCAGAGGAGTCAGTCGGGATCCGGAGACGGAGGCCGCGCTCCCGTCCTTCCGGCGCCACGACCCGCCGCGCGGCCTCCGCGCTGGCTGGCGCCCCCTCCACCCGATGTCCCCGCCGCCCGCCCACCCGCCCCGCCGCGCGGCTTCCTCATCTACCTGATCGACGGCGGCGACCCGATCGTGGTCTCACGCTACGTCGAGGAGCACGGCCAGATCGTGTTCGAGAAGTACGGCGGCTCGGTTCGCATCCCGACCTACGAGATTTTCAGGATCGTCCCCGACACCGCACATCCCGCCGAGCGCACCGCCAACCTGCCGCCGGTACCGGTCCGTACGGACACCGGTGGCGCCCCCCTCCAGCCGGAGTCCGACCTCTACGTCACGATGCGGGGCGGCAACGACCTGCGGGTCGCGAGCCTCACGCCGGAAGGCGACCGGGTCCGCGTCGCGGTGTCGAACGGGTCGTTCACGGTGCCGCGGTCGGAGATCGTCAGCGTGGTCCGCGTCCCGCCGGGCACCGAGATCCCCGAGGCGTGGCTCTCGGTGCTGGTGACCGACGCCGAGGATCGGGCCGCCACCGGCGCCGCTCCGCTCCCGGTGACCCCCGATCCCCGGGTGCCCTACGAGAGCTCCGATCGGCCGCACTTCCTCCGCCTGGCGAACGGCCAGCTCATGCGGGTCGAGGGGTTCTGGGTGGAAGACGGGGAGTTCCGGTTCCGGCGCTTCGGCGGAATCATCGGGGTCGCCGTGAACGAGGTGATGCGACTCTTTCCGGAGGAGATCGCGCCGGTCCGCGGCCGGACCCCGGTGCGGTACGTCCAGCGGGTGGAGCCGGATCTCCTCGAGGTGAGCGTCCGCAGCGGTCATCGCCGGGTCCGACTGGTGGGCGTCGAGTCGCTCAGCGGAACCTGGACGGCCGAGAGCCCGTGGCGGCAGCTCGAGCCGGGCAGCATCGTCTACCTCGAGTTCGATCGACAGCGCTACGACGCGGACGGCAACTGGCTGGCCTACGTCTTCCTGCCGAACGGTCGCATGCTCAACGCCGAGCTGATCCGGCTGGGGCTCGCCCGCCCGGTGGGCGACGGGCGCAACGCCCGCTACCTGGACCTGCTCCACGAGATGAGCGGGGCGCCCCCGTCCCCGGCGGAGGGATCCGACGGGCCGGGCGAGGGCGAGATCGACCCGTAGGATCGTCGGGGGGGTCTCGGAAGACCCCCCCGATGCCCCCTCTCGGACGCTGCGGCGAAGCCACGGCTCGAAGTGTAACGCCACGGCCGCGTGGCCAGAGTCAGAGGGTTGCGGTCTCTGCGACACGCCCCTCCCGACCGGCGGTCCGTCGACGGTGGCCGCGGGCATCGGCGTGAGCCGAAGTCTGAGACCGTGGGAAGCAATGGGTCCCATCCCCCTCCACCCGTAGGGCGGGGGGGGGCGGGAGCTGCCGAACCGAGCACGACGCCCGGGAGAGGTGTCCTCCCCCGGGCGTCGCGGTGACGGCGAAGAGGTCGGTGCCGCCTACGGGCGTCCCGTCGTCGCGGTCGGGGTCGCTACCGTGGTCGTCCCTCGGTGGTGGGCGCCCCGCAGTGGCAGGTGCCGATGGCGAAGGCGCCCTCGACGAACGCGGTGATCTCCACGTCGCCGTCGAAGTTGCAGAAGAGGAAAGTCGTGAACTTGCCGTCCGGGTCGGTGAACCCGTTCACCTGGTCCAGGCGCCCGGGCCCGCTGTTGGAGATCCCGAGCTGCACGTGACGCCCCTCGAGGGGCCGGCCGTTGAGGTTGGTGACCAGCACCGTGATCCCGACGCGGTCGCCGACGTCGACCTGGGCCCGGTGGATGGCCACCCGAACGATCAGCTGGCTCGCGGTATCGGCGTGCCCGGCCGTGCCGGCCGGATTGGCCGGACCGTTGGACGAGCTCTGGTTCGAGCATGCCGCGAAGAGCGCGCCGACCAGGAGGAGGACGGCGAGCACCCCGATCGATCGCCAGGATCCGGTGCTGCCGGTCGCTATACGTCTCAATGTCGCTCCCATGTCGTCACGCCCCCTAGAAGACGGTGAACAGCGCGGCCGACACCGCATTTTCGACGCTGCCCGTCACGGTCCCCGTCCCCCGCTCGGCCTTGGCGCACAGCACGTCGGTGTAGACCCCGCGGACCGTGAATCCCGACACCGCGACGGACTCCTGACGCGTCGCGGTCGGCGGGAAGCGACCCAGGGTGGTGCTGAGGTTGACGAGGGCGCCGTCGATGACCCGCCCGTTGGTGTCGAACACGGCGGCGGTGACGGTGCCGCAACCCCCTTGCGCCTCGTTGGTCCCCGCGGTGGCTCCGCGAAGAACATTCGGGGAGATCTGGACGTCGATGTTGAATCCCGAAGCCGAGCTGGGCTGTTGGCTGCGGTTCGGGCCGTTGCAACCAACGAGGGCCACGACCACGACGAACACTACCGAGATGGCTCGCCAGAGCGTCCTTCGCATCGGCTTCCCCTCTATTGCCCGCGGCCGGGCACGTGACCTCGGTGAACCTCTTCCAGAGCCTGCAGGACCATATCTGCCTGCACGTCGAAACAGACTTCCGCACGCCCGAGCGCCTTCAGCAGCACGAACGGCACCCGGCCCTCGCGCGCCTTCTTGTCGTGCCGGAGCGCGTCCCACACCGCCGGCGGCGCCGGCGCCTCGAAGCGGGTGGGCAGCCCCACGGCGCTCAGCAGCGCCGCCTGCCGCTCCGTGGTCCGGGCGTTGACGAGCCGCAGGTGGTTCGACAGCTGTCCGGCCACCATCATCCCCACCGCGACCGCCTCGCCGTGCAGCCACACCCCGTACCCGCTCAGCGCTTCGAGGGCATGGCCGACCGTGTGGCCGTAGTTCAGGACCATGCGGAGACCGCTTTCCTCGCGCTCGTCCTGCTCGACGATGGTCGCCTTCTCGGCGCAGCAGGTCGCGATCACCCGCTCGAGCAGCTCGGGGTCCCGGCCCCGGATGGCGGGGACGCTCGCCTCCAGGGTGGTGAACAGCTCGGCGTTGAGGGCAACGCCGGTCTTGATGACCTCGGCCAGTCCGGACCGGTACTCGCGCTCGGAAAGCGTCGAGAGCGTTCCCGGGTCGATGACCACGAGCCGGGGCTGATGGAACGTCCCGATCAGGTTCTTCGCCCGCGGGTGGTTCACCGCCACCTTGCCGCCGATCGACGCGTCCACCTGGGCCAGGAGCGACGTCGGCACCTGCACGAGCCCGACGCCCCGCATGTAGCCGGCGGCGGCAAAACCGGCCAGGTCACCGACCACCCCACCCCCCACCGCGACGACCACCGAGCCGCGGTCGAGCCCATGGCCGAGGAAGGCCTCCCAGAGGGCACCGGCCTGCTCGATCGACTTGGCCGCTTCGCCCTCGGCGATCTCGACGAGCGCCGGTGTGAACCCGGCGCCCTGCAGACTCGCCAGGACGGTCCGGGCATGGCTCGCGATCGCGCGCTGGCTGACCACCGCCACCTTCCGGCCCAGGCCGAGCCGGGCGCACTCCCGCCCGACCTCGCCGAGCAGGCCGGCGCCCACGTGGACCGGGTAGGTCCGCGAGCCGAGGTGGACGGTGATGGTCCGCACGGGGCCGTTCCCTGTGCTACCGGGGCGCGAAGAAGTAGCGAGTGCGCGCAGCTTGGGCGGGCAGCCTTCGGGAAGCCCTTCGCCGCCTCGGTGAGCGCCCTCACCCGCCGCTCGGTCAGCCGGATGTCGAACAGGGTGTCCTCGATCTGGTTGCGGAGAAACGACACCGCGCCGACGTCCTGGCGGAGCTGCTGCTCGGCCTGGCTCTCGGAGCCGCCGGCCACCAGAATGCCCCGGGCGGACACGACGCTGCCGATCACGGCGTCGGCGTACGCGCGGGTCTGCTCGCGGAGCTTGGCGATCCCGTCGTCGAGCCGCTTGGATTCCAGATCCATGATGTTGACCAGGATGCGAGGCGTCGTGGTGGGCAGCGCCTCGACCGGGCAGGCCGGCGCCGGGATCGGGGCGCCGCCGCGCTCGACGCGGTCGACCCGGTTGCAGCCGAGGGCGAACGTGTACATGCTCTCGTCGTCCCGGTAGAAGATCCAGGGAGCCTCCTCGGCGTAGAAGTTCGCCACGATCGGCTCGACCTTCCCCTTGACGTAGATCTTCCATTCCTGGGCATCCGCCGCCGACGTCCAGGCCAGGACCAGGCCGAGGGCGACGACAATCGCGAGGCGCGCGCGTTGGCTGATCATCGGCTCATGGCCTCCGCTTGGACCGGAGTCGGACGGGCGGCGGCGGGGACCGGAGCCGCCGACGACACCGCGGGAAGCGGCGCGGCCGGCGCCTGGCCGGTGCGGCCCGGGGGCGCGGGGGCGCCCGGTGCGGCCGGCAGGTCCTGGGGGCTGACGGCGGCCTCCCCGGGGCTCTCCACCACCTTGGCGGTCAGGAACACCATCAGCTCGGTCCGGCTCGCGTCCGTCAGCTCGTTCTTGAAGAGCCAGCCGAGGACCGGGATGTTCTTCACCCAGGGCAGCCCCTCGGTGCGCCCGGTCGCGCTGTCCTCCCGCAGACCGCTCAGCACGACGGTTCCCCCGTCCGGGATCCGGACCTGGGTGATCGTCTGCCGCGTCCCGATGACGGGCGCCGTCAGGCCGGCCGCGGTGATGGTGTTGAGCAGCGTGTCGCGCTTCACGGCGATGGTCAGCACGAGCCGCCCGTCCTCGGCGGCCACGCGGGGCACCACCTGGAGGCGCGTCGTCACGTCCGAGTAGGTGACGGAGGCCTGGGGCGCCCCGGCGACGACGACGACGCTGATGATCGGGATCTTCTGGCCACTGGCGATGGTCGCCGGCTCGTTCTCCAGGGTCATCAGGCTGGGCGTGGAGAGGATGCGCACCCGGTTCTCACCCTCGAGGGCCGACAGCGAGATGTCCAGGGCCAGGTTCGACGCCAGCCAGCCGAAGGCCAGCCCGAAGAGGTTGCCGTTCGTGAACGGAGCGTTGACCGGTGCCGTAGGGAAGTTGGCGGCGGTCGACGGCGGGATGGCTGGCGGCGCGTCGCCACCCCGGACGGCCCGCGGACCGGCGCCACCACCGACGACGGCGATCGGGGAATTGGGACCCGCGCGAGGCGTGAAGACGCCGCCCCACACGACCCCCAGCCGCCGGGCATCGTCCTTGGTGATCTCGACGATTCGCGCCTCGATCTGGACGGCCGGGATCGCCTTGTCGAGCCGGCCGATGAACTCCTTGATCCGCTGGACGTTCCCCTCCACGTCCCGCACGATGACCGAGTTGGTCCGCTGGTCGACGGTGAGCTCGCCGCGGGCGGAGAGCAGGCCGGCCGGCTTGCCCGGCTCCTTCTTGGCGCCGCCCGTGATCGCTTCCTCGACCCCCCGGCGCTCCTCGGAGCTGACCTGGTCGGTCAGGAAGTTGAGCACGTTGACCCGGCGGACGCCGACGTGCGCGTACTTCAGCGCGATGATCTCCTCGGCCAGTGGCGCCAGCTCGAAGTCGCGGCGCTGGTCGGCCAGCTTCTTCTCGCCCTCCTGGGCCGCGACGCGCAGCTCGGCCTCCTTGCGCCGCTGCTGGATCTCGACCTCGCGCTGCTCGGCCTTGAACTGGGCCTCGGCCTCCTTGGTCAGGTTCTCCAGCTTGTTGACGCGGATGATGTTGCCTTCCTGCACGTAGCCGAGCTTCGCCGCCCGCACGACGGAGTCGAGGGCCTGCTGCCAGGGGACGTTCTGGAGCTTCACCGTCACCTTGCCCTTGACGTCGTCGCTCGACACGATGTTCAGACCGCTGAACTCCGCCAGGATGCGCAGGATGTTGTTGATGTCGGCATCCTTGAAGTCGAGCGAGATGAGGCGCGGCTGCTGTCGCGGCGGTTGCGTCGCCGTCTGCGCGAGAACCGGCACCCTCGCCTGCGCCACCAGGATGGGCTGGTCGGTGGGACGATCGGCCGCCCACGCGGGGACCGCCACCGCCAGGGTCCAGGCACAGCCCAGGAGCATCACAACTCCTCGTCTAGCCACGCCGCTCCTCCCTCTGCCTATGGATTCCACCTAGTTTAGTTTCAGCTCGACCGTCCGCACCCGGGCCTGCCCGGTCGGGTCCTGCTCGCGGACGGAGAACCGCACGCGGTCCCGCTCGATTGCGACGACCCTTCCGCCGAACTTTTCTTCGTTGAGGCGGACGTAGTAGCCCAGCCCGTCCGGGGTCTCGACGAGGGCCCGGACCTGATCGCGCCGCACTGGATCCCACATCACGCCGACCAGTCGGAGGCCGGACAGCGACGGCCGGTTCTCGCCCTCCGGCGCCTTGGTGATGAGGGGTGTGAACGGATCGCGGCCGTCCGTCTGACCCGCTGCCGGCGCCGGGCTGGCGGGGGCCGGCGGGGCCGGGGCCGGCGCCGATGACGGGGCCGGCTGGAGCGGCCGGGCGATCTCCGGCACCTCGGGCTTCGGGACGGCCTTGGGCACCGGGAGCGAGGTCGGCGGCTTCGTGGTGGCCTGGGCGAACAGCGTGGCCGGGATCGCCAGACAGACGGCCAGCGCCAGCCAGGCGATCCGGCGAAGCGCGCGGGCAGCGTTGACGTTGCGCATCAGGGACCTCCGGTTACCGGGCGGGGGTCGCCGCGCCTGTCGCCGGCACTCCCGGGAGCGTCAGCGTCGGCTCGGGCAGCGCCTGGAAGACCACGGCCACCATCTGCGCCCTGACCGTGCCGGGCGTGACGGCCGCGGTGGCCGGCTGGCCCGTGGCGGCCATCGGGCGGTTCACCTGGAACTCGTTCAGCGTCACCAGCCGGTCGAGCTGGGAGAGCTGGTCGGCGAAGCGCACCATCTCGTGGTACCCGCCCCCCAGTCCGACCTCCATGGGCAGCTCGACGTACAGCTCCTGGGTGCGGGGCGTTCGACGCCGGACCGCCGCCAGCGTCAACCCCGACCGGCCGGCCAGGCTCTCGACGCTCCGGAGCACCTCGGCCGACTCGCGCTCACCCGGCAGCCGTCGGGTGATCTCCTTGAGCTGCACCTCCAGCGCTTCCCGTTCCTTCTTGATCTTGTCGAGGTTCGCGACCTGGGCCTTGGCGTTCTTGACGCTGGTCTCGAGCTTCTCTCGCTGAGCGACTGACTTGGCCGCGTCGGCCCGGAACGCGGCCACACCGCGCCAGCCCATGGCGGTGAAGCCGTTCCACCCGACGTAGGCGAGGGCGAGAATCAGGAGCCCGATCAGGACTAGGTTCTTCAGCTCTGCTCGTTCCATGGCTCTTGGCCTATAGCTTCACGGTGGCGGTGACTTCGAAGTCCATGACCCGGACCGACTCGACGTTCGTGGCCTGGGTCACCGTGAAGTCCACGTCCGCGAAGACGCCGATCTTCTTGAGGTTCTCCATGAACTCGGCCACCTGGAAGTTGTTGAAGGCCATGCCCTTGATCACCACGGAGAAGCCGTGGATCTCGGTGACTTCCTTGGTGGCCACCGGCGCCGCCGGGCGGGGGCTGGCCTGGGACGCGGCCGCCGCCGCCTCCTCCTGTTCCCGCTTGTCGTTGAGGGCCTTGAGCGTCTCGCTGGAGTAGGTGATGGCCTGCCGGTTGGCCTCCACCTTGACCTTCACCTCCTGCGGCCTCACGTCCAGCGACGTGAGCCAGATGCCTTGCGGCACCGACTTCAGCACGCCGGCCATCATCTCGACCGGGACCTTCTGGCTCTTGGCCACGCGGCCGATGATGTCCAGGCGCCGCTGGATCTCCCGCTTGGCCGCCTCGGCCACCCGTAGCTCGACGAGCTGGCGCTGGAGGTCGGCGTCCTGGGCCTTGAGCTGGGTGATCTTCCTCTCGTTGTCCACCTTCTCGGCGTGGGCCCGCCAGCCCATGAAGCCCAGGGCCAGGAGCACCAGGACCAGGAGGGCGACGGCCCCCTTCATCAGCCCCCCGCCGCCGATCGCCACCTTCGGCATCGACACGCTGGGGAGGCTGGAGAGACCCGCGCCCTTCTTCGAACCTTCGCGACGAAGGACGTTGACTTTGATCGCCACGGCTCGGTGTCCTTATTTCCGGTCGTCCGGATAGCGCATGGCCAGCCCCGTCGCGACGGCCGCCAGCGGGGCCAGCTTGTGCACCACGTCGGCGTTGAGGCCCTGCCCCAGCTTGACCCGCTTGAAGGGATCGGCCGGCTGGACCTCGATTCCCCACTGCGACGAGAGGAAGTCCTGGAGCCCCGGAATCAGCGCGCAGCCGCCCGACAGGAAGATGCGCTGGATCCGCTCGTGCTCGGCGGTGGTCCCGAAGTAGTCCAGCGTGCGCTGGATCTCCTGCCCCAGCTCCTGGGAGACGAGGTCGAGCACCGGCTCGATCTCGGCCCAGCTCACCGCCCCCTGCTTCCCCCGGACGAGGGCGTCGGCGTCGGACGGGGTCAGGTCGAAGCGCTGAGCGATCGTGGAAGAGTACTGCTTGCCGCCGACGAAGACGTCGCGAGCATAGACGTTGACGCCGCCCTGGAGGATGTTCGTGTTGGTCGTCTCGTGGCCGATGTTGACCAGGGCCACGACCTCCGTGTCACCCGAGAAGTTGTACTCGTACTGGGTCTCGAGGGCGAACACGTCCACGTCCACGATCACCACGCCGAGGCCGGCCTCCGCCACCGCGTCCACGTAGCTCTGGACCTTGCCCTTCTTCACGGCCACCAGCATCACCTCGAGCTGCGGACCTTGCTGGCGCAGTATCTGGAAGTCGAGCTCCACGTCTTCGATGTCGAACGGGATGTGCTGCTCGGCCTCCCACCGGATGGACTCGGCCAGCTCGGCCTCCGACATCTTCGGCAGCGTCACCCGCTTGGCGATGACGGAGCCGCCGGACATGCTGATCGCGGCGTCGGTCGCCTGGATGCGCCCCTGCTCGAGGGCCTGACGGATCGCCGACTGCACGGCCGCGGGCTGCTTGATCTCGCTCTGCTCGATGGCCCCGGGCGGCACCGGCCCCATCCCGAACCCGACCAGCTCGTAGTCGTTTCCGACCGGACGCAACTCGACGGCTTTCACGAAGCTCGAGCCGATGTCGAGTCCCACCACCTGCGGTCGCTTCTTGCGCTTGAACAACGCCATGCTCTGTCACCTCTCTCGCAACAGCGGCCACTATCCTGCACAGGGGCCCGGAAACCCAAGAAAAATTCAGGGTGGGGGTCCCCCTGTCGTAACCCCCGGTTTTTGCAGCTCTTAGCAGTAGTTCGTGAGGCGCGAGTATAGGGCGGTGGTCGGCCGAGAGTCAAGAAAATTGGACCTCGGACCCTGTTTCGGAGGCGGCGGGTGGGGCCGATCGCTCGCGGGATCGCGTTCGCAGCGTCTCGAGCGCGGGCTCTGCCGCTGCGGAGTGCCGCGCGCGCGGCGCGGAGGGGGGCGAGGCCTCCCTTGCGGGAGAATCAGGTGCGCTTCCGACCCAGCAGCAGGCCGCGAACCGCGTTCAGGAAGTCCTGCAGGTCGAACGGCTTGGAGATGACGAGATCGACGCCCAGCTCCTTGGCGCGACGTGTGGCGCGGGCGCGGTCGAAGCCCGACATGATGACGACCGGTGTCGCGGTCTCGATCTGCTTCACCGCCTCCACGACTTCCCAGCCGGGCACGTCCGGCATGCCGAGGTCGGTCACGACGAGGTGGAACGGCCCCTCGCGCTCCCGGACCTTGGCGATGCCTTCGAGACCGGAAGCCGCCAGGGTCACCGCGTAGCCGGCGCCGCGCAGCATGTCCCCCAGAGCGGTCCGCACCGTCTCGTCGTCGTCGACGACGAGCACCTGGGCTTGGTCGGCCTCGGCGGCCGTCAGCGGCGTCGGAGCTCCCTCGCCGGCCGTCGGGAGGCGAAGCGTCAGGGTCGTCCCCTTGCCGGCTTCGCTCTCGATCACGGCGTCGCCCCCGTGGCGCACCATGATCCCGTACACCACCGAGAGCCCCAGGCCCAGGCCCGTCTCGCCCTTGGTCGAGAAGAACGGCTCCAGGGCGCGGCTCTTGATATTCTCCGCCATGCCGGTGCCGGTGTCCGACACCGCCATGAAGCCCCGGCCCGGCTCGTTCCCGGTGCGAACGGTGATGATACCGCCGCGGGGCATGGCGTCTACGGCGTTGACGATGAGCTGGGTGAGGGCTTCGAGCAACTCGCTCTCGACGCCCAGGACCGGGGCGTGGGCGCCGAAGTGCGTGATCAGCTCGATCCGCACGCCCTTGGTGGCCGGCTCGTCGCGCCACTTGGGCCGGGTCTGCTCGATCGCTCGCTGCACGACGTCATTGAGGTCGACTCGCGCGAGCGCCTCCGATGGCCGAGCCCGGCTGAACTCCTGGATCCGGGTCAGGGCGTCGATGCCGGTTCGGGTCGCCGACTCGATCTCGTTGAGCCCCGCCACCAGGTCCTTGGCCTTTTCCCGCTCGGCCTTCTTCAGGAGAAGCTGGGTCCGCCCCAGGATCCCGGCCAGTACGTTGTTGAAGATGTGGCCGACGCCGCTGGCCATGGTGACCAGCGCTTGCATCTTCTCGTCCACCGGCACCCGCCCGGACATCGTGGCGAGCTGATCGTACTGGGTCTGCAGCTCTTCCAGGCGCCGTCGGAGCCGCTGCATCTCCTCTTCGTCGACGTGGGTCATCTCCCGAACCACCTCGACGGGGACCTCCTTGACCACTTCCTTGACGACCTCGAAGGGGACTTCCTTGATGACCTCCTTGATCACCTCGACCGGGACCTCCCGGACGACTTCCTTGATGACCTCGACCGGAACTTCCTTGACGACTTCCTTGATCACCTCGACCGGAACTTCCTTGATGACCTCCTTGATCACCTCGACTTCCTTGATGACCTCGACCGGCACCTCCTTGATGACCTCCTTGATCACCTCGACCGGGATCTCCCGGACGACTTCCTTGATGACCTCGACCTCCTTGATGACCTCGACCGGCACCTCCTTGATGATCTCCTTGATCACCTCGACTTCCTTGATGACCTCGACCGGCACCTCGACCTTTTCGACCTTGACGGTGTCCATCCGGCGAATGACTTCGACGGGAACCTCGACCGGAACCTCCCGGACGACCTCCTTGATGACCTCGACCGGAACTTCCTTGATGACCTCTTTGACGACCTCGATTTCCCGCACGATCTCGACCGGGACCTCGACCGGGACCTCGACCGGAACTTCCCGGATGATCTCTTTGATCACCTCGACCGGGACTTCCCGGATGATCTCCCTGATCACTTCTCTCGGCACTTCCTTGACGACCTCGCGGATCACCTCCAGGGGTACTTCCCGGACGACCTCCTTGATCACCTCGATCGGGATCTCCTTGACGACCTCCCGGACGACCTCCACCGGGACCTCTCTCACCACCTCCCGGATGACTTCGACCGGAACCTCCTGCACGACCTCCCGGATGACTTCGACCGGGACCTCTTTCACCACCTCCCGGACGACCTCCACCGGGACCTCTTTCACCACCTCCCGGATGACCTCGACTGGAACCTCCTGCACGACCTCCCGGATGACTTCGACCGGGACCTCTCTCACCACCTCCCGGACGACCTCCACCGGGACCTCTCTCACCACCTCCCGGATGACCTCCACCGGGACCTCTCTCACCACCTCCCGGACGACCTCGACCGGGACCTCGACCGGGACCTCCTTCACGATTTCCCGGACGACTTCCTTGATGACCTCGACCGGGACCTCCTTGATGATTTCCCGGGCCGGCGCCTCGGCCCCCGCGTTGCCGCTGCCGCTCTGCTTGAGGAGGTTGATCAGGAGGCGAGCGCCCTTGACGCTCATGACCTCGGTGCCGGGCGGCTTGATGGAGAGCAGACGCTCGTACTGGCGCTCGTCCCCGTTCACCTCGAGGACGATGTTGGCCTTGGAGCGGAAGACCTCCATCGCGTTCTTCACGAGGGGAAGCTTGAGGCTGTGCGCGAGCTTGGCGCCCTCCGAGCGATCGCTGGCGTCGGCGACGACGGCGATCTCGATGGTCGAAATGCCCTTGAGGGCCTCGATGGCCTTGACCAGTTCCGCTCCGGTCCCGACCAGCCCCAGCCGAACGGTGGTGTCGGCAGACGGCGACGCCATGGCCCCCTATTATACGCAGCCCACCCGCCGGGAAGAGAGGGTCTTCCCAGGAGGGCCCGGACCCGACCCCAAGGGAAAGACGGGCGAGGATCGGAGCCAGCCCCCTCGCCCCCCGGGGACGGCGCGGCCCCGTCCGGAACGACCGAGGAGCCTCGAAGGGCTAAACTCATGGCAGATGCGTCCTTCCCGGGGGCGGGGCCGTAGGCCGAGCGCGTCACGACCAGGCGGAGCGTTGCGACGCTCACCGGCCCCGCCGACTAGTTGCAGGGGGTCGGCCCGCCGCTGTCGTCGTTGTAGCCCGAGCACGCCACGAATGATTTCCGGATGACGGAGACCCGGTTGCCGGCGCCGGGCGGGAAGCCCGATGGCGGCGTGTCGTCGCCGTACGTGGCGTTGTAGGTGTAGCTCGCGCCGCCCCGGGTCTGGATCTCGAAGGCCACCACGCTGCCGTCGAGGGTGAGCGGTCCGAACTGGACGCGGCCGCCGGAGTAGATGATGCCGTGGATCCGGGGGGTCCCGGTCCCGAAGTCGGCCGTCAGGGGCTGCGGGCCGTAGGTCGGCTGGATGGTCGGCGGAGGCAGCGCCGGGTTGTAGACGACCGCGACGAGCGGGTACCCGTACGTGCGGCTGAACCCCCAGCCGGCAGCGGCCGCCGTGCTCGGCCCGGACCAGAGCTCGGCGGTGGCGCCGTTGCCGACCGAGAAGACCGGGCCGCCGGCGGTCGTGCCCTCCACGGCCAGCGTCCCGTAGAACTTCAGGTTGCTTCCCTGGCCCCAGTGGCCCATGACGTAAACGTCGAGCTGCTTCGTCGGTGACCCGACATCGGTGTTGAAGGTGGCGGGGCCCGTCCACACCATACCGGTGTGGCCGCCGGAGCACGTCCCGGCGGCCGGATCGTACTCCACCCACCGGGTGCCGATCGGGTTGTTGGAAGCGACCTGGTTCGGATGGCCGGGAACCACCCGCGTGTCGGGCAGGCCACCGAACCGGGCGGCGAACAGCGGCCCGCGCAGGCAGCCGACCCGGGTGGCGCCGGCCGGACAGACGTCGCCCTCGGCCGGCCGGCAGTAGGTCGTCACGGCGCAGTCGAAGTGGCCGAAGTACCGGTTGCCGTTCCCACCGGCGGGCTCGTCGTGGCAGGACCTCGGGAAGCCCCCGGCCGGCCCCGGCAGCCCGCCCATCATCACCATCCGCGGGCCGGGGCCGGTGGGGTAGGGATAGGCGTACACCCCTTGCCAGGCGCCGAGGGGCGGGTAGCACCTCGCGTGCTGCTCCGCGTCGGTGACGCCCGCCGCCTTGTGGAGGCCTGCCGCGACGCGGGAGCAGCCGAGGTAGGGCCGGGGCAGATCGGCATAGCCCTGCGGTCCGTTCGGGTCGTTGGGGTCCGACGGGCTCACCGCGGGCGTTCCGTTCCCATCGCCCGGCTCGTTGCAGTGCGGGCCGTCGTCCGGCCGGGCGCGGGCGCAGACGTGCTGCCAGGGGCTGTCCACCGTGACGATGACGCGGGCGCGGGAGCGCCCGGCCCCCGCCACCGCCCACGCCGTGATGACGGCGACGCCGTTGGCGTCGGTCTCCCGGTTGCACACCGGAGCCGGCGACCGGTCGGCGCCCTCCCGGATCGCGCTCGGGACCGCCGGTGGGCAGTCGTTGTCGATCCGCGCCCAGTACGTCGCGCCATTCAGGGTCCCCCCGGCGATCAGCATGTGGGTCGCCCTGACGCCGTTGAGCCAGTCCGTGAACCCGCCACTGGCCGTCGCCGCGGCCCGGACCAGGTCCCCCCCGTGCTCGAGCCCGGCGTCGGCGGCCGCCTCGGCCTGCGCCAGCTGCTCGTGGCTCACGCCGGCCCGCGACTCGACGTCGGCGAGGAGCCAGAAGGAGACGCTCAGGACTCCCATGACCAGCATCGCCATCACGGCCAGGAGGACCGCCGACCCCTGCTGGCTCCTCACCGTCGCCCGCATCGCCGCCTCCGTGGCTATCCCCGGTTCTTCAGGTGGACGTCCGTCTCCAATCGTCGGGTGATCGGCCGACCGCCGATCACCGTCTGTGACGTGAGGCTGATCCGGATCCGCCCGACGTTGTCGGCCTGGGACTGACTCACCAGCGGCAGGGTGAAGGGCGGGCACGGGGCCGAGGAGGGCACCGCGTCGCAGGGCGGATAGCCCGGCCGTGGGTAGTAGGTGAACGAGAGCCCCTGAATGTCGACCGCCACCATCGCCACCGACCCCTGGCCATCGTCCCGGGTGACGCAGGCGGTCACTCCCGCCGGGCAGGGGGGCGCGCCGTGGGCGAGGGCGTAGACGACGTCCTCTTCGGCGGCGTCACTCGCGCCGGCGCCGGGGGTGCCGGCGATCGTGCCGCTGTCATTCCGGTCGGAACGGATCTGGAGCCCGGTGGCCCGCGCGCCGGCGAACGGGATGGCGAAGACGTTCGAGCAGCTCACGTACCCGCCGCCGAGCTTCGCCTGACACCGGGACGCCTTGGCCGCCGTGCAGTCCCGGCTGGCGGCGCCGGCGTAGTCGAAGGCGCACACGGTGACATCCCGGCCCGTCGCCCGCAGCTCGCGGACCATGAAGTCCATCGCCGCCCGGATGTTCTGCTGAACCTCGGCGGCCTCCGACCCCACGAAGTACGCTTCCTGAGCCGTCGACCAGGTCGTCACGACCCCGGCCATGATCAACCCCAGCAACCCGAGAGTCACCGCCAGCTCCGCCAGGGTGACGCCGCGCGCATCGCCGACAGGATCGCCGAATCCGGGCCGCACGACACCCCTCACTGCGACAGGATGGTGGCCACGGTGGCCCGGTTCGCCCCCGGCCCGTTCCGGTAGCCGACCTCGACGGTGACGGTCGTCGTCGTCCCGGTCGGTCGTCCCGGCGCCACGGTGAGCGTGCGGGTGAAGGCCGCATACCCGGCGGGGTGGACCGAACAGCTCGGGGCCAGGTCGATCGGGAGGCGATCGTAGGGTGTGCTCTTCGCCAGCTCGATGCACTGCTGCGCCAGCAGCGTCGCGGTGGTCCGGTGGCCTCCACTCGTGACCGCTTGCATCGCGAGGGGGTAGGATCCGGCCAGGCCGGTCAGCGCGATCGCCAGCAGCATGACGGCGACCAGCAGCTCGACCAGGGTGGCGCCGCGCCCGTCGAGGTGGCTCATGGCCCGCCCGCCGGTACCGGCGCCTGGCCGCCGCCCCGCATCGGAATGGTCACACCCCGTCACTCCTCGACGCACCCGTCGGCCCGATCCCCGGCCCGCGCCGGCCAGCCGAAAACGCGCTCCCTGCCGCCTTCCGCGCACGCTCCCGAGGGGTGAACGGCTCATGCCCCCGACCTCCACGACGTTCATCTCGCCGCGGAGGGGTGCAAGATCGGCGCCCTGTCAGGGCCGGGCCGGGCGGGGGACGGGGGACGCTGAGCCCGGGGGACCGGGGGGTGGGCGGCAGGTCGCGAACGCTGGTCGGGAAGGGGGAAGGAAGGCCGTCTCGCGGGCGGCGGTCAGGTGACCGCCCTCACTCCCGGGTGCTTCGGCCAGCGGGTCGGGGTGGCTCCGCCACCCCGACCCGCTCCCAGGGTCTCAGTCGTTGAACGCGGCGCCGTTCTGCGTTCGGAGGACGCCGCCGACGGACTGCAGGGACGGGAAGCTCGACGTCGGCTCGATCTCGACCGGCTCTTCCGCCGGGGGTGGAGGAGGCGACGCCGCCTCCGTCGCCACGGAGGCCACCGGGCCCGGCGCGGAGGCATCCGGCGCCGAGCGCGAAGAGAGGAAATTCAGGCCGACCAGCAGGAGGACCAGCAGCACGACGGCTTCCAGCGCCGACGGCCGCCATCGTCGCCGGGCCGGCGGGGCCGATCCCGGCCCCGCCTTGCCCGTCGGTCTCGTCGGTCTCGTTCCGCGAGTGGGGCCCCGACCGCCGCGCTCGCTCGCCATGTCAGAACCTCCCCATCCGCCAGGTGTAGTCGTCGATGCCCAGCGAGGTGCTCGCGGTGAACTTGGGGAACCCGGGGAACAGCGGCGGCGCCAGGCCATTCTGGCGGAAGCGCTCGTCGTAGACCCAGTCCCGCGCGTACCCGGTCCCCGGGGTGCCCGGCGAGCCGAAGGTCCCCATCGTCTTCTGGACGACGCCGCCCAGTAGCTTGGCGAAGCCGCGATACGCCCCGTTGGGGTCGTCGAAGCTGATCTGGCCGATCGGCTCGGCGGCGTTCGCGATGTTGGGCGCCATGAACATGCCTTGGAGAATCAGGTCGGTTCCGGGCACGGCTGGGTAGTTCGCAGCCAGGACGACCTGATTCAGCCCGCTCGCCAGGCGGATGCCTCCGCCCCAGGAGACGACGCCGAGGACGTTCTGGACCAGGAGCTGGTCGTCGCCGCTGCCCACCGGGGAGCCGTAGACCCCGTCCAGGCCGCGCGAGTCCGTCTGGTACCGCAGGTGCCCGGTGATGAAGATGTTGCCGTTGGCCGCGATCGTGATCCGGGAGCCGGCGTTGGGGTTCAGGGGGTCCTGGTAGATCGCGGCAGTACTCGCGGGACCAGGGGTCTGGCGAAGCCCGTTCAGAGAGGCGCCGGCCTGGCCGATCGCGCCCTCGACGAAGATAACGCCCAAGTCGACGTTGTTCGGTGGCGGCGTCCCGAAGTCCGGGGTGAACTTGCCGGTCAAGGTCTGGACCTGCGCGGTCGCCGGGACGAGGTTGACGTCAATGTTCCAGTTGGGCTGGCCGTTCACGCACGGGGCCACCGCAGTGTTAATCGTCTTCCGGCACTGGCGGGTCACGATCGTCTGGTTGAGCGGCCGATTCTCCAGGATGTCGGTGCGGTGGTTGGCGTCGGTTTGGATGAGGATGTGCTGCCCGGTGGCGGTGGCGTCGAGCCGCAGGTCCACGACGCCGCCGATGATGTAGATGCCGCCATTCAGGGTGCCGGCCGCCGCGAGGCCCCCGTCATTGGCCACCCAGACCGGAAGACCGGCGACGTAGTTCGGGCCCTTGGCCAGGTTGATCTCGGCCGTCCGATCGGGCGGGTTGGGCCCGCCCGGGAACGGGATCGGATCGACGGCCGGGGTGGACGGGTCGAAGTCGTAGTTCCGGGTGAAGCCGGTGCAGTCGACCGACTTGCAGAGAACCCCCGGCGTCGGCCCCAGGAGCGGCCAGTCGTTGGCCGTGCTGTCCTTGGACACGGTCGTCGCCGAGCCGCTGTTGTTGAAGCGCGTGGTGTTGAGCGTCTGGGTCGCCTCGCTCCGGAACGTGGGCCCGGTCGGGTTGCCCAGGATGTTGAAGCGGGTGTTGGTGTGGACGGGCCCGGTGTAGATGTGCCGGAAGCTGATCCACGCCTGGGTGTCGTCCATCTGGTCGATGAAGTGGGCGTACTGGACGAAGTTCGAGTTCAGGGCGATGGTGAACGTCCCGCCCGGCAAGGTCGCGATGACCGAGTCGTGGCTGATGAGCTGAGTGGACCGGCCGGCGGTGCCCGTGCTGTCGACCCGCCACATGAAGTTGAAGATGGCGCCGGTGCCCCCGTTCGTGATCACCGGAGGCGCCCCCGGCGGCACCCCGACGATGATCCGGCCCGTGTAGGCCGGATTGGTGCTGTTGACGGTCATGACCACCTGCTGGGCGTCCGGGATCTCCCCGACCGGGCTGTAGACGGGATCCAGACAGCCGCCGGAGGTGGAGCAGAGCGAGAACGTCGGGCCGACGCCCTGGGGAATCGCCTTCTCCAGAAGGAACAGCGCGGCGCCCCCCGAGGTGTTGTAGCGGGTCTGGAGGTCGTTGATCATCGTGGTGCGGAGGGTGTTGGCCACCTCCCGGGGGAGGTCGACCCGGAGGCGCTGGGCGAGCAGCCAGCGCCCGTGGCTCGCCCCGCCTTCGGCGGAGAACTCCGCCTGCACCGCCTCCCGCGTGTTCTGGCCGATGAAGGCCTCGTCCCGCGCGACCAGGGTGAAGGCGACGGTCATCGTGCTGAGCAGCAGGAGCGCGAGGATCGCCGCGAACAGGGTGGCGCCGCGCTGGTTGTGGAGCGGCGCGCCGAGCGGAATGACGTCGGGTTTCATGACGGGCCTCCTCTCAAGGCACGTTCCGAGGCCGGGCCTCGGACACGAGGGTCCGGGTGAAAGTCTGGCTCCCGACCGTTCCCCGCGCGGTAATCGTGATCAGCACCCGGCCGATGGTCGTCCGGTTGGGGTTGGTCATGGCATTGGCACACACCGGGGTTGCCACGACGGGAATCGGGCTATTCGGCAGCGCGGCGTTGGGCCCCGTGAAGTACTGGAACATCGGGGTGCCGCCCGGATTGGCGACGATGTCGAGCGATAGCTCCTGGATGCCGAGGCTGGCCGCGACCCACGGCTGGCCCAGGTCGGGGCCGCCGCCCAGCTCCTGGGTGATCGGGGATCCGACGCCGACCCAGTCGAAGCTCACGTTCTCCTGGACCCCCTGGACGTTGCCGTCCCCGTTCAGGTCGGAGTAGAGACGCATGCAGTTCGCGCCGGCTGCCCGGAACGCCGTGAAGGCCGGATCGTTCGTCACCGGGCCCGCGTAGATCTGGTTGCGCGGGTTCGCGCCTGCCATTTGGATCGTGCGGACGATCTGGTCCATCGCGATCCGGACCCGCTGCTGCGCGTCGGACGCCTCGGCGCCGTCCAGGTACGCCTGCTGGGTCTGTCCCCAGATGGTCAGCACCCCGACCGCCAGCAAGGCCGTCAGGGCCAGGCTGACCATCAGCTCCACGAGGGTGACGCCGCGTTCCTGTCTGAGTGTGCCGGTCATGAGATGGCCCTCCCCCGTCATCGGACGAAGATGCTCGTGAGGGGAATCCCGCGCTCCAGCCCCTTGTCGTCCCGGTAGAAGACGGTGACGGTCACCGTCTTCATGCACGGCGAGCCCGGGGGCGGCACGCAGATGGCCACCGGCACCCCGTCCTGGATGGAGATGCTGCGCCGGTGCCGGGGGAAGTTCGGGATGCCGCCGTATCCCTGATTCGGGAAGTTCGCCGTCGTGATCTGGTCTATCGTCGAGCTGTACTCCCGGTTACGCATGTCCTCCAGGGTCTGGCGCGCCAGGCTGATGGCGGCGCTGATCTGGCTGCTCGTCGTCACCGCGGTCCGGCTGATCGGAAAGCCCACCGCCAGCCCGGCGATCGCGACGGACAGGAGCAGCAGCGAGACCATGACCTCGATCAGGGAGACGCCGGCGTTCGAGCGCAGCGTTACGGGCAGCTGGGCGTGCATACCCGGACCCTCCCGGCGGCGTTGACCGCCACCTGATAGTTGGGGGAGCTGCCGTGGCTGATCGTGAACGTGGCCGGCGAGGCGCCGCCGGTCGCGTCGAAGGTCAGCGTGAGGGGGACCGGCGAGATCGCGACATCCCCGGACATCGGCTCGGTGTAGTCGGGCACCCGGTTCGCCGGGCAGACGTTGCCCGGCGGGGTGTCCACGATGCAGGCCAGCGCGACGGTCGTCCCGTTCAGGGTGAACCGGTAGGTCGTCGCCGCCGCCAGCGCCGCCTGCCGGGCCCGGCGCGCCGCGCTCCCCACCTGCTCCGCCGCCCCCCGCACCCGCGCGTCGCCGACCGCCGAGCCCACCAGGGGCAGCGTCGCCGCCGCCAGGAGCCCGATGATGCTCACGATGACGAACATCTCGACGAGCGTGACGCCGTCCTGGCTCCGGAGCCGGGACACCATCGACCGCCGCCCGGCCCGAATGGATCCGTGATCCGTTTCTCGTGCTCGCCCTTGCAGACCGTTCATCGAGCCTCCTCCTCAGTGGTCGCGACCCACTCGACGATGGTCGGTTTCGGCTGACTGCGCTGCCTCATCTCGCTTCTCGCTCGTCTCTTCTCTCGAGCCACCCAGGGCCGTTTGGACCGGTCAGGATCTCGCAGCCGTCTTCTCCCTGTCAACTTCTGCGTTGCGCCCGTTCGGCGCGGAACCGGGAGGAGAGTGCAAACGGAAGGCCATACAGCGGCGATCTGGGAAAGGCAACACGGACGCGGAGTTCCGCGCCGGCATCTCTCGCCTGGGATCGCCGGTCCGCGGGGCCCGCCCGAAAATTGGCCGCCGTCGGCCAAAACTGGGCTCCGCCCCGGAACGAAACTGGGCGGCGGGACCACCGATCACTTCCGCAGGTAGGCGGTGACCCGGTTGCGCCCGGTGCGCTTGGACTCGTAGAGGGCTTCGTCGGCCGACCGGAGGAGGTCCTCCGGCGACTTCCCGTCCTCGGGAAAGGCGGCGAGCCCGATGCTGATCGTGATGGGGCGCTTCCGGTCGGGCGCCATGATGGTCGCCTCGACCCCGCGGCGCATGCGCTCCGCGAAGGCCAGGGCGTCCGCCTTGAGCGTCTCCGGCAAGATGAAGGCGAACTCCTCGCCGCCGATCCGGCACGGCACGTCGCCCTCCCGCGACATCGACCGCATCAGGGCGCCCAGGCCACGGAGCACCGCGTCGCCCTGGGGATGACCGAACTCGTCGTTGAACGCCTTGAACTGATCGATGTCCAGGAGGAGCAGGCTGAAGGCGTGGCCGAACCGGGTGGACCGGTTGATCTCCTCCCGGATCCGGACGTCGAAGTTGCGCCGGTTGCCGACCTCGGTCAGCTCGTCGGTCAGAGACAGCTCCCGCAGGCGGAGGTTGGCGTTCCGCAGCTCCTCGTTGATCGCCTCGAAGCGCCCCGCGTAGTCCTGGACCTGGGAGGCCTGCTCCTGGAGCACCTCGAGGATGCGGGTGAACTCGCGCATGAGCGCGCCCACCTCGTCGGTCCGCTCGGAGGCGAGGAGGGCCTGGAGGCCCTCGCCGGGCTGCCCGGACTGACCGGGGGCGTCGCTGGCCGACCGGGGCGGCGTGACCGGGGTCGGCGTCTCGAGGCGCCGCCGTGACCGGTACAGCATGACGAGCAGGAGAAGGCCGAGCACGAGGTTGCCCAGCAGGAGGACCGGCAGGCTGGCCCCGTAGACCGGGCTCCGGGCGCCGTCGCGGACGAGATAGGAGAGCGCCAGGTGGCCGGCCGACACGGCCGGGATGAGGGTCGCGAGGACGAGGGCCAGGGTCAGGTCGCGGCGCGCCCACCTCGAGCCGGCGGGCGGTGGAGGAGCCGCGGGCCGCGAGCCCCGCTGGGAATGCTCAGCCACCGCCGGCTACCCGAAGTACCAGCCCAGGAAAGGGCGCCCCCACAGCGCGGCGACGACGCCACCCAGGGCCAGGAAGGGACCGAAGGCCAGGTGCTGCCCCAGCCGCTTGAGTCGGAGCAGGAGGAGGAGCGCGCCGCCGACGCCGCCGACCAGGACCGCCACGTAGATGGCGACGAGCACGACTTTCCAGCCCAGGAAGGCGCCCATCATCGCGGCGAGCTTGATGTCGCCCCCGCCCATTCCTTCCTGACCGAAGACCTTCGGGCTGAGCCACGCGATCAGGTAGAAGATCCCGCCGCCGAGCAGACAGCCGAGGAGGCCGTCGATCACGGCCCGGGGCGACGGGTAGAGCTGGAAGGCCAGCCCCACCAGGATGCCCGGCAACGTGATCCAGTCCGGGATGATGTGGTGCTCGAGGTCGGTGAAGGTGATGGCGATCAGCGCCAGCAGGAGCACGAACGCCCGGAGGCCGTCCCAGGTCGGGCCGAGCTGCCACAGCACCAGGGCGCCGGCGGCGACGGCCAGGGCCTCGACGAGCGGGTACCGCCAGGAGATCGGAGCCCGGCAAGCCCGGCAGCGACCGCCGAGCGCCGCGAACGAGACGAGGGGGATGTTGTCATAGGCGCGGATCGCCGTGTCGCACCGCGGGCAGTGCGACGGGGGCGAGACGATGCTCTCGCCCCGGGGCAGGCGCGAGATGCAGACATTCAGGAAGCTACCGAGCATCGCGGCCAGCGCCAGCGCCACCGGCCACAGGATGGCCGGCGGCAGGCCGGGATTGTCGACCGTCACGCCGTTCCGTCCCGGGTGAAGTCGCGAATAGCACGCTCGAGGAGCTCCCGGGCGGCCTCCCGGTCCTTCAGCCGCGCGAATCCGTCAGGGCCGAGCAGGCGATCGACGTCCTGGCGGGAGAGGGTGATCTCCTGATTCCCCACGGTCAGCGTGAGGCCGTCGAGGGCGGGATACCGCTCGAGGACGCGGATGGCCGCCGCCACGGCAAGCGCGCGGAGATCCACGGGCAGCGGGTCGCGCGCGGTCACGCGGACGCTCTGGCCTTCGAGCGCGACGGCCTCGATCAGCTGTCTCATCCCGGTCCTCGGCGGACGCCTCGGAGCCCACCGGCGAGCCCCGGTCCCGGCCCGCCCGGCCCCGCGTCCCGCCTGGGGTTGGGCGCCCCGGCGAGCATTCTAGCAAAGGAGGCGTACGGAGCCGGCCGCAAATCGAGGCCGCGGCGGCGCCCTCCGGGGCGACGGGGCGGGGCGCCGGACGTCATTCGAACCCCGGAGCGTGCGGTCCGTTCCGCAGGAGCCGCAGGATCTGCGGGTCCGTCCAGTCCCACAGCCGGTCGTGCGCCTCGTCCACGTCGCGCGGGCTCGTGTTCCAGTCGAGCGACCGTGACGATGGATGGTAGAAGGCGCCGACGACCTGGACGGCGACCGACAGCGCCAGCAGGACGACGAAGGCGGCCCGCAGGGATCGTGCCCCCTGCAGCCGGGGCCAGACCGGAACCAGGAGCAGGGCCAGGAGGGGGAGCACGTCGGCGAGCAGCCGCGGCCCGAATGAATGGCCGCCCCACCAGACCGAGAAGCCGCCCAGCATCAGCACGGTGGCGGCGGCCGCCCCCGCGAGCCAGCGAAGCAGCGGCCGCCGGCGGTCCCCGAAGGCCAGGACGGCGCCTCCCAGAGCGAAGAGGAGGACGGGGGAGTAGACGAGGAGCCCGCGGCTCGGGCTCACCAGGAGTCCGGCCAGCCCCTGGGCGACCGAGCCTGTCCACGCGTCGGCCACGCCGTGGTAGGTGGCGTGGGTGGCGTGGAGCTTCGCGTAGCCCCCCTGGAGCGAGCCGAACTGCCAGAGATTGTGGAGCGCGACCGGCGCCGTGATGGCCAGGACGCCCACGACGATCCGGATGCCCGGGCCGCCGTCACGGGCGAGCCCGCACGCGAGGAGCGCGGCCGCCACGACGGCGGTGGTCGGCCGGCTCGCCACCATCACGCCGGTGGCCAGCCCGCCGTAGAGGAGGTGACGCCGGTCGTCGGCGCCCCGCAGGAGGCAATAGATGGCCACGGCCATGAAGAGCTGGGCGGGGGCGTGGCCCCAGAGCCCCTGGCTGGAGACCGACCACGTCGCGGTCCCGAAGGCGTAGACGAGGGCGATCGGGACGGCCACCGACTCCAGGGCGAGCCGGCGCGCCGCCAGGTAGACGAACAGCACCGAGAGCGCGGCCATCAGCGACGCGCTCAGCTTCGCCAGCCCGTTGATGAGCGCCCACGAGCCGTCGCCCAGCACCAGAATGGGCAGGAGATAGACCGGAACCGCCAGGACGCCGGGCACGATCGGGTACGACGAGACGTAGTGATCGCCCACCCGCTGCACCCAGTACGGCACGGCCGGGTCGTCGCGGAAGTAGCGGTCCAGGGTCAGCCGCTGCTCCTGGATGAGCGCGACCGGCACCAGGCGGGTGGCGATCGTGTCGGCCGAGCTGACCTCGCGCAGGTTCGCGTTGTAGACGACCAGGCTGGCCAGGACGAGCAGCCACGCCGCCCGCCGCGAGCGGGAGCCGACGATCGCCGCCCCGGTCCGCAGCGCCGGGCTGGAGGCCGAGGCCCGGAGATCGGCGACGGCGCCGCTCACGGGTCTATCCTCGGGTCAGACATGGCAACCTGCATGGAAGTGTACCGGGCCGCGGCCCGAGCCCCGGTAGGACGCCCCGAGGCCGGGACGGCCGCAAGGCCGGAGGCCGAGCGCGGCCCGGCCGGGATGGACGGTGAGGTGGGCCGAGACGCATGCCGCATACGTCCATCTGGTCGCGACGCCTCGGGCCTGCGGCCCTCGGGACGTCGCTCCCTTCTGGGAGGCCTGCCGACGACCCCGGAGGCCGGGACGTCCGCGGCCCGGCCGGGATGAACGGACGACCCGGGGCGACGGGCCCCGGCCCGGGCCGCTCACGGGAGACCCCGGAGCCGGCCCTTGGCCTTGTCCACGAGCTCCCCCTCCCCATACAGCTCGACGATCCGCTCGAACAGCGCCCGCGCTTCGGCCGTCCGGCCGCGCTTCTCCTGGAGGATGCCGAGGCTCATCAGGGCCACCGGATGGTCCGGGGCCACCGCCAGAGCTTCCCGGTAGTGGCGGACGGCGCGCTCGTCGTCGCCGGCCTCCACCGCCGACAGGCCGGCGACCAGCGCGGTCACGACCTCGGGGATCGGCGGCCACAGGCTCACCGGCGGTAGCCGCTCCAGCAGCGCCTGGTTCCCCTCGCTCTCCCGGACGAACACGGCGGCCTCGCGCTCGACGAAGACAAGCCGCCACCCGCCCACGGCCAGGAGCACCTGGGCCAGCTGCGAGGGCCGCTGCGCCAGCACGGTCTGGATCCCCCACTTGTCGAGGACGGCGCGCCAGCGCCGGCCCAGGGTGCTGACTTCCAGGAAGTCCTGCAGCACCTCCCGGCCGTAGACGTGGGTCCGCCCGTCCATGAAGACCCGGTACTCGGGGTAGAGCCGCCACAGCTCGTAGCCGCCCCAGGCGTAGGCGTTGAACAGCGGCGCCGGAAGCCCCTCCCCCTTGATGAAGGCTATCGTGTCCTGAGGATAGCGGCGCTCGTTCAGGTCCTGCAGGAACGGGTTGGCGATGGGATCGAGGAAGCCAATCCACCCGGCGGCGACGCCGACCAGGAGGCCGAAGGCGACGACGGCCACGGGGGTCCGCGCGGAGGTCACGATGGGCCAGAACGACGGTAGCGCTCGCCGCAGGCGGCCGGCCAGATCCCACGCCCGGGGCCGGCGCGACCATGCCTCCTGTACCGCGCCCTGGAGGCCGTCGGCAAGGAGGGGCGCCACCGCCACCGCGAAGAGCGGGACGTGACGAGCCGAGGACAGGCCAAGATGCGCGAAAGTCAGGCCGACCAGCGCGTCGGTGACGCCGAGGCGGCCGCGGCCCCAGGCGAACGCCGGGACGAGCAGCAGCAGCATCAGCTCGAATCCCCGGTAGACCGGGTTGTGGAAGTTCGGGGAGAACCACTCCGCCGTGGACGACATGAACAGCCGGGTGTTGACCACCTCGAGGGGGAAGAGGACCGCCCGGAGGCCATACGGGTTGACGAGGCTCGCCAGCCCGGTGACCGCGCCCACGCCGGTGGCCAGGCCCAGCACCCGCCAGCCCGCCCGGCGCCGCTCCTGGCCGGCGAGGGAGGGCACCGCCGTCCCGACGCCGACCAGCCCGATGATGGCGATCCCGGTGACGAAGCCGGCGTGGAGGTTCGCCCACGGGACCATGAGCAGGGGGAGCCACACCAGGGTGCGGGGGCGCGTCTCCCAGCCCTCGCGCAGGAGGTAGAGGAACACCGCCAGGAGCAGGTAGGTGACGATCTGCGGGCGCACGTCCCAGAACTCCCAGCCCGCCCACGCCGCGACGAGCGTCACCAGGGAGGCCAGGATCGGATGGACGCCCCGCCGGCGCATCGTGAGGAGGACCACCCCGAACGTCGCCGTCACGATCAATCCCTTGAGGACGACCAGCGCGATGCGGCCGCCGGCCTGCCAGAGCTCGAGGACGAGGACCTGGCTGGCCCACATGTGGTTGATCCACGGCCGGCCCTGAGCCGTGTAGGAGAACGGATCGGTGGCGGGGACGGAGCGGGTCGCCAGGATCCTTTCACCGGACGCCAGGTACCACCAGAAGTCGAACTCGGTGAGCGATGACAGGGCGAGGGTGAAGACCGCCAGGAGCGTCAGCCCGTACAGGACGGCGACCGCGAGGCCGGACCGTGTCACGAGGCCGGTCCCCGCTTGCCGAACAGGACCGACACCCGGTCCTCGTACAGCACGTCCCAGTCGGAGGACGCCCGCAGGACGATGGCCAGGGGCGAGCGCGCCGGGATGAGGGTGAGCCGAGCGCCCGACCGCTCGAGCGTCTCCCGCCACCGGGGCCGGACCTCGGTCACCTCGAGATGGTCGGCGAAGCGCTTCGGCCCGTGCACCGCCATCCGGCCGTCGATGGAGACCGCGTAGTCCGGATAGAGCCGCCAGATCAGGTACCCGCCCCAGCCGTAGTCGTTGAACAGCGGCCCCGGCGGACGGGTCCGCTGCAGGAACTCGACGGCGCCGGCGGGAAAGATGTCCGCCACGCCGACGCGCGGGAGGACGTCCCGGACACCCCGGGACGGAAAGTTCCACCAGACCGCGAACGCGAGCGCGACCGCCGCCAGCGCGGCTCCGAGCCGCCGCGGAGGGAGGCCGCTCGCCGCGATCAGCACCGGGACCCGGTCGGTCAGCACGTGGGTCAGCGCCCGCATCAGGATCGGCAGCAGGACCACGATCAGCAGCGGGATGTTTCGGAGGGCCTGGAGCCCGAAGTGGAGGAAGGCGGCCAGCACGACGACGTCGGCGGCCGGGCAGCGCCGCGAGCCGGCGAGGAGAAGACCCAGGGTCAGGAGGACCAGGCCCTCGACCAGGCGGATCGCCCCGTACTGGAACGGCGGCGAGGTCCACTCGATGATGAAGGCCTGGGCGAGCTGGTCGCCCAGCACCTGGAACGGGAAGAGCACGGCGTGGTAGTGGAAGGGCGTGAGGACGGTCGCCAGCAGCGAAGCGCCCAGGACGACCGCCAGTCGCCCCGGTTCGCGGCTGGGCGACGTCACCCCGCCGGCCGGCACCCCGAACACGCGATCCCACAGCTCGCCGACGAGGGTGAGCCCGATCAGCACCGGCCCCACCATGTACCCGCCGTGGAAGTTGGCCCAGACGACCGTGATGAGGGGCAGCCACCAGAGCCGGCGGTTACGGCCGTCCCGCCAGTCGCGCAGGATCGCCCAGAACACGGCCAGGCCGAGATAGGTCACGAGCTGCGGCCGCGGCGCCCAGAAGCCCCGGCTGGCGAGGGCGCCAGCCGCGATGACGGCCAGCGCCCATCCGCGGGCGGCGCCCTCCCGGCGGAGGAGTCCATAGAGCACGGCGAACGTCGCGACCGCGAACGCGGCCTGGAGAAGGATGAGCCCGGTGGTGCCGGTCAGCCGGTAGACGCCGTAGAGCACCAGCTCGAAGGCCCACGCGTGATTCACCCACGGCGCCCCGCGCGCCGGCCCGGAGAACGGGTTGACCGTCGGGAACGATCGGGTCTCCAGCATGTACGCGCCCGAGCGCAGGAGCCACCAGACGTCCAGATCGTCGATGGGATACAGCATGACCACCCCGATCCCCACTAGGACCGCGGCCGTCACCGCGGCTCCACGCCACCTGACCATGGGGATCCTCCCTAGCAGACGGGCCGGCGCCGGGATCGCGACGCTCGGATTCGGCTCCCCGAGCGGACGCCGGAGGGGGGCCGGAGGAACTGAATGGCTTCACAGGCTTCAGTCATGTCGCTCGACCCGGCGCTCCACCACGCTCGCGATGTAGTCGCCATAGTCCCGCCGCGGGATGACCGTCGAGTAGTTCCGGCTGTTCAGGATCATGAAGATGAACACGAGCGACAGCAGGACGGCTTGCAGGAGGATCGCCACGAGGAGACCGACCACGTAGGTGGCCCAGCCGGGAATCGCCAGGGTGGTGGCGACCCGGATCGCGACCACCACCGCGATGCCGATCACGCACGCCACGATCGCGACCAGCGTGCCGAGCAGCGCCCGAACGCCGATGACGTCGCCGTGAACCGCGATCCCGCCCAGCCCGTGCAGGACGAGCGACACCAGGTTCATGTGCGACCGGCCGGCCAGGCGGTGGGCGCGCTGGACGGGGATCGTCGCGAAGGGAAGGCGCGCCTTCACCACCGCCGAGGGGTAGTGGTTCCAGAGCTCCGACAGCAGAACGAGGCGGGTCAGCAGGCGGGTCGGGACGACGCTGAAGTTGCCGAACGAGATGGTCGAGCCCGTGAGCAGCCGATAGGCGAGTCGGTAGAGACGATACAGGGCCCGGAAAACCGGTCCTTCCGATCGTTCCGCCCGGTGCGCGAACACCAGGGCCGGATGCTCGACCCCGCACGCCGCGACGAGCCGGGGAACGTCCTCGGGGTCGTCTTCCCCGTCGGCATCCATGACGACCACCGCCCGGCACGGCCGGTGCGCGTGCACGTACGCCAGCCCGATCGCGATGGCACGCTGATGGCCGACGTTTCGACCGAGATGGAGCGTGGTCACCGACGTGATCTGGCCGTATCCCCGGGCATCGAGCCACTCCCGATCATCCGGAATCGAGGACGAGCCATCGTTGACCACCACGACCTCGGCGGGGAGACCCGCGCCGCCCAGCGCCTTGTCGAGCCGCTCGAGCAGAATGGGCAGGGCGGCCCAGTCGTTGTAGAGCGGCATGAGGATGACGAGGGGGGCCGCGTCCGGGCCGGGAACGGACCGACGATCCCGATCGTCGGAGCCGCCGGATGCTTCCGCGCCCCGGTCAGGCGCTCGCAGGCCCATGGGATCCGCCGAGTCGCGCGTGCGGCCGTCGCTCGACCATGAACGCGTAGTCGTCCACGCTGAAGACGGGAACGAACTCGTCTCTGATGTACCGGATCAGCGGAGTGTCGAACCGGTCCAGCGCCGCGTCACGGATCCGGACGGCGCACACGGGATTGGGCATGTGCGACACGCGCTCCACGATCTCGAGCTGCTGACCTCGACTCAGCAGCGTGACCCATGCCGTAGTGTTCATCATCGTGGGCGGCTCCACCTGGCTGAACAGGTAGAGGCTGTTGAGACCCGGCAACGTGACGAACGTCGTGCAGCGAGCGAGATTCTGCGTCAGCAGCCGATAGCGCGCGGCCTGGCGGGGCGTGACCCGGATGGTCTCGGCTCCCGGCAGGCCCAGGGGGACGCCCTCGCGATAGGCGGACCGGAGAAGCTGGCCGGTCGCGAACGCGGAGGCCATGGACAGGGCGAGCGTCGCGGTGGCCAGGGCGGGGACCAGCAGGCGCCAGCGGCTCGTCACCCCGGTGGCGACCACCACCCGCCAGCCATCGGCAATCAGGACGGCGCCCACCGGGATGAAGAGGAAGGTCGCCCAGGACACCTGGCTGCCCGCGACCGGATAGGCATGGAGCGCCTGAAGCAGAGCGATGGCGACCAGCAGGAATGTTCCGACCCCCCGCTCCTGATCTCCATCCGCTCGAGGTGGCGCCAATGCTAGCCACAGGAGCGCCCACGGCGCCAGTGGCCCGACGGGCAGCCGCTCGTCGGCCACCAGCCAGATGAAGAGCCCCGCCAGGATCTGGCCGATCCCGTGAAGGCCGGTCACGAGGGGCTGCGCGATCAGCCCCCGGCGGCGGGCGACGCCGAGCAGCGCCGCGAAGGCCACGGCCGCCAGCGCCCACCAGACGGCCGAAGGAGGGATCGGCAGCAACAGCAGGAGAGTGCCGGGTTGATCGAGCGGCGCCAGCAGGATTCCCCGAGCCAGCGCCGCCGGTGTCGTACCCCGGGCCAGCTCCCAGGCGCAGGACGCCCCCAGCGTCGTCACGAAGGCCGCACCGCACAGCGCGACGTCCCTCCACCCGAACGCTCGAGGGGCGACCGTCCACGCCACCAGGACGACCGCCAGCGCGGACAGCACGCCGACCACGAGGTAGGTGCGCACCAGTGGCATCGCCGCCTGGCCGATCATCAGGACGGCCGGCGTCAGCAGCAGGCCCGCCCCGGCGGCCGCTCTCAACAGCCGACGGCCCGGCGCGGGGTGGGCCGCCATCAGCAAGACGAAGACGGTCGAGGCGACCCCGAAGAGGCCGACGTTGACCTTCATCAGGGTCGCGGCCCCCAGGAAGGCCCCGATGAGGGCGATCGCCACCGGCCGGCCCCGAGTCTGCAGAAAGGTGCCGGCCACCACGACGGCGCTGACGAGGAGCGTGAGGAGGCCGCCCGGGTGCGGCGGCTCGTCGCGGAGCGGAACCAGCGCCAGGAACACCAGGAGCTGCGTGGCCAGCGTGACGGCGAGGTTGCGCGTCAGCCGATACGTGGCGAAGGCACAGAGGGCGGGCACCGCGACCCACAGGGCCAGGACGAACGCCCGCCCGGCGGTATGGGTGAACTCGAGACCGAGCAGCCCGAAGACGGCGGTCAGCAGCTGATAGTAGACGGGACCGTACTGCGTGTAGACCTGGTCGTACAGAACCCCCCCTCGCGCGTAGTCCCGCAGGGAGATGAGCAGGTAGCCCTCGTCGTCGTAGTCGCGGAAGCCGCTGAACATCCCGTAGAAGGCGGCGGGGAGGCAGGCAGCCGCGACGACCAGGATCAGCGTCGGCGCCACGAGCCGGGGCCAAGCACCCGTCCGCGGCGCCGCCAGGCCGGCCAGCCGACCCGCCATCGACGCCCGGGCCCCGCTCATCGGGCGCACGTGCCGGCGCATCGCGCCGACGGGTCCGGCCCCCGCGGGTCGATCACGGCAGCCGCCCCTCCCGGGCCGCGGTCACCAGCAAGAGGTTGAACTGTTCCATGCCGGTGCCATAGTCGGCCATCTGCTGCCGGGCGCGGCCGTAGGCGAGCAACTGGTTGTCGTCGGTCACCAGACTGCCGAGCGCCGCGTACCGGGCCAGCCCGGCGGTATCCAGCGCGACCGCGTCCGCGATCACCTGGGCTTGCAGGCGTCCCGGCGCCGGGCGCTGGAGGCCCGGCCACTCGAGGCCGAGCGGCGGCGTGCCGTGCTCGCGCCGTCCCAGGAGGATCCCGGTCCGCCCGACCGGGTCGATCCAGACGATCGAGTCGGGGAACACCGCGCGGAACGTCGCCGCCACCGCGACCGCATGGTGAGGCGGCAGGAGGTGGAACGGGAGCCATTGCGCGATGACGGCGCCCGGGTTCATCCGAGCGGCCGCCAGACGGTAGAACTCCAGGGAGTACAGCGAGTTGACTCCGGCGAAGTAGGGCGGCATGGGCTCCAGGGTCACGACGTCGTAGCTCTCCTGGGTGCGCCGGAGCCAGGCCCGGCCGTCCATCACCACCGGGTGCACGCGCGGGTCGCGCAGGACGCCCTGATTCGTCGGGAAGAACGGGGCAAGCCGGAACACGGCCTCGTTGAGATCCACGATGTCGAGCGCGGCCGGTCCTTCCACGCGCACGCCGTTGGCGGTCTGGCCGGTGCCGAAGGCGATGACGAGGGCGCGGCGTGGCGACGGATGCAGGATCATCGGCAGCCGCCCCATCCATTCCATGTAGTGGGCGCTGGAGTGCTCCAGCGCGGCGACGAAGCCGTCCACGACCAGCGCCCGCGAGCCGCCCTCGTATTCCACCGCGGCCACCGTGGCATCGGGCGTCTCGTGGTGTCCGAGGACCCGTTGCACAGGGAACCGCAGCCTTCCCTGCACCCGCATCCTCCCCACACCGGACGCGGCGGACACCGCCAGCCCCAGCGCGATCACGCCCGCGACCAGTACCACCCGCCGGGCACGCCCGGTCGAGACGCCGGTGGCCGCGACCAGCAGCACCGCGCCGGCGATCCACGCCGTCGCGGTCGCCCCGACCACCGGGAGCAGCATCCATGCCGCACCGACCGAGCCGACGATGGCGCCGAGAGTGTTCACCGCGTACAGCTGTCCCCAGCGGACGGGAGACCGCTGCTCCTCCAGGAGCCAGGGCAGCGCCACCCCCAGGAGCAGGATCGGCGGACCCAGCACGGCGAGCGAGGTCGCGAACCACGTCCCCATGAACACCCAGTAGCGGCTCTCGATGCCGGTGATGACGTCGAAGCGTTCCACTACCGGCGTCGCCAGCAGTGTCGCGATGGCCGCGCCCCCCAGGATCGTGCCAAGCTCCACCCGCCGGGCGCGCAGCCACGGGGCCAGGCGGGCGCCGGCGGCCAGCGGCAGCAGGACCGACGCCAGCATGATGGCAAACGTGTCCGTCGTGCTCTGGAACGCCGCGCGGAGCGAGCGGAACCACGCCACCTCCAGGGCGAAGGTGACGACGCCGGTGCAGAACACCACTGCCCACGCCATTGCCGGAGCTCGGGCGATCGGCCCGGCCGGCTCGAGTCGAGAGTCGGCCGGTTCCCCGGTCTCCGGTGGTGTCGTCTCGGTGGTGGCGGCTGGCGGCGGGTCGGGCAGGCGAATCAGCCAGGCGACCGCGCACACGAGCATGTCGAGCGCGGCGAGTGCGCGCGTCGTCAGCGCCACGCCGAGTTCGGGAAGGAGCACCAGCGCCACCACCAGCGCCCCGGCCGCCGCCCCCGCCGTGTTGGCGGCGTACAGGGCCGCGATGGAGCGTCGCGACCTGCGCGCCAGCAGCCCGAACACCGGGATGCTCGCCCCCATGGCGACCGTGGGCGGACCGAGCAGCACCAGGATGCCCGCGAGACGGGCGGCGATGCTGGACCCCGGCGCGTCCAGGAACAGCGCGCCGTCGAGCCCCTCGAGCACGCGGAAGCCGCCGGCCAGGCACAGCCCCGACAACCCGACGACCAGCTCGAGGGTGCCGTACACCCGAAGCGGGGCGTCCGCCCACCGCCCGCGGAGCGCTCTGCCCATCAACATGGAACCCACCGTCATCCCGGCCATGGTCGCGACCAGCACGACCGCGGCGGCCTTGGCCGACGCGCCGAGCGCCAGCGAGGCGTGGAGCTGCCAGACCACTTCCCAGGACAGCGCCGCGCCGCCGGCTATCGCGACCATCGCGAGCACGGCGAGGGCGTGGGCCGTGGCTGGATCGGCCGCCGCGGCCCGCACGAGCGTCGTCGGGACGGCGATGCTTCGATCGGTGCCGACCTGCTTCATGGCGTCCGTCGCCGCCGCCCTACGTAGCTCTCGCACTCGTGTCGCATTGGTCGCCTCTCTCGCGCTCCGTTTTCACGGCATCCTAACCGAGCCAGCCGCTGCCGCCGACGCTTAAAAGGTGGGCCTCAGGCGTGCGCCGGCGGCGACGCGATCCCGACGGCGCCCACCGTCGCCCCTCAGCCTCGTCCCGGCGGCGGGCCGGCGGCGGGCCCGGTCACCAGGAGCCGGTAGATCCTGATGGGCGGGCCCGGACGAGTGCGCTCGGTGAGCCGGGTCAGCGGCGAGTAGATGTCCCCGACCCAGAGAGCCTGTCCGTCGGCACCCGGCTCGATGGCGTAGATCAGGGTGCCACGCCGCTCGAGCTCCCGGTAGAAGCGGCAGGCTTCCGCGTATCGATCGCAGGCGCGCTGGTAGCGCTGGTAGGTGAAGCCGGACAGGACCACGTACTCGACTTTCTCGCCGAGCAGCCGGTCGAGATCGTACCGGTTCAGGCGGAAGAGCCAGTACCCCCGCTCGGTCGGTGGAACCTGGCTCGCCAGGAATTGATCGTATCGATTCCGGGTGATCGTGTCCGCCACGCTGTTGCCGAGACGCTCCCGCTCGGCCCGCACCATGGCGCGGGAGAGGCGGATGGCCGGGGAGTAGGGCTCCATCGCGATCCGGGCTTCGGCCGGAATCTCCCGCTCGATCCACTCCCCCGCCACCGCCCGCGTGTCCGGCCGGGCCAGGAGCCGGTGCCAGTGGATCCCCCGCGCCACCTCGGGGCCGACCAGGAGGGCCACGGCGAGCGCGAGCGCCAGCCCCGGCCACCAGGTGGCGGTGACCCGCCCGGACCACCGGGCCGCACGCTCGTGGAGCCAGCTGGCGATGGCGACCAGGCCGAGGGCGGCCAGCAGCGTGAGGAACGGAAGGAGCGGAAGCGTGTAGCGCTCGAAGCGGGAGCTCCAGCTGCCGATCACCAGGAAGTACGGCAACGGGAACGCCAGCAGGATCACCTCGCGACGGCCCTGACGGAGGACCGTCAGGACGACGCCGACCAGGGCCAGGAGCAAGAGCGGCACGCCCATCCCCTCCGGGAACGAATGGAGGAGGTGGAAGAGATAGGCGTTCATGTCGGCCTCGTTGCCGAACTGTACGGTGTTCACTTCCCGGAGCTCGCTGAACACCCCGCGGGCGAACGCCACCGGAGTCAGCACCGCGTAGGGGGTGCCGATCAGGAAGCCCACTACGGCCAGGACCCCGGCCAGGATCATGGTCGGGCTCACCACCCACCGCACGATCCCTCCCGGCGGCCGCTCGCGAAGCAGATGCGCCAGAGCCAGCGGAAGCAGCACGAGCCCCCCCGGATACTTCATCGAGGCGGCCAGCCCGGCGAAGAGGCCGGCCCAGAGCGCGTCGCGGCCCCGGCCGGCGCGCCAGTAGCGGAAGACGAACAGGAGGGCGACCGTGATGAGGAACGTGAGCGGGACGTCGGTCGTGATGTAGTGCGAGTCGCGGATGTGGAGCAGATTGACGGTCAGGAACAGGCCCGCCAGCAGGCCGACGGTCGCGCCGTACAGCTCGGCGGCGAGCACGTAGAGCACGGCGATGGTGGCCGTGCCCATGAGCGCGGTCAGCGTCCGCCCGATGAGGTAAAACGGGACCGGGTCCTGGCTGAACGACTCGACGACGCCGCGCAGGCCAAAGACCACGCCGTAGACGGCGGAGAGGAGGTACATGTACAGGCTCGGCCAGTTGAAGAACTTCGGGTCGAGGTCGCCACCGTGGAACCGGATGGCCCGGTTGACGATGTGCCCCTCGTCCGGGTGATAGGTGTGCGGCAGGCCGTAGTCGTTGCCCCAGATGCGGACGACCGCCCCCACCAGGAGCAGCGCCCCCAGGAGCAGCAGGACCGTCCGCTCAGACGGTCCCGTGGACGATGAGCCAGGGGAAGGAGCGAGTGGCGGTCCGGACGGCCAGCTCCCGGGCACAGAACGCGGCGAAGCCACGGGCGCCCCAGTGCTGGACGTGGTCGGTCGGGTTTCCGAGGCGGCCGAGGTTCTTGCCGCGGAAGAGGTTACCGAGCCGGAAGAAGGGTTCATGGGGAACGCTCAGCAGGCACCCGGCCCGGGCGACGCGCCGGATCTCCTGGAGGGCCCGGCCGGGCTCCCGGAGGTGTTCCAGCACCTCGAGGCAGAGCACGAGGTCGTAGCTGCTCCGCGCGAAGGGTAGGTCGTACGCGTCGCCCTGCAGGAGGGCCGCCGCCGGACAGCGGACGCGGCCGCGGGCGAGGGCGCCGGGATCCAGCTCGATCCCCTCGAAACGGGCGCCGGGCACGCGCGCCGACAGGTACTCGATGACGATTCCTTCACCGCACCCGACCTCGAGGATCCGGCGGGGCTGCTGAGCCTCGACCAGATCGCCCACGCACTCCAGGAACCGCGCCACCAGCCGTCGAACGACAGGATTCGACGAGCGGTACTTACCCTCGTTGTCACTGCGCGCCGCCCCGACCGGCCGGTCGGCCCTCAGTTCAGCTGACACCGAATCGAAGTGTCGTCGGCGCCGCGGGCAGTCTGGTAGCTGAGGACCAGCTCGCTGAGGAGTCCCAGGCAGAAGAACTGGAGCCCGACCACCATGCTCAGGATGCCGAAGGCCAGGAGGGGGCGATTCCCGATCGGTCGCACGCCCGCCAGCCAGAGGCCGACCAGATAGAGGTTCACGACGCCGCCGCCCGCCCAGGCCAGGAGTCCGAGTCCCCCGAACAGGTGGAGCGGGCGCCGCGTGTAGCGGGTCAGGAAGAGCACGGTGAGCAGGTCGAGCGACCCGCGCCAGAACCGCGCGGAGCCGTACTTCGACCGCCCGAACCGCCGGGGCCGGTGGTGGACCGGGACCTCGTCGACCCGGAACCCGCGCCACGCCGCCAGCGCCGGGATGAACCGGTGCAGCTCGCCGTACAGCCTCAGCTCCTCGACGACCTCCCGGCGGTACGCCTTGAAGCCGGAGTTGAAGTCCCGGAGCGGAAGGCCGGTGAGCCAGGCGGTCACCCGGTTGAAGAGCCGTGACGGCAGCGTCTTCGACAGGGGATCCTGGCGGTCCTGCTTCCAGCCCGACACCAGGTCGTAGCCGTCCTCCAGTCGCTGCAGGAGCCGCGGCAGCTCCGACGGAGAATCTTGAAGATCCGCATCCAGCGTCACGATGACATCGCCACGGCTCGCCCGGAACCCGACCGCCAGCGCGGCCGCCTTCCCGAAGTTCCGGCGAAGCTGGATGACGCGGACCCGGTCGTCACTCCGGTGCAGCTTCTCGAGCGTGTGGAACGACCCGTCCCGGCTGCCGTCGTCCACGAACACCAGCTCGTACGGGCGACCGAGCGTCTCCAGCACCTCGCTGAGCTCCCGGTAGAGCGTGGGCAGGCTCTCGATCTCGTCGAGAATCGGGACCACTACCGAGATCTCGACCCGGCTTCCCGGTCTCGTCGCCTGCCGCTCGATCGCCGTCATCGCCGTCCTAGCACGCGGAGATGTCGTTCGGGCTGTACGTGACCTTCCCGTTGGTGACGTCCGTCGCCCACGTCGCCCCCGGACACTGGAGCTGGAAAACCCGGACCAGCGTCTGGAGCGTGCCTTGCGTCGGGAAGGTGCCGTCGTTCTTGCCGAAGTAGATGGCGCTGGCCGAGCGCACCGCCGCGATGGTGCCGTTGTCGGCGGCCAGCCGGGCCTTCTTCTGGACGTCCTGGTAGAGCGTGATCGCGATGGCCGCGATGATGGCAATGATCGCCACCACGACCATGAGCTCGACGAGCGTGACACCCTGCTGGTTGCGGAGCCGTCGCCGCATGGTGGATCCCCCCTCCCCGACCCGGCCTCCCGGAGTTCTGTTCGCGTTCATGTTCGTCCTCGTCCGCGGATCGAGGACGCCGAGGTGGTCCGCTTTCGAGATCACCTCGGCGCCCTCCTCCGCCTCACCTGTCCGTTCCTACGTGGTTAGCAGGCGCTGATGTCGTTCGGGTTGTACGTGATCTTCCCGTTGGTGGCGTCCGCCGCCCAGTTTGCGCCCGGGCACTGGAGCGCGAAGCCCTGGACCAGCGTCTGGAGCGTGCCCTGGGTCGGGAAGGTGCCGTCGTTCTTGCCGTAGTAGATCGCGCTGGCCGAGCGGAGCGCGGCGATCGTGCCGTTGTCGGCGGCCAGCCGGGCCTTCTTCTGGACGTCCTGGTAGAGCGTGATGGCGATGGCCGCGATGATGGCGATGATCGCGACGACGACCATGAGCTCGACCAGCGTCACACCGCGCTGGTTCTTCAAGCGTCGGAACGTCATGAGGACCTCCTCCTGTTTGGGTTGGTTTCGCACGCCCGGCACCACGCCGCGCGCGCCAAGGAGAGTAGCAATGGTCGTGCCCGCGCCGGAAAGTGATAATCGACGATGACTTAGACATCATCCCGGGGGAACGGCGGCTCCAGGCTGACCAGCATCGGGCGGGCGCCGTCGGGCCCTGCTGGCTCTAAGTGCCTGCCGTCGTTGATGATCTGCCCACTCAGCCGAAAAGGAGTAGCCGACTGACAAGAATTGTCAGTCGGCCCGGTCGAGACCGTACTTCTGGAGGCGATACCGGAAGGACCGGAAGCTCGTCCGGAGGAGCTGGGCGGCCCGGTTCTGGATGCCCTCAGCCCGACGCAACGCCTGCCGGAGCAGATCGCGCTCGATGCGCTCCATGAGCTCGTCGAGATCGAGCCCCTCGGCGGGCAAGACGATGCCGCCGCCGAAGTCGGGGGTCTGAGGTCCCTGGACGGATTCCGGCAGGCTCTCCACGCGCAGCACCGGGCCGGCCTCCAGGGTCGTCGCCCGCTCGATGACGTTCTCGAGCTCCCGCACGTTGCCGGGCCAGGGGAAGCGCTCGAGCGCGGCGAGGGCGTCGGGCGAGATCAGCTTGGGAGGGTTGCCGGAACCAGCGAACTTCTGCAGGAAGTGGCTCACCAGGAGCGGGATGTCCTCGCGCCGCTCCCGGAGCGGCTGGATGTGCAGCGAAATGACGTTCAGGCGGTAGAAGAGGTCCTCCCGGAAGGTCCGGGCGGCGATGGCCTGGGGCAGGTCCCGGTTGGTGGCGGCGACGATCCGGACGTCCACCCAGACCGGCTTCACGCCGCCGACGGGTCGGATCTCCGGATCCTCCAGCACCCGGAGCAGCTTGACCTGGAGGTGCAGAGGCAGCTCGCTCACCTCGTCCAGGAACAGCGTGCCCCCGTCCGCCACCTCGAAGAGCCCCTGCTTGGCGGCCACCGCCCCGGTGAAAGCGCCCTTGACGTGCCCGAACAGCTCGGACTCCATCAGCTCCTGCGGGATCGCCCCGCAGTTGACCGTCACGAAAGCCCGGTCCTTCCGATTGGAGTTGAAGTGGACGGCTTTGGCCACCAGCTCCTTGCCCGTCCCGCTCTCCCCGGTCACGAGCACGGTGGCCTTGCTGTCCCCGAGGCGCCCGATCGTCGAGAACACCTCCTGCATCTTGGGGCTCTTGCCGATCAGGTTCCCGAAGTGGTAGCGCAGCTCGATCTCGCGCCGGAGCCGCAGGTTCTCGCCCCGGAGTCGCCGCTCCTCGAGCGCCTTCTGGAGGAGGTGGCGCAGCTCGTCCACCTTGAACGGCTTGATGATGTAGTCGTAGGCCCCTTCCTTGAGGGCCTGCACCGCGGTCTCGGCGGTCGCGTAGGCGGTCATGATCACGACCGAGATGCCCTCGTCGAGCTGCTTGATGCGGCGGAGCGTCTCCAGCCCGTCCATCCCCGGCATGCGCAGGTCCACCAGGGCCAGGTCGACCGGGGTCCGCTCGAGGACCTTGAGCCCCTCTTCACCGCTGCCGGCGCTCTCCACCTCGAAGCCATCCTGGGACAGCGCGATGCTGAGCCACTCGCGCATGCTCTGCTCGTCGTCGACGATCAGGAGGCGCTCGGCCACGTCAGGCCTCCACGTTCGGAAGCAGGATCACGAACCGGGCCCCCCCGCTCCGGGCGGTCTCGACCCGGATGTCGCCCTCGTGCTCCTGGATGATCCGGTGCACGATGGCCAGCCCCAGGCCGGTCCCGTCGGGCTTGGTGGTGAAGAAGGGCTCGAAGATGTTCGGCAGATGTTCGGAGGAGATGCCGGGACCGGAATCCTCCACGAGGATCTCGATCAGGGTTCGCTGCTCCCGACCCTCGGCGGGGGCGAGCCGCGCGACCACCCGGAGGTCGCCACCCTGGGGCATGGCGTCGAGCGAGTTCCGGCAGAGGTTCCACAGCGCCTGCCGGACCTGCGCGGCATCGACGTACGCCTTCACCGTCCCGTCAGGGTACTCCTTGACGATCCGCACGCCTTGACCGCTCTGGCCGATCAACAGCAGGACCTCGTCGATCATCTGGGTCACGTCGGTCAGGGCTGGCTGGAGCCGGCGTGGTCGCGAGAACTCCAGGAACTCGGTGATCGTGCCGTCCAGCCGGTCCGACTCACGCAGGACGATGTCCATGAGACGCCGGTCGGCGCCTTGCGGCTTGAGATTCTGCCGGAGCACCTCGACCGCGCCCCGGATGGAGGCGATCGGGTTCCGGATCTCGTGCGCCAGCCCGGCGGCCAGCCGCCCGATCGCCGCCAGGCGATCGGCATGTCGCATCTGAGCCTCCATGCGCTTGATCTCGGACAGGTCCTGAAACGAGCAGATGACGCCGACCGGCTCCCCGGAGCCGCGCCGGAGCACCGACGCGCTCACGCCGATGGGAATCGTGCTGCCGTCGCCCCGGACCAGCATCGCCGAGAACCGATGGGGCCCCCGCATCCGGTCGTGCAGAGTCCGCCAGAGCTGGGGGAACGACAGGGCCTGCTGGAAGATTCGATCCCACGGCGTCCGGCGCAGCTCGGCCTGGGAGCGCCCATCCAGCGCCTCGACCGTCCGGTTCGCCGTCAGGAGTCGGCCGTCGCGGTCGAAGGTGACCAGCCCGCTGGACACGCTCTGGACGATGTCCTCGTGCAGGACTTGCAGCTCAACCAGGCTCGCTTCGGTGCGCCGGGCCTGGAACCGCACCTGGCGCAGCTGCTCGGCGAGGTAGGTGGCCAGGTAGGCCACCGTGAACGAGGCGCACGCGTTGGCCGAGATCAGCAGAATGGTGAAGCTCCCCTCGGCGAGGACGTCCTGGCGGGCCGCGAAGTCGCCGATCGGCGGCAACACCCGGTAGAACTGCAGGTCGAGCAGGAAGCCGTGGGCGAGGACGCTCACGGTCGCGGTCACGAAGCTCTTGCGGGGGGCGACCACGATGCTGGTCGCCATGATGGAGAAGAGGTAGATGAACGCGAAGAGGCTGAAGATCCCGCCGGTGACGTAGATGAGAGCGGTCTCCAGCAGGATGTCGAGGTAGATCTGGATCTCGGCGAACCGGAGGGACCCACCGAGCCAGCGGGCCGCGATCCACGAGACGGCGGACAACCCGTAGCTGGCGGCCACCACCGCCGCGAACGGCTTGAAGCCGAACGGCAGGTACCCCCAGATGTAGACCCCGCCCGCGGAGACCAGCAGGAGGGTCGTCACGCCCGCCCGCATGATGATGAGCCAGCGGACGGCGTTGTCGGTCTCGGTGCGCGGGGCCATGGCGGCCGCCGGTTCGCCCGGCTGTCGCTACTTCACGAGCGTGATCACCTGGAAGATCGGCAGGTACATCGAGATGACGATGCCGCCGACCACGATGCCGAGGAACACGATCATGATCGGCTCCAGCAGGGACGTCAGACCGGAGACGGCGACGTCCACCTCGTCTTCGTAGTAGTCGGCGACCTTGCCGAGCATGTTGTCCAGGGCGCCGGTCTGCTCACCCACCGACACCATCTGGACGACCATCGCCGGGAACACCTTGCTCTGGCGCAAGGGCTCGGCCAGGGTCTGGCCGGCGGTCACGCGCTCGCGGGCGTCCATGACGGCGTTCTCGACGATCCGGTTGCCGGCGGTCTTGGCGGTGATCCGCAGGGCGTCCAGGATCGGAACGCCGCCGCTGATGAGCGCGGACAGCGTCCGGGTGAAGCGGGCGACCGCGATCTTCCGCAACAGGACGCCGAAGATGGGCGCCCGCAGGAGGAAGCGGTCCACCGTGAGCCGCCCGGCCTCGGTCTTGTACCACCAGCGGAACCCGACGAAGATCGCGGCCGCCCCGATGAGCAGGCCGTACCAGTAGGTGACGACGAACCTGGATAAGCTCACGACGAACTGCGTCGGCGGCGGCAGGGGCACGCCGGCCTGATCGTAGAACCGGGTGAAGATCGGGATGATGAAGATCAGCAGGAAGGTCACGACGCCCAGCGCCACGGTGATGACGAGGATCGGGTATACCAGAGCCGTCCGCACCCGGTGCTTCAGGGCCTCGGACTTCTCCATGTAGATGGCGAGCCGGGCCAGCATCGAGTCCAGGACGCCGCCGATCTCGCCGACGTGGACCAGGTTGACGTACAGCTCGTCGAACACCTTCGGGTGCCGCGACATCGCCTCGGAGAGCGTGGCCCCGCCCTCTACGTCGGCGGCGACCCGGGCGATGATGTCCTGGAAGCGCTTCCGCTCGGCCTGCTGTCCGAGCGCCTGCAGGCACTGGACCAGCGGCAACCCGGCGCTGATCATCGTGGCGAACTGCCGGGTGAACACGGAGACGTCCCGGCTCCGGACCCCGCCCAGGAGCGACCCCACGACCGGGAGGTTCGCGAGATCGAAGCTGCCGGCGGCGGCCCGCTTGGCGGCCAGGGTCTGGACCGTGATCCCCTGGGACCGCAGCTGGCGGGCCGCGGCCCGCTCGTCCGCCGCCGTGATCTCGGCGGCGACGGCGCCGCCGTCGGACTTGAGGCCCTTGTACGTGAACGTCGGCATGGTTCCCTCCCTGTCGAGCCCCTATCGCGACGCCATCTGGGCAGGCTGCTCGATGAGGCGGAGCAGCTCGTCCGGATACAGGCTCCGCGAGATCGCCTCCTGCCGGGTGATCTGTCCCCGCAGGTACACATTCGCCAGTGCCTGGTTCATCGTCTGCATCGCGAACTTCTGGCCGGCCTGCATCGCCGAGTAGATCTGGTGCACCTTCTCCTCCCGGATCATATTCCGGATGGCCGGCGTGGCGACCAAGATTTCCATCGCCAGCATCCGGCCCCGCCCGTCCTTCCGGGGGATGAGGAGCTGGTTGAACACCGCCTCCAGGACCAGCGCGAGCTGGGCCCGCACCTGGGACTGCTGGTGGGGCGGGAACACGTCGATGATGCGGTCGATCGACTGGGCGCAGGAGTTGGTGTGCAGGGTGGCGAAGGTCAGATGCCCTGTCTCGGCGATGGTCAGGGCCGCCTGGATCGTCTCCAGGTCCCGCATCTCACCGATGAGGACCACGTCGGGGTCCTGACGGAGGACGTACTTGAGGGCCGCCGGAAACGAGTGGGTGTCCTGACCGACCTCCCGCTGGTTCACCAGCGCCTTCTGGTGCTCGTGCAGGTACTCGAGCGGATCCTCGACGGTGACGATGTGGACGTCGCGGGTCTTGTTGATCTTGTCGATCATCGCCGCCATCGTGGTCGTCTTGCCGTGCCCGGTGGGCCCGGTGACCAGGATGAGCCCCTTGGTCTTGCTGATCAGGTTGTTGCAGATCTCGGCCGGCAGGCCCAGCTCCTCGAACGTCTTCGGCTGGTGGGGAATCGAGCGAATGGCGATGCCGACCGCGTTCTTCTGCTGGTAGACGTTCACGCGATAGCGGGACAGCCCGGTGATTCCGTAGGAGAAGTCCAGCTCGTGGTTGGCCTCGAACCGCTCCCGCTGCTCGGTCGTGATCAGGCTGTAGGCGAGCGCCTTGGTCTGGTCCGGGGTGAGGGGCGGATACTCCAGCGGCATCAGGTGGCCGTGCACGCGCAGGGTCGGTGGCGTGCCGGACGTGATGTGGAGGTCCGAGGCATTGCGCTCGGCCATCGCCACCAGCAGATCCCGCATTGTCACGGATCAGCCCTCCCCCTGTCGCAGCAGCCGGCGACTCAGTCGGCGAACGTCACCCGGATGATCTCGTCCAGGGTGGTCATGCCCAGCGCGACTTTTCGCAGACCGGCCTGGCGCAAGGTCCGCATGCCGTGCTTCGTCGCGATTTCCTTGAGCTCGTTCGCGGGCCGCAGCTTGACGATCGCTTCCTGGAGCTCCGCGTTGATGTAGAGGATCTCGTGGATCGCCATCCGGCCCCGGTACCCGGTGTTGGCGCAGTTCCCGCAGCCCAGGCCCTTGTAGACCTTGATCCCTTCCGCCTCCTCCGGCTTGAACCCGACGTCGAGCAGCACCGACAGCGGCAGCTCGATCTGCTCGCGGCACTCGACGCAGATCCGGCGGCAGAGACGCTGGGCCACCACCAGCAGCAGCGACGAGGAGACGAGGAAGGGCACGATGCCCATGTCGAGGAGCCGCGTCACCGTGCTCGGCGCATCGTTCGTGTGGAGGGTGGAAAAAACCAGGTGGCCGGTCAGCGCGGCGCGGATGGCGATGGACGCGGTTTCCGTGTCGCGCATCTCACCGACCAGGATCACGTCCGGGTCCTGCCGGAGGAAGGAGCGCAGGGCGACTTGGAAGCTCATCCCGATGTCGTCCCGCACGTGAACCTGGTTGACCCCGGGCAGGTTGTACTCGACCGGGTCCTCCGCGGTCATGATGTTGATCTCGGCCGAGTTGATGGTCGAGACCGCGGCGTAGAGGGTGGTCGACTTGCCGCTGCCGGTGGGACCCGTGACGAGGATCATCCCGTACGGCGTCTGGATGATCTTGCTGAAGCGCTCCAGGTCGTCCGCCTCGAAGCCCAGCTTCTGGAGATCGAGCACGACGCCCGACTTGTCGAGGATGCGCATGACGATCTTCTCGCCGAAGATCGTCGGGAGCGAGGAGACGCGGAGGTCGACCTCCTTGTTCGAGAACTTCACCGAGATGCGCCCGTCCTGTGGCAGGCGTCGCTCGGCGATGTCCATGTTCGCCATGATCTTGACCCGGGAGAGGATCGCCGCCTCCATCTGCTTGGGCGGCGCCATCACGTCGTGCAGCACCCCGTCGATGCGGTACCGCACCCGGAACACCTTCTCGTAGGGTTCCAGGTGGATGTCCGAGCCCCGCTTGCGGATGGCGTCGGCAAGGATCAGGTTGACGAACCGGATGACCGGCGCCTCGCCAGCCTCCTCTCCCAGCTCGCTGATATCGACCTTGGACGAGGAGCGGTCGACCAGCTCGAGGGCATCGGCGCCGACCTGCTGCTCCTTCTGGAGCAGCTCGTCGAGCTTGGCGGTGCTGTCGGTGTACGACTTGTCGATGGCCTCCTTGATGGCCGCCTCGGAGGCCAGGACCGGAATCACGTGGAGTCCGGTGGCGAACTGGACGTCGTCGATGGCGAGGACGACGGTGGGGTCGGAGAGCGCGAGCGTCAGGGTATTGCCGACCTTGCGGACCGGGAACACCTGGTATTTCTGAACGATCTCCTTCCTGACGAGCCGGATGATCTCTTCGGTCACCTCCACCCGCTGCAGGTTGATGACCGGGATGCCGTACTTGCGGCTCAGGAAATCGAGGAGGTCCTCGTCGCTCAGAAAGCCGAGACGCCGGAGGACGGTGCCGAGACGCTCGTTCGACCGACGCTGCTCCGCCGTCGCCTTCTGGGCGTCGTCGGCGGTCAGCAGATTCTCCTTGACGAGCAGCTCGAGCAGACGCGGGTTCATGGCAGCTAGCGGACCCCTCCCCGTTCACCGACGGCAGTTCTGAGCGGAAAGGGGGGCATTATGACCCGGGCCTGCCGGGTACACCAAGCGTTTTGTTGACCAGTTCGACGAACCGATCGAGTCCCGTTCCCTTCTCGAAGAACGCCACGGAACGGTAATGCTCGACCTGCCGCGTGACCCCTTCCCCGACGATCCCCGTGATCAGGATCACCGGAACCTCGCCGTCGATCCTGCGGATCCCCTCGAGAACCACCAGCCCGTCCATGTCCGGCATCATGATGTCGATCACGGCGAGCTCGGGCCGCGCATCCTGGAACTTCCGGAGCGCCTCGCCCCCGCTCGCCGCCCGAACAACTTGATGCCCCGCGTTGCTGAGAGCATCGTGGAGGACGTCCAGGACCGCCGGAGCGTCGTCGGCAACGAGGATCTTAGCCATGGGAAATCAGCGTGGCCCTCATCTTCGCCGCCACCTGGCGGGGGGAGGTAGTCTTTTTCGCGCCGGCCACCTCCCGGGGCCGATGCAACCGCTGTGCCACGCGGTCACCCGGCGCGCCGGGCGCCGCCGAGGCCGAGGGCCGCCATGAAGGCCCGCAGGATGTCGTCCTGGAACAGGACGATGTGCACGCGACGCAGGCTGGAGCCGGGAACCTCGATGAGGTGCGTCCGGAGTCCGGCGACCATCGCCTCGGCCGAGTCCTTGGGCGCCATGCGTCCGACGCCGGTGCCGAAGGCCGGAAAGGCGACGCTCCCGAGCCGCATCTCCTCGGCCCGGCGCAGGGCGGCCAGCGTCGCCTGCCGCACGATTTCCGGACTCGAGGCGAGATCCTGGCCCATGACGGCGGCGTGGATGACATAGCTGGCCGGCAGGTTGCCGGCCGTCGTCACCACCGCCTCGCCGACCTCGATCGGCCCTTGTCGGACGGCGTCCTCCTCGATGATGGTGCCGCCCTTCCGCTTGATCGCGCCGGCCACCCCGGCGCCCATCCAGAGTTGGTTGTTCGCGGCATTGACGATGGCGTCCACCTCGTACTCGGTGATGTCCCCGCGATCGAGGATGACGTCCGTCTGGCCGACCCTGACCTTCATCCCGCCTCTCCTCAGACCTCCTGGGCTGGTGTGCGGCTCGGGATTGCCCTCGACTCGTCCTAGTCGGGCAGTCGAAAGCCGCCGGGAATGGAGAGCCGCCGATTGCCCTCGCCGGTCAGCGAGGCTCCTGGGCCTTGGCCTCCATCCACAACCGCTCCATCTCGTCGAGGGTCAGGGAGCGGAGCTCGCGGCCGCCTTCCTGCGCCGCGCCCTCCATGTGCCGGAACCGCGCGCGAAACCGCTCGATGGCGTCCTGCAGCGCCGTTTCGGGATCCACCTGAGCGAGGCGGGCCACATTGACGACGGCGAACAGGAGATCCCCCGTCTCGTGCTGGATCGCCGCGTCGTCACCCTCCTGCAGCGCGGCCCCGAGCTCCCCCACCTCTTCCCGGACCTTGTCCAGAGCGGCCATCGGGTCTTGCCAATCGAAACCGACGCGCGAGGCACGATGCTGGATCCGCTGGGCCCGCAGCAGACCGGGCAGGCCCCTGGGGATCCCGTGGAGCGCCGAGCGGCCCGGGCCCCCTTCGGCCTGCTTGATCGCCTCCCACTGGGTCAGGGCCTCACTGGCGCTGCCGACCGTGCGGTCGCCGAAGACGTGCGGGTGGCGACGTACCATCTTGTCGAACGAGCGCGACCAGCAGGTCGGCCATCGAGAACTCGGCGCGCTCTCGGGCGATCTCGACATGGAACACGACCTGAAAGAGCAGGTCCCCCAACTCCTCCATGATCCGGGCCGATTCGCCGGTGTCGAGGGCCTCGAGGACTTCGTAGGTCTCCTCGACGAGGAAAGGGCGGAGCGTCTTCCGTGTCTGCTCCCGATCCCAGGGGCATCCCCCCTCGCCCCGCAGCCGGGCCATGAGGGAGAGCAACTCCACGAAGCGCTGACCGGCGTCGGGGCTCCGCATCGGTGGCCCCATTATACTCGGAGCCCCCCGCCCGCCTCCACCAGCGCCCGCGCCGGTGGGCGCCGGGCGACCAGCCGCGTCCCGGATCGCGGATGACCCGGGGATCCCGCCTTCCTTGCCGTCCCGGAGGCCGTGTGCTACGGTGAAGACCGCCGCGCCGAGCGCACCCGCAGGCGTCCTGCCTCCAGGAGGTACAGCGTGCCGGATCGAGAGCCCGAGCCCGGATTCACTTTCGTCGATCGCCGGCGCCGCGCGGAGGACGAGGTGACAGCGCCGCCGGGTCCGCCCCCCGCCGCGCCGTCGGCGCGCGCGAGCGCCACCGCGCCACCGCGCCCCGAGCCGGCCGCGCCGGCCGGCGGACCCGCCCGGGCCGATCTGGCCTCGTTCCTCGTCATGCTCTACAGCGAGGCCCTCGTGCATCTCGGCCAGGTGCCCGATCCCGTGACGGGGCAGCCGCATCGCGATCTCGAGCAGGCTCAGTTCACCATCGACCTGCTCGGCATGCTGCGGGAGAAGACCGAGGGCAATCGGACACCCGAGGAGTCGGGCGTCCTCGAGGAGATCCTCGCCACGCTGCGCATGGCGTTCGTCCGCGCGAGCCGCCCGGGCCGATAACCCGGCTCTCGACCGGCGCCCGGAGCTGCCCCGCCCCGTTAGCGGCCGTGGTGGCGGGTATAGATGACCAGCTGGCCCGGCCTGACCTCGATCCGCTCGACCACCCGGGGCAACCGCCAGCGAAGCTGTTCCCGCGGGTCGAAATCCAGAGCCTGCCATAGCCAGGTGGGCGGCACCGGCTGCCGCCCCAGCGTGGTTCGCTGGACGGCGAACTCCAGCTCCCCCTGACGCAGCGACGAGGCGTCCCTGCACCGAGACCCAGAGATCGAGGTCGCGGACGCCGGCCGGGAGCCACGTGAGGACCGTCCGGATCCAGGACCGACCGGTGAGTTGCCCCAGGGAGGTCCGACCCGTCAGCTGGAGCTCGTCCTCCCCCGCCTGGACCAGGAGCGGCCGGAGCGACAGCCTCCGGCTTTCGACGTGCCGGGCCAGGAACTCGTTGAGGTCACCGGAGGTCAGCACCAGGGGCTCGCTGCGACTCGACACCCCCGTGGCCCGCATCACCAGCTCGCCGAGCGCCTGCTGGACGCGCGCGCTAGATCCCGGGGCGGGCGAGACCAGCCCCGCGTCGGGCTGAGCCAGGAGGCGCATCGCCAGCAGTCCGCCGCCCACCGCAGCCAGGCCAGCCAGCAGGAGAGGTACGGCAATCCCCGACCCTCGGAGCTTCACGGGCCCACAATATCCCGCGTAGCGTAGCGAATCAAGACACAACATGCGGAATCACCACTGACTTGACAGTCACCATATCACCTGATATACGTACAGATGACTCAATACTCAGTTCCTCAGGAGGACGCAAATGGGCGTGGAGCGTTGGCGACCGATTCGGCTCGAGTTGCTGGATCCCTTCCGTGACCTCCTGGAAGTGCAGTCAGAGACAGACCACGAAGGAGAGCGGAGACATGGCTAAGGTCATTGGTATCGACCTGGGCACCACCAACTCGGTGGTGGCGGTCATCGAGGGCGGGGAGCCCGTCGTCATCCCCAACCAGGAGGGGAGCCGGCTGACGCCGTCGGTGGTGGGCTTCACCAAGGAAGGCGAGATCGTCGTCGGGCAGGTCGCAAAGCGCCAGGCGATCACCAACCCCGAGAACACGGTCTTCTCGATCAAGCGGTTCATGGGGCGACGCTACGACGAGGTGTTGCACGAGATCAAGCTGGTCCCCTACAAGGTCGTGAAGGCGCCGAACGCGGATGCCCGCGTCGATATCCGCGGCAAGGTCTACTCGCCGCCCGAGATCTCGGCGATGATCCTCCACAAGCTCAAGGAGGCCGCCGAGGCCTACCTGGGCGAGAAGGTGACCAAGGCCGTCATCACCGTCCCGGCCTACTTCAACGACAGCCAGCGCCAGGCGACCAAGGACGCCGGAAGCATCGCCGGACTCGAAGTGCTCCGCATCATCAACGAGCCGACGGCGGCCGCGCTGGCCTACGGACTCGACAAGAAGAAGGACGAGGTCATCGCGGTCTACGACCTGGGCGGCGGCACCTTCGACATCTCGATCCTCGAGCTGGGCGAGGGCGTCTTCGAGGTCAAGGCGACCAACGGCGACACGCACCTCGGCGGCGACGACTTCGACCAGCGGATCATCGACTGGATCGGCGAGGAGTTCCGCAAGGAGCACGGGATCGATCTCCGCAAGGACCGCATGGCGCTCCAGCGCCTGAAGGAGGCGGCCGAGAAGGCCAAGTGCGAGCTCTCCACGACGCTCCAGACGGAGATCAACCTGCCGTTCATCACGGCCGATGCCAGCGGTCCGAAGCACCTCGTGATGACGCTGACGCGGGCCAAGCTCGAGTCCCTCGTCGCCGACCTAATCGAGCGGACCATGGAGCCTTGCCGCCAGGCCTTGAAGGACGCCGGGGTAACCGCCAAGCAGATCGACGAGGTGATCCTGGTCGGCGGCCAGACTCGCATGCCCAAGGTCCAGGAGATGGTCCGCGAGCTGTTCGGCAAGGAGCCCCACAAGGGCGTGAACCCCGACGAGGTCGTCGCGGTGGGGGCCGCCATCCAGGCGGCGGTGCTGGCCGGCGAGGTCAAGGACGTGGTCTTGCTGGACGTGACGCCGCTGTCCCTCGGCATCGAGACTCTAGGCGGCGTGATGACGCGACTCATCGAACGGAACACGACGATCCCGACCCGCAAGACCGAGACCTTCACCACCGCCGCCGACAGCCAGACCTCGGTGGAGATCCACGTGCTGCAGGGCGAACGTCAGATGGCCCGGGACAACCGCACGCTCGGCAAGTTCCACCTGATCGGGATCCCGCCGGCGCCGCGGGGGGTGCCGCAGATCGAGGTCACCTTCGACATCGATGCCAACGGCATCCTCAACGTCTCGGCCAAGGACACGGCGACCGGCAAGCAGCAGGCGATCACCATCACGGCGTCGTCCGGCTTGACCAAGGACGACATCGACAAGATGGTGCGCGAGGCCGAGTCGAACGCCGAGGAAGACAAGAAGCGTCGCCAGGAGATCGAGGTCAAGAACCAGGCCGATTCCCTCGCCTACAGCATCGAGCGCCAGCTCGGTGAGCACGGCGAGAAGATCCCGGCCGGGGACAAGTCCGCGATCGAGGAAGCGATCAAGGAGGTCCGCGAGGCCCTGAAGGCCGACGACACCGATCGGATTCAGCGGGCCTCCGAGGCTCTGACCAAGGCGTCGCACCGGATGGCCGAGGTCCTCTACCGAGAGGCCCAGGCCAAGCAGCAGGGCGGGGGCCCGACCGGCTCCACGACGGCCGACGGCAAAACCCGGACGGCCGAAGGCGAGGTCGTGGACGCGGAGTTCGAGGACCTGGGCGGGAAGCACTGAGAGCGCCGTGAAGGAATCGGGTCCCTCCGGCTCCCCCCTCCCCCCGGTGGGTGGGGGAGGGGGGCTGGGGGGTGGGCGGGAGGTCTCGAACTGAGTTCTTCGGGGGTCTCGGAAGACCCCCCGATGCCCCCCCCCTCGGAGGCCGCGGAGAAGCCGCGGCTCGGAGTGGAGAGCCGTGGCCGTGAGGCCGGGAGCCAAGGCATTGCGAGAAGCCTGGGGAGTTGAGTCGGGAGAGGAGATCCCGGGGCGGTTGTGATGCGGAAGCGAGATTACTACGACATCCTCGGGGTTCCACGCGAGGCCACGGGTCAGGTGATCCGGCAGGCGTACCGGCGCCTGGCCCGCCAGTGCTCACCCGACATCAACGTCTGGGACGATAGGGCGGGCGAGGTCTTCGCGGAGATCAGCGAGGCCTACCGGGTGCTGGCCGAACCGGCGTCCCGAGCCCTGTACGACCGCCTCGGCCATCGGGCGTTCGAGGCCGCCAGCGAGCCGGTCGCGGCGCGGGACCTCCGCGGCGACGACCTGCATTGTCCGGTCGAGATCGAGTTCGAGGACGCCCTCCGCGGCATCTCGGCGGTGGTGGACGTCACCGGGCAGGCGCCGTGTCCAGGCTGCCAGGGAACCGGCGGGGTCGAGGGGCGCGGGATGACCCGCTGCGGCGAGTGCGGTGGCCAGGCTGTCCGGTCCATCGAGCCCGGAGGCCGTTCGACCATCCGCTGCGCAGCGTGCGGCGGGGCGGGCTGGCAGGCTCCGGAACCTTGCCCGGGATGCGCGGGCCGGGGCACGGTGCCCAGGGAGGTCCGCGTGACGGTCCACATCCCACCGGGCGTTGACACCGGGTCGCAGATCCGGGTACCCGGCGCGGGCCACGCCGCGCGGTCCCCGGGACTGTCGGGAGACCTGCTGGTCATCACGCGGGTGCGCGCGCATCCGTTCTTCACCCGGAAGGGGGACAACCTCTACTGCGAGGTGCCGATCACGATTCCGGAAGCGGCGCTGGGGGCGCGGATCCAGGTGCCGACCCTGGAGGGGCCGGCGATCCTCACGATGCCGGCCGGCACCCAGAGCGGCCAGGTGTTCCGGCTCCGTGGGAAGGGCTGTCCCCGGCTCGACCGGGACGGGCGGGGCGACCTGTTCGTCGAGGCCCGGGTCACGATCCCCCGCAACGCGGACTCGACCCTGGAAGAGGTCCTGCGCGCCCTGCAGCGACTGCTGCCCGAGGATCCACGGGCGGCGTTGTGGGCCCGAGGAGTCGAACGATGAGCGATCCGGGGAAGCCCCTGTACTTGATCGGAGTGGTGGCCGACATGCTCAAGATTCACCCCCAGACGCTCCGGCTCCACGAGCGGAAGGGCTTGATCCGTCCGAGCCGGACGGTCGGGCGAACGCGCATGTACTCGGAGGAGGATGTGGAGGACATTCGGCGGGTCCTCCGCCTCACTCGCGACCTTGGCGTGAATCTGGCAGGGGTCGAGATCATCTTAAGGATGAGGCGTCAGATGCTGGCCATGCAGGAGGAGCTGGAGGAATTGGCGGCGTACGTCCGGCAGCAGCCGGGAGCCGGTCCGCGGACCGAGCCCGCCCAGGAGGCGGCGCTCGTGCGGGTAGCCGACCGACGGCTGCGCAAGCTCGATGTCTTCTGATGGATCACGCCTTCGCCCTGGACGCCTACGACTCAACGGAGGAGGCACGATGCCGCGATCACGTCCTGTGAAGAGCTCGGCCCCCGCGCGGACCGGATCCCGGACGGCCAAAGCCCCGGCCGAGACGAAGAGCCCGGCCGCGGTCCAGGCCGAACTCCGGGCGATGCTTCTGAGCAAGCGGGACGAGCTGATCACCAAGCTGCGCGAGGAGCGCGAAGGTCGGCGGGACGGCGCTCAGCGGGAAAAGATCGAGGGGACCCCGTTCGGGGACCGACCGGCGCTGAGTCCCGACGACGAGATGGGGTTCGCGGTGGCCGACCGGCGCGCCGCGATGCTGGGTCAGATCAATCTCGCGCTGAAGAAGATGGACGAGGGGAACTACGGGCGGTGCGAGGTGTGCGAGGAGCCCATCAACGTCCTCCGGCTTCGCGCCCATCCGTTCGCGGTCCGCTGCACCCGTTGCCAGGAAGCGTGGGAGCGCGACCAGTCCCGCCCGGAGATCGGTGCCGTCCGGAGCCGCAGCGTGGCCGAAGAAGTGACATGAGCGAGCCGGGCAGCGCAATTCGGACGAAAGAGGCCGAGGCCGCACCCGAGGTTCGCCTGGGCACTCCCGAGGAGCTGCCGGTCCTCCCGCTCCGGGAGACCGTGCTGTTCCCGCAGGCGGTGCTGCCGCTGGCGGTCGCCCGCTCCTCGTCGGTCCACCTGGTGGACGAGGCGGTGCTGGGGCCGCGGCTGATCGGCGTGGTGACCCAGCGGGACGCCGCCCAGGAGACGCCGGCGGCGCACGAGCTGCACGCCATCGGGACGGTCGCGGTGATCCACAAGATGCTCAAGCAGCCGGACGGCACGGTCCGGCTGGTGGTCCAGGGCCTGGAGCGCTTCCGGATCGCCGAGTTCACCCAGGCGGTTCCCTATTTCAAGGCGCGGATCGAGCGGCTGCCAAGCCGTGTGCCGGCGCCCGATGACCTCGAAGCCGAGGCGCTCGGCCGGCAGGCCCTGTCCCTGTTCCGGCGGATCGTCGAGCTGTCGCCGATGCTGGCCGACGAGCTGGTGACGCTGGTGTCCGGAGCCGAGGACGCCGGCCGGATGGCTGACGCCATCGCGGCCGTGCTGCCCTCCCTGACCGCCGAGAGCAAGCAGGCGCTCCTCGAGACGCCGGAGGTCAAGGTGCGTCTCAAGACCCTGGTGGCGGCCCTGGTCAAGGAGGCCGAAGTCCTCGAGCTGGGATCCCGGATCCAGTCCCAGATCCAGAGCGAGATGACGAAGACGCAGCGGGAGTACTACCTCCGCGAGCAGATGAAGGCCATCCAGAAGGAGCTCGGGGAGGGCGACGAGCGCACCCAGGAGCTCGAGGACCTGCGGCAGAAGGTCGAGGCGGCCGGCATGTCGGAAGAGGCCCATCGGGAGGCTCTCCGGGAGCTGGACCGGCTCGCCAAGATGCCGCCGGCAGCCGCCGAGTACACCGTGGCCCGGACCTATCTGGAGTGGCTCGTCTCCCTGCCCTGGCGGAAGGAGACCGGCGACGCGATCGACCTCGAGCGGGCCGGGGCCGTGCTCGACGAGGACCACTGGGGGCTGGAGAAGATCAAGGACCGGATCCTCGAGCACCTGGCGGTGCGGAAGATCCGGCCGGACGGGAAGGAGCCGATCATCTGCTTCGTGGGTCCGCCGGGCGTCGGGAAGACCTCGCTCGGCCGCTCCATCGCCCGTGCCCTTGGACGTACGTTCCACCGGATCTCGCTGGGCGGCATGCGCGACGAGGCGGAGATCCGCGGGCACCGGCGGACGTACATCGGGGCGCTGCCGGGTCAGATCATCCAGGGGGTTCGCCGCGCCGAATCGCGGAACCCCGTCTTCATGCTCGACGAGGTGGACAAGCTGGGCCATGACTTCCGGGGGGACCCGGCGGCGGCCCTCCTCGAGGTGCTGGACCCCGAGCAGAACGCGACGTTCCGGGACCACTACCTCGACGTGGCGTTCGACCTGTCGCGGATCCTCTTCATCACGACGGCCAACCTGCTGGATCCCATCCCGCCGGCCCTGCGCGACCGGATGGAGGTGATCAACCTGGCGGGCTATACCGAGGAGGAGAAGATCCAGATCGCCCGCCGCCACCTGTGTCCGAAGCAGGCGCGCGAGCACGGCCTCGCGCTCGACCGGGACATCGCCTTCACCGACGACGCCCTGCGCCTCCTGGCGCGGAGCTACACCCGAGAGGCAGGCGTCCGGAACCTGGAGCGGGAGATCGCGTCCCTCTGCCGGAAGGTGGCCCGGCAGCGGGCCGGCGGGTGGGTCGATCCGGTGACCATCACGCCGGAACAGGTCGGGACCCGTCTCGGCGCGCCGCGCTTCCTCGTCGAGGAGGAGCTGGACGAGCGGGCGCGCGTACCCGGCGTCAGTGTCGGGCTGGCGTGGACGCCGGCCGGCGGCGACCTCCTCTTCATCGAGGCCTCCAAGATGAAGGGGGGGAAGTCCCTCACCCTCACCGGGCAGCTCGGGGACGTGATGAAGGAGTCCGCGCAGGCGGCGGTGTCGTGGGTGCGGGGGCACGCCGAGGACCTGGGCATCGACCCGGGCTTCTGGAGCGAGTACGACCTGCACCTCCACGTCCCGGCCGGCGCGATCCCCAAGGACGGGCCTTCGGCGGGGATCACCCTGGCCACCGCGCTGGTGTCGCTCTTGACGAACCGGCCGGTGCGCGGGCGGCTCGCCATGACGGGCGAGATCACGCTGAGCGGTCGGGTCCTGCCGGTGGGCGGCATCAAGGAGAAGGTCCTGGCCGCGCATCGCGCGGGCATCACCACCCTGATCCTCCCTCGCCAGAACGAGAAGGCGCTCGTGGAGGACGTGCCCGCCGAGGTCCGGCGAGCCCTCACCGTCCACCTGGTCTCCAGCGTGGCCGACGTGCTCCGCCTGGCCTTGCCCGAACCATCGTCGCGCCGGCCGGTGCCGGCTCTCGCGGGGTACCAGCCGAACTGACGGGCGCTTCCGGGGCTCCCACCTGGGAGCCCCGGAAACATTGACAGCGCGCCTCGCGCTTTCCTAGACTGACGCCCCATGCTCGGTAGGGGTGTCTCCACGACGATGTGGCTGGGCGCGCTGGTGGCTCTCGTGCTCGCGGGCACGGCGGAAGCGGGCACGTTCCGCTACCAGGACGAAGCCGGTACCATTCACTACACGAACGCTCCGGCCGACCCCCGGTATCGCCGGGTGCGCGGCCTGCCGGCGGACCGCGCCTCGGTCCCCTTCGCCGCCCGCCCGGTCCTCCGCGGTCTCGGCGTCGGCCCCTACGCCGACCTGATCCGGACCACGGCGGAGCGACACCGGGTCGACCACCGACTCGTCGAGGCCGTGGTCACCGTCGAGTCCGGAGGCAACCCGCGCGCCGTGTCCCGCAAGGGCGCCCAGGGGCTCATGCAGCTCATGCCCCAGCGGTCCGCCGAGCTGGGCGTGCGCAACGCCTTCGATCCGGAGCAGAACGTCGACGGCGGCGTCCGGCACCTGCGCGACCTGCTCCAGCGGTTCGGGGGCGACGTGACGCGGGCGCTGGCTGCCTACAACGCGGGAGAAGAGGCGGTTCGCAACTACCGCGGTGTTCCCCCGTATCCCGAGACCCAGGAGTATGTCCGGAGGATTCGCGCCCTCTACGAGGGCGTCGAAGGGCCCGGGCGGGCCTGGGCCGCCGGAGAGGCACCCCAGCAGATCTACCGGCAGGTCTCGGCCGACGGGACGGTCACGTTCACGAACCTGCCGCCCCGGCCCACTCCGACCCTCAGGCCCCCCACCACTCAGTAGCGACCGTCGAAGTAGTCGGCCAGGATCCGCTCGTGATCGAAGGCGAGCGGGTGCGGCAGACCGTCGGGCCGGAACAACCCGGAACAGCGAGGCGCCCGCGACGCGAGGGCCGACCAGGGGCGTCGCGGCGGAACCGAGCGCCCGATCTCGACACCCCGATTTCTTGGCCTGCGCCTGACGCATCACCTACCGGCGATCCAGCCCGCCGCGGCAGGTGCCCGGCATCGTCTCCCGCGCAGCGTCGACGTTCGAGGTTTTCACCACAGGGGATCCGGAGGAGGGACGATGCGAGCGCGAATGGTGCGCCACCGCTCGGGTCAATGAGAACGAAGCTGGCGCCGGGTCCGCGGGCGAGCGGGGCCCGGCTCACCCGAACCACCGATCGAGCCCGCGGTACTGGAGCGCCTCGGCGAGGTGCTCGACGCCGATCGCTTCCTCGCCGGCCAGGTCGGCGATGGTCCTCGATACCTTGAGCACGCGATCGTGGGCCCGCGCCGACAGCCCCAGCCGGTCCACCGCCTGTGCCACCAGCTCCCGCCCGTCGTCCGAGAGGAGGCAGTAGCGCCCGACGTGCCGCGGGGTCATGCGGGCGTTCACTCGCACGCGCGCCCGGCCGAACCGCGCTCGCTGGCGCTCCCGCGCCGCCACGACCCGCCGCCGGATCGTCGCCGAGGCTTCTCCGACCAGCCCGCCGGCGCCCAGCTCCCGGTAGGGGACCGGCGGTACCTCCACGTGGACGTCGATCCGGTCGAGAAGCGGCCGCGAGAGCCGGGCCAGATAGCGCGCCCGCTCGCCCGGAGTGCAGCCGCAGGCCTCCAGGCTGCGGCATCCGCGCCGGCACGGGTTGGTGGCGGCCACGAGCTGGAACTCGGCCGGAAACCGGACGCTCCCCGCCGCCCGTGACACGGTCACCGCTCCGTCCTCGAGCGGCTGCCGGAGCGTCTCCAGCACGTGCTGCTGGAACTCCGGCAGCTCGTCCAGGAACAGCACGCCCAGATGCGCCAGGCTCACCTCGCCCGGATGCGGGAGCCGGCCGCCGCCGATCAGGCCGGCATCCGACGTCGTGTGATGCGGCCCCCGGAAGGGACGGTCCACCATGAGCCCCAGCGCCGGCAAGTGACCGGCGACGCTCCACACCACGCTGACCTCCAGCGCCTCGGCCAGGGTGAGCGGCGGCAGGACGGTGTGGAGCCGCCGCGCGAGCATGGTCTTGCCGGTCCCGGGGGGCCCGACCATCAGGACGTTGTGGCCGCCGGCCGCGGCGATCTCCAGGGCGCGCTTGGCGTGGAGCTGTCCCCGCACGTCGGCGAAGTCCACCTCGTCCACGCGCGGGGCCGCCAGCAGCGTCGCCGGATCGGCGCGGGCCGCCTCGACCCGACGCTCCCCGTTCAGGAAGGCCGCTGCCTCGGCGAGCGACGCCGCCGGGTACACGGCGAGGCCGTCCACGACCGCTGCCTCCATCGCGTTCCCCGGCGCCAAGAGACAGCCGCCGACCCGGGCGCGCAGAGCCGCCAGGGCCATCGACAGCACGCCCCGCACCGGATGGATGCCGCCGTCGAGCGCCAGCTCGCCCGCCACCAGCAGGCCGTCGAGGCGCTCGCGCTTCAGCGCGCCGGCGGCGGCCAGGAGCCCGAGCGCGATCGGCAGGTCGAAGCTCACGCCTTCCTTCCGGAGGTCCGCCGGCGCCAGGTTCACCGTGATCCGATCCTGGGGAAACGTGAACCCCGAGTTCCGGAGGGCTGCCCGGACGCGATCCCGGCTCTCGCGGATCGCCGGGTCCGGCAGCCCGACGGTGGTGAAGGTCGGCAGACCGTGGCTCACGTCCACCTCGACGCGCACCAGGGCCGCCTCGACGCCGGAGAGACACGCCGAGAAGACCCGCGCCAGCATCGCGGGCTCACCCGCTCCAGCCGTCGGCGGTGAAGGCACCGGGGAAGTGCTCGACCCGGGGCGGACCCCCCGTATCGTCGGGATCCAGGGTCACCGCGACGACGTCGAACCGGCACGCCAGATCGCGCAGCCACTCGCGCGCGAGGTAGTCGAGCGCGAGGCGGGCCAGCCGAGTTCGCTTGCGCGCGTCCACGCCCGCCTGCGGCGGATCGGCCGGCCGGCCCCGCCGGGTCTTCACCTCGACGAAGACGAGCGTCGGCCCATCCCGGGCGATGAGGTCGATCTCCCCGAGGCGCGACCGCAGGTTGCGGGCCAGGATCTCGAAGCCGCGCGCCTCGAGATAGCGGGCCGCGATCTGCTCGCCGAGCTGACCGAGCGGGGGAGTCGAGCCCCGGAACGCCTTCTTCGTCGGCATGGCGAACCCGCGGTGCAAGGGGTGCGCCAGGGCGCCGGGCATCGGCACCGCGTACGCCGGCGCCGGATTCCGGGAGTCCGTCAGCGGGGCGCGCGCCGATCGCCGAGCCGATCCGCCGACGGGGTGTATCGGATCGTGGCCGGTGCCGGTCGGCTACCCCGCCTCCTGGCGATCCGCGGCCAGCACGGTCTCGGGTACCTGCTCCGCCAGCGCCTCCAGCTCCCGGACGAGGGCGCGTCGCCGCTCGCCCAGACGGGTGTGGAGATCCCGGCGCACCACGAAGTGCAGGAAGCCGCGCGCCTCGCGGCGGACACGCGCGAGGCGCTCCCACCACGTGAGCGCGAAGAAGCCCGTGGGGGCGAGCAGGAGGACGAAGAGGACGAGGGCCGGGCTGCCGCCCAGGCGCCAGACCAGCCAGCCCTCCGCTGCCCAGCCGAGCGGATAAAGGACCACCCCCGCGAGAATCTTGTAAGTGGCCTCAGCGTCGAGGTCGGGCCGGAAGATCCGGACGACCAGCCGGGTGAGCTGGTAGGGCAGCAGGTGAACGACGAGACCCAGGGCGGCGAGCGGGACCCCCAGGAGCAGGGGCAGGCCCTCGCGGAGCGCGTAGCGCCGGACGACCGACGGCGCGTAACTCCGGGAAAGCTGCGCGTCGGTGACCCCCGCGCCCGCGAGGTCCCGCGCGTATCGCTCCAGCGCGTGCACCAGCGCCTGGATCCGATCGGGATCCCGGGCCAGCAGGTACCGATAGGCCCGGAGCGCCCGCTGGAGCCACGCGGTCGGGATGGGCGCCTCCCCCGCGCCGGCGGCGGCCGGCTCACCCGCCTCTGCCCGCCAGATGGCTTCGGCCGCCCGCGCCAGCCCCAGCACGTGCCGATCGCGCGCCTCGACGATGAGCCGGCGGAGCGCCGTCTCCAGCCGATCCGTGAGCTGGCGGACGGCGGCCTCGGGTGCCGTCGCGTGGAGGGCGGCGCCGTCGACGAGCGGCACCGGCTCGCCGACCAGGACGATCGCGCGCCCGGTGCGGAACGTGCCGGGCTCGTGATAGACGAGCCCCACGGGAAGCAGGGTCGGCGTCACGCCGGCCGCCGCCGCCGCGAGCGCCATGCGCGCCGCCCCGGTCCGGAGCGGCATCAGCCGCGGCTCGGCCTGGCTCACGCCCTCGGGGAAGATCAGGACGGCGCCTCCGGCGGCCAGCGTCGCGGTGGCGGCCGCGAACATCGCGGCGTTCTGCGCGGGGTCGCTCCCGGGATCGTGCCGCCGGTGCACGGGAATCGCCCCGGCCAGGCGGACGAGCGGGCCGAGGACCGGGTAGCGGAACAGCGGCGCCTTGGCGACGGGCCGGAGCCGCCGCGGCACCGCGGCGATGAGGAGCATGGGGTCCACGAGGGCGTTCTGGTGATTGGCCACCAGGATCAGGGGGCCGGATGGCGGGATGCGCTCGGCGCCGACCACCTCGACGCGCCCGTAGAAGAGACTCAGGAGCCACCGGGCCAGACGGCGGACGACCCGATACCCCATCACCCGACCCGGGCGGCGGTGCTTATTCCGGCGGAATCAGCGGAAGGATCGACGGGCCGAGGTCCAGCACCCGGACCACGCCGTGGAAGCTCCGGCGATGGATCGGCGAGGGTCCCAGCCGGCCGAGCGCCTCGAGGTGCGCCGCCGTGGCGTACCCCTTGTGGAGGCGGAAGCCGTAACCCGGATAGCGCCCGTCCGCGCGGATCATGATGATGTCCCGGGCGACCTTGGCCAGGATCGAGGCGGCCGCGATCGACGCACAGCGGCGGTCGCCCTTGACGATGGCGCGCTGCGGGCAGTCGAGCCGAGGCACGCGAAGCCGGCCATCGACGAGCACCGCGGCCGGCGCGACCGTCAGGCGCGACAGCGCCCGGCGCATCGCGTGCCAGGTCGCCTGGAGGATGTTGTCCGCGTCGATGCGGCCCGGACCGGCGCGGCAGACGGCCCACGCCAGGGCCTGGCCACGGATCACGCGGGCCAACCGCCGCCGCTGCCGCGCGGTGAGGAGCTTGGAATCCCGCAGCCCGTCGATGGGAGGCCGGCGGGGATCCAGGATCACGGCCGCCGCGACGACCGGCCCCGCGAGCGGGCCGCGCCCCGCCTCGTCCACGCCGGCCACGTGGCGCCGGCGCGCCCAGAACTCCTGCTCCTGGGCGTACAGGCCCTCGGCCAGGTCGAACAGCGCCGGCTGGACGGGCCTCGCGGCCTTGCGTCCCACGGGACGCCCGGCTCAGGCGGGGGCGGCGGTGGTCCGCTTCTCCTTCAGGCGCGCCGCCTTGCCGGTGCGCTCGCGCAGGTAGTAGAGCTTGGAGCGCCGCACGTGGCTCGACTTCATCACCTGGACCCGATCGACCCGCGGCGAGTGGAGCGGGAAGGTCCGCTCGACGCCCACGCCGTAGGACACGCGCCGGACCGTGAAGCTGGCCCGGGCGCCTTCCCCGCGCTTGCGGATGACGACGCCTTCGAAGATCTGCACGCGCTCCTTCTCACCTTCGACGACCTTGACGTGCACGCGGACGGTGTCCCCGGGCGCGAACTCGCCCCGGTCCCGCTTGAGCGTGCTCGCCTCGACGACCGAGATCGCATCCATGACGTCGCTCCTCTCCGTTCGGGACCTCCCGCCCACCCCCCAACCCCCTCCCCCACCCACTGGGGGGAGGGGGGGCCGGAGGAACCAATCGTCACATACGCTCTGAGTTAGTTCCCGTGGCCCGAGCCGCGCGCGCTTTCCCGCAGCTCGGCCAGCCAGCGCTTCTCTTCATCCGTGGGCGGCACGCCCGCCAGGAGATCGGGCCGGCGCTCGACCGTTCGGCGGAGCGCCTCCCGGCGCCGCCAGGCGGCGATCCGCTCGTGGTCCCCCGACAGGAGCACCTCAGGCACGCCGTGGCCGCGAAACTCGGCGGGGCGGGTGTACTGCGGATAGTCGAGCCGGCCTTCGGCGAACGACTCCCGGGCGGGGCCGTCGGGGTCACCGAGGACGCCCGGCAGGAGCCGGACCACCGCGTCCATCACGACCAGCGCCGGCAGCTCGCCCCCGGTCAGCACGTAGTCGCCGATCGACAGCTCCTCGTCCGCCAGATGCCTCCGGACCCGCTCGTCGACGCCCTCGTAGTGCCCGCACAGGAGGACGAGATGCGGGACGGTGGCCAGCCGGATGGCCGTCGCCTGGCCGAAGGTCGGGCCCTGCGGGCACAGCAGGACGACCCGGGTCTCGGGGCCCCGGAGCGCCTCGACCGCCCGGAACAGCGGCTCCGGCTTCAGGATCATCCCGCCACCGCCGCCGAAGGGATAGTCGTCGGCGACCCGATGCCGGCCCTCGGTGTATTCCCGGAGGTCGACGACCCGGATCTCGGCCGCGCCCTTGTCCCGGGCGACGCGCAGCATCGACTCGGCCAGCGGACCGGGGAACATCTGGGGGAAGAGGGTGACGACGTCGATGCGCATCAGGCCCCGTCCAGCTCCACCAGCCCGTCGGGGGGCGTCACGACCACGACCCGGCTCCCGAGATCCACCCGCTCCACCATCGCGGTCACGGCCGGAAGGAGCCACTCCCGCTCCCCCGCCCGCACCACCCAGAAGTCGTGCGCCGGCCCGGGGTTCACCTCGGCGATCACGCCCAGGGCCCGGCCGTCCGGGGTTCGCACCGCGCAGCCCAGCAGGTCGAAGGCATAGAAGCGATCAACGGCGAGCGGTCGCGCCGCTGCCCGGGGGATCGACAGCAGGCGGCCGGCCAGCGCCTCGGCCGCTCCGATGGAGTCGGTCCCGGCCAGCTTGACCACCGGCACCGGCCCCTGGAACCAGACGGTCTCGATCCGGACCGGCTCCCCGGCCTCGGGCGGGACCAGATAGCAGTCGGTCAGCTCGGCCAGGCGGCCGGGCTCGTCGGTCAAGAGCTGCACCCGGACCTCTCCTCGCCGTCCCTGGGGGCGGAGGATACGGCCGACCGCGATCAGCTCCATGGTCGGGCGTCCTCCCCGGGGTCTCAGCCGACGCGCAGCCCCGCCCGCGCCAGCAGGTGGCGGACGGTGTTGGACGGCAGGGCGCCCTTCTTCAGCCAGGCGGCCGCCTTCTCGGTGTCGATCTTGAGCTGGGGGGGCTTGGTCAGGGGATTGTAGTACCCGAGGTGCTCCACGAAGCGCCCGTCGCGGGGGCTCCGCTGGTCCGCCACCACCACCCGATAGGTGGGGCGCCGGGTCGTGCCCGTCCGCCGCAGCCGAATTCGAGCCGCCATCTTCTGTCTCCTCCGTCTATGGTTCGAGGAACGGCATGGCCCGGCGAAGCTGCTTCATCCCTGCTCGCCCCTGCATGCCCTTGAGTCCCTTCATCATCTTCCGCAGCTGCGCGTGCTGCTTGAGCAGCCGGTTCACGTCCGACACCGAGGTGCCGCTGCCTCGCGCGATCCGCTGGCGACGGTCCCCGTTGATGATCGCCGGCGACCGCCGCTCCTCCGGCGTCATCGAGCCGATGATCGCCTCGAAGCGCCGGAGCTGCCGGCTCTCCCCGTCCAGCTCGTCCGCTCCGAGCTTGGCGCCCTTGAAGAACGGCACCATGTCCATGATCTGATCCAGCGGCCCCATCTTCCGGAGCTGGCGGAGCTGCTCGGCGAAGTCCTCCAGCGTGAAGCTGTCCTCGCGGAGCTTCCTGGCCAGCTCCTCGGCCTGCCGGGCGTCCACGGTCGCCTGCGCCTTCTCGACGAGCGACAGGACATCGCCCATGCCGAGGATCCGGGAGGCCATGCGGTCGGGGTGGAAGGGATCGAGGGCATCCGTCCGCTCGCCGACGCCGCAGAAGACGATCGGCCGCCCGGTCACGGCCCGGATCGAGAGCGCCGCCCCGCCCCGGGCGTCGCCGTCCAGCTTCGTCAGGATCACGCCGTCGTAGCCCACCTGCGCGTTGAAGCGCTCGGCCATCGTGACGGCGTCCTGTCCGGTCATGGCGTCCACCACCAGCAGGACGTGATGCGGCGTGACCTCGCGGCGGAGGAGCTTCAGCTCCTCGACCATCGCCTCGTCGATGTGGAGCCGCCCGGCGGTGTCGAGGATGACCGGGTTGAGCCCTTGCGCGGCCGCCTGCTCCACCGCTTCCCGGGCCAGCTCGACCGGCCGGCGGCCCTCGGCCCCGTGGACCGGGATGCCGAGCTCCGCGCCGAGGATCTTGAGCTGGTCGATCGCCGCCGGCCGGTAGATGTCGGCGGCGACCAGCAGCGGCCGGAAGCCCTCGCGCTGGAAGTGACGGCCGAGCTTCGCGACGCTCGTCGTCTTCCCGGAGCCCTGGAGCCCGATCAGCATGATGACCGTGGGCGGGCGCGGGGCCATGCTCAGGCGAGTGGCCGACTCGCCCAGCAGGCTCACCAGCTCGGCGTGCACGACCTTGACCACCTGCTGGCCGGGCGTGAGGCTCCGCAGCACGTCCTGGCCGACCGCTCGCTCGCGCACCCGTTCGACGAACGACTTGACGACCTTGAAGTTGACGTCGGCCTCGAGCAGGGCGACGCGCACTTCGCGGAGGGCCTCCTGAATGTTCTCCTCGGTCAGGCGGCCGGCTCCACGGAGGCGGTCGAAGATGCCTTCGAGGCGCTGCGTCAGGGCTTCGAACATCGGTAAACCTCAGGGCTTCGGTGTGCTGGAAGCGCTGAAAGCACCTTAGATTATAAGAGATTTCCCCGCTCGTCAAGCAAATGGCCGGAGCAAATGGCCGGAGCGGTGCAGGACGTGTGCCCCAAGCCAGAAGAGACGTCGAGTAGCAGACGGGGGACGCTTCCGGACGCGTCCCTTGCCCCGGAGCCCGAGCCGCTCGGCCGGGCGGTAGGCGGCCTTGTGCACGGCCTCTTCCAGCCCGAGGACCTTCAGCTCGCGCACGTAGTGCCCGAGGATGCGCGGGTACGTCCCGTAGCAGCGCGGATGCGGCTTCCCCTCTGAGAGCGGGCCGGCGGGGGTCAGCACCCAGCCGTCGGACCCGAACGTGGCGAAGGGGTGGCGGAGCGCGGTCCGGACGTCCTCCTCGGCCATCACGAAGTGGACCATGATGGCCCGGCCCTCGGACTCATCGAGGAGGGCGAAAAGCGCGGCGATGGGGTCGGTTCCCCGGCGCTCCGCGGCCTCCGCGAGCGAGCGCCCCTCGTCGGCCTTGCCCGGTCCGTCCGGCAGCCACGCGACGAGCGTCTGGTCCCACTCGCGGCCCTGCTCGGCGATCTCCCGGGTGAGGCGCGCCCGCGTCTCGGCGGCCCGCAGGCGGGCCACCAGCACGGGGAGCCCGCCCTCGTGGGCCCAGTCGGGGACGATCTGGGTCAGCGGCGCGCTGCCGGCCGTGTAGGGATAGACGTCGAACGCGACGTCCTGGCCGCGCTCTCGCGCCCACTCCGAGAGCCGGAGCGCGTGGCGGAGACGCCCCCAGTAGGGCCGGAAGGACGCCTTGTGGTGCGAGATCTGGACCGGCAACCCCGCGCGCTCGCCGATCTCGAGGGCCTCCGCCACCGCGCGCAAGAGCGAGTACCCCTCACCGCGGATGTGGCTCGCGTAGAAGCCGCCGGCCTCGGCCACGACCCGGACCAGCTCGACGAGCTCTTCCGTATCGGCGTAGGCGCCGGGCGGATAGACGAGCCCCGTCGAGAGCCCGAAGCAGCCGTCGCGCATCGCCTCCCGGGCCAGCCCCCGCATCCGCTCCAGCTCCTCGGCGGTCGGCGGCCGCTGGGCGTATCCCATGACCGTGGCCCGGAGCGTCACGTGACCGACGAGCGGCGCCACGTTGCCCCGTGGCTGGCGCCGTACGACCCCCTGGAGATCGAACCCCCGGAGCGGCTGCACCGGCCGGCCCGGCTCCACCTCTTCGGCACGGACGAGTTCGGGCGCGACATCCTCCCCGCCGACCTAGCCGGCGGCCTCCCGCATCCGGCGCACCTCGGCGCCGGGGTCCTTGGCCTCGAAGATGGCCGAGCCGGCGACCAGGACGCTGGCGCCGTGGTCGGCCAGCGGCTTCACGTGCTCGAACTTCACCCCGCCGTCGATGGACACGTCCAGCGCGCGGGCCCCGATCCGCTGCCGGACGTCGCGGACCTTCGGGTAGGTGGTCGGGATGAACTTCTGCCCCCCGAAGCCCGGGTTCACCGACATGACGAGCACGAGGTCGGCGCTGTCCATCGCATAGTCGAGGACCCCGGGCGGCGTGGCGGGGTTGAGCGCCACGCCGGCCCGGGCGCCCAGCTCCCGGATCCGGCCGAGCGTCCGGTGGAGGTGCGGGCACGCCTCGACGTGCACGGTGAGCCAGTCCCCGCCCGCCTTGACGAAGCGCTCCAGGAACGGGTCCGGGTTGGAGATCATCAGGTGGAGGTCGAGCGGCAGCCGCGTGCGCTTGCGGATGGCCTCGACCACCGGGAGGCCGATCGTGATGTTGGGGACGAAGTGGCCGTCCATCACGTTGACGTGGAGGACGTCAGCGCCGCCCGCCTCGACGCGTGCGATCTCGTCGGCGAGGATGGCGTAGTCAGCGGAGAGGATCGAGGGGGCGATCTTGATCATGGGCGTCTCCTCAGGCGGTGGGCCGTGAAGCCATCGGTGCCGTGGCGATGGGGGAACGTGCGCAGCCGGTCGGGGGCGTCCAGACACGGGGCCGGAATCGCCCCGGGCATGGGATCGGGCGCGAACTCGGGCCGCCGCGCGCGGAGCGCGGCCACGACCTCCTCGTTCTCCTCGGGCTCCAGCGAGCAGGTGGCGTAGACGAGGACCCCACCCGGCCGCACGAGACTCGCCGCCGCGTCGAGCATCGCGCCCTGAGCCTGGGCGAGCGCGGGCAGGTCGGCCGCCTGGCGACGCCACTTGCCGTCGGGGTTCCGGCGCAGGACGCCGAGGTTCGAGCACGGCGCGTCGACGAGGACACGGTCGGCGACCGCGCCGACCGTCGGCGCGATCGCCTCCACCCCACTCTCGTGGGTCTCCACGATGCGCGCCCCCATCTGCAGGCACGCCGCCCGGAGTCGGGCGAGCCGCGCCGGCTGGCGATCGACGGCCAGAATGCGGCCACGGTTCTCCATGAGCTGGGCGAGGTGCGTGGTCTTCGTCCCCGGCGCGGCCCCGACGTTCAACGACGGTCTCGCCCGGCTGCGGATCGAGCGCGTGTCCCACCAGGATCGCCGCCTCGTCCTGCACCGCGCACCAGCCGGCCCGGAGCGGCGCCAACTCCCGGGGGTCGCCGGCCTCCTCGACCGCGAGCCCATCCGGAGCCCAGCGGCCGGGCGCCACGCGGGCGCCGTGGCGACGGAGCGCCTCGACCAGGGCCTCCCGGGTGGTCTGGAGGGTGTTGACCCGGAGCGTGAGGGGCGGCCGCTCGTTGAGCGCCCGGGCGAGGGCCTCGGCCTCCGCCTCTCCGTAGCGGGCCACCCAGCGGCGCATGAGCCAGGTCGGCTGCGACGTCCGGAGGGCGAGCCGGTCAACCGGGTCCTCCGCGTCGGCGGGCGCCGGCTCCGGCCACGGGCGCGGACCGTCGGCGAGGGCGCGCAGCACCGCGTTGACGAACAGGGGAACGCCGAGCCGGCGGCGTCGCTTGGCCAGCTCCACCGCCTCGTGGACCACGGCGCGCGCCGGGATGCGGTCCAGGAAGGCGAGCTGGTAGGCCGACGCGCGGAGCAGCGCGCGGAGCCAGCCGGGCAGCTCGCCGACCGGGCGACGCGAGACGCGCCCCAACTGCCAGTCGAGCCAGCGCTGCCAGCGGAGCGTGCCGTAGACCAGCTCGGTCGTCAGGCCCCGGTCCCGGGCGTCGAGGCCCGCCCGCACCGGGAGGCGATCGAGGAGCGGGTCCGGATAGGCGAGGTCGTGCTCGACGCGGCGGAGGATCTCCAGCGCCACCTCGCGCGCCGACCCCCGACGCTCCCGCGCCGGGGCGGCGGCCAGCTCACCGCGCCGGGACATGCTCACCGAACACGGCGCCCGGCTCGAGCCGCGCCCCGCGGAGGAACGTCTCCCAGGACAGAACCCGCCGGCTCTCGGGCTGGACCTCGATCGGCTCCAGGAGTCCCTCCCCGCTGCCGATGTAGAGCCGTCCGCCGGCCGGCGTCAAGACCCCGGGGTCTCCCTGCCCGGTCACGGCCCGCGCCCGCCACACCAGGAGCCGCCCGACGGGCGTCGCGGTGACGGCGCCGGGCCAGGGGTTGACGCCGCGGACCCGGGCCGCCAGCTCCGCCGCCGGCCGCGTCCAGTCGAGCGCACCGTCCTCCTTGCGGAGCCGGGGCGCCAGGGTCGCCGTCCCGTGATCCTGGGGGGCCGGGGTGAGGGCCGGCAGCCGGTCGAGCGTCTCCAGGAGCATCTCCGCGCCCACCTCGGCCAGGCGCGCGGCCAGCTCCCCGGCCGTCTCCTCGGGGCCGATCGCGACGGCCCGCCGGAGCAGCATCGGCCCGGTGTCCATCCCCTCGTCCATCTGGAAGGTCGTGATGCCGGTCTCGCGCTCGCCCCGGATGATCGCCCACGCGATCGGGGCGGCGCCCCGGTAGCGCGGGAGGAGCGAGGCGTGGACGTTGATCGAGCCGCGAGCGGGAATGTCGAGGACGACCCGGGGCAGGATCTGGCCGAAGGCGATGACGACGGCCACCTCGGCGTCGAAGGCCCGGAGCGGCGCGACCCAGTCCGGATCGCGAAGGCGGGGCGGCTGGAGCAGCGGCAGTCCCTGGGCGAGGGCGAGTTGCTTGACCGGCGAGGGCTGGAGCCGCTGGCCGCGGCCGGCCGGGCGGTCGGGCTGGGTCACCACGGCGACGACGGTGTGCCGGGCGAGCAGGGCGCGGAGCGTGGGCAGGGCGAAAGCCGGGGTGCCGTAGAAGAGGACGCGCATGAGGCGGCCGCGCGCCCGGGGTCGGCCCGACTAGAGGGCCGCGGCGCCCGCGGGGACGTCCTCCGGAAACCCGTGGCGCTTGATCCGGCGCTTGATCCGGTCGCGCGTGACGCGGTCCAGGCGATCGATGAAGAGGACGCCATCCAGGTGATCGATCTCGTGCTGGAAGACCCGGGCCAGGAGGCCCGACGCCGGGCGGCGGATGGGGGCGCCCGCCCGGTCCCGAGCCTCCACCACCACCGACTCGGCCCGCGCCACGTCGGCGAAGATCCCGGGCAGGGAGAGGCAGCCTTCCTCGGCGACGGCCTGCCCGCTCTGCTCCACGACGACGGGGTTCAGGTACGCCCGCGCCACGCCCTTCCCCTCGTCCACCACCAGGAGGCGGAGGCCGCAGCCGACCTGCGGAGCAGCGAGCCCGATCCCGGTCTCGTCGTACATCGTCTCGATCATGTCGTCGATCAGCGCGTCGATCTCGGGCGTGACCTCCCGAACCGGCTCGGCGCGCCGGCGAAGCAGGGGGTCTCCATAGAGCCGGACCGGAAGGATCGCCATGGGCCGTCCCCTCTCCCTTGCCGACCTATTGTACCCTCAGGAGCTCGACCCGACTCAGGCTCTTTCAAGGTCGGCGACGCCGAGAGTGACAAGACCGATGCGTGGTCCATCGCAACCGAAGAGGATCGCCTGCCTTGTCATTGGCCGTATTCCGGGCCGGACCCTGCCGCGTCGAGACTCACCTCCCTCTGGTCTGGTCCTCGGAGCCGAACACCCCGGATCAGCTGCGAGCGCCCGGTGCTCGCCGAAGGGCGAGCACGCGGAGTGCCCCTCCTCCGTCCCCGTGGGGCCGCAGCGAGGGCGCTCGTCAGCTGCATCCGGTTGTTCGGTAGCTCTTCCTCCGGTCATCGACTTCCAATGCCAGCACTGGACGTAACGCCTCGAGAACCTGATCCACGCTGCGGGTCAGTTGCAATTCAATCCGAAGTCCCGAATCTTTCTGCTCAGCATCCAAGAAGCGGAGTTGGTATGGGAAGATCGGCCCATCGCCTCCGCCCGTGATGATCTCAACGCGAATCCCTACCGAGCGACCCCTCGAGACGCGGCGAGTCCTGCGCCAGGGCCCGACCGATCTCGTCACGACGATATCCTGCGCGCTGATGGTCCAATTCTCTCGGTACAAGGCGCCAAGCAGTCCCAAGATGAAGCCCAGCGAAAAAAAGCCGGACCAAAGCCAGTAAAACGAATCCGATAGCGCCCAGTCCGAACCAGGCCGTGGTTCATACGGCCCGAACCACCAGCTCACGAGCAAAACGGCGAGTGACAAGAACGCGACGCCCAGGGCACGCCGGCCTTGGCGCATTCTCAGGACGGCGCCATGAGCACTCGGCTCGATGACATAGCGTTCAATGCGTTCAAGTGTCATGGCACCTGGCCTTCGCGCTTGTACCGAGCCCCACTCACGGGTGCTTCTTGCCCGCCGAACGATCGGCGTCAGCCGCGGCCGAAGGCGTCGGCTGCATGCCGAAGTCAGGCGCTTCGCCGCCGGCGCACGCCACGCCGACCTCGCCGAATGACGGGTGCCAGTGCCCTGAGCGCCTCGTTTACCGACGCTCCGTCTGGGAACACGTCGAGGACCGCGGGATCGACGACTACGATATTGGCGCCCTCGGCGTACCGGGCTGCAGTTGCACCGCGGACAGCTCGAGTGAAATCGTACTCAGGCCGCAGTGTGTCGCGCTCGGCTGCTCCGTTACCGCCCCTAGCTCTTCGCTTCATATCGCCTCCGCTCTCGTCGGGTCGCCCGTCTGGCTGAGATGAGCCGCGTCTGGGGTAGGCGCTCTGAGAAGGCTACCACCAAGAGCCGCTGACGAGTTGACATCCCGAGGAGCAGGTAACGCTCCTCGCCTTCCGAGTGATCCGGATCGGGCATTAGCAACGCCAGCGGGTCGCCGAAGACCGTGGACGCTTCGTCGAACGTGACACGATGCTTCTGGACATTCGCGATCGCCTTTGCCGCGTCCCATTCGAAGACGTAGGCCACGCCCCACCCCTATCCACCGGCCTTAATCGAATGCGCGCTAACGCCCCGCATCACCTGCCGGCGGAAGCGGGCGAAGCCCGCTGTAGCCGGTCAGGTGCATGCGGAAGTTATGCGGCATTTTGGTTGAGGCAGCCACTGGTTATCCACTTTCGCCCAAAGCAGACATGTTTTGCTTGGGGAAGGACGGGACACGCAGATGCGAGTTGACGCCACCGGCATTGGAAGCGGTTGAATAGCCGCGTAAACAGACGGAGCAGCGGGGCATCCGGCGCATCAGTTCCGTTGGGTGATGAACTTTTCCCAGAACCGAACGGCGTCCGCGATCCAGCCTTCGGCGCTGGTCCCGGTTCCTGGCCCGAAGCCATGACCGAGATTTCTATACTTATGGTACTCCACCTCTGTTCCTGCGCTGCGCAGGGCCGCAATTCGCCTTTCCATCGAAGCCGGCGGCACGATTGCGTCCTGTTCGCCGACCACGACGAAGGTCGGAGGCTCAGCGGACGAGTGATCTGAATGGGCTGTGTAGGCCATCACGACCGCTGACGGTTTTGGAATCATGTCGCCACCATGGGCGGCAACGCCGTGCGAACCGATGGCAGCCGCCATCCTTGCGCCGGCCGAGCTTCCCCAAAGGGAGTAGTCTCGGACGCTGACGCCGAGCGCCTTCGCGTTGCGGAAGATGTAGGAGATGGCTGCAGCTAGATCCTCGGTGGCCACTGCGCCGCCATAGCCTGCGCGATATCGCAGCACGAAAGCGTTGTAGCCCATGGCGCTGATTTCGCTGGCATAGGGGAACCCTTCGTGGACGGCCCCAACATAGGAGAAGCCACCGCCGGGGGATATCACGGCGAAGGGAGCACTGGGCTTTCCGCGGAAGAAGAACAAACCTGTATGTTCGCGTGCGGGTTGCTTCTGCTTCTGTTCTTCGCTGTAGAACGGGAAGAACACGGCGTGACCGCTATTTACATCGTCGATCATGCGATTGAGTGCGCCCACCACCGTCTTAGGATCCACGTGGCTGTGATACGGCAGGAGCGAGCCGATATCGCTCAGGCGCATGGCTTGGTCATAGCTACGGCCATCCCACGGCAACAGCAGCCTCGCGAAACCGGCGAAGGCTGGGTGGCCGAGGAGATCGCGTATGCGGTCATCGGCGTTCAGATGTCGTCCCTTACTTCCGATAACTGTCCCTTTCCTTATCTCATCGCTCCGGCTATCGGCGAGAACGATATCCTTCCCGTTCGCCTCCGCGAGCGAGGACGTCAACAACAACGGGAGCACCAGGCAAGCGGTTCTTATCGCGCCGGGCATCCTTTGGTGACCTGGCCGGTCAATCCGCAGCGGCAGCCAATGCCGGCTTCTGGCCATAGCGGCCATCACACAGGATACGCCGCACGGCGTCGAATGCCGCATAACGTTGTGCGTAACGCGCTTGTTAGCGGGCTGACAGCACATTCTCGACCAACCTCCGAAAGCTCGGGGCAAGGACCGCGGTGACCTTGATCTTGTGGTTGCAGAGAATGCTCTCGTGATCGATCTGGACAACCTCGCAGTCACGTACGCCCGCGCTCTTCCTGAAGCAGACTGGGTCATAGCTCCCGCCGGCTGGCCGCGCGAACGGCACGAGGCTCGCGGGCAGCAAGGCCGCCGCCAGGTGCGGATCGTAGCGAATCGATACCAGAAGGCCTGCCAGCGATGCATGCCCCATTGGGTTCGCGAGAAGCTCCAACGAGCCGAGTTCCGCACCAGCTTCCCACCGATACCCAAGGATCAGGTCCTCGTAGAGAACCGGGAATCTGATCGGAATCTCCGCGTATAGGTCGTGAAGAGCCGCATGCTCCGTCTGCTGTCGAACCGCAGGCGGCACGATCGCGCCGGCAATGCGGGCCAGCATTTCGTCTGCACGATCAACCACGCGACACCTTCAGCCCGCTAACGGCCGAGCTCAGCCGCCCCGAGCGCAGCGAGGGGTCGGCTGGAGCGAGTTGATCCTCATCCAGGCCCCCCCTTGCCACACGTCAGGGTAAGGTGATTGCGGCCAAACAACACCGCCCCGCCGGGGCAAGGAGGAGACTGGATGAGATTCTACACTGCGCAGCACCGATACTACTGTGGGATCGATCTGCACGCCCGACGGATGTACATCTGCGTGCTGGACGCCGAGGGTAAGGTGCGCGTCCACCGCAATGGCCCCGCCACCCCGGAGCACTTGCTGGCCACGATCGCGGCATACCGCGAGGACATCGTGGTGGCCGTCGAGTGCATCTTCACCTGGTACTGGGTCGCCGACCTCTGCGCGCAGGAGGGGATCGCCTTCGTCCTCGGTCACGCCCTGTACATGAAGGCGATCCACGGCGGCAAGGCCAAGAACGACAAGATCGACGCCCACAAGATCGCCGTGCTGCTGCGCGGCGGTATGCTGCCGATGGCCTACGTCTACCCGCGCGAGATGCGGGCCACCCGGGACCTGCTGCGCCGGCGGTGCCACTTCATGCGCCAGCGCGCCGAGCTCCTGACCCACATCCAGAACACCACCAGCCAGTACATCCTGCCCACCTTCGGCAAGAAGATTGCCTACAAAGCCAACCGGACCGACGTGGCCGAGCAGTTTGCCGATCCCGAGGTGCGCAAGAGCATCGAGACGAACCTCGACCTCCTCGACCACTACGATCGGCTCCTCACCGACCTCGAGCTGCATCTCACCCGCAGCGCCAAGGTCCACGACGTCAACGCCTTCTACCGCCTCCGCTCCGTGCCGGGGATCGGCAAGATCCTGTCGCTCGTGCTCCTCTACGAGATCCACGACATCCACCGCTTCCCGCGCGTCCAGGACTTCGTCTCCTACTGCCGGCTCGTCAAGTGCGCCAAGCAGTCCGACGGGAAGCACTATGGATACTCCGGCAAGAAGATCGGCAACGTCCATCTCAAGTGGGCCTTCTCCGAGGCCGCCGTCCTCAGCTTGCGCAAGAATCCCGCGGCCCAGCGGTACGTCGCTCGCCTCGCCCAGCAGCACGGCAAGGCCAAAGCGCTCACCATCCTGGCCCACAAGCTCGCGCGGGCCATCTACTATATGCTCCACCGCGAGCAGGCCTTCGATGCGACCCGCTTCTTCCCCCTGCCCACCACCCCGGCGCCGCCGGTGCGCGCCGAGGTCGAGCCCGACGCTCCGCTGGACCCGGCGATCGCCGGCGCCCGGCGGCGCGGGGCTCGGAAGCCACGGTCCATTGTCCCCACCGCCAATCCCCCGGAGGCCGTCATGACCGCCACCGGCTAACCGCTTGCGCTCGAGGGGCACGGATGAGCCTGCCGTCTAACTGGACCCGCCCGGGGACTGAGCCCGACCGTGATGCCGCGTCGTCTCCTGCGGCCGCGACCGCGTGCCGGCATGTGGGCCGTGCATGTCCCGGAGTCCGGTGCGTTGATTGGACGCCGTGCCCGCTCGACCTTCCTCTCGGCGCCCTATCGGCCCGAGCGCTGTGGGCTGCCCCTCCCCCGAGCTGCGTGCTAACTGGGACTGGTCTTGCGCCAGAGCCCGCCCGCATTGAGTCGGCCGGCAGGAGGGCACCGATGAGTTTCTAGGCCGCGGAGATGCCCTCTCCGCTCTGGGGACCCGACGGCTGTCCGGTCGCCAGATTGAGCGTCAATAAGTGTTTGGTGCAGACCACGTGGTCTGACGCCGCCTTCGAAATCAAGTCAGCGCACGGCTCGCTGCGCCGAACGGGGCCGCCTCGTCACGCGGGAACCCTCCCGCTCCCGCGAACGGACCGGTGTCTCCTCTTGACAACCGGGGGCCTGATAAGTGTTAGCCCGCTTCCGCGAATTCGCATGCTAAGTGCGACACGCCAAGCGACCGCTGGCGGCCCGATGTAGAAGGAACGACGACCTGGGAATCATAGACTTCAGTCCCAATGGCTACCTCTCGGCTCGTACCGCATCGCCACCGCCCCCGAGCCGAACTCCAGCCGGCTCACGAGCTTCAAGTCGACATGCTTCGATAAGCCCGCGAACAACGTCGGCCCATGGCCCGCTAGCCTGGGGTGCACGACGAACTCGTACTCATCGATCAACCCCAGCTCCGCCAACGCCTGCGGGAGCTTCACGCCTCCCACGAACAGTCCTTTACCCGGCTCCTGCTTGAGCTGCTCAACGGCCTTCCCCAGATCCCCGCGCACGAGCTCCGCGTTCCAATCGACCCGGTCCAGGGTGCTGGACACGACGTACTTCTTTGCCGCGTTGATCGTCCGGGCGAAGGGTTCCATCCAATCGGCCATCCAATCAGGCCTCGCACCCGCCGGCCACCTCCACCCTGCCTCCATCATTTCGTAGGTTACCCGGCCAAAGAGGAGGGCATCAGCCTGCGCGAGGTTCTCGGCCGCGTGACGATGCAAGTCTTCGTCCGTGGGTATTGCACGATGATCGCAGCACCCGTCCAATGTGACGTTGATGGAATACCGAAGGGGTCGCATTATGTGCTCCTGAAGCGGGCTAACGTGAATTCGGCGGAACCGTCGAGAAACGGTGACGCAGCGTGCGCTGCAGTGTAGCAGCCGCGTAGGGCTCGGAATCGACCGGAAACCTCAACGTGGAGTTTCCACAGCTTAGGTCACGCCGTCGTGCGGAAGCCGTCCGTGCTCTGCGGAACCGTCGAGTCTGGTCAGACGATGCGCGGCGCCAGCCGAGGGCGATGGCGTCATGTGCGGAACTTCCGGTCCGCCGGACTTCGGACCGCGCCCGGGCGCGGTTCAGAACGTGAGTGTAGATTAGTGTAGATCATGGTCGTGCTGAGAGCCTCACCCATGACCGAGAGGCGAATCGCGTCAATCGCTCTGTTCCGAAGGACGGCTCCGGTCCACTCACGCCTGCGTCGGCGTCCCGGACTCGGGCGGAGGCGGCGCGGGCCCCAGGGATCGGCCAGCGCGCCTCGACGCGAAACGCGAGACTCCTGATTGGCATCAGGAGAGCTCCACCGGATCGACGTTGACCGTCAGCCGGACCGAGCCCACCCGGCGCCGGCCGCGAAGCGGCTCGAGGGTGTCCGCCACGGCGGCCGGCAGCTCGTCACCGCCCAGCAGCAGGAGCTGCAACCGGCCGGCCGCCATCCGGGCGGGCCCGAGGACCGAGAGTCCGGCGGCCCGGGCGCGGCCAGCCAGGTCGGTCGCCAGCCGGCTGGCGTCGGCGCCCTCGGCGACGATCCGGGCCATCCGGCGCGCGGGCGGATACCCGAGCTCTCGGCGGTCCGCCCACTCGGGCTCGTAGAATCGCTCGCGGGCGCCGAGGGCCACGGCTTCCAGCGCCGGGTGGTCCGGATAGTAGGACTGGAGCCACAGGCTCCCTCCCGGCGCCACGGCCTCGGCCAGGTGCCAGGCGAGCTGGAACGTCCGCTCGCCCGACCGGAAGTCGGGCCGATGCAGACTCGCGTCGGCCAGGACGAGGGCGGCCAGGCCGACCGGGGCCCCGGCGCCCAGCCGGAGCGCCATCTGCGTCCCGACGAGCACCCGCACCTGACCCGCGCGAAACGCGTCGCGGACCGCCATGGCCCGCTCCGGGCTCAGCTCGCCGTCGTAGCGCGCGACCTGGACCCCGGGGAAGGTCGCCTGCGCCTCGGCCTCGAGCCGCTCCGTCCCCCAGCCGAGCGCCTGGAGGCGCCGGCCGCGGCAGCGCTCGCACTGGCGCGGGGCGGGCTCCCGCTCGCCGCAGAGCCGGCAGGCCAGGAGGCGCGTGCCGAAATGGTACGTGAAGGCGACCCGACAGCGGGGGCAGCGACGGACGGCGCCGCAGTCTCCACAGCCGAGGGCGCGACCGTAACCCAGGCGGTTCAGGAGGAGGAGCACCGACTGCCCGGCGGCGAGCGCTGCCCGCACCGCCTCCCGCAGCTCGGGCGACAGGCAACCCGCGCCGGCGCCAGTCCGGAGGTCGACTCGGTGGACGACCGGCCACCCGTCGGTCTTCGCCTCCTCGGCCGTCGCCTGGCCGGCCTGGAGGCGCGCCCAGCTCTCGAGGCTCGGCGTGGCGCTGGCAAGCAGACAGGCCCCGCCCTCGATGCGCGCGCGGCCGATCGCCAGCTCCCGCGCGTGCCAGCGCGGCACGTCGACCGCCTTGTGCGTCGGGTCGTGCTCGTCGAGGACGACCGTGAGGCCCAGCGCGCGAACCGGCAGGAACGCGGCGACCCGCGTGCCGACCGCGACACGCATGGCGCCCTGCCGGAAGGCCCACCAGACCTCCCACCGCCGGCGGGCGCTCGCGTCACTGGTGAGGCAGGGCACCGGCTCGCCCACCAGTCGCTCGAGGACCGTGGCCCAGGCGGCCGCCGTCTCGATCTCCGGAGCGAGGACCAGCGCCCCTCGGCCGTCGTCGAGCGCCCGCCGCACCGCGGCCTCCACCAGGCGAGCTCGCCCGCCGCCGTAGCCGACGACGAGCGGCCCCGGCGGCGATGGCGGCGGGTCTCCCGGGAGCGACGCCGGGCCGCGCGGACGGGCCGACGGCGGCAGGGCGCGCGCGACGGCCTCGCCCCAGGCGCTGGCGGTCTCGATGGCGGCCCAGCGCGCGAGGGCCAGTAGCGGCTCGGTGAGCGCCGGGACCGGATCGAGAAGCGCCTCGACCGGCTCGAGCCCGGCGACCTCCCCGTCCGCGACCTCGACCGCCACGCCGGCCCGGGCCCGGCCGTGAAACGGCACGCGCACCCGGTGGCCCGGGGCGAGCCCGGCCGCCAGGTGCGGGGGGACGGAATAGCTGAAGACGCGGGGGACGGGTAGCCCGACCACGACCTGGGCCCGGCGGGCGCCGGGCTCCGGCGCCGAGCTCAGCTCGGGACCTCCCGCCCACCCCGAGCCGGAGGGACCGATTGCCTGTCCTTCACCCTGCGGCGACCCCGCGGACCCGGTCGTACTCCCGGCGGATCAGCTTCATGTCCTCGAAGGCCTGCTTCCGGTATTCCAGCCCCGGGTTGCGGATGATGAAGGCCGGGTGGAACGTCGGCACGACGACGGCCGCGCCGTATTCGTGAAGTCGACCGCGCAGGCGGCTGATCGGCTCCTTCGATTTGAGAAGCGTCTGGGCGGCGAACGTCCCCAGCGCCGCGATGACGCCGGGGCGGATCGCGGCGAGCTGGCCGGCGAGGAATGGGGCACAGGACGCGATCTCGTCCGACTCCGGATTCCGGTTCCCGGGGGGCCGGCACTTCACGATGTTGCAGATGTAGACCTCGTCGCGCGTGATCCCGACCGCGGCGAGCATCTCGGTGAGCTTCTGCCCCGCCCGGCCGACGAAGGGCAGACCCTGCCGGTCCTCCTCCTCGCCGGGCCCCTCCCCGATGAAGACGAGACGGGCGCCGGGAGCGCCGCTGCCGAAGACGATGGTGGTCCGGCCTTTGGAGAGCTTGCAGCGGGTGCAGCCGGCGATCGCGCTCTGGACGCGCCGGAGCGCGACATCGGGCCCGGCCAGGTAGTCCTGCGTCAAGGGGAGCTCCCGCAGGCCGAGGGCCTGCTGGAACCGGAGGTGATCGGCCAGGCCGCGCGCCGCCTCGGCGAGGAGCCGGGCCGCCTCGCTCACGACACCGTCACGCGGGCGGTGCTCGCCGCCCGTCGCAACGTCTGGACGCGGTCGAGAATGGCGTCGGCGATCTCGAGCTTCGGCCGGCGCGGCAGCTCGACCACGCCCCCCCAGCGATCCAGCATGACCACTTGGTTCTCCTCGACGTCGAACCCGATGTCCCGCCGGCTCACGTCGTTGGCCACCATGAGATCCACGCCCTTCGCCTCGAGCTTGGCGCGGGCGCTCCGGGCCAGGTCGCCCGTCTCGGCCGCGAAGCCCACGACGAACCGCTGGCCCTTCGTACGGCCGATCTCCTTCAGGATGTCCGGGGTGGGCGTGAGAGCGAGGGCGAGCCCGTCCTGCCTCGAGCGGATCTTGGCGCTCGCCGGCGCCGCCGGCCGGTAGTCGGCGACCGCGGCCGCCTTGATCACCACCGTGGCGGCGCCGAGGGCGTGCAGCGTCGCCTCCCGCATCTCCTCCGCCGTCTGGACCGGGATCACCCGCACGCCCGGCGGTGCGGCGAGCCCGGTCGGGCCCGTCACCAGGGTCACCTGGGCGCCGCGCCGGACGGCCAGCGTGGCGAGGGCGTAGCCCATGCGGCCCGAGGAGCGGTTGGAGATGTAACGGACCGGATCGATCGGCTCCCGCGTGGGGCCGGCGGTGACCAGGACGTGATCGCCCTCGAAATCACGTTTGGGCCAGACGAGCGCGGCCGCGGCCTCCACGATGTCGACGATCTCGGGAAACCGGCCGACGCCCGACAGCCCCGACGCCAGCTCGCCGAGGCCGGGGTCCATCACGGTGACGCCACGGGCGCGGAGGGTGGCCACGTGTCCCTGCACGGAGGGATGGTGCCACATCTCGCCGTCCATGGCCGGCGCGAACAGCACCGGCGCCCGGGCGGCCAGGAGCACGGTCCCGAGGAAATCGTCGGCGAGCCCGAGCGCCGCCCGGGCCAGCGCGCTGGCGGTGGCGGGGGCGACCACGATCAGCTCCGCCCGCTCGGCCAGGGCCACGTGCTCGACCGCGGCCGGCTCCCCGGGATCGAACAGATCCGAGAGGACCGGCCGGCCGGAGAGCGTTCGAAAGGTGAGCGGCGTCACGAACTCCCGGGCGTGCGCGGTCATCACGACGGTGACGCCGGCGCCCAGGCGGCGCAGCTCGCGCAGCAGGTAGGCGGCCTTGTAGGCGGCGATGCTCCCGGTGACGCCGAGAACCACCTCCCGCCCGGTCAACACAGCCACCCTACGAACTCCTGACCGCCTGGCTACTGAACCCGGGTGGGCCGGGCCGAGACCCGAGCAGCGCTAGGACGCAGGGAGTCGCCGACCGCAGGCGTACTCCGAGTACGCCGAGGATCGGCGACGACCGAGGACGACGCGATGCGAAGGGTATCGGCCCGGCCCTAGGCGCCGGTCGGAGCCGGCGTCTCTGGCTTCACCTCGTCCTCCGGACGCTTGGGATGGACCTTGCCGGCGATCACCTCTTCCAGGGCCACGCTCGTCCACTTCTTGCGCTTGCTCTCGACCTGCGGATTCGCGCCGCGGTTGAGCTGCCGGGCCCGCTTGGCGGTCAGCACCACGAGCAGGTACCGGTTCGAGATTCGCTCCAGAGCCTTTTCGAGAGCGGGGAACGACATCAGTGCACGCCTCCTTGATCGGTCGACTCCGTCTTCGGCTCTCCGCCGGCTGCCGGCAAGTCGGGCAGCATCAGCGCCAGCCGGGAGGTGCGACAGCGCTCGGCCTCGATGATGCAGGCGAGCTGTCGCACCGCCTCGTCCAGGTGCCGGTTGACGATGAGGTAATCATACTCCCGCCACGCCGCGATTTCCTCGACGGCCCGCGCCAGCCGTCGCTGGATCTCCTGGGGCGCATCGGACTTCCGCTCACGCAGGCGCAGCTCCAGATCCTTCAGGGACGGCGCCACCACGAACACGTAGAGTCCCTGTGGGTACCGGCTGCGGAGCTGGCGGGCCCCCTGGGTGTCGATGTCGAGGAGAATGTCCTCCCCCCGCTCGATCGCGTCCTCCAGGGCGCGCGCCGTGGTGCCGTACAGGTTGCCGTGCACCCGCGCCCACTCGGCGAACTGCCCCCCTTCGGCCATCGCCCGGAAGACCGGCTCGGCGACGAAGTAGAAGTCGTGCCCCTCGACCTCCCCGGGTCGCGGCGGGCGGGTCGTGTGGGAGACCGAGTAGCCGAGGTTGGCGACCACCTTCCGAATCTCGTGGCACAGCGAGGTCTTCCCGGCGCCCGAGGGCGCCGAGACCACGATGAGCATGCCGCGCCGGCCAGACACCTACGCGCCCGGGCCGGCCGCCGGGGGTCGGCTCCTCGCGGCGGGGGCAACGCAGCCGTCACTCGACATTCTGAGCCTGCTCGCGGAGGCGTTCGACGACGGTGCGGGCCTCCAGGACCCGGGCCACCATCTCCTGGTCATCGGCCTTCGAGGCGATCGTGTTCACCTCGCGATGCATCTCCTGCAGTAGGAAGTCGAGCTGGCGGCCGACCGGGCCGCCGCCCACCAGCAGCGCGCGAAGCTGGCCGCAATGTGACGTGAGCCGGGCCAGCTCCTCGGCGACATCGCTCCGAGCGGCCAGCATGGCGGCCTCCTGGACGATCCGGGCCGGATCCGCCGGCGCCTCCTCGAGCAGCGCGCGGATCCGAGCCCGGAGGCGCTCCTGGATGCGCCGGAGCACAACCGGCAGCACCCCGGCCAGGCCCGCCGCCCAGCCCTCGAGCGTCCCCAGGTGACCGCCGAGGTCGGCCGAGAGCGCCGCGCCCTCGGTCTGCCGCATCCGGACCAGCTCGCCGAGCGCCTGCCCGGCGGCCTCCTTCAGCAGGACGGCGCTCTCTCCCTCCTCGTCCTCCGCCTCCTCGACCGCCACCACGCCGGGCAGCCGCAGCAGATCCGCAACGGGGAGGTCACCCGGGAGCCCGAGCGCGTCGGCGAGGGCCCGGGCCGCCCGGACGTAGTCCGCGCCGAGCGCGAGATCGGTCCGGACGACGTTCTGGCTTCCGGCGATGCGCCGGACGACGACCGACACGTCCAGACGCCCCCTGGCGACGCGTCCCTGGACGAGCTGGCGGAGGCCGGTCTCGTGCCCGGAGAGCGCCCGCGGGAGCTTGACGCCGATCTCGAGGAAGCGATGGTTGAGCGAGCGGGCCTCGACGACGACCGCCAGCCGCGCGCCTCGCGCCTCCGCGCGGCCGTACCCCGTCATGCTGGCAATCAGGCCCATTGCGATTTTCCCATGCTAGCCGATGCCTCCCGACGGTGTCAACGCGCGCGAAAGCGGCGGAACTCTCGAAATGACGAGGAGATGGAGCTCACTCCTGGACGAGACACGGCCGGAGCCGGTCGGGGAGGGTGCCCGCGGCCGCCTCCGATGTTTATTATTGACAGACAAGCGTTGACAGTTCTACGCTCTTTGCGATCGTTTGAGTGGCCCGCGTGCGCTGCGCCCGGTCGAGGATAGCCCGGGCAGGAGGGAGTCCAGCATGGGTCCCGATGCCTCCAAACCATCGCGGTTCCGCCCCACCCACTACGTATGTCCGAGCTGCCATCTCTATCTCCTGTCGTGGGACCCGCCCACCAAGTCGGTCGAGATGTTCCACAAGATCGGCCTCTGGTCGGATTTCTGGACGGGTCACGTCCGGATGATCTGCCAGTACTGCCTGGGCGCCACGGAGGTCCTCCCCGACGACCTGGTCGAGCTTCTTCACCAGCGGCTCGGGCTGGGGAGCCACGTGACCGAGAGTCGCCGCGCCCGCGGCTAGGAACAGCGGAGGGTCTCGGAAGCCCCCTCGGAGACCGCGACCGCGTGGCCACACTCAGAGGGTTGCGGGAAGCCGACAGCGGTGGAACTGAGGGCGCCGGCACTGATTCAGCGGCGTTGCGCGAGACGCCGCCCTCGGCGCGCTCCGGGCCAGGTGGAACTGAGGGCGCCGGCACTGATTCAGAGGCGTTGCGCGAGACGCCGCCCTCGGCGCGCTCCGGGCCAGGTGGAACTGAGGGCGCCGGCACTGATTCAGAGGCGTTGCGCGAGACGCCGCCCTCGGCGCGCTCCGGGCCGGTGGAACTGAGGGCGCCGGCACTGATTCAGAGGCGTTGCGCTAGACGCCGCCCTCGGCGCGCTCCGGGCCGGTGGAACTGAGGGCGCCGGCACTGATTCAGAGGCGTTGGTCCTGATTCCCGAGTCCTTCCAGGAAGTTACCCGGCTCCATCGCCCCGGACGCCGGCCGGCGGCCGTTGACAGGGCCGCCGCCCGGCGGGTATAGTCCTCCCGATTTCGCCGGCTTGTCCGCGTTTGGCGCGCTTCGGCCCGCGATCGCGCTGCGCCCGCGCGCTTCGCACAGGAGGATTCATGCCGACGCTCCCCCGTGATCACACTCGCCGGGAGTTCCTGGTCGCCGCGGGCGCGCTCGGCGCGGCAGCGACCCTTTCCAGCTCCGTCGCCGCGCAGACCCGGGCCCCCCGCTCCATCACCGCGTCCCACAGCGTCTCGACCTTCGTCTACGCGCAGCACCTCGTGGCCAGGGAGAAGAAGCTGTTCGAGGAGGAGGGGGTTACCCCGGACAAGGGCTTCATCGTGCCCGGCGGCGGCGCCAAGGTGGTCCAGGCCCTGGCCGCCGGCCAGGTGATGTTCGCCCTCGGCGACTCCAATCACCCGCTGAAGATCTCGGAAAAGGGCAAGGACGCCGTCATCCTGTTCGCGACCGACACCCGGTGCTCGTACGCGAATATCGTGATCCGGAAGGAGCTGTACGACGCCGGGCTCACCACCGTGGAGAAGCTCGGGACGATGAAGAAGCCGGGCGGCAGCAAGTGGGTGATCGCCGCCACCGCCATCGGCTCCGGCACCTACGTCTACGGCAACTACGTGCTCGAGCAGTACCGGTCGCCCGACGGCCGGCCACTGAACGGCGCGGTCGAGTGGGTCGGGGGCGGCGCCTCCACCACGATGCTGGGTGGCCTCAAGGCCGGGAAGTTCGACGGGATCATGGCGGTGCCGGAGTGGCTGTGGGCGGCCGAGGACCAGGGCTTCGGGAAGACGATCTACAACATCCTGGACGAGAAGACCTGGAACCAGGTCTTCGGTGGTCCCCTCCCCGTCACCGTCGGCTACTGCCTGAAGGAGACTATCGAGAAGGCGCCCGACGCGGTCCAGGGCTACGTGACCGCCTGCTACCGTGCGCAGAAGTGGATCCAGAAGGCGAGTGACACGGAGATCCTGGAGCTGCTCTACAGGCCGTACATGGACACCTTCTCCCGCGAGGAGGTCCTCAAGTCGATCCGCTACTACAAGGGCATCTTCGACTGGGACTTCCTGGTCGACGAGAAGGAGTACAACGAGGCCTTGAAGATCTTCCTGGCGACGAAAACCCTCGACAAGGAGATCCCCTTCGCCCAGGTCGCTGACATGTCGTTCGTCCGCAAGGCCCACCAGAAGGGGTAAGCCTGACCCCGTCCCGGGTCGAGGTCGAGAGCCTCGGCAAGACGTTCACCGGAGGCGGCCGCGACGTGCCCGCGGTTGCCTCGGTGTCCTTCGACGTCCGCGACAAGGAGTTCGTCGCCCTGGTTGGTCCCTCCGGGTGCGGCAAGTCCACGGTGCTCAACATGATCGCCGGCCTGATCCCGCCATCGGCGGGCGAGATCCGCCTCGACGGCCACCCGTACTCTGGGGTGCCGCCGCAGGTCGGCTACGTCTTCCAGAAGGACACGGTCCTTCCCTGGCGGACGGTCAGGCGAAACATCGGCCTCGGCCTCGAGTACCGGGGCATCGCGGCTTCCGAGCGGGAGCGGCGCGTGACGGCGGCGATCCGGCTCGTCGGGCTGGAGGGCTTCGAGGACGCCTATCCGGCCACCCTGTCGGGTGGGATGCGGCAACGGGTGGCCCTCATGCGGACGCTCGTCGTGGAGCCCGAGATCCTCCTGATGGACGAGCCCTTCGGCGCCCTGGACACCCACACGAAGCTCCGGCTCCAGGGCCAGCTCCTCTCCCTCTGGGTGGCCAAGCGCCAGACGGTGATCTTCGTCACCCACGATCTGGCCGAGGCCATCACGCTCTCCGATCGGGTCATCGTGCTGACCAGCCGGCCGGGCCGGGTGAAGCTCGTCCACGAGGTGAAGCTGCCGCGGCCGCGCGACGTCATCCGGATCCGCGAGACGGAGGAGTACGCGCGCGAGTTCAGCAGCCTGTGGCACGTCCTCGGCGAGGAATTCGCCAGGGCCGACGCCGAGTCGTGATCCGTCGGGGGCTCTGGTGAAGCTGACCGAGCGGTCCCGGATCCAGATCTGGCGGGCCAGCATCCTGGTGGTGTTCTTCGGCCTGTGGGAAGGCCTGACCCACCCGGCCATCACCAAGTCGGTGTCTCGCACCGTCTATTTCATCGACCCCTTCTTCATCAGCCGCCCCTCGGCCATCTGGAGCCGGTTCTGGCACCTCAACTCTCCGGCGGTGCGGGTGCCGCTGTGGGAGCTGTTGCTCTCGACGCTCCAGTCCACCGCGCTCGGCTTCGCGGCGGGGGTGTCCACGGGATTCGTGGCCGGGCTCGTCCTGGGGCGGAACGACCGCCTGGCGCTCATCCTGGAGCCCTACATCGTGGCCGTGAACTCGCTGCCGCGGATCGCGCTCGTCCCGCTGGTCACCATGATCTTCGGCTTCGGGCTGGCCGCCAAGGTGGTGCTGGCCTGGCTCATCGTCTTCTTCATCGTGTTCTTCAACACCTTCCAGGGGGCCCGCGGAGTGGACCCGGACCTGATCAACTCGGCCCGCTTCCTGGGCGCGTCCGAGCGGCAGATCATGTGGACGGTGGTCGTGCCATCGGCCCTGGCGTGGACCTTCGCCTCGCTGACGCCCTCGGTGTCCTTCGCGCTGATCGGGGTGGTGATCGGCGAGTTCATCGGCGGCGAGTCGGGGGGCGGGATCGGCTACCTGATCATCGCGTCGCTCGGCACGCTGAACGCCGCCGACATGATGGTCGCGCTGATCGTCCTGGCCGTTACCGGGATCGCGCTGGCGGTCGGGATCCGGCAGGTGGAGGCGCGGCTTCTCCGCTGGCGCCCGGAGTACCAGGCGCGGGGGTAGGGCCAGGGATCAGGCGAAGCGGGTGGCCTGCACGAACCGGCGGGCCGCCTGGACGACGCCCGGCTCGACCAGCGCCCCTCGCTCCAGCTCGTCGAAGCACTCCGAGATCGTCACCAGCGGGTGGAGCGCGTATCCCCGGGCCGCCAGGCGCTCGCGCCCGCCCTGCTCGCGGTCGATCAGCACCACCAGGTCCCGGACGATCAGGCCCGCCGCCTCCAGGGGCGCGATCGCCTCGAGCTTGCTGGTCCCGTCGGTGACCATGTCGTCGATGACGACGACGTGCTCGCCGGCCTCGAAGATCCCCTCGACCTGGCGCTTCGTCCCGTAGCCCTTGGCCTCGCGGCGGGGGTACACGAGGGGGACGCCGCCGGCCAGGCTGGCCGCCACGGCCAGGGGCAGCCCGGCATAGGGGATCCCGGCGATCCGGTCGGCCCGGTACCGGCCGACCTCGGCGGCCAGGCGGGACCCGATCTCCGCCAGGACGGGGGGATACGAGATCACGACGCGGAGGTCGATGTAGAACGGAGAGGTGATGCCGGACTTCAGAACGAACTCGCCGAACCGGATCGCCCCGATGTCGTAGAGCCGGCGGATCAAGGCGGCCTGGTCCATCGTCCCGTTCACTTGGGTCCACCCCGACCCGTCGACGGCCTGCGGCCTTTGGCGACCCCCCCCGACCAGTTCGACGGCCTGCGGCCTTTGGCCGGGGGGAGGGGAGGCGCCCCGCCCTCCCCACGGTGTACGAGGTCGGCGGAACGAGAGGGTTGACACAGGGTGTCTCATTCGCCGAGCTCCCGGAGGATCGCCTCGGCTGCCCGCGCCGGATCGGCCGCCCCGGTGATGGGGCGGCCGACGACGATCGCGTCGGCGCCGGCCCGGCGGGCGGCCGGCGGCGTCGCTACCCGCGCCTGATCCCCGGCGTCGGCGCCGATCGGGCGGATGCCCGGCGTGACGATCAGCATGCCGGGCCCCAGCGTCATCCGGAGGCGGCGCGCCTCCCGGGGCGACGCGACCACCCCGTCACAGCCCGCCTCCCGGGCCAGATCGGCCAGGTGTACCGCCTGCCCCTCGACCGAGACCGGGACCTGCAGCTCCCGCTGGAGCGTGGCGCGGTCGAGGCTGGTCAGCACGGTGACCCCGAGGATGCGGGGGCGCTCCCGTCCGGCGTCGGCGGCGGCCGCCACGGCGGCCCGGAGCATGGCGCTCCCGCCCGAGGTGTGGACGGTCAGCAGCGTGACGCCGAGCCGGGCCGCCTCCCGCACGGCGCCCGCGGCGATGACCGGGATATCGTGGTACTTGAGATCGAGGAAGACCCGCCCGCCGCGCTTCCGGACGAGCTCGACCGCGGCCGGCCCGGCCGCCGTGAAAAGCTGGGAGCCGATCTTGAAGGCCGACACGACGCCGCCGAGGCGGTCGAGAAGCGCCTCGGCCTCGGCCAGGCCCGCCACGTCCAGGGCGACCCACAGGCGATCGATCGGCCCGGGATTCATCGGATGAGCGCCTGGTGGTACGCCTGCAGCGGCTTCACCTCGAGCGTCCCGGTCCGCTGGGCCTCGATCGCCTCCAGCGCCGCCTGGGCCCCCTCGATCGTCGTGTAGTACGGGATGTTCTGCATGACGGCGGTGCGCCGGATCAGGTACGAGTCGCGCCGGGCGCGCCCGTCCTCGGGCGTGTTGATCACCAGGCCGATCTCCCCCTGCTTCATCAGGTCCACGATGTTGGGCCGCCAGCCCTCGGCGACCTTGTTGATCAGGATCACCCGCATCCCGTGGCGCTCCAGCACCTTGGCCGTCCCTCCGGTCGCCACGAGCTGGAAGCCCACGTCGTAGAGGCTGCGGGCGATCGGGACCACGGCCCGCTTGTCCCGGTTCCGCACCGAGAGGAACACCTTGCCGGCGCGCGGGAGCGGCGAGCCAGCGGCCAGCTGCGACTTCAGATAGGCCACCCGGAACTCGCGGTCGAGTCCCATCACCTCGCCGGTCGACCGCATCTCGGGACCGAGGATCACGTCCACGCCGGGGAACTTCACGAAGGGGAACACCGCCTCCTTCACCGCGACGTGGGGCAGGTCGTGCGGCTCGCTCAGCCCCAGGTCGGCCAGCCGCGCGCCCAGCAGGAGCCGGGTCGCCACCTTGGCCAGGGGGAGGCCGATCGCCTTCGACACGAACGGGACCGTCCGCGAGGCCCGGGGGTTCACCTCGAGGACGTAGATCGTCTCCCCCTTGATGGCGAACTGGATGTTGAGCAGGCCCACCACGCCCAGCTCGAGGGCCAGGGCCCGCGTCTGACTCCGCAGCCGCTCGGCCTGGTCGTCCCCGATGGAGTACGGCGGCAGCGCGCAGGCCGAGTCGCCGGAATGGATGCCGGCCTTCTCGATGTGCTCCATGACGCCGCCGACCAGGACGTCCCGGCCGTCGGCCAGGGCATCCACGTCGATCTCCAGGGCGTCCTCCAGGAACTTGTCGATCAGGATCGGGTGCTCGGGTGCGACCCGCGTCGCCTCTACCATCCAGGCCCGGAGCCGCTCCTCCTCGTAGACGACCTCCATGGCCCGGCCGCCCAGGACGTAGGAGGGCCGCACGAGCACCGGGTAGCCGAGCGTTCCCGCAATCCGGGCCGCCTCGTCCACCGTGCGGGCGGACCCGTTCGGCGGCTGGTTCAACTGAAGCGTCCGGAGCAGCTCGGCGAAGCGCTGGCGGTCCTCGGCCCGATCGATCGCGTCGGGTGGCGTGCCGAGGATGCGGACCCCGGCCCGCTCCAGCGGCACCGCCAGCTTGAGCGGCGTCTGTCCACCGAACTGCACGACCACCCCGAGGGGACGCTCTCTCTCGACGATGTTCAGGACGTCCTCCAGCGTCAGCGGCTCGAAGTAGAGGCGGTCGGAGGTGTCGTAGTCGGTGGAGACGGTCTCCGGGTTGCAGTTGACCATGATGGCTTCCACCCCGGCCTCGCGGAGCGCGAAGGCGGCGTGGACACACGCGTAGTCGAACTCGATGCCCTGGCCGATCCGGTTCGGCCCCGAGCCGAGGATCACCACCTTCGGCCGGTCGGTCCGCGGCGCCTCGTCCTCCTCCTCGTAGGTGGAGTAGAGGTAGGGCGTGTAGGCGACGAACTCCGCCGCGCAGGTGTCGACCATCTTGAAGGTGGCGCGGATGCCGTGCGCCTGGCGGACCAGCCGGATCTCCCCTTCGGTCCGCCCGCTGAGCTCGGCCAGCCGGCGGTCGGCAAAGCCGAGCCGCTTGGCCCGGCGGAGGGCCGGCGCCGACAGATCGGGCGCCGTCCGCCACGCTTCCTCGAACTGGACCAGCTCCCGGATCTGGACGAGGAACCACGGGTCGATCCGGGTGAGCGCCGCGATCTCCTCGGTGGCCATGCCGACCCGGAACGCCTCGGCGATGTAGACGACGCGCTCGGCGTTCGGCACCCGCAGCCGGTCCCGCAGCGCCTCCGGCTCCGGCGCCGGATCGGGGAGCCCGAAGCCGTACCGGTCCTGCTCCAGCGAGCGGAGCGCCTTCTGGAGCGCCTCCTTGAAGGTCCGCCCGATCGCCATGACCTCGCCGACCGACTTCATCTGGGTCGTCAGGCGCTGGTCCGCCTCGGGGAACTTCTCGAAGGCCCAGCGGGGGATCTTGACCACGCAGTAGTCGATGGTCGGCTCGAAGGAGGCGGGCGTCTCGCGGGTGATGTCGTTCCGTAGCTCGTCGAGCGTGTAGCCGACGGCGAGCTTGGCCGCGATCTTGGCGATCGGGAAGCCGGTCGCCTTGGAGGCCAGCGCGGACGAGCGGGAGACCCGGGGGTTCATCTCGATGACGACCATCCGGCCGTCGGCCGGGTTCACCGCGAACTGGATGTTGGAGCCGCCGGTCTCGACGCCGATCTCGCGGATGATCGCGAGGGCGGCGTCGCGCATGGCCTGGTACTCCTTGTCGGTCAGCGTCTGGGCCGGCGCCACCGTGATGGAGTCGCCGGTGTGGACGCCCATCGGGTCGACGTTCTCGATGGAGCAGATGATGACGACGTTGTCGGCGAGGTCGCGCATCACCTCCAGCTCGAACTCCTTCCAGCCGATGACCGACTCCTCCACCAGCACCTGGCCGACCGGGCTCTGCTGGAGCCCCCACCGCACGGCGCCCTCCAGCTCCTCGGGGTTCCAGGCGACCGAGCCGCCGGCGCCGCCCAGCGTGAACGAGGGCCGGATGATGACCGGGTACCCCACCTCGCGCACCGCGTCGCGCGCCTCCTCGACCGAGCGCGCCAGGCCCGAGCGGGGCAGGCTGAGACCGATCTTCTCCATCGCGGCCTTGAACAGCTCGCGGTCCTCCGCCTTCTTGATCGCCGGGAGCTTGGCGCCGATCAGCTCGACGCCGTGGCGCTCGAGCACCCCGGCCTCGGCCAGGGCCACCGCCAGGTTCAGCCCGGTCTGGCCACCGAGGGTCGGCAGCAGCGCCTGCGGCCGCTCGGCCGCGATGATCCGCTCCAGCACCTCGACGGTGAGCGGCTCGACGTAGGTGCGGTCCGCCATCTCGGGATCGGTCATGATCGTGGCCGGGTTCGAGTTGACCAGCACCACCTCGAACCCCTCCTCGCGGAGGGCCTTGACGGCCTGGGTGCCGGCGTAGTCGAACTCGCAGGCCTGGCCGATCACGATCGGCCCCGACCCGATCAGGAGGATTGTCCGGAGGTCCGTCCGCTTCGGCATCGGACCTTCAGCGATCCTCCAGGAGGCCGTACACGATCGACACCTCCGGGGAGGATTCCTCCCGCTTGACGAGGAACTCCACCAGCCGGCTCGATCCCAGCCAGCGGACCTCGCCGGAGCCGGCGAGCCTCTCGCCGAACACGGAGAGGCGCTTGTCCACGCGCTCCCGGACCCCGTGCGCCTCGAGCGCGGCGTCGGACTCCGTCGTGAACGAGGCCCACTCCGGCTTCTGCCCGGCCTCCTCGGTCTTCCGATAGGCGATGAAGTAACGCGGCATCGGCTCACCTGCCTCCCGATTGGTCCATGGACTCGATGAAGCGGCGGAACAGGTAGTGCGCGTCGTGCGGCCCCGGGGAGGCCTCCGGGTGGTACTGCACGGAGAAGACCGGGAGGCTCCGGTGCCGCAGGCCCTCGCAGGTGCCATCGTTGAGGTTCACGTGGGTGGGCTCCAGCCCCCGGGCGGCGCAGGAGTCGAGGTCCACCGCGAAGCCGTGGTTCTGGGAGGTGATCTCGACCCGCCCCGACACCAGATCCTTCACCGGGTGGTTGGCGCCGTGGTGGCCGAACGGCAGCTTGTACGTCCGGGCCCCCAGCGCCAGGGCCAGGATCTGGTGCCCCAGGCAGATCCCGAAGACCGGCACCCGGCCGAGGAGGCGGCGCACCGCCTCGGCCAGGTACGGGACCCCTTCCGGATCGCCGGGACCATTGGCGAGGAAGATCCCATCCGGCTCGCGGGCGAGGGCGTCCTCGGCGGTCGCGAAGGCCGGCAGCACCGTGACCCGGCAGCCGAGGGCGACCAGCTCGCGCAGGATATTGCGCTTCACCCCGGAGTCGTACGCCACGACGTGATAGCGGGCCTCGGCGCCCGCTCCGTAGCCCTGCCCGTGGCGCCAGACCGACTCGGTCCACGCGTAAGGGTCCGGGGACGTGACCTCCTTCACCAGGTCGCGACCGATGAGCCCGGGCGAGGCCTGGGCCTTCGCCACCAGGCTCCGCGCGTCCAGGTCCCGCGTCGAGATGACGCCCTCCTGGGCGCCGTGGTCCCGGATGTGCCGCGTGAGGGCCCGGGTGTCGATGCCGTGGATGCCCACGATGCCGTGGGCGGCCAGGTAGCTGCCGAGCGTCGCGGTCGCCCGCCACGACGAGGCGACTGGCGAGGCCTCGCGGACGATGAAGCCCTCCACCCAGGGCCGGTCGGACTCGACGTCCTCGGGATTGACCCCGGTGTTCCCGATGTGCGGCGCCGTCATGCAGACGAGCTGACCCTTGTACGAGGGGTCGGTCAGGACCTCCTGGTACCCGGTCATCGCCGTGTTGAAGACCACCTCGCCGATCGCCTCCCCATGGGCCCCGAGCGCTTCGCCCTCGAAGACCCGGCCGTCGGCCAGGGCGAGCACGGCCCGGGCTTCTCCGCTCATCGCTCGGCCACTCCCTCCAGCACGCCCTCCCGCATCACCACCCGGCCGCCGACGATCGTCATCCAGGCGGCGCCGGTGCACCGCCACCCGCCGAACGGACTGTTGCGCCCCCTGGAGTGGAAACGGGCGGGATCGATCGTCTGTTCCCGCTCGAGGTCGAGGATCGTCACGTCGCCGGGCGTCCCGGGCGTGAGCGTCCCGCCGGGCAGGTCCAGGACCCGGGCGGGCCCGGCTGTCAGCCGGGCAACGAGGGCCGGCAGGTCGAGGACCCGCTCCCGCACGAGGTACGTCAGGCAGAGCGGGATCGCGGTCTCGAGGCCGACGATCCCGTTGGCCGCGTGGTCCAGCTCGACCTCCTTATCGGCGAGCGCGTGGGGCGCGTGGTCCGTCGCGATGGCATCCAGCGTCCCGTCCGCCAGCGCCTCCCGGCAGGCCTCCACGTCCCGCTTGCCCCTGAGCGGCGGCGCCATCTTCGCGTTCGGGTCGTAGCTCCGCATGGCCTCGTCGGTCAGGAGGAGATGATGCGGCGTCACCTCGCCGGTCACCGGGACCCCGCGCGCCTTGGCCTCCCGGATCAGCCGGACCGCCCCGGCGGTCGAAACATGGGCGATGTGGACCCGCTGCCCGGTCAGCTCGGCCAGCGCGATGTCGCGCGCCACCATGATCTCCTCGGCGGCCGACGGGGCGCCACGGAGCCCGAGGTCCGTCGAGACGAAGCCCTCGTGCATCACGCCGCCCTCGGAGAGATGGGCGTCCTCGGCGTGGGAGATGATCGGCTTCCCGAACGCCTGGGCGTACTCGAGGGCGCGTCTGAGGAGGGCGGCGTTCATGACCGGACGGCCGTCGTCGGAGTAGGCCACACAGCCCGCCTCGGCCAGCTCGCCCAGTTCGGCCAGCTCCGCTCCCCGGAGACCCCGCGTCACGGCGCCGATCGGGTACACGCGCACCACCCCCGCCGCGCGCGCCTGGGCGACGATGTAGTCGGTGACGGCCCGCGTGTCGTTGACCGGGCTCGTGTTCGCCATGCAGGCCACGGCGGTGAAGCCACCGGCCGCCGCCGCCCGCGTTCCGGTAGCGATCGTCTCCTTGTACTCGTAGCCGGGCTCGCGCAGATGGACGTGGATGTCGATGAACCCCGGCGCGACCACGCGCCCTGCCGCGTCGATCGTCGGCGTCCCTGGGGGGGCGACCAGCTTCGGCCCGACGCGCTCGACCGCGCCGTCCCGGATCAGGACATCGGCGGGGCCGTCGAGCCCGTTGGCTGGATCGATCACTCGACCATTCCTGACCAGCAGATTCATCGCATCACGCTCCACTGCTCTACGCGTTGGACATGGCCTTCGCGCCGGGCCGAGACCCGAGCAGCCCCCACAGGCCGAAGGCCGCCGACCAAGGCAGACCCGTGTGTCAAAGTCATGGCAGATGAGTCAAGCGCTCGGGGGCGGGGTCGAGGAGCGAGCAGCGCTAGGACGCAGGGAGTCGCCGACCGGAGGCGTACTCCTAGTACGCCGAGGATCGGCGACGACCGAGGACGACGCGATGCGACGCTCATCGGCCCCGCCCGCTACCCTTCGGCCGGCTTGCCGCCGAGCAGCAGGAACAAGAGCGCCATGCGCACCGCGACGCCGTTCGACACCTGCTCCAGGATCACCGAGTAGGGGCCGTCGGCGACCTCGGGCGCCATCTCGATGCCCCGGTGGACGGGGCCCGGGTGCATGATCAGCACGTCGTCGCGGGCTCCCCGGAGCTTGTCGAGCGAGAGCCCGTACAGGCGGGAATACTCGCGGAGCGACGGGATGTAGTTGGCGGTCATCCGCTCCTGCTGGAGACGGAGCATCATGATGACGTCCACGTCCCGGATTGCGTCCTCCAGCCGGTAGGCGACCTTCACCCCCAGCTCCTCGACGCCCGTCGGGATCAGGGTCGGCGGCCCGGCGACCGTCACGCTCATCCCCATCTTCCGCATTCCGGCGATGTTCGAGCGCGCCACCCGGCTGTGGGCGATGTCCCCCACGATGGCCACCGACAGCCCGTCGAGGTGCCCGCGCTTCTCCCGGATCGTCAGGAGGTCCAGGAGCGCCTGGGTCGGATGTTCGTGCATGCCGTCCCCGGCGTTGATGATCGAGCAGCGGAGCGCCCGGGCCAGCATGTGGGGCGCGCCGGAGGCCGAGTGGCGGATCACGACGCAGTCGGGGCTCATCGCCTCGAGATTCTTCGCGGTGTCGATGAGCGTCTCGCCCTTGACGACGCTCGAGGAGGAGCCCGAGACGTTGATGACGTCGGCGGACAGCCACTTGCCGGCGATCTCGAACGAGGTCCGCGTCCGGGTCGAGGGCTCGAGGAACAGGTTGACCACGGTCTTCCCGCGGAGGGCCGGAACCTTCTTGATCTCGCGGCTGGCGATCTCCTTCATGGACGCCGCCGTGTCGAGGATCGTCTGGATCTCGGCCGCGTCCAGGGTCCGGATCTCCAGGAGGTCCTTCCGCTTGAGTCCCATGCGGTCCCCCCTTCTATCCTTCCAAGGGTTCCTGGATGACCACCCGATCCTCCCCGTCGTGCTCGCGGAGCCGTACCTGGACGATCTCGCGCCGGGCGGTCGGCAGGTTCTTCCCGACGTAGTCCGGCCGGATGGGCAGCTCCCGGTGACCCCGATCGATCAGGACGGCGAGCTGGATCATCCGGGGACGCCCGAGGTCGATGATCGCGTCGAGCGCGGCCCGGATGGTGCGGCCGGTGTACAGGACGTCGTCCACGAGGATCACGGTCTTGCCCGCCACCGGGAACGGGATGTCGGTCCCCCGCAGGATGGGGACCTCGGCCTTGAGCCCCAGGTCGTCGCGGTAGAGGGTGATGTCGAGGGCGCCGACCGGGACGGTGAGCCCCTCGATCGCCTGGAGCCGGGCGGCGATCCGCTGGGCCAGCGAGACGCCGCGGGTCCGGATCCCCGCCAGGGCCAGGCCGTCGATGCCCTCGGTGCGCTCCAGGATCTCGTGGGCGATCCGGGTGAGAGCCCGCTCGATGCCGGCCTCGTCCAGGACCTGGGCCTTCTCCCGGAGCGTCATCGGGTAGCGCGGTCGAACCGGACCCGCCGGACCGAGGGCTCCGGAGGCCGGGACGGAACCCCACGAGCCGAGGGGCGTCGAACGGATCCAGGCCGAGCGCGTCTCGGCTGGCACAGTGGACGCCGCGGGATGACGGGGGTCGGCCCGCTGGCGGGCATCAAAAAACCCTCCCCGGGACCCGGAGAGGGTGGCGTGGGCATCTGGTCCTTCGTCATCGTCTCTCCTTATGAGCCTCGCAGGGCCCACTTAAAGGAGCCATCGAGCGTCACTCTACGGATCGCGGCAGCCCTTGTCAAGGGCTCGGGCGCGGGCTCGGACGCGTTGACTCTCCATCGGCCGGCATGACAGAATTAGCGCACGGTTCTGCTCCGGGGAGTGCGAGCATCATGTATCGCTCGGCCAGACGGGACATCGGCCGGCGGCCGCACGCCGAATGCCATGACCCAACTGTTGCTGTCTCAGGACGGACCGGTGAACATGGTCACGGATAGCCGAGTTGACCCCCGCGGCTTCGCGCAGTGTGGAACGCGCCGTCGCCGCGTCCCGGGGTCCCGGATCGACGCGGGCCCATGATCGAGAAGATCGGGAAGTACCGGATCATCGAGCGCATCGGCCGCGGCGGGATGGGCACCGTCTACAAGGCCCACGACCCGATCCTCGATCGGCTCGTCGCGCTCAAGGTGATCTCGAGCGAAGCGGAGATCACCGACGAGCTGAAGACCCGATTCTACCGGGAAGCCCAGGCCTGCGCCCGCCTCAACCACCCGAACGTCGTCGTCGTCCACGACCTGGGCGAGGACGAGGGTCGCCTCTTCATCGTCATGGAGTTCCTCGACGGCGAGGAGCTCAAGCTCCTCATCAGCCAGCGCCGCAAGGTCCCGCTCGAGGACAAGCTGGCCCTGATGGTCCAGGTCTGCGACGGGCTCCACTACGCCCATCAGAACGGGATCATCCACCGCGACGTCAAGCCGGGGAACATCTTCGTCCTGCGCAACGGGCAGGTGAAGATCCTCGACTTCGGCATCGCCCGCATCGCCACCACCGACTCCGGGCTCACGCGAACCGGCCTGATCATGGGCACCCTCCGCTACATGTCGCCCGAGCAGGCGCGGGGCCGCGTGGACCAGCGCTCGGACCAGTTCTCGGCAGGAGCGGTCTTCTACGAGCTCCTGACCTATCGGCCGGCCTTCGATGCCGATGATCCGATGGAGACGCTCGAGAAGCTCCGGTCGGAGGACCCGCCCGCGCTGGCCCAGGTCGACCCCTCGATCCCCGCGGACCTGGCCACCACCATCGAGAGGGCCCTGCGCAAGGATCCGGCCCAGCGCTTCCCGGACCTGGGGCAGATGCGGGCGAAGCTGGAGCAGGTTCGCCGGAAGATCACCGACGAGACCGAGCGGACGCACGCCCACGTCCGGGGCCTGATCGACCAGCTCCGCGAGCTGCACCGGAAGCTCCAGACGTCCGGCGGCGGCGCGCTCGATGACGAGACGATGCCGGTGCTGGACGAGCGCGTCGGGATGGGCGACCTCCGCGCGCTCGAGCGCCAGCTCACCGAGCAGATCGCCGCCCTGCGCGCCCGCGTCGAGCAGTCGGAGACGGCGCAGCCGGCCCCGGCCCTGACCCGGGCGGACCAGCTCCTGGCCCAGGGCGACGTCGCGGCGGCCATCCGGGAGTACGAGCAGGCGCTCAAGCAGCGACCGGATCACCAGGCGGCCCAGGAAGGCTTGCGGCGGGCCCGCGCGCACCAGGCCGAGGTTGACCGACTCCTATCCGAGGCGAAGGCGGCGCAGGGACAGTCCGACCACGCCCGGTGCCTCCAGCTCCTGAACCAGCTCGCCGGCCTCTCGGCCGCCGCCGCGGCGGCGCCGGCGGCGACGCAGCTCCGCCAGGCCGCGGAGAACGCCCAGCGCGCCCAGGCCGCTGCCGAGCAGGCCCGGGGGCCGATGCAGGCGGCGCGGCGGGCGGCCGAGGAGGCCGACGCGGCCCGGCTGGCGGCGGCGATCTGGAACGAGGCCGAGGCGAAGGCCGCCGAGGGGGAACGGGCGATCGGCCAGCGCGCCTTCGGCACGGCGGCGACCCGCTTCCAGGAGGCCCGGCAGGCCTACGAGCGCGCGGCGGCCGGCGCGCAGGACCAGGCGCAGACGCTCCAGGCGGCCCGGGCCCAGGCCGAGGCGGCGAGCCGGGAGGCGGGCGCGGCGCGCCAGGCCGCCAGCCGGGTCCAGGCGTCCACGTCGGCGGCTGCCAAGTGGACCACCGCCCAGGCCAAGGAAGCCGGCGGCCAGAGCGCGCTGGGGCGTGGCGATTTCCCCGCGGCCCGGACGCTGTTCGGCGAGGCCCGGCGTCTCTACGACGAGGCGGCGCAGGAGGCCCGGGTGGCGGCCGAGGCCGAGGCCCAGCGGAAGGCCAGCCAGGCGGAAGCCGAGCGGGTCCGGCAGGTCGTCCTCGCCGCCCGCCGAGCCGCCGAGGAGGCCGGGGCGCCGCAGCTCGCCGGGGCGACCTTCGGGAAGGCCGAGGCCCTCGAGAAGAGCGCCACCGAGGCGCTCGGCCGGCAGGCCTTCGCCGACGCCCTCACCCGCTTCTCCACCGCGGAGCAGACCTATCAGGAGGCCGCACGGCAAGCCGCCGCGGCGCGCCAGAACGTCCGGGCCCGGGCGGAGCAGGCCGGCCGCGACGTGGGTCAGGCCCGACAGGCGGCGGCCTCGCTGAAGCCATCCACCTATGCCGCCCCGAAGTGGGCGGCCGCCCAGGCCAAGGAAGCGGACGCCCAGGGTGCGCTGGGCCGCAATGATCCGGTCGCCGCGCAGCAGCTCTACGACGAGGCCCGGCGCCTTTACGACGAGACGGCCCGGGAGGCGCGGCTGGCGGCCGAAGCCGAGGCCCGGCGGAAGGCGGAGCAGGCCGAGGCGACCCGGCTCCGCCAGGCGGCGGCGGCCGCGCGGGCCGCGGCCGAGGAGGCCGGAGCCCGCCAGGGCGCCCCCGGCCCGTTCGGCGACGGCGAGGCGGCCGAGCAGGCGGGGGAGGCCTCGTTCGGCCGCTCGGTGTTCGTCGATGCCCAGAGCCGCTTCCGCGCCGCCGAGCAGGCGTACCAGCAGGCGGCCCGCCAGGCCACCGAGCAGCAGGAGGTCCGGGCCGCCCTGGCCGACGCGCAGCGGCTGATGGGCGAGGGCCGGGCCGACCGCGCGCTCGAAGCGCTGGCCCGGGTGCGGGCGCTGGTCCCGGGCCATCCCGAGCTGCCCCGACTGGAATCCCAGGCCCAGCGGTCGATGGAGGCCCGGAAGACCCGGGAGCGGGTCCGCGGGCTCCTGGACAACGCCCGGAAGCTCACGGCTCACGGCGAGCTGGCGAAGGCCCTTCAGCTGGCCGAAGAGGCTGTCCGGCTGGTGCCCGACGATGCGGCCGCGCTCCGGCTTCGGGACGACCTCCGAGAGCGGACCCGCCAGGCCGGGATGCCGGTGCCCGACACCCCGAGCTCCGAGGACCTGGAAACCGCCGTCAAGACGGGTACCGCCACCCGGCCGGCCCCGGTCCAGCGGACGGCTACGCGCCCGATCGCGATCCCGTCCGCCACCGACGAGCTTGTCCGAGCGACGCGGAGGCTTCGGGCCGTCCCGGATCGCCATCGCGGCGGTCGTCGTCCTCGCCGTCGCCGGCGGCGCGGTATACACGATGTGGCCCTCGCCGACCCCCCAGCCCGAGAAGAAGGCGGACTTGCCACAGCCTACCCCAGCCCCCGTTCAGACTCCGACGCCCGGCCAGTCCACGCCACCCGTGGTCCCGCCCGAGCGCGTCAAGGCCGAGGAGCTCCGAAAGGCGATGCTGCAGGCGCGCGAGGACGCGCAGAAGATCGCGGCGGAGCGGCTGGCCTCCGAGTCGTGGCGGGTGGCGCTCGACAAGGAGCGCGAGGCGGAGGTGGCGCTGGGCAAGCAGGACTTCGCCCGGGCGCAGGCCGGGTACGGCGAGGCGCAGCAGCGCTACCAGACGGCCGCCGTCGAGGCGCGGAAGCAGATCGACCAGCTCACGGAGCTCGCGAAGGTGCGGCCGTTCCAGGAGCAGGCGGCCCAGGCCCGGCGCCGGGCCGAGCTGGCCGAGGCGTTGAAGCTCGCCGCGCCGCTGTGGATCAAGGCCACCGAGGTCGAGAGGAGCGCCGACGACGCGCTGAAGCAGCTCGGCTACGTCAAGGCGACGGCGCTCTACAAGGACGCGGAGCAAGCCTACAAGACGGCCGAGGCCGAGGCCGCGAAGCAGCTGGCGAAGAACCGGGAGGACCAGGAGAAGTTCGAAGCTCTCCGACGCGATCTGCAGGCGACCGAGCAGCTCGCGGCCAAGGCCACCGACGCCCGCGGCAAGGCGGAGCAGGCCGGGGCGCAGCGCTTTGCGCTGAAGCTCTTCGCGCTCGCGCAAGAAAGGGAGAAGGAGGGACAGAGCGCGCTCAAGGCCCAGGACTACCCGGGCGCCCAGCGCCGCTTCCGGGAGGCCGGCGACGAGTACGAGAAGGCGCGGCTGGAGGCCATGAAGGGGGCGGAGGCCGCCCAGCGCGAGGCCGAGCTGCAGGCCCAGCGGCAGCGCGAGGCCGAGGCCGCCCGGACCCAGATGACCCAGACGCGGACGCAGGCCGAACAGGCCGACGTCAAGCGCTACGCCGCCAAGCTCTACCAGGACGCGCTCGCCAAGGAGTCCGAAGGCCAGGCGGCGCTCGGGCAGGGCCAGTACACGGCCGCCACCCAACGGTTCAAGGACGCCCAGCAGGAGTACGAGAGGGCCCGCTCGGACGCCGTGAGGGGCGCCGAGGCTGAAAAGCGCGAGGCCGAGCAGTCCCGGACCGTGACCGCCCAGGCCCGGACCCAGGCCGAGCAGGCCGACGCCAGACGCTACGCGGGCAAGCTCTATCAGGATGCCCTCGCGAAGGACTCCGACGGGCAGGCCGCGCTCGGTCGCGGTCAATACGCCGCCGCGACCCAGCGGTTCAAGGAAGCGCAGCAGGAGTTCGATCGGGCCCGCCAGGAGGCCGTGAAGGGCGCCGACGCCGAGCGCCAGAAGGCTGCCGCCGACGCCGAGCGCCAGCGCCTGGAGGCCGAGCGCCAGAAGGCCGCCGCCGACGCCGAGCGCCAGCGCCTGGAGGCCGAGCGCCAGAAGGCCGCCGCCGACGCCGAGCGCCAGCGCCTGGAGGCCGAGCGCCAGAAGGCCGCCGCCGACGCCGAGCGCCAGCGCCTGGAGGCCGAGCGCCAGAAGGCCGCCGCCGACGCCGAGCGCCAGCGCCTGGAGGCCGAGCGTCAGAAGGCCGCCGCCGACGCCGAGCGCCAGCGCCTGGAGGCCGAGCGCCAGAAGGCCGCCGCCGACGCCGAGCGCCAGCGCCTGGAGGCCGAGCGCCAGAAGGCCGCCGCCGACGCCGAGCGCCAGCGCGTGGCCGCCCTCCAGAGACAGCAGCAGGAGGAGGCGGGCCGGCAGGCTTCCCTCAAGCAGGATCTGGACCGGGCTCGGGGGGCCGCGATCGCGGGACGCGACCAGGCGCTCAAGGGTGAGGCCGACAAGCTCGTGAGGGACGTGTTCGAGGCGGGGCGCACCAAGGAGGCCGAGGCCGACGGGCTCGCGAGGGGTCCGCAGGTCGCCCAGGCCACGGCCGCCTACCAGGACGCCACCCAGCGGTACGGCGAGGCGACCCGCCGGGCGCAGGTACTGCGCCAGGACCGGGCCGAGGCGGATCAGGCCCGAGGCCGGATGCAGGCCGAGAAGCAGAAGGCGCGGTCCGACGCCACCGAGTTCAGGGCGGGGCTCACCGCCGAGCAGCAGGGCGACAGCAGCTACCAGAAGCTCGCCTTCAAGGAGGCCACGGGCCACTATTCCACGGGCCAGGGGCTCTTCGCGAAGGCGGCGGTGCCGACAACCCAGCCGCGCCCCCCGGCGGCCGATCCGCGGAACGAGATCCGGGCCACCCTCGACACGTACAAGCGGGCCATCGAGAACAAGGACGTGGGACTCTTCCAGCAGGTCCGTCCGAACCTGTCGGACGCCGAGCTGCGACGGGTCCGCGCGTCGTTCGAGCAGAGCAAGAGCCAGACGGTCGACCTCAAGATCGACAGCATCGAGGTGAACGGCGACGAGGCCCAGGCCAAGGGCCGGCGGCTGGACGTGTTCGTGCCGAAGGAGGGCCGCCCGGTCCAGAACGAGGCGCCCTTCGTCTTCAAGCTGAAGAAGACCGCGAGCGGCTGGGTGATCCAGGCAGTGAACTGACAGCCAATGGGAGGGAGAGCCATGAGACGGTGGTCGGGAGTCCGTGCAGTCAACGCCTTGCTGGTAGCCCTGGCGGGCTCGTGGTCACGGCCACGCCAGCCGCCGCTCAGCTCGATCTTTTCGACGTCTCGCCGCTGCGCCAGGCGATCTTCAGCGCGCTCGCCAACCAGGTCGGGGCCCTTCCACAGCCGGCAGGGGTCGGGTTCACCTACAAGTTCGACCCCGCGCTCGGTGTCTTCAGCCCGACCGGCGAAGGCTTCGGGCCAATCTTCTCCCAGCGCGCCGAGACGATCGGCAAGGGACGCATCACCCTGACCGCCAGCTACACCCGGCACACCTTCGACGACATCGATGGCCAGAGCCTCCGGGATGGCGACGTGCGTCTTGGCGCTCGGTGTCTCGTCCGACTTCAGCGCGGTCGCGGCTCAACTCCTCAGCTTCAAAGAGGAGGTGGACGCCGACGTCTTCACGATCGGCGGCCTCTACGGTGTCACCGACCAGTCGACGTCGGGCTGACGCTCCCGATCGTCCACGTCAAGGTGAAGGAGTCCCCGAAGCGCGTCGGCTTCGTCGATTGTCTCCATCGATCTCAGCGCCTGCGACACGCCCGTGGCCACGGGCGAGTCGCTCGTCCCCCAGACCGGCGAGACCACGGACATCGGCGACCTCGTCCTCCGCGCGAAGTACAACTTCTGGAGCTCGACCAGCCTGATGGGTGGGCGCGGCGGCGTGGCGGCCGCGATCGACGTGTCGCTCCCCACCGGCAACAAGGGCGAGCGGAAGAAGTTCAACAACCCCCAGGTCATGCGCCTCCCACCGGAACGGTGACCGGGTCGTTCATCACGATCGGCGATCCGCCAACCGGCACGGGGATCGTGCGGGTCAAGCCGCTGCTCATCGCCTCCGGGACCTTCTTCGGCGTCTCGCCGCACATCACGGCGGGGTTCCAGCTGGGCGAGACCCAGGGCATCACGAACGACTTCATCTACGAGGTGGGACTCGACTATACCCTCTTCAAGCGCGTCACGCTGTCGGCCGACATCCTCGGTCGCCACGCCATCACCAGTGTCGGCCGACCGAGAGTCACGAGCACCGGGCTGGGCGGCCAGCCGGCCCGGACACCGTCACCGGGTCGTTCGGGATCAAGGTCAATCCCATCAGCACGGTCCTGCTCTTCGTGAACGTCCTGATCCCGCTCAACGACACGGGCGTCCGGGACAACCTCACCCCGACCTTCGGCCTGGAGTGGAGCTTCTGATCGACGCCCGCCGAAGTATCTGGTGCCCGCCGGCGCACGAACAGGAGGAGCCTCCGAGCGGCGGCTTCGCCGCCGCCACGACGGGGGCATCGGGCGGGTTCGAGACCCCCCCGAAAGACTCAGCGGTGGGCGGCGACGAACTCCCGGACGCGACGCCAGGCGTCCGCCGACGCATCCGCGAACTCCGTCTGCCGGCGGTCGAAGAAGCTGTGCGGCGCCCCGTCGTAGGTGACCGACTCGTGGGCCACCCCGGCCCGGTCGAGCGCCTGGCCGAACTCCTGGATCGCGCTCGGCGGGATGCCCGGGTCGCCTCCGCCGTAGAGCGCCAGCACCGGGCAGCGGTACCGGGAGACCGCGTCGATCGGCCGCGGCCGGTCGGGCCAGCGGGCCAGGCCGAGCGGCCAGCCGTAGAAGCCGATCACGCCGGCGTACCCGAGGTCGCTCGCGGCCTGGAGGAGCGAGATCCCTCCCCCGAAACAGAAGCCGACCGAGAACAGCGCCCGGACCGCCCCGCCCTCCCCGGAGCGCAAGAAGGCCGCCGCCGCCGCGATGTCGGCCTGGATGGTCTCCGGCTTGGTCTGGGGCACCTGGGCCAGGAAGTCGAAGCCCTCTCCGCGCTCGGCGGGGCCGCCGACACCGGCCGTCCGGCCGAAGTAGTCGATGGCCACCGCGTTCACGCCGGCCTCCGCGAAGCGCTCGGCCAGCTCCGTGTAGTACGCGTGCAGCCCCCGCACATCGGGCAGGACGATCATCCCGGCGCCCGTCGGCCGCGCGGCGCGGGCGGCGTAGGCGCCGAAGCGCGTGCCGTCGGACGAGGTGAGGACCAGGGCGCGGGCGTCGGTGGCCCCGCCGGCGATGGGCGGGATCGGCGGTCGGGAGTCGGCATCGAAGCACATGGGGGCCTCCTCGGTGGTGAAGGGACGGCGACGTTCATCGGAACACGCCGCCGATGAACTATAGAACCTTCGGGGGGGCCTCGGAAGACCCCCCCCGATGCCCCCCGCGGAGGCCGCGGCGAAGCCGCGGCTCGAAGCGGAACGCCCCGGGCCGCGCGGCCAGAGGCAGAGGGCTGCGAGAAGCCGATGGGCCTCGGGAGGTCTCAAACTGATACGATGACCCCATGCGCGCGTCACGACGCCTCGGCGTCCGGCTGGCCGGGCTGGCCGCGCTCGGCCTGCTCCTGGCGGCATCGGGTGACGCCTCCGACGTCCCGGTGGCCCGCGGGCGGCTCGTGGGCCATCCCCGGGCGCGATTCCCGCTGACCGTCTCCCTGGCCGGCGCGCCGGCCCCGCTCGAGGCTGCGGTGCGCCGGGCGGTGGACGACTGGAACCGGATCTCGACGGAGGCCCTCGGGGTGCCCGTCTTCGCGTGGAGCGGGCAGGAGGACGGTGCCGGCGTCCGGCTGCGGCTCCTGACGGACGCGCCGGACCGGCTGTTCGGCGAGACCTGGCTGGACGCCGACGACCAGGGCGTCCTGCGCCTGCCCGTCCGGATCACGCTCAGCCAGCCGGTGGCCCGGGGGCAGACGTCGGCGGAGCAGCTCCTCTACCAGGTGGCCGCACACGAGCTGGGCCACGCGCTCGGCCTGCCCCACCGGAACGACGCGGCGTCGCTCATGTGCTGCGACGCGAACAGCTTGAACTTCGACGACCCCGCCGTGCGCGCCGCCTACATCCAGGCCCGGCGCCATCCGGACGTCCGCTCCGCCCTCGATCAGCTCGCCGCCCACTACCGCCAGTTCTGGGGCCAGTAGGCCCGCCACGCGCCGCTGAAAACCGTGCGGTACACTGGGGACCCGTGCGCCGTGCGGCGCCTCGTCCCGAGCTCGCAGCGAAAGGAGATCGCTCGATGACCCCCGACCCCCGTCCCCTCGTCATCCTCGCCGGCCCGATCCACCCCGACGGCCACGCGCAGCTCGAGCGCGAGGCCCGGGTCGTCGTGAGCGACGAGAGCGAGGAGGGCGTCATCCGGGCCGCCGCCGAGGCCGAGGGCCTCCTCATCCGGGCCCGGCCCCGCGTGACCGAGCGGCTGATGGCCGCCTGCCCCCGTCTCAAGGTCGTCGGCCGGCACGGCGTGGGGCTGGACACCGTGGACCTGCCCGCGGCGACGCAGCTCGGGGTCGCCGTCGTGCACGCCCCCGGCTCCAACTCCCAGGCGGTGGCCGAGCACGCGCTCATGCTCATGCTGGGCTGCGTGAAGCACGTCCGGTCGATCGATCGGATGACCCGGGCCGGTGACTGGCAAGCCCGCCGGGTCATCAACAACGTCGAGCTGTCCGGCAAGACGCTCGGCATCGTCGGCGTGGGGAACATCGGCCGCCGGGTGGCGGCGCTCGCCGCCGCCTTCGGCATGCGGGTGCTCGGCTACGACCGCTACGTGCCGGCCGACGAGGTCCGCCGGCGCGGCGCCGAGCCGGTCGAGAGCCTGGAGGCGCTCCTGCCCCAGGTTGAACATCCTGACCTGCCACACGCCCCTCACCCCCGAGACCCGGCACATGATCAACGAGAAGACGCTCGCCCTCCTGAAGCCCGGGGCGATCTTCATCAACACCTCCCGGGGCCCGGTCCAGGAGGAGCCGTCCCTGTTCCAGGCGCTGGTCACCGGGCGGCTCGCCGCCGCCGGCCTCGACGTGTTCGAGGAGGAGCCGACCCCGGTGGACAACCCGCTGCTGAACCTCGACAACGTCCTGTGCACCTCGCACATCGCCGGCGGCACCAAGGAGGCCATCCGGGTCGCGTGCCTCCAGGTCACCGGCGAGATGCTCCGGGTGCTGCGGGGCGAGCGACCCCACGTCCTCGCCAACCCCGAGGTGTGGCCGCGGGTCGGGCGCCGGGACTGACCAGCGGGACTAACCAGCGGGACCTAGGGCGCGGGGGTCGGGCGCTTCTGGTACCGCCCGCGGGCCGGCCCGACGATCCGGCCGGCGTCGAAGACGAGCTGCCCGCGCAGGAAGGTCGCCCGCACCTGACCGGTCAGCTCCTGGCCCTCGAAGGGCGTGTAGCCCTGGGCCGAGGGTGACTCGGCGGCGCGCACCGTGAAGGTCCGCGTCGGGTCGAGCAGCGCCAGGTCGGCGTCGTAGCCGACGGCGACGTCGCCCTTCGTCCCCAGACCGAACCGGCGGGCGGGGTTCCAGCTCGTCAGCTCGGCCATCCGGTGATGCGCCAGCCCGCGCTTCGATCCCTCGCTGAAGACGCCGGCCAGCAGGTACTCGGTGCCGCCGAAGCCCGCCTTGGCCAGCCAGATGTCGTCGGGCCGCGCCGCCGCGACCTTCTGCTCCGTCGCGCAGCAGGCGTGGTCGCTCACGATCCAGTCGACCCGCCCGTCGAGGACGGCCTGCCACAGGTACTCCACGTCCTCGCGCGACCGGATCGGCGGGTTGACCTTGGCGTGCACGCCGGCCGGCGCGTCGTGGTCGAGGAGGAGGTGGCCGACGGTGACCTCGCGCCGGAAGTCGATGTGGGGAAAGCAGCCCTGCATCATGAGGGCGGCCTCGAGCGCCTTGCGGGAGGACAGGTGGAGCAGGTTGACGTTACGGCACGCCGTCTCGTGCGCCAGGTAGGCGGCGATCCAGACGCCCAGCCCCTCGGCGTGGGGCGGGCGGGCCGCGCTGTAGGCCCGTAGCCCAGTGAGGGAGGCGTCCCGCTGGACCCGCCTCGTGTAGGCGTTCAGGATGTCGGCGACCTCGCAGTGGAGGCTCACGCTCACCCGTTCGGCCAGCCCCGGGTGCTTCTCGGCGACCCGGGCCGCCGCCCGCATGACGAACTCGAAGTGGGCGAAGTCGTAGTGGTCACCCTCGTCCAGCGCCAGGAACCGGCGCTGGGTGTCCCGGTCGGTCTGGCCGTGGAGCCCGTAGCCCCCGTAGAACATGAAGATCTTGAACGACGGCACCCCCTGGGTGCTGGCCAGCCACTCCATCTCGTCGAGGTGAGCGGCCTGGATCGGCGCCAGGTGGTAGGCGTAGTCCACCTGGTAACGCCCCTCCGAGCCCCGCAGCACCTCGGGGAAGAAGTCCCGATAGGACCCGCCCCGGTTCAGGTAGTACTGGCCGGTCCGGAAGTAGGTCAGCATGGTCGTCACGCCGCCGGCGGCGGCGGCCCGGCTCTCGGTCACCGCGTCGTCGGCGAGGGGCGCGTAGATCCCGACGTGGGTGTGAGCGTCCACGACCCCCGGGAATCCCAGGAGACCCCGGGCGTCGAAGACCTCGCGGGCGTCGGCGGCCGCGATCTCCGGCGCGACCCGGGCGAAGCGGCCGTCCTTGATCCCGAGGTCCAGCGTCTCGACGGCCGCCCGGTTCGGGCGCACGACGCGGACGTGCTTGACGACGAGGTCGAGCGGCGGGTCGGTCGACACGGTGGCGGGGGAGGTCCGGGAGGGGGCCGAGCCCCCCTCCCGCTGGCCTCAGCTCGGGACCTCCCGCCCACCCCCCAGCCCCCCTCCCCCACCGTTGGACGGCCTTCGGCCTGTGGCCGGGGGGGAGGGGGGCAGGATGAACCCGACTGCTTCACACGCTCAGCGATTGGGCTGCGGGGTCAGGCGGAGGTAGGGCTTGAGGGCCTTCCAGCCCTTGGGGAACTTCCCCTTGGCCTCGTCGTCGGTGACCGCCGGGACGATGATCACGTCCTCGCCCTGCTTCCAGTTCACCGGCGTGGCCACCCGGTACTGGTCGGTGAGCTGGAGCGAGTCGATCACCCGCAGGATCTCGTCGAAGTTGCGCCCGGTCGTCTGAGGATACGTGATCATCAGCCGGATCTTCTTCTTCGGATCGATCACGAACACCGTGCGCACGGTGTAGACCTCGTCGTGGGCCGGGTGCATCATCCCGTAGAGGTCGGCCACCTTCCGCTCGGGATCGGCGATGATCGGGAAGTTCGGGGCGTGGCCCTGGGTGTCCTTGATGTCCTGGGCCCATCCCCGATGCGACTCGACCGGATCGATCGACAGCCCGATCGGCCTGACGTTGCGCTTCTCGAACTCGGGCTTCAACCGCGCGACGTAGCCCAGCTCGGTCGTGCAGACCGGGGTGAAGTCGCGCGGGTGCGAGAAGAGGATCGCCCAGCGGTCCCCGATCCACTCGTGGAAGCGGATCGGACCCTCGGTCGATTCGGCCGCGAAGTCCGGCGCGGTGTCTCCCAGGCGAAGGCTCATGGCGTCAACCTCCCCGTCATGCCCCGAAGACCACGCGGGTCCCCGTGGACGGCATGACCAGCTTCTGTGGCAGCTCGCGGTTGAGGGCGATGATCGTGTTGATCCTAACGAGTACCTAATCCGATCAAGAATGTCAATCTCGCGGACATCGGCCAGCGGTTGCGGCCCCTTGCCCCGGCGGCCCCGGGGTCGTAGCATGCCGGGCATGCAAGGGAGCAGGGCGGCGCGCCGACCCGGCGCCGCGGCTCCCTGACCATGCCCCTCGTCCAGACCTCCCTCCTGCGCCACCGCGATTTCCGCGCCCTCGGAGCCTCCGGCGCCTTCGACTGGCTGGCCGCCGTCGCCGAGCAGGTCGCGCTCGGCTGGCTCACGCTCGAGCTGACCGATTCTCCGCTGATCGTGGGCGTGGCCCTCGGGCTGCGCATGGTCCCGCTCCTCCTCGTCGGGATCCCCGCCGGCGTCCTGGCCGACCGTGGCGACCGCGTCCGGCTGCTACGGGCCACGGCCCTGCTCCTGGCGCTGGCCGGCGCGGTCCCGGGCGTCCTCGCGCTAACGGGCGTCGTGCAGGTCTGGCACCTGCTCGTCCTGACGTTCGCGGCCGGCTGCGTCCGGGCGCTCCAGCAGGCGGCGCGCCAGAGCTACATCCACGACCTGGTCGGGGCCTCCGGGCTGATCAACGCCCTGGCCCTCCTCGGGATCGCGATGCGCGTGGGGGGCTTGCTCGGCTCGCTCCTGGGCGGGGCCCTCACGGCACGGTTCGGCGCCGGCGCGGCCTACCTCGCGGCCGCCGCGGGCTACCTCGCCAGCGCGGCCGCTCTCCTGCCGGCCCGGGCCGGCCCCGGGCACGCGGCTCCGGAGGCCGGCTCGGTGTGGCGCGGCTTCGCCGACTTCGTCCGGGCCCTCCGGCACGACCGGCTCCTACCCGGCCTCATCGTGCTCACCGCCGGCGCGGAGATGCTCGGCTTCTCGCACCAAGCGGTCCTCCCCAGCCTGGCGCGCGACGTCCTGGCGGTCGGCGCCGGCGGGCTGGGGGCGATGACCGGGGCGCGCTCGGTGGGCGGCATCCTGGGGATTCTCTTGATGACCGGGCTCGGCCAGACCCGGGCCAGCGGCGGCGTCTTCCTCGCGGTGCTCCTCGTCTTCGGCGGGTCGCTCGTCGCCCTCGGCTTCGCGTCGAGCTTCGTGTGGGTGCTGCTGCTCCTGGTCGTGGTCAACGCCGTGGGCGGGCTCTCGGACATCCTCTCGCAGAGCCTGATCCAGCTCACGGCCCCCAGCGGGCAGCGGGGACGGGCCGGCGGCGCGTGGGTCGTCGCCATCGGGACGGCCCCGCTCGGCCAGCTCCAGGTCGGCGCGCTGGCCTCGCTCGTGGGCGTGAGCGTGGCTCTCGGGGTGAGCGGGGTGGCCCTCATCCTCATCACGGCGGCCGCGGCGCTCGCCTTCCCGCGGCTGCGGACACTCTGAGAGCGTGTGAGGGAGGTCCCGACCAACGGCCGGCGTCAGTCCTCGGCGGGGAGCCCGTCCTCCAGTCGCTCGAAGCCCCAGAAGACGGGCTCCGGGTAGAGCCGCACACCGAAGCGGGCTTCCACGCGCGCCCGGAGACGCCGGGCGAAGGCGCCCACGTCGGCCGCGCGGGCGCCCTCGTGGGCGACGATGGCAAGCGCGTGACGGGTCGAGAGCCCGACCGGACCGTCCGCCTCACCGCGCTCGATGCCGGCTCGCTCGATCAGCCACGCCCCGGGGAGCTTCACCCGGCCGTCGGGCTGGGGCCAGCGCGGCATCGCCGGGTCGCCGGCGATCGTCTCGACCCGCGCCGCCTGCGCGGCCGTCACGATCGGGTTCACGAAGAACGAGCCGCAGCTCCGCCGGTTCGGATCGTCGGCCTCCAGCACCATGGACTTCGCCCGGCGAATCGCCCGGACGCTCTCGCGGACGTCCCCGAGCGACGGGGCGGCGAGGCTCCGCGCCGCGAGGTGGCGTGCCAGCTCCGGGTAGCGGACGGCCGGCGGGCCGCCCGGCGTCAGCCGATAGGTCACGGCGAGGACCACGTAGCGATCCGGCTCCCCGCTCTTGAACACGCTGTCCCGGTAGGCGAAGCCGCAGGCGGCCCGGTCGAGCGTGACGATCCGCCCGGTCGCCCGGTCGAGCGCCCGCACGGCGGTCACCGTCTCGCTCACCTCCTGGCCGTAGGCGCCCACGTTCTGGATGGGCGTCGCCCCGACGAGTCCCGGGATCCCGCTCAGGCACTCGAGGCCCGCCCACCCCCGCTCCACCGTCAGCCGGACCAGCTCGTCCCACGGCTCGCCGGCGCCGGCCGTGAGCTCGACGGCCCCGTCGACCTCCCGCGTCGTCACCCCGCGGAGGCCGAGCTTGAGGACGAGGGCGTCCACACCCGCGTCAGCGACGACCAGGTTCGAGCCGCCGCCGAGGACGCGGACCGGCACGCCCCGGCCCTTCGCCCAGTCGAGGGCCTCGATCACGGCCCGCTCGGTCTCCGCCTCGACGAAGAAGCGGGCCGGGCCGCCGACGCCCAGGGTGCAGAGCGGCGCGAGCGACACGGCCTCGCGCGGCCGGCCCACCACCGGGCTCATCGAGTCGACCAGCTCCCGGGCTTCGGGCGCCATGTAGACCGCGTCCACGTCGAGGCCGGCCAGCGCCCGGGCCAGCGCCCGGACGCGATCGCCCGCCGAGGCCCGCGCATCGAGCAGGACCAGGTCCCGCCCGTGGACGACGCACAGCCCGCCGCCCCCGGCCGGCGGCGTCTCGAAGGGCTCGACGCGGACCGGAACGCCGAGCTTCCGCGCGACCCCGAGCAGCTCGTCCAGCAGCGCCTGGTCGTCCACGGCGTCACTCGAGCTCGTACTCCCCGGCCGCGGCCGCCGCCTCGTAGGGCAGGCGCGGGATCTGGGTCGCCAGCTTGCCGCCGCTCAGGTCGATCATCGTGCCGGTGACGTAGCCGGCCAGGTCGGAGGCCAGGAAGCAGAGGACGTGCGCCACGTCCCGGGCGTGGCCCCAGCGCCGGAGGGTCAGCGTGTCGAGGAGGCGCTGCTGGTGGGCCGGCGCCGCGTCGGCGAAGCGGTTCATGGCCGTCGGGATCATGCCGGGCGCGTAGCAGTTGACGGTCACGTTCCAGGGGCCCAGCTCCCCGGCCAGCACCCGGGTGAAGTAGTGGACGCCGGCCTTCGACGCCGCGTAGGCGGCGCTCCCGGCGATCGGCACGATCGCCGCGAACGAGGCGGCGTTCAGGATGCGACCCCATCGCTGCCGCTTCATGACCGGTGCCACCGCGCGGCACATGAGGAAGGTCCCCTTGAGGTTCACGTCCAGGTTGAGGTCCCAGGTCTCCTCCGACAGCTCGGCGACGGGGCCGCCGGGCGCCACCCCGGCGTTGTTCACCAGGATGTCGATCCGTCCGTACGCCGCGGTCACGTCGGCCACCACCTCGGCGATCCGCGTCGCGTCCCGCACGTCGCAGCGGTACGTCCGGCCGACCCAGCCCGCGGCTTTGAACTCACCGGCCAGCGCGTCCAGCGACTCCTGGCCGACGTCGGTAACTACGGTCGTCACCCCCTCGGCGGCCAGCGTCGTGGCGATCTCGCGGCCGATGCCCCGGCCCGCCCCGGTGACGATCGCGACCTTGCCCCGCAGATCGATCTGCATTTTCTTGGAACCTCCCTCCTACCCCCCCAGCCCCCCTCCCCCACCCACCGGGGGGAGGGGGGAGCCGGAGGCTCCCCATGCTCCGTGGGTTCTCAGACGAAGGCGCGCGAGGCCTCGTCGAGTCGCTCCACCGCCGGGCCGGACAGCCGGCGGCCCACGACGGCCGCGCAGTCACGAAGCTGCTCGGGACGACTGGCGCCGACGATGGCCGACGTCACCGCGTCCCGATCGAGCAGCCACGCCAGCGCGACCTGCGCCGGCGTCAGGCCCTCCGCCTTCGCGACGTCCACCACGGTCTCGACCACGTCGAACATCCGATCTGACCAGTACCGGCCCTGGTAGATCCGCCCCCAGTCGCCCCGGCCGAAGCGCGAGTCCGCGGGGGGCGGCGCATCGCGCCGGTACCGGCCGGTCAGAAACCCCCCGCCGAGCGGGTTGTAGGGCAGGACGCCGATGCCCGCCGCCCCAGCGAGCGGCAGGAGGTCCCGCTCCGCAGGCCGGTGCAGCAGGTTGTAGCGAGGCTGATGCGCCGTGATCCGGTGCCACCCATGCTCGGCGATGGCCGCCATGGCGAGGGCACACTGCCAGGCCTCGAAGTTCGAGACCCCGAGGTAGAGCACCTTCCCGTCCCGGACGAGGCGGTCGAGCGCCTCGAAGGTCTCCTCGATCGGGGCGTCGAGATTGGCGTGGTGGAGGTAGAAGAGGTCGATGCGGTCGGTCTGGAGGCGGCGCAGGCTCGCCTCGCACGCCGCGATGACGTGGCGACGGTTCCCGCCGGCGTCGTTGGCGCCGGGGCCGACCCGGCCGCCGCACTTGGTCGCGACCACGAAGCGCTCGCGCCGGCCGCGAAGCCAGCGGCCGACGATCTCCTCGCTCCGTCCCCACGTCTCGGGGGTGGCCGGCACCGGGTAGACGTCGGCGGTGTCCAGGAAGTCGATGCCGAGGGTGGCGGCCTCGTCCAGCACGGCGACCGAGGCGGCCTCGTCGCACTGGGTGCCGAAGAGCATCGTCCCCAGGCACAGGCGGGAGACCCGCAGCCCCGAGCGTCCGAGCGACGCGGATTCCATGGCGGGCTCAGGCCGAGGCCGCCTGGAGCGTTCGCGCCCAGGCTACCAGGTTCTGGAGGAGCCGGCCGATCAGCTCCCTGGCCTTCTCGTCGGTCAGCTTCCCGTCGGTATCGAACTTCTGCGCGGCATTCGCGATCATCACCTCGGGCTGGTTGAGGGGGTACATGTTGAGGAAGACGAACGACTGGCGCAGATGATACTGGGCACGAGCCGTGCCGAACACGCCGACGGAGGCGCCCATCACGGCCACCGGCTTGCCGGTCCAGGCGCTGTCCCCGTAGGGCCGGGATCCCCAGTCGATGGCGTTCTTGAGCACCCCGGGAATGGAGTAGTTGTACTCCGGGGTCACGAAGAGGACGGCGTCGGCCGCCCGCACCCGGGCCTTCAGGTCGACCACCCTGGCGGGCGGGTTGCGCTCCTCGTCCTCGTTGAAGCCGGGGATCCCGTCCAGCTCGAACGTCTCGAGGCTCGCGTCACCCGGGACGAGCTGCTGGGCTTCCCGGAGGGCCGCCCGATTGTAGGAGGCGCGCCGCAGACTGCCGGCAATGCCGAGAATCTTGATCGGGGTGCTCACACGTCCGCTCCTTGCCTCGCGCGAGGCTCATCCGGATAGATGCGCTGCTCGGTGACGACCTGGTCGACCCGGCGATCGTGCGCTTCCAAGGGGACCGCGTCCACCAGCTGAGCCTCGAACGCGGCGGCCACCAGCGCCGCGCCGGCCGGACAGCAGCGGAGCAGTCGATCGTAGTACCCGGCGCCGTAGCCGATCCGTCCGCCGTTGGCGTCGAAGGCCACCCCCGGAACGAGCACGAAGTCCAGCGCCTCGACCGCCAGTGGCGGGCACCGGGCCGGATCGGGCTCGTGGATCCCCCACACGCCCGGCACCAGATCGCGGTCAGGCTCGCTCACCTGGTGGAGATCCAGCGCCCGGGCCTGCCGATTCACCCGCGGCAGCGCCAGCGTCTGGCCCCGACCGAGCACCTCCCGAAGGAACGAGGCCGTCACCGGCTCGCTGCCGAACGAATGGTAGGCCAGCACCGTCCGCGCGGCCCGGAACGCATTCAGCGCGAGAACCGTCGCGAAGATCCGGGCGCTCAGCTCGGCCCGCCGCGCGGGCCCGAGCGCCTCGCGCCGCTCCAGGACGAGCCGCCGCAGCTCGGCCTTACGCGCCGACGCCTCCTGAGTAAAACACTGCTTCATTCCCAAACTCTTGGCCGCGTGTCCAGGGCAGCTCCCCAGGGGTCGGCCCCCGTCACCGAATCCCCCGGCACGACGCCGTCATCATACCGCCGACCGTTTCCGGGCGCCCGCGCGGCCCCGGGGGGTACAATCGAGCGTACCGGCCCCAGGCTGGCCGGACCGAGGTGAGACATGAACCGGACCGCGACCGTCGAGACCCGCTTCCCGGTCAACCTGGACCCGACGGGATTCCCCTTCCGGCGAGAGCTGAGCCTCGCGCCGCTGATCGCCGCCTGGCACGAGACCGGACCCGGTGAGCCGGGGGTCAAGGCGGCCCTCCTCGGGGCCGTCCAGGAGGCGCTGCGGAAGGCGCCCGAGCTGCTCGAGCCGATCCACGACCTGGCGAGCATCGCCCGGCACCGGGAGCTGGTCGAGGTCCTGATGGCCAAGGTCTTTCCAGCGGCGTCGTGGGAGCGGGACGTGGCGGCGGCGATGGTCCCCTTCGCGATGCAATACGTCTACGCCTCGCCGACGTTCGAGCGCCTGCTGATGGCCGACGGGGGCGGCTTGCGGGGGCGGCTCAACCTCGACTCGCACACCATGGCCGCCGGCAAGCTCCTGAAGGCCTACGGCCTCATCCTCCGCAAGTACTACGACATCGAGCTGACCCTCGACTACCCGATCATCGTCACGACCACCGATCCCGATTCCGGACTCGAGCGCCACTTCAGCCTCCAGCACGATCCCCGCTTCCTCGAGGTCGAGGCGATCGGGGGGGCGCCCCCTCTCGGCGACGCCGATCGCCGGCGGCTCCTCGCGAACCTCGGCGACCCGGACCTCCTGCTCGAGCTGATCCCGCCCGGGTCGTTCGTCTTCCGGGGGTTCGGGGTCCTCAAGGCCGTGGACGTCACCGACCAGGAGATCCTCTCCGCCCTCAAGCGAGACCTGATCGAGCGGGAGTCGATCGTCTCGAACGCCCGCTTCCAGCACCTCCAGGACAAGCTGTGCGCGTTCCTCCGCCGCTGCGACCTGCGGCTCGGCCTGGCCGCCATCCAGGGAGAACAGGTGTTCGTGCTCAACTACGGGCACCAGTTCGAGCACCGCTGCCTGTTCGCCGACTCCGCCCACCACACCCTGAAGGAATTCGCCGGATCGGTGTACGACCGGGCCTGCCGCCAGGGTCAGCCGCTCATCATTCCGGACCTGGCCGCGTACCCCGACCGGACCTGCATCGAGGACGCCATCCTGGAGCGGGGCGTGCGCAGCATGATCGTGGCCCCCCTTCACTACCAGGACCAGCTGATCGGCACCCTCGAGCTGGGCTCGCCCAGCCCCGGCGACCTGACGCCCATGAGCGCCCTGAAGCTCCGGGAGGTCTTGCCGCTCTTCTCCATGGCCGTCAAGCGGAGCCTGGAGGAGCTGGAGCACCGGATCCAGACGATCATCAAGGAGAAGTGCACGGCGATCCATCCCTCGGTGGAGTGGCGTTTCCGCCAGGCTGCCCTCCAGACGATGGAGCGGCGGGCCGAGAGCGGCGCCGTGGAGATGGAGCCGATCGTCTTCCGGGACGTGTACCCCCTGTACGCGGTCTCCGACATCCGCGGCTCCTCGACCGAGCGGAACCTGGCCGTCCAGGCCGACCTCCTCACCCACCTCGACTTGGCCCGGCAGATCGTGCGGGCGGCGCGGGAGGCCAAGCCCCTGCCGGCCCTCGACGAGCTCGGCTACCGGATCGACCGGTACATCGCGCGGGTCGAGACGAACCCGAGCACGGGCGACGACCTCCGGACCGTGGGCTTCCTGCGGCAGCAGGTCGAGCCTCGCTTCGACCACCTGGCCGGGTTCGCTCCCGCCGTGCGCGAGCGGGTCGAGGATTACCGGGCGGCCCTCGACCCGCGACTCGGCACCGTGTACCGGCGCCGGAAGGAGTACGAGGAGAGCGTCACCCTGATCAACGACACCATCTCCGGCTACCTCGACGCCGAGCAGGAGATGGCGCAGGCGATGTTCCCCCACTACTACGAGAAGCAGCAGACCGACGGCGTCGACTACGGGATCTACGCCGGCGCTTCGCTCGTGGAAGACGGCGTGTTCGACGAGCTGTACCTGCGGAACCTCCGCCTCTGGCAGCTCATGGTCACCTGCGGGGTCGCGCGGCGGACCGACGCCCTGCGGGGCCGTCTGCCGGTGCCCCTGGAGACCGCCCACCTGATCCTCGTCCAGCACGTCCCCCTGGCCATCCGCTTCCGCTTCGACGAGAAGCGGTTCGACGTGGACGGCGCCTACAACGTCCGCTACGAGGTCATCAAGAAGCGGATCGACAAGGCGGTGATCCGGGGCACGACCGAGCGGGTCACCCAGCCGGGGAAGATCGCCATCGTGTACTCCCAGCGGTCCGAGGCGGTGGAGTACCGCGAGTATCTCGAGTACCTGAAGGCGATCGGCTACCTGACGGGGGAGCCCGAGGAGCTGGAGCTGGAAGAGCTGCAGGGAGTCCAGGGGCTGCGGGCGTTGCGCGTGACCATCGACCTCAGCGCCCCCGGGCCGGCGCCCCGCGCCACGGCGCGGGAAGCGGTGGCCGCCGGGCTCGCGCTCGGCCGCTGACGGGCCGGCCCGGTCAGCTCCGCGGTGAGGGCTTCAGGACCCGAACCGTCTCCGGGTAGAAATCGTCCATGGTGCCGTGGATCGCCGCGGGGGCTTTCCGCTGGCCGAGTCGGGCGATCGGGTCGTCGCCCGCCTCCGGGAAGGATAGCTCACCGGCGCCGGCCCGGAAGTCGAGGTTGGTGAGGCCGCCTCCCTCGGCGAGCAATCTCCTTATACTCCCGGAGGGGCCGCGATCAACCGCCGGGCCGGCAATCCCGCGCTTGCGCGACTGGCCGGCTCGGCTTAGCATGACCGGGCACGGGAGCCAACGATGCGCAGCGAGCGAGCCAGCGTCTGTCCCCTGGACTGCCCCGACACCTGCAGCCTCACCGTCACGGTCGAGGACGAGCGGATCGTCCAGATCCGCGGGTCCCGGGCCAACCCCTACACGGCCGGCGTGATCTGCACCAAGGTGGCCCGTGATCACCCCGAGTTCGTCCACGGGGAGGGGCGGCTCCTCACGCCGCTCCGTCGCGTCGGGCGGAAGGGCGAGGGGCGGTTCGAGCGGATCGCCTGGGACGCGGCGCTGGACCTGATCCACGAGCGGGTCGGCGCGGTCGTCCGGACCCACGGGCCGGAGGCCGTCCTCCCGCTCAACTACGCGGGCCCGCACGGGATGCTGGCGTACGCCTCCATGGACCTGCGCTTCTTCCACCGCCTGGGCGCGTCGCTCCTGGACCGGAAGCCGCTCTGCGGGGGCATCCGCACCGAGGCCTGGCTGGGGACGTTCGGCCCGGTCCCCGGCATCCGGCCCGAGCAGGCGGCGCAGGCCCGGCTCATCGTCGCGTGGGGCAACAACGTCACCTACTGCAACCTGCACTTCACCCCGGTCATCAACGAGGCCCGCCGCGCCGGCGGCAAGCTGGTCGTGGTCGACCCCCGCCGCATCAAGATCGCCGAGCAGGCCGACCTGCACCTGGCGCTCCGCCCGGGCACCGACGTGATCCTGGCCTGGGCGGTGACGGCCGAGCTGGAGCGGCGGGGCGGGCTCGACCGGGCGTTCATCGAGCGCCACGTCCACGGCTTCGAGGAGTACATGGCGCGGGCGCGCCAGGTGACGGTGGCCGGGGCCGCCCGCGTTTGCAATCTGCCGGAGGACCAGATCCGCCAGCTCGTCGAGTGGTACCAGAACCTCTCGCCGGCTGCGATCAGCGTGGGGAACGGTCTGGAGCGCAACCAGAACGGCGGCAGCGGCATCCGCGCCATCTTTGCCCTGGCCGCGCTGGCCGGGAAGCTCGGCGTGCCGGGCGGCGGCCTGGTCAACGGCGCCGGCTACGCCTTCCCCAAGACCCCGCAGCGGCTCCAGCGGCCGGACCTCTGCCCCCCGGGCACGCGGACCTTGAACATCGTGGACGTCGGCGCCCACCTCACCGACCCGACGCTGGCGCCGCCGATCAAGGCGGTCTTCGTCTACAACCACAACCCGCTCATCGTCCACCCCGACCAGAACCGGATGCGGCGCGGGCTGGAGCGGGACGACCTGTTCACGGTGGGCATCGACGTGGTGATGACGGACAGCCTGGCGTACGCCGACGTGGTGCTGCCGGCCTCCAGCCACTTCGAGTTCGACGACATCTACCCCGCCTACGGCCAGCACTGGCTCCAGCGGGCCGAGCCCGTCATCGCGCGGGTCGGCGAGTCGCTCCCCAACACCGAGATCTTCCGGCGGCTCGCCGCCCGCTTCGGCTTCGACGACCCGGCCTTCCGGGCCAGCGACGCCCAGCTGATGGACGAGGCGCTCGATCCCGCCGACCCACGGCTCGGTGGCGTGCGGCCGAGCCAGCTGCCGACCGACCGGGCTCTCGCCATGACGGTCGACGGCGAGGACGCCGTGCTCTTCCGCAACGTCTTCCCCAAGACGCCGTCGGGGAAGGTCGAGCTGCTCTCGGGCTACCTGGGCGACAAGTTCGGCCAGCCGCTGCCCGGCTACCGGCCGTACGAGTCCCCCTTCCCGCTGCTCCTGATCTCGCCCGCCTCGGACCGGCGCATCACCTCGACGTTCGGGGCCTCCCGGTCGAGCGGCGGGCCGCCGCCCCTGGAGATGCACCCGGAGGACGCCCGGGCCCGCGGGCTCGCCGACGGGACCACCGTGAAGGTCTGGAACGACCTCGGCGAGGTCCACCTGCCCCTCCGGGTGACCGACGTCGTCCCCGCCGGTGTCGTCGCCACGTGGAAGGGCACCTGGCTCCGGACCAGCGACAACGGGCAGACCGTCTCGGCCCTGGTCCCCGGCCACCACGCCGACCTCTCCGGTGGGGCCTGCTTCAACGACACCCGGGTGGAGGTGGCCGCGTGGCGCTGACCCTCGCCCAGCGGCTGGCCCCGATCACCCTGCCGGACCCCGAGGGCCGGAAGGTCCGGCTGGGCTTCCTGTGGGCGGAGAACGTGGCGGTCCTGGTCTTCCTTCGCCACTACGGCTGAATCTTCTGCCGCCAGCACGTGGCGCAGTTGCGCGCGCACGAACGGGAATTCCAGAAGGCCGGCGTCAATCTGGCCGCCATCGGGCTCGGGGACCGCGAGTACGCGCGGGCGTTCCGCGACGAGACCGGCATCCGCTTTCCGCTCCTGCTCGACGAGCAGCGGGAAGCCTACCGCGCCGCCGGCCTCCACCGCGCGTCGATCTTGCACCTCCTCCGCCTCGGCAACGCCGCCGCCCGGGCCCGCGCGAAGGCGGCGGGCCACCGGCAGTACCGGACGGGACACAACCCGTTCCAGCTCGGGGGCAGCTTCGTCTTCGGCCCCGGCAACGTCGACCGCTTCGCCCACCTGAGCCGGACCTTCGGCGACAACGCCGACCCCACCGCCCTCCTCGCCGCCCTGCCTCGCTAGTCCCGATCCGAACCGACCAGCACGCGCAGGCGGGCCAGCGCGTAGAGGCCGGCCAGCGTGTAGACGCCGCCCGACAGGTTCAGCACCGCCACCGGCCCCCAGCGATCGACGAGCGGGGCCAGGGCCGCGGCGACGAGGACCGCGCCGGCGCTCCGCTGGACGTGGAGGAGGCTGAAGACCCGGCCCCGCACGTCCGGCGCGACCCACTGCTGCACCATCGTGTCGACCAGGATCGAGCCGAGGACCCAGGGGACGGTCTGGAGCCCGGACGTCACCACGACGAACCAGAGGACCGGCACGTTGGCGTAGGGAAAGAACAGGAGACCGGCCAGCACCGCGCTGACGACGTAGGGGCCCGCCAGGCCGACCCGCCGGCCCAGCGGCCCGGCGGCCGCCGAGGCCACCACGGCCCCGAGGCCGCACACCGAGAGCAGGACGCCGTAGCCCCGGTCGCCGCCACGGAGCACGTCCTTCACGTAGACCACCTCGATCGTCAGCAGGGCCGCCGCCGCCAGGGAGCTGACGAACGTGGTGAGCAGGACCACCCGCAGCGCCGGGCGGGCGAGCGCGTAGCCGAGACCGGCCCGGATGTCGTCGAGCCAGCCCGGCCGGTCCGGGCCGGCCGGGCACCCGCCGGTGGGCGGCTCCCCGACGCGGGCGATGCAGAGAGCCGACCCGACGAAGCTCAGGGCATTGGCCCACAGGGCCACCGGCGCCCCGTACGCCGCCACCAGCAGGCCGGCGGCGGCCGGCCCCACGACCAGCGTGGTGAAGGTGGCGGCGCTCAGCGCGGAGTTGGCGGCCAGGGCTCGATCAGGACCGACCAGGTCGGGGATCAGCGCCCGCTCGGCCGTCCCGAAGAACGTGGCCGTCGTGCGGGTCAGGAGCGCCAGCGCGTAGATCTGCCAGAGCGAGGTCGAAAGCGCCAGCAGGGCGTAGGTGACTGCCGCCACCAGGTTGGCCACGATCATGATGCGCCGCCGGCTGACGCGATCCGCGACGACCCCCGCCGCCGGCCCCAGGAGCAGGGCAGGCACCGCCTCGGCGGCGAGCACGCCGGCCAGCGCGGTCGCCGAGCCGGTGAGGGCGAAGACGTAGAGGTTGAGGGCGACGAAGCCCATCCAGTCGCCGAGCGTCGAGACCAGGGTCGCCAGCCAGAGCCAGCGGAAGCCTGGCGACCCGGAGAGCAGGGAGGCGCGCGACGGCACGGGGCCCGTCCGGGAATCGGGGGAAGGCGGGGATGCGGCCGCGCCGCCGGCGCCCGTGATCAGCGCCCGGAGTCGCCCTTCTCGATCTTCGCCCAGGTGTCGCGCAGCGTGACGGTGCGGTTGAAGACCGGCGCCCCGGGCGTCGAGTCCCGGGTCGACGCAGAAGTAGCCCGTGCCGCTCGAACTGGAAGCGGCTGCCCGGGCGCCGCCGCCGGCGAGGCTCGGCTCGAGCTTGGCAGTCCGGCCAGCGTCTCGAGCGAGTGCGGGTTGAGGTCGCGCCTTGAAGTCGGCGCCCTCGGCGTCGTCGCCCGGGTCTCGGCCGGTGAAGAGGTGGTCGTAGAGGCGCACCTCGGCGTCGACGGCGTGCGCGGCCGAGACCCAGTGGATGGTGCCCTTCACCTTGCGGCCGTCGGGCGCGTCGCCGCCGCGGGTGGCCGGGTCGTAGGTGCAGCGCAGCTCGACGACCTCGCCGGTCGCTCGTCCTTGACCACGCCGGTGCAGCGTGATGAAGTAGGCGTAGCGCAGCCGCACCTCGCGCCCGGGCGCGAGGCGGAAGAACTTCGGCGGCGGCGTCCTCGCGGAAGTCGTCCGCTCGATGTAGAGCACGCGCGAGAACGGCACCTTGCGCGTGCCCGCGGCCGGGTCCTCGGGGTTGTTGACCGCCTCGAGCTCCTCGACCTGGCCCTCGGGGTAGTTCTCGATGACCACGCGTGAGCGGCCGCAGCACGGCCATCGCGCGCGGCGCGCGCTGGTTCAGGTCCTCGCGGACGGCAGTGCTCGAGCAGGGCCGACGTCGACCGTGCTGTCGCGCTTGGCCACGCCGATGCGCTCGCAGAAGTCGCGGATCGCCTCGGGCGTGTAGCCGCGGCGGCGCAGGCCGGAGATGCGTCGGCATGCGCGGGTCGTCCCAGCCGCGTCACGTAGCCCTCCTCGACCAGCTGCAGCAGCTTGCGCTTGCTCATCACCGTGTAGGTCAGGTTCAGGCGGGCGAACTCGATCTGCTGCGGGTGGTAGATGCCGAGCTGCGTCGAGGAACCAGTCGTAGAGCGGGCGGTGGTCCTCGAACTCGAGCGTGCAGATGCGAGTGCGTGATGCCCTCGATCGAGTCGGACAGGCCGTGGGCGAAGTCGTACATCGGGTAGATGCACCACGTGTCGCCGGTGCGGTGGTGCGTCGCGTGGCGGATGCGGTACAGGACCGGGTCGCGCAGGTTCAGGTTGGGCGACGCCATGTCGATCTTGGCGCGCAGCGTCGCGCGCGCCGTCCGGGAACTCGCCGGCGCGCATGCGCGCGAACAGGTCGAGGTTCTCCTCGACCGGGCGGTCGCGGTACGGGCTGTCCTGCCCGGGCTCGGTCAGCGTGCCGCGGTACTCGCGGATCTCGCTCGGCGGTCAGGTCGCAGACGTAGGCCTTGCCCGTCCTGGATGAGCTGCGACGGCGTACTCGTAGAGCTGCTCGAAGTAGTCCGAGGCGTAGTAGAGCTGCTCGCCCCAGTCGAAGCCGAGCCAGCGGACGTCGTCCTTGATCGACTCGACGTACTCGACGTCCTCCTTGCGTCGGGTTGGTGTCGTCGAAGCGCAGGTTGCAGCGCCCGCCGAAGTCCCGGGCGATGCCGAAGTTCAGGCAGATCGACTTGGCGTGGCCGATGTGGAGGTAGCCGTTCGGCTCCGGCGGGAAGCGGGTGTGCGACCCGGCCGCCGAACCGGCCGGTCCGCGAGGTCCTCGTCGATGATCGCGCGGATGAAGTTGGCAGGCGCGGGGGCCTCGGGGGTCGCCATGTCGCCCCCTATCATAGCGGACGAGCCGCGCCAGCGCCCGAAAAGGCGGTGCGCGCCGCCGCCGCCTCGCCGGGGGCGGGATGACCGGCGGCTACCGATCCCCGGGAGGCGGGACGACCGCCTCCCAGTCGTCGAAGGGGATCTCCGGGCGCCAGTCCCGCTGGCGGTGCTCGGCGAGCCACCCGACCAGGCCCCGGAAGGCGACCGGGCTCCGGGCCTTCTTCAGGTGGGCCGCCACCCAGAACCGGCGCTCGACCCGGAAGGGGCCGCACGCCGGGCAGTCAACCTCGATCCAGCCCGGGCGCTCCGCCCACTCGCGCACCACGGCGGCCCGCCAGCAGAGGCCGCAGTGCTCTTCCCACACGCCGATCAGGAAGACCCGGGGCGGCGACCGCCCAGACAATCGGCCAGGAAGCTCTCGCCCTCGGTGTAGTGGCGGATCGCGTTCCGCCAGTTGCCGTAGTCGCGCCGGTGCCCCTCGTCCGAGAACACGACGTATCCCTGGACCGACCGCCGGGAATGCGTGTCGATCACCCCGCGCCGGTCGGTGTCGATCTCCCTGAAGAAGATCGTGGTCCGCCCCTGGTGGGAGCTGATCCAGCCGAGGCGGCGGCCGGCTGGCGACACGCGATAGCCCCAGGTGGCCTGCGGGTTGGCGAAGAGGCGGGAGAGCGGGAGCAATGCGGGGGGCACGGCGGGCTGGCGATCCGCGGGGACAGCGGCGCATCCCGTCAGGAAGGGCAGGACGATAGCCCGCAGCGCGGCGCGGGGCATGCCTCCTTGTAGCACGGGGGTCGCCCGCCCCTCAACCGGGGGCGGGGCTCGGCGGCGGGGCCTGCGGCGGGGCTTGACGCTAGGCGGTGCGGTCGCTAGGGTCGGGAGGCGTCGTCGTGCCGCGAACCCCCACCGGAGGATCCCCATGGCCGACCCCGACCTCGCCTTCGAATCCCTCGTCACGCTGGGCGCCCGCATCCGGCGCGGTGAGCTGAGCCCGGTCGCGCTGACGGAACAGTGCCTGGCGCGGATCGACGCGCTCGACCCGCGTCTCCACGCCTTCATCCTGGTGAGCCGGGAGCGAGCGCTGGCCGAGGCGCACGCCGCCGAGCGCGTGCTGAAGAGCGGTCAGGACCTTGGCCCGCTCCACGGCATCCCGTACGGGGCCAAGGACCTCTACGACGTCCATGGCCTGCCGACGACGGCGGGGACGCACCTCCTGGCCGGCAACGTCGCCCGCGCCGACTGCTCGGTCGTCCGCAAGCTCGCCGCGGCCGGGATGGTCCTCGCCGGCAAGACCTACACCGTTCAGTTCGCCTTCGGGGGCGTGGGGATCAACCACGACCAGGGCACGCCCCACAACCCGTGGAGCCGGACGCCGCACGCCCCCGGCGGCTCCTCGAGCGGCACCGCGGTGGCGGTGGCGGCGGGCCTGGTGCCGATGGCGCTGGGGAGCGACACCGGGGGGTCGGTGCGGATCCCCGCCGCGCTCTGTGGCATCGTCGGCCTCAAGACGACGGTGGGGCGGATCAGCCGGGCCGGCGTCTACCCCCTCTCCTGGACGCTGGACTCGGTCGGCCCCCTCACCCGCTCGGTGGAGGACGCGGCCCTGGTCTACCAGGCGCTCCAGGGGGTGGACTTCGCGGACGAGACCACGGTGGGTGTGGCGCCGCACGAACCGCTGGCCGGCCTCACGGACGGCGTCCGGGGCCTGCGGATCGCGTTCGGCGAGACGCTCTTCTTCGACGACGTGGACGCCGAGGTCGAGACGGCCGTCCGCGAGGCGGGCAAGGTGTTCCAGTCCCTCGGGGCCCACGTCGGGAGCGTCGCCGTGCCCGAGGTCGCCCAGGCCTGGGCCGAGAAGGCGCGTCCCCTGCTGGCCGCCGCCGAGGCATGCGCGGTCAACGCGGAGTTCCTGGACCGGCACTTCGACGCCCTCGACCCGGTGGTGTCCCATCGCATGATCGCCGGCCGCACGATGCCGGCCACCGACTACTTCGCGCTCCTGCGCCGCTACGCGGCGTACCGCCGGCAGGTCCAGCACACGCTGCGGGACGTGGACGCGCTCATCGTCCCCGCGACGATGATCCCCGCGCGGCCGCTGGAGTTCATCGACGCGACCCGCGAGAGCTACAGCGACTACAACGGCCGGTACCTCCGCAACACCTCGATCGGGAACATCCTGAACTGGTGCGGCATCTCGCTGCCCTGCGGGTTCACCCGGGACGGCCTGCCGATCGGGTTGATGGTCTACGCCAAGCCGTTCCAGGAAGAGATGGCGCTCCGGGTGGCCTACGCTTACGAGCAGGCGACCGAGTGGCACACCCGGCGCCCGGATCTGGCCTGGGCGAGGGGCTGAAGCTCTTCGGGTTTCTTCACGGGGGCTGAGCGCGGCGACCAGCCCTCGCACCGGCGGGCTCCTACGTCCGCCCGCGCACCGTCCCCGCGACGCTCAGCTTCCCATCCGCCGCCTCGACCCGCTCGAGCCGGTGCCGGGACCCGGTCGGAACGACGACCCACCCGTCCTCCCGCCTCCCGAGCCGCTGCACCAGCCGGGACGCGCCCGGGATCGTGACGCCGAGCAGCCGGAGCTCGTTCAACCTCACCCCGAGCCCTGACTGGAGGGGACTCAGGCTCCAGTCGGAGTAACCAGGGTAGCCGGCGATGGTCAAGCCGAGGAGCCGGAGCCGGTTGTCGGTCTCGAGGGCGATGCGCCCCGCCGCGAGACGACAAGTGACGACGCGCGTCACGGTGAGCGCGCCGCCGAGCCACCCGTCGCGTCGCCCCAGCAGCCGGCCCAGGTCCTCCTGCGTCAGCGTGAAGCTGACCGTGGCGGACGTCGACTCGCCCGCCGGCTCGGCCGGCGCCGACCGCGATCCGGGTTGCCGGGGCGCGACCTCGCGTCCGGTCGAGCCGGACGGCGCGCGGGCACCGCGGGGATCCCGCACCAGACGCGCCAGGCTCGCCCCGAGGCTCCAGGCCTCGTAGCCGGCGGCCGCCAGCACGAGCAGACCAGCGACCAGCGTGACGAGGAGGGCGACGACGACGATCTTTCGCACGCGACCCCTAGCCTGCGGGGCCAGCGGCGGCTCTCGAGCGCCGCCGGGATTCCTGGGCCTTCAGGCAGGCCGCGCGCTCGTCCGTGGCGAGCCGGCTACGAGAGGCGGAAAGGGATCGGACACCCCGCATGAGACCATTCTAACGGACCGGGCGGGGCGGGATCGGGAGAGTGAGCGAATCAGTCCCCGGCGGGACGTGAGCCCTGGCAGGCCTCCAGCAGGGCCTGGGTCCAGTGCAGGACGCGCGTGTCGGGCGGGACCGCTTCCCACGACGGGTCGCCCACCTCGTCACGATCGTCCGCATCGTCGTCGAGCAGGGAGCGTGGAGGCAGCGCATCCGTCGGGTCCAGCTCGGCTCGCGTCGCCGCCAGGGAGAACTCCTCGGGGAACCAACTCATCATGTCGGTTTCCTCCACCCGGGTTACACGGGCAGCAGCCGGCCGGCGGCGAGCGCCGGCGACGTGAGCGGCTGAAGGCGGACGGCCTCCGGGGGAAGCCGATCCATTTCCACGACGATGAAGCCGTGGGTGTGCCACGTCGACTCGGCCGGCGCCCGTCGCTCGGGCTGCCGCCACTCCACGATGCGGGCCGGCGGTCCCACATGACCGAGGTGCCCGTCGGCCACCCGCCAAGGCCGCTCAGGATGGCCTGGAAACACGGCCGGCTGGTCACGCCGGACGATGATGACGCGGTGAGGCAAGCGCACGCCGTCGAGAGAGAGCAGGGATCGTGCCAGGGGGCGGGACCCGCCGGGCGCAACCGGCACGCGGGGTTACAGTCCGGCGGCGCCGGCCTGGCGCCTGGGGGTGGTGAGATCGTGGCCACGGCGTCGGCCGCCTGGCCGATCACCAACCGATCGCCCCCCCCACCCACGGGGGCCGGACGACCGGACTCCCGTCACAACCTCAGAGGAGTTCGCGCAGCGCCCCCACCGACTCGTCCCCGGTGAAGTGGAGGGTCCGGAGACCGACCCCGGCCGCGGCCTCGACGTTCTCGATCCGATCGTCCACGAAGAGCGCACGGCCGGCGTCCACGCCCAGCCGGGCGAGGCAGAGCTCGAAGATCCGCGGATCCGGCTTGGTCAGCCCGACCTCGCTCGACACGACGATGACGTCGAAGCAGGACCCGAGGGCCCGCTCCGCGCGAAGGCGCGCCATGACTTCCGGGATGCCATTCGAAAGGAAGGCGGTCAGACGGCCGCCGGCCCGGAACTCCCGGGCCAGGGCCCACGTGTCTTCCCGGTATTCGGTCCAGGAGTCCACGTCGGTCGCGATCAGCCACTCGATGGTGGCCACGGTGTCCATGGCGAGGGTGCTCCGGCCCAGTGAGTCCAGCACCCGCCGCCAGTAGTCGGCGGCGGGCAGCCCGGCATCGTAGGGGCGGCGATGCTGCCGGTAGGCCGCGCGGAAGGCATCCTCGGGCACCCCGAGCCGGTCGGCCATGGCCTGGACACACCGATCGCGCTGGGGCCGCGAGAGCACGTCCCCGTAGTCGAGGATCAGCGCGTGGAGATCGGGCATCGGCGTCTGAAAGCAGCGCGACGCCGCCGGTGGGTCCGGCGGCGCCGAGTGCTCACGACCGCGGACGTGGGATCAGGACCCCTGCTTCGCGATGATCAGGTGCTTGATCTTGTCGTAGGTGGCCTGCGGGATGATCTTCTTCTGGACCAGCTCATCATCATCGTAGCCCGAGTTGCTCGGCCAGGCTCGGCGCGGGGCGGCGCGCCTCTTCGTTCTGCTTCCGGATCGCCTTGGCGCGGTCCTCCAGCTTCGACGCCGAGTCGTCCCGGTCCTTGGTCCGGAGCAGGGCCGCATGGGAATCGAGCAGGTCCGCCATCGCCGGACTGTCCCGACCGAGACGCCGCTCCTCGAGCCCCTCCGACTGGTTCAGGCGCTCCTCAGTGTTGGCGAACGCGTGATCGGTGAGGTAGGTCTTCGCCTGGGCCTCGAGAGCCCCCGCCAGGTCGGCCGGCAGCGGCTCACCCAGTGCCGTGCTTGGCTTGAATCCCGGGGTTGTCAGGCCGATTGGCACCCCCGGGGCAACGGTGTCCCTCAGCATGCCCACATGCGCGTCCAGCGGAATCACCCCGATCAGGACGCCGAGCCGGGCATTCGGCGGGAGCGCGCCCACCAGGTTGCCGACCGTGGCGTTCGGCGGGAGGGTGCCGGCCAGGCTCCCGACCGTGGCGTTCGGCGGAAGGGTGCCAACCAGCAACCCGACCTTCGCGTCGGGTGGGATCGACCCCGCCAGGACGCCGACCCGGGCGTTGGAGGTCGTCGTCTGGGCACCGGCGAGAAGGGGCAGCACCAGGGCCCCGAGGACGATGCAGATGCCTAGTATTGTGATCCGCTTCATGGTTGCCTCCTCAGGCTGGGACGTGGCGGCGGGACCGCCGGCCGCCGATTCCGTGGCCAATCTACCCGGCCGGCCTGCGAGCGTCAAGCCAGCCCGGGAAGCCGCTTGGTCGCGGATCGTCAGGACTGGCCGAGCCGCCACAGGGCCAGTCGCTTGTCGGGGTACGGGCCGTGCTCGACGGGGACGCGCTCGTCGATGGCCCGGAGCGGCGCGGGCAACCCGAACGGTGGTCGCTCCAGGTTCAGCGGACGCCAGTCGCCGGTCGCGATGTCCGGGTTTTCGGCCCCTTCGACGAACGTGGTCGCCAGGAGGTAGCGCGATCCGCTCCGCCTGAAGTTGGCCAGGGCCCGGAGCGCGTCGTCGAGGGAGAGGTGCACCAGGCAGTCCCGGCAGAGGATCAGGTTGACCGCGGGGAGCCGGTCCCGGGCGATGTCGGCCGTCCGAAACTCGCGCCCGGCGCCGCCATGCCGCACGCGATTCCGGGCGATCAGCTCCGGGACCACGTTGACCCCGACGTAGCGACACCCGGGCAGCTCGGTCTCCTTCATCCAGTTGAAGTCGCCGCAGCCAGCGTCGAGCAGCGACCGGACCTGGAGCTCCCGGAGCAGGGCCTGCAGGTCGGCGCGGATGAGCGCCGTCCGGGCCACGCCCGACCCCGGTCCGGACACGGACTCCGGGTCGGGCCAGGCCCGGGTCCGATAGATCTGAACGAACGCCCGGCGCAGTGCGCGCCGCCCGGGCTCGAACCCCAGGCGCGCCGCCATCCGTCGCAGGAGCTTCATTCTCGTGCCGACAGTACGCGACGCGCGCTCGGGGGGTCAATCCCGCCCCGGCAGTCTCCCGATGCTACACTGCCGGCATGGCCGGCGCCCTTTCCCGCCCGAGGGTCCGGCCGCCGGGGCCAGCCCCGCGTTGACGGCTTCCCCCGACCCACCGGCGGCGTCGCGGCCCCGCGGGGCCGCGACGCTCCTCGGCACGCTCATCTGGACGACCTTCCTCGTCTCGGGCGCCTCGACCTCGGTCGCCCCCTTCCTCCTCGACATGGCCCGCGACCTCGGGGCCGAGCTGGCCGCGGTCGGCAACCTCGTGGGGCTCCTCAGCGCCGCCTGGGGGGTCATGTCGCTCATGGCCGGCTCGGCCTCCGACCGCCTCGGCCGCCGGCCGATCCTCGTCGGCGGGGTCCTGGCGCTGGCAGCCGCGCGAGGCGGCCTGGCCCTGGCCGGGAGCTACGGCACCGCCGCCGCCTGGCAGTTCGCCGCCGGCCTGGGCGGCGGGGCCTTCATGGGGACCGTCTTCGCCGCCGTCTCGGACCGCGTGCCGGCGGCCGCCCGGGGGCGCGCGCTCGGCTGGGTCCTCACGGGCCAGTCGCTCTCGCTGGTGCTCGGCACGCCCCTCTACACCTTCCTTGGGGTGTTCGCCGGCTGGCGGGGCAGCATCGGCATCCAGGCCGCCGCGACGCTCCTCACGGCGGTCGCCGTCTGGCTCGTGGTGCCCCCCGCCGCGTCCCGCCGCCCGGCCGGGTCGCGGCCGCGGGTCTCCGTCGCGCGCCTCCTCACCCCGCGGCTGGTGGCCCTCCTGGCCGCCTCCGCCATGGAGCGCGCCTGCTTCTCGGGCATGGCGGTGTACCTGGCGACGTACCTGCTGACCGTCTACGGCGTCAGCCTCTCGGCGCTCGCCGTGGCGCTGGCCCTCATCGCCCTGGGCAACCTGGTCGGCAACATCCTCGGCGGTCAGGTGGCCGACCGGCTTCCGGCCCGGCCGCTCTCCTACGCCGCCTCGGCGGTGCTCACCGCGACGCTGGCGCTCCCCCTCATGCTCTGGCGGCCCGGGCTCGGCGTCTCGGTTGCCCTGGGCTTCGCCTACTCGCTCGCCAACGCGGTGGGGCGGCCGTCCCTGATGGCCGCGCTGAGCGAGGTCTCGAGCGAGGCCCGCGGGGCGATCCTGGGGCTCAACATCACGACCGGGAGCGTCGGCTGGCTCGGGGCCACCGCCCTCGGCGGCTGGCTGATCACCCACCACGGCTTCGGCAGCCTCGGGATCTTCAGCGCCCTCGCGGCGCTCGCCGGCGCCGCGCTGGCGGCCGGAACCTGGTGGCCGGCCCGGGGCCCGGAGACGCCTTGACGGAACGGGTTCGCGCGGTTCCCGGGAGCGGTCATGCATGGGCGGCGGCACCGCCCGGTCCGGCTGGAGAGACCCATGTCGCCCTCCATTTCACTACGACCTGGCGGTGCCGCCCGATGCCCGCGACGCCACCGCGCGCGCCCTGGCCCTTCACGTCCAGGGCTGCCCGGCCCACCAGAGCGTGAAGGACGCCATCCAGATCACCTGGGACGCCGCGGTCCGGGTCGGCGATCAGACCACCACCCTCCGTGAGGGGACCGATGCCGCGACCACCTAGGGAACGGGTGTCCCGCCGGAGACGGCGCATCCGGAGATGCCCCGAGGCATAGGCCCAGCCGGTCCCGGCCCTCGCCCGGCCCGAACGCGGAGTCCGATCGCCCTGAGGCGGTCCCCTCCCCGTCGGTCAGCGCCGAGAATCGAGGTCTACCTCGAGGTGGGGCGCCGCCGGGTCTTCGCCGGAGCGCTCGACTGGCCGGGCTGGTGCCGGAGCGGGCGCGACGCGGACGCGGCGCTGCAGGCCCTCGTCGCCTACGGCCCGCGCTACGCGGCGGCACTCGGGCCGGCGCGGCTCGGGTTGACGGCGCCCCGCGACGCATCCGCCTTCGAGGTGGTCGAGCGGCTCGCGGGTAACGCCACCACCGACTTCGGCGCGCCCGGGGTGCCGCCGGCGCGCGACGCGCGCCGGCTCGACGACTCCGAGGCCGAACGGCTCGCCCTGGTGCTGCGGGCGTGCTGGGCGAAGCTCGATCGGGCCGCCGAGGCGGCGGTCGGTGCAACGCTCCGGAAGGGGCCGCGCGGAGGTGGCCGCGAGCTCGATGCGATCGTCCGTCACGTGCTGGAGGCCGACAAGGCCTATCTCGTCCGGCTCGGGGGCCGATACGGCAAGACTCGGGACGCCGACCCGGCGGCCGAGCTGGCCGGGGTCCGCCGAGCCATCCTCGAGGCGCTCGCATCGCGCGTGCACGGCGGCAGACCGCTCCTGCTGACCCGCCGCGCCGGCGCCGTGTGGACCCCGCGCTATGCCGTGCGCCGGTCGGCCTGGCACGCGCTCGATCACGCGTGGGAGATCGAGGACCGCGCGACCGCGGCGCCAACCGGCCCGGCGTGATCGGCCGGCGCGGGCGCGCGGTCCGGACGTTCGACGACACCCGGGCCCGCGCCGAGCTCGCCGGCGCGGCGCTCAGCCGGCGAGACGCCGCACGGCTCGCCGGCCGGCGGCCACGAGGCTCGGGTAGACGATGGCCGGCGGAAGGGCTCGATGGCGCGTAGATACCACCGGCCGAGGCGGCCGCGGGGTCGCACGTACACCGCGATCCGTGGCCGGCGCCCGCCGAGGGAGAGGTGCAAGAACGCCGTGACGGTCCGGTTGTCGATGCGGGTGGATCGCGGGGGGTCGGTCGAGGCGGCCGGATGCGGTCCGCGAAAGCCTCCGTGAGGGCATTCATGTAGCTCGGACCTGGTCAGGACTCCGTGGAGGACGTCGATGAGTGGAGGCTGCCGACGGAGGGGCTCGCCAGCGCGAGCTGGTGTGCGGTGCGAATCGGCGGCTATGACCCGGGCCGAGCCGCCAGCCAGGCGACCACGTCGCCGGCGTTCCGGTCCGGCGGGAAGACCGGGTAGAACGCCTTCGCGATGCGCCCGCCGTTGACGATCAGCGTGAGCCGCTTGATCAGGGTCATGCCCTCGACCTCGAACGTGGGCAGCCTGAGCGTGCGCGCGAAGCGAAGCCGGTCGTCGCTCAGCAGCTCGAACGGCAGGTGCAGCCGCTCGACGGCCTCGCGCTGGTACTCCGTGTCCTGCGTGCTGAGGCCGAACACCCGCGCCCCGAGCGCCGTCAGCTCCGCGTAGTGGTCACGGAACGCGCACGACTGCGGCGTGCAGCCGCGCGCGCCCGGGATCTCGTTCCAGCCCGGGGGCGGGTCCTGGTCCGGCCGGCCGGTGCGTGGATAGACGTAGACGACGGTGCGGCCGGGGAGTCCGGCGAGGTTGACGAGGCGGCCCGCGGTGGTGGGCAGCGCGACCGCGGGCAGCGCCAGGCGGGGCAGATGGGTGCAGGCGCCGTCGTCGGCCGGCACCGGGAGGTCTCGGGGCAGCTCGTGGACGTCGTCGCTGCGCGGCACGGGCGGCATTCTCGCCGGGGTTGACACTCCGGTCAACCGGCCCCCACCCGGCGGGGAGCGGCGACGTGCGCCGCCCCTCCCCGCCGGGCCCTACAAGAGCTTCACCACGCGGTCGGCGAGGCCACCCTCCCCGAGGACCACCGTCAGGTTCGCCTTGTCGGCGACCTTCTCCAGGACCTCCAGCTCCCGGAGCCGCATGAGCAGCGGCGTGGTCTCGAGCAGGCGCGCGGTGTTGGCCTGCGCCCGCATCGCCGCCGTCTCCTCGCGCCGGGTGATGAGGGTCGCCTCGGCTAATCTAACCCCAATCGGCGATTATCCGGCGCGGGCTGCACCCTCTTTCCCTCTCCCCCTCTGGGGGAGAGGGTGAGGGGGAGGGGGAAGCCACGCCCCCTATCGACCCTCACCCCGACCCTCTCCCTGGAAGGGAGAGGGAGTGGAGTAGGAGCGGCTCTCGGACCGCTGATGAAGGTGCTGTATTCGCCGTTTAGGGCTAATGGACTGTCGGGCGTGCCGGTCGCCGCCACTCTGCTCTTGACGAGCCCGGCCAGTCGCGCTACATCTTCGACCCGTGGGGTGGGAGCGAGGCTCAGCGTCGTGGAACGCCGTCCCGGCGTGACACCGACGTCGCGACCACCAGCCGCCAGCGGACCGAGCCCCGCTCGCCACCGGGGCCGGTGACACGGCGCGCGACTCCTCGATCGAGCGACGGCTCACGCTCGCGGTCTCACCGTCGGGACGGCTCCGCCTCCTGGCAAGCCCGGACGCGTCACCGCTCGACCCGAGGCCGGCCGAGGCGATCGGGGCCGCCTTCGCCCGCGGGCCGGCAGCCGGGCTCTTCCACCTCGGTGCCGTCGAGGTCTCCACCCCGCTTCCGCCGGCGCTGGGATTCTTCCGGGACTTCGCCCGGCTCTTCGTCACCCGGCTCTGCGGCATCGGCGACCTCGAGGAGCGGCGCGGCCAGGTGGACGTCGCCGACCCCACCGGGCGAGCTCGACCGGCTCGCCGGCGAAGCGCCGCCGCTGGCCGGAGGGGAGTACCTGGATGCGGCCCGCCTCCGGGCCTGGTGGGCGGAGCTCGAGGCGTTCTTCCGCGAAGAGATCCGCCATCATCGGGGAAGCGTCCAGGCCTACCTGCAGGCCAGGAACCCCGTCTGGAACCTGGTCGGGCGGGTCTACTTCCACCTGGCGGAGAACAAGCACGACGGCGACCATCCCTTCGGCTTCCTCGCCACCTACACGACCCGGCTCTCCGCCCAGGGCCGGCCGCAGCATCAGCCCCTCGGCCAGGCGCTCCGGACGCTCCAAGGGGACCGGGCGGCGCTCCTGTCCCTGCTGGCGCCGGTCGACCGCGCCGCCGCGACCAGCCCCCTGCTCAAGGACCTGGTGGACGCGGGCGACATCTTCCAGCCGCTCGCCTGGACGCCCCGCGAGGCCCACCGCTTCCTCCAGGACGTGCCGGTCTTCGAAGCGGCCGGCGTCATGGTCCGGGTGCCCGACTGGTGGAAGCCGGATCGACCGCGGCGGCTCGAGGTCAGCGTCACCGTCGGCGGCAAGCCGCCCTCCACTCTCGGACTGGACGCGCTCCTCGACTTCTCGGTCGCCCTCACGCTCGAGGGCGAGGCCATCTCCGACGCGGAGTGGCGAGAGATCCTCGCTGGCGCCAGCGGGCTCGCCCTCGTGCGAGGGAAGTGGGTGGAGCTGGACCGGGAGAAGCTCCGCCAGGTCCTCGCCCACTGGGAGAGGGCGCGAAGCGCCGCCCGCGAAGGCCTCTCCTTCCGGGAGGCGATGCGGCTTCTGGCCGGGACGGCACTCTCCGATGGAGAGCCGGCGGCGCCGGAGCGCGGGGACGACTGGTCCCGGGTGGTCGCGGGGGAGTGGCTCGCGGCGACGCTCGAGCGCCTGCGCCGCCCCGAGGTGCTGGCCGCCGCCGATCCGGGCGCGGCCCTCCGGACGACGCTCCGTCCCTACCAGGAGATCGGGGTCCGCTGGCTCTGGCTTCTCTCTCGCCTCGGCCTGGGCGCCTGCCTGGCCGACGACATGGGACTGGGGAAGACCGTCCAGGTGCTGGGCCTGCTCCTGCTCCTGAAAGCCGGGAACGCTCCTCGCCCCGCCGAGGGCCCGGGCGGCGCGGATCGCCGGCGGCCGAGCCTCCTCGTGGTGCCGGCGTCCTTGATCGCCAACTGGCAGCAGGAGATCGGGCGGTTCGCGCCCGATCTCGAGGTGCTCGTGGCCCACCCGTCGGAGCGGCCGGGCCGGGAGCTGGCCGCGCTGGCGGCCGAAGAGCTCGCCGGCGTCGACCTTGCGATCACCACGTATGGCCAGGTCCCGCGGCTTCCCTGGGTCGGCGAGGTCGAGTGGGACCTGCTGGTGCTCGACGAGGCCCAGGCGATCAAGAATCCCTCGGCCAAGCAGGCCCGGGCGGTCAAGCGGCTCCGGAGCCGGGCGCGGGTGGCGCTGACGGGCACGCCGATCGAGAACCGGCTCTCCGATCTCTGGTCGCTGTTCGACTTCCTGAACCCCGGACTCCTCGGGAGCGCCCGCGCGTTCACCCGGGTCACCCGGGAGCTGGCGGCGGGGGGGGACCATCATTACGGGCCGCTCCGGGCGCTGGTGCGCCCCTACATCCTGCGCCGGCTCAAGACCGACCGCCAGGTCATCACCGACCTGCCCGACAAGACCGAGGTGCGCGCCTACTGCCCGCTCACCCGGAAGCAGGCCGTCCTCTACCAGCAGGCGGTGGAGGAGCTCGAGCGGCGGCTCCGGGCCCTGGACGGGATGGAGCGGCGCGGCACGATCCTGGCGCTCCTCCTGCGCCTCAAGCAGATCTGCAACCACCCCTCGCAGTGGCTCGGCGACGGCGCCTACGCGCCCGACGAGAGCGGGAAGTTCGCCCGGCTGGCCGAGCTCGGCGAGGAGCTGTCGCTCCGTCAGGAGAAGGTGCTCGTGTTCACCCAGTTCCGCGAGATGACCGGCCCGCTCTCGCAGCACCTGGGCCGGGTCTTCGGCCGGGCCGGCCTGGTGCTCCACGGCCAGACTCCGGTGAAGGATCGGATGGCCCTCGTCGAGCGCTTCCAGGCCGACGAGACCGTCCCGTTCTTCGTGCTGTCCCTCCGGGCCGGCGGAACCGGGCTCAACCTGACGGCCGCCTCCCAGGTGATCCACTTCGACCGCTGGTGGAATCCCGCGGTCGAGAGCCAGGCGACCGACCGCGCCTTCCGGATCGGCCAGCGGCGGAACGTCGTGGTCCACAAGTTCGTCTGCCGCGGGACCGTCGAGGAGCGGATCGATTCGCTGATCGAGCAGAAGAAGGGACTGGCGGCCGATCTCCTGGAGGCGGGCGGCGAGACCCTCGTCACCGAGATGAGCGACGAGGACGTCGTCCGGATCGTCTCGCTCGATCTCCGCAGCGCGCTCGCCGACGAGTGAGGGGAGGGACCATGGCCGACGGCTGGTACGACTGGCGGCCCTACGTGCCGGTCGCGGTGCGGCGCCGGAACGCGGCGCGGGACGTCGCCCGGCTCCGGAAGAAGGCCGGGCCCGCCGCCCCCGTGGTGATCCAGGGGCGCACGATCGCCAAGAGCTTCTGGGGCAAGGCCTGGTGCGACAACCTCGAGTCGTACAGCGACTTCGCCAACCGCCTGCCCCGCGGCCGGACCTACGTGCGCAACGGGTCGGTCATGGACCTGCGCCTCGAGGTAGGCGCGGTCGAGGCCCTCGTCTGCGGCAGCGAGCTCTACCGGATCTCGGTCGCGATCACGCCCTTGCCCAGGCCCCGCTGGCAGGCGGTGGTCCGGGAATGCGCGGGAAAGATCGGGTCGCTGGTGGAGCTCCTGCAGGGGAAGTTCTCGCGCGCGGTCATGGAGGTGCTGATCCAGCCGAAGACCGGCCTGTTCCCGTCGGCCAAGGAGATCGCCTTCGAGTGCTCCTGCCCCGACTGGGCGGCGATGTGCAAGCACGTCGCCGCCACCCTCTACGGGGTCGGCGCGCGCCTCGACACCGAGCCCGAGCTGTTCTTCCGGCTGCGGCGGGTCGACCAGCTCGATCTCCTCACGGCGGCCGGCAGCGGCGCGGCCCTGGCGGCGCAGTCAGGCGGGACGCGCAAGCGGCTCGCCGACTCCGCCCTGGCCGACGTCTTCGGGATCGAGCTGGACACACCAGCGGCGAGGGAGGCACCGGCCAGGGCGGAACCCGGAAGACGGCGGGGGCGACCCAAGGCCGCCGCGCCGGCTCCGGCAGGACGGGCCGCGCTGCCCGAGCCCTCCCGAGCGGCGCGTGGGCGCCGGCCGGCTCGTCACGCCCGGGCCGACCGGCCGCTCCGGTCCCGCGGGAGGCGCGCTTCCCGCGTCTGAGCTCGGCGACCGGGGTGACCTGCCACACTGGGAGCTCCCTGCGTTGACCACCGTCGAACACGGCGAGCACAGGTCACCGTTCCGCGCCACGGGGCGGCCCGCCGCGCCGGTCCACTGGCCGGCATCCTGCGTGACGTGGCCCGGCTTCGGCTTGACCCGCGAGGCGTTCGCCGAGCGCCTGTTCGGGCGGCAGGAGGTCCCGGGGCGCGACCCCTCGAAGCGACGCGGCTGATAGACGTGGACCGTCCCCGGCGAGGGATTCGCGAAAGGTGCTCTGGGAGGACAAGGACCTTGTTTGTCTTGGCGCGCCCGACAATACCCCGACGGTACCTTACCCTTGAACCCGGGCGGCAGAATGAGGTGCTTGCCACCCTTGCCCTTGTCGGGCCCGGGCCGGCCATGTCCTGCACCCAGCGCATGTGCCCGTCATCGAGCCGTCTCCCCCAGGAGATCTAGTCGCCCCCCCCCGGGTCACACCAACTGCACCAACGGACCGTAGCGCACCAGTACCGCGTCATTCGTGAGGAGTGTCATCGGCTCGGCAAGCGACTGCGCCACCAGCAGCCGGTCGAACGGATCGCGGTGAATTGCCGGCAACCCGGCGACGCGCGCCGCATGCGCCGCCGTCACCGGCAACTCGGAGAACCCGCTTTGCGCGAGAGCGCGCACGAGCACTGTCGGGTTGGCCTTGAAGTCCCTGCGCCGCAGAGCGCTCTTGATGGCGACTTCCCACACGCTTGCGGCGCTGTAGAACACCTCGTTCGCCGCATCGAGGATGAGGGACCGCGCCCCCTTCGGCAGCCGGCGCGAGCTCGCCACCGACCAGAGCAGCAGGTGCGTATCGAGCAGGACCCTCACCGGCGACGGCCTTCGAAGGCGGCGATCACCTCGTCCGGCAGCGGCTCGTTGAAGTCGTCGGGGATCCTGAACTTGCCGTCGAGCAGGCCCAGCCGGCGTTTCTTTCCCTGCCGCGCGAGCGGCCCGAGCCGGGCCACCGGCCTGCCGGCCTTAGCAATCACGAACTCCTGGCCCTCCTGCGCCCGGTCCAGGAGCCGCGAGAAATGCGTCTTCGCATCGTGCACATTGATTGTTTCCATAGTGGACTAAGTTTAGTCCACTCACGGCCAGCCGTCCAGCGCTTCCGGCACCGCGCTGACGCGATTCTTCACCGAGCCGCGCACCACGTTGGACCGCCCGGTCGCTCGCGGCAGGGGAGAGGGCGTTTGGAGTTCCTAAGCGCCGCTGACCAACGAGAGCGACACGCCGATGCCGGCGGGCCTCGGCTGGCACCCGTACTTCGTGCGGACCCCCTACCAGGGCCGGATCGTTATCGACCCAGAGATTCGGTTTGGCAAGCCGTGCGTGCGGGGAACGCGCATCGCGGTCGGAGATGTCCTGTCTTACCTTGCGTCTGGCATGCGGGCGGACGAGATCCTCGCCGGTTTTCCGCAGCTGACGCGCGACGACATCCGCGCCTGCCTAGCGTTCGCCGCTGAGCGCGAGCGCCGGGTCGTGAGTAGTCCGGTTGGCTCAGCGAGATGAGCAGGCCCTGCTCAATCTGCTTGGCCCCTTTGAACCTCCGCCTCGTCCCCAGTTCAACTTGAAACGGCGAAACGGCATGTCTACTCGATCCCTCGATGAATTCGCGTGTGCTCGACGTCCCGCAGAGACCGCCACTTGTCGACGTCGGCCTGGCACAAGATGTCGGCCTGGGCACTCAGTTCTCTTCCGACGGCCGCGCTAACCCGCGCGGGATGCCTTCCCACGTCTCCGCGTGCCGCGCGCAGCGAGAGGCCGCGAGTGCCGCTCCGCATAGGCGTCGAGAAGCCGCCGGATCATGCGCTGATATTGCGTATCGTGTTTCCGCGCCTCTCTCTTGAAGAACTCGACGCTCCGCCTGCTCAACGCGATCGTGACCTTGACCCCCTCGTCCCGAAAGGCGAGATCCTCCGGGCGCGGGAAGAAGTCGGGGACCACCTTCAGCTTTCCGAGTGGCTCATCAGTGTATCTGATTCTCTCGCTCATGGATCTCCTTCCCCCCGCGCCAAATCGGACCCTCGCCACCTGGAAAGGCTAGTATGGCCAAGTCTGATAGGCCATACGTTCGTATGGCTCCAAGCGCCGCCTCTCGGAGCGGACCCGCGGGTCACGCCTTCGACCGGGATCCAAGGCGCCGGGGGCGCCCGGTCCGGGCGGACGCGAGGAGTGCCGACACGAACTCGACGACCAGCAGGCCGAGGTCTCCGTCGACGAGCACCGGGGCCCGTCCCAGCAGTCCGTCCACGAGGCGCCGGCACGGCGCCTCGCGCGGGTACCGCGCCGCCGGGTCGGACAGCGCCTCCCGGAGCGCGGGGCCGTCCGCCGCCTGCACCTCCAGCGTGCCCCCGGTCAGGTCGTAGCACGCGTGACCGGTCTCGCCGAAGAGGCGGATCTCCGCCACGGTCGGGAGCGGCCGGGGCACCGTCCCCGCGCTGGCGACCGTGCCCAGGGTCGCCCCGTCCGCGCGGAAGCACGCGACGTCCCAGGCGTCCACGCGGGTGCCGCCCGACTCCGCGAGCGCCCGGACCTCGCGCGGCCGCAGGCCCGTCACGAAGAACAGGAGCGCGGCGATGTGGCTGACCTGGGTATGCGCCTGGCCGCCGCCCCGCTCGGGGTCGTTGTAGGTGGACGGCGAGGGCGGGAACAGCGCGTCGGGCGCGTCCGGTGGCCGGGCGGCCTCGGGGTAGAGGTGATGCACCGAGGTGGCGAACGTCGCGGTCACCAGGTGGAGGTGGCCGAGCCGGCCGGAGCGGACGGCGCCGCGGAGGGACTGGGCCAGCGTGGTGTAGGGATAGGGATACCCGACGTGGAGCCGCCGGCCGGATCGCCGGGCGAGCTCGACCAGCCGGCGGCCCTCGGCCACCGCCGTGACCATGGGCTTCTCCACCAGCACGTCGCACCCGGCCGAGAGGCAGTCGCGGGCGATCTCGAAGTGGGCATCGTGCGGTGTGGCGACGACGACCGCGTCCGGCCGCACGCCCAGGAGCTCGCGGTGACTCCCGAACGACCGGGGCACGCCGAACCGGGCGGCGGCCGCGTGGGCCCGCTCCGGGTCGCGGTCGGCCACCGCGACCAGCTCGGCGTCCGGGTTGGCGGCGAGCGCCGGCAGATGGACGCGGGTGGCCCACCACCCGGTGCCGACCACCGCGATCCGCGCCCGCCGGCCGCTCACGAAGGGTGCGAGCACTCCACCTCGGCCAGGTAGATGTTGCGCGTGACGTGAAGCCGTGCTACCAAGCTTACATCCACGAACCCGGGTCCACCATCGTGAACCGACTCTCCCCGGAGGACAGACCATGAACACGCGGGGCTCCGGCATGACGAGGCGACAGCTCCTTCTGGCCGCGGCGAGCGGCGGGGTGGCCTCAGCCCTCGGCGGTCGGCCCGGCCGGGCCGACGCCAGCGTGACGGTGACGGTCAGCGAGCCGAGCTACCTCCAGCCCGGGTACAAGGAGCAGATCGACGCCATCGACGAGACGTTCGCGCGCAAGTATCCGGGGAACAGCGCCAAGCAGGTGTCTCCCCCGTTCGCCCAGTACCACGGCCAGGTCCTGACCCAGCTCCAGGCCGGCGCCCCGCCCGACGTGATCCGGGTCGACGACCCGCAGATCCAGTTCTTCATCGAGCGGGGCTGGCTCGAGCCGCTCGACCCCTGGCTCAAGAAGGCCGGCGCCAACCCGGCGGCGTTCATCAACTCCCAGAAGGACGCCCAGAGCGACGGGCAGACCTACGGGGTGCCCCGCGAGACGAACCCGCGCGTCTACATCTACAACCAGGAACTGTTCAAGCGGGCCGGGATCGACGCCCCGACCGACCTGGCCAGCTTCCGGGAGTCCGTCAAGAAGACGTCGAACGCCGCCACCGGCCAGTTCGGCATGGGCATCGCCACCAAGGCGGGCAACCCCACCGCGCTGTTCATCCAGCTGATGCCGATCGTCCTGGGGCTGGGCGGCCAGTTCTTCCGGGGCACGACGCCCACCGCCACCGACCCCAAGGTCCTCGAGGCGCTGGAGCTCGTGAAGGAGATGTGGGAGGGGAACCAGATCCCCCGCGGTCTGGACGCGGTGACCATCAACAACCTCGTCTCCCAGGGCAAGATCGCCAGCATCATCTCGGGGTCCTTCATCATCCTGCAGACCGTCAAGTCCAACCCGGAGGTCGCCGCGCACCTCACGACCGCGAAGAACCCCCTGCCGTCTCCCGCCACCATGCGCGCGACGGCCTGGTGGGGGGTGCCTCGGCAGGCGAAGAACAAGGACCTGGCGGCGCAGTACGTGATGCTCCTGCTGGAGCCCGAGCAGGGACGGCGCCAGGTCGAATTGACCGGCACGCTCCCCGCACCGCCAGGCCTGGTCCCGCCGGCGTTCGTCGCCAAGTACCCGTGGTACAAGCAGGTGGTGGAGATCGGCTACGCGGGACGGGCGGTCTCGTACTTCCCGCAGCAGCTCGGCGCCAAGGGCAACGACGCCCTCCAGGCCATCGGCAACGGCGTCCTGTCGGTGCTGTACCAGAACCAGCCGGTCGAGCGGGCGATGAAGGACGTCCAGGGCAAGCTGGAACAGCTGATCGCCACCTGACCGCCGGTGACGTGACGGAATTGGAGCCGTCCGGCTCCGCCCTCCCCCCGGCCAAAGGCCGAAGGCCGTCCATGGGCAGGGGAGGGGGCCGAAGGCCGAAGGCCGTCGAAGAATCGGGGTGGGCGGGGGGTTACGAAAGAGATCCCGGCCCCGCTCCTCCTGGCGCCGGCCGTGGCGGTCATCCTGCTCGTCTTCCTGGTCCCCATCGGGCTCGGGGTGTGGACGAGCCTCCAGGCGGAGGGCAGCACGATCGATCGCCCCGCCTGGGCCGGCCTCCGGAACTACGTCCAGCTCTTCACCGACCGGGCGTTCGCCCACTCGCTGCTCGTCTCGGCGATCTTCACCACGGCGTGCGTGTCCGGGACCTACGGCGTCGGCCTGGCCACGGCCGTCCTCCTGCACAGCCGGTTCCCGGGCCAGGCCCTCCTCAGCGCGGCGGTGATCGTCCCCTGGGCGATGCCCTATGTGGCCGCCGCCATGATCTGGTCGTGGCTCCTCGACTACCAGTACGGGCTCCTGACCTACCTCTTCTCCCTCGCCGGCCTCGTCCAGGGCCGGATCGGCTGGCTGACCGATCCCGGGCTCGCGCTGGGGGCCGTCATCGTCGTGCAGGTCTGGAAGCTGTTCCCCCTCGCCACCGTCTTCCTGCTGGCCGGACTCAAGACGATCCCCGGCGACCAGCTCCAGGCCGCGCGGGTTGACGGCGCCAACGCCATCCGGGTCTTTCGCTACGTCGTCCTGCCCGCCCTCCGGCCCATCACGGTCATCCTGGTCCTCCTCCTGACGATCTGGGTCTTCGGGCGGTCCTTCACGGTGATCTACGTCCTGACCGGAGGCGGGCCGGTGGACGCCACCCAGACCCTGGTCCTGCTGACCTTCCAGCTGGGGTTCACGCTCTTCCACCTGAACACCGCCGCCGCCCTGGGGACGGTGGTCATGGTCATCTCGGGGTTCTTCGCCGTGCTCTACTGGCGCTTCCTCCAGCGGCCCGCCGCATGACGCCGCGGCCCACGCTCACCCGCCCGCTCGGCCTCGCGACCCTGGGCGCGCTCCTGGGCGTGACCATCCTGCTGCCCGTCTACTGGATGCTGGTGACGGCGCTCCGCCCGGACGCCGATCTCTTCTCGTATCCCCCGCGCGTGCTTCCCCGGTCGCTCGACGTCCGCCTCGCCCTCGCCACCTTCGCCGGGACCCCCATCCTCACCTGGCTTGGCAACTCGGCCGTGGTGGCGGTGAGCACGACCCTCGTCGCCGGGGTCCTGGGGATCCCGGCCGGCTACGCGCTGTCGCGCTACGATCGGCGGGGCGTCCGGGCCGTCGCCGGCCTCACGCTGGTGACCCAGATGATGCCGCCGCTCCTGCTCCTGGTCCCCATGTTCCTCGTCTACCAGCGGGTCGGGCTGCTGGACAGCCTGCTCGCCCTCGTGCTCACCGACGTGGCCTGGGTGCTGCCCCTGACCGTGTGGATGATGAAGTCGATGTTCGACACGATCCCGCGGGAGCTGGACGACGCCGCCCGGGTGGACGGCTGCTCGCCCCTGGCGGCGCTGCTGCGTGTCGTCGTCCCGCTGGCGCTGCCCGGCCTGGGCGCGGTGGCCATCTACGCCTTCATCGAGACCTGGGACGAGTTCCTGTTCGCCCGGACGTTCGTCGTCTCGAGCGAGCGGTGGACCGCGTCGGTGGGGCTGTATTCCTTCGAGGGCCAGTACGTCGTGCCCCAGCAGCAGGTGATGGCGGCGGCGATCCTCTTCTCGCTGCCGCCGATGGTCCTCTTCCTGTTCGTCCGCCGGGCCTTCATCGCCGGCCTCGGCGCGGGCGCCGTCAAGGGGTGACATGAAGATCGTTGACATCCGGTGCGTGGTGGAGCCGTACTCGAGCGCGACCTGGCTGGACGAGCGGGAGATCGCCAACCCGATGGCCGCCTTCCCGCGCTTCCGCGGCCCCCGGTCGCGCTGGCGTGGCCCGGGAGCGGACGCCTTGCGCGTGTTCGTCCTGACCGACGAGGGCGTGATCGGGGCCGGCGAGTGCCGGGGCGGCGCGGTGGCCCGCGTCATCGTGGAGGGCCATCTCCGCCCGCTCCTGCTCGGCACCGATCCGCGCGACGTCGAGCTCCGGTGGGAAGAGATGTGGCGGGCGGTCCTGCCCTACGGCCGCAAGGGGGTGGCCGTGATGGCGGTATCGGCCATCGACCTCGCGCTCTGGGATCTCCTCGCCAAGTGGCTGGGACAGCCCCTCTACCGCCTCCTGGGGGGCGCGGTCCGGGACTCGGTGCCCGCCTACGCGACCCACCCCGAGCCGGGCGACGTCGCCGCCGCGGGCTTCAGCGGCCTGAAGGTCCCGATGCCGTGCGGTCCGTGGGACGGGAGGGCGGGCCTGACCCGGAACGTGGAGGCGGTGGCGGCGGCCCGCCAGGCCGCCGGTCGGGACGTGGACGTCATGGTGGACTGCTTCATGTCCTGGGACGTGGACTACACCCTCCGCTTCGCCCGGGCGGCGCGCGAGCACGACCTCCGCTGGATCGAGGAGCCGCTCCCGCCCGACGACTACGGCGGGTACGCCACGCTCCGGCGCCGGATCGGCTGGACGCAGATCGCGACCGGCGAGCACGAGTACGGCCGCTGGGGGTTCCGGGAGCTCCTGGCCCGGGGATGCGCCGACGTGCTGCAGCCGGACGTGGCCTGGGCCGGCGGTCTCTCGGAGGTGCGCAAGATCGCCGCGCTCGCCTCGGCCCACGACGTGATCGTCGTCCCCCACGCGGGAGGCCTCCAGCCCTGGACCGTCCACCTGATGGTGGCCACCCCGAACTGCCCGCTGGCCGAGACCATCGTCTTCCGGGCCCAGGACCGCCGGCCCGCCGCCTCCATCCGGTCCCTGGCCGTGCTGGAGTCGGGACGGTTCCGGCCGAACGAGACGCCGGGCGCCGGGGTGGAGATCCTCGTGGATCCCCGCCAGCCCGCGACGCCCGGCGAGTCCTGACCGCACGCTCGGCCCGCCGGCCCCGAGCGGCGCGCCGCTACGAGAGGGAGTGGCGACTGAGAGCGTGTGAAGGAATGGCGTCCTCCGACTCCCCCCTCCCCCCAGTGGGTGGGGGAGGGGGCTTGGGGGCGTGGGAGGGAGGTCCCGAACTGAGGTCGAACGCCTCCGCCAGGAGCTCGTACGACCGCAGCCGGGCCTTGAACTCGTGGGTGATCGTCACGACGACGAGCTCGTCCACGTCGTACTCGGCCGCCAGCGCCAGGAGTCGCTCGCGGACCGCTCCGGGTGGCCCGGCGATGGTGCGCCGCCCGACCTCGCGGACGATCGCCAGCTCGGCCTCGGTGTAGAAGTAACTCTGGGCCTCCTCCACCGACGGGAACGGACCGGCCCGCCCGGTGTAGAGCCGGAGGAGATAGAGATCCCGGCAGCCGGCGAGCTGCCGCGCCTCCGCCTCGCTGTCGGCGCAGAGCGCGAACACGGCGACGCTGGCGTGGGGGCTCGCCAGGACCGGCGACGGCCGGAACTGGCGGACGTAGGCGCGCGTGACGGCGGCGCCGCCGTCGGCGTTGATGAAGTGGGCGAACGAGAACGCGGTGCCGAAGTGGGCGGCGCAGGCCGCGCTGCCGTCGGTCGAGCCGAGAAGCCACAGCTCCGGCGCGTCCGGGATGGCCGGCATCGCCTGGATCCCGGCCAGGGGATGCTCGGGCGGCAGCGCGTCGTGGAGGAACCCGATGAGCTGGGCGACCTGCTCCGGGAACGGCTCGGCCTCCAGCGCCTCGGGACGCTGCCGGAGCGCCCGCGCCGTCCGCTGGTCGGCGCCGGGTGCCCGGCCGATCCCGAGGTCGATGCGCCCGGGGTGGAGCAGCGCCAGCATCCGGAACTGCTCGGCCACCTTGAGCGCCGGGTAGTGGCTCAGCATGACCCCGCCCGAGCCGACCCGGATGCGGCTCGTGCGGGCGGCGACGGCGCCGATCAGGATCTCCGGACAGGAGCCAGCCAGGCCGGGCGTCGCGTGGTGCTCGGCCAGCCAGTAGCGGTGGTACCCGAGCCGGTCGGCGGCCTCGGCCAGCTCCAGGGTCTCGCGCACGGCGTCGGCGGGAGTCCCACCGCTCCGGACCGGGGACTGGTCGAGGACGCTCAGCCGCATCGTTGCTCGCATCTTACGCCATCGACCGCCGGAGGGGTGGCGCCAGCGCGGCTCAGCGGCTCGCCAGCCGGCACGGCGCGGCGCTGCCGCGGAGTGTCGAGAATGAAAGGCCTGACCCCCCGCTCCCAAGGTTCCGGGTTGACCCCGCCCGCCTCCCGCCGTAGCATCCCGGCCATCGGAAGGACACATGACGGTGTTGGCGGTCGCCCTCCTTCCCTCCTCCTCGCCGCGCCGGTATCCATGGGGGCGCAGGAGCAGGAGAAGACCCCCCGCATCGCGTTGTCAGGCACCAGTCCTTCCCTGTGTCCAGCTTGATCGATGCCTTTCGGCAGGGACTGCGGGACCTCGGCCACGTGGACGATCAAACCATCGGCACCTCGATCCCGCCAAGACCCTCGGCCTCACCATCCGGCAGTCGGTGCTGCTGCGGGCGGACGAAGGTCATTCAGCGACGAGGAGACACTTGCGATGCGAGTACTCGTTCACACGACCTTTTCTCAAACGGAGGGCCGGACCGCGCTCGATCTGTTCATGTCGCCCGAGACACCCAAGCGACCAGCCGACGCCACGGAGATTGCGTCGTTCACCTACGGCGATGACCAAGGCGTCCATGTGCTCTTTCTCTTCGATGTGGATAATGCCAAGCTGGCCGACTTCATAAACGCGCAGACGGCCCGCACGACCTACATCACATCACGGGCCGACGTGAAGATCGTGGTGCACGTCGGCCACTCGGCGCAGGAGGCGGTCTCCATCGCAATGAAGCATCTTCCGACGGGGTGACGAGGGGCGCGTAGGAGCGAAAGCCCGACGGCCGCGACCTGCCGCTGCGGGACGACCGACGATGTGGTGGCATGCGCCGAAGCCCTGCCTCGCGATGTGCGTCACTAGCGCCTGGTGAACACGCTCACGCGACCCAGTGACCACTCTCTTTCGTACACGGTACCCTTCACCGCAACATCCTTGCTGTCTCGACCATCAAGAGCGACTATCGCGCAAGGGCTGAACCGTCTATACCGACGCACCCTACCCTTTGCTGCGGAAGCGTTCTGGACATTGACGTGTTCCAATCGAACCGTCGGATGCCTCCCATCCACCGCGTCGAGCAGAACCCAGAGCGGATATTCCCAGTCGTTCTCTCCCGCCAAGATCCCGACCTCACGACACCCAGTCGCCTTTACCACCCGCGCCATGCCTTCGTACTGCTCCCGCCGAAAGGGCCGATGGACGAAGTACTGTTCTTCCCGGGGCGTACTGAAAACGCTTCGGTCGCCAACAACAGGCCGGTTTCGGTTTCCGAGCAGCCACGGGAGCGACACCAGAGCCAGGCCAAGACCGATCGCCACTGCGGCCTTCCCCTTCACCGTCCGCGCCAAGGCCACCGCGACGACCGGCGAAAAGAGCACGAACAAGGGAAGATGCAACCGGCTGTGCCACGGTTGCCATTTCAGCACGAGCGCGAACAGGCAAGACCCGGCGATCAGCGCCGCCAGATAGCCCAACAGGATCTTGTGTCCTCTCAACTCCTTCTTCAGCAGGCAGGCTCCCACCGACCACGCCATGAGAACCAGATGCAGGGGATTTCCCGTTCGGTCTTCATGCGTCGAAGTCTCGCGAATCCCAAACCGCATCCCGGCCCACGTCGTGCGGGGATCGTCGGCGTCCATACCCAGCGACGTGAGGCCGTGCCGGATGTCTCTCACGATGACCTCGTTCACCTCGCGGATCGGCGTTGCCAGGTGCAGGGCCGCGCTCCGGATCATGTTCGACACCAACGTGCTGACTCCGAACGTCTCGTTCACGACGCCAGGGGCGGTCACGAGCGGATTGCCCTCCAGCTCGAAGTTCCTCGCGTAGTGCCCAAGATTGAGAGCCACTGGAACCATGAACACCGCGAGAATCGGCACAATCGGTCGCCAGCCTCGGGCCTTGACCATCGTAGGCGCCAACATGAACAGCAACGGAGGGGCATAGACGTACGCAGTCCCCTTGGTCAGCACGGCCAGCCCCAAGGACGTCCCGACCCCGAATGCGCTGGCCCACGTCGGCCTGGCCTTGAACAACAAACAGGCGTAGGCCAGCGTCACCAGCCACAAGGTGACGACATAGTCGTTCTGGGTGCTCGAGGCCTGAAGGATCCCCATCGGGATGGTGGCAACGATGACCGCTGACAGCAGCTGGCCACGTGAGTCGGCTCCGAGCTGTTCAGCAATGAGCGATGCCCCCACCGCGCTGCCGATGAAGCTGAGGTACTGCACCAGATTGGCGAGACGATCTCCACCGCTCAGGATTTGAAGGTGCATGATGGCGTATTCCGCCCATGGAGGTTGATAGAGCTGTCTCATGATGTGAGTGGGGTAATGGGCGACCGTCCGATTCTGGATCCAATGCGCAACGCGCGCCATGTGGTAGGTCATCGAGTCCCAGGTGTTGGGCGGCGCAAGCAGGGCGATCAGACCGATCAGAGCCGCCGCCACACCGAGGACCGCCGTCAAGCCCCATCCAACAGACGAGATGCTTCGTCGCCCATCTCCGGGACTGGCTGTAGCCAGGGAGCCAGGGATTCGTCCCGCGCGTGTCACGTGCGCATGGCACAACGCGCCAATGGACAGGAGCACAGCTGCGCCCCAGACGGCCGTCACCCAGCCAAAGGTCACCAGTTTGAAGAGACTCAAGATCTCGGTCGTCACCGTGACAATGAGTCCGCATGCAACGGACGCCGACAAGATGGCACTCCGCCATCCAATGTGGAAGACCTTTGACAGCGCCCACAGGATGCCGACAATGCAAAAGAAGGGAAGGAGCCCAAGTGCCAGCATCGCTATGATCTTTGCCCTACGTTGTACCAGCCGGGAAGGGCAGGACGCTCTCGCCTCGGACAGGGGCTCGACTTCTCGGCCGGCCCCCCAGGGGGGCTGGCAGACCAACGCCGCTCCGCCCCGATGGTGCGCGGCCGGCGCGGCCCGTGTCAAGGGCGGCACCTGGCGGTACACGTCGCGCCCCCGACGCAGGCGGCGAGAGCGGCGGGAGGGTAGGGCAACGCGGGAGGAGAGTAGCGGGACGCGGCTGGCCGGACCCGCCGCCGGCGGGCTCGGAAGACTTGGTCCCCCTGGGCGATCAGTCGGGGGCGGTCAGTTCGAGGTCAGGTGGCCATGGCGGGGGTACCGGCGGGCCAGGGCGTTGACCCCTCGGCCAGGCGACATCCTCTCGTTCGCCGAGGCTGTCGATCTCGAGCCGGCCCGTTCGACTATACAGTGAGAGGAGGCGCCCCGATGTGCCGCGTGGCATCGGAGTGGGCGCGACGGTGGGCGGTCGAGAATCCCTGGAAGCTCAGGAAGGAGTGAGAGATGAGCGGGGTACGGGTACTGGTTGGCACACGCAAGGGCGCGTTCGTCCTGACGTCGGACGGAAAGCGCGAACGGTGGGACGTCAGTGGCCCCCACTTTGCGGGCTGGGAGATCTACCACCTCAAGGGATCGCCCGCTGACCCGAATCGGCTGTATGCGTCGCAGTCCAGCGGCTGGTTCGGGCAGCTGATCCAGCGCTCCAACGACGGCGGCAAGACGTGGGAGCCGGTGGGGAACAAGTTCGTGTACGACGGCGTCCCCGGCACGCACCAGTGGTACGACGGCACGCCGCACCCCTGGGAGTTCAAGCGCGTCTGGCATCTCGAACCGTCGCTGACCGATCCGGACACGGTCTACGCCGGGGTGGAAGACGCCGCCTTGTTCCGCTCGACCGACGGCGGGCAGACGTGGCAGGAGCTCCCCGGACTGCGCGGCCACGGATCAGGGCCCTCTGGCAGCCGGGCGCCGGTGGGATGTGCCTGCACACGATCCTGCTGGATCCGAGCGATCCCGAGCGGATCTTCATCGCCATCTCGGCCGCGGGCGCGTTCCGGACCGACGACGCCGGCAAGACGTGGCGGCCGATCAACCGCGGCCTGAAGTCCGAAGGCATCCCCGACCCGACTGCCGAGGTCGGCCACTGCGTTCACCGCATCGCGATGCACCGGTCGCGTCCGGGCGTGCTGTTCATGCAGAAGCACTGGGACGTCATGCGCAGCGACGACGCCGGCGAGTCGTGGCACGAGGTCAGCGGGAACTTGCCGACCGACTTCGGGTTCCCGATCGACGTGCACGCGCACGAGCCGGACACCATCTACGTCGTCCCGATCAAGAGCGACTCGGAGCACTATCCGCCCGAGGGAAAGCTGCGCGTGTACCGCAGCCGGACGGGCGGAAACGAGTGGGAGGCGCTCACGAAGGGTCTGCCGCAACGCGACTGCTACGTCAACGTGCTGCGCGACGCGATGGCCGTCGACTCGCTCGATTCGTGCGGCGTGTACTTCGGCACCACCGGCGGGCAGGTGTACGCGTCGGCCGATGCCGGGGACAGCTGGGCGCCCATCGTCCGGGATCTTCCGGCCGTGCTGTCCGTCGAGGTCCAGACGCTGCCATGATCCGAGTCGTGCTCCCGGCACATCTGCGGACGCTGGCGCGCGTCGACGGCGAGGTGAAGCTCGACGTCGAGGGTCAGGTCACGCAGCGCTCGGTCCTCGACGCGCTCGAGGCCCGCTATCCGATGCTGCGCGGGACGATCCGCGACCACGTCACGCAGCAGCGCCGAGCCGTTCGTGAGGTTCTTCGCCTGCGAGCAGGATCTGTCCCACGAGCCGCCGGACGCCCCGCTGCCCGACGCGGTCGCGACGGGGGCCGAGCCGTTTCTGATCGTGGGGGCCATGGCCGGCGGCTAGGGGTCACGTAAGCCCTGCTGTCACGTTGCAAGCCCGCGTCGTCAAAGCGACCGCCGAGGCCGCCCCGTATCTCGAGGGGATGGGAGCGGGCTGGTCACAAAGTCTGGAACGCCTCGCGGCCTTTGTGGCGAAGGCCTGAAAAAGGAGACCTTCCGATCATGACCTATGCACTGTGGATCGTTCAGGGGCTGCTCGCGCTCACCTTTCTGTTCGCCGGTGGGACGAAGCTGATCCTGCCGCTGGACGTGCTGATGTCGATGGGCTCACCGAATCAGATCCAGCTGCCGGGCTGGTTCGTGCGATTCATCGGAGTGGCCGAGGTGCTCGGCGCGCTCGGCCTGATCCTCCCCGGGCTCCTGCGCATTCGGCCGGGCCTGACCCCGCTGGCGGCCGCCGGGCTGGTGATCATCATGATCGGCGCGACGGTGCTCACGCTGGTGGCGGATGGAGTGGCGCCGGCGCTGATCCCGCTGGTGGTGGGGCTCCTCTCGGCGTTCGTCGCCTACGGCCGCTGGCGGCTGGCGCCGCATCGCGGGTCGTCTCACCCGTCAGCGCTCCACCCGGCCAGCCAAGCCCGGAGCCGCCCTTGAAGATCGCGAGTCAGACGGCGGCACGGGCGTCCCGGAGGTTCTCGGTGCCAACCCCGGCGCGGCCGGGTCGAGAGCCCCGAGGCGTCGCCGGTGCCGCCTGGCAGCTACTTCCTCCTCGGCGCGGCCGCGACGACATCGGCCTGTTCCTTGGCCGCCGCCTTGGCGACCAGCTCGAGGTTCGCGAGCCCCTTTTCGTACTGGCCGCCGATCATCTTGTCCATGTTCATGAAGATTGAGAACACCTTCCCGGTGAAGTTGTTGTTCCCGTCCATCGACCAGGTGACGGTCACGGCCTGGTCCCCTGCCGGCTCGAGGGTGAAGCCGGTGGTGGCGACCGAGACGAAGGGCTTCATGAACTCCAGCCGGCATGAGATGGCCGTAGAAGGCGTGGACTGCGTGATGGTCATCTTCCCCTTGCCGACATGCCGGTTCCCGTCCCAGGCGTAACCCGCCCCGACGCCCCTGGCCGGGCCTTCGTAGGTCCGCTTCATGTCCGGATCGACCTTCTCCCAGGGCGACCAGGCCGGCCACGCCCTGAAGTCCTCGATTTGCGCGAAGACGATCTCCGCCGGCGCGTCGATCTTCCGCGACCGCTCCACCTGGTACCTATGAGGGCGGGTCGCCGCGAACGCCAGAAACCCCGCGATGCCGATCCCGAGCACGATGAGAATCTCCTTCATGGCTCCGCTCCTCGCGTCTTCGGTCCCTGGATAGGGGAACCCTCGAAGGGGCCCCAGGCCCTCCCGCCAACGGCTGTGCACGCCAGTTAGTCGTTCGGCAGAGCCCGGAATCGACATCACACTCCCCTCGCCTTGCCTCACATCCCCTCGAGGAACTCATGGACGAACTGGACCACCATCGACCCCTCGCCAACTGCCGAAGCGACGCGCTTGATCGAGCCTGACCGCACATCGCCGGCCGCGAACACTCCGGGGCGGCTGGTCTCCAACAAGGACGGCTGCCGCCGGCTGGTCCAATGGGGAGACTGCGCCAGGGCGGCGCCGGTCCGGATGAATCCCCCGGCGTCCCGCTCGATCTCCGGGGGCAGCCAGTCGGTCCGCGGCACCGCCCCGATGAAGCTGAACACCGCGGGCGTTTCCACCGGGCGCTCTTGCCCGGTCTTCTCGTTGACGATCTCGACAGAGCCGAGGTGACCATCGCCGCTCATCCGCCGGATCGTCGTGTTGACGAGAAGCTCGATATTGGCCGTCTGCTCGATCCGCCGGGCCAGATAGCTGGACATGTTCTTGTACAGATCATCGCCGCGGATCAGGAGCAGCACCTTGCTGGCATACTGGGCAAGGAAGACTGCGGCCTGGCCCGCAGAGTTGCCGCCGCCCACCAACACCACTTGCGCTCCCCGGCACATCTGCCCTTCGGCGAGAGTGGCCGCGTAGTAGACACCCTTCCCCTCGAAACGCTCGCACCCCTCGACGTTCAGCCGGCGATAGTCGGCTCCAGTGGCGATCAGGAGACACTTCGTGGTGACGATCTCACCACTGTCCAGGTGCAGGATGGCGTAGGTCTTCTCCCAACCCAGCTGCATGACCTGACTGGGGACGGACAGGCGGGCCCCGAATTTGTTGGCCTGGAGAATCGCGCGGTCCGCCAGGTCGCTCCCCGTCACGCCAGTGGGGAAGCCGAGGTAGTTCTCGATCCGCATGCTGCTGCCCGCCTGACCCCCGGGCGCCGTGCGCTCCAGCAACACGGTTCGCAATCCTTCTGAGGCCGCATAGACGGCGGCCGCCAGCCCCGCCGGGCCAGCGCCGACCACGACCAGGTCATGGACCGTCTGCTCCAGCGGCTGATGAATGCCGATCGAATCGGCCAGTTGCCGGTTCGAGGGGTTTCGCAGGAGCAGCAAGTCGCCGAGGGCGACCACCGGCGTGTCGGCTTCGGTCATGCCGAAGTGTCTGAGCAGCCGATCGACCTCCGGGTCGGTTTCCACGTCCACCCAGGTGAACAGCGCCCGGTTCTTGGCCAGGAAGTCGCGGACGCGAAACGTATCGGTGGAGTAGCGGGACCCGATCACCCGCAGGCCAACGAAGTCCGGTGACTCGCGCAAGAGTTGCCGTCGGGCGATGAACGCCTGGAGGATGATGTCACTGAGGACCGGGCACTGGTTGAGCGCCCCCCTCAGCGCATCCCCCGAGACTTCATCCACCTCGCAATCGCCTCTGGCAACGGCGCTGATCACCGACGAGCGGCCGGTGAGGTGGGAGACATCGCCGGTGAAGTGGCCCTTGCCATGAATCGTGACCGTCTTCGGCTTGTCGCCGGAGTGATCGACGATCTCGACCTCACCAGACTTGACGATGAAGAACTTGAAGTCGCGGTCGCCCACCGCAATGAGTGTCTGCCCGTCCCGATACAACTTGGGGGTGGCGGTGGTGCAACGCTCGAACTCGCTGATCTGGGCCGCGTCGAGCGTCGGGAACGCAATGGATAGAAGGTTCTGCTCGAGCATGGCTCCGATTCCCACTATCTCATCGAGACGCCGAAAGGTCCACCCGGAGCCGGCAAGACGTCCCCGTTCACCTGCCCGAAGACGACCATCAGTCTCAGGCCAGGCCCTCGCAAGGAACGCAGGCAGGAACGGAACGTAGGCGGCGCACACGCCCACTTCAGCGCCGTGTCCCCCGCTCCGGGGGCCTGGGGGTAGTCAACACAATGCGCCGTCGCGATCACGTCGGACCCAGCGAGACTCCGTCTCCGCCCGTCGGTGGCGACGGCGACACGCGGCGGCCGCTGCCGGGTGTCATGTATATCCGTCCGGAGCCGGACCCGGTCCTCGACCAGTGGGGGGCGGAGTGATACCGGCAGAGATGTTCCAGCCGGGCGCGAGTGTCAGTCTGTCAGGCCGCGAGAGGCGGTGTCGAAGCGCGAGACATACGTGGAGTCCAGGCTCTCGCAGATGCTCCGCACGATCATCGCCACCAGACCCGACCAGTCGTGCTGCCGGGCGATCCGGCGGCGGTCTTCGACCGCGCTCCACGAGACGGCACCGGGCGAGAGAAGCTCACTGATCGCCCGGGACCATTCGTCCTGCGTCTCGGCCAGCCGCACCGCACACGAGAAATCCTGCAACGTGCGGATTGGCGCGCCGACGACGGGGCGTCCACTCGCCAGGTACGCGTGCAGTTTCAGCGGGTACACGAACTTCGTATATCCATCCAGCCGATAGATCAGCATACAGACGTCCAGGTGCTGGACATACGCGGGGAGCTCGCCGAGCGGCTTGGCGCCGAGCCAGTATACGTTCGGCAGGGCGAGAAGCGCCTCGAGGACGACTGTGCTCCGGCGGAGCATCCCCTTGGGCCCGACCAGGACGAACGACCACGCTGCGTGTCGCCGGGCCAGAGCGGTCAGCAGCGGCAGATCCAGCTGGTCCTTGATGATCCCGACGTATCCGATCCGCGGGCGCGGCACCGAAGCGAGATCCGGGGGTTCGCCGTGCTCAGTGGCGTAGGCCGCGTAGTCCACGCCGTTCGGCACCCACAGCGTCGCGGGGTTCAGGTGCCCCTTCTTCTCCAGCATGGCCGGAGAGAGCACGAAGACCCGATCGACACGCGACATCAGGCGGGCCTCGGATTCGTCGATGGGTCGCTCGGTCACCGAAAACGTATACTCGTCGCTGACTCGATAGCAGCTCAGATCGTGATCCGCCTCGTCCAGGGCGAAGCCGTACTCCGGCAGGCTGAGGAACAGCACGATCTTCCGGCAGCCACGTGCTCGAAGTAGGGCGCGTGCCCGACGCAGCCGCTCGCGCCTGGTCCACCGGGCCACGAAGCCCGGCCGCCCGACGGCCGGGAGCCACTTCTCGGGTTCGTAGACCGTCAACGCGGGTGGACTGGATTCCCGGAAGATCCTCGGATCCCACGCCGCGGTGTGGCGCTGTCCGAGATCCCTCCACGACCGAGGGGGATTGCACCAGACGACGTGGAAGTATCGGGATATCCCGGAGAGAAGGTGGTGGATGGAGCGCCAGGGTTCCTCCCACCGGTGGTCATCGAGGCTGATGAGGCCGATGTCGCCGAGGGCCGGCGCCGGCCAGCCGGTCCGGACATTCATCGTGTCGGGCTTGGTGAGGGGCGGCGAGCGCTTCACCGCTCGCGGTACCGGCCGGCCGAGACCACGGGCGCGGCGCCGAGCAGTTCGGGAATCGGTGCGCCGTCCACCTCGGGATGATCGACTCCGAGAAGCCGGCTGATGGTCGGCGCGAAATCGAGGATGGAAACGGTCCGATCCAGCTGGCCGCGAGGGATGGCCGGACCCGTGGCAACGAAGAAGCCATCCCGACGGTGGTCTCCCGTTCGGCGGTAGGTGTATTCGCCGCGGATCTCCCCGATCCGAGGGGAGCGGACGCCGTAGACCGGCGCCTCGTTGTTCCAGTCCACGATCAGATCGGGTAGGTGATCGAGATACTCCCCGCGATACACTTCGGAGGTTCGGATCACCCGGGCAACCACGGGCTTGCCGGTTTCGAGATCGGTGATCTCCTCGAAGCTGGCCATCAGCTGCCGGCAGAGCTCCTCGCATTCGGCTCCGGCTCGGACCGTGCCGTTCGGTTCACGCCCGACCAGGTTGATGCGCAGGCCGCCATGCGCGAAATTGTTCTCCACGGGAAAGCATCGGCTCGCTGCCGGGTCGATCCTCGCCCTCGGTGGTCGGGGAGGTCCATCCCGCCACCGGCGCACGCGAGCATACACGGGCGCCATCCGATAGTGAACCGCGTCGGGTGTACGGTTCGACGCCCATCTGACCAGACGCTTCAGCGGGTCGAGCGGCCCCGGCTCGTTGCCCTGAGACGGCTCGGTGTTCGCCTGCCCCTCCGAGGGCATCGGCACGGCGACCCCCAGCCGCACGAGGATCTCATCGAGGAGGAACTGCGCTTGGTACTTCGGGCCCATGCCGTGTCCCGCCAGGAAGATGACGGTCGTACTGGAGCCAACCTCCTCCAGGATCTGTCCCAGCGCTCGATCGATCGCCCGGTAGACGTCCTTGACGGGATCGCCGATGCGACGGACGATCGCGGGGTCGTGCCGAGGGTGCCCCACGTCGTGCAGATGCCAGCACTGGTGACCGATGCAGTGACTCTCGGTGAAGATCTGGGCGAAGAAGTCCCAACCGCCCTGTCGCAGGTAGTGGCGCGTGAGCCGGGCCTTGAGGGCGATGGCTTCGAGCAGGGTGTCCCGCATGGCGCGGAACGCGACATGGCCTCCGGCGAGCGGTAGTTCGTTGCATCTGGTCTTCAGGGGATTCGGGCCGAAGCGACGTTCGATCTCCGCCTTCAGAGTCGGGGGCCATGTGCTGAAACCAAGATCGGCGTCATGCCGGCCCCACTCGGATACCTGGATGCCGTTCAGACTCGACGTCGGGTACGTGTGTGGGACATCGAACACGGCAACGCGGCGTCCGGCTCGGCTGAGAACATTCCAGAATGGCTCGCGTTTGATGTCGATTCCGGCGTGACAACGGTAGAACTCGTAGCTACCCAGCTTCAGCTGCTTCCAGGAGTGGATTCCGTGCTTGGCCGGCGTCACCCCCGTGGACAGGGAGGGCCACGTGGCACCGACGAAGAACCCCGGAAGACTCTCGATGCGTCCCGTCATCCCTCGGGCCATCAGTGCCTTGATCGTCGGGAGCGCCCCCGCCTCTGCCCACTCCAAGATCAGGCTCGACTCGGCCGCACAGGAGCCCAAGAGGAGGACGCTGGTGGGGGCATTCATGAGGACAGCTCCCCCGGCCGATGCGCGCCGCCGGGATGCGCGTGGGCCAGGCGTGCGCTCACCGGCACGGCCGCGCCCATGGCGACCAGGTACAGTGCGCCTCGGACGAGGCGACGGAGCACTCGGAGGGGGCGGGCTGTGCGGCTGGCACGTGTCCCCGAGGTCGCGGCGGCAAGATGGGCAAGCTCGGACAGGGCGCGCTTCAGGATGACACGGTCCCCGGCCATGATGTGCTTGCAGTAGAACGCACCGCGGCCCGTGGCATAGGTGTCCCGGCAGCGCTGGATCTCGCTCGGGCTCTGCCTACCGTGCCCGTGATAGACCAGTGTCCGCGGTGAACACACGATCTCGAGTTCTCGCTTCAGACTACGGTAGAAGTAATCCCTGTCCTCGCCGGAGTCGATCGATGTACCTCTCCCGAGGCGCACATCGAACGGGCCGACGGCATCGAATGCGGTACGTCGAATGGCGAAATTGCACCCGATCATGCATTCGTTCAAGAGGCCGTAGGAAGCGATGCGAGTCCGTTGGGCGACGCGGCGAACGCCAAGTCCTTCATCCGAGGCATCCAGAGGCTCCACGCGGCCTCCGAGGAGCGCCAGCGACTCGTTCGCGGTGAACTCGGCCACGATGGAGGCCATCCAATCGCGCGCCGGAACACAGTCGTCATCGGTGAACGCGATGATCGGAAATGCCGCGTGAGTCACGCCGGTGTTTCGAGCATGGGAGAGCCCTCGCCGGCCTTCCGCGACATACCGCACCGCGAACGAACAACGCCGCGCGACGTCGTTGAACGACCAGCCGCGTGGCCTCGCAGGGAGAGTTGTTGACCACGACGAGCTCGGCGACTGACGTGGCCCCGTCGCAGGCATCGACGAGCGCGCCCAGGCAACGGCGGAGCTTCTCCGGTCGGTTGAACGTGCAGACGACCACGCTAAGCATGTGGTGACGCGGACGACCGCCTCGTGGGCAGGGCGCGCTCGTCTCTCCGCACGCGGGGTCGCATTCGGGCACGGCGCCAGGCATCGTTGACCTGCCAGAACGGCGCGGCCGAGCTGGGACCGGGGTCGCTACAATTCATTACTCACGTTCGGCACGTCTGTTCACACTCATCTCAGCACGCCCTCCAGAAAGCTCTCGGCCGACGCGCTCTGATACGCGTCGCGTCCCAGGTCGCATTGGAAGCAACGCACCCTAGATGTGAAGTCGCGGCAGAGCCGTTCGAGGGCGGTGGGGTCGGTGGGTGAGCGGCCGGGGGCGACGTCGAAGACGCTTGACGTGCTGCCCGACCGGCGACCGCCGACGAGGGAGTCAGCCAGCCGGACGGCCGCGATGTCGGCTGAGAGCGGCTCCAGGCGTATTGAGCCTGGTTCGCCCGTCACGCGGGGCAGGACGAGGGCCGCGGCACCGGCCTGCGGGCTGAGTCCGGCCCCAAGGACTTCGCAGAACTGGCTGGCGGTGAGCCCGACGCCGGCGTCAGGCGGCCGTGGCGCCGGCGGGCTCTCTCCTCCCCTGGCCTCGTCCAGTGTCAGGGAATGATGGTAGCCACGCCGCTCCAGGGTCGCGCGGAGACCCGGAAAGATCTTCAGCATGCGCGGGCGCAGCGTCACAATGGTCGGCATCCCCCGTACGGCAGGCCCATGCCCGGTGAGCGTGACCAGCGTGCGGTCGTTCGCGACGAAGGTGGCCGCCCGAGAACGTAACAGATGGGTTAGCAGCGACGTCTTCCCCGCCTTCTTGGGGCCCGCCAACACGACGGCCTTCCCGTCCACCGCCAGGGCGGCTCCATGGACGAGGAGGCCGCCGCTCTTCCAGGAATGCGTCATGGCAAATTCGCGAACCACCCGCATCAGCGCCATCCGGGCCTTTCGGTTGTGTCGTGGTGAGAGCACGCACACTTCGGTGCGGGCCGGATCGAGGATGTAGAAAACGCGCAGTGGATCGTCTCGGAGCACGCGGGTACTGGGGCCGGCGGTCCAGAGGGGGAGCCGCACCACACTCCCGTCCAACGCGAAGCACGCGAGCTGCCCGCCATCGGATTGGGGCCCGGCTCGCACGAACTCCATATAGCGACGGGTATCGATGGTCAGTGTCACCGTGCAGTCGGCGTCGCTGGTGCGAACCTCCTCGAATGCCGGCGCCAGAAATTCCCGAAGCCAGACGAGATCCCGCGGGTCGGCACTGGAGACTCGTGCGGTGAGGCCGTTGTAGCGGAAGCTCATCAGGCGGTCGCTCATCGGGCGAGGGACCGTTCGCCGAGAGCGCCGGAGGCGGCGCCGGGCGGCTCGGCGAGTTCGTCGCGCAGCAGTTCGTGCAGTCGCCGGAGGGGCACGGCGGCGCCGGCCGTGCCGAGACGGAGGTGCCACCCCGCGGACTCGACGAGGACCAGGGTGGTCCAATAGCGGGAGTGAGCCCAGAAATCCGCGGGGCTGCGGTAGCGACGATATCCCTCGAAGTAGGCCGCCCGCTGGTCCGGGCGCATCGGCCAGCGATACCACGTCCGCCCCAGGTCGTACGCGTAAGCGTTGACGGCCAATGTCTCGTTGTTGACCGGGCATAGCTTCCCGGAAGCGCGGACCACCAGGTTGTCGGCGCAGAGATCCCGGTGGACGATGCCGTGGGCGACCGTGGGCGGCGGCGCTGGCGGCACTGCCCAGCGCCGCTGCCTCACGCTCACCGAGCACGCCGCGTCCGACCAGGATCGCCAGTCCGCGCTCGAGCCGCTTTCCCCATCTCGGCCGTCGGCACCGGAGGGCCATCCCGTCCGGTACCGGGCGCGTGTGGATCCAGCCGTGCAATGCCCCGCAGCGAGTCAGTACCAGCGGCTTCCACTCGGTGTCGAGGAGCGACCGGCCGTCGACCCACTCCAGGAGCAGGGTCGGGCCGTGACGCGCGAGCAGGCGCGGGAAGTGACGCTCGCCCAGAGACGCCAGCAGCGCCTCCACCCGCCGCGCACCGGCGGCCGAGGCGAGCCGCCGACCTTTGAACGCCCGGCCGTCGGCAAAGCGCAGGAGCCAGGAGGCACGTCGGTGCTGAGGCGAGACCCACCGGGTCAAGCGCTTGGCTTCGACGAGACGCGAGCCGACCCTCTTGATGAGCTCGGACAGCTCCCGCTCCGGTCCTGCTGGGTTCAGGGCGCTGATCACGGCTCAGCGGATGAGGAAGTGGCGCGGAGTCGCGGGAGCCGGACTCGGCCGGCAGCCAGGAGGCGGCGGGCCGCCCGCCGGGGAAGTCGGGCCAGCGCCAGTTCCCACAGCGTCTCGGTCAGGAGGTCGCCGGCCAAGCCGCGAAAGCCACCGCGGGACCTGGGTGCGCCGATCAGGCACGGGTCCCCGGCCAACCGGAAACACAGGTGGAGCAGGCGGTCGACGGTCCCGCGCGAGGCCGGAAGGGGGACGCCGGGGACCGCCCAGAGATGCCGGGCCGCCTCGAGCGCGCGCGCCAAGTGATGGCGAACGTGCCAGGCGGTGGCGATGGTCCACACGCGATGGGGCTGGTAGGAGTGGCCGAAGCGCGCCAGCAGCCATGCGACGTCGCAGAGATGGAGCAACCGGAACCTCGCCGCGCCGTCCTTGATGGCGTGCATGGCGACATACACGAGGGTGGTCTCGAGGTCGAGTACCTGCACATTGGTCTCGGCCACGACCGTCGGCGTCGCGTGCGCCCACAGCGCGCTGGGACCAGCGGGGAACGTGCGGGGGGTGGCGACGTGCCAGTGCAGTTCAACGGGGAGGCGCTCGTCCTCCGGCGGCGGGAGGTAGACGAAATGGTAGTGATAGGTTCGGTACAACGCCCGGGCCACGCGTTCAGGGACCCGGGCATCCGGGGGGCCAACCGGACGGCGGCTCGCGGGTACGAACGTGAGGGCCTTAAGCGGTGGCGAGTAAAACCGGTAGCCGAGCGCGATCAGCGCGGCCTCGGCGTCATCGAGCCGCTGAAGCGGCACCAACAGATCGACGTCGTAGAAGGGGCGCCGAACGGGATCCCCGTACGCTTGCTCAGCCAGGACGCTGCCCTTGAGGACGACGAAGGGAATCCCTCCGGCCGTCAATGCCCGGGCCACCTCTTGAAGCGTACGGCGCGCCCCCGCTGTGCGCCGTTGCGCCTGACCGCGGATCTCGTCGAGCACACCGCGGACCCCTGCCGGCAAAGAAACGGCCCACGCCTGCTCGACGACGCGCGCGGCCAGCAGTGCCGCCACCTTGTGGGCCCGGGCGCGCTCGAGAAGCCAATCCCAGTCCAACCGTTCTCCCGCGACGGCGCCGATCGCCGCCAATGCGGTGGGGTCGGGGGCGATGGCGGCCAGCAGCAACCGACGGGTCATCGCCCGGGATGGCGACGGCTGTCGACGGGCCGGGGTCTCGGCGGGCGGTGAGCTCGGCGCACGCTGAGAAGATTTCGGACTCGCTACTACGCTCGACATGTCTGGTCCGGCGCGAGAGCGGCAACCGCGTCTTGGGCGGAGCTTAGGTCGACACGATCCGGAGTGTCAATAAGCAGAAACTTTGCCGAGATGTGAAAACTCCTGCGCATTGACAGGATTGACGCGCTTGCCCTACGCTCGCGGCACTACCTGGACTCTTCGGAGCCCCGCGTTCCGACATCTACCGGGACGAAGGTGCCGAAAGGGCGGCGGAGTGGGACTGGCCCATATTGCGACGTCTTCCGCTCCCGACGTGAAGGAGCCGACGACCCCCTCCCGGACCGAGGCTCCTGAGACGAACGCGACCGGGACGGTGGCGAGGGACGCGCGCTTGGAGTCGGAACCCGAACGCGAAGCCCGCACGGATCGCTCCTCCGTCACTCGCCGTCGAGCGCCTGTGGTCTCCGTGGTCGTCCCCGTTCGAAATGGTGAGCGCACGATCGGAGATTGCATTCAGTCGATTCTGAATGCCGACTTCCCGACTGCCTCCCGCGAGATCATCGTGGTAGACAATGGGTCCACCGATCGGACCCCACAGATCATTCGGAGTTACCCGGTAACCTATCTCCTGGAGCTCCGGCGCGGCCCCTCGCGGGCCCGCAATCGAGGCATCGAAGCCAGCCGAGGGGACATCCTGGCATTCACAGACGCCGATTGCGTGGTGACCGTCGGCTGGTTGCGCACCCTCGCCGCCGAGTTCGGGATCCCCGAGGTGTCGGGGGTCGCGGGAGAGATCGTGGCGTATCCGCCACGGACTGCGGTAGAGCGCTATGCGGCGAGACGCCGGCCCTTGTGGCAACTGGCCGCCCTGAATTCCGCCCGACCGTTTGCCGTGACGGCCAATGTGGCCTTCCGCCGATCGGCGTTCGCGGCGATTGGCCTGTTCGACCCGCGGTTTCTCACCGGCCAGGATCAGGAGTTCAGCCGCCGCTTTTTCGCCGCCGGTCTTCGGATGCGGTACAGCCGGGCGGCGCTCGTGTTCCACCGTCATCGCGACACGGTGTGCCGAATGCTCAAGCAACAATTCGGCTGGGGATACGGGGCGCAGCAACTCGGCAACTATGCCCCGCGCGATGAGCTCACCGCGTTGATCAGATGGTTCTGGCGCTGGGCATCGGCGAGTCTCGCTCGAAACGGTCAGTCCGGTAATCGCGAGGATGCGTACTTCGTGTATCTCGAGATGCTGCGTCGCACTGCCCGTTCGCTGGGCGCGCTTCACTGCTCGGTCTCGAGCGCACTGCCCCGGCGCCTGACCCGAAGAAGCGAGGCGGCGGCAGCGAGGCCGGAACTCGCCCTGGCCGCCGCGGGCACGGTCCGGCACGAGCGCAGCGAGACGCGCACCGCGGGCGAATCCGGCGCCCTCCGGCGACCCGCCGAGGAAAGCCACGCCGCACGAGGGGGCGAGCAGGGCTGATCGCTCGCGGCGCGTCCCCGGATCCCTCGGCACTCGAGCAATCTATCCGGGGGCGCGTGGGTCGTCGGCGCCGGGGAAGGGTGCGTTTCGAGTTCCCACGCGCTTCGCCCGGCGTCGGGGCCCGTGCCTCAGGTTGTGCAGGGAACTGTCAATGATAAGCCGCCGCCCTGCATACCGGGCGATGGTGCCACCGGGGATCATCGGGCCGCACCAACGCTTTCTCAATAAGATCCGCTCCGGCACGAGGTTTGCTGTCTGCACGAGCGCGAACTTGCCGCAACCCCTCCGTGGCACTCGCGGTAGGAGGGACGGAGCCGACCGTACCGCCACGAGGCTCGAGATGAGCGGGCAGTCCTTCCGAGGGCTCGATGCCGAAGCGCCGGCGCTCTTCGCCCGCAAGCGATGGGAAGGCGGGTCGGGCGTCCCGCAGGCAGGCGAGGCGAACGCGGTCAAGGTGAGACGCGGTCGGGAGGTGTGACATGGACGTGTCGGTGATGATTTCCACATGGAATAACGCAGCCCGCCTTGCCCTCACCCTCGACGCGATTTCACGGTGTGTCGTTGCCGGCGACCTCGAATGGGAGTTGGTCCTGGTCGACAACAACTGCACCGACGACACTCCTGAAGTGGCGCAGCAGTTCAAGCGCAAGGTACCGCTGGTATACGTCAAGGAACCGAGGCAGGGCCTGAGCCATGCTCGAAACGCAGGGCTGGCGGCCGCCCGTGGCCGTCTGCTCGTTTTCACCGACGACGACGTGACGCCGTGCGAGGGGTGGATCGCGACGTACGTCGCGGCGCACCGGGAGCGGCCCCGCGGGTTCTACTTCGGCGGCCCGCTAGGCTCCGAGTACGAGACCGCCAGGCCTGAGGAAGAGCTTCTCCCCTTCGCCGGGCTCTCGGTGACGGGGATCGACTGGGGCCCGCCCGCCCGGATCCTGACGACCCGTGAGCGCTTGGCGCCCGCCAACTGGGCCTGTCCTGCCGACGTGGTGCGCGCCGCGGGTGGGTTCGACACTCGCCTCGGCCTCGACGCCTCACTCGGCCGGCGTCGCCTCGGCGAGGCGTTCGACCTCATGGACCGGCTTCGCCGGCGGGGGATGCAGCCGTGGTATCTCCCCGGCGCGTTCGTGCGGCACTTCGTGCCGGCCCGCAAGTGCAGCCTGAAACACATCGCCGACAACTTCGAGGCGCAGGCCGTCTACGGAATCCTCACGGGGAGGATCCATCCTCGCCTCGAGCGAGAGCCGCGGCTGAGAGCCTTTTGCCACCAGGATCATGTCTCGCGTCTGCCATTGCGGCTGTCCTGGGTCGCCGGGATCGCCGCCCTTCGCTGGATCGTGGCGCGACTGGGCGGGCAGCACGGGTACGACGCGTACATGACGCTGCGATTCTGCCGCGGCGTGATCCGGGGCTATCGCGAGCGGTGGGCCGCCACGCGCGGGCACCGGGGAGCCGCCACTGCTCCTCCCGAAGCGTCTCGAGTCCCAGTAGCGCGCGCGTCCGAGCCACCCGTCCGGGCCGGTTGACCTGTCGCCGCCCCCCAGCGTAGCTCCCGGCTGTTCCCGGAGGTGGCCATGAAGCGGGTGGCTGGCGACCTTTCCGTCTCCGCCCCCAGTTCGCGGGCCTGCCCATCAGCCGTATCATCCCGGCGGACAATCTGTTGAGCGCTCACAGAGGGGCTAAGTCAACTTTCTCGACCCGGGTCTCCCCGGGGGGACGTAACGTCAGCCGGCGCCGACAACGGTGGCGGTGCGGAGGAAACCACACGCCGAGGTGCGCGATGGAGTGGAGATGAAGCCGGACGACCGTGGGGTGGTACCCGGTCCGGACGAGTCTCCGTTCGTACGCGCCGACGAGGATCCGGAAGGCTCGCGACTGGACGGCCGACAGCCCGAGAACTGGAATCGGGGAGCAGACAGGCATGCGCTTCCTCCCTGGGGCCGCCACCATCGCGTGCCCCCGGGGAGAAACTATCTCCAGAAACCCGGCTCCTGCCAGCGCCCGAGCGGGCTGACCAGGCGGTGCTCCTACGGACCTCCGGAGCAGAAGCTCCAGATAGTATTCAGCTCCGGACAACACGAGAAGGGCACCAGCCGCTCGAACGCGCAGTCGACACAGCGGACCCGGGCAAGGCCGCGGAGGCTGGCGGGCGGCGGCGCGCCGTGCTCACGGATCGATACGGGGGCGGCCACGGACGCGGACACGCTTCGGGCCGGTACCCCCGTCGGTCCGCGAGGCTCGACCGCGCGGAGGGCCCGCGTCACGCTGGCGCCACGGGCAAGTTCCTCCGCCGCCCCCCCGCGAGGATCCCGAGCCCCGGCCGGGGCAGGGTCGGCCGCGAAGCCGCGAAGATGCGGCCAGCGCCGACGGCGATGCGGCGGGGCGCCTCGCCGAGCCCCTTCGCTCCGGCGGCACGGCGGTCCCTGGTGGCCGGGCCGGGGGACGCATTGACGTTTCGCCAGTTTGTTCTACCTTGGGACGGGGGCCCCTGCCCCACCACCCGCAACCGAAGGCTACTGACGGCCACTGACGGCCACTGACGGCCACTGACGGAAGGAGAACTCGGGTATGCCTGGTCCGCTCAAGCTCATGGGCGCCGAGGTCAAGCGGAAGGAGGACCCGCGGCTGATCACGGGTGCTTCGACCTACACGACCGACATCACGCTGCCGGGGATGCACTTCGTCACCTTCGTCCGAAGTCCGCACGCGCACGCCCGGATCCGGAGCATCGACACCTCGGCGGCGGCGAAGCGGCCGGGCGTCTTCGCGGTGCTGACCGGTCGGGACCTGGCCGGTCGCGTGGCCCCGGTCCCGCTCGCCTCGGTCTCGGCGGAGGGGGGGGCCAGCAGCGGCGCCCCCGGCCGGCAGCACCATGCGCTGTCGGTGGACCTCGTGCGGCACGTGGGCGAGGCGGTGGCCGCGGTGGTGGCCACCTCCGAGGCCCTGGCCGTCAACGCCGCCGCCGAGGTCCAGGTGGACTGGGAGCCCCTGGCCGCCGTCGTCGATCCGTTCCAGGCCATGGCCGACGGCGCGCCCCAGCTCTTCGCCGACGCCCCCCGGAACGTCGAGCACGAGAACCAGATCACGGCCGGCGATGCCGACGCGGCGTTCGGCCGCGCCCACCGCGTGGTCAAGCAGCGGATGGTCAACCAGCGGCTGTGCGGCGTGCCGCTGGAGCCCCGGGCCACGCTGGCGGCGCCCGACCGGGCGACGGACGGCCTCGTCGTCTGGACGACCACCCAGGCGCCCCACATCCAGCGGAAGGACATCGCGACCGCGCTCGGCCTGCCCGAGAACATGGTCCGGGTCATCGCCCCCGAGGTGGGCGGCGGCTTCGGCGTGAAGTTCGGCCTCTATCCCGAGGACGCCGTGCTGGCGGCCATCGCCCACCGCTACCGGATTCCGGTCCGCTGGGGCGAGACCCGGCTCGAGCACATGCTCGCCACCACCCACGGGCGGGACCACGTCACCGACATGGAGGCGGCGGTCGAGGCCGACGGGACCATCACCGCGTTCCGCATGCGGGTGGTCGCCAACGTCGGCGCCTACCCGATCTTCACCTTCATCCCGGACCTCACGCTCATGATGGGCGTCGGCGTCTACAAGGTCCCCAACGTCGACCTGAAGGTCACCTGCGTGTTCACCAACACGACCCCGGTCGCCGCTTACCGCGGCGCCGGACGGCCGGAGGCCGCCTACTACCTGGAGCGCCTCGTCGACCTGGTGGCGGCCGAGCTGGGCCTGGCCCCCGAGGCGGTGCGGCGGAAGAACTTCATCCCGCCTGAAGCCTTCCCGTACATGACGCCGACCGGCCAGCGCTACGACAGCGGCGAGTACGACCGGGCGCTGACGAAGGCGCTGGAGATCTCCGGCTATGCGAAGCTCCGCGCCGAGCAGAAGGAGCGCGTGCAGAAGGGCGACCGGAAGCTCCTCGGCGTCGGGCTGGCGTGCTACGTCGAGATGTGCGGCTTCGGCCCGTTCGAGAGCGCGGTGGTGCGGGTGGAGCCGACCGGCACCGTCACCGCGTTCACCGGCACCTCGCCCCACGGCCAGGGGCACGAGACCACCTTCGCCCAGATCATCGCCGACCACCTCGGGGTGGACTTCGACCAGGTCGTGGTCCGGCACGGCGACACCGCCAACACGCCGATGGGGAACGGCACCGGCGGGAGCCGGAGCCTGGCCGTGGGGGGCTCCGCCATGCTAGGCGCCACGCACAAGGTGCAGGAGAAAGCCCGCCGGGTCGCGGCCCACATGCTGGAGGCCGCCTTCGAGGACGTGACGCTGGCGGACGGCCGCTACCAGGTCAAGGGGGTGCCGGCGCGCAGCCTCGCGCTGCGCGAGATCGCCGGCCGCGCCTACGGCGCGGACCTGCCCGAGGGCCTGGAGAACGGCCTGGAGGCGAGCGACTTCTTCCGGCCGGCCCAGCTCATCTATCCGTTCGGGGCCCACGTGGCCGTGGTCGAGGTGGATCGCGAGACCGGGCAGGTCACGGTGCGCGCGTTCTACTCGGTTGACGACTGCGGCGTGCGGATCAGCCCGATGCTGGTCGCCGGCCAGGTGCACGGGGGGCTCGCCCAGGGCATCGCCCAGGCCCTGCTGGAGGAGCTGGTCTACAGCCCCGAGGGCCAGCTCGTCACCGGCTCCCTCATGGACTACGCCGTCCCGCGCGCCGACGACCTGCCATCCTTCGTCACCGATCAGACGGTGACGCCGACGCCGTTCAACCCGATGGGGGCCAAGGGCATCGGCGAGGCGGCGACCATCGGCTCGACGCCGGCCATCGTCAACGCGGTGGTCGACGCCCTCCGGCCGTTCGGCGTGCGGCACCTCGACATGCCGATCCGGCCCGAGCGCGTCTGGCGCGCGATCCAGAAGAAGGCGTGACCCGGATGGGTCGACTCGAGGGGAAGATCGCGATCATCACCGGCGGCACCAGCGGCATCGGCAAGCGCGCCGTCGAGCGCTTCGTCGAGGAGGGCGCCTGTGTGGTGGTGGCCGCCCGCCGGGAGGCGGAGGGCCAGGCGCTGGCCCGGGCCCTCGGGAAGACCGTCGAGTTCGTCCGGACGGACGTCGCCCGCGAGGCCGACGTGAAGGCGGTGATCGACTTCACGCTCGCCCGCTACGGGCGGCTCGACTGCCTGTTCAACAACGCCGGCGGCCCGGCGCCCGTGGGCGGGATCGAGACGATCCCGCTCGACGGCGCCGAGCGGGCAATGGCCGTTCTCTTCGGCGGCGTGCTGGCCGGCATGAAGCACGCCGCCCCGATCATGATGCGGCAGCGGAGCGGCAGCATCATCAACACCGCCAGCGTCGCCGGCACCCGGGCCGGCTACTCGTCGTCCATGATCTACGCGGCGGCCAAGGCCGCCGTCATCCACCTCTCGCGCGTGGCCGCGATGCAGCTCGCCGAGCACCACGTGCGGGTCAACAGCCTCTCCCCCGGCGGCATCGTCACCGGCATCTTCGGCAAGGCCCTGGGGCTCCCCACCGAGCAGGCCGAGGCGACCGCCCCCATCGTCGCGAAGATCTTCGCCGGCCTCCAGCCCGTTCCGCGGGCCGGGATGCCCGAGGACATCGCGAGCGCCGCGGTCTTCCTGGCCAGCGACGAGTCGAGCTTCATCACCGGGCAGGACATCGTCGTCGACGGTGGGCTGACCGGGGGCCGGTTCTGGACGGTCCAGCAGCAGGGCCTGCAGGGGATGCGCGAGGCCTTCGGGATCCCGACGGCCGGCTGAACCTCTCCGACCTCGACCCGCCCGATCCGGCGGTCCCGCCCATCGTGAACTGTTTCACGACGACCGGGATCATTCCGTTGACAACCCGAGCCCGGCGGTCTATAGTGTCGTCGTTCCCTCCATTCCGGCCATCAGGGGAGCTGGAGGCCTCTGGGTCGCGCTTTGCTGGCCTACCCATCCCGCAGGATGTCTAGGCTGTCCGAGTAGTCCCACCGTCCGGAGTCCCGGGTGAGCGTATCTTGCCTCCTTGGGTCTCGACAGTCGGCTTGCACGACGGAGGGCCGGGTCTTACTGACGGCCGTCACCGCGTGAACCGGCAGGACAGGAATGGTGAAGTGTGCCAGAGGTAAGCCGACCCAGGCCGGTCGTGGCAATCTTCAACTCTGCCGATGACGTGATCGAGATGCTGGCGCGGGCCCTCGAGGACCACGGGTTCCAGACCGTCCTCGGACGGATCGCAGAGATCCAGAGCGGCGTCCTGGACCTCGTCGCCTTCCTCGATGAACACGATCCGGATGTCGTCCTGTTCGACCTCCCGCGAGCGTATGAAGAGCATCTCAACTTCCTTCGCCTGCTGGGGACGACAGACGGGCTCAAGCGCCGCGGATGGATCCTGGCCACGACGAATGACGAGGCCCTGAAGATCGTGTTACCCCCCGTCGACGTCCAGCTGTCCATCATCGGCAAGCCGGATCTGTTCGAGCTCGTCGTTCAGGCGGTGCGCCAGGCGCTGGAGAACGCTGCCGTCCGGAGAGTCCCATGAGCCAGCCCGCCCTGGCCGACCCAATTCCACCACTCGAGGGTCTGCGGGTACTGCTCGTCGACGACCATGCCGCGGTGCGCGACGTCATCACGCTGCTGCTCGAGCGCTTCGGGGCGGTGGTGACGGCGGCCCCGGGGGCGCGGGAGGCGCTCGAGATCCTGGAGCGCGAGCGACCGGATGTGCTGATCACGGACATCGAGATGCCCGGTGAGGATGGCTACGCATTGATCCGGAAGGTGCGCGCGCTGCCGGTCGGCCGTGGCGGGCAGACCCCCGCGGCGGCGCTGACAGGGCTCTGGAGCGCGGAGGATCGGGCTCAGATCTTGCGAGCGGGGTTCCAGTATCACGTGCCCAAGCCCGTCGATGCCCGGCGCCTGGTGGCGATCGTGGGCCTCCTGGCCGCCAAGGAGTGAAGGCCCGGAAACGGGATCAGACCGCGTCCGGGCTCTCGATCCGGCCGAAGCGGCCGCTCTCGTAGTCGAGCAGGGCCTGGCGGATCTCGCCCGGCGTGTTCATGACGAACGGGCCGTAGCGGGCGACCGGCTCGCGGAGCGGCTGGCCGGCGAGCAGCAGGAGCTCCAGCGGGCGGGCCGCCCCCGCGGGCGCCGCCACCGCGACCGCGTCGCCGTCACCGGCGAAAATCACGAGCTGACCGTCGCGGGCGGCCCGCTCGTCCGTCCCGAAGCGTCCCTCGCCGCCGAACACGTAGGCGAGCGCGGTGAACGCGGCCGGCACCGGCTGCACGGTGCGGGCGCCCGGCTGGAGCGTGTAGTGAAGGTAGACGATCGGGGTCCGCGTGTCGATCACCGCGCGAGCCTCGAGCGCCTCGCCGGCCAGCACCCGCACGGTCACACCGTCGCCATCGCTCCGGCCCGTCGGGATCTGGGCGGCCGGGAATTCCTGATAGCGCGGCGCCATCAGCTTGTCGCGCCGGGGCAGGTTGACCCAGAGCTGGAACCCGTGCATCCGGCCGCCGGCCCGCCGGAACTCCTCCTCGGGCATCTCGGAGTGGATCACGCCGGCGCCCGCCGTCATCCACTGGACGTCGCCGGGGCCGAGCTGCCCGGCGTGGCCGTGCGAGTCTCGGTGCGCCATCCGCCCGGACAGGACGTAGGTCACGGTCTCGAAGCCGCGGTGCGGGTGGTCGGGGGCCCCCTTCGCCTCGCCCGGTCCGAGGTCCATCGGCCCCATTTCGTCGAGGAGCAGGAAGGGGTCCACGTGGTCCAGCCGGGGCGACGGGAACGGACGCCGGACGGCGAAGCCGGCGCCTTCCAGGGTGCGGACGCTGTCCACCACCTCCGAGACCGACCGGAGGGTCGGCGTCACGACGGCTTGTCCGAGGGCTCCAGGCGGAGCGCCGCCGAGTTCATGCAGTAGCGCAGGCCGGTGGGCGGCGGCCCGTCGTCGAAGACGTGGCCGAGGTGCCCCTCACACCGGGCGCAGCGGACCTCGGTCCGTCGCATGAACCAGCTGTTGTCCTCGGTGGTGCTCACGGCCTCCGGACCGATCGGCTCGAAGAAGCTCGGCCACCCCGTCCCCGAGTCGAACTTCGTCTCGGAGCGGAACAGCGGGGTCCCGCAGCCGGCGCAGCGGTACACCCCGGGCGCCTTCGAGTCATGGTACTCCCCCGTGAACGCGCCCTCGGTGCCGTGCTTCCGGAGCACCCGGTACTGCTCCGGGGTGAGCTGCGCTCGCCACTCCGCGTCGGACTTGACGATCCTGTCGGCCATGGACGCCTCCTCGCTCCCAGCCTACCACTCCCGGCAAGCGCGTTGACAGCGCCGGCGTCGCGGTCATAATCCGGGATCATGGCGACGCCGGCCGAGCGCGCGTGGGCCGTCTTCCCCGGCGGCTCGCTCGGCGAGTACAACCTGCCGGCCGGGCTGACCGTCGTCCTCGCCCGCGGCGAGGGGGCGACCGTCTGGGACACCGACGGGCGCGCCTTCCTCGACTTCACCATGGGCTGGGGGTCGGTCCTCCTCGGCCACGCCCATCCGGCCGTCACCGAGGCGGCGCGCCGCCAGGCCGCGCTCGGCGCCAACTTCGCCTACGTGAGCGCGCCGACGCTCGAGCTGGCCGAGGCGCTGGTCCACGCCGTCCCGTGTGCCCGGCGCGTCCGCTTCTGCGCCTCGGGCACCGAGGCGACCGCCTACGCCGTCCGGCTGGCCCGCGCGGCCACCGGGCGGCCGAAGATCCTCAAGTTCGAGGGCGCGTACCACGGCGCCAACGAGATCGGCACGGTCAGCCTCTTCCCGCGCGAGCTGCTCCCATTCCCCCGGGGGGAGGCGACCTCGGCCGGCCTGGGCGCCGGGGCGGTCGCAGACATACTCGTCGCCCCGTTCAACGACCTCGAGACGACGGCGGCGATCCTGGACGCCCACCGGGACGAGCTGGCCGGCGTGATCGTCGAGCCGCTCCACCGGTGCACGCCCCCCCGCCCGGGGTTCCTCCAGGGCCTGCGCGACCGGACGCGGCGGCTCGGCCTGCCCCTGATCTTCGACGAGACCGTCACCGGCTTCCGCCTGGCGTACGGCGGCGCCCAGGAGTACTACGGCGTGGAGCCGGACCTGGCGGCGCTCGGCAAGGCCCTGGGCGGCGGTTACCCGATCGGCGCCGTCGTCGGGCGGGCCGATCTCCTCGACCTCGTCCGCGAGGACCGGCTCGGCCAGCCGGGCTACGTGTGGTTCGCCTCCAGCGTCGGCGGCAACCCCGTCTCGTCGGCAGCGGCGCTCGCCACGCTCGGGGAGCTGCGCCAGCCGGGGACGTACGACCGGCTCTTCGCCCTCGGCGAGTCGCTCCGGGCGGGACTCCGCGCCGTCCTGAAGGAGGAGGGCGTCACCGCCCAGGTCCAGGGCGACGGCCCGCTGGCCGCCGTCGTGTTCACCGACCGGGACGTCGTCGACTACCGGAGCGCCTTCCACGCCGACGGAGCCAGGCGGCGGGCCTTTCTCCTCGGCCTCTTCCGGCGCGGCATCTTCCTGAACCCGATGTCCACCAAGCTCTACCTCTCCCTGGCCCACACGGATGCCGACCTCGCGCGGTTCCTCGAGATCGCCCGCGCCACTCTCCGCGAAGACACCGGCTAGTGCCGCATCGGCGGCCGACCGTGGCGTGAGTCGCTCGTCCGCCCCCTGCGCGCTGGCCGCTCTCGGGATGGTGAACGCCCTGGGGAGCGACCTGGACACGATCTGGTCGCGGGTCCTGGCTGCCGACCAGTCTCGTCTTCATCGCCGCGAGGACCTCGTCCCGGGCCGCTCGCTGCTGGTGGGCGAAGTGTCCGACCGCCTGCCGGAGATCCCGGCGGCGCTGTCCCGGCACGCGTGCCGGAACAACTCGCTGTCGCTCGCCGCCTTCGTGCAGATCGAGGCGACGGTGCGGGCAGTCATGGCCGCGGTCGGGCCCGAGCGCGTCGGGATCGTCGCCGGATCGAGCACCGCGGGCATCGGCGCCGCCGAGGAGGCGATCGCCGAGCACCGTCGCACCAGCCGCCTCCCCGCAAGCTTCGATTGTGTCCAGGTGGAATTCGGCGGGGTGGCCGTCTTCCTCGCCGAGTACGCGGGGATCGCCGGACCGGCCTACACGATCTCGACGGCCTGCTCGTCCGGAGCGCGGGCCCTCGAGTCCGGCCGCGCGCTGCTCACCCAGGGGGTGTGCGACGCCGTCGTCGCCGGAGGAACCGATTCGATCTGCCGGCTGACCGCCGGCGGCTTCAGCGCGCTCCAGGTGGTGTCCGACGCGCCGAGCAACCCGTTCAGCCTCAACCGGAAGGGCCTGACGCTGGGTGAAGGCTCCGCGCTGTTCCTGCTCACACGGGACCCCGGCGGCGTCCAGCTCCTCGGGACCGGGGCGGCCAGCGAGGCCCACCACATGTCCGCTCCAGACCCCGAGGGGACCGGCGCCGAGATGGCGATGCTCCGGGCGCTCGACGACGCGGGGGTGGAAGCCCGGGAGGTCAGCTACGTCAATCTCCACGGGACGGGCACCGCGCTGAACGACGCCATGGAGGCCAGGGCCGTGAACCGCGTCCTCGGTGACCGGGTGCCCTGCAGCTCGACGAAGCCCCTGGTGGGACACACGCTCGGCGCCTCGGGCGCGATCGAGCTGGGCATCTGCTGGCTGATGCTCACGCGGCGGCGCGACGGTCTCCTCGACCTGCCGCCGCATTGCTGGGACGGCGTCCCGGATGCCGCCCTCCCCGCGATCCGGCTGGTGGCGCCCGGCGAGCGCGCCCGGCCGCCGGGGCGTGCCGTGCTCCTGAGCAACTCGTTCGGCTTCGGCGGCAACGACTCCACGCTCGTCGTCGGAGACGGCCCGCCGCCATGAGCGCGCTCGTCCGCCGGTGGGCCGCTTGGGCGCCGGGCCTCGAGGACCAGGCCGCGTGGGTCGCCTGGTGCCGGGCGCCGGCGCTGCTGGCCCTCGACGGCGCCCCGGACGTCGCGTTCCTGCCGCCACTCTTCCGCCGGCGCTGCGGCCGGCTGAGTCGGATGATGCTCCGGGTGGCGTTCGACTGCTGTCCCCCGGATGAGCTCTCGCGCGTGCCGACCGTGTTCGCGTCGCGGTACGGCGACATGACCGCCACGGTGGGGCTGCTCGAGGCGCTGGCGCGCCAGGAGCCGCTGAAGGCGAACCGCTTCAGCCACTCCGTCCACAACACCCAGGCCGGACTCTTCTCCATCGCGGCCGGCAACCGGCGGGCATCCTGCGCCATGGCCGCCGGCCACGACACCTTCCCCTGCGCGTTCCTCGAAGCGCAGAGCGTCCTGGCGCGCGGCACCGATCCCGCCGTCCTCCTCGTCGTCGGGGATGAGCCGCTCCCGCCGGTCTTCGCGCCTTTCGCCGATGACCGGCCGGCCGCCTACGCCGTCGCCCTTCTGCTGACGAGCGCCCTCGGCGACGCCGACGACGTCGCCCTCCGGCTCGACGCCGGTAAGGGACCGGGAGAGCCACCCTGGCCCCGGGCGATCGAATTCCTCCGCTGGCTCCTGTCGGCCGAGTCCCGGCTCACGCTCGGCTCGGGGCGGCGGCGCTGGACCTGGCGCCGCGGTCAGCGGGCGGCCGAGCCGATCGCCACCTCCTGCTGAATCCCCATCTCGAGGTTCCGCACCCAGGTGTTGTAGCGCTTGTGGATCTCCTGGCCACTCTGCAAGAGATTCGTGCTCTCACGGTAGCGGATGCTGAAGGTCAACGTGTCATGGGTGATCGACACCACGGCGACGTGACTCCGGAGCTTCAGCGTGCCGGTCAATTCCCCCGGGCGGACCTGCTCGATCTGCCACCCGAGCCGCTGCCCGGCGCGCCCGATCGCTTTTGCAACCTGGTCCATGGTGAGCGTGGTACCCGGCGCCGCGCTCAGCGAAGCGCCCGTGACGTTCCGGATCGGTGCCGTCTGACATCCCGCGGCAGTCAGCGTCGAGACGATCAAGGCGAACGCTGTCAGCAGTCGCGCACTCATGTGGTCCTCCCGTTCACGGGTCCCGGTCATGAGCCGGGCTGTCGGGTCCTCGTGACCCCCCGCCGCATCAGGCGGCCCCCTCGCCTTCGATCCACCGGCGAAACACCAGGGAGGTGTTGACGCCCCCGAACGCGAAGTTGTTGCTCATGACGTACTCCACATCCAGCGCGCGCGGCGCGCCCTGGATGTAGTCGAGCGGCGCGCATTGCGGGTCCACCGTCTCCAGGTTGATGGTGGGCGCGAACCAGCCCTCGCGCATCATCGCGATGGTGAGCCACGCCTCGAGCGCCCCGCAGGCGCCGAGCGTGTGACCGAGGTAGCTCTTCAGCGAGCTCACCGGCACCGCCGGGCCGAAGACCCGGTGCATGGCGAGGCTTTCCGCGACGTCCCCCAGCTTCGTGGCGGTGCCGTGGGCATTGACGTACCCGATGGCCGACGGCTCCACGCCGGCGTCGGCCAGGGCGAGCTCCATCACCCGCTGCATGCCCTCGGCGTCCGGATTCGTGATGTGGCGCCCATCGCAGTTCGTGCCGAAGCCGACGACCTCCGCGTGGATCCGCGCGCCCCGCGCCCGGGCGTGCCCGAGGTCCTCCAGGATGAGGGTGCCGGCGCCCTCGCCGACCACCAGCCCGTCGCGCCCGACGTCGAAGGGACGCGGGCTGCGCGCCGGCTCGTCGTTCCGCGTCGACGTCGCGTACATGATGTCGAACACCGCGGCGTCGATGACGTGAAGCTCCTCGGCGCCTCCCGTCAGCATCATCGCCTGACGGCCGAACCGGATGGCCTCGTACCCGTAGCCGATCCCCTGGCTGCCCGACGTGCAGGCGCTGCTGGTCGGGATGATCCGGCCCCGCAACCCGAAGAAGAGCGCGAGGTTCGCCGCGCAGGTGTGGCTCATGAACCGGACGTAGTCGGTGGCGGCGATCCCCCGGGTCGTGTGGTTCGCCCACACCTGGCGGGCGTAAACCTCCATCGCCGGCGGGCTGCCCGACGTCGACCCGTACGCCACCCCGACCGAGCCGTCGCCCAGCTCCGGCGCTCCCAGCAGGCCGGCATCCTCGAGCGCCAGCTCGCTGGCCCGGGTGGCGAGGAGCGCCACCCGCCCCATGGTGCGGATCTTCTGCCGCGGGTAGTGCTTGGGCGTCACGAAGTCCGGCACCGCCGCCGCGAGCCGCGTCCCCAGACCGTCGTACTTGGCCCACTCCGGCATCGACACGACACCCGAGGTCCCGGCGCGCAGCTTCTCCCGCACCGACGTCCAGCCCTCCCCGAGCGGGCAGACGCCGCCCATCCCGGTGACCACGACCCGGCGTGTCACGCCAGACCGCCGTTCACCGAGATCACCTGGCCGGTGATGTACCCGGCGGCATCCGAGCAGAGAAAGGCGACCGTCGCCGCCACCTCCTCCGGCGTCCCCAGCCGTCGCATGGGAATCCGCTTGACCACCTCCTCCACCGGGATGCCGGCGAGCATCTCCGTGTCGATCAGGCCGGGCGCGACGCTGTTCACGGTGATCCGGCGCTTGGCCAGCTCCTGGGCGAGCGCCCGGGTGGCGCCGATCAGGCCGGCCTTGGCCGCGCTGTAGTTGACCTGGCCCCGGTTGCCGACCAGTCCCGCGATCGAGGAGATGGTCACGATGCGTCCGCCCTGTCGGGCCCGGACCATCGGCATCACCAGCGGCCGCAGCACGTTGTAGAAGCCGTCCAGGTTCGTCCGGATCACGCGGTCCCAGGCGTCGCCGGAGAGCGCGGGGAACGGCGCGTCCGCGTGGATGCCCGCGTTGCAGACGATCCCCCAGTAGGCGCCGTGCTCGGCCACGTCCGCGGCCAGGACCGCCTCGCAGTCGTCCCGCCGGGCGACGTCGAAGCGCAGCGCCCGGGCCGGGCGGCCGGCGACGGCGACGAGCCGGCCGGTCTCCTCGGCCGCCGTCGTGTTCACGTGGTAGCCGATGACGACCTGGAAGCCGGCCCGGGCCATCTCGACGGCGATCGCGCGCCCGATGCCGCGGCTGGCGCCCGTCACCAGGACTTGCCGGCTCACGGCGGCGGGTCCGGGGCCGGCTCGTCGAGGCGTCGCGGCAGGAACGCGTTCACGGTGCCCTCGGCCAGCACGGCGCCGGTGGCGGCGTCGCGCAGCGCGCACGCGAACGCCCCCAGGCTGCCCTCGCCCCAGAGGCGCCGCGCCGACACCTCGAGGACCTGGCCCGGCGCGTAGCCCGCCGAGTGGAATTCCAGGTCCCGGGCGCCGATCAGGAAGCCGATGGCCGGTCCCCGTCCCTCGGCCCGGGCGAGGAGTCCCGCGTGAGCCGCGATGCACTGCGCCATGTACTCGAGGCCGACCCAGGCGGGAACCGGGCCCCCCGGGGGGCCGAGCAGCGACGTCTCGCCGATCCGCACGACGCACGCGGTCCCGGTGGGGTCGTGCGCCACGATCGCATCGAGCAGCATCATGGGCGCCCGGTGGGGCAGCACGTCCTCGATCGGGGGGAAGGCGGGCGCGTCCGTCGTCATGCCCCCTCCCCGTCCCAGACGTCGTGGAAGTTGAACCACTGATACGGCGCGCGGAGGCAGTAGCTTTCCAGCCGGCGCGCGTACGCCTCCACCACCTCGTCGAGCCCGCCGGTGCGCGTTCCCGGCCGCCGCTCCACGCGGTCCGTGAAGGGCTCCGCGAACACCTCGTACGTCCGGGGGCCCCGGCGGAGCGCGACCACGAGCAGCACCGGGCACCCGAGCCGGCTGGCCAGGACGAAGGGTCCCGCCGGAAACGCCGCCGGGTGCCCGAGGAATCGCACCGGGACGCTTCGGGCCCGGGGCGCGGCGCCGACCCGGTCGGCGAGGATCGCCACGAACTCCCCGCGCTCCAGACACGCCTTCATCGCGAACAGGGGGCCGCTCGAGCCCGGCTGGAACTCGATCACGTGCAGGTCGACGCCAGGATGGAGCTCCCGCAGTACTGCGTTGATCCGGGAGGCGTGGGCCCGGGACATGAGCACGTTCACCCGGACCGCACACTGCGCGCCCAGCGCCCGGAGGACGTCGAAGCTCCCCAGGTGGGCGCCCAGCAGGATGGCGCCGCGCTTGGCCTCGATCAACGTCGAGAAGTGATCGCGCCCGTGGAACCGGATGTCGAACCCCTCGCCGTGGCCCGACCACAGGCTGAGGCGATCGAGGATCGACAGCGCGAACTCCCAGTAGTGCCGGAAGGCGTGTCGCAGGCGGGGCGACCGCGGCACCGGCGACTCCGGTCCGGCCCACGTCGCCAGCCGCTGGAGGTAGCGTTGCGACGCGCGGCGTCCGCGGGCGTCCGTCACGAAGAAGTAGACCACGATGGGCAGCACGAACAGGGACGTGAGCCGCTGGCCGAACCGCCGGTGGATCCAGACGGTGAGCCGCATGCCGGCGATCGAGCCGCGCTCCGCCACCGCGCTCCAGTGCCGGCGCCGGCTCATGACGCGACGCGGTGCCCGACGAGCCGCCCGGGCAGCCGGCGGAGCATGCCCAGCACCAGGCGGGTGTGGGCCCAGCTGATCAGCGCGTTGTCACGGACCAGCCGGAAGTGCGAGACGCCCTCGGGGAAGTAGCGGACGCGGACGGGGACGCTCACCACCGGGACGGCGGCCCACATCAGCCGGACCACGATCTCCGGATCGAACTCCATCCGGTCGCCGAGCGGCGTCCGGGCCAGCAGCGCGACGGTCGGGGCCAGCGGCAGGCAGCGGAAGCCGCAGAGGGGATCGCGGACGTCCAGGGAGAGCGTCTCGATCCACACCCAGAAGCACGACAGGAGGCGGCCGTACCGGCGGCTCGCGGGCACCGGGCCCTCGAAGACCGGCACGCCGAGGACGAGCGCCTCGGGCCGGTCGCGCGCCGCCGCCAGGAGCCGCGGCACGTCGGCGGGGTCATGCTGCCCGTCGGCGTCCAGCTGAACCGCGTGGGTGAAGTGGAGCCGGGCCGCCAAGAGGTAGCCGTGCCGGAGCGCGGCGCCCCGCCCGCGATTCCGCGGCAGGCGATCGAGTCGCAGCCAGGCGAAGCGGCGGGCGAGATCGGCCAGCACCGCCTGGGTCGGCGCGTCGCTCCCGTCGTCGACCACGAGGCACGGCAGTCCCATCGGCTCCAGCCGGTCGAGGACCCCGCCGATCGTCCCCCCGTGGTTGTAGATGGGGATGAGGAGGCAGGGGTTCACCACGCGGGCGCCTTCGGCCGGGCGACCCGCGCCCGGCCGGACGAGAATACCGTGATCCCGTTCCACAGGCGGAAGGTCAAGACGTGTGAATGAATCGGGGCCTCCACCTCCCCCCTCCCCCCAGTGGGTGGGGGAGGGGGGCCGGGGGGGTGGGAGGGAGGTCCCGAAGATCTCAGCGCCTCGCCGCTCTCAGACAGCTCCACCCGCAGGCGGAAGGTCTGGCCGGGCCGCAGCAGGCTCTTGAACCGGAGCACGTCGAACGCGGCGAGTTGGAGGTCGAGGCCGGCCAGCGCGCGGGCTGCCTCCAGCGCCCACTGGACCTGGACCACGCCGGGCACGACCGGGAACCCGGGGAAGTGCCCCTCCAGCGTGGCGAGGTCGAGCGGCACCCGCAGGGCGCGCTCGCAGACCCGGTCATCGCGCCGCTCCTCGATCAGCTCCGCCGAGACCACGGACCGGTCGTCCATGGGCGACACGAGCGCGCGGAGCGCCGCGGTCGAGACCTTGCCCTGCGCGTCCTCGGGGAGTCGATCGACGTACCGCCAGACGCGCGGCAGCAGCGCGGCGCTCCAGTGCAGCCCGAGATGGTGTCGGAGCATGGTCCCGACGGGGCCCCGCCCTTCCCGCGCCAGGGCCTCGCGACCGCCCGGGGTCAGCACGGCGACCGCCGCGATCCGGGCCTCGGGTCCGCGGTGCAGCAGTGTCAGCCCCGCATCGGCCACCCAGGGGTGCTCGCGGAGTCGCGCCTCCATCTCGAGAAGCGAGACCCGCGCCTCGCCGACCTTGACGATGCGGTCGCCACGGCCGAGCAGCAGGAAGCGACCGTCCGGCCAGGCGTCGGCCCGGTCACTCATGATGAAGTGAATGGCCGGCGCCTCCAGGCTCACGAACGGCGACCGCACCACCAGCCGGCTCTCGTCGGGCTCCGCGCTCACCTCGACCCGGGGAAACGGAGTCCAGGCCAGCCGGGAGGGGTCTCGCGACTGCTGCCGCCAGGCGACACCCCCCGTCTCGGTCGAGCCGAACACCTCGATGGGGGCCTCGCCCAGGGCGTCCAGCAGGGCGTCAGCGGTCTCCTCGTCGAGCGGCCCCCCCGACGAGAACACTGGCTGGCAGGCATTGCCGAGCGCCCGGAAGTCCCGCGATTGCCGGAGGCGCCGGAGGTGAACGGGGGCGCTCACCAGCGTGGCGCGGCCGGCCGCCCGCAAGCGCGGCACGAGCTCATCGGCGTGGGAATAGACCTCCGACACGAAGGGCCGCCCCGCGCACAGCGGCCAGAGGAGTCGGAAGAGCAGGCCGTAGATGTGGTGGTGGGACACCGTCGCGAACACGGGCCGCCCGGCGAGCCGCGCGCCCCAGCGCTCCTCGAGCCCCTCGACCTCGTCGGCCAGGTGCGCCAGCGTCTTCGGAATCGCCTTGCGGGCGCCGGTCGTCCCCGAGGTGCAGAGCAAGAGCCGCGGGACGTCCTCGGCGAGCGGACGCCACTCCCACGCGGGCACGTCGCCGGCCGCGAGCGGGTCGAGCGCCGGCAGCCCCGGCGCCGCGAGCGACCGATCGCCCACGAGGCCCTGGAGTCCCTCCCCCAGGCTGGCGACCGTTCCCGGCTGGTCGTTCGGCGGAACCACGGCCGTCCCTCCCGCCTGCCAGATCGCCAGCAGGCCGACCGTGAAGGCGTAGCAGTCCTCGGCGAACAGGAGCCAGGCGCCGCCGCCCCGGGCCTCCAGTGCGGTCGCGAGCCTCCCCACGTCGGCCACCAGCGTGGACCAGGGAAGCGGGCGGCCCCCCCGCACCGCCACCGCGAGCTCCGGGGGCCGCGACGCGGCCGTGACCCGCGAGAGCCGCAGGAACTCGCTCACGGCGGGACCTCGCGGGGCGGGAAGATCCGCTGCATGATGGCGTCACCGACGCCGTCCCGGTAGTCGCGGAAGCGCCAGGCCCGGTAGCCGCGCTCGACGACGAAGCCGATGCCGACGAGCCCGTAAGCGATCACCCCGGCGTAGACGGTCCACGCGACGACGCGGGCGGTCAGCGCCAGCCAGGCGATCACGGCCGCGTTGGCGACGAAGAACGCGCACCAGGCTTCCGTGACGTGGCGGCAGTAGCGGACCTTCGCCTCGGACAGCGTGTGGCCCTGGAGGCGGGCGAACGTCTCGACCATCGACGGCCCGTCGGGCAGGGTGCGGGCGAAGGCCACCAGCAGCGCGAGGTTGACCGCCACCGGCGCGAACAGCAGGAACCGCTGCTCGTTGAACACGGCCGCCAGCCCCAGGACGGCCCCGATCAGCCCGGCCAGGAACCCCAGGCTCACCAGGTCCCGCCGCCCCGCCCGGCGCCAGGTGAACGCCAGACGCAGCGCCAGCACGCCGCCCAGCACCAGGGCGAGGGTCCGCGGCCCCAGGACCGACAGCCCCAGATACACCAGGAAGGGATATCCGAGGCCGAGGAGGACAACCAGGACCTTCAAGCGGAGCCCGAGAGCTTGCGGTGCAACACCTCGACGACATCCTGGACGGTTCGCATCGCGGTCAGCTCCGACTCCGCCAGCTTGTGGCCGGTATCCTGCTCGAGCTGCACGGCCAGGTCGATCCAGTCGATGCTGTCCAGGTCGAGATCCTCGACCAGGTGGGCCGTGGGGACGATCCGATCCGGGTCGAGCTCGAAGCGACTGGTCAGCACGTCGCGGAGCTTCCGGAAGATCTCCTCCCTGGAGACTGGTGTCCCCGTCCCCATCACGTCCGACTCATGGGGTCCGGCTGGCCGCGACCAGCGCGGCCAGGCTCCGAACGGAGGCGAAGCGCCGGGCGTTCTCTTCCGGATCGTCGCTGCCGTGCACGCCGTACCGCTGCTCCACGGCCAGGGCGAGGTCGAGCGAATCGATCGAGTCGAGGCCGAGCCCTTCGTGGAAGAGCGGCGCGGCGGCATCGATGTCGTCGGGCGTGATGTCCTCGAGGTCGAGCACGTCGATGATCAGCCGCTTGATCTCCGTCTCCAGGCCCTCAGGCGTGTGCACGGCTGACCCGCCCTCCTCCCCCCAGCTGGTCCTCGTAGAACGCCAGGAGCGCCGCCGTCATCCGCCGGGCGGCGAGCGGCTCGTCCCCAATATCGCCGGCCACGTCCCGGACCGCGATGGGGGGGCCGACCTCGACGCGCAGGACGGCCGTCCGATCGGGCACGTCGTACCACTTCGTTCCCTTCATGAGCGTGGGCGGATCGCAGGTGATCACCACCGGGATCGGGTCACACCCGCTCCGGAGCGCGACGTGGGCCACCCCCCGGCGGAACGGCCCCAGCCCGTTCCGGGGGGAACGGGTGCCTTCGGGAAAAAGGAGCAGCGCGCGGCCGGCAGCGAGTCGGGTGACGCACGCGCGCACCAGGTCCTCGCCGTCAACGTTCGGGATGTACCCGGCGGCCGCGACCACGCGGCGCATGATCCGGCTCTGCCAGTAGGCCTGCTTCACCACGCAGTCCGCCTGGGGCATGCAGGCGATCAAGAGCACGACGTCGATCAGCGTCGGGTGGTTGGCGACCACGAGGCGCGCCCCCGGGGCGCCCAGCCGCTCTGTTCCGACCCCGGACACCCGGATCAGGCCAAGCGCCCGCATGATCGCGACGAAGACCCGGAACGTCAGGTGAACGAGGTACTGGGCGCTCAGCTGCCGGCGATCGGGGGCGCCGGGGAGCAGGCGCACGAGCGGGAAGACCCCGAACGCCAGGACCAGTGCGCCGGCGCCGAAGATGAGGAAGGCCAGACCCGTCCGCAACGCCCGCCACGCGAGGCCGACCCAGGCGATCGTCACAAGCCCTACTCCCTCTCCGCGATGCGCAGGGCTCACTACCCGGGGTAAGTCAGGAGCACCGCATCCAGGCCCCCGGGCGCCAGTCCGAGTGCCGGAAGCATGAGAATAGACGATGGCCGGCCCTCCGGACAAGTGGTCAGCCATCGGCCAGGATCCCCCGTTGATCCCCCGTTGACTTTCCCCCCGCGGAGCCGATAAGGTCCGGCGAGTGGCACCGCCGCTCCATGTTCCGACCGTTTCCCGAGGAGACTCATGGCGATCGGCGCGATCGAGGTCGGGCACTACCGGATCCCGTTGCCAGCGGTCCTGTCGGATTCGACCCACGGCGACATCAGCCACTTCGAGCTGATCACCGCGCGCCTCCGGGCCGACGACGGCGCCGAGGGGCTCGGCTACACCTACACGGTAGGCGCCGGCGGCGCGGCGATCCGCGCGTTGATCGCGCGGGACCTGGCGCCGCTCCTGGCCGGCGCCGACGAGACGCGGATCGAGGCTCTCTGGCAGCGGATGTGGTGGCGGCTCCACTACGTGGGGCGGGGCGGACCGGCCAGCTTCGCCGTCTCGGCGATCGACACCGCGCTCTGGGATCTGCGGGCGCGCCGCCACGGCCTGCCGCTCTGGCGGCTCCTCGGAGGCCACGAGCCGCGGGTGCCGGCGTACGCGGGCGGGATCGACCTCCAGTTCCCGCTGGAGCGGCTCCTGCGCCAGACCGAGGGGAACCTCCAGCGCGGCTTCCGCGCCATCAAGATGAAGGTGGGCCGGCCGCGGCTGGGCGAGGACCTCGAGCGGGTGGCGGCCATGCGCCAGCTCCTGGGGCCGGGCACCCCGCTCATGGTGGACGCCAACATGCGCTGGAGCGCCGACGAGGCGATCCGCGCCTCCCGGGCCCTGGCCGCCCACGACGTGTACTGGCTGGAGGAGCCGACGCTCCCGGACGACGTCACGGGCCACGTCCGGATCCTGCGCGACGGCGCGCTGCCGATCGCGGCCGGCGAGAACCTCCACACCCTCGCCGAATTCGAGCGGCTGATCGACGCCGGCGGGGTGTCGTTCCCCGAGCCCGACGTGTCCAACTGCGGCGGCGTCACGGTCTGGCTGAAAGTCGCGCACCTCGCGGAGGCCCGCAACCTCCCCGTCACCTCCCACGGCGTGCACGACCTTCACGTGCACCTCCTGGCCGCGGTGCCCAACGCCTCCTACCTCGAGGTCCATGGCTTCGGGCTCGAGCGCTTCATGGCGGAGCCGCTGGCGATCCGGGACGGCGTGGCGGTGGCCCCCGACCGGCCCGGCCACGGCGTCGAGCTGGACTGGAAGGGGCTGGAGCCGCTCCGCGCCGACTGACCCCCATTCCGGGACTCCAACGGGATTACAATAGCGCCTGGTCACCCCTCATCCCACGAGCAAGGAGAGCCCGATGCGCTACCGAAAGCTGGGGAACAGCTCGCTCGACGTCTCGGCCATCGGCCTGGGCTGCATGTCGATGTCCGGCGTCTACGGCCCGGGCGACGACGCCGAGTCGATCGCCGTGGTCCACGAGGCCCTCGATCGCGGCGTCAACTTCCTGGACAGCTCCGACATGTACGGCTGGGGCCACAACGAGGAGCTGCTCGGCCGGGCGCTGAAGGGCCGGCGGGACCGGGCGGTCCTGGCCACCAAGTTCGGCCAGGTGCGGAGCCCCGACGGCAAGGGCAACCTCGTCAACGGCCGGCCCGAGTACGTGGGTCAGGCCTGCGACGCGAGCCTGAAGCGCCTCGGGGTCGAGGTGATCGACCTCTACTTCCAGCACCGGGTCGATCCCAAGGTGCCGATCGAGGAGACGGTCGGCGCGATGGCGCGCCTGGTCGAGCAGGGCAAGGTGCGGTACCTGGGGCTCTCGGAGGCCGCGCCCGCCACCATCCGGCGGGCGCACGCCGTTCACCCGCTGAGCGCCGTGCAGAGCGAGTACTCCCTCCTCTACCGGAACCCGGCCGAGGAGACCCTCCCCACCACGCGGGAGCTGGGCATCACCTTCTTCGCCTACTCGCCGCTGGGACGCAGCTTCCTGACCGGGACCGTCCACACCGCGGCCGACATCCCGGAAGGCGACCGGCGTCACCAGCATCCCCGCTTCCAGGCGCAGAACCTGGAGCACAACGCCCGGCTCGTCGCGCGGATCGAGGAGATGGCCAAAGAAAAGGGCGTCCGGCCCGCCCAGCTCGCCCTGGCCTGGCTCCTGGCCCGGGGCGAGGACATCGTCCCGATCCCCGGCAGCAAGCGGCGGGCGCACCTCGATGAGAACGTGGGCGCCCTCGACGTCCGGCTGGACCCCGGCGACGTCCAGCGGATCGACGAGGCGATGCCGCCCGGGGCGGCCGCCGGCTCCCGCTACCCCGAGCCCCAGATGAAGGGCGTGCACCTGTAGGAGGGAGGGGGCTCAAGTTCCTCATCCCGGCGGACCCCGCCCCTGGCTAGACGGAAAGGAACAGCGCACGATGGAAACCAGAGTGGCCGAGATCGCCGGCGGCATCTATCGCCTCTCCACGTTCGTGCCGGAGATCGCCGCCCCCGCCGGCTTCACCTTCAATCAGTTCCTCGTCCTCGCCGACGACCCGCTGCTCTTCCACTGCGGCCTGCGCAGCCTCTTCGCGTCCGTGTCGGCAGCGGCGGCCAGGGTCGTGCCCCTGGAGCGTCTGCGGTGGATCACCTTCGGCCACGTCGAGGCCGACGAGTGCGGGTCGATGAACCAGTGGCTGGCCGCCGCGCCCCGCGCTCAGGTCGCCCACGGCGTCGTCGGCTGCATGGTGTCGCTCAACGATCTCGCCGATCGGGCGCCCCGAGCCCTGGCCGACGGTGAGGTCATCGACCTCGGCGGCAAGCGCGTCCGCCACCTCGACACGCCCCACGTGCCCCACGCCTGGGAGGCGCGGGTCCTTTACGAGGAGACGACCGGGACCCTGCTCTGCGGCGATCTCTTCACCCACGTGGGCGATGGGCCGCCCTTGACCCACGACGATGTCGTCGGACCGGCCGGGGCCGCCGAGGACATGTTCCGGGCCTCCTGCCTCACCCCCGACACCGCGCCCACGATCCGCCGGCTGGCCGAGCTCCGCCCGCGCACGCTCGCCTTGATGCACGGCTCGTCCTTCGCCGGTGACGGGGCCACCGCCCTCCGCGCGCTGGCCAACGACTACGAGCGACGGTTTCGAAGCATCCCGGAGCATCCCCAGTCCGCGCACTGAAGGCGGGCCGTCAGACGTTCTTCAGTGCCTCGCGCCGGCTGAGCGGGCTCAGCTCTGCTCGGTGGGCCCGCACGTAGCGGACCACTTCACGGGGATCCGTCCAGGCGTACTGGCGCAGCGCCCAGCCGATCGCCTTGCGGAGGAAGAACTCGCGGGACGGCAGTGACGGCTCGATGCAGGCGTAGAGCAGCTCCAGGTCGGTGGCAGCCTTGAAGGTGATCTGGCAGAGGATGGCGCTCCGGCGCTTCCACATGTCGGGCGACCGGCTCCAGACGCGCATGACCCGCTTCATCCGGGACGGGTAGCGCCGGAGCAGCAGGCCCAGCCGGTGGGTGGCGACGTCGTCCACGTAGTCCCACCAGGCGCCGGTGACGATCATCTCCTCGTACATGGCCAGCGTCTCGAGCGTCTGGAAGGGCACGGCCCGCCGGTCGCCGGTGAGGGCGATGGCGCCGTACCGCTCCTCGCGGTAGCGCGCCTGGCGCCAGAGGGCCAGCGCGTCGCGCCGCCAGCGGGTCGGATCGGAGAGGTCGTGTCCGGCGAACACCCGGCGGCAGACGTCCCGCAGGACGGGAGCCGACACGCCGTGGTACGGCATCGCCGACTTCATGTAGGCCTGCATCGCCGGCGCCTTGGCGGGGTCGGCGACCCGGCGCAGCTCGCGCCGGAGGATGGCCAGGAGCGTCACGCCGGCCACCATCGCACACCGCGGCGCGCGACGGCAAACGGCCCGGCATCGCGTCCAGTGATCGTCGTCCACGTACGCCGCCGCGCTGGCCGACCCCGAGCAGCCGGGGCAGTCGGCGCTCGAGGACGGCGTGCACGTTTCCGCGGAGACGTCCCGGCGGCTGGCCTGTGACGCGACCCGGGTCATCCTCCGCCACGCGGGGGACGGGCAGGTGCTCGACGTGGGGCGGCGGACGCGGACGATTCCGCCGGCATTGCGACGAGCGCTGCAGGCGCGGGACCGGGGGTGCCGGTTCCCGGGCTGCGGGGTGCGCCACACCCAGGGGCACCATCTTCATCACTGGGCGAACGGGGGCCCGACCCGGCTGGACAACCTCGCGCTGGTGTGCGGGTTCCATCACCGCGCCGTGCACGAGGAGGGCTATCAGATCGAGCGTGACGCCGAGGGCACGCTACACTTCCGCACCCCGAACGGCTGGCCAATCCCCGAGGTCCCGGCGCCCCCGGCAGTGCCGCCCGACCCGATGCAGGTCCTCGTCGCGACCAACCGCACGAACGGCCTGGCGATCGACGCGCGGACGGGGTGCCCGGACTGGTTCGGGGAGCGGCTCGACCTCCACTGGGCGATCGGAGTCCTGCACCCCGCGGCCAATCCGCCGTCCCCGCCCGTCTGCCGCTTCACCGGGTAGCCAGCTCAACGGCACGGCCGCGCGCACGCACGGTTGCCGCGTGCCGGGGCAGGTGCTACGCTCCCGGGGTATGCGCATCGAGATCATCTGCACCGGTGACGAGGTCCTGACCGGCAAGATCGTCAACACGAACTTCGGCTACATCAGCCAGAAGCTCGAGGACGTCGGGCTCACGGTCCAGTGCGGCACGACGGTCGGCGACGATCGGGAGACCCTGCTCCGGGCGTTCCAGCTCGCCGGGGAGCGCGCCGACGCGGTCATCGTCAACGGGGGCCTGGGTCCCACCGTGGACGATCTCTCCCAGGAGGTCGCGGCTCAGGCCGCCGGCGTCGAGCTCGTCTTCAGCGAGGAGTGGTACGCCAAGATGGCGGAGCTGTTCCGCCGGCGCAGCCGCGTGATGCCGCCCAGCAACCGGAAGCAGGCGATGCTGCCCGTCGGCGCCGAGCTGATCGACAATCCGATCGGCACCGCCTGCGGCTTCGCGCTCGACATCGGCCGAGGCCGCTTCTTCTTCACCCCCGGCGTGCCCCGCGAGCTCCACCGGATGCTCGAGGAGCAGGTCATCCCGCGGCTCCTCGCCAAGAGCGGCCTGCAGACGGCGAGCCTCCTGAAGCGGTTCCACTCGTACGGGCTCGGCGAATCGCACGTCGACAGCCTGCTGGCGGGGGTGGACGCCCTCGCCCCCGATGGGAGCGTGAAGCTGGGCTTCCGGGCCCACTACCCGCAGCTCGAGACCAAGCTGACCGTGCGCGGCACCGACCCGGACGACATCCGGCGGAAGCTGGCGCCGGTCGAGCGGGAAGTGCGCCGGCGGCTCGGCAACTTCATCCTGGCCGAGGACGACCAGACGCTCGAGGGCGTGGTGCTGGGCGAGCTGGCCGGCCGCCAGGGCTCGCTGGCGATCGTGGAAACCTTCACCGGCGGCGCGATCGCCGCCCGTGTCGCCCCCCTCCCCGGCGCGGAGAAGGTCTTCCGCCGGGGCCTCGTGGCCCGCGACCTCGCCGAGGTGTGGGCGGCCGTTGGCCTCGACGGCCCTCCGGCGGCGGGCGAGCTCACCCGCGAGACGGCCGAGGCGGTGGCCCGCGCCGCCCGGCGTCAGGCCGGCGCCACCCACGCGCTGGCGGTCCTGGTCGACCTCGACGAGGGCGCCGACCGGATCGACTTCGGGGGGACGATCTGGCTGGCGATCGCGACGGAACAGGAGGTCGCCTCCCGGCGGAGCCGCATCCTCGGCGGGCGCGAGTGGGTGCGCCTGGGCGCGGTCGAGATGGCGCTGGACTGCCTGCGCCGCCATCTCCAGGGGCTGCCGGTGGTGGAGCGCATCGACTTCGAAAAGGCCTAGCCGCAATCCGACATTCCCCATTCACGCAGACGTCGTCTCATGCCTCCAGCAGGGTTAGGAGAGGTCTTTCATGCGGACGCAGGCGGAGAAGGCGGCGGCGTTCCGGGCGCTGCACGCGCGGCCGGGCGCCTTCATCATTCCGAACCCCTGGGACGCGGGCACCGCCCGGCTCCTTGCCGCGCTCGGCTTCGAGGCCCTGGCGACGACGAGCCTGGGGCTGGCGAACATGCTCGGCCGGGTCGACGGGACCGGCGCGGTGAGCCGGGGCGAGGTCCTCGAGAACTGCCGGGCGATCGCCGGGGCGACGGACCTGCCCGTCAACGCCGACCTGGAGAACGGCTACGCCCACGAGCCGCGGGCCGCCGCCGAGATGATCCGGCTGGCGGCGGAGGCGGGCGTCGTGGGCGGCTCGATCGAGGACGCGACGGGCGACCCGGCCCGGCCGATCTACGACTTCGCGCTCGCGGTCGAGCGGGTGCACGCCGCGGTCGAGGTCGCGCGCGTCGCTGCCCGCTCCCCTTCGTGCTGACGGCGAGGGCGGAGAACCTCCTCCACGGCCGCCTCGACCTCGACGACACCATCCGGCGGCTCCAGGCCTTCGAGAAGGCCGGGGCCGACGTGCTGTACGCGCCGGGGCTCCGCGACCTCGCCACCATCCGCACCGTCGTCGCCGCGGTGGGCAAGCCGGTCAACGTCGTGATGAGCGCCGCCGACCCGGCCATCACGCTCGCCCAGCTCGCCGAGGCCGGCGTCAAGCGCGTCAGCGTCGGCGGCGCGCTGTCGCGGCTCGCCCTGGCCGCCTTCCTCAAGGGCGCCCGCGAGATGAAGGAGACAGGGCGGGTTCACCTGGGTGCGCGACACCGTCCCCAGCAAGGAGCTGAAAGCCATCTTCGGGGGTGACCGATGAGCGCCATGCGCGCCAGTGCCGCGGTCCTGTACGAGCTGAACAAGCCCCTGGTCGTCGAGGACGTGGAGGTGCTCGAGCCGGGGCCCCACGAGGTGCTCGTCCGGCTCGTGGCCAACGGCGTCTGCCACAGCGACCTGCACGTGATCACGGGCGACTACCCGCATCCGTTGCCGGTGGTGCTGGGGCACGAGGCCGCCGGCGTGGTCGAGCGGGTCGGCGCCGGCGTGGAGTCGGTCGCGGTCGGGGATCACGTGTGCTCCAGCTACATCCCGTCCTGCGGGCGGTGCTGGTACTGCATCAACGGCCGGCCGACCCTGTGCGCGCTGCGCGACAAGCCCCGCTGGTTCATGCTCGACGGGACGAGCCGGTTCCGGAAGGACGGCCAGGCGCTCCACCACTTCCTCCAGGTCTCCGGCTACGCCACCCACGCGGTGATGCTCGAGGACGGCGTGATTCCCATCCGCAAGGATGTGCCGCTCGACGTGGCGTGCCTCGTGAGCTGCGGCGTGCTGGCCGGCGCCGGCCCGGTGATCAACCACGCCAGGGTGCCGCCCGGGGCCACCGTCGCCGTCTTCGGCTGCGGCGGGGTGGGGCTCAACGCGATCCAGGCGGCCCGGCTCGTGGGCGCCGGGAAGATCATCGCGGTCGACGTGCTGCAGCAGAAGCTGAAATGGGCCGAGGAGTTCGGCGCGACCCACGTCGTAAACGCGGCGAGGGAGGATCCCGTCGCGCGGGTCCAGGCCATCGCCGGCCGGAGCGGCGTGGACTACGCCTTCGAGGTCGTCGGGACGCAGAAGACCATCGAGCAGGCGCTGGCGTCCACGCACCGGGGCGGCATGGTGGTGGTGGTGGGCGTGTGCCCCGCCGGGACCCGGCTGTCGCTCGACCCGACAATGTTCCTGCAGCAGCGCACGCTCACCGGCACCTCGTTCGGCGGCGGGCACCAGCGCACCGACGTGCCGATGCTGATCGACCTCTACATGGACGGCAAGTACAAGCTCGACGAGCTGATCAGCCGGCGACTGCCGCTGGCCGGGATCAACGAGGCCTTCGACCTCCTGCGTCACGGGGAGGTCAAGCGCAGCGTGATCGTGTACCGGGAATGAGAGGGTTCCAGCACTCCGGCCTGATCACCCGGCGGCACCGGTACGAGGACGTCGTGGCGGCTCCGCCCGACGCCGCCTGACAGGAAGCGAGGCCAGCCGTGAGCGCCAATCGTGCCGTCGTCGTCGATCCGGAGGCGCCGGGCCGGCTCGTCATCCGCCCGGTGGCGGACCCCGCGCCCGACCGCGGCGAGGCGGTCGTCCGCGTGCGGGCCATCTCGCTCAACCGCGGCGAGGTGCGGCGGGCGGGCATGGCGGCGGCCGGCTGGCGCCCGGGCTGGGACCTGGCCGGCGAGGTCGAGCGCGCCGCCGCCGACGGCTCGGGCCCGCGCGCCGGCGCGCGGGTGGTCGGGCTCCTGCCCGAAGGGGCGTGGGCGGAGCGGGTGGCGGTGCCGACCCACGCGCTCGCCGAGCTGCCCGACAAGGTGACGCTCTCCCAGGCCGCCACCTTCCCGGTGGCCGGGCTCACCGCGCTCCACGCGCTCGCGAAGGGCGGGCTCGCGCTGGGCCGTCGCGTGCTCGTCACCGGCGCCACCGGCGGCGTCGGCGACTTCGCGGTCCAGCTCGCGCGGCTCGGCGGCGCCCACGTGACCGCGAGCGCCCGCCGCGCCGACCAGGCGCCGGCGCTCCGCCAGCTCGGCGCCCACGAGGTGGTGGTGGGCGACGAGATCCCGCCCTCGCCCAAGTACGACCTCGTCCTCGACTCGGTGGGCGGCCGCACGCTCGGCACCGCCCTGGCCGCCCTCGAGCGCGGCGGCGTCTGCGTGGCGTTCGGCGTCTCGGCCTCCGCCGAGGTCACCTTCGACGCCCGGCAGTTCTTCGTCGGCGGCCGCGCGACGCTCTACGGCCTCTACCTCTTCGCCGAGCTGGGGAGCGAGCCGGCGGCGGTCGGCCTCCGCCGGCTCGCCGAGCTGGTGGCGACGGGGCAGCTCGCGCCCCACATCAGCCTCGAGCGGCCGTGGGCGGAGATCGCCCAGGTCGCCCAGGACCTCATCGCCCGTCGCTTCCCCGGCAAGGCCGTGCTGACGGTGGAGTGACCGCGAGGAGTTGCCTGCCTCCACCCGGACCGCCAGGCTCTCCACGTTCGCCGCGCTCGAGACGCGGAACTACTGCCTCTACTGGATCGGCCTCGTCTTCTACGTCCTCGGGCACCGGGCGGAATACGTCACCTTCGCCTGGATCACGTGGGAGGTGACCCACGACCCGCTGGCCCTGGGCTACCTCGGCCTGGCCCAGGGGGTGCCGCTGGTCGTCTTCCAGCTGTTCGGCGGCGTCCTGGCCGATCGCACCAACCGGCTGCGCCTCCTGATCGGCACCCAGATCCTGACCGCCCTGACCCTGACGGTCGCCTTCGTCCTGACGCTGCTCGGGCTCGTCCGGGTCGAGCACCTGCTGGTGCTGGCGGCGCTTGAGCTACACCTTCCGGGCCTTCGACGAGCCGAGCCGGATGTCGCTGATCCCCCAGCTCGTCGATCGCGAGCGGCTCCCGAACGCGGTCGCCCTCGGCTCCATCCCCTGGCAGGCCGGACGGATGATCGGCCCGTCGATCACCGGCATCCTCATCGCGGCCTTCGGCGGCACCGTCGGGTTCGGGCTGGCGGCGGGGGCGTCCTGCGTCGCGCTGATCCTCTACAGCCGCCTCGGGTCCGAGCGGCGAGCCCCCGGCCGGTGACGGGCGCAGCGTCCTCCTCCAGCTCCTCGAGGGCCTGCGCTTCGTCGGGGGCAACTTCGTGTTCGCGGGGCTGATCGGCCTGGCCCTGTTCAACAGCCTGTTCGGCCTCTCCTACATCACCCTGCTCCCGATCTACGCGGACGGGTACTTCGCGGCAGGCTCGGCCGGCTACGGGCTCCTGAGCGCCGCCCACGGTGTCGGAGCGCTGATCGGCACGCTCACCCTGGCCACGCTCGCCAGCCGGATCCGGCGCCCCGGCACGGCGCTGCTGACGGCGGCGGTGGGCCTCGGGCTGTTCCTCATCCTGTTCTCCCAGTCGCCCGGGATGGGGCTGGCCCTGCCGACCCTGGTGCTCGTCGGCTTCAGCAACACCTTCTACCTGACGCAAGTCAGCACGCTCGTCCAGCAGACCGTCCCCGATCGCCTCCGGGGCCGCGTGATGAGCCTCTACGCCCTCTGCTGGAACCTGGTGCCGCTCGGGGGCCTCCTGGCGGGAGCGATGGCGGCGGCGGTGAGCGCCCGCTTCGCGGTGGCGGTCGGCGGCGCCATGGTCGCCGCCAACGCGCTGCTGCTCCTCACCTCCCGGCGCCTCCGGGCGCTCGGCTGATCGGCCGATCGACGAGTGAGCCAGGCCGGGCGGCCCGCCAGCAGCGAGCGGGGCCGGTGTCGGACGTGCGGCACGGGGTCCCTGCCCGCTCTCACGTCGGAGAACTCTCACGATAACATGGGGCGAGCATGTCGGGGATCGAACGTCCTCTCGGACGGGTCATGTTAACCCGGACCCAGCCGTCGCGGGCGTACATCGCGTCGCCGCACTTCGGCGCCGTTGACATCGGGGACGATGGGCTGCGTGCCCTGCTCCAGGCCATGCCTCGGCTCGGGGTCATTCTTCCCGGAGAGCCGGTGAGGATCGGGAGCGCGTGGGTCTATCAAGGCCTCCTGCCGCGCTTCTTCGGCCTGGCGCGCCCGACGGAGCGGACCCAGCCCGGCCCCGACCGGACCATCGTGGTCACCGGCGACATGGCGTTGAGCGCCTTCGTGCGGAAGCCGATCGAGCTTCCGGAGGGGTTCCGGGAGCGCACGCAGCACCGGAACCGCTTCTGGGTCGAGGGGGCGCCGGTGGCGGGCTCTGACGGCACCGTCGTCCGCTGGGCCGGCACCTACGCGAGCCCGGTCACGGACCTGGGCCCCGCGATGCCGCCCGCCGGCTCGGCCCCCTGACGCCCTACCCGCTTTCGCCTCGCTCAGATGTTCATCCCCATCGACCGGTAGGCCGCCGTCGCGGCGGCGGCTTCGGCCGCGCCAGCGTCAGCGCGGCCCATTCGATGGTAGAGTCGGCCGAGACCGGCCCGGCAGTGGGCCGCGAGCGGCCGCATCCCCAGCTCCTCCGCCGTCGCGATGGCGCGGCGATGCAGACTCTCGGCCTCGACGGCGTCCGGGGCCTCGCGACGAGCCGCGACCTCGGCCAGGAGACGCAGGGCGTACGCCTCGTGTCCGCGGTCGCGCCGGGCGCGGGCGAGGCCGAGCGCCTGGCGGGCGCGCTCGGCGGCCGCGTCGAGGCGACCGGCCAGGAGATGCGCCTCGCCCAGCCACAGGAACGGGAACGCCTGCTGGGCCGCCTTCGCCAGGATGTCGGACTCCACGGGCGGCTCCAGGAGAGGCCGGCCTCGCTCGGGCTGGCCGGCCAGCAGGTAGGCCAGGGCGAGCGACGATGCGGTCCAGGCGGAGAAGACCGGGATCTCCCGGACTCGACCGAGCGCCATGCCCCGCTCGAGCAGGCGGATCGCATCGTTGACGTTGCCGCGCCGGAGGTGGAGGAGGCCGAGCCCGAAGCACGCCGCCACGAGCGGGTAGGGCTGGTTCACCTCCTCGCCGATGGCGAGCCCCTCCTCGGCGTGACGCTGACCCTCGGCGAACTCCCCGCGCTCCGCCAGGCACCAGGCGAGCCAGGTCCGGGCGATCACCGAGGGTGGGGCCGACAGACCGTACTGCTCGCGTCGCCGGTCGCCGTGTAGCTCGGCGGTCGTCGTCCGCAGCGCGTCGATCGCCTCGGCGTACCGACCGAGGCCGTGAAAGGCCTGCCCCAGTCGAATCCCCGCGATGATGCGCAGGCCGGCGTCGTCGAGAGTCCCGGCGATGGCGAGGACCCGCCCGGCGAGACCGATCGCCCGCTCCGATCGCCGAGCCGCCAGACCTCCAGAGCCGAGTACGAAAGGATCCAGCCGAGCCGGCGCTGATCGCCCAGCCGCTCGGCGAGGGCTTCCGCCTCCCGGAGGTTGTCGAGCATCCGGGCCTGGTCTCCGAGAGGCAGGAGCGCGTTCCGCAGGCGGAGGCGCAGCTCCAGGGCCGATTGCGCTGCCTCCGGGCCGGCCAGGCGCTCGGCGGCGGTGAGCGCCTGTTCGAGGCAGGTCGCCGCTTCCCGGTAGGCGCCGCGGGCCATGGCCTGGGCGCCCGCCCGCTGGAGATACTCGAGCGCTTTCGGCCATGTCTCGCCTTCCCGATAATGGAAGGCCAGCGCCGCGTAGTGGGGCTCGAGGCTCCCCGCGTGCAGCGCTTCCATCGCGGCCGCCACGGCGCCATGCAGCGCGCGCCGGCGCGGGAGCAAGAGCCGGCCAGACGCCACCTCCCGGATCCGGTCGTGCGTGAAGTCGAAGCGGTCGCCGACCCCGTGCACCACGCGCCGGCGGACCAGCTCCTCGAGGCCCTCGGCCGCGTCGCGGGGATCGAGACCCGCGGCCTCCTGGAGCAAGGCGAAGTCGAACTCGCGGCCGATGACGGCGGCCACGCTGGCGAGCTGCCGTCCGAGCGGCTGGAGGCGGTCGAGGCGGCGGGCGATCATGTCCCGGACCCGCGTCGGGACCGGCAGGCTGGCCAGGGACTCCACCTCGGACCCGTCACCGATCGCGCGCATCGTCTCGACCACGATGAACGGATTGCCGGCGCTGGCCGCCCAGACCTGCTCGCCCCGCTGCGTCACGGCGACCGCCCGGCTGTCCGCGCGCCCGAGCAGACGGACGAGCGCCAGCGTGTCGTCATGGTCGAGCGATGCGGCAGCGTCAGGCGGACCAGCCGCCCCTCGGCCGCGAGCTCGTCGAGCGTCGCGGCGAAGCAGCGGGCTGTCGATCACCTCCTCCTCGCGGACGCTGATCGCCACCAGGATGGGCGCCGCGTGCAGGCGGCGGCCGAGGAACGCGAGGAAGCGCAGGCTCATGTCGTCCGCCCAGTGGCACGTCCTCCAGCAGGACGACGAGCGGCCGGCGCGACGGCGAGATGCCGGAGCAGCCGGGCGAGGGCCTCGAACAGGCGCGAGCTGGTCTCCGGGGTCGGCCGCCGCTGGCGGGTCGGCCTGCGCCAGCTCCGGGAACAGGCGCGCCAGCTCCGCGCAGCCAGACGCGCCTCGAGACCCTCCAGGGACCTCGCGTCGATCAGGACGCCGGCGTGCCGGAGCGCAGTCGACCCAGGGCCCGAACGGCAGGATCTGCTCGCTCTCGTAGGCGCGGCCGAGCAGGATCGAGCCGCCCCGGCGTCCGGCCTCGGCGGCGAGCTCGGCCAGCGAGCCGGCTCTTGCCCGATCCCGGCCTCGCCGAGGACGGCGAGGACGCGACCGTGTCCGGCCCACGCCGCGGCCAGCGCCTCGTGGAGCCGCGTCACCTCGCCGTCGCGACCGACGAGCGGCGCCTCGGACGGCCCGGCCGCGACCGGCGTCCCGCCGCCGTCTGGCACGGGCCGCTGCCGGAGGATCTCCCGGTACAGCGCCTGGGTCTCGGCCTCGGGCTCGACCGCCAGCTCGCGGCGGAGGATCTCCGACGCACTCCTGGTACTGGCGGAGCGCGGCGTCGCGCCGCCCGAGCTGCGCGTAGAGGCGCATCAGCGTCCGGTGCACGGCCTCCTGCAGCGGGTCGAGGGCGAGGAGCCGGAGCGCCGTCTGCATCGCGGGCGCGGTCGCGCCGGCGCGTCCGCTGGTGGGCGAGGAGCCGCGCGAGGGCCTCGAGGGCCAGCTCGCGGAGCCGCTCCCGCTCGCTCATGAGCCAGTCCTCGAAGATCGGCGCGGCGACGCCGAGCCCGGCCAACAGGTCGCCCCGGTAGAGCCCGACCGCGTGCTCGAGCGCGGCCGGCGTCCCCTCGGCGACCGCCCGCTCGAACGCCGCCGACGTCCGTCTGCACGGCCTCCGACGGCAGCGCGACGGCGTCGCCCGTCATGACGAGCGGGGCGCCGTCGGCGGCGCCGAGCGCCTTCCGGAGGACGAAGAGGGTCTGGCGGAGCGCGGTACGGGCCGGCCCCGGGGGCGTGTCGGCCCAGAGGAGCGCGGCCAGCTTGTCCCGCGGATGGGTCTGGCCGGGCGTGAGCGCCAGGTAGGCGAGGAGGGCCTGGGCCTTCCGGGTCGGGACAACGCGGTGCCGTCCGAGGTCCCCCTCCACCTCGAAGCCGCCGAAGAGCCTCAAGCTGAGCCGGCTCATGGCCGCCGCCAGTGGGCGGACTTTAGCACGATGTCCCGCCACATTACCAGCCACTAACGCCGCCGCAGACGGTTTGCTAACGCCCCCCCGGCCATGGTGGGCACGTCATGGCGGACGAGGGCGTGGGGCTTCACCGAGCGGTCTTCATCGTCCGGCTGGACCGGGACGGGCTCGGGCGGGTCACCGGGGTGGTCGAGCGGGTCCGGACCGGCGAGAAGGCCAAGGTGGACGGGCTGGAGGACGTCGGAGGGCTCCTCGCCGCGATGCTGGCGCGCGGGGAGGCCGAGCCGGCGCCGGGCTCCTGACGGCGTCGGCGTGGTCTCGATTGCGTCAGGCCGAGACACGAAGAAGAGGAGGGCGTGACATGACGAGAGGCGGACGGCTGGGCGTGGTGCTGGTCGGAATCATCGCGGTGCTGGTCGTCGCGGTCGGGGCGCGGGCGGACCTGCCCGTGCCATTCATCCTGCGAGCGGATGCCGACCTGGAGAGCTCGCGGCTGACGATCTGGGCACGAGCTTCGGGACGGCGACGCCGGTGGTGAAGCTCGCCGGCGTGCCACTCCCGGTGCTCTTCCACTCCCCGACGCAGATCGTCGCCCTGCTGCCGCACGACATCGAGCCGTCAACCTACCAGCTCCTGGTGATCCGGGGGGGCCCACTCCCCATCCCGGCGCTCCCCTTCGAGGTGGCGATCGGCAGCGGAGACGGCGCCGTGGGCCCGCAGGGCCCCCAGGGACCCCAGGGCCAGCCGGGACCGCAGGGAATCCCGGGAATTCAAGGGCCGTCGGGACCCCAGGGTCCTCAGGGGATGCAAGGCGAGAAGGGGGACAGAGGCGACAAGGGGGATAAGGGCGACAAGGGCGAGACCGGGGCCACGGGCGCCCAGGGGCCGCAGGGACCGCCGGGCTCGGGAGGCGGCTGCACGGCCGCGTTCGACGGCACGCTCGGCCTGGTCACGCTGACCTGCCCGGGTGGCGTCGTGCTGAGAGCTGCGTTCGCGACGCAGCCCGGAGTGAGCGCGGGCGGCGATTTCACCTGCGGGCTGACCCGCCTCGGCCGGGTCCTGTGCTGGGGCAACAACGGGTCCGGCCAGGCCACGCCGCCCGGCGGCCCCTTCAGCCAGGTCTCCGCGGGGTTCTCTCACACGTGCGGCATCCAGGGCGACGGGACGGTGGCGTGCTGGGGCGCCAACTTCTCCGGCCAGGCCACGCCGCCCGGCGGCCCCTTCAGCCAGGTCTCCCCAGGGGGCAGTCACACGTGCGGCCTCCAGGGCGACGGGACGGTGGCGTGCTGGGGCAACAACGGGTCCGGCCAGGCCACGCCGCCCGGCGGCCCCTTCAGCCAGGTCTCCGCAGGGGGCAATCACACGTGCGGCCTCCAGGGCGACGGGACGGTGGCGTGCTGGGGCGTCAACGGCAACGGCCAGGCCACGCCGCCCGGCGGCCCCTTCAGCCAGGTCTCCGCAGGGGCCTTTCACACGTGCGGCCTCCGGGGCGACGGGACGGTGGCGTGCTGGGGCTTCAACGGCTTCGGCCAGGCCACGCCCCCCGCGTCACTCCCATTCGCGCTGTAGCGACTGGCCGCAGGATGGGGTCAGGCTTTGACTTCTGACCAATGGCGTCTGCCGCTGAACGGGCACGCGGCCAGTTTGCGTGGTGCCGCATGTCCGGGGCGAGCCAGTGAGGAGACCCTCGCGGCCGCCGCACCGGGACCACCTCCGCCCGGCAGGCGGCCTGCCGACCTCCCCTCGGGTTCCTCGAAGTGTCAAGAAGTCAAAGCCTGACCCCTCCCGCGCTTGCCCTGGTCGGCGCGCCGCCTCTGGCCCGCCCGTCGATCGAGGCCCGGATCTTCGCCCCTCACGCCCGGACCACGCTGCGGGTCGTCGGCTTCGAGCAGGACGTCATCATCCGCCCCGAGGAGCAGGCCCTGCTCTACGAGTACCTGACGGCGCCGGCGAACCGGGCTCGTCGAGGTGTCCGGGCCGGACGCGGTGCACGGCATGCTGATCTCCGACCCCGCCGAGCTGCTCGACGGGATCATCGAGGACGCCCATCGGCCATGACCGACGGGAAGCAAGGGGGACACGCCATGTCCAGGGACCTCTCGAGGCGCCAGTTCCTGCGAGGCGGAATTCTCGCGGCGGCCGGCGCCGGCCTCGTCGGCTCCAGCCACCGGGCGTGGGCACGCCACTCCGACTTCGTTCCCGCCGTCGTCATCGGCAGCGGGTTCGGCGGCGCGGTCGCCGCGCTGAGGCTCGGGCACGCCGGCATCGACACCGTCGTGCTCGAGCGGGGCCGGCGCTGGCCGATCCGGCGCGACGGCGACACCTTCGCGACGTTCGAGCAGCCCGACGGGCGCGCCTACTGGCTGCGCGACCGCACCGGCGAGGCGATCCTGGGCCTGCCCCAGCTCGTGAAGCCCATCGACCGGTACGTCGGCGTCCTCGAGGTCATCGAGGGCAACGGCGTCACCGAAGGCAACGGCATCTACGTCGGCGCCGGCGCGGGCGTGGGCGGCGGCTCGCTCGTCTTCAACGCCATCATCGTGAAGCCGCGGCGCGAGCTCTTCGAGCGCGCTCTTCCCGCGGGCGATCGACTTCGACGAGATGGAGGACGTGTACTACCCGCGCGTCAAGGGGATCATTCGCTCGGCGCCCATTCCCGACGACATCCTGGCGACGGAGTACTACCGCTCCAGCCGGGTGAGCCTGGACCAGGCCCGGACGGCGGGATTCCCGACGCGCCCGGTCGACCTGGCCGTCGACTGGGACATCGTGCGCGACGAGATCGCCGGCCGGCGGATCCCCTCCGCCATCGCCGGGCAGTCGTTCTACGGGCTCAACAGCGGGGCCAAGCGCAGCCTCGATCGCAACTACCTCGCCCGGGCCGAGGCGACCGGCCACGTCGAGATCCTGCCCCTGCACCAGCGTGGTCGCGATCGAGCGGGGTCACGGCGGCCGCTACGTGGTGACGACGCTCCGGCTCAGCGACGACGGGGACGTCGTGGGCGCGCCCCGGCGCCTGGTGTGCAAGTACCTGTTCCTCGCCGCGGGCTCCGTCGGCACGTCGAGCCTGCTCGTCCGCGCGCGGGCCACGGGGGCGCTGCCGGCGCTGAACGACCACGTCGGACAGCACTGGGCGGCCAACGGCGACCTGCCCGTGACGCGGGGCCTCCTGCCGCCGACCAACGCGGGGACGGGCGGCCCCGCCGGGCACTTCATCCTGGAGGACCTCGACAACCCGTTCGGGCCCACCAGCCTCGTCGAGCTCGTGCTGCCCCCGCACATCAACGCCGCGCTCTCGGCCGTCGGCGCGCCGCCGCACTTCGCCAACTACGCGAGCCTGGGCATCCCGCCCGCGATCGGCTCGTTCGCCTACGACCCCGCCGCCGATGCCGTCGACCTGAACTGGCCCGCCGCCGATCCCCGGCTGGCGAACTTCCTGGCCGCGGCGCAGCGGACCCTCGCGGTCCTGGACGCGCGCAATGGATCGCTGACGCTCTCGATCAACCCGTTCGTGTCCGCGCACCCGCTCGGCGGCGCCGTCCTGGGCAAGGCCTGCGATCTCGACGGGCGGGTGAAGCGCTACCCCGGCCTGTACGTGGTGGACGGCGCCCTGATCGAAGGGTCCACCGGCCTCGCCAATCCGTCGTTCACCATCGGCGCGCTCGCCGAGCGCTGCATGGATCACATCCTGGGGCGGGACCGGCTGAGCAACGGCGCGTAGCTCCCGGCGCTCCGGTGGGGAGGGAAGGCCTGCGGCGGCGAGGGTGGCCTGGCTGACGATCCGCGTTAGGATGGCGCGATGGACGCGGAGCCCACGTGCCACCGCGCCACCCGGGAATCGCGAGGAGCACCGCATCGTCTCGGTCCAGGCGCTCTTCGAGCGGGCCTGACCCCGCCCTCGACAGCGCGGCCGCCGCTGGCTAGGATACCGTCATGGACGACGCATTGACCGGCCAGACCGTCGAGTTGCTCCAGCAGCTGATTCGCAACCAGTGTGTCAACGACGGCACCCTCCCGTCGGGCCAGGAGTCGCGCAACAGCGACACCCTGAGGAGCTACCTGGAAGGCAGCGGCCTCGACATCGAGGTGTACCAGCCGCCTCACGCCCCCGGCCGCGGGAGCCTGGTCGCCCGGATCGAGGGGAGCGACCCCACGGCGCCCACGCTGTGCCTGATGGGCCACACCGATGTCGTGCCGGTGAACCCGAAGGCCTGGACCCGCGATCCGTTCGGCGGCGAGCTGGTCGACGGCGAGGTGTGGGGCCGCGGCGCGGTGGACATGCTCAACATCACCGCCTCCCAGGCCGTCGCGCTCCGCGCCCTGGCCCGCCGGCCCGCCGGCTGGCGGCCGCGCGGCTCGCTCGTCTACCTCGCCTGCGCCGACGAGGAGGCCGGCGGCACGCTGGGGGCCGGCTACGTGTGCGAGCGGCACTGGGACGCTCTCCGGGCCGACTACTGCCTCACCGAGAACGGGGGAACGGTGAGCCGCGGCGCGACCGGCGAGCTCGCCGTCACCGTGCACGTCGGCGAGAAGGGCGTCGCCTGGCGGCGGCTCCGGGTGAAGGGCACGCCCGGCCACGGCTCGATGCCGTACGGCGCGAACAACGCGCTGGTGAAGGCCGCCCGGGTGGTGAGCCGCCTGGCCGACTACCGCCCGGCGCCCTATGTCGACGAGCTGTGGCGGGCCTTCGTCGACACGCTCCACCTCGACCCGGCCACGAAGGCCGCCCTGGCCGACCCCTCCCGCGTCGACGAGGCGATCGCCGGGCTCGACCCGCGCCTGGCCCGGCTCGCGTGGTCGGCCACCCACACGACGCTCTCGCCGAACGTCTGCCACGGCGGGGTCAAGACCAACGTGATCCCGGACACGGTCGACGTGGAGGTGGACATCCGCACCGTCCCCGGCGACAGCGAGGACGAGGTGCGCCGGCACCTCGACAAGGCCCTCGGCGGCCTGGCCGAGGAGGTCGAGGTCGAGCGGCTCTTCTCCAAGCCGGCCTCGGTGTCGCCCACCGGTACCCCGCTGTGGGACGTGCTGGGCCGGGTGGTGGACGCGCACTACCCGGGCGCCCGCCTCCTGCCGAAGATGATCGTCGGCTTCACCGATGCGCCCTACTTCCGCGATCGGGGCGCGATCGCCTACGGCTTCGGCCTCTTCTCACGGGCCCTGACCGCCGAGGCGATGGGCGGGCGGTTCCACGGGAACGACGAGCGCGTGGACGTGGAGTCGCTCGCGCTGACCACCCAGGCGTGGCTCGAGGTGTGCGAGCTGCTCCTGGGCTGATCCTCTCCGGCCCCAGAGGAGGCCTCATGAGCGAGCCGGTCACGCTGAAGGTCTTCACCGACTACGTCTGACCCTGGTGCTATCTCAGTACCGTGCGTATTGAGAGGCTCAAGGCCGAGCACGGCGTGAAGGTCGAGTGGGTGCACTTCCCGCTGCACCCGGACACCCCGGCGGAAGGCCGCTCCCTGGACGACCTCTTCGCGGGACGCAACCTGGACCGGCAGGCCATGCACGCCCAGATGAAGGCGCGCATGGACGCCGAGGACCTTCCCTACGGCGAGCGCACGATGACGTACAACAGCCGGCTGGCGCAGGAGCTGGGCAAGTGGGCCGACACGCAGCCGGGCGGCGAGGCCATCCACGAGGCACTCTTCCGCGCCTACTTCGTGGAGGCCCGCGACATCTCGAAGCCCGCGGTGCTGCTGGAGATCGCCGAGCGCGTCGGCCTCCCGGTCGAGGCCGCGCGCGAGGTGCTGGAGCGGCGGACGTTCGAGGCAGCCATCGATGCCGACTGGGCGCTGTCGCGCGAGCTCGGGATCAGCGGCGTGCCGACCTTCGTCGCCGGCCGCTGGGGCGTCGTGGGCGCGCAGCCCTACGAGGTACTGGTGCGGCTCGTGGAGAGGGCGCGAACGCCAGCCGAGGGCCAGGGGTAGCCCATATCCCGCTCACCGTTCCTGGCAGTAGAAGGCGAGGACCGAGGTCCGCTAGCAGCTAGAGGCGTCGCCCGCCGCCCGCGCAAGGCCGCCAGACCGAGAGCTTCACCGCGTCACACGGAAGGACGCCATGCCCGCTCCCGGGGCGGCGGCCGCCGGGTCACGTCAAGGCGTGGCGGAGCGCGGCGTCAACGAGGAGCTGGGCCGGGTCGATCAGGTCCGGTGCGTCGGCGGCGTCCTGGAGCAGCAGGGGGATCTCGGTGCAGCCGAGGATGATCCCGTCGACGCCGCGCGCGCGGAGCGTGGCGACCGCCTCGCGGGCGATGGCCGCCGAGGCGGTGTCGGCGCGCCCTTCCATCAGGCCGAAGATCGCCGGGTCCAGTCGGGCGCGCAGCCCGGCGTCGAGCGTCGCGGGCGCGAGTCCCAGCCGCTCCAGCGGCCGGGTGTAGACGATCGGGTCGCCCAGCCCCAGGACTAGTCCCACCGGACTTGCTCAGGCGTCCGGATGGAAGACGACTCCTTCCTTCCACGCCGGATGGGCCAGACCGCCGACGACCGTCTTGCTCTCCTCGAACTCCTGCTCGCTCATCACCCACGGCTCGACGCTGACGCCGAGGCCTTCCATCGCCCGGTAGAGCCTGGACGCGAACGCCGAGCGCTGCGCCGCGTCCATGCCGGTCACCAGCACGAGGATGTCATAGTCGCTGTCCGGTCTCGCATCGCCACGGACACGGGATCCGAAGAGGATCAGCCGGCGCACGGCACGACCGTCCGCGGTCATGATCCGGTCCCTGACCTGCCGGAGGAGGTCCCCTTGTGCTGCATCGTGATGGAGAGGGCTCATCCGCCCGAAATCTTACATCATTCACTCGTTTCGTGTCCCCTGCCCTGCGGGAAGCCGACATGCGGGGTCGGCAAGAGGACGAGGAGCAACCAGCCCGACCCTGGCGCCGCCGCCAACACACGAGCCCCGGACGCCGTGATCGCGCTTAGCGCGAGCGCAGCCGCGGGAGGAGCCGGGAGGCCGTCTCGTCCACCTGGGCGAGCTGGTCGCCGCCGGCAAAGCGGAGGCAGAAGTGGCTGCAGCCGGTGTCGATCCAGCGCTGGAGCCACTCGGCGCAGCCCTCGATCGGCCCGGCGTAGGTGGCCTGGCGGGCCATGATCGCGCGTGCCGGCACCGCGTAGTAGGTCTCCAGGAAGGCGTGAAGCCGCTGCTCGGCGGCCGCGGGGCTGGGGTCGAGGGCGAGCGTGACGTAGGCCGCGCCGGTCACGGCGTCGGCAGGGCGGCCGGCGGCGCGGGCGGCGGCCTGGACGCCGGGGAAGTGCTCGGCGAAGTACTCGACGCCGGGGCCGGTGGGGGACCAGGCGTCGAAGCGCGCGGCCTCGCGGAGCGCGGTGGGGCCGCTGCCGCCGATCCAGATGGGCGGCCCGCCGGGGCGGTGCGGCTTCGGCTCCATGGTGACGTCGTGCTTTTTGAAGTGCCGGCCCGCGAAGCCGACACCGTCGCAGCACCACAGGGCCCGGCAGATCTCGAGCGTCTAGGGAAGCGCCCGGCCGGGCGGCAACGGCAAGGTAGGCGAGAAGTGCTCAGGCAGGGGCCGCGGGGCGTCCCGGGACCATGCCTCGGGACGGCGACGCTTCGCGATCCTCGACGGCTGGCGGCCGGGATGGACCAGCGGCCGGCTATCGCCAGCGGCCTATCGGTCGAGCCACGCGACCATCAGCCGCCCCCCGTAGTCGTGGCCGAAGTTCGGGGCGAAGTTCCTGACGTATGGCTCCCAGGCGGCCACGACGCTGATCGAGGCGTCGTAGAGGTAGTACACCCGCTCGGAGAGGTAGCGCTGGATGTCGTACAGGATCTGGCGGCGCCGCGCCGGGTCGAAGGCGCGGCGCTGAAGGCGGATCATCTCGCTGAGCCTCGGGTCGTCGACACCGCTCGCGTTCGTCGGCTGACCCGGCATGTGGAGCCGGTAGAGATAGCTGTCGGGCTCCGTCCAGGCGCCGAGCAGGCTGAGGGCCAGCGCGTCGAATTTCCCGAAGACGGCGCTCGCCAGGAACGCGCCGTACTCCTTCAGCCGCAGGTCGGCCTCGACACCCGCCGCCTTCCAGTTCTTCAGCAGGACCTGCACCAGGTCCATGTAGTCGGGGCCGTAGCCGGCCGTGGTCTCGACCGGGATCTTCAGCCCGTTCGGGTAGCCGGCCTCGACCAGAAGCCGCCGGGCCTCGGGGAGGCTCTGCTCGTAGACCCGACGGCCGGCGGCGGGAAGCTGGTCGATGGGAATGGACCACTCCCGGAAGGCTGCCGGAACCGCGGGGTTGGGAACACCGTGGCCCTGGGCGAACGCGTTGGCGTCGAGCCCCTCCCTCCAGTTGCCGGCGAGGGCCAGCGCCTGCCGGACGCGCAGGTCCTTGAACGGCTCTCGATCCAGGCGAAGGGCGCCCAGCGCGCCCACGAGCCAGACGAACTCCGCGGTCTGGAGCCCCGGCTTCCGGCGCTGGACGAGGTCGAGATCGACGCGACGCACGACCATGTCGTATTCGGGCGCGAAGTCGTACTGCCCCGCCAGCCATGCCGCCAGCCTGGACGCGGGATCGGCGTCCACGGTCACCTCGACGGCGTCGGCGTACGGGAGGTCCGCGAGGAAGTAATGCGGGTTCCGCGCGAAGGTGAGCCGGACGCCGGGCTCGTAGCGCTCGAGCATCCAGGGTCCGGTGCCGACGCACGCCTCCGCGCGCCGGAGGTCGCCCCAGTGGTCGACGGCCTCCTTCGGCACGATCCACATCGAGGTGGACGCGAGCACGTCCAGGAACCACGCGAAGGGCTCCGTGAGGACGAACCGGACCGTGTACCGGTCGAGCGCCTCGATCTTCTCCACCGGATCCAGCAGGCTCCGGGCAGGATTCCCGGTGATCGCGCGGAAGCGATCGTAGGTGTACTTGACGTCCTCCGCGGTCACTTCCCGGCCGTTCACCGGGGGCTTCGGATGCCAGCGGGCGCCGCGGCGGAGCCGGAAGAGATAGGTCCTGTCGTCGGGTCGCGTCCACGACTCGGCCAGGTCCGGCTCCAGCGGCACGGTCCCGGGGGCGACGCCCGTCCCGGCCTTCACCTTCACCAGCCGGCTGTGCGTCAGGGACAGCGTGGTCAACGTCCGGAAGGAGACGGTCCGATGCGGGTCGAAGCCGGTCGTCGGGTCCTCGCCGCGGAGGCGGAACACGCCGCCGCGCTTCGGCGTCGGGCTCGCGGTGGCGCCGACCGAACAAGCCGCGGCGGCCGCTCCGGCGAGCCTCAGCCAGCTCCGGCGGTCGATGGGGACGGGTCCCGTCACGATCAGCGCTCCCCCGATGAGGGTCGCCTCCGTCCGCTCCAGCCAGGTCTTCATGCCCATGCGTCGGAACGACTGGCGTGCGGCCTCCATCTCTGCCTGCGCGTCTTCCTCGTGCCCCTCCCGGCGGAGCAGCATCGCGCGCGCGAACCGGCACCGCGCCACGAGGGGCGCCATGCCGAGCGTCGAGGCCAGCGCCAGGGCCTCCCCGTACCAGGAATCCGCCTCGAGCCCGGCCGCTCCGGCCGCCACGATGTCGCCCCGGACCCTGAGCGCTTCGGCCTCCTGCCACCGCTGCTGGTGAGCCCGCGCCGCCTCGAGGGCGCGCTGGCTGGCCGCCTGCGCGTCGGCCCGGCGGTCGCCCAGGAGATAGGCCTCGGACAGTGCGGCCAGGGCTCCGCCGTGGACGAGCTCCAGCCGGAGTCGGGCGCTCCGCTGCTCGGCTTCCTCGACGAGCGCGATGCCCTCCGGCGGTCGTCCGGTCAGGGCGTACGCCCAGCCGAGCAGCGTGGCGGCCACCGGCCACGTCGGGACGATGTCGAACCGGGTGCAGATCTCGAGGGCCCGCTCGAGCGGCGGGATCGCCTCGAGCGCCTCGCCCTGGATCAGGGCGAGCCACCCGGCACCCTGGAGCGCGAACGCGCGGGTGTTCACGTGGTCCACCGATTCCGCCAGCCGGAGCCCCTCCTGCCGGGACACGCCGGCGTCCGCGAACTCCCCCAGGAAGCCGAGGCAGAGGCCGATGTAGATCCGGCACGCGACGGCGGGCCGGTAGGGGAGACTCAGGCGGACATCGCCCCCGGCGCCTTCGAGGAGCGCGAGGACCTTCTGCTGCGCCTCGAGCGCGTCGCGGAAGCGCCCGAGGGGGATGGCCGTCTGGCCGAGGTGGTAGCTGGCCTCGATGGCGAGGACCCGGTCGTCCAGGTCGGACGCGATCGCCAGGGCCTGGCGGGCCGACTCGAGGCCGCGGGCCGGCTGGCCCATCCAGTGGAAGCAGTAGCTCATCAGCACGCTGGCGCGCGCCGACCGGCGCGCGTCCCCCAGGGTCGTGGCGAGGCTGCGGGCCTCCTCCAGGTACCGGAGGACGCGCTCGACCTCGCCCAGCGGGGCCAGCGCCAGGCGCAGGTCGAGCCGGAGATCGATCAGCTGCTCCTGGCGGGGCCGGCCGGCCGGAAGCCGCTCCGCCGCCCCGAGCGCCCGCTCGAGCGACTGCGCCGCCTCGCGGCTGGCGCCCCGGGCGAAGGCGTCGAGCCCCGCCTGGCGCAGGTACCGGGCGGCCTTGTCCCACGCTTCCGCTGCCTCGAAGTGGCGGCCGAGCGCGAGCGCGTGCGGCTCGGTGCGCCCGCTGACCTGGGCCTCGAGGGCCTCGGCCACCCGCCGGTGCAGCAGCCGCCGCCGCGGGGCGAGGAGCCCCCCGTACACCACCTCTCGCACGCGGTCGTGCGTGAGCACGAGCCCCTCGCCGACCTCGCGCAGGAGCCGGCGCCGCACGAGCTCCTCGACGGCCGCCGCGGCATCCGCCTCGGCGAGACCGGCCGCCTGCTGCAGGACCGCGAAGTCGACCGGGCGTCCGGCGACCGCCGCCCCCGCGAGAACGGCGCGGCCGGCGTCGCTCACCCGGCGAAGGCGCCGCACGACGAGGTCGTGGATGCGCTCGGGGAGCGCCAGCCTGGCCGCGGGGGCTTCCGGCCCGGCCCCGGGGGCCTCCGGCTCGGCCCCGTAGGCCCGGGTGGCCTCGACGGCCATGAGCGGATGCCCCTCGCTCACGGCCCACACGCGGTCGGCCAGCTGGCTCGTGGTCATCACGTCGGCCCCGCGCCGGCCGAGCGCCGCGACCAGGCGGGCGATATCGGGACGGGAGAGCGGCCCGAGGGTCACCGTCGCCGCCGCCTCCGTGACGAGGTCGAGCACGTGGGCGCGCTCGGGCGTGTCGGCCAGGTCTTCCTCGCGGACGCTCGCCACGACGAGGACGGGCGCGTCTCCGAGACGGCGGCAGAGGGAGACCGCGAGCCGGAGGCTCGGCTCGTCGGCCCAGTGGAGGTCCTCCAGGACCAGGACGAGGGGCCGTGACCGCGCCAGGGTGTGGGCGAATGTCGCCACGGCCTCGAAGAGGCGCCGGTGGTGGGCCGGACCTTCGGGCGGCGACGCCGCCGCGTCGCTCAGCTCCGGGAGGAGCCGCGCCAGCTCGACCCGCCAGGCGGGGGCCAGGCCGGCGAGCTGGGGGCCGAGCTCGGCCAGCGCCGTTCGCAGGAGGTCAACCCAGGGGCCGAACGGCAAGGCCTGTTCGCTCTCGTGGCACTGGCCGACGAGGACCCGGCCCCCTCGGCGCACCGCTCCGGTGGTCCCCTCGGCGATCAGCCGGCTCTTGCCGATCCCCGCCTCGCCCCGCACGAGGAAGAGCCGCGGATGCCCCGCCCAGGCCGTGTCGAGCGCCGCCCGGAGAAGATCGAGCTCGGCCGCTCGGCCCACGAGCGGCACCTCCGTGAGCCCCGACGCCAGTGGCGCAAGGTCGCGACGCGGCGTCGTGAGCGGGTCGGCCGCCGTCCGGTCACGGTCGGCCCGGGACGGTCGGCCGAGCCTCTCGCGCAGGATCTCCTGGTACAGGTGTCGCGTCTCTGCCTCGGGCTCCGCCTCTAGCTCGCGCGCGAGCACGGCGACGCACTCCCGGTACTGGCGGAGCGCGTCGCCACGGCGGCCGAGCGCGGCATAGAGCCGCATGAGGGTGCGGTGTCCCACCTCCTGCAGCGGGTCGATGGCGAGCAGGCGGATCGCGGTGTCACCCCCGCCTCCAGGGCGCCGGCCGCCCGCTGGCGGGCCAGGAGACGGGCGAGGCCTTCCAGCGCCAGCTCCCGCAGGCGCTCGCGCTGCGCCATGAGCCACTCCTCGAAGGGCGGCTCGTCCACGGCCAGGCCGGCGAGCAAGTCTCCCCGGTAGAGCTCGACCGCGGATTCGAGCGGGACCCGACCGTCGGCGCCCAGCCCCTGCTCGAAGCGGACCGCGTCCACCGCCACGCCCGGCGCGGCCAGGCTCACGCCCTCGCCTTCCATCACCAGGAGGGGGGCGGCCTCGCCCAGGGCGCGCCGGAGAGCGAAGAGCGCCTGGCGGAGACTCGTCCGGGCCTGGGGCTCGGGAACTCCGCCCCAGAGCAGCGCGGCCAGTTTGTCCCGGGGGTGCGCCCGGCCGGGCGGCACGGCGAGGTAGGCGAGGAGCGCCCAGGCCTTGCGGGCGGACAGCGAGAGGGGATGGCTCTCGTCGAGCCGGCCCTCGAACCCCCCGAGCAGCGTCAGCGTGAGCCGCGCCATGAGGTGGCGACCGGGCCCTACCCTACCCCACGGACCCGCCCATGACAAGCCTGTGTCGGCGCGGCTTTAACGCATCGTTCACGAGCCGGGTGGACGATGGCGCGGTGAAAGCGACACGGCGAGGCGAGCGCTCCCCAGGGCCCTCCGGGTCAACCGGGAGCCCGCCCTCCGAGCGGCCGGTGCCGGCCGGAGACGAGGCGCCGTGGGTGCGCCGCTCCTTCGTCGTGTCGGTGAGCGAGGACGCGGACGGCGCGCTGCGGGGCGTGGTCGAGGCCGTCCGGACCGGGCGCAAGGAGACCTTCCGGGGGCTGGAGACGCTGGGCTCCGTGATCGAGACGATGTTCAGGCGGCTTCGAGGCGAGGGAGGGTCGTGACATGACCAGGGTGGGACGGCTGGGGGTGGGGCTGTTCGGGATCATCACGGTGCTGCTCTTCGCGGTCGCGGCGCGGGCCGACCTGCCCGTGCCGCTGATCCTGCGGGTGGACGCGGACCTGGAGAGCCTGCGGCTCACGGTCTGGGGCGTGAACTTCGGGCCGGCGACGCCCGGCGTGCGGCTCGCCGGGGTGCCGCTGACGGTGCTCCTCCACTCGCCGACGGAGATCGTCGCCGCGCTGCCGGTCGGCATCGAGCCGGCCAGCTACCAACTCCTGGTGATCCGCGGCGGCGCGCTCCCGATCCCGGCGCTTCCGTTCGAGGTGGCGATCGGCGGCGGGGGCGAGCCGGGGCCGCCGGGTGATCCGGGACCCCAGGGAAAGCCAGGACCTCAGGGGCCGCCAGGCATGCAGGGCGTCCAGGGGGAGCCAGGGCCGCAGGGAATCCAGGGGATCCAGGGGCTGCCGGGGCTCCAGGGCGTTCAGGGGATCCCGGGAGAGAAGGGCGAGACCGGGGCCACGGGCGCCCAGGGGCCGCAGGGACCGCCGGGCTCGGGAGGCGGCTGCGCGGCCGCGTTCGACGGCACCCTCGGCCTGGTCACGCTGACCTGCCCGGGTGGCGTCGTGCTGAGAGCTGCGTTCGCGACGCAGCCCGGAGTGGACGCGGGCAACAGTCATACCTGCGGGCTGACCCGCCTCGGCGGGGTCCTGTGCTGGGGCGACAACTTCTTCGGCCAGGCCACGCCGCCCGGCGGCCCCTTCAGCCAGGTCTCCGCGGGGGGCCTGAGCACGTGCGGCATCCGGGGCGACGGGACCGTGGCGTGCTGGGGTGTCAACGGCTTCGGCCAGGCCACGCCGCCCGGCGGCCCCTTCAGCCAGGTCTCCGCGGGGGTCAGTCACACGTGCGGCATCCGGGGCGACGGGACCGTGGCGTGCTGGGGCGTCAACGCCTCCGGCCAGGCCACGCCGCCCGGCGGCCCCTTCAGCCAGGTCTCCGCGGGGGTCAATTACACGTGCGGCATCCGGGGCGACGGGACCGTGGCGTGCTGGGGCGTCAACGGCTCCGGCCAGGCCACGCCGCCCGGCGGCCCCTTCAGCCAGGTCTCCGCGGGGGGCTTTCACACGTGCGGCATCCAGGGCGACGGGACCGTGGCGTGCTGGGGTTTCAACGGCTTCGGCGCGGCCACGCCGCCCGGCGGCCCCTTCAGCCAGGTCTCCGCGGGGGGCTTGCACACGTGCGGCATCCGGGGCGACGGGACCGTGGCGTGCTGGGGCGACAACGGCTCCGGCCAGGCCACGCCGCCCGGCGGCCCCTTCAGCCAGGTCTCCGCGGGGCGCACTCACACGTGCGGCATCCGGGGCGACGGGACCGTGGCGTGCTGGGGCGACAACGGCTCCGGCCAGGCCACGCCGCCCGCGTCACTCCCGTTCGCGCTGTAGCGACACGGGGATGACTGCTGGGAACCGGAGGAGGACCCGATGATCACGGAGCGCAGGATGGGGTCAGGCTTTGACTTCTGAACAATGGCGTCTGCCGCTGAACGGGCACGCGGCCAGTTTGCGTGGTGCCCCATGTCCGGGCGAACCAGTGAGGAGACCCTCGCGGCCGCCGCACCGGGACCACTCCGCCCGGCAGGCGGCCTGCCGACCTCCCCTCGGGTTCCTCGAAGTGTCAAGAAGTCAAAGCCTGACCCCTCCCGCGCTTGCCCTGATCGGCGCGCCGCCTCTGGCCCACCCCTCGATCGAGGCCAGGATCTTCGCCCCCACGCCCGGACCACGCATGCGGGTCGTCGGCTTCGAGCAGGACGTCATCGTCCGCCCGGAGGAGCAGGCCCTGCTCCACGAGTACCTGACCGCCGGCGAACCGGGCTCGTCGAGGTGTCCGGCCCGGACGCGGTACACGGCATGCTGATCTCCGACCCCGCCGAGCTGCTCGACGGGATCATCCAGGACGCCCAGCGGCCATGACCGACTGGAAGCAAGGGGGAAACGCCATGTCCAGGGACCTCTCGAGGCGCCAGTTCCTGCGAGGCGGAATTCTCGCGGCGGCCGGCGCCGGCCTCGTCGGCTCCAGCCACCGGGCGTGGGCACGCCACTCCGACTTCGTTCCCGCCGTCGTCATCGGCAGCGGCTTCGGCGGCGCGGTCGCCGCGCTGAGGCTCGGGCACGCCGGCATCGACACCGTCGTGCTCGAGCGGGGCCGGCGCTGGCCGATCCGGCGCGACGGCGACACCTTCGCGACGTTCGAGCAGCCCGACGGGCGCGCCTACTGGCTGCGCGACCGCACCGGCGAGGCGATCCTGGGCCTGCCCCAGCTCGAGAAGCCCATCGACCGGTACGTCGGCGTCCTCGAGGTCATCGAGGGCAACGGCGTCACCGAGGGCAACGGCATCTACATCGGCGCCGGCGCGGGCGTGGGCGGCGGCTCGCTCGTCTTCAACGCCATCATCGTGAAGCCGCGCCGCGAGCTCTTCGAGCGCCTCTTCCCGCGGGCAGATCGACTTCGACGAGATGGAGGACGTGTACTACCCGCGCGTCAAGGGGATCATCCGCTCGGCGCCGATTCCCGACGACATCCTGGCCACGGAGTACTACCGCTCCAGCCGCGTGAGCCTGGCCCAGGCCCGGACGGCGGGATTCCCGACGCGCCCGGTCGACCTGGCCGTCGACTGGGACATCGTGCGCGACGAGATCGCCGGCCGGCGGGTCCCCTCCGCCATCGCCGGGCAGTCGTTCTACGGGCTCAACAGCGGGGCCAAGCGCAGCCTCGATCGCAACTACCTCGCCCGGGCCGAGGCGACGGGCCACGTCGAGATCCTGCCCCTGCACCAGGTGGTCGCGATCGAGCGGGGTCCCGGCGGCCGCTACGTGGTGACGACGCTCCGCCTCAGCGACGACGGGGACGTCGTGGGCGCGCCCCGGCGCCTGGTGTGCAAGTACCTGTTCCTCGCCGCGGGCTCCGTCGGCACGACGAGCCTGCTCGTCCGCGCGCGGGCCACGGGGGCGCTGCCGGCGCTGAACGACCACGTCGGCCAGCACTGGGCGGCCAACGGCGACCTGCCCGTGACGCGGGGCCTCCTGCCGCCGACCAACGCGGGGACGGGCGGCCCCGCCGGGCACTTCATCCTGGAGGACCTCGACAACCCGTTCGGGCCCACCAGCCTCGTCGAGCTCGTGCTGCCCCCCCACATCAACGCCGCGCTCTCGGCCGTCGGCGCGCCGCCGCACTTCGCCAACTACGCGAGCCTGGGCATCCCGCCCGCGATCGGCTCCTTCGCCTACGACCCCGCCGCCGATGCCGTCGACCTGAACTGGCCCGCCGCCGATCCCCGGCTGGCCAACTTCCTGGCCGCGGCGCAGCAGACCCTCGCGGTCCTGGACCAGCGCAATGGATCGCTGACGCTCTCGATCAACCCGTTCGTGTCCGCCCACCCGCTCGGCGGCGCCGTCCTGGGCAAGGCCTGCGATCTCGACGGGCGGGTGAAGCGCTACCCGGGCCTGTACGTGGTGGACGGCGCCCTGATCGAAGGGTCCACCGGCCTCGCCAATCCGTCGTTCACCATCGGCGCCCTCGCCGAGCGCTGCCTGGACCACATCCTGTGGCGGGACCGGCTCAGCAACGGCGCGTAGCATGCCTGCCCCGTCGCGGCAGCGGCTCCACGCTGGGGTCGCGGCCGCCTGGAGAGCCCGGCCCCGGTGGGGACGTGCTGCGTCCATCGCCCGGCTGGACCGGGACCGGCCCGGCCGGGTCACCGGCGCACGGTCCGGCGGCAGCTCGACGCGCCCGAGCTGCGGGCCGAGGGAGCGGAGGGCGTGACGTACATCAACGGCGCGCGGGGGAAGCCGAGCCAGAGCACGGCCGAGAGGAAGGCCGCCGCCTGAGCTCGTTTGCACATGGACAAGACCTCAGGACAGGAGGGAACAGCAATGACGCGGTGGCTGACACGAGGCAGGCGAACGAGCTTGATCGCGGCTGTGGTCATGAGCGCCGTGGTGCTCGGGGGAGAGGTGAGTCGAGCCTGGGGCGCGGCCGAGGGCCCAGGCCCCGGTGTCGTCGGCTTCGTATTTGGGCTCACGTTGGCGGGCGGCCCGACGGGCTTCGCCACGGCGATCGACCTGAATGCCGACTCGAAGCAGGAAGACACGCTGAGCGTCACCCTGTCTTTCTCGCGAAGCGACCTCGCTGCCCTCGCGGTGGGTCAGAAGTTCGAATCTGCGGTGCTCCAGATCTTCGACCAAACGTTGACGCTGGTGGCGACCTATCGGCTGTCCCCGGCCAAGGTCACGGCGATGCGGCTTTCTGGGGGCTTTGACGACCTCATGCTGACCATTGTCCTGTCCGGCAAGACGGCGGTGGCGATCAGTTCCCCGTGAGCCACCGCGCCTGGCGCTCGCCGGCTGGGAACCGTGCCAGGTCCAGCCGGCGAGTCCCTCTCCGCGACGGGGGTCGCACGCCAGCCGTCTTCGGGAGCGCCCCCGCATCGCCGGGTTCCGATGTCGAAGTCAGGGCCTTCGCGCAAGGCGGCCAGACGAGAGCTCCCGGGGCGGGGCCGCCGGGTCAGGTCAATGCGTGACTCAGCGCGGCGTCAACGAGGAGCTGGGCCGGGTCGATCAGGTCCGGTGCGTCGGCGGCGTCCCGGAGCAGCAGGGGGATCTCGGTGCAGCCGAGGATGATCCCGTTGACGCTGCGCGCGCGGAGCGCGGCGACCGCCTCGCGGGCGATGGCCGACGAGGCGGCGTCGGCGCGCCCTTCCATCAGGCCGAAGATCGCGGGGTCCAGTCGGGCGCGCAGCCCGGCGTCGAGCGTCGCGGGCGCGAGTCCCAGCCGCTCCAGCGGCCGGGTGTAGACGATCGGGTCGCCCAGCCCCAGGACGCCCACCGTCTTCCAGCGCCGGCGCTGCACCTCGGCCAGGGCCAGGTCGATCATGCTCAGGACCGGGCGCCCTGCCGCCTCCTCGATCTGGGCCTGGAACAGGTGGGGGCTGTTGGACGTGATGACGAGGAAGTCCACGAAGGCGCCCAGCCGTCGGGCGGCGTCGAGCAGCCGGGGATCGCACTGGATGGGCAGCCGCGGCAGACCCTCGTCGGTCACGAGGACCGGTGGGTGGCGGTGGTAGTAGACGACCAGGGGAGGATAGCCGGTGCCCTGGCGCTGCGGGATCAGCCGCTGGGCCGCCCGGTGGAGGCGGGCCTCGAAGTCCATCGTGGCCTGGGGCCCGAGGCCCCCGAGGATCCCGATAGTCTTCAACGGCCGGCCTTCGCGGTTCAGCCGCGCCGGAGCCGCGGCAGGAGGCGAGAGGCCGTCTCGTCCACCTGGGCGAGCTGGTCGCCGCCGGCGAAGCGGAGGCAGAAGTGGCGGCAGCCGGCGTCGATCCAGCGCTGGAGCCACTCGACGCAGCCCTCGATCGGGCCGGCGTAGGTGGCCTGGCGGGCCATGATCGCGCGCGCCGGCGCCGCGTAGTACGTCTCCAGGAAGGCGTGGAGCCGCTGCTCGGCGGCGGCCGGGCTCGGGTCGAGGGCGAGCGTGACGTAGGCCGCGCCGGTCACGGCGTCGGCCGGGCGGCCGGCGGCGCGGGCGGCGGCCTGGACACGGGGGAAGTGCTCGGCGAAGTACTCGACGCCCGGGCCGGTGGGGAACCAGGCGTCGAAGCGGGCCGCCTCGCGGAGCGCGGTGGGGCCGCTGCCGCCGATCCAGATGGGCGGCCCGCCGCGGCGGTGCGGCTTCGGCTCCATCGTGACGTCCTGGAGCGTGAAGTGCTTGCCGCCGAAGCTGACGTGGTCCTGGCGCCACAGCGCGCGGCAGATCTCCAGCGTCTCGAGGAAGCGCCCGACGCGACGCTCGAACGGCACGCCGACGGCCTCGAACTCCTTGCGGATCGCCGGCATGTCGGAGGCGATGCCGACGCCGAGGACGACCCGGCCCTCGGCGACGCGGTCCAGCGTGCCGACGACGTGGGCGAGCACGACCGGCTGGCGGAGCGCCGGGAGCAGGACCGCGGTGCCCACGCGCACCCGGCGCGTGCGCGCGGCGACGGCGGCGAGCAGGGTGAGCGGCTCGTGGCGCGGACGGGCGGTCACCGAGTCGCCGATCCACACCGAGTCGAAGCCCGCGGCCTCCGCACGCTCGGCCATCGTCAGGAGCGGGGCCGTCTCCGGGCGGCCGGACGTGACGGCCTCGCGGGTCGGAAGCAGCACGCCGAACTCGACGGCCATTGCTATCCTCTCACCAGGGAAGCCACGACACGCCTGCGTGCCGCAGCTCCGCCAGCGTCCTGATGAGTCTTCCAGCGCCGTCCAGCCCCGTGCTCACGGGCCTTACGCCGGCTCCCAGCCGACGTCCAGGCTCGAAGCAACTCGCCGCAGCCGACGGTCCAGCGTCCAGAGACCGGCGCGGGCGACGAGGACGGCGGCGAGAAGGCTTACGTCAACCCAGCCGAGCCCTCGCCCCCAGAGCCCGCGTTCCGACACCAGCGCCATGACATCACCGTGGGGTACCGGGGCGATCCGTGGCAGGGTCTGCATGAACACCAGCACGTCGTCCCGGCGAGGCAGCGTGCCACAGGCGAGCTCGCCGAGGACGAAGTCGTGGCATTCCACGTCCCCTCGCTCGAGCGCAGTAGCAAGAGCCAGATTGGACCGGCGGAAGTGGTCGATCCAGACCGACGTATCGACCAGCATCAGCGCGCCCGGCGCGCACGGCGGCGAGGCGGCGCCTTCGCACCCGGCATGGTGCCACCAAGGGCAGCGAGCCGACGAGCACTCTCTCGGGTGATCAGCGCGCGCAGGCCCTCGTGAATGACTTCGGTCTTGACGCGAAGTCCGGTGAGGCGCCCCGCTTCTCTGATCAAGCGCTCATCGAGATTCAGCGTGGTTCTCATGCAGACCATTATGCATCGAAGATGCAGACGAGCCAAGCCGGGCAGGTCGCAGGCCCACCCTGACCGCCCTGCGACCCAGCCCCGCGGGAACCCGAGGCTGTGGCATCATGGCGGGACGGCGCCCGGCCGCGGTAGAAGGGACCGACTCGGCAGACCTGACGAAGAAGAAAGGGGCCCAACGCGATGGGCACGGCACAGCTGGCGGTCGAGACGCGCGATCAGGCGCTGCGGGCCCGGGCGCGGCAGGTGATCCCCGGGGGGATGTACGGCCATCAGAACGCGGCGACCCTGCCCCCGGAGTTCCCCCAGTTCATGGAGCGGGGGCGCGGGAGCCGGGTGTGGGACGTGGACGGGCGCGAGTACCTCGACTTCATGTGCAGCTTCGGCCCGATCGTGCTCGGCCACGCCCATCCCCGGGTCGAGGCGGCGGTGGCCGCCCAGCAGGCCCTCGCCGACTGCCAGAACGGCCCCTCGCCGCGCATGGTGGAGCTGGCCGAGCGCCTCGTCGACCTCACGCCGCACGCCGGCTGGGCGATGTTCGCCAAGAACGGGACCGACGCCACCACGCTGGCCCTGAGCATCGCCCGCGCCGCCACCGGGCGGGCCAAGGTGCTGGTGGCCCGCGGCGCCTACCACGGCTCGGCGCCCTGGTGCACGCCGCGTCCGGCCGGCACCACGCCCGAGGACCGCGCGCACCTCCTGACGTACACCTACAACGACCTCGCCAGCGTCGAGGTGGCGGCGGACCAGGCCGGCCCGGACCTCGCCGCCGTGCTCGTCTCCGCCTTCCGCCACGACGCGCGCCACGACCAGGAGCTGGTGGATCCGGCCTTCGCCCGCGGCGTGCGCGCCCTCTGCGACCGGCGCGGCGCCGCGCTGGTCCTCGACGACGTCCGCGCCGGCTTCCGGCTCCACCTGGGCGGGAGCTGGGTGCCGCTCGGCGTCCGCCCCGACCTGGCCGCCTACAGCAAGGCCATCGCCAACGGCCACCCGCTGGCCGCCGTCGCCGGCGCCGACTCCCTGCGCGACGCGGCCACGGCCGTCTTCGCCACCGGGTCCTTCTGGTTCGCCGCCGTCCCCATGGCCGCGGCCCTCGCCACGCTCCAGAGCCTGGAGGAGGAGGACGGCATCGCGACGATGGAGCGCGCGGGCGCCCTCCTGCGGGAGGGCCTGGATCGGCAGGCCCAAGCCCACGGCCTCGGCATCCGCCAGACGGGGCCGGTGCAGCTCCCGTTCCTGACCTTCGCCGACGACGTCGCGGCCGGGACCTTCGACCGCGCCAACGTCTTCACCGGGGAGGCCGCGCGCCGGGGAGTCTACCTCCACCCCTGGCACAACTGGTTCCTGAGCGCCGCCCACACCCCCGACGACGTCCGCTGCGCGCTCGAGCGGACCGACGAGGCCTTCGCCGCCGTCCACGCCCGCTTCGGCCCCGACGCCTGACGTCCGCCGCTGGGCAGGGCGATCCGGCAAGGCCTTCGACCAGGCCGGTCGCGCGTCTACCCTCGGACCCCCATCACGCTGCGCGTGATGATCTCGGAATCGACCGCCAGCTCGGCGAGCGGCACGACCGTGACGCGAGGATCGACCGCATAGCGCAGGTCTCCAGGATAGAGGACCGTGAGACGCTCCAGTCGCAGATCGGAAAGCGCGATCCGCATGGAGGGGGTGAGGCGCGGAGCGTCCATGAACTTGACCTCCACGCCGTAGCGGCGACCCCGCTTGACGACGAAATCCAGCTCGGCGATGTCCCGTGGAGCGGGCCGACGAGGCCCTCGTCGTCGTCCGCGCCCGCTTCGGCCCGACGCCTGACCTCCGCCCGGACGGCGACGACGCGTTACGGTGCGGAGTCGGCGATCCGGTCGATCAGCCGTAGTCGAGCGCCTCGCGGGCGTCGAGATACCGTCCCGCGAAGCATGTCGTCGGCGATCTCGTCAACGGGCCGCCCCGTGGACCGCGCGAGGTGGGCCTGGAACCGCACGAGGAGGTCCCGGTGCAGGCGCGCGTGCGTGGCGACCTGGTCGGGGCTTCCGGAGAACTGGACCCGCGGCTGGGCGAGCCGGAATCGCGCGTGGGACGAGGCCGACCGATCGCCGGCCGCGGCCACGACGCCGATCGCGGGACTCCCGATTTGCCCGCGGCACCGGGCGCTCACGGGCGCCCGGAGGTGGCCCAGCGTGTCGATGAGCACGAACGCGGCCTCCAGCGTGCCGTCCGGGCTGTCCACGTGGAGCTCGATTGGACCGGCACCGGCCGCGTCGAGGCTCAGGAGCGACGCCGCCGCCCGGGCCGCGACGGCGTCGTCGAGCCGGCCGGCCACGAGCACGATCCGGCGGTCGTAGAGCTTCTCGTCGCAGCCAGGCCGAGGGCTCCATCTCGCTCACGGTATCACCGCGCTCACGGGGCCCTGAGAGGCCGCTCGCCGCTCCGAGGGCCGGTCGGAGGCGACGTAGAGGTCGCCCGGACGTGACGCCGTCGAGTGGGTAGAATGTCGTCATGCCCACACCCTTCCGGGGGAAGCGATCGCCCGCCGCCGGCGGGGAAACCGGAGATCGGCCCCCGGCCCTGCCGGGCGAGCGTCGCGTGGCGGCATCCGACTCGTGGCTCCAGTGGGTCCGGGCCCAGCCCGTCCTGGCCGCCGCGGTCCTGGCCTTCTGTGTCGTCGCGGTCGGCGGCCTGGTGCTGAGCCTGCCCTCGAGCACCGTACCCAGCGGATCGGGGCGACCGGGTCGCCGACGACGGGGCGCCGGCGAATCCTCCCGCGGCCGCGCCGGCGGACGACGCGCCGTCGAGCCCGGCCACTCCGGCCCCCCGGGCCCCGCTGGCGAGGCGGCCGCCAAGGGCCCCTGGATCGTGCAGTCCGCGTCGACACCATCGCCGCGCGGCCTGGCCCTCGTCTACGCCTACCGGAAGCTCCCGCCCGGCGGCGAGTCCCGCTACGAGTGGTTCGTGCGGCTCCAGGGCGCCACAGTCCCTCCTGGAGGGAGTGGACTGGTGCGCTGGCGGATGGATCCTCCGCCCAAGGACGGCGGCGACGACCTGGTCTCCCGGAACCGGGCCGACGACGGGTTCCCCCTGCTCGGCGACGGCCCCGGCGGCTGGTTCGGGGTGTCGGCCACCGTCCGCTACAAGGACGGCAAGCAGGAGACGCTGTGCCGCCGGATCGAGCTGCCCGACTGAGCCCCTACAAATACTTCGTCGGCCAGATGATCGTGCGCCACATGTGCGCCGACGGGCTGGCGTCGAAGCCGAGGCCCTCCTTCGGCTGCTTGAAGTGGCGGCCGACGATGTCCGTGAACTCCTCCAGGGTCACCTGCACGTTGGGATCGAAGGAGTAGAGGTCGTTGACGGTGATCAGGCGCGAGGTCATGTACCACTTGTGGCCGCGCGCGTACCGGTACGCCTCCTGGATGTAGGGCTCGGGCTGGTAGTCCTCGCCGAACAGCTTGACGTAGAGCTCCGGGTACTGGTAGCCGACGGACTCGTCGGCGAAGAACCGCAGGGCCTGGTGATGCCGGATGGCCCAGCTCACCTCCTCCTCGACGTAGGGCTCGAGGAGCTGGGCGGCCCAGTACCCGTGGTCGCCCCGGATGAACCCGGTGATGGCGATGTCGTGCAGCAGGCAGGCCAGAACGACCTTCTCCTCCACGCCGTTCTTCAGGGCGAGCCGGGCGCTCTGGAGCATGTGGTTGGCCGGCCCGAAGCGGTACTTGAAGAAGTCGAACAGGGTCGGCCGGGCGGGCATCTTGGGCAGGCGCGGATCGTCCCCCATCATGACGAGCTTGCCCTGCTCCCGTCACGATCGGCACCCGAGGGTCGCGCTCGCCCGAGACGTAGATCACGGACTTCACCACCTGGCGATCGAGCTCCTGGCTCATCGCGTGCTCGGCGGCCTCGGCCCGTTCCAGAGACGTCATCGCCATGGTGTCCTCCCGGGGTTGGTGTCGACGCATCATCGCCTTCCCGGCCGCCGGCTGTCAACCCGCGGGCCGTCTCGGTTGACAGCGCGGGATGGCGTCCTACACTGGGTCATCGGCAGGGACGTCCGCCGTCCGCCACCCTCGCTCGAGGAGGCGATCATGTCGACCGGGAACCGCCACGCCTTCCGTCTCCGTCCCGGGATGCGCCGGGGGCTTCGCACCGAGCTGCCGCTGCCGACCCGGCTCGTCTCCAACGAGGAGTTCCCGCCGCTCCCCCAGACGGCCGCCCAGCGGGCGGTCGAGGAGCGGATCCTCGCGGAGGCGGCCCGGCTGGCGCCGCGGCTCGGGCAGAGCCGCCGCGGATTCCTGAGGACGAGCGGCGGCATGGCGGCGTCGCTCCTCGCCATGAACGCGGTCTTCGGCCGGTTCTTCGACGTGCTCCCGGTCGAGGCGGCCGACCGGGCGGCGTTCCAGGCGCGCACGGGCCCGCCCTTCTTCATCTTCGACCTGCAGCTCCACTACGTCGGCGCCGGATACGACCCGCACGACGAGGAGGCGGGGCGCCGGGGCGCGGTCTCGAAGCAGGGGCTGCTCGGGCTGCGCCGGTCGTCGCGGCGACTCAACCCGAAGCTGGCCTCCGACCGCGGCACCCTGGCCGACCTGTCGTGGGCGAACATGGTCAAGGAGGTGTTCCTCGACAGCGAGACGGACATCGGGCTCATCTCGACCCCGCCCGGGCCCTATCCGCAGGAGGCGGTGGTGCCGCCGAAGGAGATGACCCACATCCGGGACGAGATCAACCGCGTCACCCAGTCCCGCCGGATGCTCGCCCACGGCCTCATCACGCCGCAGCTCGGCCAGGCCGATCTCGACTTCATGGACATGCAGGCGGCCACGCTCAAGGTCGACGCCTGGAAGGGATACACCGGCGCCGCCCCCAAGGGGTTCGATCGCGGCTGGTTCGTCGACGACGAGAAGATCGCCTATCCGATGCTGGAGCGGGCCCGGAAGCTCGGGGTCCGGCGCATCTGCCTCCACAAGGGCCTGCCCCTCGGCCCCGTCGCCGACTACAACCATCCCCGCGACGTGATCAAGGCGGCCCGGGACTTCCCGGACATCGACTTCCTCCTCTACCACGCCGGGCTGCTCGGGGTCGGCGGCGGCGAAGCCGTCGGGGGAGGTGCCCTGGACCACCGAGTTCTGCCAGATGAAGAAGAAGGAGCCGGGCCTCCGGAACATCTACATGGAGCTGGGCTCCACCTTCGGTCAGCTCGTCACGACCGATCCCACCGCCTGCGCCCACCTGCTCGGCCAGGTCGTCGACGCCTTCGGCGCCGACCACGTGCTGTGGGGGACGGACTCCATCTGGTACGGGACGCCCCAGTGGCAGATCGAGGCGTTCCGGCGCTTCGAGATCCCCCCGGCGCTGGTCGAGAAGCACGGGTACGCGCCCCTCACGCGCCCGGTGAAGGAGCAGATCTTCGGGCTGAACGCGGCGCGGGTCTTCGGCGTGGACGTGAACGCCAGGCGCAACGAGATCCCGAACGACTACCTGAGCCGGATCAAGATGGCCTATCTCGACGAAGGGGCCGATCCCGAGCCACCGGTGGTACGGCTGGGTCGCCGGCTGAGCGACCCCGACACCGCCGGCCCGATGAGCTCCCCGGGAGCCTCCCGGGTGAGCCGCGTCCCATGATCCTCGTCGAGCACGCCATCGTCGTCACCCTGGATCCCGCGCGCCGGATCCTCCGGGACGGCTCCGTGCTCATCGACGGCGCGCGGATCGCGCAGGTCGGCCGCGCCGCCGAGGTCCGCCCGCCGCGCCCGCCCGACCGCGTGATCGACGGGAGGGGCCGTCTCGTGCTCCCCGGCTTCGTCGACACCCACGTCCACCTCTCCGAGCACCTCGCGCGCGGCCTGATGCCGGACGAGGTGCCGGTGGACCGCTACGTCCCGGACTGGTACGTCCCGCTCTACAGCGCCATCACCCCGGAGGAGGAGGCCGCCGCCGCCCAGCTCGCCTGCCTGGAGATGCTGCGGACGGGGACGACGACGTTCTGCGAGGCCGGCACCCTCTTCGACGTCCGGGGCGTGGCGCAGGCGGTGGAGGCGGTGGGGCTGCGCGCGGTCCTCGGACGCTGGACGTGGGACCTGGTCCGCGGCCCCGGCCGGCTGGCCCAGTCCACCGGCGAGGCGCTGCGGCTCACCGAGACGGTCCTGGACGAGGTGAACCGGCGCGGGAGCGGACGCGTCCGGGCCTGGCCGCTCCTGATCGGCTTCGGCACCGGCTCGGAGGCGCTGATCCGCGGCGCCCACGCCCTGGCCGAGCGGTACGGGACCGGCTGGGGGATGATGCAGCTCGCCTCGCATCCGTCCCGCCAGACGGCGGACACGCTGCCGCTGGCCACCCTCGACGCCTGGGGCGTGCTCGGGCCGCGCACCAAGCTCGCCCACATGGTGTACGTGGACGACGCCGACATCGCCCTCCTGGCCCGCCGGGGCGTGACGATCTCGCACTGTCCCTCCGCGGCGCTCAAGCACGTCAAGGGCCTCTTCGCGCACGGACGGTTCCCCGAGATGCTGGACGCGGGCGTGCCCGTCTCGCTCGGCGGCGACAGCGCCAACGGCTCGAACCACTTCGACATGCTGCGGCTGATGTACCTGGCTGCCCTCGCCGCCAAGGACGCGCGCCTGGACCCCGCGGTGATGCCGCCGGAGCGCGTGCTCGAGATGGCCACGCTCCACGGGGCGCGGGCGCTGGGGCTCGAGGCCGAGATCGGCTCGCTCGAGCCGGGCAAGCGCGCCGACCTGGTCGTCTTCGACCTGGACCTGCCGGAGTGGCGCCCGCTGCTCGACCCGGTGAACAGTCTGGTCTACAGCGCCAGCGGGGCCAGCGTGCGGACGGTGATCGTCGACGGGCGCGTCGTGCTGGACGACCGCGCGCGTGACGACCGTGGCCGAGGCCGAGGTTCTCGACCGCGCCGAGCGGCTGTCGGGACCGTACCTGGCGCGCGCGGGCCTCGCCCCGCGACCCCGCTGGCCGATTGTCGAGTAGTTCAGGATTCCGGCTGGGGCCGCCTCACGCGTTCCACTCGCGCGGGCCGTCGTCGGTGTAGCCGCACGCCTCGCAGGCGCTGAAGTGGTGCGTGGCCGGTGGCATGGCGACCGCCAGGCGAAGGGACACGTCCTCGCCCACGTTCCGGATGTGGTGGACGGTCCCCCGCGGCACCCAGACGATGTCGCTCGGGCCCGCCCGCAGGACGACCCCGCCGGTCAGCTCCCACTCCAGCCGCCCGGCGAGGACGACCCACCACTCGTCGAACTCCCGGTGCCAGTGCGGCCGGTTGCCCCCGCCCGGCGGACTGGCGATCAGCGTGACGAGCTGGCGCTCGTCCGCGATGAGCCGCCGGGCCCAGGGTGGCGGCCCCATCTGCCCCATCACGTCGGCGATGCGCGTGTGGAGCACGTTCGGCCAGGTGGCGCTCGCCGAGTCCGGGGGCACCGGACCCGACGCCAGACGGCCGATGACGATAGTCGAAGGCGAGGAGAGATCGGTCATCGCTTCACCTCGTCTGGCCCGACAGCCACGGCCGCGTCAGGCTAACGCGGCTGGTAGCGCTCCTGCAGGTACGCGCGCGACAGCCCGGCCACGCTCCGGCTGCCGACGAAGAACATCGCCCGCTCCAGCTCGTCGCGCAGGATCGCCAGCGCCCGGGCGGCGCCCGGCTCGCCGGCCGCGGCGACCCCGTAGAGGGGCGCCCGGCCGAGAAGCACGGCCCGGGCCCCGAGCGCGAGCGCCTTGACCACGTCGGCGCCGCGGCGGACGCCGCCGTCCACGATCACCGCCAGCCGGTCGCCGGCCGCGTCCACGATGGGGACCAGCGCGTCGAGCGAGGCGATGGCGCCGTCCAGCTGGCGCCCGCCGTGGTTCGACACGACGACGCCGTCGGCGCCCAGGTCGGCCGCCCGCTTCGCGTCCTCGGCGGCCAGCACGCCCTTGACCAGGAAGGGGCCGGTCCAGCGGCCGCGCATCCAGGCCAGGTCGTCCCAGGACAGCGCCAGGTTGCGGCGCGCCCGCACGAAGGCGGTGAGCTCGCGCGCGGTCGCGCCCTTCGGCGCGAACTCGACGATGTTCTCGAAGCGCGGGACGCCGGCGCGGAGCCACGTCCCGATCAGCCACCGGGGATGCGCGAGCCCGTCGAGGACGATCCTCGGGGTGTAGCGGACCTGGTGGGCGAAGTCGTTCCGCAGGTCGCGCTCGCGCTTGCCGAGCGTCAGCGTGTCCACGGTCACGAGCAGGGCCCGGTAGCCGGCCGCCGCCGCCCGCTCGATCAGCCGCTGCGAGATGGCGCGCTCCCCCCACGCGTAGAGCTGGAACCACTTGACGCCGGGACCGGCGGCCGCGACCTCCTCGAGCGAGCTGTTCGAGGCTGTCGACAGCGTGAAGGCGGCGCCCGCCGCGCCGGCGGCGCGGGCGAGCAGCACGTCGGCGCGCGGCCAGTAAATGCCGTTGAGACCGGTGGGCCCGACGATCAGCGGCAGCGCCAGCCGCTCGCCGAACATGTCGACCGAGAGGTTGACGCTCCCGGTGCCGGGGAGCACCCGGGGGACGAGCGCCCATCGCCGGAAGGCCGCCCGGTTCCAGTCGAGGGTCGTCTCGTCCTCGGCGCCGCCGTCGAGGTAGTCGAACACCACGCGCGGCAGGCGCCGGCGGGCGAGCTGGCGCAGGTCGTCGATGTTGATCGCGCGGGCGACGCTCATCGGGTCATCGCATCAGGCTCGGGAGCCAGAGGCTGAGCCACGGGAACGCGATCAGGATCGCCAGACGCACCACGTCGGCCCACATGAACGGCATCACGCCGCTGAACACCGTTGCCGTCGACACCTCGGGCAGCAGCGTCTTGAGCACGAACATGTTCATCCCGACCGGCGGGCTGATCAGGCCGATCTCGACGACGCACACGATGATGATCCCGAACCAGACCGGGTCGAACCCCAGGTGCATGATGACCGGGAAGAACACCGGCATGGTGAGCAGCACCATCGACAGCTCTTCCATGGCGGTGCCGAGCACCACGTAGATCGCGCTGATCGCCACCACCACCGTGATCGGGCTCAGCTCGAAGCGGGTGACGAAGGCCTTGAGGTCGCTCGGCATCGTGGTGATGTTGACGAACTCCGCGAACATCAGCGCGCCGATCAGGATCATGAACAGCATGGCGGTGGTGCGCGCGCTCTCCAGGAGCGCGGCGTAGAGCGTCCGCCAGGTCAGCGCCCGCCGCCACAGCGCGAAGATCATGGCGCCGAAGGCGCCCATGCCGGCCCCCTCGGTGGCGGTGAACAGGCCGCCGTAGATGCCGCCCATCACGAAGAGGAACAACGCGGCCACCGCCCACACGTCCCTGAGGGCGAGTCCGCGCTCCCGCCAGCTCGAGCGCTCGCCCGGCGGGCCGGAGGCCGGATCCCGCCACGTCATGTACTGGACGGCGAGGCACAGCAGGATGGCGCCCACGATCCCGGGCACGATCCCGGCCGCGAACAGCTTCCCGATGTTGGTCTCGGTGAACACGCCGTAGATCACCATGATGGTGGAGGGCGGGATCATGATGCCGAGGGTGCCGCCGCCGGCGATCACCCCCGCCGCCAGCCGGTCGGAGTAGCCGAAGCGCTTCATCGAGGGGTAGGCCACCTTGGCGAACGTGGCGGTGGTGGCGATGGAGGAGCCGCAGATCCCCCCGAAGCCGGCCGAGGCCCAGATGGTCGCCATGGCCAGCCCGCCGCGGAGGTGGCCGATGAAGGCGTAAGCGGCCCGGAACAGCTCCTGCGACATGCCGGCGCGCGTCACGAAGTTGCCCATCAGGATGAACAGCGGCACCACCGACAGCGTGTAGTTGCGTCCGGTCTCGTAGATCTTGGTCTGGGTCATGGCGAACGCCACCGCCCAGTTCCAGTCCCGCATGTAGGCGTAGCCGACGACCCCGACCAAGCCCATGGCGAAGGAGATGGGCAGGCGGAGGAAGGCGATCACCATGATCGCCGTGAGCCCGACCAGCCCCTCGATCACGGACGGTCCACCGCCTTGTACAGGTGGATCATCGCCGTCAGCCCGATCATGACCGCCATGAAGTAGACGAAGGGGCCGTACACGATGCGCAGCACGTCGGTGGCGTCCCGGTAGGCCCAGATCCGGTCGGCCTTGAGCCAGATCAGCCAGGCGAGCAGGAACATGATCGCCGCGCAGATCAGCTGGACCGCACGCTCGAGGCGGCGCCGGGTCCCCGGGACGAGCAGGCGGTCGATGAAGTCCATGAGGGCGTGCCCGTCGGTGAACGACACCAGCGGCAGCCCGGCGAAGATGAGCACCAGCAGCATCAGCTCGGTCACTTCGAAGGCGCCCCTCACCGGGCGGTTGAAGACGTACCGGGCCACCACGTCCACGAACGTGAGGAGCATCATGGCCATGAGAATGGCGGAGGCGGCGACGCCGAGGACCCCCTCGGCGTGCCGCCTCCACCCGCGCTCGGGCGAGCTCACTGACCGGCGGCGACCTTCTTCAGCTCCTCGCGGAATTCCGCGAGGATCTTGGCAGCGTCCACCCCCTTGGCGCTCGCCTGCTTGATCCAGTCGTCGATGATGGGAGCGGAGCGCTTCTGGACCTCGGTGGCGAAGACGGGGCTCGCGTTGACGACCTTGATACCGTTCTTCCTCGCCGCTTCCAGGCCCTTCTTGTCGGCCTCGTCCCAGGACGGGCCGGCCAGGCGCGCGATGTGCTCACCGGAGATCTTCTCGATCGCGTCCTGATCCTGCTTCGGCAGCTTGTTCCACTTCTCCTCGTTCATGAAGAAGCCGAACGCCGAGCTGTACATCCCGCCCGGGAAGATCGTGACCTGCTCGAGCACGGTCTCGAGCTTGAAGGAGGCGATGGCCTCCAGCGGGAAGAACACGCCGTCGGCGACGCCGGTCTTGAGCAGCTCGTAGGACTCGGGCGCGGGCTTCACGAAGGCCGAGGTGCCGAGCGCCTTGGCCACCGCGTCGGCCACGCCGCCGCCGGTGCGGATCTTGAGTCCCTGCACGTCGTTGATGCCACTGACGGGCCGCTTGGTGAACATCTGGCCGGGGCCGTGCGTGAACACGCCGAGCAGCTTCACGCCCTTGTACTCGCCGACCTTCTGGAAGTACTTCCAGTGGATGCGCGAGTAGGCGACCGAGTTGACGAGCGAGGTGTCGCCGCCGCCGGGCAGCTCCGGCATGAGGGTCATGACATGCCGCGCCGGCGTGTAGCTCGCGGTGACGTACGAGAGGTCGACGAGGCCCTCCCTGACCGCGTCGAAGGTTCCCGGCGGCGCCGAGGGGTGCTTCGGCAGCATCTGGAACTTGACCCGGCCGTTGGTGGCCTTCTCGGCCTCGCTGGCCCAGGTCTGCAGCAGGATGGTGACGTGGTGCTGCGGCGACACCCACGAAGACATCGTGAGCGTCGTCTGCGCGGCCGCGGGGGGCCCGGCGGCGATGACGCCGCCGGCCAGCACGGCGAGCACCAGGGTCCTCACGATCGGCATGGTGGCCTCCTTTCGCGGACGCGACGGTCCGCTGCCGCCGGGTAGTGTATCAGCCTTCCGGGCGCCCCGGGCCCGCTCCCTCCCCCACCAGGAAGGGGAGGATGCGGTCAGCGCCGGGCGATCAGGCGCCGGAACACGGCGCCGTACTCGAAGCCGTAGCCCGCCGCCAGCTCGACGGCATGGCGCTTCACGCGCTCGCCGAGCGTCTCGCCCGGCGGCACGTTGAAGCCGGGCACCTGGCTTTCGTGGCGGACGAGGGCGGCGATCTGCCGGTCGATCGAGTCCGTGATGTCGACGATGACGTTCGGCTCGTCCATGCCCCAGTACCAGAGCTCGCGGACCCGGTGGGGCTCGAGGCCGTCCCGCGTGATCTGGTCGGGGAAGTGCAGGTGGTCGCGGGCGAACGGATAGACGGCATCCGTCGTCACGATGCCCGCCTTGCGGTGATCGCGGTGCTGGAACCCCTTGATCCGATACGGGTCGTGGACGAAGACCGTGTGCGGCTGGTACCGGCGAATGGCGCGCACGACGTCGCCGAGGAACGCCCGGGTGTCCTCGAGCTCGCCGTCGGGATAGCCCAGCATGACCACGTGCCGGACGCCCATGAAGTCCGCGGCGGCGCGCTGCTCGTCCGCCCGCCGCGTGGCGAGCTCGGCCGGCGTCAGCGACCGGTCGGCGGTGCCGGCGTCGCCGTTCGTGCAGAGCACGTAGGTGACCTCGCTGCCGGCGGCCACCCACCGGGCCACCACGCCTCCGGAGCCGATCTCCCCGTCGTCGGGATGGGCGAAGACCACCATGGCGCGATCGGGGACCTCGGTGACGATCTCGAGCTTCCGGTCGCTGGCGTCGGTTGGCATGACGGCATTCTACAGGAGCCCGGCGGCGACGAAGTCGGTGGATCTGCAGGCTACTTCGGAGCCGGCCCTCCAGGGCCAACCCCGCCTCCTCGGCCCTGACGTAGACCTCGGCGACGAGAAGACCGCGAACCGGGAGACAGCGAGCGGGCCAGCAGAGTATACTCCTGAGCACCATTCGACGCGGGACCCGCGTGGACAAGGAGCGGAAGTATGCCACCGACCACGGCCACGGCAGCTCCGGCACAGAAATCGGGCTCGAAGGCCAAGCTCGTCCTCTGGGTGCTCGTCATCGTGGCCCTCCTGGCCGCGGCCCGCTACTTCAACGCCCAGGCCCTGCTGCGGCAGGCGCTCGACGGCATCGCCGGGCTCGGCCCGTGGGGGCCGGTGATCTTCGTGCTCCTCTACATCGCCGCCACCGTCCTCTTCCTGCCGGGCTTGATCCTCACGCTCGGCGCCGGCTTCGTCTTCGGCGTGGTCAAGGGCTCGATCATCGTCTCGATCGCGGCGACCCTCGGGGCCACCGCCGCCTTCCTCGTCGGCCGCTACCTGGCCCGCGACTGGGTGTCGAAGAAGATCGAGGGCAACACCAAGTTCAAGGCGATCGACGAGGCGGTCGGCCGGGAGGGCTGGAAGATCGTCGGGCTCACCCGGCTCTCGCCGGCGTTCCCGTTCAACCTCCTGAACTACGCGTTCGGCCTGACCCGCGTGTCGCTCCGCGACTACTTCTTCGCATCCTGGATCGGCATGATGCCCGGCACCGTGATGTACGTCTACTTCGGCTCCCTTGCCGGGGACCTGGCGGCGGTCGGCACCGGTCAGCGGGCCACGTCCACCGCCGAGTGGGCACTCCGCGTGGTCGGTCTGCTGGCGACGGTGGCGGTGACGGTGTACGTCACGAGGGTCGCCCGGCGAGCCCTTCAGCAGCGCACCGAGCGCTAGAGACCGGAGGGGGCCCACTGATCGTAAGGGGCCCCCTCCGGAACCTCCCCCGGGAGGGGGTTGCGGCGGCGAAGCCGCCGCTCGGAGTGGAACGCCACGACCGCGAGAGCACAGGCTGAGCATCGCGAGAAGCCCACGCGCGACGGATCGGGCTGAGATCGGAAGAGCGGAGCCGGCGCGACCAGAGAGGTGCGTGAGGTGATGGAGAAGGCCACCGAGTCGATCGTGATCGAGCCCTGGGACAGCCACAACCAGGGGCTCGTCCAGAACGTCCACCCGCCTGAGTGGGTCAACCCCAAGCCGGCGGGCCGCTACAACCTGGTGGTGATCGGCGCCGGCACCGCCGGGCTGGTCACCGCGGCGGGGGCCACCGGGCTGGGGGCGAAGGTCGCGCTCATCGAGCGGGAGCTGATGGGGGGCGACTGCCTCAACGTCGGCTGCGTCCCGTCCAAGGCCCTGCTGCGGGCCGCCCGGGCCTACGCCGACGTCCGGGACGCCGGCGAGTTCGGCGTGGAGGTGCCGCCCGGGGCGCGCGTCAACTTCCCGGCCGTCATGGAGCGGATGCGGCGGCTGCGGGCGAAGATCAGCAAGACCGACTCCGCGGGGCGGTTCCGCGACCTCGGCGTTGACGTCTTCATGGGCGCCGGGCGCTTCGTCAGCGCGGACGAGGTCGAGGTGAACGGCACCCGCCTCACCTTCAAGAAGGCGGTGATCGCCACCGGCGCCCGGGCCGCCGCCCTGCCCATCGCCGGGCTGGCCGAGGCGGGCTTCCTGACGAACGAGACGGTCTTCCGGCTGACCGAGCTGCCCCGCCGCCTCGCCGTGATCGGCGCCGGCCCGATCGGCTGCGAGCTGGCCCAGGCCTTCGCGCGCTTCGGCGCCCAGGTCACGCTCCTCGAGGTGATGCCCCAGATCCTGCCGCTGGAGGACCGCGAGGCGGCGGCGATGGTGCAGGCCTCGCTCGCCCGGGACGGCATCCGCATCCTGGTCGGCTGCAAGATCCAGCGCGTCGAGGCCGCCGGCGGCGAGAAGCTCCTCCACGTCGAGGCGGGCGGCCCCGGCGAGACCGTGCGGGCCGACGCGATCCTCGTCGGCGTCGGCCGGGCGCCCAACGTCGAGGGCCTGGGCCTGGAGACGGTCGGCGTCCAGCACGACGCGAAGGGGATCAAGGTCGACGACCGGCTGCGGACGACCAACCCCCGCATCTTCGCCGCCGGGGACGTCTGCCCCGGCTACAAGTTCACCCACAACTCGGACTTCCAGGCGCGGATCGTGATCCAGAACGCCCTCTTCTTCGGGCGGGCCCGGGCCAGCGCGCTCACGATCCCGGCCTGCACCTACACCGATCCCGAGATCGCCCACGTCGGCCTCTCTGAGTCCGAGGCGCAGAAGCGGGGAATCCGGGTCAAGACCTTCGTCCAGGAGTTCGCCGACCTCGACCGGGCGGTCCTCGACGGCGAGCCCGAAGGCTTCGTGAAGGTGCACGTCCGGGAGGGGACGGACAAGATCGTCGGCGCGACCATCGTCGCCCGGCACGCCGGCGAGATGCTGCCCGAGCTGACCCTCGCCCTCGTGCACGGGATCGGGCTCGGGAAGATCGCCAGCGTGATCCACAGCTACCCGACCCAGGCGGAAGCCATCCGGAAGCTCGGCGACGCTTACAACCGGACCCGGCTGACACCGACGGTCAAGAACCTCTTCCGGAAGTGGCTGGCCTGGACCCGGTAGGGCGATGGGCCGGCGCGCCGTCTCCGGCTGAGAACCCCTCCCGCGGGGCTGCCGAGCCGGCGGCGCCCCTGCGGCAGCGGGCGCCGTGGGGGCGGATCCTGTTGCTGGTGATCGTGGTCGCCGCCGGCGCGCTCCTCGCCCGGAGCCTGGGGGTCCAGCAGCTCTTCCAGGCGGACACCCTCGCCCGCCTGAAGTCATGGGTCGATGGCTACGGCGCGTGGGCCCCCGTCCTGTTCATCGTGGGCTACGCGCTCGCCGAGCTGGCCTTCGTGCCGGCCCTGCCGCTGACTCTGCTCGGGGGCCTGGTCTTCGGGCCGGTCCGGGGCACGATCGTCGTCTCGATCGGCGCGACCCTCGGCGCCGCGCTCGCCTTCCTGGCCGCTCGCTACGCGGCGCGCGGGCTGGTGGAGGGCTGGGTGCGGGCGAACCCCCGGCTGGCCCGGATCGACGCGGCCGTCGCCGAGCACGGCTGGCGCATCCTGATGATCACCCGGCTGGTGCCGCTCTTCCCGTTCAACCTCCAGAACTTCGCCTACGGCCTGACCCGCATCCCCTTCTGGACGTTCGTCGGCCTGTCCTGGCTCTGCATGCTGCCCGGCACCGCGGCCTTCGCGCTCGCCGGCGGCGCCCTGGGCGAGGGCGGCGGCAATCCCCGGCGGACCCTCGCGTACCTCGGCGTGGCCGGCGTCCTGATCGTCCTCGTCTCGCTCCTGCCTCGCTGGCTCCACCGCCGGAGCCGGGTGGCCGGCGAGCTCCTGCGGACCTGGTGAGGGCCACGTGACGGCGCATCGTGCCCGACACCCCCCTCCCCCCAGTGGGTGGGGGAGGGGGGCTGGGGGGCGGGAGGGAGGTCCCGAACCGTGACGCCCCGGCTGTCCATCGTCATCCCCACCTGGCGGGAGGCCCGCAACCTCGAGCCCCTGCTGGCCAGCCTGGGCGCCGACTTCGGCCAGGACGAGATCATCGTCGCCGACGGCGGCAGCGACGACGGGAGCCGGGAGGCGGTGCGCGGGTTCCCGCACGTCACCCTCCTCGACAGCGCGCGAGGCCGGGCCCGCCAGCTGAACACGGGCGCCCGGGCGGCGACGGGCGAGATCCTCCTCTTCCTCCACGCGGACACGCGCCTTCCCCCGGGAGCCCGGGCCGCGATCCTGGACGCGCTCGGTGACCCGCGGGTGGTCGCCGGGCGGTTCGACGTCCGGTTCGACAACCCGGGGCCGGCCTTCCGCATGATCGCGGCCCTGATGAATCTCCGGTCCCGCCTGAGCGGGATCTCGACCGGGGACCAGGCGATCTTCGTCCGCCGGGCGGTGTTCGAGGCGCTCGGCGGCTACGCCGAGATCCCCTTGATGGAGGACGTCGAGCTGACGCGCCGCCTCAAGCGCGCGGGACGCCGGGCGGCGCTCCGGCTCCGGGTGACGACCGCCGCCCGGAAGTGGGAGCGGGACGGCGTCGTCCGCACGATCCTGCTCATGTGGGCGCTCCGGCTCCTCTACGCTTGCGGGGCGTCCCCGGCGCGGCTCCATCGCTGGTACTACGGGCCGGCGCGGCCGCCCGCCGACCCGGCGGCGATCCCCGGGAGCGTGGGGGGGACGGAGCGGACGCGTCGATGACCCCGGCAAGGTCGCCGGCGTCGAGGGGCCGGGGGCGGCTGGTGCTCCGGATCGTGCTCGGCATCCTGATCCTGGGGACTGGGATCGGCAAGGCCCTCGATCTCCACGGCTTCGTCCGCGTGATGGAGAGCTACGGACTCCTCACGCCCGTGTTTCTCTACCCGGTCGCGGTCGCCGTCACGGCCAGCGAGCTGGTCCTCGGGGTGTGGCTCCTCTCGGGCTGGCGTCCCGCGACGGCGGCGCTGGCGGCGATCGCCGTGAACCTGGGGTACGCCGTCCTGCTCTCCCTCACGCTAGCGCGCGGGCTCGACCTCAAGAACTGCGGCTGCTTCGGGATCTTCCTGGCGCGGCCGCTCCGCTGGTTCTCCCCGCTCGAGGACCTGGCGCTCGCCGGGCTTTCATGGCTCCTGTACCGACGCGCGTCCGGCCTGGCACCCAACGGGCCGGGATCGATCGTAGAAACGTAGAGACGAAGGAGAAATCGACATGGCCAGCACCGTCTGGAAAGTGACACTGTTCGCGGCGGGCGTGACCCTCGGGTGGCTCGGGGTGGCGAATGCCCAGCTCTTCGGCCCGCCCAAGAGCGACCTGTGGCCCCGGTGGGAGAAGCACAATCCCGCCGACACCCGCACGATCGACCACGCGGCGTGGGACGCCTTCCTCGCCAAGTACGTCGACGCCAAGAACCCCTCGGGCATCAACCGGGTGAACTACAAGACGGTCAGCCCCGAGGACCGGAAGAGCCTCGAGGACTACCTGGGGCGCCTGCAGGCGGTCCCCATCTCGGGCTACAACCGGAACGAGCAGAAGGCGTACTGGATCAACCTCTACAACACGGAGACCGTGAAGGTCATCCTGGACCACTTCCCGGTCGCCTCCATCCGGAAGGTCAAGATCCCGCCCGGGTTGTTCACCATCGGACCCTGGGACGGGAAGGTCGTGACGGTGGAGGGTGAGAAGCTCTCGCTCAACGACATCGAGCACCGGGTCCTCCGGCCGATCTGGAAGGACCCGAAGATCCACTACGCGGTCAACTGCGCGAGCCTCGGCTGCCCGAACCTCTCCCCTGCCGCCTACACCGGGCAGAACACCGAGCGCCTGCTGATGCAGTACGCCGCCGACTACGTCAATCATCCGCGGGGGGCCAGCTTGAAGTTCAACAAGCTGAAGGTCTCCAGCATCTACGTCTGGTTCCAGGAGGACTTCGGAGGGAGCACCGGCGGCGTGCTCCAGCACCTCAAGCAGTTCGCGAAGGGCGATCTGGCCAAGCAGCTCCAGGACTACGACGGCGGGCTCGATCACGACTACGACTGGAACCTGAACCAGCCCTAAAACCTTCGGGGGGGTGTCGGAACACCCCCCCGATGCCCCCCCGCCGTTGCGCCGGCGAAGCCGGCGCTCGGAGGCTTCGCATGGCTCACCTCGCCCTGCATGCGATACGCGCCCGCCGTCCAGGCGTCCGCGGGTCACCTCCCCTTCTACGGTGTCGGCTCCAGGAAGAACTGCGAGTGATGTTCCCGGAAACCGATTTGAACTCGATCAAAGAAGTCTCGGCCGAGAAGATTCCTGCTGATGGTCCCGGTGGCAAAGGCCAACGGAAGAGTGAACGGATGGGGAGTCGGTTCGCCTTCCGCTTCGGCAAGGATGATTTGAACTGTGTGAATTCGCGCCTCTACCACCTCGCCTGCATTCGTCTGAAAGTGCCATGGCTCTCCGCCGAGCAACTCCAGCCCGAGCATCGCCGGTAGATGCCCGTAGAAGAGAGATCGGGACGCCCCGGAGTCGAGGAAAGCATCCTGCTCGACGGCAAGTCCTTCATCATCCGGGTTTTTCAGCTGGATGGTCAGAATGGGAAAGGACTGCCCGCCATAGTATCGATAGTCAAACGTACGAGCGTAGTTGACCAAGACCATCGGTTCTCAAAGACCCAGAAAGGAGGTTCTCGGCTCTGCCGCCGCCTCTACCCGGAATACATACGGAGAACGTATGCCGCGCTGTCGAGCCAGCCGGACAACATCCACGGGATTCGGTCCACTTGCGACGATCTCCTCGCCTTCTAGGGCAATCCACAACCCCAAGAAATCACGCCGCAGTCGTTCTTCGTTTGCCTTTCGCCAGCTCCATTCTCGGGCTCGACGCTTTCCACCGCCCGTATTCCCGATCCTCGAGTCAGCGCGTACGCCACGGGAGCGACTTCAGCGGCGTTCTGCCGAGTATCGCGGACACTCTGGGCGTAGCTCGTCCGATGAAAAGCTCGAAAGGCAACACCGGCGGAATCCCGGCGGGCTTCGACCGAAGGAACTCTGGAGGCGCGCCTGCGAAATCGACCACCCGAGTCAAGGGATGATGGTGAAGGAAGATGGTCTGCGGAGGCCCGATCCTCATTGTTCGGATCCCCTGCGAGCCGATACCATCTTCGGAATCAGGTCGTTCAGGTTCTGCTGCAGCAACCTCGCGGCAGTGTATGTGAGCACCACGCGCGCGACCGGATCTATGGCGTAGACTGCTTCGCCGGAGATCGCTGGGACTTCCCCCGCCGGCTGCGTCATCCGGTACATGTCTCGGTGCGGCGTGATGTAGCGCCTCAGCTCGAGGTATACCACGTCGGGGTCGACCGACGCAGTTACGACGTTTGCATAGAACGTCGGCGGCTCGCCGTGGGCGATTCCTTCCGCCATGACCGCCTCCTTTCAAAGGCCGTGCACTGCGCTCCCAGCATCCTCGGTGGCCGAACCATACTTCCACCAGGGAGATCGCAACAGGCGCACCGCCATTGTATCGCGATTGCTCTTTCAATCAGAAAGGCGACCGGTTATCGGCGACACTTACTCGCAGAGGGCGCGGGCCCCGCGTAGTACGACTCGACGGGCTGACCGGTCTGGTCGTTGTCCGTGAAGAGGGCGATGGCCTGGACAGGCGCGGTCGGTCGCCGCCCGAAGGCCTGCTCGAAGTCGTCGGCGACCCGGCGCCGCTCGGTGACCCAGCGCCCGAGCCGGCTCTCGCCGCTCTCCACCACCAGGCTCCGCACGGTGCCCGGCGCGTACGGGCTGTCGACGACGGCGCCGACCGGGATCCGGGCGCTCGTCCACACGTAACGCAGGGTCGGCACCCGGTTGGGGTTGATCAGGAGCCCCGGGTCGCCGAAGAAGAGAAAGAGCGACGCCGCGACGTCGTCCCGCTCCTTGACGCGGAGGTCCGCGTCGGGCTGCAGGCGCTCGACGCGCCACGTCCACTCGAGAACCGGGCAGCGAGACGGATCGACCTGCACGGGACGCAGGAGGCCCGACGCCGACTGGCGTCCGACGGCCCGGATGGCGAGCCGGCCGTCCAGCACGGCGAGCCGGTACTCCGTCTCCCCCCGGAGCGCCACCGGCTGCCACTCGTCCTGGATCGCGGTCTCGGCGGCGAACAGAATCCGCTCGCCGGCCGTCCCGGCGGCCCGCCGATCCGGCGGCGCCGCCGCGCACGCGGTCAGCAGCGCCGCCAGACCCACCGCCGCGCACGACCGGAGCCCGCACATCATTGCGCGACCGGGCGACTCCGGTCGGCCGCCCACTCGAACCACGAGCCGTCGTAGCTCCGGACGTCGCGGAAGCCGAGCGCCGCGAGCGCGACGAGCGCCTCCGCCGACCGGACGCCGCCCGTGCAGTAGACGATGACCGGACGGTCGGGCGTCACGCCGAGCCGCCCGAGCCGCGCCAGCGCCCGCCCCGACCGGTCGACCCGGCCCTCGGCGTCCAGGAGCGCGGTCCACGGCAGATGTACGGCGCCTGGCACGTGGCCGCCTCGCGCCTCGAAGTAGGGCGTGGCGCCGTTCCACTCCGAGTCGGACCGCACGTCGAGGAGCGCGGTGCCCGCGCCGGCCGCCGCCGCCACGTCGTCGGCGCTGGCCCGCAGCTCGGGCCGCAGCCTCGCGACGAGCCGACCCGGGCGGGGCCGCCCCGCGAGCCCGCGGGCCACCGCGCCGCCGGCCTCCCGCCACGCGGGCCAGCCGCCGTCGAGCAGGGCGACGTCGGGGTGGCCGAGATAGCGCAGCATCCAGACGATCCGGCCCTCCTCACCCCAGCCCTCGCGCGCCCGCCCGTACACCACGACGGGGCGCTCCGCGTCCACGCCGAGATCCGCCATCTGCCGGGCCAGCCGGTCGAGGTCGCGCGGCAGCCGCCCGGTGCGGAGCCAGCCGTCCCGGTACCACCACCAGGTGATCCACACGGCACCCGGGACGTGGCCGCGCCAGTGATCGAGGAACCCCCGCGCGTCGAGGATCGTCACCGCACCCGCCGGCCGCGCCTGGAGCTCGGCGGGCGTGACGGTCCAGCCCGACGCCGCGAGGAGGGCGCCGAGCAGGATGCCCGTCATCCAGCCGGCCTCGCCGATCGCCAGCGGCGGTAGAAGACGGGCGCCTGGGCGCGGGCGAAGGCGGCCAGCGGCTCCGGGCTCGCCAGGCTCGCGTCGAAGCGCGCCAGGTCGTCCGGGTCACCGTCCCGCCAGTAGAAGGCGAGCATCTGCACGCCCCGCGGCTTGAGCGCCGGGAGCGTGTTGAAGTCGGCTCCGGGCGGCCCCGAGCGGCCGGGAAGCCACCGCCGCTCGCCGAGGTAGCCCTGGAAGGTGTAGAAGGCGTCGTCGGGCGGCAGGAAGGCCAGCGCGTACTCGACCTCGGCCACCGGCTCCGTCACGTCGTCGGCCGAGACGAACGGCGGCCGCTCGCCGGTCATCAGGTAGCGGATCCCGGCCGGATCGGGCCGGGACACCGCCCGCCGCCGGGTCCGACCCGGCCGGTGCGGGTACAGCTCGTTGGAGCGGATCGCCACGTCGATCGGGACCCGGCCGTCGGCCGGCCACGGCACCTCGGCGCCGAGGAGATGAGTACGCAGGTTGTTGTGCTCCTGGAGCATCACCGCCACCGGCCGGAGCTCGCCGTCCAGGATGATCGTCACCGCCGTGTAGTGGTCGAGCTGGTGCCAGTCCTCGGGCGAGCCGACCACCCGGAGCAGCGCTCTCTGCCAGGCCGGGAGGGCCGCGGGCAGGCCCGAGACCCGGAAGACCACGTGGTAGGTCAGAAACGTGAAGGGCTCGTCGACCGCGCCGGCATCGCCCGGAAGGCTCACCGGCGCGCGATCCACCCGGCCGTACACCGTCCCCGTCGGTGGCCAGGATCCCGGCGCGTGGACGAAGACCGCCCCCGGGTCGCGAGCGTGGGCGTTGAGGATCGCCCGGGTGACCGGTGTCGCGGCCGGCCGGCCGGCGCCGTCGATCAGCCGGCCGGCGGCCACGTAGTCGGCGTAGAAGTCGACGGGGCCCGGGTGGCCGGCGGGCAGCCAGAGGCGCGGCCGGTAGCGCTGGAGCAGGGCCCGGTCGGCCGGCGACGCCGCCTCGCCGGCCGGCGGATGCGAGGCGAAGTAGGCGGCGAACCCCGGGTTCTGCGAGAAGTTGCCGCGCCGGCTCTCGCAGCCCGCCGCCGCGGCGACCAGCGCGGTGGCGAGGACGAGCACCGCCGGCGCCCGGGTCACGCCGGGGTCGGCTGGGGAGCGGGTCGAGGCTCGGCCGTGGCGAGCGAGACGAAGCGTTGCCAGAGCGCGCGTGGGTCGAACGGACGGACGAGCGTGACCGGGCGGCTCCCGGCGCCGAACTCGAGCCAGCCATTCCGATGGAGCCGGGCCACGGTGGACTCGGTGCCGCACGACGCCGGGTCCACGACGAAGAGCGCCGCGACCAGGTCCCAGACCGGGAAGGCGCGGCGGGCCCGGACGACGAGGGCTCGCCGGAACCAGCGCGCCGCGTGGCGGCGGACGTGCTCGCCCAGGGCGCCGGGGAGCGCGGCCAGATCCGGCGGCGTCACCACGAGCCGCCGGGCCACGTCGAGTGGCACCAGGGTCAGCGGCACGCCGCTCTCGAAGACGACCCGCGCCGCCCGGCGGTCGACAGCGAGGTTGAACTCGTACGGCCAGACGGGTGGCCAGCGGCCACGCGAAACCCGGTTGCCCCCGACCGCGATCACCTCGGCGATCCGTTCCGCGACCCGGGGCTCGGCCTCGAGCGCCGCCGCCAGGTTGGTGAGCGGCCCGAGCGCCACCACGCGCCAGGGGCCCGGCCCGGCGAGGAGAAACCGCGACGCTTCCGACAGCGGGGCCCGCGCCCGCAAGGGGCCGGCGGCGCCGGCGAGAACGGGGCCCGCGTAGCCACAGAGCGCGGCCAGCGCGCGGTGGTTCGCGCGCGCCCGCCACTCCTCCGTGTTGCCGAAGACGCTGGCGAGGGCCGCGATCGGGAGCCCGCTGCGAAAGAGGGCGGCCAGGGCCAGCCCGTCGTCAACGTCACCCCGCGGAGAGCCGAGCCCGTTGTCCGAGTCAACGACGAGCCCGGTCACGTCCCCGGGACGAGGGGCAACAGCTTCTGCAGCGCCCGGTTCTCCTCCGGATCGAGCACCGAGTGCTGGACGCACGCCGGCACCAGCATGTCCGAGTCGGGATGGCCCATCGTGTAGGAGCACGCCTGGAGGCGCTCCTGGGTGGCCCGGATGCGCGGGTCGTCCGACAGCACGCCACGCCGGAGCCCCTCCCAGGCCGGACGGACGTCCTCGGCGTTCATGAAGCTGTGCATCACGAACGTGAGGGGGCGGACGCCGTGCCGGAGCCAGGCGGCCGGGCCGGCGCGCCTGACGAGCCGGGCGCCCCAGGCCAGCGCGGCCGGGAGGGCCCGCGGGACCCGGGCGACGACCCGGGTGAGCTTCGCGAGAAGGATGGCCCGCGGGACCTGGAAGTCCATGCCGCCGATGGCGGAATAGAGCAGGTCGCGGGCCTTGACGTCGCCCGGCACCAGGTCGTCCATGAACGGCACCCAGCGCTCCCCGACCTGCAAGCCGTGGGCGACTCGATTGCAGCGCTCGTCGCCGTTCTGGAAGATGCGGAACGGCAGGCGGGCGCCGGCCCCGCGCTCGATCTCCGTCCACACGCGGTCGCCGGCCAGGTCCCGGTAGTCGTCCTTCCAGCGGGAGGTGTTGCCGATGAAGGCGCCCGGCTGGAACGAGAACATGCGGAAGCCCATGTCCCAGCAGTCGCGGACGATCTCGGCGATCTGGTCGACGTTGCGCGGGGTCACCGTGATGTTGTGGGCGAGGTAGTGCGTGACCCCGTGCTCCCGCTCGAGCCGCTGGAACATCTCGCAGAAGCGCTGCCGGTACGGGTTCAGCTCACGCTCGCTGCGAGCCCGCGTGATCCCCCGGCGGCCGAACATCATGGAGTCGAAGTGCCCCGCGAACGCGATGTGGGAGAGGCGCGGCCGGCCGTCGGGCCCGAGCACGAGCCGCTCCAGGTACTCGTAGTCGAAGTCGCCGTGGCTCAGGCTCATCGGCTTCCGCCCGTGGCGGAGCATGGCCTGGAGCGCGCCGGCGTGGGCATCCGGAGACAGGAGGCTCACCTCGCCGCCGATGAGCTGGGCGTGCTGGCCGGGGCCGCGCCGCTCCCGGAGGTAGGCCATCTGGCGATCGACCTCGGTCACCGTGTGAGCGCCGTCGGTCCGGACGCGGTTCGCGTCGCGGGAGTGATAGCAGGGTGTGCACGCCAGGTTGCAGCGGGGGAAGACACCGTGCGTCCCCTCGCAGCCCATGGTCCGGCGGCCGAGGGCCTGGGCGGGTGTCTTCACGTGCGCGGGAAGCTCCTCCCAGCGCCGCGCCAGCGCCGCTTCCAGGTCCGGGTGGACCGGGCGCGTGGCCAGGTCCAGCGTTCGCCACAGGTCGCGAATCCGTTCCAGCATGCCAGCTCTCTCCACCACCGGGGACCACCTCCGTGTCGCCTAACTTAATCGGGTCCTTCCACCGGGTCAACCCCGGCCGGGGACTCCGCGCCAGACGGGGGCTCCACACGGAGAACGGACGAGCCCGGCCGTCCGTTTCTGGGGCCGGCCGGAATGGCCCCACCCCTTCCTGGCGAATGGCCGACCGAGCAGGAGCTGAAGGCGACGGCCGTCCTGCGCCTGCCGATCGAGGAGGCGTCGGCGAAGATCCGCACCGGGCCGCCGATCGACGACGAGGAGGACTACGGACTCCCCTGCTGGGCCGGGGTGATCCCGCTGGCGCTTTCGCCGGCGGCGCCGGTCCCCGATCCCCGGCTCCCACCCGGGATCGCGCCGCCTCCCTCGGTCCTCGCCTACCGCCGGCCGTCCGCCCCCTGAGTCAGCAGAACCGGGCAGGGCGATACGGATCGAGACGAGGATCCAGCCTCCGGTCGAGGATCTCGGCCGCCACGACCCGGCCCCAGAGCGGCCCGAGCGTGACGCCGCTGTGCGAGACCACGACGTAGAAGCCCTCGAGGCCGGGCACCGGCCCCACCATCGGCTTCTGGTCCCGCGGCATCGGCCGGATACCGATGCGCACCGCTTCCACGCGGGCGCCGGCGAGGGGCGGCAGGTGGGTCACGGCGCGGGCCAGCGACCGCTCGGGGTCCCAGGCGGTGCGCGCGTCGAAGGTCACGTCGTGGTCGTCGGCGGCGAGCACGACCCGGCCGCCGCCGTCCGGGCGGAAGTGGACGCCGGGCGCGTGGATCGGCCGCCGGAGCGTTGTGGCGACGGGCGTCGTGTAGACGAGCCGGCCCGGCACGCGATCGAGCGGGACGGCGACGCCGGCCAGCCGCGCCACCTCGTCCATGGCAGGGCCCGCCGAGTCCACGACGACGTCCGCTTCGAAGCGAGCGCCGTCCTCCGTCGTCACCCCTCGGATGCGGTCGCCCGCCCGCAGGACACCGGTCACCCGATGGCCGGCGAGGACCCGCGCCCCTTCGCGCCGGGCGGCGGCCAGGAGCGCGGCGACGAGCGGGACCACCTCCACGTAGCCTTCGCGCGGCGTGAAGACCACCTCGTCCACCGCCGGCCCGAGGTGGAGGTCGGGCTCCAGCTCCCGGGCGGCCGCCGGCGTGAGGATCTCGATCGGGTAGCGCCACTCCTCGAGCCGGGCCACGGTCTCCCGGAGCGCCGCGCGCGCCTCCGGCGTGTCCCGCCAGTGGAGGCCGCCGTCGAGCTTGAGCCAGCTCCCGTCGCTCAGCCCCTCCGCCAGCCGGGGGAACTCGGCCATGCTGTCGGCGTTGAGCGCGTGGTAGTCGCGCGGCGTCTTGTTGAAGGCGTTCACCCAGGCGAAGCTGGCCGCCGAGGTGCCGCCGCCCGGCGGCCCGGCGTCGAGGACGGTGACACGCGCTCCCTCGCGCGCCAGCCGGTAGGCCACGTTGGCGCCGACGCATCCGGCGCCGACGATCACGACCTCGGCGCGCTTCATCCGTTCGTGCTCCTCTCCCCACGGTCTCGCCATGATATGCCGAGCGTAACGCTTGGCCAGGACCGTGAAGCAATGCTGGCCCTCGTTGATCGTACGGTGAGACTTGCAAGGACAATTGGGATGGGTATGGTGCCAAGGCCGTGTCTCCAGAGACCTACGAGATCGCACGGCTCCTTCTCGATCTCCTCCCCACAACGATTCCGCCGCCAGATCTCAGCGCAGATCCCGATGGCGAGATTTCTTTCGAATGGTACCGTAGCCCCCGCCACGTCTTTTCCATCAGTATCAGCCCGAAGCGGCGTCTGACGTATGCCGGGGTTTTCGGGCTGGCGGATACCAGTGGAACCGAGTACCTGCTCGACGAGATCCCGGACGAGATAACCAAGAGCATCGATCGGCTTCTACGCTCACGAACCTGAGTCGCATACCTGCCGGTTGTCCCTGCCGACCTCTCGCGCGCTTCCTGCTGACCACGCTCGCAATTTCGTTGGACCACGGCCGCGTCATCCACACGGTGTTCATGCCGCCGCCCGATCTGAAGTTGTCCGTGTTCCTTACGCGTGAACTCTCCGAGTCGATATTCGGGCTTGGTGATGACGATTCGTCGCGATCGCCGCAGGCAAGACCCTGTATGGGCATGCAGGCCCTTCGGTGTCCCACGTGACTGGCGAGGGACTCGAACTAGAGGTCGATGATCGCCACCGTGTCACACGAACGTCACAGCATGGCCCGCCGAGAAACCGAAGCAGAAGCTTCTGTCCCAGAAGCTGGCCGGACAGGCCAGCCTCCACCTGAAGCCCGCCGCCGAGACGACCGAGTTGGACTGAGCGTTCGCAAAGTCCGCCGCCTCGGAGTGCGTGGTCTCCCGTCACCCCGACCACTCCGGGTAGGTCTGCGGCGAGAGCACGTCGGCGCCGCGGCGGGCCCAGTCGAACTCCGCCATCCGCGGCCACATCCGCTCGCCGCCGGCCTGGAGGGCGGCCAGGATCTTCGCCTCGTCGGCGGCGAGCACCCGGCCCTGGTCCACGACCAGGCGTCCGTTGACGTAGACGCGGTCCACGTCCTCGGTGGTCGCGTTGTAGACGATGTTCTTCACGGGGTCCCGGAGCGGCGTCATGTTCCAGGAGGCCGCCTTCCACAGGACCAGGTCGGCCCGGGCCCCGGGGGCGATCCGCCCCAGATCGTCGCGCCCGAGCGCCCGGGCGCCGCCGAGGGTCGCCGCGTCGAAGACGTCGGCGGCGCCGGTCGCCTGCGTGCTGCGCTCCATCATCTTCGAGACGACGGCGGCCCAGCGCATCGCCTCGATCACGCTCTGGGGGTTGGTGTCGGTGCCGAGGGACATGTTGACGCCCGCCGCCTTGTAGCGGGCGAACGACTCCATGGCCACGCCGCGCCGGGCGAAGACCCAGACCGCGTGGGCCACCGAGCAGCCGGCGTCCCCCATCATCTGCACGTCGCCGGCCGGGTAGTTGGTCCAGGAGGAGCCGCCGACGATGAGCGCGTGGCCCAGGATCGTGTTGGGGCCGAGCACGCCCAGCTCGCGCATCCACGCCACCGGCGTCTTCCCGTGACGGGCGAGCATCTCGTAGAACTCGACGACGGACTGGGAGGTGTGGACCTGGTAGGGCCGGCCGGTCTCGTCGGCCCGGCGCTTGGCCTCGCGCAGGAGCTCGGGGGTGCAGGTGTCGATCTGGGCCGGGGAGAAGAAGCAGCGGACCAGGTCCCCGTGGGCGCCGTCGTACCGCTTGTGGAACTCCACGGCGCGCTCCAGGCCCTTCCGCCCCGCCGCCTCGTCCCACTCCCACTCCACGCGCTTGCCGTCCCGCGTGAGCCAGCGTCCCGAGCGGAAGGCGAGCCCCAGGTAGACGCGGAGCCCGTAGTGGGCGGCGCGCTCGACCACGTACTCACCCTGGCCGCCGATCTCCATCACCGTGGTGACGCCGCCGCGGAGCAGCTCGGCCATCGAGAAGTCCACGCAGGCGCGGCCGGCCTCCTCGTCCTGGGCTCCGCTCCGCACCGGCAGCATCTCGAAGAGGCCGGAGTAGAAGAACTGCGGGGTCCCCCGGTCCTCGATGAAGGAGCGGTCGAGCGGCGAGCCGCCGATGTGGGCGTGGGTCGAGATGAGCCCGGGGGTGAGGACACGGTCGCGGGCGTCGACGATCTCGTCGGCGACCCCATCGAAGCGAGGGCCGACTTCGAGGATGCGGTCGCCCTCGATGACGACGACGCCGTCCCGGAACAGGCGGTGGCCCCGGCCGTCGAAGGCGACGATCCAGCCGGCGCGGATGGCGGTGCGGCGTGGTGTGGGCATCTCCTGACTCTCCCGTCCTCGGCCCGTCAGGTTGTCGCCGGCCCGGCGGACGCGCGCTCCTTGATCCGATGAGGGCGGCCGATCGCTCCCGGCTGCCGGACCAGCCTCAGCCTAGCCCGGCGCGATGGCCGGCATCAAGCTGGGCCCGCGCGATGGCGGCGGCGATCCCGCGGCTCCGCGTGGCCCCGGCGACGAGCGCAGCACGCCCAAGTGCCATCGGACCCCTCGGTCGGAGGCTCGCCGCGAAAGCGGCGCACGAACTCCGCGGAGAGCAGCAGGGTGCCCCGCGCGTTCACCGCCATGTGCCGGTCGAAGTCCTCCGGCGTCGTGTCGAGGAGGCCGCCGAGGCCCGAGTGGGTGTGGACGTTGACGAGCGCGGCCAGCGGGCCGACGACCCGCTCGGCGGCATCGAGGATGCGCGCCGGGGCGGCGGGATCGCCCAGGTCGTCCTCGTGGTACCCGGCCGCGACCCCGAGGCCCCGGAGGACCGAGATCAGCGCCTCCGCCTCCTCCGCGCGGCTGCCCCACGGCTCGGTCGCGTCGAACGGGCGCCAGCCGGTCGTGGCGACGCCCCATCCGTCCCGGGCCAGGGCCTGCGCGATGGCAGCGGCGATCCCGCGGCTCCGCGTGGCCCCGGTCACGAGCGCGGCACGCCCAAGTGCCATCGGACCCCCGCTCGAAGCTCGTCCGTTGCGCGCGATCAGCGCGGCGACCGCTCGACAGGCGCCCCGACCGCGCGGAGAAGCCTCGCCAGCTCGGTGGAGAACTGGTCGAAATCCGTGTAGTGGATGGCGTGGAGGCCGCCAGCCCTGGCGCCGCCCACGTTGGCCTCGCTGTCATCGGTGAACACCACCTCGGAGCCGGCACACCCCAGGTCGCGCAGGATCCACTCGAAGATCGCCCGGCCCGGCTTGTAGAGCCCGATCTCGGTCGAGAGATAGGCCCGCTGGAACGGCCGGTACAGCCCGCGCCGTCGGTTGAGCTCCCCGATCTCGGGCTCGGTGTTCGTGAGGCAGGCCACGATGTAGCGCCGCTTGAGGCTTTCCACCAGCTCCAGGACGCGGGTGTCCAGGCGGGCCGTCGCCCGCAGGTAGATCTCGAGGTGGCGGGCGACGACCTGTTCGGGCCCCGACGATGCGGTGTCCGGTAGGATCCGCCGGTAGAGCTGGACGAGGGACATCCGGCCCTCGGTCAGCGCGACGTGATGCTCGGCGAGGTGGGCCTGCAGGCGCTCCCTGGCCATCCCGACGAACGGCGGGAGCTCCCCGAGGAGCGCCTCGCTCCAGGGCGGCTCGAGGATCCCCCCGACGTCGAAGATGACGGCGCGAATCACGGGCACTCCCCCTCAGGTCTGTGAACCAATGCCAGCGGCCCTCCGTACCGCCGCCTGTCGGATTGTCGCAACTCTCTGACTCCGGCCGCGCGGCCGGAGCGTTCCGCTTCGAGGTTCTCAGCCAACCTCGCGGGCGATCTCCGCGTGGCCGTGGGTCGCCAGGAACCCGGCGACCTCGGGCAACCGGGGGATCCCCCGCCGGCCTCCGAGCGCGCGACACTTCAGGGCGGCGACGGCGCTGGCGAAGGTCAGGCACCACGGGAGCGGCCAGCCCCGCAGCTCGCCGAACGCGCACGCCCCGTGGAAGACGTCGCCGGCGCCGTTCGTGTCCAGCACGGGAACCCGGAACCCCGGCACCCGGTGCCAGAGGCCGCCCTCCAGCCCGATCGCCCCGTCGGCGCCGAGGGTGGCGGCCACCCGCGCCGGGCCGCGACTGGCCAGGGCGACCAGACCGGCCTCCACCCCGGTCTTTCCCGTGACCAGCTGGAGAAACCGCGGGTTGCAGACGAGCAGGTCAACCAGGGGCCAGACCCGCTCGATGCCCTCGACGATCCGCTCGCCGTCCATCGTGACCCGCATCCCGGCCTCCCGGGCCCAGCCGATCGCCTGGACGGTCGCCGCCGCGTCGACCCCGTTGAACGTGCAAGAGGCGCCCCGACGTGAGGACCGCCCGGTCGAGCTCCTCGGGGGCGACCCCGTAGGCCGCCGGTCGGCGAAAGAAGAGCGTCCGGGTTCCCGATCGCCGGTCGACCAGGACCAGGCTGACGTGGCCGGCGCTCTCCCGCGCCCGGAGGACGTGGCGCACGTCGATCCCCTCGCGCCGGAGCGTCCGCAGCGAGACCCGGGCCCAGAAGTCACCGCCCACCTTGCCGATGTACCGGGCGCGCAGCCCCAGGCGCGCGCAGGCGACGAGCGCCGTCGCGGTCATCCCGCCGCCCTGGATGTCGAAGTCCGCCATCGGCTGCTTGGTGTCGGGCCCCGGGTAGCCGTCGATCAGCGCGGTCAGGTCCACCGTGTTGACCCCGAAGCCGACCACGTCGCAGGGCGCGACGCTCACTTGACCGCTCCCATCGTCATCCCGCGAACCACGAAGCGCTGGAGGAAGATGAACGCGACCACTAGCGGCGCGCTGGCCAGGAGCGAGAAGGCCATCATCATGCTCCACTCGGTGACGAACTCCGCCAGGAGGCTGTAGATGGCCATGGTGATCACGCGATTCTCCCAGGACTCGATCAGCACGACCGCGAACAGGAACTCGTTCCAGGCCAGCAGGAACGTGTACAGCCCCGAGCCCACCAGCGCGGGAACCGACACCGGCAGGAGGATCCGCCCCAGCGCCCCCAGCCGGGAGCAGCCGTCCACCATGGCCGCTTCCTCGATCTCCTTGGGGACCTCCGCGAAGTAGGCGCGGAGCATCAGGATGCAGAACGGCAGCGTGAACGTGGTGTAGACGAGGACCAGGGCCCCCAGGGTATCGAAGAGCCCGAGCCGCACCATGACCTGGAAATACGGGATGCAGAGCAGCACGAGCGGGAACATCTGGGTGATGATCAGGAACATGAGCACGCTCTTCTGGCCGCGGAACCGGAACCGGGCCAGGGCGTAGGCGGCCAGCGCGCCCACCGCGAGCGAGAACACGGTCACCGCCAGGGACACCACGTAGCTGTTCACGAAGGTGCGCAGGTACCGGGGGTTCCCGAGCACCCGGCCGTACGCCTCGAGCGTCAGGACGGACGGGATCCACTGGGGCGGGATCTTCATCACCTCGACGTTCGGGCGGACCGACACCGTCAGCATCCAGGCGACCGGGAACAGGGTGACGAGGGTGGCCAGTCCCAGGAGCCCGTAGGCCGCGGCGTGGGCCAGGCGACGCCGGGTTCCACCCCCCGATCCGGCCACCCCGCTTCGCGTCACTCCCGCACCGCCCGGCGGACGTAGACCAGGCTGCCCGCCAGCAGGATCACCAGCATCGCGATCGCCTCGGCCGAGGCGTAGCCGAACTGGAACTTCTGGAACGCGTCGAAGTAGATGCTCGTGGCCAGGACCTGGGAGGAGTTGACCGGCCCGCCCCCCGTCATCACGTAGACGAGGTCGAAGGCCCGGAAGGTCCAGATGAAGTCCAGCAGCGCCATCGTCAGGATGACTCCGCGCAGCGACGGCAGCGTGACGAAGCGGAACTGCTGGACGGCGTTGCTGCCGTCGATGGCCGCCGCCTCGTACAGCTCGTCCGGGATGGCCTGCAGCCCGGCCAGCAGCATCACCATGGCGAACGGGAACGCGCGCCAGACGTTCACGCTGGTGACGGCCAGCAGGGAGGTCCGGGGGTCGCCGAGCCAGTTGATGGTCGCGGTGTCGTGGAGGAGGCCGAGCGTCGTGAGGAAGCCGTTCAGGACCCCGAAGGGGTTGAAGATCAGTACCCAGATCATGCCGGCCACCGTCGGCGCGAACAGCCACGGCACGATGAGAAGCCCGCGAAAGACGTTCCGGACCCGGGCATCGATCCGGCTGTGGAGCAGCAGGGCCAGCGCCATGCCGATGCCCAGGTGGAGCGCGACGCTGCCGATCGTGAACCAGACCGTGTTCTGCAGCGCCCCCCAGAAGGCCGGGTTGCCGGCGAGCACCCGGTAGTTCTCGAGACCGACCCAGCGCTGGACGCGCGGCGTGACCTCGAAGAAGCTCATCCGGACGACCTGCCCCACCGGATACACCAGCAGGATGAGGAGCAGCAGGAGAGCCGGAGCGAGAAACGCGTAGGCCTGGAGTTCCTCGCCGTAGCGGCGCCGGAAGGGGACCGTGGCCATCGTGGAGCTCGGCGCCGCCCCGATCCCGGGTGCGGGACGGAGCGGCGCCGGATGGTGTCTCTACTTCTGGTACTTGGCCAGGACCTTGTTCCACTCCACCGCCGCGTCGTCCAGGGCCTGCTTGACCGGCTTCTTGCCCTGCACGGCGTTCTGGATCTCGGCGGTCAGGACCTTGTTGAGCTGGACGGCCTGCGGCATCCCGAGGTTCGGCGACTTGGCGTTCGGCAGCAGCATCTGCTGGACGAAGGCCTGCACCAGCTTGTTCTCCTTGAAGAAGGGCTGCTCCGCCACTTCCTTCCGGGCGGGGAAGTCGCCGGTGCCCCGGGCCCAGAGCTCGTTGCCGACCGGCCCCGAGATCCAGCGCAGGAACTTCCAGGCCGCCTCCTTGTCCTTGGCCTGCGTGGTCATGGTGTTCAGCGAGCCCCTCACCACGGTCCCCGTCGTCGCGCCCTTGGGGAGGGTGGCGATGTCGTACTGGAGGTTGGGGTTGAGCCGCTTCTGGATGGCGATCCCCCACGGCCCCTCGAACATCATGGCCACGTTGCCGGCACCGAAGTTGCCGCGCTTCTCCTTCTCGCCGTTCGACAGGACCCCGGGCACCGAGGCCTTGTGCACGTTGACCAGATCGACGTACCACTGGACGGCCTTCACCCCGGCCGGGCTGTTGAACACGGCCTTGTTGGTCTTCTCGTCGATCACGTCACCCCCGGCCTGGTAGATCAGCGGGTAGATGTCGTAGGTCAGGTTCGTGGGCGGCTCCACCGCCAGGGTGCCGGTGGTCGCGAAGACCTTGGCCTCCAGGTTCGTCACCTTCTTGGCCGCCGCCACGTACTCGTCCCACGTCTTCGGCGGCCCCGCCAGACCGGCCTTCCGGAAGATCTCGGTGTTCCAGTAGAGCGCCACGCACCCGGCGTGCAGCGGGAGATAGTATTGCTTCCCCAGCCACTTCTTGTGGAAGGTGGGGAAGATACCGTCCATGAACGCCTTCGGCTCCTTGACGAGCCACTCGTCCAGCGGCTCCAGCATGCCGAAGTCGGCGTACTCGGCCACCCAGTCCACCTGGATCATCAGCACGTCCGCCAGCTTCTGCGCCTGGAAGAGCGTGATGGCCTTGTCGTGGAAGCCGGTGAACGGCGAGTCGACGAGCGTCAGGGTCACGTCCGGGTTGTCCCGCTCGAACGCGGCCTTGAGATCGCTCATGTGCTTCTCGCCGACCTCGGACGTCTTCCACTGGAGCCATCGCACCTCCGTCTTGGCGTGGCCCTGGCTGGCGAGCAGCGTCAGGACGCCGGCCACGAGAACGGCGAGGACCCGGAGTCGAACGGTGTGTCCGTGAATCACGACGAGCCTCCTTCGATGGCGGGTGACCGGTGGTTCGTGCGCGGCCATTCTCGCGGTGGGAACGGAGAGTGTCAAGGCGGTGCGGCGGCCGTGGCCGTCACTCGGCGTACTCGAGGTGCCAGCCCTCCCGCGTCGCCGGCCCGCCGCTCGGGTCCCCGAACCGCGCCGTCCACGGCGCCGCGTAGGCGTCGGCGATGGCGGAGAGGATCCGGAGGCGGCTGACGGCGGTCGTGGCCAGGAACCGCTCCCGCGCGGCCGGGTCGGCGAGGAGCATCCCCTCCTGCCAGATGGCGCGGCCGGCCATGAACCCCGAAGCGCCTTCCTGGCAGGCGATCGCCGTGAGGCGCTGGAATGTGTCGAACGTTTCCCCCGCCGACAGCAGCACCCAGGGCACCGGCGAGGCCTCGGTGAGCGCCCGACAGTGGCCGCGCATCCGGCCTTCATCCGTCTCGAAGCGGGGGTCGTCGGGGAACTCCGCCTTGAGGAGATCGATCCCCAGGCTGCCCAGCCGTCGCGCCGACTCGATCACGACCTCCGGCTTCTCGCGGGCGAACCCGGCCGTCTCCTTCCGGCGTCCCGGCTCGATGGGGTAGGACATCGGCTCGAGCAGGAACGCGATGTCGTGGCGCCGGCACTCGTCGGCGACGCGCCCGACGAAGTCCTCCTGGCGGGAGGCCACCGCCGCCCGGGGGTGATAGAAGAGCAGGAGCTTGACCGCGGCGGCTCCCATCCGCTTGATCTTGGCGACACTCCAGCCCTTGATGACGGTGGTCAGGCGGCCCTCGGCGCTCCCCTCGTAGCCGAACTCCTCCAGGCACATCACCAGGCCGACGTGCCCCGGCACCGCCCCGGTGGCGACCGCCGGCGCCCCATACAGCGGATCGAGCAACACCGCGGTGGCGAGCGGCGCCAGCCGTCGCGTCATGCGGAGCTTCTCGACCACCAGCTCGTCGAATCCGACCGGCCGGCCGGCCGCCGCGCTCCAGCATGGCCTGGAGCGATCCGCGATGGTCGATCGCCGCCACGGCGATCACGCCAGCCGCGCTCGCCATCTGGGTCATCCCGCGAAGCTTGCCGAGACTCAGAACCCGCATCGTCGTCCTCCCGTCGCGGTGACGTCGCCGCGTCCGCCGGCGCGACCCGCGGCTCCCTGGGAACTGTACCACCCGTGCTCACGCCTTGCGCTCGGCGGCGTCTCCGCGCACCATGATGCAGATCGAATGGACGATCCACGATGGTCGATGAGCTGATGCCCGGCGTGCTTCGGCTGCGAGACGGCGCGCCGGCGCACGATCGAGGTGCGCGGTCTCGCGCTACACGCCCTCGAGTCCGGGACACCGGGGCACCCCGGGGTCCTACTCCTCCACGGGGGAGCGGCCCACGCCCACTGGTGGGACGCCGTCACGCCGGCGCTCGCCGATCGATACCACCTGGTAGCACTCGACCAGCGTGGTCACGGGGAGAGCGCCTGGCCCTCGCCGCCGGCCTACGCGACCGAGGACTTCGTGGCGGACCTGGTGGCGGTGCTGGATCGGCTCGGCTGGGACCGGGCCACCGTCGTCGGTCACTCGATGGGCGGCCACAACGCCATCGGGCTCGCCGCCTGGCACCCCGACCGCGTCCGGGCCCTGGTGATCGTCGACGCCCGGCCCGCGATTCCCGAGGAGCGCCTCCTCCGCATGCGGGAGCGGGGCCAGCGACCGCGCCGCCGCCACTCGACGCGGGAGGCGGCGGTGGCCGCGTTCCGCCTCCTGCCCCCCGACACGGTCGCCGACCCTGCCCTCCTCGGTCACCTCGCGGAGGCGGGTGTCGTCCCGGCGGACGGGGGCTACGTCCCGCGCTTCGATCCCGCGGCCTACGCCGCCCGGCAGCCGGTGGACGGCTGGTCACTCCTGGGCCGGATCACCGCTCCGACCCTCATCGTCCGCGGCGGCCACAGCCCCGTCCTGCCGCGCGAGATGGCCCAGCGCCTGCGCGCGGCGATCCCGGCGGCCACCCTGGTCGAGATCCCGGACGCGTACCACCACGTCGTCCTCGACCGTCCGGCCGCCGTCGTGGCCGCGCTCGCCGACTTCCTCGGCGCCTGAGTGGATGTGACGGGCTGATCCGCGAAGAGTGCGGGGCTGTCGGTGTCGCTGGCCGTCGTGGCGCGGGCAAGCAATCGTGGGCGGAACGAGCGATCAGGACGACGGGGACCGCTTCGTCTGGACGCGATACTTCTCCGGGACGATCTCCGCGCGATCGGTGAAGTGCGTCACACCCTCGTCGTCCGTCCAGCGATAGAGCTGGCTGCGGCGCGGCGGCGGCTCACCCGTTGAATACCCCGAGGGGGCCACGGATGGCGCGGGCGGGCCGGCCGGGGGCGCCGGCGGCGGATTCGGGATCCACACCCAGGTGTAGGCCGTCGTCGTCCCGTCGCCCCGGAGCTCGTACCGCCCGGTCGGATACTCGATGACCGTGGGCGTCGGTGGGGCCGGCGGCGCCACCGGCGCGACCGACACGACCCCGCTCATCGACGGGACGTACGCGGGCGGCGCGCTGTAGACCGGCGGTGGACCGTAGACCGGCGGGTCGTAGACGACCGGAGGGTCGGAGAGAACCGAGGGGGTGTAGTAGACGGGCGGCGACGCGTACGTGACGAACGGGGACACCGCGTAACCGTATGCAAAGGGAGTGGAGTTCCGATGGTGGAAGCGGTGCGGAGCGAACCGGTGAGGGCCGAACCGCAGCGGTCCGCCCCGGTGCGGGGCGAAGGAGCCCGTGCCGACGTGGTGGCCGCCCCGGTGGCCACCGGGGGCGGGCCGGCCGTGGGATCGATCGGCGAGCGCGGCGGCCGGCACCAGCAGGAGCCCCGCCACGAGCGCCAGGAAGGCGGTCCGGACGACCAGCCGATCCTTCTTCATGCCGATCCTCTCCCGGTCAAGCGATGGCAGGAGTGTGCGCCCCAATCGGAGGGCCGTCAAGTCGCGACCCGGCTCCGTCCCGCCGGTTCCCGCAGCACCGTCCCCGCGCCGCCGGGAGGCTCGGATGCCTCTCGAACGAGAGCGCGAGGGCCGGAGCCAGGATTTCGTGGGCCGGCCACCAACTCGCTAAGATGCCTCGAGAGCCCGCGATGGGATCGACGCGCGCCTGCCGGGTCTGCCGAGCGCCGCTGGCCGATGGCCAGGCGGCTTGCACGCGCGGCCGGACCCCGGTCCCTCCGGATGCGAGGGACCCCTTCGGGCGCGCTCGACGGTCGGTCCTCCCATCCGATCGGCCCCGGCGGGGCGTAGAAGCTCCCGGAAGCGGTGGGCGGGGCTTGCCGACGTCCGGTCCGGAACCTGGCGGCCGTCGGACCCGCGGGCCAGTGTCCGCCCCGGTGGATTCCGCGCGGCAACCCAGACAAAGGAGGCATCATGACCCCGTGGCACTCGATCGTGAAGGGCCTGGCGGCGGGCGCCCTGGCGCTGGCCGTGGCCGGCTGCGCCCAGCAGCAGGCGATGAAGGAGAAGCCCCTCTACGAGCGGCTCGGCGGGCTCCCGGCCATCCAGGCGGTCATCGACGACTTCGTCGCCAACGTCGCCGCGGATGCGCGCATCAACAAGCAGTTCGCCCAGACCGACATCCCGCGGCTCAAGAAGAACCTGGTCGACCAGGTCTGCCAGGCGACCGGCGGCCCCTGCAAGTACACCGGCCTCGACATGAAGACCGCCCACAAGGGGATGAAGATCACCGACGGCGACTTCAACGCGCTGGTCGAGGACCTCGTGAAGAGCCTCGACAAGTTCAAGGTCCCGGCCAAGGAGAAGAACGAGCTGCTGACCGCGCTCGCCTCGATGAAGCCCGACATCGTCGGGCAATAGCCCGATCCCGCCGGAGCCGGGGGGCGTGGCGATGAAGGTCTACGTCGTCACGCACCCCGACTCCATCCGCGGCGTCTACGCGACCTGGCCCGAATGTCGGGCCGCCGTCTCGGGGGTCCGCGGTGCCCGCTTCCAGGCCGTCGGGAGCCGCGCGCAAGCCGAGGCCATGCTCCGCGGCGAGGCGGTCGTCCTTCCCCCCGGGCGCTACGCCTTCGCCGACGGGAACCACATGGGCGGCATCGGCGTGGTCATGGTCGAGCAAGGCGAGACCGGCCCTCCCGCCGTGCGCGAGGTGGCCACCACCGTCTACGAGGTGTTCCGGGACGCGGGCATCCCGTCCCTCGACACCCGGCCGAAGATCACGGCCGAGGTGAACCGCCTCCGGAACATCGTCGCCGAGCTGGGCGGCCTCTACGCCGCGCTCGGGCTGGCGCCGCCAGGCACCGCGCTCACGGTCGTGCACGACTACGAGGGGGTCGGGGCCTGGCTGGAGGGGCGCTGGCGGACGAAGGATCCGGTCGTGGCCGAGATCGTGGCGGCCTGCCGCGCCCGCATCGCCGACCGCCGGCTCTCCGTCACGTTCCGGCACCAGCGGGGCCACCAGTTGACCTTCGCCGGCCGCGACGACTTCGCCGTCTACAACGCCCGCGCCGACACGCTGGCGACCGAGGCCGCGTTGCGCGACTGAGAGCGTGTGAAGCAATGGGTCCTCCGACTCCCCCCTCCCCCCGGTGGGGGTGGGGGAGGGGGGTTGGGGGGTAGGAGGGAGGTCCCGAACTGAGTGCTTCGGGGGATCTCGGAAGGCCTCCCCGATGCCCCCGTCGGACGCCGCGGCTCGAAGTGGAACGCCACTGCCGCGCGGCCGGTGAAGTTCCTAGGTCCGCCGGCTGGCCCCGATGTATCCTGGTCCGCAACCGGCAGAGCCTCCGTGCTGGACATCCGCGACAGGTTGGGGTCGTGCCCGAATCCCAGGTCGAGCGCGTCGGTCGCTACGAGCTCCTGGCCGAGCTGGGCCAGGGGGCGATGGGCGTCGTCTACCGAGCCCACGACCCCCAGCTCGGCCGCACCGTCGCCCTCAAGACCCTCCGGCGCGACCTCGCCCTTTCCCCCGAGCAGTACGCCGACCTGAAGAGGCGGTTCTACCAGGAGGCCACCGCCGCCGGTCGCCTGAACCACCCCAACCTCGTCGCCGTTCACGACGTGGTGGAGCTCGACGACGTCCCGTACATGGTCATGGAGTACGTCGAGGGCCAGACCCTGGCCCACCTGATCGCCGCCGAGGGGTCCCTGTCGCCCGAGCGCGCCGTCTCGCTGATCGTCCAGGTCTGCCGCGCCCTCCACTACGCCCACGCCCGCGGGGTGGTCCATCGCGACATCAAGCCCGGCAACATCCTGGTGGACGGGAGCGGGCAGGCCAAGGTCAGCGACTTCGGCATCGCCCGGATCTCGGGCAGCGACGTCACCCAGACTGGCGCCCTGCTCGGGACCCCGGCCTACATGTCGCCGGAGCAACTCAATGGCCGCGTGGTCGACGGCCGCAGCGATCTCTTCTCGCTGACCGTCGCGCTCTACGAGGCGGTGACCGGCGTCAACCCGTTCAAGGCCGACGACATCGTGGCCGTGCTCGCGCGGATCGCGACCGCCACGCCGGCGCCCGCGCGGGAGCGGAACCCGGCGGTCTCGCCGGCCCTGGACGCCGTCCTCGCTCGGGGCATGGCCAAGCACCCGACCGGGCGATACGAGAATGCCCAGGCGCTCGCCGACGCGCTGGCCCGGGCGCTGGAGCGGCCCGGCGAGGTCGGCCCGGGCCCCGGGATCCCGGCCGGGGCCCGGCCCCCGCGCCGCTGGCTCCGGGTAGCGCTGGTCGCCGCGGCCGCCCTGGTCGCCCTCGGGGTCGGGACGGCGGCCGCCTGGGACTGGTGGTGGTACCAGCGGTTCGGCTCGATCGTGGTGAACAGCAATCCCGCGGTCGAGGTGTTCGTCGATGGCGACTTCAAGGGGCGGACCGGTGACGGGCCGCTCGTCCTCCCGGACGTGAGCGTCGGCCAGCGGGTCGTGACCCTGCGGCTCGGCCCTCGCCAGTGGGAGCACTCCGGCCCGGTTCGGCGCGACGAGCCGCTGGCCCTCAGCTACCGCTTCCCGGAGGAGCGCCCGGCCGTGGCCCGGCCGCGCGAGGCCCCGACCAGGCCCGCCGCCGGCAGCCCGGAGTCGCGGCGGGACGCGGCGGGCAAGATCAAGGACGCGCTCGACAAGCCCCGCGAGGCGTTCGAGCAGTTCCGCGGGACGATCGAGAAGCTTTTCAAGTCGCAGTAGCGGCGCCGCGATCGCCGACCGACGGCACACATGGCCCAGGTGACCCTCGTGATGGAGCGCACGCCGGTGCAGGTCTACACCCTCGACCGGCCCGTCCTGAAGATCGGGCGCGTCGAGGGCATGGAGATCGTCATCGACAACGTCTCGGTGTCGCGTCAGCAGGCCGAGCTTCGCCAGGAGGGGAAGTTCTGGACCGTGCGGGACCTGGACTCCGCCAACGGCACCTTCCTGAACGGCGAGCGCCTGGGGCCCGCCGCGCTACCGCTCCGGCCCGGCGACGAGATCTCGTTCGGCAAGTTCTCCCTCTTCTTCGAGCGTGTCTTCCGGGAGCAGGTCACCGAGACCGACGTCACCCCCGCCACTGGACGGGCCAACCCGGCCGGGACGTATTACATGAACATCGAGGACCTCGATCGGCTCCACCAGTCGATCGCGGCGAAGCGCCAGCCCCAGATCGAGTGGGAGGTGGCGGGGATGCGCGGGACCCACGTCGTCAAGGGCGGCGGAGCGCTGGTGGGCCGGTCCCGGCTGTGCGACCTCCGGCTCCCGGCCGGTGGGCCGAAGCAGCACCTGCTGGTCATCCGGGGTGACCGCGGGTTCGAGGCGCGGAACCTCTCGCTCTGGCACCGGATGAAGGTCAACGGTCAGGTGATGCCGAGCGCCACCCTGAAGAGCAACGACCGGATCGAGCTGGGGCCGGTCAAGCTGACCTTCCTCGACGAGATCTAGGCGGAGCTCCTACCCGGCAGCGCTCGCCGCGACCCCGGCGGACAGCGCGGTCCGGTCGAGGACTCGAGCCCGCATTGCCAGGGCTTCCTCCACGGCCGCGAGGAAGGTTTTCAGGTGGATCGGCTTCTCCAGGAGGGTGACTCCCGGCTCCCGGAGGAGATCGACGTCGATGTGGGTGGGGGAGCCGCTGATCAGGATCACGGCGATGGACGGGTCCCGGCGGCGCACCGTCCAGGCCACGTCCCAGCCGGTCAGACCCGACATCAACAGGTCGGTCACCAGGAGATCGTAGCGTCCCGCGTCGAAGCAGGTCAGCGCCTCCATCCCGGTTCCCACCTGATCCGAGTCACACCCCGCGAGCTTCAGGAACTCGCACCACAGGTCACGGACGTGCGGCTCGTCATCGACGACGAGCGCGCGGAGGGGGAATCCATCCGCCATCGAACAGCCTCCCTGGCAGGTATCCACCTGCTGGCCCGGCCCTCACGCGGCCATCGATCACTGCCGGTGGTGGCTGCAAGCACAGGGCCACCGGGGGAGAGTCCCGCCCTGCTCGGTAAGACGACGGGTTAGGGGGCAAGGGTCAATCGGACCGGCCGGACGGGTGGCCCGTCCCTGGTCAGCCCGACTCGGGTCATGGCACGAATCTGAGCAGCCGGCCCGGCCACCCTCGAGGGCGGCCTCCGAGGGGGGGCATCCGGGGGGCTCTTCCGAGACCCCCCGAAATCCCTCAGCGGAGCTCGACCGTGCCGAAGGACTCGGCGCCGGTCGGGTTCGGGACGTAGCCGCGGACCCGCGTCGAGAACGCGAGCGGGGTCCGGCTGTGGGCGATGTACAGGCGCGCCACGTCCGCGTGGAGCAGCTCGGCGGCACGACGGTAGAGGCCGGCGCGCTCCGCCTGCGCCGTCACGCGGCGGGCGCGACGCAGGAGGTCGCTCACCTCCCGGTTCGCGTAGAAGCCCTGGCCCGGGGCGCCGGGGGCGCAGAAGACGTAGCAGAGGGCACCGTCGGGGTCGCCGTGATCGGCGATCCAGCCCAGCATGTAGAGCGGCAGGCGGCCGAACTTCGCCCGCTCGAGGTAGACCGCCCAGTCGATGGTCTCGAGCCGCGCCGTGATCCCGGCCCGGGCGAGGTCCGTGCCGATCGCCTCCGCGACCTCCTTGGGACTCGGGAAGTAGGGGCGAGCGACCGGCATGTACCAGAGAACCAGCGGCTCGCGGCGACCGTCCTCCCAGGAGAGCGTCGCCAGCCCGCCGGGAAACCCGGCCTGCCGGAGAAGATCGCGCGCGGCGCCCGGATCGTGCGGCTCGTCGCGAAGGCCGGGCGCCGCGCCCCAGAAGGATGGGGGCTGGAGCTGGGTGGCGACGAGCCCGGTCCCGCCATAGAGCGCGCCCACGATCGCCGTCCGGTCGATCGCCCGGGCGAACGCCTGCCGGACCCGGCGGTCCTGGAACTCGCGCACCCGGTAGTTGAACGCCAGGTACCCCGTCGTGCTGGCGGGCCGCAGGAGGAGGGCGAGGCTCGGATCGCGCCGGACGACGGCGATGTCGTCGGGGTTCAGGCCCTCCATCCCGTGAATCTCGCCCGCCTTCAGCGCGGCCAGCCGCCTGGCGCCGTCCTTGATGGCGCGCGCAATGACCCGCGTGACCTTCGCCTTAGGGCCCCAGTAGCCGGGATTGGCCTCGAGCACCACCTCCTGCCCGGCCCGCCACTCCACGAACCGGAAGGGCCCGGTGCCGACCGGCTGCTTGCCGAACCCGGTGCCCGCGCGGGTGACGGCCCGCGGGCTCGCGATGCCGAGCCCGGCGACGGCCAGGCTGGCCAGGAGCGGCGCGTGCGGCCGCCGGAGCGTCAGGCGGACGGTGTGGGAGCCGACGGCCTCGGCCCGGGCGAGGACCGACTGGTCGTCGAAGCCGTCGAACAGGCTTTCCCAGTACTCGAAGGTCTGGCCGGCCTTCACCTGGTCGGCGTGTTGCGGGTGGGCGGCGCGCGACCACCGCTCGAAGTTCCACACGACGGCCGCCGCGTCGAGGGGCCCGCCGTCGTGGAACCGGACGCCCGGCCGGAGGTGAAAGGTCCACACCGTGCCGTCGGCGGCCGCCTCCCAGCGCTCCGCCAGCGCCGGCTCGATCTCCGTGGTCGCGCCCCGGAGGCGCACCAGCCCCTCGAAGAGCTGGTAGGTCACGGTGAGGGATGCGCTGTCCGTCGCCACGGCCGGATCGAGCTGGACGGGCTCGGCCGGGAGGCCGAAGACGAAGGTCTGGGCCGCCGCGGGGACAGCCGCCAGGAGGAGGACACCCAGGACGCCGAGACGGATCACGGCTCGACCCACTACCCCATCGTAGAGACGGTTGCCCGGCGCGGCAACCGTGTGGCATGGTGGGCGCCTATGCCCGCACGCCGTCCGCTCCCCTTCTTCTACGGCTGGGTGATCGTGGCGACCGCCTTCGTCACGATGGGGATCGGCGTCAACGCCCGGACCGCCTTCTCCCTCCTCTTCCCGGCGATCCTCGACGAGTTCGGCTGGTCCCGCGGCGTCACGGCGGCCACCTTCGCGGTCGGCTTCCTGGCCGCCACGCTCTACACGCCCTTCATCGGCCTGCTGATGGACCGCTGGGGGCCGCGCGTCGTGTTCCCGCTGGGGATCCTCGTGATGAGCACGGGCCTGGCTCTGGCGCCGGCGGTCCGCGTTCCCTGGCATCTCTACCTGACCCTGGGCGTGCTGGTCGCCAGCGGGAGCATGGCCATCAGCTACATCGGCCATTCGCTGGTGCTGCCGAACTGGTTCGTGCGGCGGCGAGGGCTGGCCATCGGCGTCGCCTTCTCGGGCGTCGGGCTCGGCTCCATCACGATGCTGCCCGTCGTGCAGGGAATCATCGAGCGCGCCGGGTGGCGCGCGGCCTGCTGGGCGCTCGCCGGGCTCCTGCTGGCCGTACTCTTCCCGCTCAACCTGCTCGTACCGCGGCAGCGCCCGGAGGAGCTGGGCCTGCGCCCGGACGGCGAGACCGCGTCGCCCGGCGACGGCGCCGGACGCCGGCCGGCCGAAGACGTGGTCGACCCCGAGTGGGCCGCGGTCGACTGGACGCTCGGCCGGGCCATCCGGACCTCGCGGTTCTGGTGGCTCGCGCTGGCCTACTTCGGGGGGCTGTTCGCCTGGTACGCGGTGCAGGTTCACCAGACGAAGTACCTCACCGAGCTCGGCTTCTCACCGCAGCTGGCGGCCTACGCCCTGGGGCTGGTCGGGCTCACCGGGATCGTGGGGCAGATCGGGCTCGGCCACCTGTCGGACCGCGTGGGCCGTGAGTGGGCGTGGACGCTCTCCGGCATCGGCTACGTGGTGTGCTACGCGGCGCTCCTGCTGCTCCCGGCGTACCCGGTGCGATCGCTCGTCTACCTGATGGTGGCGGCCCAGGGCATGCTCGGCTACGGCCTGGCCTCGGTCTTCGGCCCGATCCCGGTCGAGCTGTTCCAGGGGCGGCACTTCGGCACCATCTTCGGCACCCTCAACCTGGCCGCGGGTGCCGGCGCCGGGCTGGGGCCGTGGGTGGCCGGGCTGCTCCACGACCGAACGGGGAGCTATGCCGCCGCGTTCTGGCTGGCGATGGCCGGCAGCGTGGCGTCGGTGGGCGCGATCTGGCTGGCCGCGCCGCGCAAGGTGCGCCGGGTGGCGGGGCGGGTCCGGTCGGCGCCGGGCTGACCCCGGACGCCGACCGGTTGCGGGCGCCTTACTCGCTCGGGGTGACGAGCCGGATGGCGACGCGCCGGTTCTGATCCCGGCCCTGCTTCGTGGCGTTGGCGGCGGCGGGGCGGGCCTGGCCGAGGCCGATGGTCTGGATGCGGTGGAGGTCGATCCCCTTCTCCACGATGAAGCGGCGGACGGACTCGGCCCGGCGCCGGCTCAGCTCCAGGTTGTAGTCGGCCGTCCCGACGTCATCGGTGTAGCCCTCGACGTTCACGGAGAGGCCCGGGTTGTCGTTGAGCTGCCGGACCACGTCGAGCAGCGACGTCTCCGCCCGGTCGTCCAGCCGCCACTTGTTGAAGCCGAACGAGATCACGAGTGTATCGACGATGGCGTACTTGTGGCGGCTAGTCCACAGCCGGGTCAGCCGGGTGTCGGTCTGGTCGGCCTTCGCCTGGGCCTGGGTGGCGACGCCGAACCCTTCCTCCGCCCGGTTCGCCGCGCGGCCCGCCGCCTGGGCCGCCTCGTCGGCCTTGGTGCCGGCCTGGCCGGCGAGCTGGGTGGCCTCCGTCGCCTGCTTGGTCGCCGCATCGGCGACGCCCCGTGCCTGGGTGACCTGGCCCTCGACCCGGGTCAGCTCCTGCCCCGTCTTCGTCTCGCTCTGCTGGACATTCTCCCGGACGAAGTTCCGGGTCGCCAGGCAGCCCGCGCTCATCATGCCCACGGCTGCCAGCACGGAGACCGCGACAAATCGCCTGTTCATCGGTACACCTCCCTCAGCCGACGCAGTCAGTCACCCGACCTGCCGGCGCTCGCGGAATCTGGGTCGATCTCGTCCAGGAGTGTCCGCACCGCATCCCGGATCGCCCGAATCGACGCAGTCAGCGCTTCGAGCTCCTGCTCGACGAGCGGCTCCGGGTCCTGCCGTGCGACATACCCCCGACCCTCACCTGACGATCGAATCGGCCCGTTCGATCCCATCAGTCCCATGAATCTCTCCCCGACCTCCGCGTCACGGATTGAACGCTGCGCGTCGCCCGGCGAACACCGCGCGCGCTCTGCGGTCACCCCGTTAGCGCAGTCTCATCTGAGAGCCGCGACCGCCACTTCGAGGGAGTGTCGAGCTGGTGCGGGATTCCGGAACCATCGGGCAATCCCTTCCGCGGGCCTCAGCTGCTGTGTGTTCATGCATAGAGTGCGGCGCTAGAAATGGTGCACGAAATATACCGGCCACCGATTCGCCCTCGAAGGCCGTCCTTCCGGTGACCGTCGTGGAGCGAATCGCGTACGCCGCCGCAGTTCGTGCTTGACACTCGTTCCGTCCCTCCTTGAAAGTGGCGGGACAGGGGAAGGTCGGGAACCCGTGCTTCGGCGATTTCTCGTTCGGGATTTCCTCGCGGTGGTTACATTGACCACCGCTCTCGGCGTTTTCTTCTCGGCCCTGTCCGTTCACCTGGTGCCCGAGTGGTACTGGGAGGCGAGTCCCGCCGCGATCGAGAATCATCTCGAGCTGAGTGGCCTGGAGCCGCTGGTCACCGAGTTCCCCGACGCCGAGAGTCACCCGGGGTGGGCAGGCGACATCGGCCGGCGGTTCGTGGGGCTTCCGGCAATCGCGCGGGTCCGAGTCCGCGGCCAGGATGCGCGGATCCTCTGGTCGAGCGAGCGAGAGGAGCCCCGCCAGATCCTGCCGGAGAGCCGCGAGCTGCGGGACGCCCTGGCCGGGAGGGTGGTGCTCCAGCTCACGCAGGGAAGCTCGCCGCCGACGCGCGACGGCGGTCACCTCCTCGCCGCGCAGGCCGTCGCCTACCTTCCGATCCTGTGCGAAGACGGCGCGGAGCAGATCGGCGTTCTGGAGCTGGCGAAGGCTCCGGGGCGCTTGCGCCGCAGTCAACAGTGGCTCTGGATGGCGGTCTGGCCGCTTGCGCTGGCGAGCGGCCTCGTCCTCTACGCCGGCGTTCGCCTGCTGGTCGGCCGCTCCGGCCGGCGGGATCAGCAGGCGGGCCGCTCCCGGTCCGACGTCGCGCCCCCGGCGAATCCCCAGCCCGGGGACCACGGCCGGGCCGGCATGGCGGCGGGCGACGATCCCGGGGAGCGAGCAGCCACGGCCGAGCGATTCCAGAGGCTCGGCGAGGTGGCGGGCGGCGTCATTCACGACGTCAACAACGTCCTGGCGTCGATTCAGGGTCGTACGCAGCTCCTCCGCCAGCGGCTCCAGCGAGAGGACAACGCCGAGCTGGCCCGATACCTGGAAGTCATCGAGAAGGTCACCCAGGACGGCGCCCGGTCGGTCCGGAGACTCCTGGAATTCACCCAGCCCCCCCGGGTGGTGCCCGCGTCGCCGGTCGATCTCAACAGCCTGGTGGAGGACGTGCTCGAGATCAGCCGGCCGCGCTGGGACGATGCCGGGCGCCCCAACGGCCGCCGCTACACGATCCGGCTGGAGACGGGGCCGCTGCCCCCGATCGCCGCCGATCCATCGGAGCTACGCGAGGCCTTGCTGAACATCGTCCTCAACGCGTTCGACGCCATGCCCGAAGGGGGCGAGCTGTTGGTCAGCACGGCGGGCGACGCGCAGGCGGTCTGTTGCGTCATCGCGGATACCGGCCCCGGCATGCCCGAAACGGTCCGCCGCCGGATCTTCGAGCCGTTCTTCACCACCAAGGGTGAGCGGGGAATCGGGCTCGGCCTCAGCGTGGCGCACTCGCTCATCACGCGACACGGCGGGCGCATCGAGGTGGACAGTCGCCCGGGCGCCGGGACGATCTTCACGCTCCGGTTCCCGGCATCCGATCCGGCCGTCCTCCGGGTCGCTGCGTTGTCGTCTATCCCCTCGCCCCGTCCTTAGGCAGTGTCAGGAACAAGTGAACGAATCATCTGGGTCCGGCGTTTCCAAGGAGACCGAGAATCGCCACGTTGCAGCTTATCCGCTCAACCCCTGGAACCGATCACTTATTCTCTGACGACGCCTTAGGCCCGGTCGAGCCGCAGCCCGCGCGGGAGGGGCCGGAAGGAGCCACATGCCCGATCCGGGGATGCTGCTGAGCGAGGCCCGTCGCGAGCTGGCCCGGCTGCTGCCGGTGCTCGACCTGCTGACGGGGGATCTCGACGGCGCCACCTGGCGAGCGCGGCCGGCGGAGGCCGAGTGGTCGCCGATCGAGATCGTGTGCCACCTGCGCGACGAGGAGGCGGAGGACTTCTCGGCCCGGTTGCGCGTCGTGGTGACCGGCGGCCAGCAGTTCACGCCGGTCGATCCCGAGCGCTGGGCCGACGAGCGGCGCTACCGCGACGCCGACCCGCGCGAGGCCCTGGCCGCGCTCCGGACGCTGCGGGCGACGAGCCTCCGGTTCCTCGGAACACTGTCGGCCGACCGCCTGAGCGTCGCCGTCGAGCACCCGCGTCTCGGCCCCCTCTCCGGCGCCGACCTCGTCGCGGCGTGGGTCGCCCACGACCGGCTCCACCTGCGCCAGCTCACCGGCACGCTGGCGCGGCTCTGGGCCGACCGCTGGGCGCCGCTCAAGGCCGACTACGCGGGGCCCATCCCCTACACGCCCGGCACCCGCGGGCCCCCCCCCCCCGCCCCCCCCCCCACTGGGGGGGGGGGAGCCGGAGGCCCGATCCTACCGCTCGAGATTTTCGGGACCTCCCTCCCACCCCCCCAGCCCCCCTCCCCCACCCACTGGGGGGAGGGGGGAGCCGGAGGCCCGATTCCTTCACACGCTCTGGGAACATCGGGGGGGCTTCTACCTGCTGCGGCGCGCCGCCCGCTGACCGGCATTCGGGGTAGGATGTGACCAACTCGGAGCCGAGGAGGTCAACGTGGCGGACAGAGTCGGGTTCATCGGGCTGGGCACCATGGGGCTGCCCATGGTCACGAATCTCGCCAGGGCCGGTCACCCGGTCGTGGCCTACGACGTCAGCCCCGCCGCCCGGCAGGCAGCGCGGGCACTCCCGGACCTCGAGGCCGCGGAGTCGGCGAGGGCGGTGGCGGAACGGTCGGCGGTCGTCTTCACCTGCCTGCCGAACGACGACGTCGTCCGCCAGGCCTACCTCGGCCCCGACGGCGTCGCCAGCGGCGGCCGGCCCGGCCTCGTCACCTGCGACTGCTCGACGGTCAGCCCCGAGGCCACGCTGGAGGTCCACGCCGCCCTCGCCGCCCGGGGCATCGCTCACATGGACACGCCGATGCTCGGCTCCCAGCCCCAGGCGGTGTCCGGCGAGATCTTCTTCATCGTGGGGGGCGACGCCGCGAGCCTCCCGCGCATCGAGCCGTACCTCAGGGCCATGGGCAAGCTCCACCTCCACGTGGGCCCCATCGCCACCGGTAACCGGATCAAGCTCATGCACAACGGGCTGGGCGCGGTCGTCTCGGTCGCGGTGGCCGAGGCGCTGGGCACGTGTGTCAAGGCCGGCGTCGACCCGTACGTCTTCGACGAGGTGGTGCGGAAGGGCGGGGGCATGGCCTACGGCACCTACTGGGAGCGCCGCGCCCGGCGACTGCTCGACGGCGACTTCGCGCCGACGTTCGTGCTCCAGCACATGGCGAAGGACGCCCGCCTCGCCCTGGAGCACGCGGCGAAGGTCGGCGTGCCGACGCCGCTCCTGGAGGAGACCCGGCGGACCTACGAGGAAGCGCTGGCCGCCGGCTGGGGCCTGCAGGACTTCTCGGCCGTCACCCACGTCATCGAGAAGCGCATCGGCCGGCTCATCTCGACCCGGTAGCCGTGTACGTTCCGCAGCACTTCGAAGCCCCGGACCGGGCCTGGTGCCACCGGCTCATCGAGGCCGAGAGCTTCGGGACGCTGATCGGCGCCGATCCCGCCGGGGCGCCGTTCGCGACCCACCTGCCCTTCCTCCTCGACACGGACCGCGGCCCGCTCGGCACCCTCCTCGGCCACGTCGCCCGCCCCAATCCCCAGTGGCGCTCCTTCGCCGACGGCCGGCCGGTGCTGGCCATCTTCACCGGCCCGCATGCCTACGTCTCCCCCGCGTGGTACGCGGTGCACCCGAGCGTCCCCACGTGGAACTACGTCGCCGTCCACGCCTCCGGCGTGCCGGCGGTGATCGAGGAGCCGGCGCGCGTGACGGCGCTCCTGGCCCGACTCGTCCAGACCCACGAGGCGGGCCGATCGGATCCGTGGGCCATGGATTCGCTGCCGGCCGAGTACCTCGCCGGCATGCTGCGCGGCATCGTGGCCTTCGAGATCCCGATCGACCGGCTGGAGGGGAAGGCGAAGCTCAGCCAGAACCGCAGTGCCGCCGACCAGGCCCGCGTCCGGGACGCGCTCACCGCCGCCGGCGATCCCCTGGCGGCCGCGGTGGCGGCCCTGATGGCGGAGCGCGCGCGGGAGTAGCCGCCAGCGCCGATTCCCTCGAGCGACTCAGGAGTCCGGCCGGACGCGGGCGGGGCCGAGCCGGGGATTCGCGAGCGGCTCCAGCCGGAGTCCGATCACGGCCAGGCCGAGCACGGTCGTGGTCGTCAGCAAGCCGGGGGGGACGGCCCACCAGAGCCATGCCCCGGAGAGGAAGGCCCCGCGCGCCTGCGCGTAGAAGAGCGTTGCGCCCCAGGACTTCCGCACGGGGTCGCCGAGGCCGAGGAAGGCGAGCGACGCCTCGAGCAGGAGGGCCCGGCCGGCGAGCTGGACGAACTCGGCGACCACGACAGGAAGCACCGCCGGGAGCACGTGCCGGGCCACGATCCGCCCCTCGCCCGCGCCGAGCGCGCGCGACGCGGTGACGGCTTCGCTCGCCCGCTGGCCGAGGACGGCGGCCCGCACCACGCGCGCCGGCCGAGCCCAGGCGAGCGCCGTGATCACCCCTACCAGCGTCGTCGCGCCGGGACCCACGAAGGCGGCCAGCACGATCGCCAGAGGCAGGAAGGGGACGACGAGGGCGACGTCCGCCGCGCGCATCACCGCCGCCCCGACCGGACCGCGGCCCCATGCCCCGAGGACACCCGCCGCGGTGCCGAGGCTGGTTCCCAGGACCGCGGCGCCCAGCCCGATTCCGAGTGACACCCGGCCGCCCCACAGGAGCTCGGACAGCAGATCCTGGCCGATGTCGTTGGTGCCGAGCCAGTGCGAGGACGACGGGGGCTGGAAGGGGGCACCCACCGGGAGGCGAGGGTCGTAAGGGGCGACCCAGGGGGCCAGGAGAGCCGCGAGGGCGATCCCCGCCAGGCTCGCCAGCGGCAGCCAGGCCCCACGCATGGCGGGCCACCTCCCCGCCACCACCGACCGTGGCGACCAGCCGCGGGCGGGGGGCGCCGCCTCAGCCATCGGCGTCGACCCGGGGATCGAGCACCCGGTAGAGGGCGTCCGCGGCGCCGTTGGCGGCGAGCACGCTCACCGTGGCAAGAAGGAACCCGCCCTGGAGCAGCGGGTAATCGCGCGCCAGCGCCGCCTCGTACATGAGGCGACCCACGCCGGGATACGAGAAGACGGTCTCCACGACGGTCGCTCCCGCCACCGCCTGGCCGAGGGTCAGCATGAGGACGGTGACCACGGGCAGGAGGGCGTTCGGCACCGCGTGGCGCCAGAGCACGGCCCGCTCGGACAGGCCCCGGGCGCGGGCGCCGCGGATGTACTCCTCGCCGAGCACCCCGACCAGGCCCGCTCGCATGGCCAGGAAGATCGAGGGGGCGGTGACGGCCGTGAGCGTGGCGACGGGCAGAGCGAGATGCCAGGCGGCGTCCAGGGCGGCGGCGACGCCGCGGCGGATCGGGAAGACGTCACGCGCGCCGAAGGCGGGAAACCAGCCGAGCTGGACGGCCAGGAGGGCGATCAGGATCATGCCGAGCCAGAATGCCGGGACGGCCTCGAGCGCGAGGCTCACGCCGAGGGCGGCGCGCTCGAAGCGACTGCCGCGACGCCACGCCGCCAGCGCCCCCAGCCCGAGTCCGGCGGCGGCCGCCAGGGCCAGGCTCGTGCCGGTGAGGAGGAGCGTCCACGGAAGCCGCTCGAGAAGCAGCCCGGTGACGGCGCGCCGGTGCTGGAAGGACCGCCCGAGGTCGCCCCGGACGAGCTGCAGGAGATGGCGGCCGTACTGGACGCCGAGCGGCTGGTCGAGCCCGGCCTCCCGGAGCACCCGTGCCCGGTCCTCGGCCGAGAGGAGCGCCGCGTCCTCGCCCGCGAGGAAGCGGAGCGGGTTCCCCGGCATCAGGCGCGGGAGGAGGAAGTTCAGCGTGACGGCCACGGCGAGGACCAGGCCGGCCTGCGCCGCGGCCGCGCCGACTCCACGCCGGCGGCCCATGCTGATCGGAACCTCCCGCCTACCCCCCAACCCCCCTCCCCCACCCACCGGCGGGAGGGGGAGCCGGAAAACCCGACTCCTTCACACGCTCTCGGATCGGACCGGGGCTCGCGCCCCGGGGTGCCGCGCTACCGCGCGCCCGGCCGGAGGAAGGAGAGCTTCGTGTAGATGCCCTGGCCCTTCTGGTACACCCACGCGTCGTGACCGGCGGCCCGGTAGCCGTAGTTGCCGTCGGCGAAGTAGAGCATGACGAACGGGACGTCCGCCGCGATCTGGCGCTGGAGCCCCTGGATCAGCCGCTTCCGGGCCGCCTCGTCGGGCGCCGTGAGGAGCTCGGTGCCGAGCCGATCCGCCTCAGTGCTGCGGTAGGCCCCGATGTTGAGACGGCCCACCTTCGGGTCCGAGTGGACCAGCTCGACGAGTCGACCCGGATCGACCTGGACGGGCGGCGACCACCCCCACAGGGCCAGATCGTAGTTCCGGCCCTTGGCGACGTCGAACTCGGGCCAGACGAGCGCGTCGACCGCGTTGGCGTCGAGCGAGCGCACCGTCAGCGACAGGCCGAGCTCGCGGAGCATCCCCGCGATCAGCTCGGCGGCCCGCATCCGGATCGGCTGGGCCGCGTTGACGACGACGGTGAAGGCCAGGCGCTGGCCGTCGAGGACCCGGACGCCGTCGGGACCGGGGGCCGCGCCGAGCTGGTCGAGGAGCTGGCGGGCCCGGGCCGGGTCGAAGCGCGGGGTCACGGTCGGATCGTGGGACGGCGAACCCGGGTGGATGAATCCCGGTGAGGCCACCGTGCCCTGGCCCAGGAGGAGCGTGTCGACCAGCCGGCGCTTGTCGATGGCGAGGTCGATGGCCTGCCGGATCTCGCGCCGCGTGAACGGGGCTCGCTCGGCGTTGAGCTGCAGGAGCGTGCTGGCGAAGCTCGGGCCCCGGGCCACCTTGAACGGCGGCTGGCTGAAGAGCGGCACCTGCTCCGGCGGGAGCTCGCGGGTGAGGCCCTCGAGCTCCCCGGTACGGAGGGCCTGGAGCGCCGTCGTCAGGTCCCGGAGGATGGGGAAGACCAGCTCGGCCACCTGCGGCGGGCCCAGGAAGTAATCGGGGTTCGCCGCCAGCCGGTAGACCGCGGACGGGTCGGCCTCCCGCAGGCGGTAGGGGCCGGAGCCGATCGGGACCTGCAGCTCCTTCAGCTTCGCCGGGTCCAGGGGCTCCCAGACGTGACGGGGGAGGATCGGGACGTCGGCGAGCGCCCGGACGGGAAACGACGGATTCGGCGCCTTCAGTCGGATCGTCAGCGCGCCCGGCCCGGCGACCATGACCGCGTCGACGGTGCGCAGCGGCGCGGTGAAGCGGCTGTGGGGATTCTTCAGGAAGTACTCGTAGGTGAACTTGACGTCGTCCGCCGTGAGCGGCCGGCCGTCGTGCCACCGGACACCGGGGCGGAGACCGACGGTGTACGTGAGGCCGTCCGGCGCCACCTGCACCTCCCGCGCGAGGTGCGGGCGCGGGACGTTGTCCGCGTCGAGCTGCAGCACCGTGTCGAAGACCAGCAGGAGCAGGTTCCACCCCGGGTAGCCCGTCTTGTAGGAGTACGGCTGGAGGGTCCCCTCGTCGGTCAGGACGGCGATGCGGAGCACGCCGCCCGGGGAGGCCGGCTGGGCGCCCGGGTGGGTCATCACGACGGCGACGGCGAGCGCCAGGGCGACCGTCAGGACGAGGATGGAACGGCGGCGCGACATCGTCTCCCTCCGACCCGAGTGGTACGGGAACGCCCTGGATAGGCCCGGGCATCGTAGCACGGTCCAACGGATCGTGCTACTCCCGGCTCCCCGGCTCCCGACGCTCGCCCCGTGGTGGTGGGGTTCATGTTCGCCGCGGGCGGGAAGCCGCCGGCGAGCGGGGCCGGCGGCGGATCGAGCCGCCGCGCGGCTACTGCGGGACGGCGGCCAGCGCCGCCTTGAACCGGCGGGGGTAGCCGATCACGTCGCGGTCGAGCGTTCCCTCCGCCCGGCCCTTCTCGACCTTCACCGGGACCACCCACGGGCCGTCCTCGGCGAGGATCCGGTCGAACGCGCGCCCCAGCTCGGCCTCGTCGCGCGGCTCCAGCACCTTCTCGATCCCCGCGCCCCGCGCCAGCCCGGCCAGGCTCGACCGGAACGCGGTCGCCGTCGCCTGGCCGCCCGTCGTCATGTGGACCTCGTTGTCCCAGACCACCAGCGCGTAGTTGCGGGGCGCGAGGGTGGCGATGGTGCAGAGCGAGCCGAGGTTCATCAGCAGCGAGCCGTCGCCGTCGAGGCAGACCACCCGGACGTCGGGCCGTGCCAGCGCGACGCCGAGCGCGATCGACGAGGCCTGCCCCATCGACCCGAAGGTGTAGCAGTTGAGCGGCCGGTCGCCGAGCCGCTGGAGGTCGAGCGTCGCCTGCCCCAGGTTGGCGACCACCACCTCGCTCCGCAGGCGCTCGACGAGGAGGCGGGTCGCCGTCGCCCGGGTCATCCGAGCTTCCCCCCGGTCAGCTCGGCCGGGAGCACGAACGCCACCGGCAGCCGAGCGCGTGTAGGCGAGCTTGATCAGGCCGTCGGCCTGCGCCTCCAGCTCGGGGATCGATGCCGGCATCGCGTAGCGGATGTCGAGCGCGTCGAGGATGCGCCCGGCGGCCTGGCCGATCGGCACCTGGGCCGGGTTGAACTCCCCGAGGTCGCCGCGATGGCTGATCACCAGCACCACCGGGATCTGGCTCGCCACGTTGAGGGAGCCGAGCGTGTTCACGCAGTTGCCGAGCCCGCTGTTCTGCATGAGGAGGGCGCCCCGCTGGCCGCCGAGCCACGCCCCCGAGAGGATGCCGAGCCCCTCCTCCTCCCGGGTCGCGGTGACCACGGTGCATTCGGGGTCGGCCCACAGGTGCTCCAGGACGTGGCTCACGATGTAGTCCGGCACCGTCGTGAAGAGCCGGATCCCGTTCCGGCGCAGGACGTCCGCCACGTGCTTCCCCCAGCTCGGATCCGCCATGGGAGTCTCCCGGTCAATCGGGCCGGGGGGGAGCTACGCGCTCCGTCCGGATCGCCGCGACGCCTCGGGCCTGCGGCCCTCGGGACGTCGCGCCCTCCGGGGGCCCGGACCCCCCCTCCGGCCTTTCCCCAATTCACGCTTCCTCGACGATTCCTTCACGGCGTTTCAGAAGGGCAACAGGGCGCCGTCGGGGCCGAAGGCCAGCGGCGCCGGGTCCCCCAGCCGCGCCAAATCGGTCCGCCCGGCCAGCTCGGGGACGAGTGACTCCGAGACTTCCACCTCGGCCAGCCGGAGCGTGTTCTTGATCCGGACGACCCGCGCGTCGTCGGGCCGCTCCAGCCCGAGGCAGGAGAGCGCCACCGCGATGGCGTCGCGGGCGGTGTCCAGGACCGGCGGCAGCTTGGGACCCCGGGGCGAGCAGGCGGTCAGCGCGTTGATGTAAGTCGGCGCCCAGTCGATCTTGTCGGCCAGCCGCCGGGTCGTGAAGTCGGCCAGCCCGATCCCGTTCCCGTTGCCGGCGGTCCGGGCCGTCAGGTCGCAGGCGACGATGAAGGTGATAGCCGGGCTCGTGAAGGGCCGCTCGAAGAACGTCCCGTGCCGGCCGATGACGTGGGTGTCCATCCCGGTCCCCGAGACGTCCTTGCCGATCTCGTCCACGATCAGGAGGTCGAGGCGGTCGAACGGGAGCTTGGCCATCCACGCCTTCGCCGAGCGCAGCAGCTCCCGCTCCCCCGCCTCGAGGTCGGCGGGAAGGAAGGCGCGGACCAGCGCCGTCTCGTCGTAGCCGTTCTCGACGATCCCGAGCCCGAAGGCGATCGGGGCGATCCGCAGCATCTCGCGCCCGAGGGCCACGATCATCGTCTCGTAGCCGAGGCGGATGTTGGCCCGGTGGGCCTGGATGGCGCCCCGGTGCTTGCCCATGCCGATCGTCATCATCTTGAGGAGGCCGGAGCCGATCTCGCCGTCGAAGCCGGTGTGGGGCTTGACCCGGTTGAGGACGCCGATCCAGTCCGCCTCGGCCGCGTAGCGGTCGAGCCAGATGGGGAGCCCCAGGACCTCGCCGATCTGGACGACGTCCATCGTTGACTGGATCGGACAGCCCATGGCCGCCTCGGTGACGCCGTAGTGCTCCAGCACCGTCCGCTGCCCCTCGGCGGTGCCACCCCCGTGGCTCCCCATCGCCGGGATGATGAAGGGCCGGGCCCCCAGCCCCTTCAGGTGGTCGACGGTCGCCCGGGTGATGACGTCGATGTTCACGACGCCGCGGCTGCCGACGGTCAGCGCGACCGCCTGCCCGGGCCGGACCGGCAGCTCGACGCTCGCGAGGGACGCCCGGGTAGCCCCCGCGACGTCGGCGAGCATGGGGCCGGGGAACTGCTGCTTGACGCGCACCAGGCGGGGCAGGCTCTCGACGCGCGGGATCCCGGCCAGGGACATGCGCCCATTCTACCCGAATCCAAGGCATGGCAAGACCCTTCGCCAGTTGCGGGATATGGGGGTTGCGGGATATGGGGTTGCAGCGCGCGGCAGCGGACGGCACCGCATGCCGTCGATCCGCAATCCGGGCGCAACCTCGGCGGTTCGTCTGCCCCTGACGGAGTGCGATCGACGGCCGGACGATCCCACAGCCGCTATCCACGTCCCCCAGCGCAGCGCGGCCAGCTCGTTCGCCCGGGCCCCGTCGGCAGGCGACGGTGAAGTAGGGCCGCCACCAGACATGGCTGTCGTTCAGTGAGGTCGTGAGTGAGGACATCATAGACTCAACTCGAGAAGCCGAAGGGTGTCGATGTCTTCAACGCTCTTTGATCTTCGCCAGAGGTCCCTTATCATCGGGCCATGGTTCTTTCCAACCCGCGGCGTCACGTCGCGGTACTCGGCGGCGGTCTGCAGGGCTGCTGCATCGGCTTGGCGCTCGCCGAACGGGGCGCGCACGTCACGCTCTACGACCGTAACGATACGCTCATGACCCAGGCCGCCATCGCCAACGAAGGGCGGATGCACCTCGGTTACATCTACGCCGCCGACAAAGGCCTTGCCACCGCGCGCATGATGATCCGCGGCGCGCTTGCGTTCGCGTCGTTCGTCGAGCGCCATGTCGGGCTGACGCTGAGCCGGCTCGCGTTGTCGCCGCCCTCGACCTACGTGGTCCATCGCGACAGTCAGCGTCCGGTGGACGAGCTGGCGGGCTATCTCGGGGCGGTCCACACGCTGCTGCGGGAAGCCGCGGGCGGGCGCAAGGACGCCTATTTCGGGGTCGACCTTCGCCCCGCGCCGCGCAAATGGTCGGCGGCCGAGCGCGATGGCCTGTTCGACGGATCGCTCGCGCTCGCCGCCTTCGACACGCCGGAGGTCGCCATCGACCCTCTGGTTCTCGCCGCGGCCGTGCGCGAGCGCGTTGCCGCCACGCCGGCAATCGAGATGCGGCTGCAACACAACGTGTGCGCCGTGGAGGAGAACGGTGCGGCTCTGCGCGTGGTCAGCGATGGTCCCGGGGGCGCTGCGCGCGACACCTACGACCATGTGGTCAACGCGCTGTGGGACGGCCGGCTCGCCATCGACGCGACGCTCGGCCTGCGCCCGTTGCGGCCGTGGATGCACCGCTTCAAGTACGGCATCCGCTTCCGCCCACCGCCCGGCGCGCGGCCGTTGCCGACGATCGCGATCATGCTGGGGCCGTTCGGCGACCTGGTCGTCTACGGTCAAGGCATGGCCTATCTGAACTGGTATCCGACCTGCCTTGAAGCGATCTCGCACGAGGTCAGCCCGCCCGATTGGTCCCCGATCCCGGCGGAGCCGCGGCGCGCGCGGGTCGTGACCGAGACGCTACAGGCCATGGCGGAGATCGTTATTCCGCTGCGCGACCTCGACTCCGCAAGCCTGCGGGAATGCACGGTGCGAGGCGGCGTGATCGTTGCGTGGGGCCACACCGACATCGACGATCCGGCGAGCGAGCTGCACCGGCGGTATGAAATCGGCGTCACCTCGAACGGCCGCTATCATTCGGTCAACCCGGGAAAGCTGACGATGGCGCCGTATTTCGCCGGCGTCTGCGCCGACCGTATCGTCACGCCGTGACGCCGCACACGCCCAGGATCTGCGTCGCCGTTCCGGTCTGGCGCGGCGCCGATTACGTGGCCGAGACGCTCGAGTCGGTGCTGCGGCAACGCGGTGCGGAGCTCACAATCGTCGTGTCCGTGGACGGCGGCGACCAGTCGTCCGAGGCGGCCTGCCGGCCGTTCCTGGCCGATCCGCGCGTACGTCTTCTCGTGCAGCGGCGGCGCCTGGGCTGGGTCGGCAACTCGTCCGCGGCCCTCGCCGCGGCGGCCGCGGAAGGCGCCGACTACGCTTGCCTGCAGCCGCACGACGATGTGCTGGAGGACGACTACCTCGCTGCACTTCTGGCAGCGGCGGAGGCCAATCCCGATGCGGCCGTCGTCTATTCCGATATCCAATCGTTCGGTACGCACGACGGGGTGTTTCGGCAGCCGACGATCGCCGGGTCGCCGTTCGAGCGGCAGATCGGCCTGCTGCGCAATCACTTCGCCGCCGTCGCCTTTCGTGGGCTCACGCGCGTCTCGGCGCTGCGTTCCATCCTGCCGATGGCGGGCAATCCATGCGAGGATTTTGCCGCCGATACGGTCTGGATGGCGCGCCAGGCGCTCGTCGGGGACCTCGTGCGCGTGCCGCAAGCGCTGTATCGCAAACGCTATCACGCGAACAATACGCACATGCAATGGTTCGCTTGGTCCTATGAACGCAGAATTACGGCCTGGAGCAGGCATTGCCTCGACATGCTCGCCGAGGCGTTGAAAGCGAGCAGTGCGCCGTCGGAACGCCGGATGCTGCACAGAGTCGCGCGCATGCGACTCGTGCAGCGCGCAGCCTCGACAAGTCCCTATCACCGAGACCTTGTCGGCATGAACCTGCTCGCGCGGGCCCGCATGCGTTCGAGATTCGACGCGGCGGCCGCCTTGCGCGCAGACATCGGACCGCCCGAGACGGCGGGCCGTTTTCGGGCCGGCTCTCGGGCGGTGAGCGCGCTCAAGCACATCCTGTCCGGGCGAAAGTTGCAAGATCTCGTCGATGAGTGAGGACCACGGGCCCGCGCCCTGCTCGTGCGCGCCCGCTCGGCGGCTTCGCGTCGACGACCGGCCGAAGCTCAGGCGGGCGGCGTGGGAGGCGTTGCGGCGGCGGGACGAGTGACGCGGCGGCACGGACCCGCCGACCGAGGCTACGACGTTGCGCCTTGCCGACTTCGAAGTGCCTGCTCGACGGCTTCCCTGAGATCGGACAGCCGTACCGGCTTGTGGAGCACGACCATTCCGCGGCTGTCGGTCCGTGCCACGTGGCGATCGGTTGTCGAGCCCGTAATCATGATCACCGGCACGGACGAACGCGCCCGAATCGCTTCCGCCAGCTGGCACCCACTCATCCCCGGCATCAAGAAATCGGTCAGCACGGCATCGAATGGCGTGGCGTCGAACAGCGCAAGGGCCTCGGCGGCGTCCTTCGCAGGCGTCACGTCGTAGCCGAGGAGGATGAGAATCTCGCCCCAGACCTCACGGACCGCCGCGTTGTCGTCCACGACCAGCAGGCGGGCCCGCGGGGTCATGAGAGGGAGCCCCGGTGCCGCGCGGGACCAGCGCTCGGCTCCCCGATACGCCAGAGCCCGGGCCAGCGTCGAGCACGCCGAAAGTGTTCGAGAAACGGGTAGTGCCCACCTCGCCGATGCAGCGCCCGCAGCGTGACAGCGGTGATGCCGGGGTCGAGCATCAGGCCCCGGTCCGAGTAGCGTGACACTGCGAATGCCCTCCGCTGGGTCGGTCCGTCAGGTTGATCGGCGCTTCCGGTGGCGACGCAGTGGCGCCGCCGTCGCGAGTGCCGGGGCGTAGACGCGGACGCTGCGACCAAATCGCACGACGGGAATGCCACCGCGCTGGATCATCGCCCGCACGGTCGTGACGTGGACGCGCAGACGCCGGGCGGCCTCGGTCATCGTGATGAGCAACGGCGGCTGGCGTCGTGGCTGCTTCATGGGCTGCCCGTGAGACTGAGGCCGAGGAGCAACGCCAGCAGGACGAACCCGCCGAGAATCACCATGACTTCGCCGAGCGCTCGCCAGCCCACCTCCACTCCGTTCTCCCCCCAATGCAGACGTCTTGATCGCGGCGGGGTGGGAAGTGCAACCCGCAGGCCCGACGGGAAACGTGCGTGGGAGAACGACTCTCAGATGAGCCGCGCCATCGGTCTGGTCGCGAACTGACCAGCGGGCGAAGAGGGCGACTCTGTGCACTCAGGGTGGTTGACCCGCCCGTCATCGCATGCCACCGTGAGGGCGATGCCCGGTGTGCCCCTCCTCGGACGGACCCTCCTCGTCGTCGAGACCGTTGAGAGCCATTGCGCGCAAGCACGCCATCGGCGCAGGATGGCGGCGGATACGGGTGCCACCGCCTTTTCGGTGGCACCCGAGGGGAGAGAGAGAATGAGCACTTCCTCGCTTGTCCTGGCTTTCGTAGCTGGCGTGCTCGCCGTGCCGATCTTCCACCAGATCCTGCTCTGGATCCTGCACGCCGCCGGTATCGTGCCGATCGCCCCATTCGACATGGCGCCCACCAAGCCGCTTGGCCTCCCCGAGATCATCTCCATCTCGTTCTGGGGCGGGGTCTGGGGCGTCGTCTTTGCGCTGACCCTGCCGCGGTGGTTCAGCGGCCCGGCCTATTGGATCGCGGCGCTCGTCGCGGGCGGTGTCGTGCTGACGCTCGTCTTCATGTTTGTCGTCTGGCCGTTAAAGAGCGGCGGGCTCCCGCCGGACTTCCTTGGCCTCTTCATCATCGGCTTCCTGCTGAACGCCGCCTGGGGCATCGGTTGGGCACTCCTCCTCCACTGGTTCGAGCGAATGCGCAGCGCCTAGCTGGGCCAGGGCGCCGAACCCACCGGATCACGCGGGGGCGCTAGAAACGCTCGAGCACGGCCCAGGCAACCACCATCCGCGCCTCGAAGACCCGCGTGGCCCCCGGCACCGGATCCAGCCGCGAGCCGCGGCGCCGGCGGCGAGCGCGGTCGGTAGGAGGCCTGGGGTTCGTCGCCCGGCCTCCACGCGCCGGCTGTGGCGGTGCTCCGCCTCGAAAGGGGAAAGGCTCACTCCCGCCAGCCGAGCGCGGTCACCCCGACCACGATCAGCGCGATCGCGCCCAGCCGGACGGGGTCCCGGCTCTCACCGAGCGCGATCATGCCGACCACGGCGGTGAAGACGGCGCCGAGCCCCGTCCAGAGCGCGTAGCCGGTGCCCACCGGGAAGTGGCGGAGCGCCAGGGCCAGGAGCCACATGCTGGCCACGCCGCCGAGGATGGCGACGAGGGAGCCACCCAGCCGGGTGAAGCCGTGGCTCGTCTTGAGGCCGAGCGCCATCACCACCTCGCACAGGCTCGCCATCACCAGGATCGTCCACGCCGTCATCGTCCCCGCCTCCTCGCGCGCCATTCTACCGGACTGGTGGGGTGGGATGGAGGCGGGCGTCCCCGACCGGGGCGCTGGAGGAGGCGCCGAATGACCGTTCCCTCGAATCCGGCTGCCGCTCGAGGCGCTCGATCGGCACCTCGAATCCATGCCGGACCCTCCGGCGCGGAAGAAGGGCAGGATGACTCGCAAGGAGACACGGGAGAGGCGCGCGCTCGCCGAGGACACGCCGATGTTCGCGACCGACTACCCGCACCTCGGAGAGCTGGATTCCGAAGTCGGCGGACAACGTGCTCAAGTGGACGTCGATCCCCGGGGCGGCGCGACGGAAGCTCCTCTGGGGCAACGCCGCCGGCTGCTATCGTCGGTACGGCGCCGGGTGGCCGCCGCTCGGCAGGAAAGCTCGGGAGTCAGGCCACCCCGGCCGGGCCGCGACGGAGCACCCGCCCGGGGAGCGCGCCGGTATGCCGCCCGGCGTCGACCACGACGACGCCGTTCACGATCACCGTGGAGATGCCCAGCGGATACCGGTGCGGATCCTCGTACGTGGCGCGGTCGACGATCGTCGCGGGGTCGAAGACCGTGACGTCGGCCGAATAGCCCTCGCGTAAGAGCCCGCGGTCACGCAGCCGAAGCACTCGCGCCGGCCCACCGGTCATCTTGTGCACGGCCTCGGGGAGCGACAGCACCCCCAGATCGCGCGCGTAGTGGCCGAGGACACGCGGGAACGTCCCGTAGAAGCGTCGTCCTTTCGCATACGTGTCACGCATGCAGCTCGACCACGTCGCCGTCGGCCACCGGGTGCTCACGCCCGACCTGCTGTCCGCCGAATCCTGACTGGCCCCACACGCGCGCGTACCTGAGCGAGCGTGCGAAGTCCTTGTGCACGAGCCGGGCGACGTCCTCCACGGTCTGGCCGCGGCGCAGGGTGAACGGCCGGTCGCGGTTGGGCGGACGGCCCGGCGCCTTGGTGTACACGCGGGCGATGCCGAGATGGCCGAACAGCCAGGGGCCGATCTGGCCGAGGCCCTGCCCCGTGATCGCCGACACGGCGAGGGCGGGGTAGCGGAGCCCCGTGACTTCCAGGAACGCCCGCAGCTCGGCGTCCGCATCGGCGAGCCGGTCCGCCTTGTTGGCCAGGAGCAGCGCGGGAAGCCGCAGGGCGAAGGGATCCTCGTCACCCTCCGCGGCGGCCCCGGTGGACTCGCCGGCCGGCTCCCAGCGGTCGGTGAGGGTAACGCGCCGCTCGCGCAGGCCGGCGTGCACGGCCTCGACCTGCTCGACGCACGCGGGCTCCCCGAGATCCACGACCAGGAGCGCCGCGTCGGCCGTCTGCAGCGCGCTCCCGAGCCACGGTTGCGGGTGCTCGGGCGAGACGGCCGGAAGATCGACGAGCTGGAAGCGAATGTCCTCGTGGGGCAGCATCCCGGGCTCGGGATGCTGGGTCGTGAAGGGATACGGGGCGGCCTGCGCGCCGGAGCCCGTGAGCCGCGCGTGCAGCGCCGATTTGCCCGCGTTCGGCGGCCCGATCAACGCGATCTGCGCCGCGCCCTCGGGCCGGATCACCAGCGCGGGGCCGCCGCGGGCCCCGCCCGTGCGCGGCCGCTCGAGCTCTTCGGACAGCTCCTTGATGCGCCGCTTGATGTCGCCCTGGAGGTGGTCGGTCCCCTTGTGCTTGGGGATCACGCGCAGCATCTCGCGCAGCCACTCCAGGCGCTCGCCGGGGTCGCGCGCCTTGCGGAAGGCGGCCTCCGCAGCCCTGTATTCGGGCGTCAGGTTGGCGGGCATGGGTGTGTGCCGGCTGCGCCGGCACGGCATTCATTCTACGGCGGTTCTCACGCCCCGTGCCCGGGCACCGCGGGGAGTGTGGTCCGGGCCTCACGGGAGGCCCGCGGAGCTGAGTCAGCCGGCGAGGGTGGTGGCTGTCGCGATCAAAGGGGCGGGCGAGGTCTCCGGGCGGGACGCCTCGGCCGCCTCCCGGACCTCGCCCGGGAGCCGGATCGTGAAGGCGGTGCCCTTGCCGGGCTCGCTCTCGACCGTGATGTCCCCGCCCATCATCTGGCAGAAGCGGCGGCTGAGGACCAGCCCCAGGCCGGTCCCGCCGTACTTGCGGGAGGTGGTCGCCTCGGCCTGGGAGAACGGCTGAAAGAGCCGGGCGAGCTGCTCGGGCGTCATCCCGATGCCGGTGTCGCTGACCCGGAAGGTGAGCCCCTCGACGCCGGCCAGGATGCCGCGCTGCACGTCGACGGTGATGGTGCCCCGCTCCGTGAACTTGCAGGCGTTGCTCAGCAGGTTGAAGAGCGCCTGGCGCAGCTTGGTCTGGTCGGCGTGCATCTCGCCGACGTCGTCCGGGCACTGGACGTGGAGACGGTTGTGGTGCTTGTCCACCAGCGGCTGGACGATGGCGGTGACGTCATGGACCAGCTGCGGAACGGGAAAGGTTTCCAGGCACAGGTCCATCTTGCCGGCCTCGATCTTGGACAGGTCGAGCACGGCGTTGATCAATCCCAGCAGGTGCCGGCCGGCCCCGTTGACCTTCTCGAGGGAGGGGATCAGCGCGTCCTCCCCGAGGTCGGTGACCTCCTCCTGGAGCAGCTCGCTGTAGCCGATGATGGCGTTCAGGGGCGTGCGCAGCTCGTGGCTGATGTTGGCCACGAACGCGCTCTTGGCGCGGCTGGCGTCCAGGGCGGCATCGCGGGCCAGCGCCAGCTCTTCCTCCGCCCGCTTGCGGTCGGTGATGTCGCGGACCACGGCCACGAGCAGCGGGCGATCCCGGTGCCACATCTCGCCGACCGCCACTTCCATGGGGAAGGTCCGGCCGTCCTGGCGCCTCCCGATCGCCTCCCGGTGGGCGCGCATGGTCTCGGCCTGCGGCAGGAAGAGGTCGAGGGCCATCGTGTCCGTGATCGTCTCGCCCAGCAGGAGCCGCAGGGGGCGGCCGACGACCTCGGCCGCCGCGTAGCCGAAAATGCGCTCGGCGGCCGGGTTGAACGAGCGGATCGTCCGGGTCTCGTCGATGGTCAAGATGCCATCCATGGCGTTGTCGACCACCGCTTGCAGGTGGTCGCTGACCGAGCGCAGCTCGTCCCACAGCTCGGTCAGCCGGCCGCTGGTGGCGTTGACGTTGCGGCTGAGCGCGCCCAGCTCGTCGCGGTTCGACACCGAGACGCGGCGCGCGAAATCGCCGGCCGCGATGGCCCGGAGTACCGCCTCGATCTTGCGGACGGGCAGCACGAAGGACCACGACAGCACGAATCCGAACAGCAGCGCCAGGCCGAGGCTGAGCGCCGAGAACGCGGCCACCGACCAGGCCAGGAAATTCCGATCGGCCTCGAACGCCCGGCGCGCCTCGGTCATCTCCTGGACCGCCTCGCGCTGGAGATCGCTCATCGCCGCCTCGAGCTCGTGGGAGATCGGGTGCTCCTGCCCCAGGTGAACTGTCGTGGCGCCGGCCAGGTCACCCGACGCGTAGAGATGGAGGGTGTGGGCGCTCGAGGCCGCGTACCGTGCGTCGGCCTCCCGTACCTTGCGGAAGAAGTCGGCCTTCTGCGGCCCGCTGAGCTGCTCGACCGCGTCCAGGTGGGCCGTGAAGCTCTGCTTGGCCCGGGCGATCTTGTCGTTGTTGCTCTCGTCCCGGGTCAGGATCGCCATGGCCCGGTAGTGGCTCTGGGCCGTGATCAGGAGCTCCATCTGGCGGGACCGGTCAACCTTCTCCTGGAGCCGCGTCAGCTCGGCCACCCGCCGGCTCATGCGGTCGATGACCAGGAGGTCCAGCACGCCCAGGCTCAGCAGCAGCATCGCCCCGGTCAGGAAGCCGGCCAGCAGCTTGGCGTGGATGCGCGCCCGGGTCTTGGCCGCCAGCTCGACCAGCGGACGGAGCCCGCCGGTCAGGCGCGGCAGCCGGGGCTCGGCACCGTCGCGCGGCTCGTCGCTCCCGGCACGGGTCGGACCCGGGCCGCCGGGGTTCACGCTCATGAGGCCGTCCTATCGGTTGGTGTGAGTACGGAGCACGGCTGTCCAGGCACCGGGTCGATACAAGCAAGGCTCGTGCCCGGCTCCCGTGGCATGCGAGGGAGCGGTTTTCGAACTTTCGATGCGCGAACTGGATGAATCGAGAGCAGTCGAGGGAATCGCGAGTGCCCAAAAGCTTGTCGAGGATGCCGCCGGTGTGGCCGAGGCCCCGGCCCGAGATCGTCGGCACGAATCAGGACCCGCCGACCCCGAGCTGTCGTCGCGCCATGTTCAACCCCGCCGCCACGATGAGCAGGAACACCAGGAGGAAGGGTACGCTGAGGGCGCTCATCACCCACTGCATCCACCGGCCCGAGCGGCGAGGCCGGCGACCGGATCGCGTCCGGCGAGATCAAGGGATAGGACTGTCTGACGGTTCCCGGGACGACACCTTCTTGATGGCCTCGGCGACTGCGACACCGATCGGGCCCGACGCGACGAAGGACATCACCCGGCTGCTTGCGGCTCTGGCCTTCCCGCTCAGGAGCTGAAGGGCGCCATCCCACACGGCCTTGCTCACGGTCCGGCTGAGCTCGACGACCACGCTGCCAAGCATCCTGGCGGCCTCGCGCGTCGCCGCCTTGCGCACGAGCCGCGGCGCCGGCAACGGCATGCCGGTACTGTAGCGCTTGGCGATGCACCCGACTCGAAACGTCAGCAGGGAGTTGACCGTGCCCTGGAGCAGACAATCCGCCAGGACGGCGCCGACGGGCGCCAGCACGACGGTCGCGCCCACGCCGGCGGCCTCCAGCAGGGGCGGGACGAGCGGCTGCACCACCTCGCTGACGTCCAGATCCTCGAGGGACTGAGCGGCGAAGACCGTCGCTCCGACGTTGGCGTAGAGATGGAGCATCTCCCTGACGCTCGGACGTTGCCGGTACACGTGCGCGATCTTCCAGATCAGCCGGATCTGGACGATGAGCACGAACAGGCCATCGAGTCGGCCCGACTGCGAGAGCGCGGTGCTCAGGAAGACCAGCGACGCCTCCCGCTTGATCTCCTGGTCCGCTCGCTCCTCGAGAAGCCCGAGCGCCCGCTCGACCCCGGGACGATCCGCGCTGATGCCGGCCCCGCTCAGATGCGGGTTGCGCGCCAGCCTGGTCGCCAGGCGCCCCAGGTGGCGGTCGAGGCCGTCGGAGCCCGCCGCCGGTGGACGCAAGGGCCTGGGCAATCGTAGGAACAGCACCACCGGGACGACGAGACACACGGCGTAGACGACGAGCAGCCCCCACAAGGTGACGTCGCCGAACGTCGGGTGAATATCGCGCGCCAATGCCACGACCGCGGCCGTCTCACGGACGACGAACACGCCGAATGCGACGAGGAGGAACACGGCCAGGAACGTAATGATGGTCTTCATGTGCCGCCCGTCAACGGTACCCCGGGTTGCGATCCCAGGCAAGGACGCGCTACCCTGCATACCGGTCACACCATGGGCGCGGCACCGCTCCGCGTGATCCTCGACACGGACCCGAGCGCCGGCATCCCCGGCGCCGACGTGGACGACGTCCTGGCCATCGCCTTCGCGCTGGGGAGCCCGGAGCTCTCCCTCGAAGGTCTCACCGTGGTGCACGGGAACGTGGAGCTGGACGAGGCCGTTCCCTCGACGCTCGCCGCCCTGGAAGCGCTCGGGCGTCCCGACGTGCCCGTCCACGCCGGCGCCGCCCGGGCGCTGGTCCGCGACCGGGCCGAGGTCACCGCCTTCCTCCGCGCCCGCCGCGACGATCCGCTGGCCCACGAGCTGTGGCGCGATGTCCCGCGCCCCACGACGCGGCTCGCGGTCCGCCCGGGGCGGGCCGCGGAGTTCATCGTCGAGACCGTCATGGGGTCACCCGGCGAGGTCACCCTGGTGCCGGTGGGCCCGCTCACCAACGTGGCCTTAGCACTCCTGCTCGAGCCCCGGGTGGCGGAGGCGGTGCGGCGAATCGTCTTCATGGGCGGGAACCTCCACTGCCACCACCCGGGCATCGCGCCGATCGAGTTCAACGTCGCCAACGACCCCGAGGCCCTCCACGTCGTCCTCCGCTCGGGGGCGCCGCTCACGATGGTCGGCCTCGACGTGACGACCCGGACGCACCTGACGCTGGAGCAGCTCCGGGACGCTGCCGGCGCCGACACGCCGGCCGCCCGGCTGGTCCGCACGACCACCGAGCCCTGGATCCGCTTCGTCCAGGCGCGGCGCGGGATCCCCGGCTGCTGGCTCCACGATCCGCTGGCGGTCGCCGTCGCGCTCGATCCGGGCCTGGTGCGCACCGAGCGGCTGGAGGTCGGCGTCGAGCTGCGCGGGGAGGCGACCTACGGCCAGACGCTCGGGCGCCGGGCCGGCATCGCCGGCGGGCTCCGCCCGCCGCGCGGCGGCCCGGTGGACGTCGCCCTCGAGGTGGACGAGCCCCGCTTCCAGCAGCGGTTCCTGCCGGCCCTGACACGGGCATTGAGCCCATCGCCCGGCGCCCCTCAATTGGTCTCGCAGGGAAGGAGAGACACGCCATGAAGATGACCCGTCGCGCGTTCACCCGCCTGGCCGGCGGCGCCGTCGCCGCCGCCGCCACGACCGGGCTGGCCGGCCCGGCCCGGGTCGCGGCCCAGGAGAAGATCAGCCTCAAGTACCTCTCGGTGGCGCGCGGCGAGCCGCGCCGCCAGGCCATCCTCCAGGTCGTCGAGCGGTTCGAGAAGGCCCACCCGAGCATCAAGGTGGAGCTGTCCGAGCTCCCCTTCGACCAGTACTTCCAGAAGGTCTCGGTCTCGATGGCGGCCGGGAGCGGCATCGACGCGTTCGACGTGGACAGCCCGCTGGTCGCCAGCTACGCGTACCAGGACGTGCTCCTGCCGCTCGACGAGTACGTGGACAAGAAGGACTGGGAGGACTTCCTGGAGCAGGAGCGCCAGATCGCGACGTACAACGGGAAGATCCTCACGCTCCCGTGGTCGTCCTCCAGCCAGGCCGTCTTCTACAACCTGGACATGGTGAAGGAGGCGGGGATCACGCCCCCCTCGAGCCCGGACAAGCGCTGGACGTGGGCCCAGCTCCTCGAGGCGGCGAAGAAGCTCACGAAGAAGGCGCCCGACGGGACGGTCCAAGTCTACGGCTTCGTCGTCGAGCAGGTCGACCGGCCCTACCAGATCCTGCCGCTGCTCCAGTCCAACGGCGCCCAGGCCATCAGCCCCGACGGCTCGAAGACGACCGGCTTCCTGAACAGCCCGGAGGCGGTGGAGGCGCTCCAGTTCTACGGCGACCTCTACAACAAGCACGCGGTGGCGCCCAAGAAGCCCATCCCCGACGCCTTCGGCCGCGGACAGGCCGCCCTCTTCCTGGCGAACTCGCCGCACGTCAAGCAGATCCCGCGGCTGTTCCCCCAGACGAAGTGGGCGCTCACCCCGCACCCCGCGTTCAAGAAGCCGGTGACCCCGACCGGGGCCTGGCACGTCGGGGTCTTCAAGAAGACGAAGCACCCCAAAGAGGCGGCGGCGCTCGCCCTGGCCTACGCGAACGCGAGCCAGGCCAAAGACAACTTCACGATCATGAACTACACGCCGGTGCGGAAGTCGACCTTCGAGGCGTTCCCCGACGAGTTCAAGCAGCCACCGAACAGCCTCTTCTACTACGAGGTGACGCACACGGCCATCCGAAGGCCCGGCACGCCGGCGTGGCGGGAGTACGAGGACCTGCTGCGGGCGGCCATCCGGAACGTAATCGACGGCGCCGAGGCGAAGAAGGAGCTGGACACCGCGGTGGCGCGGATCGACGCGGTGCTCGGCCGCTACAAGAAGTAGCCGTGTCGGGTCGTGGCGGCTGACCGCTGGGGGGGGCTGGGGGCGGAGCGGCGCTCCCCCCCAGCTCGAATATCCCGGGTCGCCGCGCCCTATCTCTTCATCGCGCCCGCCCTCCTCGGGCTGGCCCTCTTCAAGCTCTACCCGATCGGGGTCGGGCTCGCGGCCAGCTTCTTCGACTACGAGGCGATCTCGGGGCGCCGGAGCTGGATCGGACTCGGCAACTACCGGGAGCTGTTCGGCGACTCGCTCTTCTGGCGGGCGTGCTGGAACACCTTCCTCTTCAACGCGGTGGTGACGCCGCTCCAGGTGGCCCTCGCCCTGGCCCTGGCCGTGCTGGTGAACCGGCGGCTCCCCGGCATGGCCGTCTTCCGCTCGATCTTCTTCGTCCCCGCGGTCATCTCGCTGGTGGTGGCCAGCATCGTGTGGGACCTGATGTACAACCCGGACAACGGGCTGGTGAACGCGCTGCTGGCGGTCTTCGGGGTGCCGCCCCAGCCCCTGCTCACCAGCGCGCGGCAGGCCATGGCCGCGGTGATCGCCATGGTGACCTGGAAGGGCGTCGGCTACTGGATGGTCATCTTCCTGGCCGGCCTCCAGGCGATCCCGGCCGTCTACCGGGAGGCGGCCGTGCTCGACGGCGCCCCGCCCTGGTCCTTCTTCTGGCGGGTGACGCTCCCGCTCCTCACGCGGACGATCGTGTTCGTGGTGGTGGCCGACACGGCGATCAACTTCCTGCTCTTCGCCCCGGTCTACATCATGACCCAGGGCGGGCCGTCCGACACGACCACGGTCCTGATGTTCGAGGTCTACCGCAACGCCTTCGTCTACTTCCGGCTCGGATACGCGAGCGCCGTCTCGACGGTTCTCCTCGCGGTCATGCTGATCGTCGTGTTCCTCCAGTTCCGGGTGCTGCGCGCCCGCTTCGAGTACTGATCGATGGAACGCCGGCGCGGCCCGCTGCGGGCCACCCTCCTCTACGGCGCGCTCGTCCTCGTCGCGCTGGTCACCGCGCTGCCGTTCCTGTGGGCGCTGGGCGCGTCGTTTCGGGAGAACGCGGCGATCTTCCGTGACATCCGGCCGCTCTCGCTCTGGACGTTCGTGCCGCGCGAGCCGACGCTCGGCGGCTTCGCCTACATCTTCGGCACCGATCGGTTCCACCGCTACATGGCCAACAGCCTCTTCGTGGGCCTGACGGTGACGGCCCTGGGCCTCTTCGTCAACTCCCTGGCCGGCTTCGGCTTCGCCCGGTTCCGCTTCCCGGGCCGGGACCCCCTGTTCGTGGCCGTGCTCGTCACCTTCATGGTCCCGCTGGAGATCATCGTGATTCCGCTCTACATCGTGGTGCGGGACTTCGGCTGGATCGATTCCTACTGGGCCCTCATCGTGCCCGCCGTCGCCGACGCCTTCTCGATCTTCCTGCTCCGCCAGTTCTTCCAGGAGATCCCCCAGGAGCTGGTCGACGCGGCCCGGATCGACGGCTGCGGGTGGTTCGGGATCTACTGGCGGATCGCGCTGCCCCTGGTCAAGCCGGCTCTGGTGACGGCGAGCCTGCTGGCCTTTATCCGCCAGTGGGACGCCTTCTTCTGGCCGCTGGCGGCGACCTCCTCCCCCGAGTACACGGTGGTCCAGGTCGCGCTCGCCAAGTACATCACCGAGTTCGTGACGTTCTGGAACTACCTGCTGGCGGCGGTCGTCTCCGCCAGTCTGCCCGTGCTGCTGCTCTACTTCCTGCTCCAGCGGTACTATGTCCAGGGCATCTCGACGACGGGGCTGCGGGGATAGCTGAGGAGAATCACATGATCACCGTGATGACCGACGAGGGCGAGTTCGTGGTGCGCGAGGCCGAGGCCGTCGGGGACGCGCTCTGGCTTCCCGCGCGGGATGCCGAAGCCGCCACGGGCTGGGTGCCGAAGACGGAGGGTCTGTGCCGGGGCCCTGTCTGCGTCCCGCTCCCGCCGGGCCGGGAGCGGGAGTTCGTCCGCGACGCGCGCGTGAACATCGCCGCGCTCTGGCACCACCTGGGGCGACCCGTCGTGCACAGCGCGCGCGGCCATGCCTGGGTGCTCGGTCAGAGCGCACGGGATCGCGCGGCCGCGCTGCGCTCCCTCCAGGCGCCCGACTTCACGCTGCCGGACCCCGGTGGGCGCCTGCACTCGCTCTCCGACTATCGCGGCAGGAAGGTCTTGCTGGTCACGTGGGCCTCGTGGTGAGGATGCCGCCGCGACCTGCCCGTGTGGCAGGCGCTGTACGAGGAGCTGGAGGGCCGCAATTTCATGATCGTCGCCGTGGCCATGGACAGCCGGGACGGCGATCCGTCGAAATGGATCGAGGCCGCCCGGCCCAGCTACGTCAACCTGATCGACCGCGAGCATCGTCTCGCCGACCTCTACCACATGGTCAACGTGCCGCAGGCGGTCTGGATCGACGAGGGCGGGCAGATCGTGCGGCCGGCGGAGCCGGCCGGCGCCTACGAAGGCTTCCGCAAGATGAACCGCCAGACCCGGGAGATGCCCGAGGACGCGACCCGCCTCACCGCCCAGGCGAGAGCGACCTACCTCGACGCCATCCGCGACTGGGTGCGCCACGGCGCCGAGAGCGAGCACGCGTTCGACGCGGACGCCGCGCGCGGCCACCTCGCCGTGCCCACGGAGGACACCGTGCGGGGCCATGCGATGTTCCGGCTGGGGCAGCTCCTGATCCGGCAGGGCGAGCGCGAGGAAGGCGACCGTTGGCTCCAGGAGGCGAGCCGGCTCCACCCGGAGTCCTGGTGCATCTGGCGGCAGCGCGCCGGGGTGAACGAGCTAGGGCTGGCCTCGCCGCCGGATTTCTGGGCGCGCGTGGACGCGCTGGGTGACAAGCGCTACTACGCCCGCGTGGCCATGAAGGGCATGCCGTAGCTTCTGGTTCATCTGCTCGGCGATCGCGCGCCCCTCCTCGGCGTGGCGCTCGCCCTCGGCGAACTTCCCGCGCTCGGCCAGACACCAGGCGAGCCAGGTCCGGGCGATCACCGCGGGCGGGGCGGATAGGCCGTAGGTCTCGCGCGACAGGTCGCCCGGGAGCGCGCGCACGGTCGCCCGGAGCGCCTCCACCGCCTCGGCATAGCGGCCCAGGCCGTGGGAGGCCTGGCCCAACCGGATCCCGGCGATGACGGAAGGCCGAGGCCTGCCCTGTCTACGGCGCAGCGCGAAGCGCTCGGGCGATGTTCTCGTCGTTCAGCAGCTCCTCGAGCTTGGCCTTCTCTTCCGCGGAGTCCGGCTGCCGGAGGAGTGCGGCCAGGCCGCATCCGCGGCCCCGACCCGCGCTCACTGAGAAGGACGTCCCGCCGAGCGTAATCCCATGGCCCTCGGCTACACGCCGCGGAGGCGGGGGTCGAGCACCTCGCGGAGCCGCTCGCCGATGACGTTGACCGAGAGCACGGTCGCCACGATGGCCAGCCCCGGGAAGACGCCGGCCCACCACGCCGTCACCAGGTAGTTGCGGGCGTCGCTCAGCATGCTGCCCCACGAGGGCTGGGGCGGCTGGATCCCCAGGCCCAGGAAGCTGAGCGCGGACTCCAGGATGATCATCTGGGCGAACGAGAACGTGGCGACGACGACGACGGTCGGCGCGACGTTGGGCAGGATGTGGCGGAGCAGGAGCCGCCCCGGCGAGGCGCCGAGCGCCTGGCCAGCCTGGACGAACGGCTGCTCGCGCAAGCTCAGCAGCTCGGCCCGCGTCAGCCGCGCATATGGCACCCAGCCGGTGAGGACCAGGGCCAGGACCGCCGTCCGGAGCCCCGCGCCGAAGAGAGCCGCCAGCGTGATGGCCATCAGCAGGAACGGGAAGCCGAGCTGGATGTCGGCCGCCCCCATGAGGACCGCGTCCCAGCCTCCCCGGAAGTAGCCGGCCAGCAGGCCCGCGGCCACTCCGAGGAACCCGGCCAGGAGCACCGCCGTCCCCCCGACCACGAGTGAGGGCCGGGCGCCATGGACGATCCGCGCGAACACGTCGCGCCCCAGGCTGTCGGTGCCCAGCGGGTGGGCGAGGCTCCCGCCCGCCAGCCCGGCCATCGGCTGGAAGTTGTCGATGAGCCGGCCGCGCAGCGGGTTGGCCGAGGTGACGAGGTGCGGGGCGGCCGCCCACGTCGAGACGAGCAGCAGGACGGCGGCCGCCGCCAGGACGCCGGGCGTCCGGAGCCGGCGTCGCCGCGTCACTGGCGTGCGATGCGCGGATCCAGCCACGGGTAGCACAGCTCGACGAGGACGTTGGTCAGCACGAGCAGGAAGCTGAACAGGAACACGACCGCCTGGACGAGCGGGTAGTCGCGGGTCCCGACCGCCTGGATCACCAGCCGGCCCATGCCGGGGTACGCGAAGACGGTCTCGGTGACGATCGCCCCACCGAGCAGAAGTTGGAACTCGAGCGTCAGCAGCGCGGTGACCGAGATGAGGGCGTTCTGGACGACGTGGCGGAGGAAGACGGACGCGGTCCCGAGCCCCTTGGCCCGCGCGGTGCGGACGAAGTCCGCGGCCAGCGCCTCGAGGACGGCCGACCGGAGGACGCGGCTCACCTTGGCCGCCGAGAACCAGCCCAGCGTGCAGGCCGGTAGGATGAGGTGCGACCAGGTCTCGCCGCCCGAGGCCGGCAAGAGCCGCCACCAGGCGGCGAAGAGGAGGATGGCGATGAGGCCGGACCAGAACGTCGGCGTGGACTGGCCGAGGAGTGCGAGGAGCATCGCCGTCCGGTCGAGCCAGGTGTTCCGGTAGATCGCGGCCAGGATGCCCGCCGGGAAGCCCACGAGGATGGCGACCGCCAGCGAGGCCAGCGCCAGGGCGAGCGTGGCCGGGAGCCGGCCGGCCGCGACACCGAGGGCGGGCAGGTTGAACTGCAGCGACTCGCCGAAGTCCCCGCGGGCGACCTGCCCGAGGAACCCCAGGTACTGGACGGGGATCGGCCGGTCGAAGCCGTAGGCCTGCCGCATCGCCGCCACCACCGCCGCCCCCGCCGTGTCGGAGACCATCAGGGTGACCGGGTCGCCGGAGAGCCGCACCGCGACGAACACGATCGTCGAGACTCCCCACACTATGAGGAGGCCCTGGCCGAGCTTGCGCAGAACGTAGCGGGGACTCACGGGGAGGCTCGGAGGGGGCTCCGTCCGATCCGGTAGCCCCCTCCGACGATCAGGCCTTGGTGACGCCGAGGAGCGGGATGGTGGCGTCCCAGCGCGGCTTGAACCCCTGGACCTTCCGGCTCAGCGCGAACATGTCGGGCGGGTGGAGAAGGTAGATCCCCGGCGGATCGTCGTGCAGGACTTGCTGGGCCTCGGCGAGGATCTGAGCCCGCTGGGCCGGGTCGGTGGTCACCGTTGACTTCCGGTACAGCTCGTCGAACTTCTCGTTGGCGTACCACGCCGGCTTGTTCGCCGATTTGTAGTGGGTGATGATGAAGTCGGCGTCCATCACCGGGAAGTAGTTCCAGCCCTGCAGGTTGAGCCCGGTCATCTTTGAGCCATACCCGACCTCGGTGAACTTCGCCCACTCGACCTGGTTGATCTGCACGTTCAACCCGACGTCGCTCAGATAGCCGGCGACCGCCTCGATCGTCTCCTTGTCCTTGAGATAGACGCCCTGGGTCGCCCAGAAGGTGACGGGCGAGCTCCCGACCCCGGCCGCGGCCAGGAGCCCCTTGGCCTTGGCGGGATCGTGAGGGAAGCGCCGGAGCGTCTTGTTGTACCCGACCGCCCGGGAGTCGACGAACTGGCCCTCGGCGAGCTTCCCGTAGCCGAAGAAGATCCGGCTGAGGATCGCCTCCTTGTCGACCGCGTAGTTCAGTGCCTGGCGGACCCGCGGATCCTTGAAGGGCCCGCCGCCCTCCAGCACGCTGTTGGCGATGCAGAAGTGCTGGCGCGCCATCAGCTCCGAGACGACCGGGAACCCGGCGGCGCCGAGGCGCTTGGCCTGGTCGGGCGGCACGTTCTGGATCATGTTGACGTCGCCCGCCTCCAGCGCCGCCACCCGCGCCCCGTCCTCCTTCATGACCCGCATGAACACCTGCCGGAGCTTCGGCGCGCCCTCCCAGTAGCCCGCGAACGCTTCCAGCGTCTGGTTGTCGCCGGGCGTGCCCGAGACGAAGCGGAACGGGCCGGTGCCCACCGGCTGGCGCACGAACTCGTTCGCCCCCTTGGCCTGGTAGTAGCCGGGCGGGATCTGGAAGACGACGGCAAGCGCGCGGGGGAGGAGCCCCGAGGGCCCGCCGTTGACCAGGTTGACGGTGAGCCCGTCCACCACCTCGACGCCGGTGACGGTCGGGATGCGGTCCTTCACCGGCGACTTGGTGTCCGCGCTCAGGATGCGCTCGACATTCCACTTGACCGTGTCGGCGTCGAAGGCCTCGCCGTTGTGGAACGACACGCCCTTCCGCAGCTTGAGCTGGAAGACCCGGTCGTTCACCCAGCGCCAGGACTCGGCGAGTCCCGGCTGGAGCTGGCCGGCCTCGTCGATGCGGGTGAGGCCGTTGTAGAGCTGGAAGTAGGTCGCCATCGACACGCCCGCCGTGTTCCGGTGCGGGTCCAGGGTCGCCGGCAGCGCCCCGACACCGAGCCGCAGCGTTCCGACGCCGGCGGGGGTGCCCTGGGCCGGGGCCCGCCGCGGCCATCCCGCCGTCGCCGTGGCGCAGGCCAGCGCGGCGCCGGCCTGCAAGATCTCCCGCCTCGTCCATCCCGCTCGCGTCATGATCGACCTCCCTGGCGCTTCGACCGGCTCGACCGGCCGCGCCGTCCATTCCCGCCTGCCGCCGGGACAATCCGCCTCCGCTCGCCCCGGTAGATCGCCCCGAACTTCTTCCTGAGGTGAGGCTAGGCGACATGAAGGCCCATTCTCGGCCGTCCCCCCAGGGGGGCTGGCGGACAAAGCCCCCTCCGCTCCGATGCTGCGCGACCGGCGCGGGCGGTGTCAAGGTCGTGGCACCTGGCTGCGACACTTGGCGGGAGAGACGGCAACGGGCAGCGCCCGCCGCGGCCGGCATGCGGGCGCCGGTACGCCGGAAGAGTCACTTCGGGACAAACCGGCTCCGCCACTTCACCACGGTTTGCTTCGTCACGTGAGCTCCCGCGTGACGACCGTGTTGGTCTTCCCCGCCGCGCACCCGAGAATCAGGCGCGCGAGAGCAACCGATGCCGGAACGCAGGCCGATACTGTGTCACGCCGAGACGGCGTGGGGACTCGATGCCCACCACCGGGGCAGCCTGAGAACCACTACGCGACTATTCACGCTGTCCGTCAACAGGAGCCGTCGTGGCGACAGGACGGTCATCCAGCGCGGAGGCCGGAGGACCTGCGTCAGCGGACTCGTTCCCAGTGAGCCGTTCCAGCACCACACGATGCGATGCCGCGCATCGGCAATGATCACCCGGGGAGTGCCCGAGTCCAGGATGAAGTAGTGGCCGAAGTTGAAGCTGCAACCCCGTGGCTCTTTCAGGGTCGTGACACCGCCGTCGGGCCGGAAGAGGTACCTGAGCTCGGTGATCCGCCCCGACCAGCGCTCCAGCACCAGGACGCGGTCGTTGCCGGTGTCGGAGACGAGCAGGCGCCCGTTGTCGTCGAGGCTCACGTTGTGGGGATCCGACAATCGCCAGCCTTCTGCGGCCTCGGCGGGGGAAGGAAAGGTCCACCGCCACGCGCCGTCCGTACCGAGCTCGACGATGCGATTGTTCCCGGTGTCCGCCACGATGAGGTGTCCGTCGGGCGTCGGCAGGACGTCGTGCGGATCTCTGAAGTTCGAGCGCTCGGCGCCACGTCTGACCTCACTGATGACCTTCTCGCCCCCGGGCCCGTCCACGAAGAGGATCCGGTTGTTGCGACTGTCGGCGATCACCGTTCGGCCGTCGGCGACGCGGAACGCGCACCGTGGCCAAAAAAGGTCTTCGGAGGATCCGCTCCCGAATTGCCAGAGAAGGCGCGAGCGGCGGTCCATCTCCACGACCCGGTTGTTGTACGTGTCGGCGATCAGGTAGCGGCCGCGTCCCACCCGCTGAACGGACCGAGGCAGCGACAGGCTCCGCTCCCTGATGGGGCAGCAGCCTAGTGCGCGGAGAATCTCCAGGTTCTCGTCGAGCTGGAGGACGCGGAAGTTGTACGTGTCGGCGATCACGAGGCCGCCGTCGTGTAGTCGCCTGGCGCACCAGGGCATGCTCAGCTGGGTCGGCCGGCGAGTCGCACCATCACGTCGCGGCCACTCCCAGGCCATCGAGCCGTCGGCAGCGATCTTCACCACGCGGTGGTTCCGCGTGTCACACACGAGCACCCCGCCATCCTCATCCACCTCGAGCATGGACGGGTTGGCGAAGCGGCACGGCCCGTAGCCCGGTGAGCCGGCGATCCCGAACTGACGGACCACCTGGCCGCTGTGGGTGATGGCGATGATTCGATGCAGGCCCGCGTCCGCGATGTAGTACGTGCCGCCGGGACCCGACGACGCCGCGCGGGCCTCGGTCAGGATCGCGCTGCCCGGCGACCAGTTCCAGAGCACGTCGCCCCGCCGGTCGAGCAGGTGGAGGCCGCCCGGCTTCCAGGTGCCGATCAGGAAGGATCCGTTGTCGAGGCAGTGTATCGAGATGGGGTCGCCGGGCAGGTGCCACGGGAGCACGCTCTGCGTCGCGCCGCGGGCGTCCAGGATGGTGAGGCACCGGAGCCGCTCTGAAAGGACGTAGAGCATCCCCTCGCGGTCGGCGTCGATCGTGAGCGCGCCCTGAAGAGGCTCGCAGTGCGCCTCGTCCAGCGTGGTCGACGAGTCATCCGTCAGCGAGACCCACTGGATGACCCGGTGGTCCTGGTCTCGCCGGAAGACCAGGAGGCCGGAATCGAGCGGCTTGACGACGTAGGGGCGCAGCGAAGGTGGCGCGGGGACGGACGGACTGTAGGAGATTCCCAGCTCGTCGATGACGCGAACGGAGTCGCGAGAGCTGGGGGTGGTCACGCTTACACCGCTAACCGTGGCTGCTCGGCGGCGCGGGCTCGCGCGCGGCGAATGCGAGACTGCCGCTGACGAGGGCTTCGTGGACGCGATCGCGCTCGAAGGCAGTCTGTTCCATCGCCAACAACACCCCGCCCACGACCGGCGGGGCCTTCAGCCTGACGAGGCGAGCGTGTGCGGCGACCGGGCGAACGGCCTTCTCGACGGCCTGGATCAGGCGCGGGCCGCCCCTGAAGAGGCTGCCGATGAGGACCAGGTCGAACGCCGCCGCCTCCAGACCAAGCTGTCGGACGACACCGGTGGCCAGGCTGCCGAGCTCCCGACCCGCCCACCGAATCAGCTCCCCCGCCACCGGATCCCCGCGCTCCGCCTCGGCGAACACGATCGGCGCCGCGGACGCGGTCAGCGCATAGCGGCCCGAGGTCAGCCCTTCGAGCAAGTCGTCGACGCCGCGAGCCCGTACGGCGCCGACGAAGGCGGCGGTGAGACCGGTCTCCGGGCCGCGGCGCGTGTAGTGTCGGGCGACCGCATAGACCGCCTGCTGGACGAGGGCCTTGGCGCCGGCCGCTTCGCCCATCTTGAAGCCGATGACACGGCCCTCTCGCCGCTCGCGATCCCAGCCGCGACAGTTGCAATGGGTCCCCGCAACGAGTCCGATCCCCCAACCCGCCGGAGCGCCCGCGAGCAGGCCGATGATCGCGTCGTTGACGATGTGCACGGGGGCCGAGAGTCCGAGAGCCTGGACGGTCCGTGACAAGGCGGGGTGCTCGGACGGCCAGTTGTAGCCGGCGATGCCGAAGCCGGCGCCTCGGACCCTCGCTTTCGAGACCCTTGCGCTCTGGAGCGTCTGCTCCACCGCGCTCGCGATCGCTCGGAGCAGGCCGTCGTGGCCCACGTGGAACGGGTTTCCCGGACCGGCCTCGCCGCAGCCGACGACCGTTCCGGACGCCTCCGCCAGCAAGGCGTGGGTCTTGGTTGCGCCGACATCGACGCCCAGGAAGTAGCTGTTCAACGTGCCCCAACTATACAGCACCTGTCGTACCAACCCGCCGCGCCTTGGCGGTTGGAACACCACCGCCGGCTCCGGTGTCCATTCCCGTGAAGGCGCGGCTCAGCCTCGACCCTGCACGCGGCGCCGGAGTAGAATGCGGTGCATGGTGGGCTCCGCTTCTTTCGCCTCGCGCGTGCCGAGTGGGATCGCGCCTGGCGCTCTCGATGAGCAGCGTCCTGAGGCCATGACCTTGGGTCCGGCCGGGAAGGTGTCCGAGCGGAGCCGGTGACACGTCCGGACTACGCCATGACCGGGGCGATCGCATGAGGGTAGGCGGGGTGACGGCGGCGGAAGTCCGGACGCGCCTGGAGGCCCAGATCGGCCCCGCGGAGCCGTTGCCACCCCTGTCCGTGGTTGGGCTGCTCACCCGCGATCGCGTCGGGAGCGTGACCCGCGCGCTCGCCAGTTTCCGAGAGAACGCCCGGCGGCACGGGCGGCGCCCGCGCTTCGTCGTGGCGGACAACTCGGAGGCCCCGACCACGCAGGCCGCGTGCCGGGAGGCGTTGGCGGCGCTACGTGCGGCGGACCCGGACCCACTGGAGATCCGCTACCTGGGCCCGCGCGAGCGCGAGACGTTCGTGGACCGGCTGGCGCGCCTGGGAATCGATCCTGACGTGGCCCGCTTCGGGGTGCTGGACGTGATGGGCTGCGGATTCGCGGCGGGGGCGAACCGGAACGCGCTCCTGCTCGCCAACGCGGGGGAGCCGTTCCTGAGCGTGGACGACGACGTGGTCTGTGCGCTCGCCCCATCCCCTGCGCGCACACGGGGGCTGGAGCTCTTCTCCGGCCGCGGAGACGGCTACGGGAACTACAACCCGGCCGACTTCTGGTTCTTCGGCGACCGCGCCGTGCTGGAGCGCGCGATCCACTGCGAAGACATGGACGCGCTCGCCCTGCACGAGCCCTTGCTGGGCCGCGACCTGGGAGCGTGCCTGTCGGGGGTCTCCGGGCGAGCCCCTCGTACTGGATCGCTGGGCGCCGGAGCTCCTGGACCGCGTGGTCGCCCGCGGCGGCCAGGTGCGAATCACGTTCACCGGCCTGTTCGGTGACATCGGCTGGTACTCGCCGACGTGGCTCCTTTTGCTCACGGGCGGATCGCGGGAGCGCTTCACCAGCACCGAAGCCGCGTACCTGAGTGCCTGCGCGTCGCGCCAGGTGCTGCGCGTGGTGCCGCGGCCTACCATCACCGACGGGCGATTCTGCCAGGCCACCCTGCTCGGCCTCGACAACCGCGTTCCTTTGCCGCCCTTCATGCCCGTCCAGCGCTACGAGGACGGCGTCTTCCGGATCGCGCTGCGCACGTGCTTCGAGGACGCCTACTTCGCCCACCTTCCCTGGGCCGCACTCCACGACAGCGACGAGGGCCGCCGATGGTCCCGCGAGGACATCTCCCGCACCGCCGCGTGGATCCGCAGCGGGGAGCTGATGGTCCACTGCGTCCGCTCGTACGCCCCGCCGCCTGGCGCGGATGCCGAGGGACGCTTGCGCTCGCTGGGTGCCCACCTCGTGTCCCTGGGCGAGTTGCCGGTCCCCGACTTCCGGACGTTCGTCCGTACCCGATTCCTCGCGCAGAAGGCCCGCTACCTGGAGCACCTGGAGGCGTTGCTTCGCGAGCACGGAGACGCCCCCGCGTACTGGGCCCAGGACGTCCGGCAGCATGTGGCCGCCGTGCGCGACGCGCTGCGGACCGACGCCTTCTTCGTCCCCCGCGACCTGGTGGTCAGCCGCCAGGTCGCGGGGCCCGAGGGACGGCACTACGGCGGCCCGGGTGCGGCGCCCGGCCAGCGGACCCTGGACGAGGCGCAGGTGTTCGCCCAGCAGCTCGTGCGCGGCTACGGGGCGCTACTCCGCGCGTGGCCCGACCTCGTCGCCGCGACGCGGGAGCTGCGGGCGCGCGGCGTGGAGGTGGGCGTCCCGGTGGAGGCAGGATGAGCGGCTGGCACGGAGTGACCGTGTCTTCGGTGCGGCATGGCGCGGGTGGACCTGCGCGATGCGGCTACTGGGTCGGCTGGAGACTCCAGAGCACCATGGCGAACGTCAAGTGCCAGGACGCGCCGTTGACGTAGGGGTTCTGCTCGGTCGGCCAGTTCGTCCAGTAGCTCGTATTCATCGGGATACGGTGGTAGTTGTACGTCAGCGGGATGTCGGGCAGCTCGGGAATCCAGATCTCCATGGCCCTGCGGAACAGCTCTGTGAGCTTCGTCCTGTCGCTCATGCTGGTGACGAACACCTCGTCCACGATCTTGTCGTAAGCTGCGTTCTTCCAGCGGGAAAAGTTGACGAGGTGGCCGCCCGGCACCGCCACGGTTGAGCTCTGGTAGAGCCGGAGGGTGTGGTACGGGTCGTTCACGCTCCCGCCGTGCCCGTAGATCGCGCCGGCGTAGTGACCCTTCTGGAAGCGGTCGTCGAAATCCGGCGGCAGGCTGAACCGGGCGTCAACGCCCTGGCGCCTCAGCAGCTCCGCCACCACGGGCCCCGTCGCGGGGCCACTCGCCCCGAATCCGATGATATCCAGGGTGAGGCGGTTGCCCCGGGCGTCTTCCCAGAAGCCCACGCCGTCTCTCTTCCAGCCTTTCCTGACGAGAATCTCCTCGCCCTTCTTGGGACTGAACTCCAGCGTGTCGTGCTTCGCCAGGAGATCCCTGACCGAGTCGATGTAGGGACGCAGCGCCGGGTAGGAGGGCATTGGAAGGGGCGACGGCTCCGCGGCCCCGGCAAAGCTGACCTCGACGACCCGCTGCCGGTCGATGAAGTAGCTGAGCGCCCACCGGACGTCCTTGTCGTCGAACGGCGGCCGCTCGTTGTTCACGTACAGGGAATACGGCCACCAATCCATGTAGCCATAGGGCAGCTTCTCGCCCGTGTGGGTGATGATCCGGGGATTCTGCCGGAAGATGGTCTGGATGGTGCTGGGTTGCATGGACATGGCGGTGTCGATCTGGTTCGTGATGAGCGCCTGCGCGACCGTCTGCTCGCCGGCAGACGGGAGCCAGACGTTGCGCTCGACCCTGGGCATCGGCGCGAGACCGGCCTTCGCCGCCCACCATTCGTCTCGCCGGTCGAGCACCTTCTGCTGAGGCGAGGCAAAGGCCACCTTCCAGGGGCCGGTGGTGACCGGCCAGCCCTTGTCCGGATCGAAGTGCTTGAACGTGGTCCAGTCCTGGCCCTGGAAGATGTGCTTCGGCACGACGTAGACGCCGATGTCGTACTTGTAAGTCAGGAAGTGGAAGAACCGAGGCGCCGGTACCTTGAACCGGACCACGACCGTGCTCGCATCCGTGGCCCGGGCCTCCTGCATGAACTGCTGGACGTCGACGCCCCATCTCACCTTGGGGCCAAGGTCGCGGAGGCTGTTCAGGGTGTAGGCCACGTCGTCCGCGCCGAATGGTGCGCCGTCGCTCCACCTGATGCCGGGCCGGGTCTTGATGGTCAGCTCCCGGGCGTCGAGGCTGTAGCGGTGGCTCGAGGCCAGCCAGGGGTGCTGCTTGTCCGCGAACGCGCTGTAGTACGCCAGGGGCTCGTAGAGGAGGCCGGGTCCGTTCTGGTGATTGGACCCGACGGCGTAGGGGTTCCACAGCTCGTGGTCCACCCACCGCCCTTCGCGGCCTCCCCACACCACGACCAGCGTCCGGTTGCGGGCCACGGTCTTGGGCGGTGCCAGAGCCGCCGCGAGCGCCGGCGACATCAGAGCGGCCCCGGCCGTGAGGGCTCCCGCCCGCAGGAGCTCCCGTCTGCTCGGTCGCTGGGCGCGGACCTCGAGGCGGCGGATCGCCGCGGCCTGCCGTTCGAGCGCCCGAGGGGTCTTCCTCGTGGTCGGATTCATGATCAGCTCCGCCCTGCATGGTATGTCGAACGGCCGTAGGGCGGGGCCAGAAATCTCGCGGGCCGGTCCGACGTGTGGACGGCGTCCCGCGGCTTCGACGCTTCATCGCATGCAGCACACTGAGACGCCAGGCGACAGCGCGATCGCGGCTCGATCGCGGGTTCGAGTCCCTTACTCAACCGCCTGGTCGTTGCCCTCCGGGGGCGCCTGCCAGCTCAGCGAACCCGGCGCAGACTTCTCATCCGTCGTCGCACGAGGCGGCACTCAGTCGGCGGAGGTCAGGTGCGATGGCGGGGCCCCGGCCGGGGCCGGCGGCCAGGCCTGAGCGTCTCGGCCGGACGCCGGGCGGCGAGGATCTGGCGTACCGCGAGCGGGTCCTCGACCGTGGCGATCACGCGCAGCCGCCCGCCACAGCGAGGGCACGCCAGCACGTCGACACCACCTCGCACAGGCTCGCCATCACGAGGATCGTCCACGCCGTCATCGTCCCCGCCTCCTCGCGCGCCATTCTACCGGACTGGTGGAGTAGGATGGAGGCGAGCGCCCCCGACCGGGGCGCCGGAGGAGGCCCGAATGTCCGATCCCGTCAGGCCCCGCACGCTGGGTGAGCTGCGCCGGTCCGGCTAGGGGTGCGATAGCCGACCGTGCTCCCGCCGAGAGCCACTGTGAAGTCGAACTGATTGCCGTCAGCATCGATGTTGTGTCTATGAGCACGCAGCGTGATGCGGTTCTTGCGCCCTACAGGACCATCATTAGGTAACTCATCTTTACAAACCCCAGCGCGCCCGGACCGCGGCCAGGTTGCGACGCCGGACCATCCACCGCGCCAGAATCACGCCTTCGCGGACGCTGCCGGTCTGCGCGAGCAGCCGGCGATATCCACCTCGCCCACTACGCCGCAGCACCGACAACGCCCGCCCATACTCTACATACGAGGCATCCTGTGCCGCGGATTGTAATTGTCCGATTGTCTCTACAGGCACAGGCACATCGAGCCCGGACCGGAGATAGCGCAGCGTCAAGTACAGTGCGAGTCCTCGTTGCGCCCGGACCGCGCCGGCCGACACCTCGCCCCAATCCAACGCGGGCGTGTTGTGAATCAAGAAATACGCGTCGCTCACCCACATCAATGACCCGCGCGGCCCCGCATCGAACCCGTGTCCAAGCACGTGCACCAGGGCATCCGGACGCGCGAGGGTCTGCACGCGGGTCTCACGGCGACCCTCCCCACCCGTCTCAATAACCGCTTGAACGCGGCGCGCCCGCGCTTGCTCTGTAAAGGATGTCCCTGTGGGTTGCGCAAAGAGCGATGTATGCAGTTCAAGGGGCAGGCCGCTCGAATGGACCAGCGTGCGATCGTCCGCGCTCTGCCGGTATGCTTCGCCTTGCGGTTGAAATCGAGAACGCCTCAACGCCGCAACCGCCCGTTCCAAATCTGACCCTCGGATCAGGACGTCAATATCATGCGAGTGCCGCAAGCCCGCGGCAGGATAGACGGTTTGAGAGAGTACCTCCCCTTTGAGCAGCAGTGCATCCGGACTTGGTCCGAGCCCCGCGAGCGCTTCCAGTAGGATTTCGCAGTACTTCTGACTGCGCAGCCCTTCGCGCAAGCGCGCGGCGCGGAGCACGGGCAAATCGGACGGTTCGAGATCGGCTCGACTCTGTTCGAGCGCAAAAGCTAACACAGGGACCAGATGCTTGAACGCGCCGCGCCCGCGTTCCAGCTCAGCGGCAAGCGAGTGCCGCGAGCGCCACGTGCGCCAGGCCGACGCGCCGGCCGGGCCCCGGTCAACGCATGCCCGCAGAAACAAAGTCTCGTCCGCCGTGGGCAATAACTGCGCGAGCGCATTTGCCAGAGGGACAGCGCCCGCGCCGTCAAGAGTTGACATCAGAGGGAGAGAGTGAGCCTTTTGTATAGCATCTCATAGTGTCCGACAAAGCGGTCCCAGGAAAAGTTCCTCTCGGCGTGCGCGCGTGCTTGCGCCCCCATCTCGACGGAGCGGTCCGGTTGCGCGAGGAGCGACTCGATAGCCTGCGCGAGCAGGGGGACATTTTCAGGGTCTACCAAGAGCCCCGTCTCCCCGTCCACGACTACTTCGGGCAGCCCTCCGACCCGGGACGCGATTACCGGACGCCCCATTTGCGCCGCCTGGAGCGCGACCAACCCGAACGGCTCGAATCGCGAAGGCATGAGGACGAGCGCGGCTTGATTCAGAAGATCTGGGACACGTGGCGGAGGGAACCAACCACAGAAATCTACCTGTTCTTGAATCCCCCGCCGATCAGCTTGCGCTTCCAGCGCTGCGCGTTCGGGTCCGTCCCCTGCGACGACCAGTCTGGCGCGCGGGAACTTGGACGCGACGAGCGCAAAGGCGTCCAGCGCGAAATCAAATCCTTTTTGCGGATCCAGTCGTCCGATGCAGGCAATCCGCGGCTCGGCAATTGGTAAAGGTTCGGGTCGTTCCCGAGGCATCTCGAGAGAATTCAAAACGGTCGAGCAGTGATCCCAGATCTCGGGGACGAGCTGGACCATCTCGGCGCGCAGCGCCTCGGAGCAGCATGCAATCCAATCCACCTCGCGAAGCAAGCGCCGGCGTGCAGCGTTGATCGGCGGCGTCGCGTTGAGGGGATTTCCGTGCAGGGTCAAGAGTGTTGGCGCAGGCGCGGCGTTCGCGGATTCAAGATAAAGAACAAACCCCGTAGACGCGTGAAAGATGTGAGCCAGGTCCGGCTTGAACGCGTGGAGCAAACCGGCCAGCTCTCGCTTGATCCGCCCAATCATCTCCGGCGAATGAGGGTGTACGAGGTACTCGAATGGAAACCGATACAGCGGAATTCCATCAAACACATCCGGATCGGCGCGGTCGGACAGGTACGGTCCGCCGAAGACGAGGAGTTCGTGCCCCTGTCGCCGCAGGGCACGCACGAGCGCAGTCCCGAGGACCTGCACTCCTCCGATCCCCGGATAGAAAGCATCCACCCAGAATAGAATGCGCATGCGACCGACAAGTTCTACGCGCGAGTGCCTAGCTCGCGGTAGAGCTGATCATACGCGTCCACCATGCCATCAAAGGAAAAGACCTCGAGGGCGTGCTGTTGTGCCGCCAGGCCCATGGCCCGCGCGCGCTCCGGGTTCGCCAGCACGACGTCCATTGCCGCCGCCAGCGCGGCAACATCCCCCGGCTCTGACAAAAAGCCCGTTTCACCATCCAGCACCAGCTCGGGCAGTCCCCCTACGCGCGTCGCAAGCAAGGCCCGCCGCAGCTGGGCAGCCTCGATCCCGACCAGCGGCAGCCCTTCGAGCTGCGAAGGCAGGACGACGGCCGTGACTTGATTGATCAAGGCGGGGACCTCCTCGGGCTGCACCCAACCCCTGAACTCTATCGCATTTTCTATCCCTAATTCCGCAGCGAGGTTCTCTAACTTGGTGCGCTCGGGTCCGTCTCCGGCGACGATCAAACGCGCATCCGGATAGGTTGGAGCAACGCGCGCGAACGCGCATAGAGCAACCTCAAATGACTTTTGAGGCACAAGCCGACCCAATGCCAGCAGGCGCGGCGCCGCCGGGAGGGGCGCCGGCTCGACTGCAGGCGGCTTGAGTGTGTTGTAGATATAAGAGACCCGTCCTTCCAGCCGGGGCTCGAGCTGGGCGAGCCGTTCTACCTCGACGCGGGCAACGGTCGTAACACGGTCCGCATACGCGAGTACGCTGGACAGGTGCGAGGGATGCTTGTGCTCGCGCAGTAATTTCGAGTTTTCATTCTGCAAAGTGACCAGCGTCGGCGCGGGGAGATTCTTGCGCGCCATAATAAAGAACACGTCGGTCGCCCCGATCCCAAACAGGTGGAGCACATCGGGTGCGATCCGGCGGACAAGGCTTGCCGCGCGACGGCCCACCTGGAGGACCGATCGTCCATCCCATGTGTTCAGCGCGGCCAAAAAGTGCAAACGGTGAACGGGAATTCCTTCAAAGGTCGTTTCGTCGGGCAGAGTGTAATTGACGTGCGTCGTAATTACCGTCAGCTCGTGGCCGCGAGCTCGCAGAGCCGGCAGCAGCTCCGCCGCGACCGTTTGCACACCCCCGATCGAGGGCGGAAAATTACTGGTCCAAAACAAGACATTCATTTTCCCTCGTCGGCTCGGCTCGAGCTAGCTGCCGGTAGAGCGTGTCAAATGCATCTGCTACCTGCTCAAAGCGAAAATGTTCTTGCGCTCTTGTTCGCGCCGCAAGCCCCATCGCGGCCGCGCGCTCCGGGTGACTGAGCATAAAAGTGATCGCGCGGGCAAGCGCGCTGACATCGCCGGGCGGCGTCAACAGCCCTGTCTCCCCGTCCACAACGAAATCCGGCACGCCGCCCACTCGCGTAGCGATCAACGGCCGTTCGAGCGCGGCCGCCTCCAATCCGACCCGTGGGATGCCTTCGCGATCGGACGCCAGCACGAGACAAGTCGCCGAGTTAATGAGATTCGGAATTTCGGGGGGAGGAACCCAGCCGAGGAATTGGACCGAGCTCGCTAATCCAAGCTCGGCGACCTGCCGTTCCAGCTGCGGGCGGTCGGGCCCGTCGCCCGCGATCGTCAGGGTCGCACGCGGAGCGGACAGAATCACCTCAGCAAAGGCACGGAGCAAGAGGTCGAGCCGCTTTTGCTCTGCCAAGCGCGCCACGCACAGCAGGCGCGGCGTCTCCGGCAGAGGTACGGGGTTGAGAGCGAGCGGTTGGATCGCATTCGTGATATAGGAAATTCGCCGGGCCAGTTGCGGCAGCAGGTTGAGGAGGGGATCAATATCTTGCCGCACGAGCGTGGTGACCCAATCGGCGCTTGCCAGCACTGCGCGTGGCACACTGTCCTCGCTTAGCGCGCCCCGGAATTCCGAGATACTGTTCCGCAGCGAGACAAGTAGGGGCGCAGGAAAGGACGCGCGGGTGTGTAAATAAAAAACCCCCAGTGCTCTGATTCCGAAAATGTGGTCGAGATCGGGGGCGAACTCGCGCTTGAACCCGGCCACACGCTGCCGCTCTCGAACTATTTGAGAAAGATCTCCCGCGGCGATTGAAGCGTGGAGATTGAACCGGCGAATGAGAACTCCTGAATGGACCTCGACCTGGGGCAAGCTCGGGTCAAAGTGAGTGGTGACAACCGCGAAAACATGACCGCGCGCTCGCAGCGCCTGAATCAATTGAAGGGCACCGTGCTCGGCGCCGCCGAGCGCGGGGTAGAACTTTTCGGTCCAGAGAAGGGCCTTCATCCCTCGTCCCGGCGCACGCGCTGCCGGTCCCGGTGGCGCTTGAGCACACGCAAATGCTCCTTGCGGCTGCGGTCTCCGCCCTGGCGGGTCATGCTGTTCAAGTGCATTCGACGGCGGACCAGCACCTCGGACAGCAGTTCGATAACCTCTCCGGCTTGTTCCGCGCGGAGGAACCAGTCCAATTCGGACGCATGGATCAGTGTGGTATCAAACAAGCCAAGCCGGTCAAAGGTCCTCCGGTGGACCATGAGGGTCTGAACAACATACCCCGGCAGCGGTTGGGCGCGCGGGTGATTCTTGAGCTGCTCCCGCTCGTGTTCAAGCTCATCCATCCAAAAATTCTGGATCAGCGTCACGCTCCCGCCGATGACCGGCGGCGAGACGAGGCGCGCTACCTGGCGCGCCGTCTTGTCCGGAAGCCAAAGGTCATCCGCATCTGTAAAGGCGATCAAGTCCCCCTGCGCGGCGGCGATTCCCTTGTTGCGTGCTTTGACCGGCCCGGCATTTTCCTGCCAGATGTATCGGATGCGCGCGCCCCACCGCTCCACCACCTCGCGCGTACGGTCGGTCGAACCATCATCTACGACGAGCACTTCCAGCGGCTCGTACGTCTGAGCGAAAATGCTCTCGAGCGTCTCTGCCAGGAATCGCTCGCCGTTGTAAACCGCCACGATGCAGCTGACGAGGGGATTCATTCGGCGCCTTGCCCGGCAGGCGGTACGCTCTCGCTCAAGATCCGGTCGAGCGCCGCCGGAATAGTTGTCAAATCGTGACCCAACTCGAGCCAGTAACAGGGTACGCGGGCGAGGAGCTGATTTACCCGCTCGAATCGCCGCCGTCCCGCTCCGAGAGGTGTCAACAGCGACGTCCGCGCCATATATGTAAACGCCTCGACGCGCCGGGCTTGCCGGAACCGTGTTTCCGCACTTGATCCCACTCGGGGCAGCACGAGCGCACAAATCACGGCGCGCCGCCGGATCCGTTCCGGGAACAGTTCAGCCAAGAGGACCAGGAATTTTTGATGAAACGCATCCGTGCTCGGTATGGCGTGGGGTTGGAGGGCAGGAAAGTTGGCCAGGTGGGCAGGTTCGAGGCGTGCGCTGTGAAAGAGACTATGCGCGATCACCGTATCGGTTGGAACGGGCGCACCCCCGGTGGATTCACTCGACACTTGCTCTACCGCAATTTGATCGTCTGACAAATAGTCAAATCCGCCGATCAGGCAAGAGAGCGCCGTAGTGGTCTTGCCAATGCCGCTGCCCCCGGCGATCAAGACGCCTCTTTCGCCGCGTGCTGTCATTCCCGCGTGCAATACGTGAATGTCCCGATCGTACAGCCACAGCGACAATAAAAAAGTCATGGGCTTGGAGCGCTCGTGCGTCGGCGGAGGGTTGCCGTTGGCGCGCCACCCGCGAATTCGACTCGTCTTGCGGTCCAGCCACGTCACCGCGCCCTCCTTTTCAGACCAAAAAAAACGACTGGTTGTATCCGCACGTAAGACTTCGCCCTCCGAGTTGTGCGTCAATCCGGGTTCAATCGGGTATGTGGCAAGGGGATACGAGATTCCGGTCTCGCCCTCGTCCCACAACTCGATGGTGAGCGCGGGTGCGGCGACCGGCGCGATCGCCAGGTGCGCGAACGCACGGTACAGGTGGTCCGCGAAGCGGCGGCCGACGCATCGAATTACGATCGGCCTGCCTGCTGCAAGATAGTATCTCTCGCAGAACGCCTGCGGATGCGCAACTTGCGCATGATCAAAACGCGCACCGACGTGAGCGAACCACTCTGCCGCGAGCAGGGGTTCGACGAGGGTGGCAGTGTCTTGCACGCCCGGTACGCCTTTCGTCAGCTGCCCGCCTGCGTCGGACCGGCGGGCGCGTCGCCCCACGAAATGTTTTCAAGGCCGGGCATTGGCGGGTCCAGGGCGAGCAAGTGTCCGATCTCACGATAAATGTCGAGGGTTGGGTGGGTGTATGGCTTCTTACCGCGAGCGGAATCGGTTCGAGGAAGCTCGGGAACGCGCACAGGGTCAGCCGGACGCACCAGCTCCTCGTCAACAAACTTGCCGACGAGCTCCAGCGTGTCGGCGCGCGCCTGATCGGGTCCCACTTCGTACTCGCCCGCAAGTATCTCTCCGATCTCGGCGGGGCTGTATGCCGCTGCTGCCAGCTCCCAAATGCGCGCGCCTACCGCATCCGTACTGTAATAGACTCCCGTGCCAATGTTCATCATGATCGCCTCGCCGTCAATAAAGCTCGCCGAAGCCTCTTGCTCGTTCAGTCGAAACCGACTCTGCATAGTGACCACCGCACTCCTCCTCTCAGGAAGCCTCGACGGTCAATCCCCGCTGCTCATAGCCGCTGCTCCAGGAGCTCGACCATTCCGTCGGTCATCCGCATGCCGCCCTCCGTGACCCCAAGGCCCACGATCACAGGGACACCCGACTTGGCCGGTCATGGCGCCTCCCCCCGCGCAATCTCCGCTATTTCGCCCCTCGCTGACGATTCGTCGTGGGTGCGAGGGCCACATCGCAGGGTTCAGCTGCAAAGGCGCGACCCTAGAGTGCGAGCTTCGTGCCAATGGGTGCCGCCGTCGCGGCAGCCGGATCGGTACGGTCGGCCAATTTCAGACGGCGGGCCCGCGCCAGCAGTGGGCGGACGGCGCCAGGGCCTTTCTGGTTTGTGCAAACGCGGTCTGCTTTTGGGTAGGCTTTTCGCCAGACGGTCACGCCAGAAGGCCGTTTGCGTCCAGGCGGGAAAGCGGTCCTCAGCCGTTGAGCTTCTCGCCTGCTCGCCGCCATCGGACGTGGGTACGGGCCTTGCCGGGGCTGAGGGGCTCGCCAACATGACGCCTGTTCGTGGCCTACAACGACGACCCCGAGGCCACCCTGCAGGGCGTGAAGGGCACGACGTACACGGGGATGTGGGTGCGCCGCGGCGACCACGGCACGCCCGGGCGGGTCAACGTACGGAACACCTTGATCGCCGCCGGACCGCACTTCAGGAGCGGGCTGCGGAGCCAGACTCCCTCCGGCAACATCGACGTCGCGCCGACGATCGCGCCTTCGGGATCGCCGACTCCAGCGTCTACGTGAGTGTCACCGGCCCGCCCGCGCTGACGAGCCTCGACTACGCGGCGGCCTTCACCGAGGTCAAGCTCCTCGGCAACGGTGGCATCGCCGATGACGGCAAGCTCGCCACCTTCCGGTTCTGGAGCCTCGGCGCGAGTACGAGCCAGCCTCCAGGGGCGTGGATCCAGGTCACGGAGGCGGTCTCGTCGAGCCCGGAGCTGGGGCTCGTCAACGCCACGCGGCTCTTCACGCTGGTCAGCATGGCCATGGCCGACACTGTGGCTCCCACGTACATGACGAAGTTCATATTCCGGCACTGGCGGCCGACCACGGCGATCCGGGAGGCCGACACGGACGGTAACTCCTTCACGGACAGGGATGCGACCTGGACGGCCCGCGCCGGCAGCGTCGGTGGGTCGCCGGAGTACTGGTCCGGCCACAGCACGTTCAGTGGATCGGCCGCGCGGGCGTTGGCGGGCTTCTTCTGCAATGACAACATCTCGTTCACCTTCACGGCGGACACGACGCCAACCACTCCGCCCCAACCCCTCCCCAACGCACCCCGGACGTACCCGAGCTTCTCGGCGGCCGCGGCCGAGGCTGGTCTCTCGCGCGTTGTCGGCGGCTTCCACTTCAGCTTCAGCAATGGGTTCGCGATCGGCGTGGGCCAGGCCATCGCCGACGAGATCCTCGCCAACAGGCTGCTGTTCAAGCAGGGGCCGACGCACTTCGGGGCCTGCCCGCTCTGATCGGCAGATCGTCACGCCGCCGCTCGATGGTCGGGTGGCGGCGTGATTCGCTCCCCGTCACGCGCCTGTGCTGGCCGTGGGACGCTCGCCCGAATGCTCGTGTCCGCGGGCTCACTGCCGCCCGCGCGCGCCCCCACCTTGGGGCCGACGTCGGGCGGACGGGGCTCAGCCCGGGCGACCTCAAGTCGACGGCGTCTGCCCGCTCCAGCGGAGCGGCGCCATGACGCAGGGCGGCCGCCGCGTCGGGATCCTGGGCCCGCCCCAATGGCCGCCGGCGGCCGAGGGTCGGCGCGGCGCTCGCCGGCACGGATCGACCTCGAACTGGCCGTAGACTGTAATCGGGGGCAGCGCGGGGCCCCTGGCCAGATCGTGGCCACTTCCGCCTCCCTAGCCTCCTTTCGGCCAGTTCGCGCCGCACAGCGTCGCTGAGAGGCAGATCACGCAGCACGCTCCTGCACATTTTCCAAGGTGTTTCCGAGGTCGATCGGTTCTACTGATGAGGCTCGCAGCATCGCCATGTCGCCCGCTCCGGAACGATGAACCGCGGCCACGTGATCGCTGCGAGCGGCAGCTTCTCCAGTGAGCCGGAGTCGACGCCGGGAGAAGGCTCCCGTAGCCCGCGACTCGGTCAGTCGTGATTGGGAGGAACCGAACGATGACAGGGACACTCGCCAAGCCGGTGCTGGCCCTTTTCCTCGGGTGCGTGATGGTCTCGACCGCGCTGGTCTCCCAGAGTGATGGGCAAGCCGCCAAGAAGGTGAAGGTCGGGTGGAACTACCACATGGGGAACTCGCCCGCCGTCGTGGCCGAAGAGAAGGGTCTGTTCAAGAAGCACGGCCTCGACGCCGAGGTGAAGTCGTTCGCCTCCGGGCCGGCCGTGTCCCGCGGCCTCTCCACCAAGGAGCTCGACATCGCCTACGTCGGGTTCCTGCCGACCTACCACGACATGCTGCGCGGCGGTCTGTCGGTCGCCGTGATCGCCAAGTCGAGCTTCGGGCTCGGCTCGATCCTGGTGCGGAAGGACTCGGGGATCAACGCCCTCAAGGACCTCAAGGGCAAGAAGGTCGCCGGGTCGCGGAAGAACAGCGGTAACGACGTGATCCTCCGCGCCTTCCTACTCCGCGAGCTCGGGGGGCTGGATCCCGAGACGGATGTGCAGGTCATCCAGATGGCGGAGGAAGGCAAGGGCGAGGTCGTGATGAACAAGCAGGTGGACGGGGCGATGACGGTGGAGCCGTTCACCACCCAGTACCTGCTCGGGGGACAGACGAAGGTCATCGTGAACACGGTGGACGCCGCGCCGCATCACCCGTGGTACGTCGTGGTCGTGCGGACGGACTTCCTGAAGGAGAACCGGGACGCCGTGGTCCGGGCCCTGCGGGCGCACGTCGATGCCGTGAAGTTCCTCACAACCAGCCAGGGAGAGGCGAACGACCTCATCGCCCGGGCGTTCAAGCAGGACGGGGTGACGACCGAGATCGCGCGGATGGCCCGGGAGCGGGTGGGCTTCGACTACGCCATCAGCGACAAGGACATGGAGTTCTTCGACCGCGAGATCGGCTGGTCGCGGTCGCTGGGGATCGCCAAGTCGAGCCAGAAGGCCGCCGAACTGGTCGACCTCAGCCTGCTGAAGGAGGCCGCCAGTGGCAAGTGACCACGTCCCGGATCAGGCCGGACGGGAGGCGCCGACGGTGAACGGCCGGAGACGGGTCGGGCTGCGCACGAAGCTGATGCTGCCCTTCGTGGTGGTCTTCGTCACCGCCCTCGCGCTGCTTGGCACGCTGTTCATTCGGTCCAACCAGGCCGCCCTGACGGAGAGCCTCGCGAAGCGCGCGGAGCTCCTGGTGAAGACGCTCGCGACCGGGCTGGCCGATCCGCTCTCGCTCGGCGAGGACGAGGCCATGCAGCAGATCGTCAACGGGGCGAAGGCCGCCGATGCCGACGTGGCCTACGCCGCCGTCGTCAGTGCGAAGGGGGAGGTCGTCGCGACGACGGACCGCCGGCTGAATGGCCTGCGGACGGACTTCGACAAGACCATGGCCCAGGCCACCGGGTTCGTGCAGGCGACCGTTCCCGACGCGCCGAGCCTCTTCGAGGTGGTGGCGCCCGTGACCTACAAGGGGCTGGGCCGGATCGGCGTCGTGCGGATCGGCGTCTCCACCCAGAAAGTGGAAGCGGCGGCGCGGCAGGCCGTCTGGACCGTCCTCGGTGTGGGGATTCTCTCGCTGCTCGTCGGGATCCTGGCGTACGCCTACGCGTCCGGTCGGATCACGCGGCCCCTCCGGGCGGCCGTCGACCGGCTCGACGAGCTCGCCCAGGGCGATGCTGATCTCACGGTGCGGCTCCCCGTCGTCGCGCGGGACGAGGTCGGTCAGCTCGCCTCTTCCTTGAACGTCTTCCTCGACAAGCTCCACGCGCTGGTCCAGGAGATCCGCGACACCTCGACTCACGTCGGCACGGCGTCGCAGCAGCTCTCGGGCGCCGCCACGCACCTGTCGTCCGGAACCCAGGAACACGCCGCGTCGCTGGAGGAGACCACCGCCAGCCTGGAGCAGATCACGGGGACGGTCAAGCAGAACGCGGACAATGCCCGCCAGGCCAACCAGCTGGCGGCGGGGGCCCGCGACACGGCGGCGGCGGGCGGCCAGGTCGTGCTCAAGGCGATCTCGGCCATGGACGAGATCAGCCGCGCCTCGCGCAAGGTCGTCGAGATCATCACGGTGATCGACGAGATCGCGTTCCAGACGAACCTGCTGGCCCTGAACGCGGCGGTGGAGGCCGCCCGAGCGGGGGAGCAGGGCCGGGGCTTTGCGGTGGTGGCGGCCGAGGTGCGGAACCTGGCCCAACGGTCGGCGGCGGCCGCCAAGGAGATCAAGGCGCTGATCCGGGACTCGGTGCAGAAGGTGGACGACGGCTCCGCCTTGGTGAACCGGTCCGGGCAGGCCCTGGAGGACATCGTCAGCTCGGTCAAGCGGGTGACGGACATCATCGCCGAGATCGCGTCCGCCAGCCAGGAGCAGTCCCAGGGGATCGACCAGGTCAACCGGGCCGTGAACCAGATGGACCACGTGGTGCAGTCGAACGCGGCCCAGACCGAGGAGCTCTCGTCAACCGCCCAGATGCTCGCCTCCCAGTCCGGCGACATGCACCGGCTGGTGGGGCGCTTCAAGCTCGGGACCGCGGGTGCCGCCGCCGAGGGGCCGACCAGGCGGCCAGCCACGGTCGAGCCGGGGGTGATCATCGGGGGCAAGCGGGCGCCGGCTCCCCGGATGCCCGCCATGGCGTCCGCGCCGCGGAATGGCGGCGGGCTGCACGACGAGGCCGAGGAGTTCTGAGGGACGAATCGAAGGCTCGCGGGTCGGCCGGCTGTCGCTCGCGAAGGCGCGTCCAGACGGGACAGCCCTCGACAACCGCCGCGCGATCGGCCGGTCCCGGACGAGCGGCAGGCCGCTGTCGGCCGTCCGACCGGGACGACCTGGCCGGAGCCCTGGCGTGCCCTTTCCCCAGTTCTGGCCGGCCAGCGTCCGATCTGAACTAAGGGAGGGGAAACCCGATGAACGAGAACCGCGACGAACTTCTGAAGCGGTTTCATAGCCGGGCCGTCGCATCCTTCAAGAGCAAAAGTACCCAGAGGGAGAGATGAACGACGCCGTAGAGATCGTGAAAAGCAGCTTCACGCGGTGCATGGGCAAGGACCTAATCGGCCACTTCTACGACATCTTCTTGAAGAGCAACCCCCAAATCGCTCCGCGATTCGCTCGAACGGATTTTCAGGCGCAAAAGGACTTGCTCAAGCATGGCATCCACCTAGCCGTCATGTTCGCCCAGGGGAATCCCCTCGGGAAGAAGGGGCTGGCGCGCATCCGCAAGAGCCACAGTAAGGCCAACCTCGATATTCCCCCCACCCTGTATCCCTACTGGAAATCCAGCTTCCTCCGCGCCGTCTCCGATCTAGATCCTGAGTTCTCCGAGGAATCCCGGAAGGCTTGGGACGTGGTCCTGCAAAAGGCGATCGATTACATCATCTCCGGCTACCACGTCCGCTAGCCACCAGACCACGCTCGCCGACCCCCAGGAACTCGCTCGCCTGCTTCCCGCGCTTCTGCCGCGCGGCTCTACGCAGACCTGCGCGCGATTCAGGGGAAAGGGGAGGCGGCCTGCCTGGCGCTCGCTCAATCCCGCAGCTGGCTGATCGCCTCGCATGAGAAACGAGCGCTTCGCCGCGAGGTGGATCGCCGGCTCGGGCCTCGACGGCTGATCACGACACCGGGTCGGTTCACCGCGCCGGTCAAGGAGAGCCTGAACCTCGGCCGGGATCTGCCGGCCGGCCGCCCGGACGCGCCGGTCGGCCGGGACCACCGCCCCGGTCTGGCTGCGTCGGCCCCGGTCACCGGCCGGCGCCGCCCCCCGGCCCCCGCCGGCTGACCGGTCTACCGGCCCCGACCGCCGCTCCGCCCGCCCCAACAGGTTCCTTGGTGGAGACCGACCCCCTGCCGTACCCTGACGGGGTGTCGCGACCGTGGGTCCCTAGACAAGACGAGGGACCCGGAATCCTGGCGGCGTCCGGGGGAGGGATCATGCGGGACGGTGTGCGTCGGTCGGCAACGGCTGGTTCGCTGGTGGTCCTCTGTCTGCTGGTCACGCTGGGTTGCGGCGGCGGCAGCTCGACCCAGTCCAACACGCTGCACGGGACCGCGACCTTTCCGGAGCTCGTCGGGGGAGGTCCCGTCGCCAACAGCCGGTTCGTCGTGCTCGACCTGAATCAATCCGGCGCCCCGGTGGTCGCCCAGGGCGTCAGCGACGCCTTCGGGAACTGGTCCGTCCAGGAAGCGAAGGGGCTCACCCTCGCCGTCGTCTTCCAGGCGTCCGACAACATCCAGCGGGTCCGGGTGAGCGGGCTGTCCAAACCCAACGAGACCGGATCCGAGAAGCAGCTGACTGGCCAGACGGACATCGCCTCCGAAGCCGGTGTCTCGGCCGTCCAACAGAGCCTCATCGCCGGCTCCCAGGTGAACAAGAACCTCATCCTGCGGCTGGAGGCAGCGGCCGAGCGGTTCATGAACACCATCAACTTCCGCGACCCCGCGGCGGTCACGGCCGCCGCCCTCGAGGTCCGCCGCCTCGTCGTGGGCCGCTGAGAACATCGGGACCTCCCTCCACCCCCCCTGCCCCCCTCCCCCACCCACTGGGGGAGGGGGAGCCGGAGGCTCCCGATTACGTCACGCTCCGAGATCATCGGGGGGGTGTCGGAACACCCCCGGATTCCCCCCCCCCCCGGAGAAGGCCGCGGCAAGCCGCGGCTCGAAGCGGAACGCCCCGGCCGCGTGGCCGAGTGAGAGCGTGGCGAGAAGCCGATGCCTGGCTGTAGCCGCTCGCGTTCCCCTGCAGCGACGTACCCGAGCTGGGCTTCAGTGAGATGAGGGCGCGGCGTCTGCGTTCCCGTTCCCACCTATAGGAGGAGGAACCGGAACCGCCGGGGGCGCCGCCGTCCAGCCTTCGCGTCCGGCGCGGCCGAGGCGACCCTCGGCGACCAGGGTGCGCAAGAGGTCAACGAGCACCTGCTTGCGGACGCCGAGGGTCTGTCGGAGCGTGGCGGTCGAGAGCGAAGCCGGGGCGCGGCGGACGAGGGTCAGGAGGCGCTCGCGCAGGGGATCGGCGGGCGCGTCGTCCTTGGCGACGAAGGACGGGGGCTAGATGGGATGAAGCGGCTGACCCCCAGCTCGACGTGGTGGCATACACTGCCCCACTGAGAGAACACGCGCTCACGGGCGCACGAGGGGGGCCAGCCATGGAGTATGTTGGCATCGATCTGCACAAGAAGGAAAGCCAGATCTGTCTGCTCACCGAGGCGGGCGAGGTGATCGAATGCCGCATCCGCACCGAGCGCGAGCGGTTCGCGGCGGTGTTGGGCGGCCGGCCGCGAGCCCGGATCCTCGTCGAAGCCTCGACGGAGAGTGAATGGGTGGCCCGGTGCCTCGAGGCCTTGGGCCACGAGGTCGTGGTGGCGGACCCGAACTTCGCGCCGATGTATGCCACGCGGACCCGGAAGGTCAAGACCGATCGGCGGGATGCCCGGGCGCTACAGGAGGCCTGTCTGCTCGGCGCGTATCGCCCCGCCCATCGGCTGTCCGACGCGCAGCGGCATGTCCGGGGCCGCTTGGCGGTGCGCGATGCCGTGGTCCGGACGCGCACCGGATACATCGCCCTGACCCGGGCGTTGCTGCGCCCGGCACGGCTGGCGCGTGCCCACGGGGAGTGCGGAGACTCTCAGTCGGCGGGTGATGGCGCTGTCGCTGCCGGGCCGCCTGCTCTCGGAGGTGGCGCCCTTGCTGGCGGTGATGCGGCTCGTCAATCAGCAGCTCGCCTACTCGGACGCGGTGATCGAGCACGTCACGCGCCCGGATACGCGCGTGCAGCGCCTGCAGACCGTCCCCAGCGTGGGGCCGGTCACGGCGGCGGCCTTCGTGGCCACGATCGATGACGCGCAGCGCTTTCGCCGGGCACATGAGGTGGAGGCGTATCTCGGCCTCGTCCCGAGGGAGCTGAGCTCGGGGGAGAGCCAACGGCGCGGCCGGATCACCAAGGCGGGCAATACCCGGATGCGCTGGTTGCTCGTCCAGGCGGCCGTGTCGATCCTGCGCCTGCGCGATCCCCGCACGGCCGCCCTGCGGCGTTGGGCCACGGGCATCGCGGCGCGCCGCGGCAAGAAGATTGCCGTCGTCGCGCTGGCCCGCCGTCTGGCGGGCCTCCTCTACGCGATGCTGCGCGACGGCACGGCGTATGAGCCGCGGGCCGTGCCGCGCAAGGCCACCGCGGCGGCCGTCCCGGTCTGAGAGGCGGCGCGTCGCGAACGCGACCATGGCCGATTTCGGGAATACCCAGGTCATCCGAGTGAGGCGCCGACCCCTGAGCAGTCGGGCACCGTCCGTGTCACGATGAGCGGCACCCTGGTCTCGCGCGGGTTCGACGGGTGGGTGAGTGCGTGTGTTGACTTGGCCGCAGTTCGAGAGCCGTTGCGTAGATGGCACCCCCACCCTTCGACTCCCCTCATGCGCCGGCGAGCCCCGCTCGTCCCTGACGAGCGCGAATAGAAGGATGACTGAACCTCGCGGGAACCGTGGGTCCATCGCCGTGGACCGCTGACCTCGGACGGAGGAGAGGAAGAGAGGGACACCACACACGCAGCTCTCGCTTGACACGGGGGGCCGCTTCATAGAAGTCAACATATGCCCCATTCTCGGCCGTCCCGCCCGCGCTCCCCCGCCCAGTGGGGGGCCCCAGGGGGGGCATCCTCGGCGGCTCCGTGCTCCTCGCCTACGTGCTCGTGCTTTCGTTCTGCTACCGGACGGCCCAGCCGCGGCGACTCTACCAGTCGGTGGTGGAGGCGGGGTACATCAGCGGGATGACCCTGTTCATGGCCGCCACCTCGTCGTTCCTCGGCTTCGTGATGGCGCGCGACCTGGTGTCTCAGCAGGTGGTGGATCTCGTCACGCGGGTCAGCACCGACCGCTACGTGGTGATCTTCCTGGTCAGCTTCGTGTTCGTCGTGCTGGGGATGATCCTGGAGCCCCCGGCCATGATCTTCGGCTTCCTGCCGACGTTCATGCCGCTCCTGGCCCGGGCCGGCGTGGACCCCGTCCACTGGGGGGTGCTGTTCTGCACCAACATGGGCCTGGGCTGCATCGTCCCGCCCGTCGCGCTGAACCTCTTCGTCTCGACCCAGCTCGCCGGGGTGCGCTACGAGGCCGCGGTGCGGGCCACCATCCCGTTCATCATCATCATGATGATCGACCTGGCGATCATGGCGGTCTTCCCCTCCATCCCGCTGATGCTCCCCCACCTCCTGTTCGGCTACCCCCTGCCCAAGTGACCCGAGGGAGGCGCCGATGATCAAGGTGGTCTCGCTGCTGTGACGTCCCGAGGGCTGGAGCCGCGAGCGCTTCCACCGCTGGTGGCTGGAGGAGCACGTGCCCCTGGTGACGGGCCTCGCCGGCCTGCGGAAGTACCGGGTCTGCCTCGTCACCGGCTAGACCACCCACGAGGGCCGCGAGCCCTGGGACGGGCTCGCCGAGCTATGGTTCGACAGCCGCGCCGCGCTCGAGGCGGCCTGGTCGTCCGAGGCCGGGCTGACGGCGGTGGGCCACTCGAAGGCCACCGTCAGCGACCGCCTGGTCCTGATCACCGAGGAGCACGCGATCCTCGGCTAGAACCGGCCGGCTTCACGACCAGCGCGTGACCGGCCGCGGCTCCAGGACGCCGTCCACGTGGATGTCCACCTTCTCGTTGAAGAAGCAGACCAGGTCCTCGATCTTCGGGCACTCCGGGATCGGGGTCGGGTAGTACCAGACGAGGTCCGGGAAGCGCGCGTCCCCGACCTTCACCGAGTAGTAGGAGGCGACGCCCTTGTAGGGGCAGCGCGTGTGGGTGTCGCTCGGCTCCAGCAGGTCCATGCGCACGTCGGCCTTCGGGATGTAGTACCGGGTGGGCAGCCCGGTCTCGAACAGGAGGCGCGGGCGGCGCGTGTCGGCCACCGTCTCGCCGCCGATCACGACCCGGACGTGGCGCGAGCCGTGGCAGACGTCGATCCGCTTGTACGGGTCGCGCGCGTGGACGAAGACCTCGTCGTCCTCCTCGAACCAGGCGTCCAGCTTGTTCCACTCGAAGGCGACGTAGCCCTTCAAGCCGGGGGCCTCCGGCGGGACGTCCCTGTACGTCCAGGCCGCCTGCGCCGCGGCCTTGCCGCCCGCGGCGAGATCGAAGAACGACGCCTCGCCGAAGCGCGGATGCTGGACGGCCTGCCCGCTGGGCGTGAGCAGGTCGGTGCGGACGTCCGCCTCCGGGAAGTAGTAGACCGGCAGCCGGCCGGTCTCGCGCAGCAGCATCACGCGCTTGCTGTCGGCGACCGTCACGTGCCCGAGCTTCCCCCGCACCCAGCGCGGACTCGGCACGAGCTCGCTGCGCTGGTCGGGCATGAAGGCGGCATCGACTCTGGCCTGGGCGAGCGGATCGATCGTCATGCTGGTCCTCCTGACCCTCGAATCTGCCGCGAGGATAGACGATCTCTCCGCGCGTCGCGAGTGGCGCGCGGCGGTCACCGGTCAGGCGAACAGGAGCTGGTTCGCGAAATCCTCGGCGGCGAGACGGGTGGGGAGCCGGCCAAGTCGCCCGGTCAGATCGGCGGGCAGGCGCCGTCGACTACGCCGTTCCGCCGTAGCCCTCGCGCGCCCGTCGCCAGGCCGCGGGCGGCACGCCCACCAGGCGTTTGAACGCCCGGCTGAAGGCGGCCTCCGACTCGTATCCGACTTCCTCGGCGATCGAGGCCACCTTGGCGTTGCCGCGGGCCAGGTGCCCCGCCGCGAGCTGCATGCGCCACTGGGCGAGGTACTGCATCGGCGGCTGGCCGACGAGGGCGGTGAAGCGCTCGGCGAACGCCGAGCGGGACAGGGCCACGTCCCTCGCGAGCTCGTCGATGGTCCACGGGCGCGCGGGCGCGCCGTGCAGCAGGCCCAGCGCGCGGCCGACGACGTCGTCGCGCAGGCCCGCGAGCCAGCCCCGCCGCTCGGGGGGCAGCGTCTCGATGTAGCGACGTATCACCTCCACGAACATCAGCTCGGCGAGCCGCGTCAGCACGGAGTCGGCGCCCGCCCGCTGCGCCCGCGACTCCTCCACCACCTGCTGCGCGAACGACATGAGCCAGCCGCTGGAGAGCCCGGGCAAATGCAGCTGCCGGGGCAGCGTCGAGAGCAACGGGTTGAACGGGCGCCGATCGCAGCCCAGGAACCCGCAGACGAGCACGGCCGCGACCCGCCCACCCTCGCCGAGCGTCACCGTCTCGGGATAGCGGGCCGGCGTCGCGCCGTACAGGGCTTCCCCGGCCCGCACTCCCGGCGCGCTCGACATCAGGTGCGCGTCGCCGTGGGGGAACACGATCACGTCGCCCGGGCCGAGCGCCACCGGCGGCTCGCCGATCAATCCGCCCCAGCAGCGGCCCGCGGTGAGGATGTGGTAGGAGATCAGGTGCTCGGCGCCGGGGAGGATGCGCGGCGTGAGGTCCCTCGCCGCGACGGCCTCCACGCTCCAGGGCTCGCTGGCCTCCACCGCGTAGAAGAACGCGCCGTCGAGCCGCACCACGCGCAACACGTCGGACAGCGGATCGGCGCTCATCGGTCCTCTCGTCCGGACGCTCGGACAAGCGGCCCGGACGCCCGGGCACCTGCCTCGCTCCATCCGGACGTCCTGGCAAGAACGGCGGACGGCCGGTCATTTACCTCGCCGCGTCTCGCCGGTACGTTGACTTCATCGACACCGGCGCGGCACGCGCCGCTGACGATGTTAGCGCAACCCGGCGCCGAGCGCCGACTCGAATTGAGGAGGTAGACGGACCATGAGCCCCATCGCAAATCCCGCACCGAGCGGCCACCGCACCGCGCTGCCCACCGCATGCCCGCCGGACCTGGCCGCGATTAGGACCCGCCAGCAGGCGACGTGGGCATCGGGCGACTTCGCCGTCGTCGCCCGGACGATTCAGATCGTCGCCGAATCGCTCTGCGAGACCGCCGACCTCCGCGCCGGCGAGAAGGTCCTCGACGTGGCCACGGGCACCGGCAACGCGGCCATCGCCGCGGCGCGCCGCTTCGCCGACGTCACCGCCACCGACTTCGTGCCCGCGCTGCTCGAGCACGGCCGCGTGCGCGCGGTGGCGGAGGGTCTGCTCGTCGTCTTCCGCGAGGCCGACGCCGATGAGCTGCCGTTCCCCGACGGGTCGTTCGACGTCGTGCTCTCCACCTACGGCGTCATGTTCGCTCCCGACCAGGAGCGCGCGGCGCGCGAGATTACCCGCGTGTGCCGGCGCGGTGGCCGCATCGCACTGGCCAACTGGACGCCGGAGGGTTTCATCGGCGAGCTCTTCCGCGTCGTCGGCGCGCATGTCCCGCCGCCCGCCGGGCTCCGGCCGCCGGCCGCGTGGGGAACGGAGGCCCGCCTGCGCGAGCTGTTCGGCGCCGAGGCGGCGGACATCCGGATCGTGCCACGAGAGTTCGTGTTCCGCTACCGGTCGGCCGCCCACTGGGTCGAGGTGTTCCGGGCCTTCTACGGCCCGGTGCACAAGGCGTTCCTCGCCCTCGATCCGCCGAGGCAGCTCGCGCTCGAGGCCGACCTGCTCGCGTTGCTCGATCGCTTCGACCGCGGCGGCCCCGCGGGGCTGGTGGTTCCCGGCGCCTATGTCGAGGTGGTCATCACCCGGCGTTGACCGGGGGCAAGCGATGCGCGGATGGCAACGACCGTCACATCTCACGGAAGGAAGGAGAGCACCATGAGCCACTATCACGACTCAGAGGATCTGAAGGCCTTCGGGGAGTTCAAGAAGCTGGCCCCCGTGGAGTTCAAGGGCTTCGTCGAGCTGGACAGCATCGTCGGGCGCGACGACGGCAAGATCCCGCGGAAGTATCGCGAGCTGATCGCGCTGGCCGTCGCCTGCACCACCCAGTGCCCGTACTGCCTCGACGTGCACGCCAGGGCCGCCAAGAAGGCGGGCGCGATCCGCGAGGAGGTCATCGAGGCCGCGCTGCTGGCGGCCGCCCTGCGCGCCGGCGCCGCCGCCACCCACGGCGCCCTTGCGCTGAAGCTCTTCGACCAGGCGTAGGCCCGCGCCATGCGTCGAGCCGGCGGAGCTGCGAGCCCTGGCCGGCCGGCGATGACCGGAGACGGACTGACACACCTCCCCACGGGGTCTCGCCGTCCCGGACGGGTCGTTAGGTAATGCCTGACGACCCGCCCGGGACGAATCACCCACGGGCGACCCTCTCGAATGCCTTGACAGGGAGCCACCGCCCGGCGGTCAGGGCGAGCGGTCGGGAGCCTCGTCCTTCGGCCGGTCCGAGAAGGGGCAGAGGACGCCCGACTCGAAGAGCCGGGTCACGTAGGCGTCCACCGCCTGCCCCATGTCCCAGAGGAGCCGGGCGTCCGCGGCCGCCGGGCGCTCGTCGCGCGACAGGCGGTAGAGCTCCAGCGCCGCAGCCAGGGGCCCGCGCGGCACGGCCTCGTGCTTCGGCGCGTCCAGCACATCGAGGCGGACCACGCAGTCGCCGGTCTCCCAGTCGGGGTGGTCGGGGTCGTTCAGGTCGAGGGTCACGCGGAACGTGTCCCGCGCGGTCCGGGTCGCGCGTCTCAGGCGGACGAGCATGTTGACCTCCTCTGGTGTGTGGCGGCACCCAGAGTAGGCCCGGGCTGTGGCATCCAGGCGCACAGTTCAGCCCGGCAAGCTACCGACTCCGGTCGTATCGCTGTAACATGCGGCTGTCAGAGATGCGATCTCCGAGAAAGGGGGAAGGATTGGCGACCCGCAAGCCCTCGCGGGCGGAGGCGGCGCGCGAGCTGCTGGACCGCGCCCTGAAGAGCTTCTTCGAGGTGTCACGGGCCGAACCGGTCCGGCCTGGAGACCCGGATCATGCGCTGGTGCGCGCGCGACGCCGCGAGCCGACCGAGCCCCTGCTAGGTCGCGAGATCGAGGCCCGCCTCGCCCGGCTCAAGAAGGCCCGCGCCCGGTGAGACTCCGCCGTCTCGCTCGATCTCGAGCGAGACGAGGTGATCATCGAGACCGTGCGGCGGAGGGACGAGGGAACCTACCGGCGCTGAGCTGAGGACACCCGACTCGTCTCGCGTTGCGTGGTGCGGACGCTCAGGACTCGTCCCCCTCGTCCGGCTCGGCCTGGATGGGCTCCTGGACGAGAGCGCGCCAGGCGGCCATGTCGTCCTCCTCCGCTCCCAGGACGCGCAAGCGGTCGGCCACCGGGCCCGTTTCCGCCTTCAACGCGAGGAAGGCCAGGAGGAGCACGGCCAGATCCCGCCAGTCGGTTCCCGACTTCGGCTGGCCCTTGCGCCGCCGGTAGGCCAGCAGCTTACGGGCGATCAGCTCTGGAACCGTCACGACGAGAATCCCCCGGATGCGCTGGGCGGGGGGAAGCTCCTCGACCTTTCGCACGTCGGCGAGGTGGCGGTTGCTGGGCTTCCGGACCTGGAAGACGCGATAGTCGCGGCCGCGCCCGAGCTCGCGAGCTCGGATCGCCAGGTGGAACCGCTTGGCGAGCCGGTCCCGAATCTCCAGGGCCAGCGCTTCGGCATTCGGGGACAGGATGTCCACGCCCTGCGTCATCCGAGGCTCGTCGCAATAGGCATTGACCGCCTGCGCCCCGAAAAGCACGGCGTCGCGCCTCGAACGGAGGATCTCCAGGATCGCGGCCTGGATCGTCGCCAGGGGTACCCGCTCCTTCGTCGCGAACTCCCTGAACGCCAGGGCGCCATCGCCAAACATAGCCGCTTCTCCGAGTCCTCCCCAACGGACTGCCCTGCGAGGTCCAGGGCAGCCGCCCCAGACCTGTCGCGCTGCAAGTGTCTCACGCTTCTCCAGGCTGCCGCAGCGGGTAGGGTCCGCGCTTGCGGGCCCTCTGGGGGCCGGTCTACGCGGGCAGGAGTTCCAGAAAGGCCCGGGCGGCGAGGATGGACGTTCCGCGGAATTGCCCGATGCTCAGGAGGTCGGCGTCTCCGGTGACGAGGTACTCCACGGCGCCGGCGGCCGCGCACCCGAGGAGGTGGTCGTCGTCCGGATCCCGACAGACCCCGGGAGTCGGCTCGTCAGGGAGCAGGACGGCTTCGGAACGAAGGAGCTCGACGAATGCCTGCTGATCCGCAGGCGCGATGCGATACTTTCGCGAGATCTTCGGCCGGCCGAGGACCTCCCGCACTTCCTCGAGCTGCTCGGCCGTGATGAACAGCAGGAAAGCGCGGCGGCGCCATGCGTCGAGGAGCGCCCGCTGAGGCCCACGTGTGCTCAGGAGGCTGCTGACCAGTCTGGTTGGTGTCCAGCAGCACCCTAAGCACGTCGGCGGCGGCGGACCTCCTTCAGACCCTCGCGCACGTCCCGCTGAATTTCGGCGTCGGAGACCCTCGGCAGCCGGCGCCTAACGCGATCGACGACTTCGAACCGGGCCTCTCGCTCGGCGACTAGGCGCTGAAACTCGTCGGCGCTGATCATGCCCACCATGGGAACCCCGGCCTTCTCGATGAGCACACGGACCTGGCCGCTCTGAACCTTCTTCATGATCCGGCCGAGCTGGCTCCGTGCTTCGAGGGCTGGAATCCTCTTCGTTCTTGCGGGGGTTGTCACGGTGAACCTCCATTCCTGATCGGGACCCATTCGGTCACGATGATAGCGGCGCATGCCCCCCGGCGCAACTTCCTCGGGGGCGGAGCTTGCGGGCCCGTAAGGGTCGGGTCTATGATGCCGGGCCATGGGGAGGGCCGCCTCTCCGTCTCGGCGGGACCGTCAGGTGGTCAGGGTCCTGGGGATCCTGAAGCTGCTCGCCGAGGGTGCGCGCCCCACCGTCTACGAGCTGGCCGCCCGCTTCGGGACCCGCCGCGAGACGATCTACCGCGACCTCCACGCGCTGGAGGACGCGGGCTACCCGATCGAGGGCGGCGAGTCGGGCCGGCTGAGCCGGCCCCGGCTGGCGCCGGAAGCGCGCGCCGGCGTGCCGCCCGTGCTGCTGACCCGCCAGGAGCTGGCGGCCCTGGTCTGGGCGGCCAGGCGGACGGACGGCCGGCTGCGGGGCTAGATGGGATGAAGCGGCTGACCCCCAGCTCGACGTGGTGGCACACAGTGCCCCACTGAGAGAACACGCGCTCACGGGCGCACGAGGGGGGCCAGCCATGGACTATGTTGGCATCGACCTGCACAAGAAGGAAAGCCAGATCTGCATCCTTCGCGAGGGCGGCCAATTGAGCGAATGCCGGATCCGCACCGAGCCCGGGCGGTTTGCCGAGGTGCTGGGCGGCCGGCCACCAGCCCGGATCCTCGTCGAAGCCTCGACGGAGAGTGAATGGGTGGCCCGGTGCCTCGAGGCCTTGGGCCACGAGGTCGTGGTGGCGGACCCCAACTTCGCGCCGATGTACGCCTCGCGGACTCGGAAGGTCAAGACCGATCGGCGGGATGCCCGGGCGCTGGCCGAGGCCTGCCTGCTGGGGGCCTATCGCCCGGCGCATCGCCTCTCGGACGCGCAGCGGCATGTGCGGGGGCGCTTGGCGGTGCGCGATGCCTTGGTCCGGACGCGCACCGGCTACATCGCCCTGATCCGGGCTCTCCTGCGCCGCCACGGGGGGCGTGTGCCCACGGGGAGCGCGGACACGTTCATCCGGCGCGTCGTGGCGCTGCCGCTGCCGGGCCGCCTGCTCTCGGAGGTGGCGCCCTTGCTGGCGGTGATGCGGCCCGTCAATCAGCAACTCGCCTACTCGGACGAGGTGATCGAGCACGTCACGCGCCCGGATGTGCGCGTGCAGCGCCTGCGGACCGTCCCCAGCGTGGGGCCGGTCACGGCGGCGGCCTTCGTGGCCACGATCGATGACGCGCAGCGCTTTCACCGGGCGCATGAGGTGGAGGCGTATCTCGGCCTCGTCCCCCGGGAGTTGAGCTCGGGGAAGAGCCAACGGCGCGGCCGGATCACCAAGGCCGGCAATACGCGGATGCGCTGGTTGCTCGTCCAGGCGGCCGTGTCGATCCTCCGCTGTCGTCATCTGCAGACGGAGGCGCTGCGGGGCTGGGCAACGCGCATCGCCGCGCGCCGCGGGAAGAAGATCGCGGTCGTCGCGCTGGCCCGCCGCCTGGCCGGCATCCTCTACGCGATGCTGCGCGACGGCACGAGGTATGACGCGCGCGCCGTGTCGCGCCGCGCGGCCAAGGCGGCCGTCCCAGTCTGAGGGCCGGCGCGGGGAGAACGGGGAAATGGCTGTTTTCGGGAATACCCAGATAGCGGTCCGGGGCAACGGACGCGTCCTGGGCCCACTGGGGCGATCGCGGTTCACCCGAGTCAGGCTCCGAACCCTGAGCAGTCAGGCACCGTCCGTGGGACGATGAGCGGCACCTTGGTCTCGCGCGGGTTCGACGGGTGGGTGAGTGCGTGTGTTGACTTGGCCGCGGTCCGAGAGCCGTTGCGTAGATGGCACCCCACCCTTCGACTCCCCTCATGCGCCGGCGAGCCCCGCTCGCCCCTGACGAGCGCGAATAGAAGGATGACTGAACCTCGCGGGAACCGTGGGCCCATCGCCGTGGACCGCTGACCTCGGACGGCGAAAGAGAGGGACACCACCCACGCCGCTATCGCTTGACACGGGGGGCCGCTTCATAGAAGTCAACATAATGCCCCATTCTCGGCCGTCCCGCCCGCGCTCCCCCGCCCAGTGGGGGGCCCCCAGGGGGGGGAGGGGGGAGACGAAGGTCACGCTCTCCTGCGCGAACGTCCCCGTTGCGGACGGCAGCGCGCAGGTCCCCGACATCGCGGTGCACGTAGGCGTGGGCCTCCGCTGGTCCGGGTCGATCTTGTCGAGCCGGACAAACGACGGCAGAATGAAGAAGCGGATTGGGAGCACCGTCCCCATCAAGGAGGGCCATGGTCATGCCGAAATTCCTCATCGAAGTGCCCCACGAGAGTGAACGGTTGGCGTGTGCACGAGCGGTGAAGGCCTTCCTGAGTTTGGGCTCTCATTTCGTCTCGAACGCCGATTGGGGTTGCCGTGACGGAGACCATCGTGCCTGGATCGTCGTCGATGTGGAATCGAAGGAGGAAGCCAGGGCGATCGTGCCCCCGATCTATCGCTCACAGGCGAACATCGTCGCGCTCAACAAATTCACCCTGAGAGAGATCGAGGAGATGCTTCGCGAACACCCGAACTGATTCGTCGAGCTGCGCGCCTGCGAGCCTGCGAAGCACGTTGACGGCGCTCGTCATCGCTCACCGCGCTGCCGCGGGCGCGAGCCGCGGACCCACCGGAGCCTGTTCGACGCAGGCCGCCCAGGGCGAGTGCCACCAGCGGGGCCGTCACGCCCACCGCGATGTCGTCCCAGCCGGCCGGCCCCCGCCCGGGGGGCCCATGGCTGAGAAGGAGTGTTCCGTCCACACGGCCTTTGTCCCGTCTATGCGCCCTCGCACCGATGAGTGTTCTCGGCGATGAAGCCTGGGGGCTGCAGCCTACGGGCCCGCGAGGATGGCGCGGCTCGGGCCCGTGAGGCCTGCCCGGAGCCCGACGTCTGAAGTCGTCGGCCGCGCCACGACAACTTGCTTCATTCGTTGAAGTTGGCCTCGGAAGAGGTCCGACAATCAGGACGAAAGGACGCGCCATGCGCCGGTACGCCGTGGAATTCATCGGGACGTTCTTTCTCGTGTTGACAATCGGCTGCACCGGGATCGCAGCGGCTCCGGGCGTGATTGCTCCGCTGGCCATAGGGGCCGTGCTGATGGCGATGATCTACGCGGGCGGCCACATCTCGGGCGCCCATTACAACCCGGCAGTCACGCTCGGGGTGTTCCTGCGGGGGCGGTGTCCTGCCTCGGACGTGCTGCCATACTGGGGGGCGCAACTGCTCGGTGCCGCCGGTGCGGCCTGGATCGTCGGCTTCGCCCTTCGGGGCGCGCCGGTGAGTCCATTCCTTGCCCCCGTATTTGGGGCGTTTCTGGCCGAGTTCCTTTTCACGTTTGCGCTGGTGTACGTCGTGTTGAACGTGGCCACGGCCGACGCAACAGACGGGAATTCCTACTTCGGTCTCGCTATCGGCTTCACGGTCCTGGCTGGCGCATTCGCCGTCGGCCAGGTGTCGGGAGCGGCCTTCAACCCGGCCGTCGCCATCGGCGCCTCGATCCGAGGGCCTGCTCCCGTGGTCCAACTTGTGGCTCTACATCGTTGCGGAACTGCTGGGAGGGGCCGCGGCGGCGTTCGTCTTCAAAGCGCTCAACCCAACCAGCCGGCCCGGGACCGCATAGTACCGGGCAGCAGCCCGGCAAGTCCCGGGGGGTCAAGGATCGCCGATTCGGCGCGGAACGAAACAGCGGCTTCACACGCAATCGCGGAGGACTCCCCGTGTCTGCACGCGAAGCACGCCGTCGAAGAGCAGCGCGTGAGAATGAACAGTGGTGTTCAGGGATCCGCCAAATCTCTGGATGGCCGTAATGCTGCCGCGGCGACCCCCCACCAGGCCGCGCCGCGCCGCCCGCCGGCGCTGCCAGCTGAAGACGGTGCGCAGGAAGAGGCGCAGCACCGAGCGCGTCAAGGCCGCGTCGAAGGCGAGCTGGTAGCGCACCGGCACCGGCGTCCCGCCCGCGCTCCCCCGCCCAGTGGGGGGCCCCCAGGGGGGGCTGGCGGACAAAGGCCCCTCCGCCCCGATGCTGCGCGACCGGCGCGGGCGGCGTCAAGAGCGCGGCATCTGGGCTTGCCGGGAGAGACGGCAACGGGCCGCCGCGGCCTGCATGCAGGCGCCGGTACGCAGGAAGGCAGGGACGCGGCCGGCCGGCCCGCCGCGGTGGACCCGGGAGACCTGCTCCCCCTGAGAGATCTATCGGGAGAGGTCAGGTGGACATAGGGGGGCACCGGCCGGCGGGCCAGGACCGACCGTCTCGGCCGAGTGCCGGGCGGCGAGGATCTGGCGCACCGCGAGCGGGTCCTCGACCGTGGCGATCACGCGCAGCCGCCCGCCGCAGCGCGGGCACGCCAACACGTCGAGCGCGAACGCCCGCCGCATCAGGGCCGCCCAGGTCCAGTTGCGGCGTGGGGGCGGCGGAACCGGGCGGGCCTCGGCGGGGTCACGGGCGGCGGCCTCGGGCGCCACCCGACCATAGCCCACGACCTGTGGGCGCCAGCGCGCATGGGAGGCCGTTACATTCTACCGAGAGAGCGAAGCAGGTCACCGTTCACTACGGCTGGCACCCGCTGTACGGCCAGATCGCACGCGTCAGGCGCACGGTCCCACGGAGTACCAGCGAACACTGCTGTCCGTCTATGAGAACGGTCTGTCTGTCAAGATGATTCTTCGAGTGGACCCTCCTCCGTCGAGAGCCGGGATCGGCCGCCCCGGCTGTGACGCCGCGTCGGTGTGGTTTCTCCGCGGAGGCGCGCCGCCGCGGGAGGGTCCGGTCCCTGAAGGGCATGAGTCCACCATCCATCTATTCGCGCACTCGCGGCGCATGATGTCGTGTGCGATCGTCGACGATCCCGGGATCGTCGAGGGTGGGCGTCCCAATCAAATTGTCGGTCCTGACCACGACCATGGACAGCTCGGGAACGCCCGCACTGGACCTCACGCCTTGGGGATCGACGCCCCACCGGCGTCATCGCGCCGGACGTCAGGTGCGCACGGCGACCTCGCCGGCGATCGCGTGAGGTGCCGGGGGTCGGCCACGCCGCCGAAATTCGTCGTAGTCAATCTGGTCGCGCAACATGATGTAGAGACGGACGAGCAGCTTCCGTGCCACCGCCACCTTGGCCTTGGCGCGTCCGTGTCGATGCATCACCGCCGAGTAGAGGCGTCGCAGGTCGGCATCGGCGCGCGCCGCGACCTGGCCGGCTTGGCCCAGCACGTAGCGGAGCAGGGCGTTGCCTTGCTTCGTGACATGACCCAGTCGGTATTTCTCGGCCGAGGCGTCCACGGCCGGCGCCAATCCGATGTAGCTCACCACGTGCTTGCTCGTCGGAAACCGTGCCACCGGGCCGAGGACCAACACGGTGGCCAGCGCCGTCAGCGGTCCCACGCCGGGGTGGGTCATGAGCCGCCGCGCCTGGTCGTCGGCGTCCGCGGCCTCGGCGATCTGCGCGTTCAGGGGCTCGATGTGCTCGTCGAGCCAGGTCAGGAGCGCCAGGCTCTCATCGCGCCGCTGGGTCGTGTGCGGCGGCAGCGCGAGCGCCTGCAACTGCGCCCGCCCGCGGCGCGTGAACAAGGCGCTCCCGGCGGCCAGCCGCTGGTTCAGGGCGATGGCGTGCAACCCGTTCTTCACCATGGTGCGCATCCGGACGAGCCGCATGCGGTGGGTCACGAGGGCGCGCAAATCGCGCACGCGGGGATCGGGCACCCAGATGACCGGGAAACCGATCCTCGCTCAGGAGCTGCAACAAGTGGGCGGCATCGCGCCGGTCCGTCTTGGTCTTGCGCACGACCATGGCGCGAATCCGAGCGGCATCGCCGACGAGCAAGGTATGGCCCTGGCGCTGGATCAGCGATGAAACCACTGCGCGTACCCGGTGCTCTCGACCCCGACCGTGACGGGGCGTGGCAGGGAGCGATAGAACTGCTCGACCGTCTGGTCATCGTGGGCGAGGCGACGTTCCTGCACCTCGCCTGTCTCCGTGTCGAGCACCGCGACGTGTTGATTCCGAGTGTGCAAGTCGCATCCCACGAATGTCATGACGTCGGCCCTCCTCTGAAGTCTGGCTTGATGGTGGTGCGCTCGCCATGAGCGTACCCCCAGAGCCGCGCGGCCGTTCTCATGACATCAAATTAGCCGGGATCCGGCCGGTGCATCGCGCGATTTCCTGGGATATTGGACAAGATGGAGCCGGGGCCGAGATCAGGTTGCCGGGTCGTGCTGTCCCGATTAGGCAAGGGCCAAGACCCCCTGCGAGGTCGTGAGGACGGTGGGCGGGCCCTCGAACGGCTGATCGAGCCACGCCCACAGGTCGCGATGGGTGAAGAGGTTCATCCGCAGCAGGGCGACCAGATTCGACAGCGACCACGCGAAGCGGGAGCGCAGTTGGAGGTACTTCAGGAGCAGCATCGCGATCAGCGCCGTCCAGACCTGGACCTTGAGGGCATTGGCGCTGGTCCCCACGAAGGTCTTGATCTTCAGGTTCTGCTTCAGCGCCTTGAAGAACAGCTCGATCTGCCACCGGTCCTTGTAGATCGCGGCGATGGTCGTGGCCCCGAAGGTCAGGTGGTTGGTCAGGAACACCAGGGTCATGTCCTTCTCGGGGTCGTAGACCTCGATCCGCCGCAAGGGGTGCGGGCACTTGTCCGGGGCGCCCACCCCGGTCAGCCGCATGACCTCGTCCCGCTCCACCCGGCCCTGGAGCGGGATCCGCCGGGTCTCGACCACCTCGTACACCGCGGTGTCCTTCAGCCGCGTGACGAACCACACCTCCTGGGCCGTCAGCTGCCCGAACCAGGCGTAGTCGATGTACCCCCGGTCCATCACCACGATGGTCCCGGGGTCGAAGCGCAGGGTGCGGGCCACCCGCACGTCATGCCGCTTCCCCTCGGTGATGACCACCACGCTGGGCAGGTAGCCGTCGTGGTCCAGCAGGCAATGGAGCTTGACCGCCCCCTTCGTCCGTCGGAACTTCGCCCAGTCGAAGAGCGTCGCGCACAGGTCGATCACCGTCGAGTCCAGGCTCACCAGCTTGTTCTTGAACCGGAACTTCCGCCGGCCCTGCGCCAGGGGCTGACAACGCGCCAGGAGCGCCTCGAACACGGCCCGGTAGAGCTGCCACGGGCGATGGGCGTTGGCATAGGCCAGCGTCGAGCGGTTCGGCGCCGTGATGCCCAGGTGCTTGAGCTTGCCCTCGCTGCTGCGCAGGCCCCCGCAGATCTCCCGCAGCGAGTGGGCGCGGCCGAGCTGGCAGAACAGCATGGCGACGAACTGCCCCCAGCACGTGAAGCCCCGGGCGTGGCGCTCGGCGTGCGTCCGCGTCACCAGCGCCTGGAACTCCGTCCGCGGAAACAGCTTGAGCAGCTGGCTGAACATGCTGCAGAATCCACTCACGGGTGAGCCTCCTGTCCGTGGTGGTGTCGAACCTTGGTCGGTCTCGACCTCACCATACCCCAGGGGGCTCATCCGCCTTCCGGGCTAATTTGGACAAGAGTGACCAGCGAAGTACTGTTTTGCGAGCTGCCTGACGGGGCGACGGGCGCCCTGCCCGCCTGGATGACCGATGCCGCGGCGTGCGCGGCCCTGACCGTCGGCGCGCCGGTCGTGTCGATCGCGGCGCTGCAGGAGCTCCGGGAGCTGCTGGACGCTGTCGCGCCTCGCGCGCCCGACCCCCCTCGTGCGTCAATGCCCTCGAAGGAGGGCTGCGATGCGACGAACGAGTTCGGTCGATCCCCACCCAGATCCCGCTGTTCCCCCCCGCCGCCGACGTCGTGCTCCGGATCGAGCTGACCGCGGCCCAGCACCAGGAGCTGCTCCGCGCCGTGGCCGAGCTGCTCCTGCGCGCCGCGGTCGACGCCTCGCGCGCACGACCCCGACGGGAGGGCGTGATGCGGGCCGATAGGATCACCCCCAGCACTTGAAGCGCACCGCGATCGTCTACGTCCGCCAGTCCAGCCCCGAGCAAGTGCGCAGCCATGCCGAGAGCACGCGCATCCAGGTCGGCCTGCGCGACAAGGCGGTCGCCTTCGGCTGGCCGAAGCCCGTCACCATCGTGGACGACCTCGGCATCTCGGCCGCCGGCTTCGCGCACCGGGCCGGCTTCCAGCACCTGGTCGACGGAGGTCTCCCTGGGGCACGTCGGCCTGATCCTGTGCTTCGAAGCCTCGCGCCTCTCGCGCAACTCGAAGGACTGGGCCCAGCTGTTCGAGCTCTGCGGGCTCCTCGCCACCCTGGTGGCCGATCTCGATCAGGTCTATGATCTGTCGCTGCCCGACGACCGGCTGATCCTGGGCGTGAAGGGCAGCATCAGCGAGTACGAGCTCAGCCTGTTTCGGCAGCGCTCCCAGGAGGCCATTCGCGCGAAAGCCAAGCGCGGCGCGCTCCAGTTCACGCTGCCGGCCGGGTTGGGGTGGACCCCGGATGGCCACATCGAGCGGCATCCGGACCGGCGCGTGCAGCAGGCGATCCGGATGGTGCTCGACAAGCTCGTGGAGTTCGGCAGCGTCCGCCAGGTGCTGATGTGGCTGCGGGACGAGCACCTGTCGCTCCCCACGCTCGAGCACGAACGACCGCGGGCGATCACCTGGCGACCCGCGACCTACCGGATGGTGCTGTCCATCGTGCGGAGTCCGTTCTATGCGGGCGCCTACGCGTTCGGCCGGCGGGAGACGCGGACCCGCGTCGTGGAGGGCCGCGCGACTCGGACGCACGGGCACGACAAGCCGATGCCCCAGTGGACGGCCTTGATTCGCGATCACCACCCCGGCTATATCTCGTGGGAGCAGTTCGAGCGCAACCAGCGGCGGCTCGAGGAGAACGCGCACATGACAGGGCACCACGGCCCGCAAGGCCGGCCGCGGCGGCCGGTGCTTGCTGGCCGGACTGCTGCGCTGCGCGGCGGTGCGGACGCATGCTGCACGTCGTGTATGAGCGCGGGGGCTACGCGCGCTACCAATGCCGGCAAGCCAATCGCGCGCAGGCCGCCCCGCGCTGCATCGGCTTTAGCGCCCGTCGACCCGACGAGACGGTGAGCGCCGCGATCCTGACGGTGGTCCAAGGCCAGGCGTTGCAGGCCGCGATCGAGGCGGGCGACCTCGCCGAGCAGCACGACGCACGACCAGCACCGCGCGCTGGCGCTGGAACTGGAGCAAGCCCACTACCAGGCGGCGCTCGCCGCGAGACGCTACGAAGCCGTCGACCCTGACAACCGTCTGGTGGCCGCGGAGCTCGAAGCGCGCTGGAACGGCGCGCTCGAACGGGTCGCCGAGCTCGAAGGGCGACTGCAGGCGCAAGGAACGGCTCGCGGCGGCGATCCGTGACGCGTCGATCGAGCCACCCTCGAATCGCTGGCCACCGATCTCCGCAGAGTCTGGGATGCGCCGAGCAGCGAGATGCGCGTCAAGCAACGCATCGCGCGCCTGCTGATCCACGAGATCATCGCCAATGCCGATGAGCCCGCGCGCGAGATCGTGCTGGTGATCCACTGGGCGGGCGGCCGACACTCCGAGGTGCGGATTCCCCGACCGAAGCCGGGCGAGCATCGCCACCGGACCGGCCCGGATGCCGAAGGCGTCGTGCGGCGCATGGCGGGCGGGTGGCCCGATCACGAGATCGCCGCCAGCCTCAACCGACTGCGCCTGCGCACGGGCGCCGGCAACACCTGGACGGCCTCGCGCGTCCTGTCGCTCCGCAAACGGCTCCGCCTCGTGGACTATGACGAGGCCCGGGCGACGCCCATGCTCACGCTGAACCAAGCGGCCGATCGGCTCGGCGTCGGTCCGTGGGTGCTGCGACGGCTCATCACGCGCGGCATCCTCGAGGCCACCCAGGTGGTGCCGTGTGCCCCATGGCAGCTCGATCCTGCGGTGCTCGACACCGAGGCCATTCGCACCGCCGCGAAGGCGGTGGAGGGGCGGACGCGTCGCCCACGAAGTCGCGTCGCCGATTCCCAGACGCTCGAGATTCCGGGCATTTGACGAAAGGCTGCACAATGTCACCGCCCCGCGCGGGGCGAGGACGCCGTGGTAGAGCACCAGGTTGACCTCGGGCCGCGGCGTCAGCGCCGCCAGCTTCTCGAGGAACTCGAGCGGCTCGAAGATCAGATGCGTCGTCCCATCGCGCCAGGCCCTCTTCAGCTTGACCGCCACTCGCCCGTCCGCCCGGAGCCGCAGACGGTCCTGCACCAGCGGGGGCGAAGCAGATAGCGGCACAGATGCTCCAGCCGGGCCCGATCGTTGGGGGGCACCCACACGTTGGCGTGCAGATCGAAGCCGTCCAGGTGGGCCTGGCGCGGCCCGCGTGCGCGCCCGGCGGCCTCGGTCGGCGCCTCGCCCAGGCGGCCGACCCGGGCGCCCGCGTGCCGGCCGAGAGCCACGCGTCCCTGAACCGAGGCGCTGAGGATCCGGGCCAGGACGGGCGAGACCTCGGCGAGCCCGTCCGGAGGGCCCGGCTCGGCCGCGGCGGGCTCTAGACCCCGGCGCGCCAGCAGCGCCCCACCCGGTGCGCGGATCGTGGCGAGCAGCTCGGCCACAGCCGCATCGCTGGGCGGTGGCGCCGCGTGGAACTGGAGCCGGCCCGGCGTGAGCTCGGCGAAGACGCCGTCCAGGACCAGCGTGTGGAAGTGGACGTTGAGCAAGAGGGCGTCATGAAACCATAAGTTCCGCAGTCGTCCACTACCCTTTCCATCCGTTGCATGGCCAGGAACTGACAGGTGTTCGGTCTCGCCAGCGGGACGAGGCCGTGACCGTTCGCGATCCAACCGGTGTGGCGCTGGTGATCCCCACCTGGATGCTGGCACCCGAAGCCGCACTCATCCAGCTCGCTCCGCAGGCGGTCATCAGCGCTCGGGCACTTTGCTCCGTCGCCATCCTGGTGAAGGACTCTTGGGTCCGGAGCAGCTCGTCCTCGTCATCGAATGACGCTAGCCTCCCCCAAACGGGTGCGCACCCGACATCGGGAGGTGGACGTGAAGCAGATCGACTTCGACCTCGGCGTGGATCACGCGGCGTCAACGCCAGCGATGCCCTTGCCGTCGAAGGTGCAGGCCGCACTGCTGCGCCTGATGGCCGCCGCCATCATCGCCGTGCACCAGGCGACACAGGAGGCCGACGATGACGACCGTGGTCGCGAATCCTAAGCTCACCGCAGAGCGGCTGGCCCGGAAGGCCGTCGTGTATCTGCGGCAATCGTCGCCCGGCCAAGTCCAACACAACCTCGAGAGCCAACGCTTGCAGTACGCGCTGGCCGATCGGGCGCGGGCGCTGGGGTGGCGAGAGGTCGACGTCATCGATGCGGACCTGGGATGGAGCGCCTCCGTGGGGGCGCCCCCGCGGGACGGCTTCGACCGCCTGCTGGCCGCGGTGGCGCTCGGCGAAGTGGGCATCGTCCTCAGTCGTGAGCTGTCCCGACTGTCGCGCACCGACAAGGATTGGTGTCACCTGCTCGAGCTGTGCGGGATCTTCGACACGCTGGTGGGGGATCACGAGCACGTCTACGACGTGAATCTCCTCGATGATCAACTGGTCCTCGGGATCAAAGGCACCCTGAGCGTCGTCGAACTCAAGGTGTTGAAGCAGCGGCTCGGGGCCGGGATGGAGGCCAAGGCCCAGCGCGGGGAGTTGATCCGCATCCTGGCGCCGGGCTATGTCACCGACGGCAGCGGCAAGGTCGTGAAGGATCCCAACCTGCGGGTGCAGGAGGCCATCGCCCTCATCTTCCAGACGTTCCGGCAGACGTGGAGCGCCCGGCAGACCTTCAAGTGGTTCCACGACCACGGCATCGAGCTGCCGGTGAACCGCGCGCGCCACGGCCGCATCGACCTGGTGTTCCAGCTTCCCACCCTCAGCTTCATCGGCGACGTGCTGCACAACCCCATCTACGCGGGCGCCTACGTCTATGGCCGCCGTCCCGTGGAGGTCCGGCTGGTGGACGGCCGCCCGCGCACGACGCCAGGGGCGACTGCGGCGGCCGACGGACGCGCGAGTCTTCCTCGCCGACCATCACGAGGGCTATATTGACTGGGCGATGTACGAAGAGCATCAGCGACGCATGCGACGCAACAACTTGCGGCAGGAGCGCGAGGAGGGCACCGGCGCGATCCGGGCGGGGCTCGGACTCGTGGCGCGGCTGCTCCGCTGCGGGCGGTGTGGGCGAAAGCTGCACGTCCGGTACTGGGGCAAGCACGGGACGGCGGCGCGCTATCTGTGCCTCGGGGACTTCCAGGCCGGCGGGCGGTACTGCCTGGGCTTCGGGGGCAGCACGGTGGATCGCCGGATCACGGAGGAAGTGCTCGGCGTGCTGTCGCCGCTCGGGGTGCGCGCCAGCCTCCACGCGCTGGAGCAACTCACGGTGAAGGACAGCGCGCGCCGGGACGCGCTCGGCCGCCAGCTCGAAGCAGGCGGAGTACGAGGCGCGCCGCGCCTTCGAGCAGTACAACGCCGTGGATGCGCGCCACCGCTTGGTGGCCGCGGAGCTGGAGCGGCGATGGAATGCGGCGCTCGCGGAAGTCGAACGGCTGCGGGCGACGCTCACCGAGCTGGAGCAGGAGGGGCCCGTGCTGAGCGAGGACGAGCGAGCCGCGGTGCTGGCGCTGGGCGAACACTTCGCCGAGGTGTGGGAGAGTTCGGCGTGTCCGCCGGAGCTGAAGAAGAAGATTCTGCGCACGGTGCTCGAGGAGATCATCGTGACGCATGACGAGGCCACCGACACGCTCACGTTCGTCATGCACTGGACCGGGGGAACGCACACGGCGTTCACGATGCCCAAAGCCGCGATCGGGCGTGGGTCGGCCCACCGCGCTCGAGGATCTCGAGCTGATCCGGCGCCTGGCCGCGCGCTACGGCGACGATGAGATCGCCCGAGTCTTGAACAGGCTGGGGCGCCGGACCGGCAAAGGCAAGCGCTGGAACCAGGAGCGGGTGGCCACGGCGCGGCGCAATCACCACATCGCTGGCCAGACTCGGGCCACACCAGATCCGGAGATCTTGAGCCTCGGGCGAGCGGCCAGAGAATTCCAGGTGAGCGACACCACGATCAAGCGCTTGGTCGCCGCCGGCCTGCTCAAGGTGGAGCAGCTCGCGCCCTGGGCCCCGTGGGAGATTCGACGTGCCGATCTACAAGCCGAGCCCATCCGCAGCATCCTCGAGCACCTGCGCCGAACGGGCGAGCTCGTTCTGCCGGGGGACACGTCGACCGCGCAGCCCTCGCTCTTTCAATAACCACGCACACTTGAGAAAGGCAGGTACCATGAGTGTCTCTTCAGATTCACGCCGCTCCCGAAGCGCTGGATCACCGTCAGCATCCCGGTCCGGCCCCCGCCGATGCCACGCCGGTGCGCACCGCGCACGTAGAAGGCCTGGAGCACCCGGGCGTAGACGCCCAGCACCGCGCGCGCCAAGCCGTGGTCCCACGCGAGCCGATACCGCAGCCGGTAGGGCAGCGTGAGCACCCACTGGCGCACCGGCACCCGCGGCAGGACCGCCTCGACCAGATGGGCGGCGCGCTCGGTCATCCGCCGGCCCCCGCAGCTCGGGCAGAAGCCGCGCCCTTTGCACGAGAAGGGCACCAGACGCTCGAACGCGCAGCCTTCACAGCGGACCCGGGCGAAGCCGTGGGCCAGGATCCCGCACCGAAGGTAGGCCTCGAACTCCCGCGTCACGAACCCCGGGAGTCCCGGTCGGCCGTCCTCCCCCGCCGTGCGGGCGAGGAAGCTCTCGAGGTGGGCCTGGACGGTGCGATAGAGGATCGACGTCTCGGGCGTGCGGGGCTCGTAGCTCGGCGCGGCGGCGCAGGACAGAGGCATCGGCCGTGGCGCAAGCATGGGCCATGCCCGGCCGGCGCCGCACTCGGGCCCACCGCTCGGTGGCGAGGTTGCGGCCCGCGGAGGCCCGCGCGCAGCGACACACCGCGTTCACGGATCGATACGGGGCGTCCACAGATGCGGACACCGGTCGGGCCGGTGAGACCCGGCGGGTCAACGGGGCTCGACACCATCGTAAGGAGCCCGCGAGCCGCGGGTCGGCCAGGACACGCTAGACGTGCGCGGCCGCTCCTAGGCATGAGCGCCGCCAGGGGGGCATCCCTTCACGCTCTGTGTCTCCTGTCTGGAGGACGGGGGCACTTGAAGCCCAGTGACGCCCTCGGCGTCCTGGTACAGGAAGAGCCAGGGTGACTCGGCGCGTGCCGGGCGAGCAGACCGTGGTCACGCAGCAGACCGATCGGCAGGTCGGCCGCCTCCCGGGCGCCCCCGACCGGGGCGCCGAGGAGGCCCGAATGTCCGATCCCGTCAGGCCCCGCACGCTGGGTGAGCTGCGCCGGTCCGGCTACCGGCCGAGGACCGTCCGCGAGGAGGTCCACGCCAACCTCGTCCGGAAGCTCGAGGCCGGCGAGGCGCTCTTCCCCGGCATCGTCGGCTACCAGGACACCGTCATCCCGGAGCTGGCGAACGCGCTCCTGGCGGGCCAGAACGTCATCGTCCTCGGCGAGCGCGGCCAGGCCAAGTCCCGGTTGATCCGCGCCATGGTCAGCCTGCTGGACGCCGAGATCCCCGTCGTGGCCGGCAGCGAGCTGAACGACAGCCCGTTCGCCCCAGTGAGCCCGGCGGCGAAGCGGCGCGTCGCCGAGGACGGCGACGAGGTCGCCCTCGACTGGCTGCCGCGCGAGGCGCGCTACGGCGAGAAGCTCGCCACCCCCGACGTCTCGATGGCCGACCTCATCGGCGACGTGGACCCGATCAAGGTCGCCGAGGGCCGCTACCTCTCGGACGAGCTGACCATCCACTATGGCCTGGTCCCGCGCACCAACCGCGGCATCTTCTGCGTGAACGAGCTGCCGGACCTGCCCGAGCGGATCCAGGTCGGCCTGTTCAACCTGATGGAGGAGCGCGACGTCCAGATCAAGGGCTACCGGATCCGGCTCCCGCTCGACCTCCTGATCTTCGCCACCGCCAACCCCGAGGACTACACCAACCGCGGCCGCATCATCACCCCGCTGAAGGACCGCTTCGGGGCCCAGGTGCGGACGCACTACCCCCGACCCTGCGGGACGAGCGCGCCATCATCGAGCAGGAGCGCACCCGGCTCGGCGACGCCGAGGCGCGCGTCGCGATGCCGGACTACCTGGCCGAGATCGTGGCCGAGATCAGCGCGCTGGCCCGCAAGAGCGGGGAGGTCAACCAGCGCTCGGGCGTCAGCGTGCGAGTCAGCATCGCCAACGACGAGACCCTCCGGAGCACGGCGCTCCGCCGCGCGCTCCGGCTCGGCGAGAAGATGGCCGCCCCCCGGATCACCGACCTGCCGGCCATCGTCGCCTCGATGCGGGGCAAGATCGAGCTGGAGTCGGTCGAGGAGGGCCGCGAGGAGGCCGTCATCGAGGTGCCCCTGGGCCCTTACTCCGCCGGCGGTGCGGCGGTAGAGCTTGCCGAGGCCGAGGTGGCAGTGGAAGGCGAGGGGGCGCATGCCGAACTCGGAGGCCAGGGCCATGGCGGCGCCGTGGTGGGCCCCGGCCGTCGCCACGTCGGGACGGTCATGATGCGAGGCGATCTCACCCAGGAGGCGGAGGGTCCACGCCTCCGCCGGGCCGGCGCGGGGACCTTCGGGAAGCTCGGCCTGAGCGAGGTCGCGGGCTGCGTTCATCGCCCGGTGCCGTCCCAGTGCGATGCGGTACAATGCATGCGTGCCGGACTACACGTACACCGTGATTTTCGAGCCCAACGAGGCCGGTGGGTACACCGTGTCCGTGCCCGCCCTGCCCGGGCTCGTCACGGAAGGAAGGACGATCGACGAAGCGCGGACAATGGCCGAGGACGCTATCCGGTGTTACCTCGAAGGCCTCATCAAGGACGGCGAGCCGATACCTGAAGAGCCCGCGCTGTTGCAAGAGAAGATCCGGGTCGCCCTCCCCGCGTGACTGACCGGCTCCCGGCTCTGACGCCGCGGCAACTGATCGCGGCGCTCCAGCGGGCGGGCTTCTCGATCCACCACCAGACGGGCAGTCACGTTCACCTGCGCGCTCCCGGTCCCCTCCCCGGCGTCTGGTCGTTGCCTTCCACAACCGCGAGCTCGCCCCGCTCACCGTCCGCAAGGTCGTCCAGCAGGCCGGGCTGACCGAGGAGGAGTTCCGCACGTTCCTGTGACTCCCGGCCGATCACCGGCAGGTAGGACGTCGCCTTGCCGTAGGAGACCGAGCCGGCCTGGAGCACGAGCCAGCCTCGCCGCGGATGACCTCGGCCCGAACGGCGCCGGCAAGAGCAGCCGCCCGAGGCTATGTACACCGCCCCACTTTCCGGTCTTGGCACTCCCGATAGTCCCGGTCATCTATTCAGTCATTGCCGCCTCCGCCTGGGCCAGCCAGAAGCCCATATTCATCTCCCTGTACATCGTGCTAGCACTGTTCAGATGCTCCTCGGCCTTCGCCCGAATCCCAGTTCGTCGGTAGAGCGTGCCGAGGCCGAGGTGGCAATGGGCGGCGAGAGGGCGCATACGCAGCTCGGTGGCGAGCGCCAGCGCCTCTCGATAGCGGCCCTGGGCGCGCTCGACATGAGGCGGGTCGGCGTGCGCCGCGATCTCGCCGAGCGTTCGGAGGCACCATGCCTCGAAGCCGCGCTCGCCGCGCTTGCGGGCAAGCCCGAGGGCCTGCTCACCGAATACGAGCGCATCATCGGGCCGGCCGGCGAGCAGGTACGCCTCGGCGAGATAGGCGACGATGAGCGAGTGGTAGTATACCAAGCCGGACAACTCGTGCAGCCGGACCGACTCCTCGAGCAGCCCGAGGCCGTCGGCAATCCGCCCGGCAAGAGCATACGCGTGACCCACGATTCCCGTGGTAATCGCTGACGGGAGGGGAATGTCCCACTGACGGGCCAAAGCAAGAGCGCGTTTGCTGAGCTGGTCAACCTCGCCAAGCTCCTGTCGGCCGGCGTGGAGGTACAACAGGCCCCAGCAGGCGATGATCAGGCTATAGGGATGATCCACCGCCTCGGCGAGGCGGACGCCATCACGGCCCTGGACGAGCGCCGCCTCGAACTCTCCGCGCTCGGCGTGAATCCACGTCAGATAGGTGCGGGCCATCACGGCGGGGAGCCCGACCAGGCCGTAGCGCTCGCGGCCGAGATCCCCTTCGAGGGACTGCACGGTCTCCTGGAGAAAATCGCGGCCCGTCCCATAGTCGCCCATGAAGTAGCAGGAGGCACCGATGTAGAAGGTCGCCCCGACCTTGATCGCTAAATCCCCCAGCGCCTCGGCGATGACTCGGGCCCTCTGTCCGAACTCGCGGGCCTCGTTCGGGCGGCCGGTCGCGTGGAGCAGGTGGCTCATGTAGACCGAGACGCGGCCGATCCGTCGCTGGTCGTCAAGCCTCCGGGCCAGGCGTTCTGCCTCCCGGAGATGCCCGAGGATGCTTCGCACCTCGCCCAGCGGGAAGAGCGACGTCCGAAGGTCGAATCGTAGATCGACGGCCTGCTCCAGCGTCTCGCGCGTCTCGGGCAGATGGCTCAGGGCGGCCAGCGCCTGCTCGAAGTACGCGACCGCCTCCCGGTTGGACGAGCGGGCCAAGGCCTTGAGTCCAGCCTCCCGGAGATGGAAGACCGCCTTGTCCCAGACCTCGGCGTGCCGGTAGTGCCTGCCGAGCGCGCCGGCGGGGGGATCGAGCGCGCCGGCGGTGAGCGCTTCGAGGGCCACGGCCACGTCACCGTGCAGAAGCTTTCGCCGCGGCGGCAGGAGCCCGCCGTACACCACCTCGCGGATGCGGTCGTGCGTGAAGTCGAAGCCCTCGTCCACGCCGTGCAGCATCCGCCGCCGCACCAGCTCCTCCACGCCCTCGGCCGCATCGCGCTCGGGGAGCCGGCTGGCCCGCTGCAGGAGCGCGAAGTCGAACTCGCGCCCGATGACGGCCGCCACCGAGAGGAGCTGCCGGCTCCCCTCGCTCAAGCGCGCGACGCGTCCGGCGATGACATCCCGGACGCGCTGGGGCAGCGACAGGGTCGCCGGCTCCTGGAGCGTCAGCCCCTCCCGCAGCGCCCGCACGGTCTCGACGACCACGAACGGGTTGCCCTCGCTGGCGGCCCACGCTTGCTCCTCCAGCCACGCGACGGTGCCCGCATCGCTGCCCGCCACGGTGAGGCACCGCACGAGCCTGGACGTGTCGGGGCGCGACAGCGGCGAGAGCAGTAGCTCACCAAAGTGGCCCTCGCCTCGGAGCTCCCCGAGCACCCGGCGCAGGGTGTCGGCGTCGGCCAGCTCCTCCTCCCGCGCCGTTGCCACCACCAGCACGGGCCACGCCTGCACGCGACGGCCCAGGAACGACAGCAGCCGCAGGCTCATCTCGTCGGCCCAGTGCAAGTCCTCGAGCATGAGCGCGAGCGGCTGGGTGGCGGCGACGTGCGCGACGAGATAGGCGACACTCTCGAAGAGGCGGAGGTAGTCGTCGCTGGGCGCGGGCAGCCCCGGCCCCGCGAGCTCTGGAAACAGCCGGGCCAGCTCCGCCCGCCAGACGGGGTTCAGCCCGCTGACCATGACCTCCTCGGCGATCAGCCCACCCGTGCGGAAGGCATCGACCCAGGGACCGAACGGCAGAATCTGGGCACTTTCATAGGCCCGGCCGAACAAGACGTGGCGGCCGCCCTGGCGGGCTTCAGTCGCCACTTCCACGAGGAGGCGGGTCTTGCCGACGCCGGCCTCACCCAGGACCGCGACGGCGCGGCCGCGGCCCCCGCCGGCCTCGGCCAGCGCATTCCGCAGCGTGGCCAGCTCGACGTCGCGGCCGATCAGCGATGTCTCGGTGGTCACCGCCTCCGGACGGGCCCCCAGCGGCACCCGGCGCGTCAGTTCCTGGCCGGCTTTCCCCAACGCCGTCCGGCTGGACGGCGCCTCGTCACGGCGCCGGATGATCTCCTGGTAGAGCTGCTTCGTCTCCGCTTCCGGCTCCACCCCCAGCTCGCGCTGGAGCACCCCCACGCACTGCTGGTACTGGCGCAGCGCGGCGCCCCGCCGGCCAGTCTGGGCGTAGAGGCGCATCAGCGTGCGGTGCACCGGCTCCTGCAACGGGTCCAGGCTCGAGAGCTTGAGCCCCGTCTGGATCGCCGGCTCCGTCTGGGCGGCGCTCCTCTGGTGCGCCAGGAGCTTCGCCAGCCCCTCCAGCGCCAGCTCCCGGAGCCGCTCCCGTTCCCCCAGCAGCCACTCCTCGAAGCCCCCGGCCCCCTCCACGCTCAGCCCCGCCAGCAGGTCCCCCTGGTAGAGCGGCACCGCCGCCTCCAGCGCCGCCGGCGTCCCCTCGGCGACCCCTCGCTCGAACGCCGCCACGTCCACCTCCACCGCCGCCGGGTCCACCGCGACCGCGTCCCCCTCCACGCGCACCCCGCCGGCGGGCAGCGCCCGCCGCAGCGCGAACAGCGCCTGGCGGAGGCTGTTGCGGGCCTGGCCCTCGGGGCTGTCTCCCCAGAGCAGGGTCGCCAGCTTGTCGCGCGGATGCGCCCGCCCGGCGGAGAGGGCGAGGTAGGCGAGCAACGCCTGGGCCTTCCGCGTCGGCAGGGGGAGGGCGGGGCCCGATCCGATCCGGGCCTGGAAGCCGCCCAAGAGGGTGAGCTGGAGGGATGCCATCGGCCACCGGCCAGGGGCCACGGCGACCATAGCACTCCCCGGATGGCGGGCCAAGTCCGGTGCTCGACGGGCGTTTAACGCTCACCTGGACGGGCCCGTAACGGCGCCCCCTTACCCTCGGGCGCGAAGGAGGTCTCACATGGTCACCCAACAGGAGCTGGAGGCGCTGCGCGACCGGTATCCGGATCTGCCCTGGCCCGCCCGGCCACCCCGTCCCCGCGGACTCCGGGCAAGCGCATGACCTTCATCGTCCGGCTCTCCCTCGACGAGGCCGGCCAGGTGACCGGGGTCGTGGAGCGGATGCGGACCGGAGAGAAGAAGCGGTTCGAGGGAGTCGCCGCCATCGCGACGTTGATCGCGCGCATGGTGGGGGCCGACCACATCCAGAGCGAAGAGGAGGAGACGCGATGACCACGCTCAAAGGCAAGCACGCCCTCGAGGGTCAAGTGGGCTGTCGGTCACTGGTGGAGAGCCGTGAAAGCAGAGACGTGATGGGGACGGTCCTGTCGCTCTTCTTGGCGCTTGGTCTCGTGAGCGCCGCGCACGCAGCGCCCGGCGATCTCGACACGAGCTTCAGCGGCGACGGCAAGGTCATCACGGGCCTTCCGGGCAACGCGCGCTTCACTGCGGTGGCGATCCAGGCCGATGGCCGGATCGTCGCCGCGGGAGGCGTTTTCACGCAGCCGGGGGTGGCGGGTGACTTCGCCGTCGCGCGATACCTCGCCAACGGCACCCTCGACCCGTCGTTCGGCGGCGGCGTTGGAATCGTCACGACCGACTTCGGTACCGCGAGCGACGAGGCGTCGGGCGTCGCCATCCAGGCCGACGGCAGGATCGTCGTCGCCGGCAGCGCGGGCACTTCGGTGGCCGTCGCCCGTTACAATGCCGACGGGACGCTGGACGCCACATTCAGCGGTGACGGCCGGCTCACGATGAGCTTCGGTGCAAGCGGCAGCGGAGCCGCCGGCCTCGCCATCCAGGCCGACGGCCGGATCGTGGTGGTCGGGAGTACGGCCGGCAACTTCGCCGTGGCGCGATTGAACACGAACGGCACGTTGGATACCACATTCGGGCTCCCCGGCACCGGCATCGTCACGAGAAACTTCGGCGGCAATGATACCGCCAGGGCGGTCGCCATCCAGGCCGACGGCAGGATCGTGGTCGGCGGGACGACGGACGGCCGCTTTGCCGTTACACGGTTCACGACCACCGGCGTCGACGAGGTCCTCGGCCTTGGTTCCCTGAACGGCGCCCTCGGCACCTCCTTTGGACCCGGCTTCCTCGCCACCGCACATGGCCTTGCCATCCAGCCCGACGGCAAGATCGTGGTGGTCGGAGACATCCGCAACCTCAACATTGTGGGCCAGCAACCCCGCATGGGCGTCGCGCGCTACGACCCGGTGTCCGGCTTCCTGGATGAGACCTTTGCCGCGGACGGGCTTACCTCCATCGACTTCGGCCCCCCTAGCGACGCCCTGGCCGTCGCCATTCAACCCGATGGCAAGATCGTCGTGGCCGGCTCCGTGGCCCAGGCGACGGGCCCCGCGAACGCCAACTTTGCCCTGGCGCGACTGCACGTCAACGGAACGCCCGATAGCACGTTCAATGGCGACGGCCAGGTCGTCACCGACTTCAGCTCGGGCTCGACGACGCGGTTGGACTTCGCATCGGCGATCGCCATCCAGCCGAACGACGGCCGGATCGTCGTCGCCGGGTCGAGTGGACCCGTCGGCGAGCCGAATTTCGCCGTTGCCCGCTACCACGCCTTCACCTGCAACGGCGCCAACGTCACCATCCTCGGCACCAATGGCCCCGATGAGCTCTTCGGCCAGTTTGGGCCCACGCCCGTCAACGACGTCATCCACGGGCTCGGGGGCGATGACATCATCGACGGGGGCGACGGCGATGACATCATCTGCGGCGGCGGGGGGAGCGACACCCTCATCGGTGGCACCGGGAACGATGTCCTGATCGGCGGAGCGCTCGGGTTCGACGTCATGGACGGAGGCCGGGGGACCGACGTATGTGTGGGGAGCCGGATCACTGGCGGCTTCTTCGACCCGCTCGACAGCTTCACCTCGTGCGAGACGGTCAATACGGGCCTCGGCGGGCTCTCCGGCGAGTGGCTCGAGGTCGAGCAGCACTGCAATCGGTCCAGACGCCATCCGTCGTGCACGCTCCGCGGCTCCCTGCGGGTCTTCAATCCCGGGGCCGAGGGGACCGCCGTGCCCTCGGTGGTGGCTTTCTACCTCTCGGAGGACTTGGTGCTGGACGAGACCGACACGTTCCTGACGACGGAAAAGGTCCGCGCCCTGGACGCGGGCGAGGAACGGGTCGTCAAGTTGAAGGTCAAGCTCCCAGGGGTGGATGACCTGGCCGGCGCCATCGTCATTGCGGTGCTGGATCACCTCGACAACGTGCCCGAGGTGAACGAAGCGAACAACGTCGTGGTGTCACCTCCGGTACCCTAAGGGCCGGGCGCACCGCGGCGTGTGGCGTGAACGCGGCGAGGACGCTTCACCTTCCCTGGGGCAGCGCGGGCGCGCCGCATCGAAACTGAGCGTGCACGCCCAACGGTGGGTCGAGCGACTCCATCGGGTCCCGACCGAAGAGCGGGCGAGATTCACGCCGCTCCCGAAGCGCTGGATCACCGTCAGCATCCCGGTCCGGCCCCCGCCGATGCCACGCCGGTGCGCACCGCGCATGTAGACGCCTTGGAGCACCCGGGCGGC
>CAVPSB010000030.1:0-111454 GCA_963708025.1 uncultured Candidatus Rokubacteria bacterium | reverse complement strand
GACCGCGTCCACGTGGACGTCGGGCACCGCGGCGGGCACCGTGACGTGGACGGGTGGCATCCCGGGCCACTCGCCCAGGCCGCCGATCGCCTCGTCGAGAAGGTCCACGACACTCACCCTGGCCCGGTGGAGCGCGAGGCTCGCGTGCTCGGCCTGCGTGAGGTCGAGCAGCTCGTCCACCAGGGCCTGGAGGCGCGCGGCCGCGAGGCCGATCCGCTCCACCGTCCGGCGCTCGGTCGCTGGGTCCAGACCTAAGCCGAGCAGGCTGTCAACGTGGCCGGAGATCAGCGCGAGTGGGGTCCGCAGCTCATGCGAGACCGCGGCGAGGAAGCTCGCCCGCAGCTCCTCAGCGGCCCGCTCGGCGCGCTCGTCCGAAGCACGACCACCGCACCCTTCTCGCGCCCGGCCATCGCCGAGAACGCGGCCGCGATGGGGACCTCCGTCCCGTCCTCGAGGGTCATGCGCAGCTCCGTCTCGACCGGCGCCTCGCGGCTGGCCAGCGCCTCCTCGACCCGCACCGTTCGCCGCATCGCAACCCCTCGGGGCCTGTACAGCGCAGCACCGTTTCGCACAGCTCCCCGACCGGCGGGACCCGCCCTCCCAGCAGCGGGACCGCAGCCCGGTCGACCCGCACCACACGCCGCTGCTCGTCCACGGCGACGATCCCTTCCGTGGTGCTGTCGAGGATCGCCGCGAGCAGCGCCTGCTCGCCTGCCAGCTCCTCGCGCAGCTGGGCGGCCGAGAAGGCGATGGCCAGCTCGTGACGCACGAGGCCGAGGAGGCGAACACGGTCGGCGGGCAGCCGCGCGCCCTCCTCGGGGCGCAGGGCCAGGAACCCGACCACCCGGGCACCAAGCTCGCCCTCGCCCAGGTCCCGGCGTTCATCGAGCGAGACACCGTGCCAGCCCCCGTCGCGAGCCCAGTCCTGCGCGGCGGCCACGGACGGGAAGCTGGGCGGGATGGTCGGGCGCCGCGTCTCCTCCGGGAGCGGCTCGCTGGCGACCAGCCGGAGGCCGCCCTCGCCAGGATGCGTGAGCCACACGGCGCCCGCCACGGCGTCACTCGCGCGGACCAGCTCCCCGATCACCGACCCCGCGAGGAGGGCGAGGTCGCCGCCCAGCGCCAGCAGCTGGCTCAGCTGGTACTGCGCGAAGACCGTGTCGGCCTGGCGCTGGGCCTCCTCGAAGCTCCTGCGGAGTTCCGCCTCGGTGAGAGCGGCCGTGCTGGAGAACGGCGCCATCACTCGCGCGAGCCCGAGGCGAGGAGTGCACGAAACAGCAGGTAGCACGAGGTGGCGCCCGGGTCCTGGTGGCCGCGCGATCGCTCACCCAGGCGCAGCGCGAGACCCCGTCGCGCGATCAGCGGCGTCGTGGCGTGCATGCCGTCACGAGCCGCCCGGATGGCCGCCATGATCGCCACGTCCCGGCCCGCGCCCCGCGTGATCGCCGCGGCGAAGGCATCCGCGGCCGGCCGCAGGGCGTCGTAGATCGTCTTGTCGCCAAGCCGGCAGCGACCACGTCGGGCGAGCCCCTCCGCCGCCGCGTCGAGGGCGCGGGCCGTGTCCTCGGGCGTGAGCTCGGCGAGTCCCGCGACCGCGATCCCCGCTTCGATGAACGCGGTGCCGTAGAGCGATCCACCGGCCCCGCCCACGCCCGACACCAGCTGGTGGCCGAGCTGGCGCAGGAGGTCGCCCACGTCGTCCGATGGGTCCGCCGGGACGACGGATCGGACAGCATGAGCGAACCCGGCCGTCATGTTCTCGCCGTGATCGCCGTCACCGAGCTCGGCGTCGAGGCGGTCGAGGAGGATCCGGTTGCGGGCGAGCAGGCGCTCGGCGCGCGTGACGACGGACGCGAGGTCCGCCCCGGTGAAGGTCGCGGACGCGCGCCGATCCCGCCTGCCCAGGCCGCCGTCCGACCGGCCGCTGGCGCCTGCCTCGCGGTGGCCGGTTGCGTTGGGCAAGGGGGGCTGGTCGCCGCTGCGGATACTCATGCGCGAGCGTAGTGTATGACCCGGCGCCGCCCCCGCGGACCGGCAGCCCGCCGGCCTGTCGGCCATGCCCCCGGGACGGTCCTCGGTTCGTGGCGCCAAGCCTGACGGAGCTTGAGCATGATCGGTCTCGTCCTGGTGGCCCACAGCGCGGACGTCGTGCGCGGTGTCGTCGCGATGGTGTCGCAGGCGGCGCCCGATGTCCCCGTCGACGGAGCGGGTGGCCTCAGTGGCGGGCGCCTGGGGACCAATGGCCTCGAGGTCGCGGGCGCGCTCCGTCGCGTCCTGGAGGCGAACGGCCGGGACGGCATCCTGGTGTTGCTGGACCTGGGTAGTGCGTCCATGGCCGTGGACCTGGCGCTCGATGAGCTGGATCGCGCGGATCGGGCGCTCGTCCGGCTGACCGAGGCGCCCATCGTCGAGGGTGCGGTCCTGGCTGCCGTGGCAGCCGCTGGTGGCGCCGGCGTGGACGCCGTGGCTGCGGCCGCTGAACGCGCCCGCACCCTGCCCAAGCTGCCGCGCGACTGACCCATGGGTAGCGACGATCACCATCGCGATCGCGCCCCGTCGGCCACGGTCATGACCGTGGCCGACGCCTGGCTGCGGTGCACCGCCCGCGCGATCCACGAGCGGCGCCTGTGGCTGACCGAGCTGGATGCTGCGATCGGCGACGGCGACCACGGCATCAACCTGGACCGTGGGTTCAGCGCCGTCCTGGGCGACCTTGAGTCGGGCGCGATCCCGACCGGCGACGTCGCAACGCTGATGACGTCGGCGGGCCGTCGCCTGCTGGGACTCGTCGGCGGCGCGAGCGGCGCCCTCTACGGCCGGGCCCTGATGACCGCGGGGACCCAGCTCGCCGAGCGGGCAGGAGACGAGGAGGTCGGCCGGCGGGCGCTCGTGGAGATCGCCCTGGCGGGCGCCATAGACGGGATCACCGCATTGGGCCGCGCGGCCCCCGGCGACAAGACCATGCTGGATGCCCTGTCTCCGGCGCTGGCCGCGCTGCGGGCTGCACCGCCGGACGCCCCGGAACGGGACGCGATGCTCGCGATGGCCGAAGCCGCCGAGGCGGGCGCCGCCGCCACGATCCCGCTGGTCGCCCGCAAGGGGCGCGCCAGCTACCTCGGGGAGCGTTCCGCCGGCCACCTCGACCCGGGCGCGGCGTCGAGCGCCATCCTCATCCGCTGTCTCGCGGACGCCGTGACCGGGACTGCACGGCAGTCGATGCCGCCCCGCGTGCCGTCCGCCCAGCCGTAGCCAGACCGTGCCGGCGAGCGATGCGGTCTGGCGCCCTGTCCCCAACCCAAGTCCTGACTGGCCTCGGACTCAATGGGGCCTGCGACGAGCGTGACTCGGGCCTGCGACGCGTGGTTCCTGACCTGGCCCCGTGGTGGTTCGTCGCCCCCCGATGACACGAGGAGGAGTCGTCTGGATGGTCGGCGTGGAGAGGTGGCGATCGGAATCGCGCCGATCGAGTCCCAGTCCCTCGTGGAAACCGCCGGAATGACCCCGTGGTGGTTCGCCGCCGCTCGGGGACACGCGTGGAGTCAGGGCCGCGCGCGCCCCGTCAGAGCCGCCCCCGCACCCACGGCGGGCGATGCGGCCGGGTATCGGCAGGGATACGGAACGGATCGACTATGTCTTGAATTCCGCGCGTGTCCGTGCCCCTACAGTCCGACTATCCGCGCCTGCAGCGGTGGGTCGCCGCGCGACCCGAGCGCCGCGGCCCGCCAATCCGCTGGATTGCGAAAGGAGGAGCCACCGGAGGAGGTTGAGCCCGAACGGCCCATGCGCGCCGCGCGATGCAGTTCGCCGCAGGGCCGCAGGCTGGGCTGAGGGATGCTGGAACCCCGGGGGTCCGGGGTTGATCCACAAGAGGGAGTTCAATCGCATGGAATACAACGCCCTAAACGTCTTCATCGCCGAAATGGTCGGCACGGGACTCCTGATCCTGCTGGGCGATGGCGTCGTCGCTGGCGTCCTGCTCGCGAAGTCCAAGTCCAACAACGCCGGCTGGATCGTCATCACCGCGGCATGGGCATTCGCCGTGTTCGTGGGCGTCGTGGTCGCTGGCCCCATCAGCGGCGCGCACCTGAACCCGGCCGTCACCATCGGCCTCGCCGTCAACGGGTCGACCCCGTGGGACCAGGTCCCCGTGTACCTGGCCGGTGAGTTCGTCGGTGCCTTTATCGGCGCGACCCTCGTGCTGATCCACTACTGGGATCACTTCAAGGCCACCGAGGACCAGGGCCTCAAGCTCGCGGTCTTCAGCACCGGGCCGAACATCCGCAACTACGGGCTCAACTTCGTCGCCGAGGTCATCGGCACCTTCGTGCTGGTGTTCGTCATCCTCACCTTCGGCACCAACGGCTCCGAGGACGGCGTGGCGATGGCCAAGGGTGGCATGGCGGCCCTCGGCGCGCTGCCCGTCGCGATCCTCGTGTGGTCGATCGGCATGTCGCTCGGCGGCAACACCGGCTACGCGATCAACCCGGCCCGCGACCTGGGCCCGCGCATCATCCACCAGCTCCTGCCCGTCCCGGGCAAGGGCCCCTCGGACTGGGGATACTCCTGGGTCCCGGTCGTCGGCCCGATCGTCGGCGGCATCCTGGCGGCGCTGGTCTTCCAGGGTGTCTGGGTCGGCGTGATGGGTATGTAGCGACAACCTCCTGACGAACGGCTCGCTCGCCGCCGGGATTCCCTCCGGTGCCCGGCGGCGAGCCCTCAACCCCAACGGGGAGATCGCGCATGAAGAAGCTCATCAACGCACCCGAGAACGTCGTCGACGAGGCGCTCGCCGGGATGCTCGCCGCCCACCCGGGCTACATCCGGGTCGAGGAGCCGAACATCGTCGTCCGCAAGGACGCCCCGCGCGCCGGCAAGGTCGGCGTCATCTCGGGTGGCGGCTCGGGCCACGAGCCGCTGCACGGCGGGTTCGTCGGCCTGGGCATGCTCGACGCGGCCTGCCCGGGTGAGGTATTCACCTCGCCCGTCCCGGACCAGATGCTCGCGGCCACCAAGGCCGTGGACGGCGGCGCGGGCGTGCTGCACATCGTCAAGAACTACACCGGCGACATCATGAACTTCGAGATGGCCGCCGAGCTGGCACGCGCGGAGGGCCATCGAGGTCGCGGCGGTCGTCATCGACGACGACGTCGCGGTCGAGGACTCCCTGCTACACCGCCGGGCGGCGCGGCGTCGGCGGCACCGTGCTCGCGGAAAAGATCGCCGGCGCGGCCGCCGAGGCGGGCGCCGACCTGGCCGCCGTCGACGGCGCTCTGCCAGAAGGTCCAGGACAACGTCCGGACGATGGGCATGGCCCTCACGAGCTGCACCGTGCCCGGCCGCCGGCAAGCCGACCTTCGAGCTCGCGCGACGACGAGATGGAGATCGGCATCGGCATCCACGGTGAGCCCGGCCGGCGCCGCGATGACGCTCGCGACCGGCCGACGAGATCGCCGAGATGCTCGCGACCCGCCGATCCTCGACGACCTGCCGTTCGCGAGCGGGGACGACGTCCTCGCGTTCGTCAACGGCATGGGCGGCACCCCGCTCGTCGAGCTCTACGTCGTCTACAGCAGAGCTCGCGCAGATCCTGCGCGGCGCGCGGCGTGAACATCGCGCGCAGCCTGGTCGGCAACTACATCACCTCGCTCGAGATGGCCGGCTGCTCGATCACGCTGCTCAAGCTCGACGACGAGCTGACCGGTCTGGGACGCGCCGGTCAACACCCCGGCCCTCCGCTGGGGCGTCTGAGCCGTCCACCCCGCAACCAGGAGCGGGACTTAGCACGATGAGCAGCGCGTCACGCATCAGCTACGACGACGTGGTGGCTGGGTCCGGCTGCTCGCCGAGAGGCTGCATGCCGGAGAACGGAGACCTGACCGAGCTCGACTCCGCGATCGGCGACGCCGACCACGGCATCAACATGGACCGCGGCTTCACCGCCGTCATGGCCAAGCTGCCGGCGCTTCCCGTCGGCGACGTCGGCGCCTTCCTCAAGGGCGTCGGCATGACCCTCGTCTCCACGGTCGGTGGCGCGAGCGGTCCGCTCTACGGCACGTTCTTCCTCCAGCTCGGGGGCGGGACGGCCGGCAAGGCCGACATCGAGCTCGGCGACTTCGCCACGGCGATGGAGGCCGGCGTCGCCGGGATCCAGCGCCTGGGCAAAGCCGAGCCCGGCGACAAGACCATGCTCGATGCACTCCTGCCGGCGCGTGACGCGCTTCGGGGGGGTCTCGACCGGGGTGACGCCCCGGCCGATGCCCTCGCCGCGACCGTCGCGGCAGCCGAGCAGGGCATGCTCGCCACCATCCCGCTCGTCGCCCGCAAGGGTCGGGCGAGCTACCTGGGAGAGCGCAGCGCGGGTCACCAGGACCCGGGCGCGACGTCCTCGCATCTCCTGCTCAAGGCCGCTGCCGACACCTGGTTCCAGGCCTAGGCATCCATCACACACACGGGAGCAGAAACCCTCATGACCAAGTACGTCGGAGCCATCGACCAGGGCACCACGAGCACGCGCTTCATGATCTTCGACCACGCCGGCGCGGTCGTGGCCATCGACCAGAAGGAGCACGAGCAGATCTACCCGAAGCCCGGGTGGGTAGAGCACGACCCGATCGAGATCTGGACCGCGCTGCCAGGAAGTGATCGCGGGCGCGCTGGCCAAGGCCGGCATCACCGCCGCCGACCTCGCCGCCGTGGGCATCACCAACCAGCGCGAGACCACGCGTCGTCTGGGACAAGCAGACGGGCCAGCCGCTCTTCAACGCCATCGTCTGGCAGGACACGCGCACGGACCTGCCATCGTCAACGAGTTCGCCGAAGGACGGCGGGCCAGGACCGGTTCCGGCGCAAGGTCGGCCTGCCGCTGGCCACCTATTTCTCCGGGCCGAAGATCCGCTGGATCCTGGACAACGTCCCCGGCGCGCGCGCGTCGGCCGAGGCCGGCGAGCCTGTCTTCGGCAACATCGACACCTGGCTGCATCTGGAACCTCACCGGCGGCCGCAACGGCGGCTGCACGTCACCGACTTCACCAACGCCAGCCGCACCATGCTCATGAACCTGGAGACCCTCGACTGGGACGACGAATCCCGGGCATCCTGGCGTCCCGAAGCCGATGCTCCCGGCGATCGGCCTCCTCCGAGCGATCTACGGCACGTGCGTCGGCGCACTGGCCGGCGTTCCGGTCGCGGGCGACCTGGGCGACCAGCAGGCGGCCCTGGTTCGGCCAGACCTGCTTCTCCCCCGGCGAGGCGAAGAACACCTACGGCACGGGCTGCTTCATGCTCCTGAACACGGGCGAGAAGATCGTCCCGTCCCAGAGCGGCCTGCTCACGACCGTCGCCTACCAGATCGGGCGACCAGCCGGCCGTACGCGCTCGAGGGCTCCATCGCGATCACCGGCGCGCTCGTCCAGTGGCTCCGGGACAACCTCGGCCTGATCGAGAAGTCCACGACATCGAGGCGCTCGCCGCGACGGTCGAGGACAACGGTGGCGTCTACTTCGTCCCGGCGTTCTCCGGCCTCTTCGCGCCGTACTGGAAGAATGACGCCCGCGGCGTCATCGCCGGCCTCACCCGCTACGTGACCAAGGGCCACATCGGGCGCGCCGTCCTCGAGGCGACCGCCTGGCAGACCCGCGAAGTCCTCGACGCCATGAACGCCGACTCCGGCGTTCCGCTCACGGCCCTCAAGGTCGACGGCGGCATGGTGTTCAACAACCTGCTCATGCAGTTCCAGGCCGACGTCCTGGGCGTCCCGGTCATCCGGCCGGTCGTCGCCGAGACGACGGCCCTCGGTGCGGCCTACGCCGCCGGCCTCGCGGTCGGCTACTGGGCCGAGATCGAGGACCTGCGCGAGAACTGGGCGCGCGACGCCGAGTGGGCTCCGAAGATGGATGCCGAGCTCCGCGAGAAGGAGTACGCCCAGTGGAAGAAGGCCGTCACGCGGACCTTCGCCTGGGTCGACTAGTCCCCGTTAGGACCTGAACGGACACAGCCCCGACGCCCACCCGGGCGTCGGGGCTGTCACTTGATGAGGGAAGGGTCGTGACTTCAGCAAACCCCCCTGCGTCGGGCTCGTGGTGGTCTCCCACTCCAGCCGTATCGCAGAGGGCACCGCCGAGCTGGCCGGCCAAATGGCCGGGCCGGACGTCCGGATCATCCCTGCCGGCGGCATGGAGGACGGCGCCATCGGCACCGATGCGGCCCGGATCGCCGTGGCCATCGGCGAGGCCGATGCCGGTTCTGGCGTCGTGGTCCTCGCGGACCTCGGCAGCGCCGTGCTGGCGACGCGGACCGCGCTGGAGCTGCTCGGCAACCCCGAGAACGTGCGCCTCAGCCGCGGACCGATCGTGGAGGGGGCCGTCATCGCGGCCGTCCAGGCGAGCACGGGCTCGAGCCTGGATGAGGTCCTGGAGGCGGCCGAGGGAGCAGCCTCCCTGCCCAAGGGATAGAGTGGACCGGGCCGCCGTCCGAGCCGGCCGGCACCGGTGAGCAACGCACGCCCGGGGCGATCCCGCCCACGGGCACGCAGCGAGGTGACCATCATGGCGGTGCCGCACACCGTCGACGTCCTCGTCATCGGGGGTGGCGCAACCGGCGCCGCGATCCTCCGGGACGTGGCCCGACGAGGACTCAAGTCCCTGCTCGTGGAGCGCAGCGACTTCGGCACCGGGACCACCGGCCGGTACCACGGCCTGCTCCACTCCGGCGGCCGCTACGTCGGCAAGGACAAGCTCGCGGCCCGTGAGTGCATCGACGAGAACCGCGTGCTGCGGCGGATCGCGCCCGCGAGCATCGAGGACACCGGCGGCTACTTCATCGCGACGCCCGACGACCCCGACGACTACGTCGAGGCGTTCGCCGACAACTGCAACGCCAGCGGCGTGGACTGCGACGAGGTCAAGGTCGCGGACCTCCTGGCCCGGGAACCGGCGCTCAACCCCAAGACCCGCCGGGCGTTCCGCGTGCCGGACGGGTCGATCGAGCCGTGGATGCTGATCGATTTCGATGCTCGCCGACGCCCGCCGGCACGGCAGCGAGGCGCTCACCTACCAACGGGTCATCGGCATGGAGGTCCAGGGAGACCGGATCACCGCGGTGACGCTGCGCGACGAGCAGACCGGCACGGTCTCGCGGGTCTGGACCAAGTTCGTGATCTCCGCGGCCGGGGCCTGGGCCGGCCAGATCGCGGCCTTCGCCAACGTCAGCGTCGAGATGACGCCCGGCAAGGGCACGATGCTGATCTACAACCACCGGATGACCGACGCGGTGATCAACCGCTGCCATCGCTCGTCCGACGGCGACATCATGGTCCCCGTCCACACCGTCGCCATCCTCGGCACGACCGACATCAAGGTCCCCGACCCGGACGACTACGAGATCACCCGGGCGGAGGTCGAGCGCCTCGTCAGCGAGGGCGCCAAGATGTTCCCGGACCTGCCGCGGATGCGGATCCTGCGCGCCTACGCGGGCGTGCGGCCGCTGTACCAGCCCCCCGCCGATGCGGTCCCGGGCGTGGGCAACCGCTCGATCTCCCGGGCCCACGCGATCCTCGATCACGCCGACCAGGGCGTGGACAACTTCGTGTCGATCGTCGGCGGCAAGCTCACGACCCACCGGCTCATGGCCGAGCAGACCGTGGACGTCGTTGCGGGCAAGATGGGCATCAGCGCCCCATGCACCACCGCCGACGAGATGCTCCCAGATCAGGAGACCGGCCACACCTACTGGCTGGGCCACCGACTCGCGGATCACGAGGAGGAGGGTGGAGGCGACGCGACCCTGCTGTGTGAGTGCGAGCTCGTGACCCGGAAGATGGTCGACGTCTACCTCGACCGCCACTGGCCGTGCGACATCGACGACGTCCGTCGCGGGAGCCGGGTGGGCATGGGTCCCTGCCAGGGCGCCTTCTGCATGTTCCGGGTCGCGGGCCTGCTGGCCGAGCGCCTGGATGCGCGCACCGCGGCGACGGGTCAACCCGTGCCTGGCGCCCTCGACGTGGACGGGTACTCCCCCGGGACGCCCGCCCACCACGCCGCGATCGCCGATCGCGCGCTGACAGGCTTCTTCCGGGAGCGCTTCAAGGGCACCCGGCCCATCGCCGAGGGCCGCCAGCTCCAGGAGCTGATGATGACGAATGGCGTCTACCTGGGCGTCCTCGGGCTGGAGTCGATGGCCTCGGCGCCCGCCCCCATGCTGAGCGAGGAGAGCCTCGATGCCGCACGCTGACGTCGTCGTCGTCGGTGCCGGCCTCGCCGGCCTGGTCGCCGCGGCCCGCATCGCCGAGTCCGGGGCGACTGTCACCCTCGTCGCCAAGGGCCACGCGAGCACCCACTGGGGCTCCGGTGGGCTCGACGTCGCCGGACCCGCCGGGGCCGCGACCCCTGCCGAGGGCGTTGTCTCGCTCGCGGCGCAGGACCACCCGTACGGCTTCCTCGCCCCGGACGTGGCGCCATCGGTCGCGTGGCTCCTCGAGCGCCTCGAGGCGGAGGGGTTGCCCTACGTGGGGACCCTCGACACGCCGATCCGACGCGTGCCGACCGCCATCGGCGGGACGCGGCGCGTGGCGATCGTCCCCGCCGCCCAGGTGGCCGCCCTGCGACCGTGGGATCCCGACGAGATCCTCGTGATCGCCGGACCCGCCGGGTACAAGGACTTCTGGCCGGCGGCCATCGCCGACAGCCTCGGGCGCGAGGCCGTCTGGATGGGCTCGGACCGCCCGGATCGTGTCGTCGGGATCACCGTGGACCTCGACGGCGTGGCAGACCGCAACAACCTCAACGCCCTGCACCTTGCCCGTCGCTTCGATGATCCCGCGCTGCGGGCCGGCGACATCTCCCGGTTCGCGGCCGCGATCAAGAAGGCGGCCGGTGGGCGGCCCGGCGCGTGGCCGTGCCCGCGATCGTCGGGCCTCGAGCGCCACGCCGAGGCGTGGGCCGAGCTCCGGGCGAGGCTGCCGCTGGAGCCATTCGAGATCCCGCTCGTCCCGCCCAGCATCCCGGGCATCCGCCTCTGGCGCGTCCTCCGCGAGATCATCCGCGCCGCCGGCGGGCGTGTGCAGGTCGGCGAGGCCGTCGCGCGAATCCACGTCGAGGACGGCCGCGTCACGGCCGTGGAGATGGAGGCCGCCGCGCGGTCGCAGGTCATCCGGACGGAGGCGCTGGTGCTCGCCACCGGCGGCATCGCGGGCGGCGGGCTCGTGGCCACGCACGAGGGTCACATCGTCGAGCCGCTGCTCGGGCTGCACGTGGACGCCGTCGAGCACGAGGAGTGGCTGGTCGCCGATGCGCTCGACCCCGCCGGCCACCCGATCGAGGCGGCCGGCATTCGCACGGATGGCGACCTCCGGCCGCTGGCCGGCGACGGACGACCGGCGCCCCTCGCCAACGTCCGGGTCGCGGGAGCGCTCCTCGCCGGCCAGCGGTCGATCCGCGAGCGGTGCGGCGATGGGATCGCCGTCGCCAGCGGCTGGCGGGCGGCGAACGAGCTGACCGCAGGCGCCATGAGCACCCCGATCGAACGCGAGCCGCTCGCCGTGAGGACCGACCAGTGACCATCGCCGAACTCGTCCGGGAGGCGGCCGAGGACCGGCACGTGTCGGCCTCGGCGGATGAATGCCTCAAGTGCAACGTCTGCAACACCGTCTGCCCCGTCATGCGGGTGACGGACCTGTTCCCGGGCCCGAAGTACTCCGGCCCCCAGGCCCAGCGGTTCCGCCTGGCCGGCCTCCAGCAGATCCAGGGCCCGACTCGGCCAACCCGAAGTCCCCCGATCACTCGGTGGACTACTGCAACGGCTGCGGCTGGTGCACCACCGTGTGCCCGGCCGGGGTGAAGATCGCCGAGATGAACAACCAGGCCCGCGGGCGGCTGCGCGAGGGCAGGATCCCCAAGCTGCGCGACTGGGGCCTCGCCCAGACCGACCTGGTCGGGACGATGGGCGTCCTGTTCTCCCCGATCGCGAACTTCGCCTTCCACAACCGTGTCGTCCGCTCGGCGTTCGAGATCACCCTCGGGGTCCACCGCAAGGCGCCCTTCCCGAAGTTCTCCAAGCGCACGTTCCAGTCGACCTGGAAGAAGCGCCAGTCCAGGCGACCAGACGGCGGCACCCTCAAGAGCCGACCCGGACCCGACAAGGCCGTCGTGTACTTCCACGGCTGCTCGGTCAACTACTACGAGCCCCACGTGGCCGAGGCCGCGATCTGGGTGCTCAAGCGGAACGGCTTCGAGACGATCATCCCGGAGCAGGTGTGCTGCGGCCTCCCGCTGATCAGCAACGGTCTCTACGACGACGCCCGCGAGCGTGCCTGCAAGAACAACGAGGTCCTCGCGGAATACGCGCGGGCCGGGTATCGCATCGTCGGCACGTCCACCTCCTGCACGCACACGCTCAAGGCCGAGTACGAGGAGATGCTCGACATGCGGGACGACGACACGAAGGCCGTGTCGCACGCCACGTGGGACATCTGCGAGTTCCTCCTGGACCTCCACGAGGAGGGCCGCCTCGACACCAACTTCGGACGCCTCGACGAGGACCTCCCCTACCACGCGCCGTGCCAGCTCCGGAGCCACGGCATCGGGCTGCCGGCGCTGGACCTGTTCGCGCTCGTCCCGGGCCTCCGGGCGAAGGACATGGACCACGACTGCTGCGGGATCGCGGGGACGTACGGGATGAAGAAGGAGAAGTACCCGATCGCGATGAAGGTCGGCGAGCCGCTGTTCAGGAAGGTCAAGGACTCGGGCGCGGCGATGGCGGCGTGCGACTCGGAGACCTGCCGCTGGCATATCGAGACCGCGACCGGGGTACGCACCCGGCATCCCGTGGAGATCCTCGCGCAGGCGTACCGGGCGGCGGACATGGCCGCCAGCATGGCTTCGGGACCTTCGCCGGCCCCATAGTGACCCTTCGCCAGGCCCCGTAGCAGACCCCCTTCGGCGGCCGCTGGACCGGCCGCCGACCGACGACGCCCGTCCGGCCTTGCGCCCAGTCGGGTAAGGTCTCTGGCTGACGGGGGTGGCTGCTCGCCAGGAGTCACCGCCCCGGTCCCAGGAGGAGCGACGTGTCCGCCGTCCCCGTCCCCAAGCGCCCCGGCGCGCTCCGGTGAGCGCCACCGACCCCGGCCCCCTGCCCCGGGTGCTGGTCATCGGATCGGGTGCCGTGGGCTCGTTCCTGGGCGGCATGCTCGCTGCCGCGGGTCACGAGGTGATCCTGCTCGACCAGCGCGTCCTGGGCGGCGACGACGCGACTCGCCTGCGCATCGAGGGTCCAGACGGGTCCCAGGTCGTGCCCGTGCGCCGGATCGTGGACGCAGCCGACGCCGGTGAACCTTCGTGCATCGTCCTGGCCGTCAAGATCTTCCATCTCGACGGTGCGCTCGAGACCGCGGCCCGCTGGCCTGACGCCGTCCTGCTGACCGTTCAGAACGGCGTGGGCGCCGAGGCGCTGGCCCGGGCGGCACGCCACGGGCCGGTGCTGGCCGGCTCGCTCACGACCGCGGTAGAGCCGCTGCCCGACGGCGTGAAGCGGATGCGCACGGGCGGCATGGGTGTCGCGGTGGTCCCGGGCGACGGCGAGGACGCGGGCGGTCCCGTCGCGGACCTCCTCGCGGCATCCTGGTCGCGCGCCGGCCTGCCCGCCCGCGTCTACCCGGACGCCGCGGCGATGAAGTGGTCGAAGCTGCTCGGCAACCTCGTGGGCAACGCCACCAGCGCCATCCTGGACATCGACCCCGGCGACATCTACGCCGACCCGCGCACGTACCCCATCGAGCGGCGCCAGCTCCACGAGGCCGTCGCCGTCATGAAGTCACTGGGCCTGCGGCCGGTCTCGTTACCCGGCGCCGACGTCTCGCTGCTGCTGCGCGGACTGGGCCTGCCCGTCGCGATCGGGCGCCCGATCGTCTCGCGCGCCATTACCGGGGCCCGTGGTGGCAAGTCCCCCTCGCTCCGGCTCCATGTCCGGATCCAGGACGCGGGCATTCCCACGGAGGCCCGCTGGCTCAACGGCGCGGTCGCCGATGCCGGGGCAAGCACCGGGACGCCGACGCCGGTCAACGCGTGCCTCGCCGCGCTCGTCGACGAGTGCGCGGCGGACGCGGGTCGCGCCGCCTGGTTCGCGGGGCGGCCCGATCGCCTGGTGGAGGCCCTCGCCACGCGGCCGACGAGCCCGTAGGGATCCTCGCCGGGCCTATACTCCGCAGCCGTGGAACCCTTCGACCTCCTGCGCGCCGTCCTCATCGTGGCCGCCGCCTACCTGATCGGCGGCATCCCGTTCGGCGTCATCGTGGCCAAGGTCAGCGGCGGCACGGACCCGCGCACGATGGGCAGCGGCCGCACGGGCGGCGCCAACACGATGCGGGCCATCGGGCCCCGCCTGGCGCTCCTGGCGGGACTGCTGGACATGGTCAAGGGGACGGTCGCCGTGCTCCTCGCGCGTGCCCTCGGGGCCGGGGTCGAGGTGGAGGTCCTGGCAGGCCTGGCGGTCATCATCGGCCACAGCCGCTCCCCGTTCCTGGGCTTCGGCGGCGGACGCGGCGTCGCGCCGGCCTTCGGCGGGCTGCTCGCGTTCCAGCCGCTCATCGCGCTCGCCATCCTGCCCGTGTTCATCGGGGTGATCCTGGTCACCCGCTACTCGTCCCTGGGGTCGCTGATCGGGTCGGCGACGCTGGACGGCGGATCGGCCGGATGTCGTGTACGTGGCGACCGAAGGGCCGCTGGGGTGGTCGGCGGTGAGCATCGCCCGGCGCCTCGGGATCCCCGCCTTCAGCGGCTTCCACACCAACTTCCCCGGCTACGCGCGGCACTATCGGGCGGGCTGGCTGCGGCCCGTGGTCTTCCGGTATCTCCGGACCTTCCACAACCGCACGGCCGGCACCTTCGTGGCCAGCGTCGATCTCGGCGACCGCCTGCGCGCCGCCGGCTTCGAGAACCTGGCGCTGCTCGGCCGCGGGGTCGACAGTGAGCTCTTCACCCCGGAGCGTCGCAGCGCGGCACTGCGGCGGTCGTGGGGTCTCGGGGAGGACGATCTGGCCGTCCTCTACGTCGGGCGAGTGGCAGCCGAGAAGAACATCGGCCTCGCGGTGGACGCCTACCGCGCCATGCAGCGGTCCAGCGGCTCGCCGAGGTTCGTGATCGTCGGCGACGGGCCGCTGCGGGGCGCCCTCCAGCGGGCGCACCCCGACCTGGTCTTCTGCGGGATGCGCACCGGCACCCAGCTGGCCACCTGCTACGCCTCCGCCGACGTGTTCCTCTTCCCCAGCGAGACGGAGACGTTCGGCAACGTGACGCTGGAAGCCATGGCCAGTGGCCTGGTCGTCGTCGCCTACGACTACGCCGCCGCCGGCATGCACATCACGCACGGCGAGACGGGTGTGCTGGCCCGCTGCGGCGCCTCCGCCGCCTTCATGGAGGGCGCGGCGACCCTCGCGCGGTCGCCACGATCACTCGAGAGGATGCGCCGGGAGGCTCGACTGCACGCGATCTCGGTCGATTGGCAGCGTGTGGTGAGTCGGTTCGAAACGCTCCTGACCAGCGAAGGGAGAGTGGGATGTTCCTGATCGAACCGCTGCAGAGCTGGGCGACGTGTTTCGGGTTGCCGTCGATCGGCAACGGCTGGCTGCTCTTCGGTCTCGCTCTCGGTGGGCTCGTCGTCATCCTGGCCGTGCGCCGGGCCGTCGCGGCGGTCGCGACGTGGCGCGCGCTGGCGTTGACGCCGATGCTGGCCCGGCGCCTGTCGCGCTGGGTGAAAGCGCGCGACTACTCGGATGAGGCGTTCTTCCGGGCCGATGGCGCCGGGGAACCCTGGGTGGAGCGTCGCCGGGCGGCCATCGGCCGTCTGGCCGCCGCCTTCCGGGCGGAGTATCCCCAGTCCATTGCCTGGGAGCGTGCAGTCCGCGACAGCTTCTCGGATCTGCGCTTCACCGACGCCAGCCGGGTGCCGTTCCCCTTCGCGCGCTTCATGCGGGAGCACTTCAACCTGTGCGCCGTCGTCACCGCGTCGGAGGGTCCCCGGCTCCGGCACCTCGACGGTCACGCGACGCTCGACGTGAGCGGCTCGTACGGCGTCAACGTCGCGGGGTTCACGCGTTACAAGGAGTGGATGCGCAAGGGCCTGGAGCGGGTCCAGGACCTCGGGCCGGTGCTGGGGCCCCTCCACCCGCTGGTCGCCGACAACATCGCCATGCTCCGCGCCGTGTCGAAGCAGGACGAAGTGTCCTTTCACATGAGCGGCACCGAAGCGGTCATGGCCGCCGTCCGGCTGGCCCGCTTCAACACCCGCCGGAAGCTCATCGTGAGCTTCGCCGGGGCCTATCACGGCTGGTGGGACGGCGTGCAGCCCGGGCTGGGCAGCGAGCGCGCCCTCGACGACTGTCTCACGCTCAAGGACCTCGATCCGGCATCGCTGGGCGTCATTCGCCGGCGTGCGAAGGAGATCGCGGCGGTGCTGATCAATCCGATCCAGTCCTTTCACCCCAACGCCCCGCCGCCGAGCGATGCCATCCTCCTGACCAGCGGCGTCCGGAAGATGAGCGAGTCCTCGGCGGCGTATGCCCGGTGGCTGCGCCAGCTGCGCGAGCTCTGCGACCGGTGCGCCATCCCGCTCGTCTTCGACGAGGTCTACACGGGGTTCCGGCTCGCTCCCGGCGGGGCGCAGGAGTACTTCGGAGTCCAGGCGGACATGGTGGTCTACGGCAAGACCGTGGGCGGCGGCATGCCCATCGGTGTCGTCTGCGGGAAGCGGGCGCTCATGCAGCGCTTCGATCCCGATCACCCCATGCGCGTGGCGTTCGTGGTCGGCACGTTCTCCGCCCACCCGGTCGTGATGGGGGCCATGAACGAGTTCCTTCGCTGGCTGGCCGAGCCGGCGACGGCCTCCCTCTACGAGGACATGAACGAGCGGTGCGCCCGGTGGGTGCAGGCGACCAATCGGGGACTCGCCGAGGCGACGCTGCCCCTCCGGGTGGTGCACCTCGGCACCATCTGGACGGTGCTCTTCACGGAGCCCGGCCGCTACAACTGGCTGCTGCAGTACTATCTCCGGGCCGAGGGGGTTACGCTGAGCTGGGTGGGCACGGGTCGGTGCCTGACCAGCATGGACTTCACGTCCGATGACTACGCGGCATTGCAGGCGAAGCTCATCCAGGCCGCTCGCCGCATGAAGGACGACGGCTGGTGGCTGAGCGCCGAGCTGCAACCCGGGAGGGAGAAGATCATGCGAGTCCGTCTCGTGCGGGAAATGGTGGGGAGCCTGGTGCAGATCCCGCGACCCGTGCAGAGCTTCCACGCGGAGGTGATGCGGCGCAAGAGGGACGACCACCACGCATCGCACAGCAACGTGGTCAATCAGCTGTTCCACATCATCAGCTCGAGCGCGTTCATCGGCTGCTACGCGCTCGTGTTCTGGGATCTCACCGCGGCGATGTGGATCGGGCTGGCCGCCCTGTTCCTGCGGCAAATCGGCCACGCCGTCCTGGAGCCGCCATGCCACGACAAGGAAGCGCTGCTGCTGGGGTTCAACACGCGCAACAAGACGATGATCCTCGCCGCCTATCTGCTGATCCCCGTCGCTCACCTGGTGCAGGCCGACTCCTGGACCGGCGCCGCATTCGGATCGATGGCGGCGGCGGTCGCGCGAGAGTGGTTCGTCTGGACGCTGGTGGTCGTCGGCGGGCGCGTGGCCTATCTCGTGTGGGCGCACAACCTGCGTCTGGCGATGGTGTGGTTCGTGAAGCTCCTCACCGATCCCATCACGGACGTCGCCGCCTACTCGCCCCGTTACCTCGGTCGCCTGTGAAGTGCAGCCGACCTCGCGCACGCAACGAGGCGACCGGCAGTGACCCTCTGGTCGCTGCTGGTCGCCGCCGTCGTGCTGGCCCTCGAGCGGGCGTGCTACGTGGGCATCGCGCGTTCCCCCGGTGCGTTTCGGCGGCTGTGCGCCCGTCCCTGGCTCGCGCGCTTCGGCGAGCCGGTCGCCATCGTGCGGAAGCTCTTCTACGGCTTCAAGGCGCTGCAGATGTCGGTGTTCGTGGGCTGGTGCTGGGTTCACCAGCAGGGGTCGTCGGCGCCTCCGGACAATAGCGCGGCGGCACTCGTGATCGGCGGCGTCCTGATCGTCGCCGGGCAGCTCCTGAACGGGAGCGTGTTCTACCGCCTGGGCTCGGCGGGCGTCTTCTACGGGAACATCCTGGGCCACGAGGTCCCCTGGTGCCGCGATTTCCCGTTCTCGGTCCTCTCGCACCCCCAGTACGTCGGCACCGTGCTGTCGATCTGGGGCTTCTTCCTGGCGGTGCGCTTTCCGAACGACGCCTGGTCCCTCCTCCCCGCTCTCGAAACGGTGTACTACATCGTCGGCGCCCGCCTCGAGGACGGTGGGGTGCGCGCAGCCCTCCGATTACCGGCTCCCGGCGCCCCCGATCGAGCCGGCGAGCCATCGTCCGACCCGGCCCCGGCGCCAACCCTCGCCGCCGGGGCGGCCATCCGCGCTCGGCCGAGCGAGGCGACTGACACGTCCCGGCACCCGGCGGGGTGGCCCTCCACACCGCTCCCGGAGAGGCCGCGCATTCAGTACGGTGCGATCGGAAGATCCAGCGGCCGATAGAAGTACCGCCCCAGTCCGACGAGAAACACGACGACGCCGAGCACGACATGAAGGATCCAGACCGCCCAGACGTTCCTCTGCCGCCGGTACACGCGAACCAGCAGGATCCGTCCGAGCATCGACAGTCCGACCGAGATCGCTGACCCGTAGACGAGGTGCGCCAGCCCGAAGCTGACCACGTTGACGGCGTCGAGAATGGACGCCCGGGCGAGCCGGCGATAGCGCCAGAAGAAGAACGAGGAGAACAGCCACTCCTGCGCGGTGACCGAGACGACCGCGTAGACGACAAGGAACCCCACCAGTCCCTCCGCGCTGGCCCGGGGCCACGCGCCCAGGCCGTCGCGCCCGAGCAGGACGAGCGCGACCAGCGGGAGCAGGGTGACGGCGGCCGCGACACCCGGCGCGCCGGCCCGAAGGGATTCGCCGAGGCCAGGCCGCGCGCGAAGGCCGAGCGCCGGACCGCGGGCTCCAGCCGCGACCGCCAGCACGGCGGTGCCGCCCCCGGCCAGGGCGAGGACGACCAGGAGATGGACGCCCGGGAACGCCCCCGCCCAGAGCAGCAAGGGGACCAGAAACCAGAGGGCGACCAGCTCGGCAGCCAGCCAGCCTGAGGGTCGGGGCGTCATCCCGTCCACAGTACCCGACGGCCGGCTCGAGCTCGATGACCCTCGGATTACCGGGCGCCATCGAAGCGAGACGGAAACTTCACGAATGCGCTGGCAGCGCCTTGACCGAAGGCGGGCATGCTGGCCTCGGATGATCACGCCTGTCGGAACCGGACCGGTCTTCACGCCGCCCGCCCGGCGCCCGAGGCGGCCGCGCCGTTACGGACGGCAGCGGCTGCTCGCCTCGGGCCGGGCCGACCTCCACGTGCACACCTGCTGGAGCGATGGGGCCGACTGGCCCGAGACGGTCGTTCAGGCGGCGGCAGGACGCGTGGACGTGCTGGCCATCACCGACCACGACGAGATCCGCGGCGCGCTCCAGGGCCGGGAGTTCGCGCGGGAGCACCCGGAGCTCGGCGTCAACGTGATCGTCGGCGAGGAGATCAGCACGCTCAACGGTCACCTGCTCGGCCTGTACCTCCGGGAGCGGGTGCCGCCTCGGCTGCCGGCGCGGGAGACCATCGACCTCATCCACGCGCAGGGCGGCCTGGCCGTCGCCGCCCATCCCTTCCATCCGTACCGCGGTCGGGCTCGCGGTCACCCTTCTCTCGGACAGATGATCCCGGACCTCGCCCTGGACGGCCTCGAGGTGGTCAACAACGCGGGCGTCTTCTCCTGGCTCTACGACGCCTGGGCAGCGTTCCGGAACGTCGAGTGGCTGCTCCCCGTCACGGCCGGCAGCGACGCCCACGACGTCTGGTACCTGGGCAGTGCCGTCACCCGGTTTCCCGGCCGGGACTCCGCGGCGCTGTGGCGCGCGCTGACCGCCGGCCGGACGCGGGCTCACGTCAACTGGTCCTGGACCGCGGGCAAGGTGCCCCGCCACCTCTCCCTCCAGATCCGGAGCCTCCTCCGGTTCCTGGCCCTCCGGCACCGGGGCGCCATGGTCTACCCCCAGCTCACGAGGAGGATCACATGAGCACGGTCGGTCATTCGAGCTTTCGCTGGCTCGAGCGCGGTGACGGGGAGCCCGTGTTGCTGTTGCACGGCCTCATGGGCGAGATGGATCACTGGGAGGCGTCGCTGATCGCCCTGGAGGACGCCTGCCGCGCCATGGCCCTGTCCCTTCCGCTGTTCGATCCGGCCGTCCCGGCCGTCTCGCTCCCGGAGCTGACGAGCTACGTCCAGCACTTCCTGGACGTCCTGGACTTCCCGACCGCCGTGGTCGGCGGCAACTCCCTCGGGGGCCATCTGGCGCTGGAGCTCGCCCTGAGCCGGCCTGATCGCGTGTCGGGGCTGATCCTCGCCGGGTCGTCGGGCTTGTTCGAGCGCGGGTTCTCCCGCGGGGTGCCGCACCGCCCGACCTCTGAGTACGTGCGGCAGAAGATGACGGAGGTGTTGTACGATCCCGACCTGGTGACGCCCGAATGGGTGGAGCGGATCCGCCGCATCGTGACCGACCGGGCGCTGGCCCGCCGGGTGGTTTGCCTCGCCGCCTCGGCCAAGCGCCACAGCCTGGCGGCGCGGCTGCCCGAGATCCGCGTGCCGACCCTGCTCATCTGGGGGAGGGACGATCGGGTCACGCCGCTCGAGGTTGCCCGGCGCTTTCACGCGCTGATTCCCGACTCGACCCTCGTGCTCCTGGGGGAGTGCGGCCATGCGCCGATGCTGGAGCGCCCCGAGGTGTTCGCGGCGGCCGTGCAGGACTGGCTCGAGGACACCCGGGCTCGGCGCCGGCCCGCGCTCGCGGTCGGAGGGTGCCGATGATCGCGCGGGCGGTGGCGGCGGCGCTCGCCTGGTACGGACCGCGACGGCGGCGGGCCCTCGATGCCCTGTGGCGGCGGGCCCCCGAGACCCAGGAGGGGACGCTCTTCCGGCTGGTCGCGAGGGCGGCGCGCACGGACTTCGGCCTGCAGCACGACTTCGCGGGCATCCGATCGATCACCGCCTACCAGGCCCGGGTTCCGTTGCGCGGCTACCTCGACTTCCAGTCCTGGTGGGGCCGGGCCGCGCGCGGCGAACGCGACGTCACCTGGCCGGGACGACCGCTCCGGTGGGTCAAGACGGCCGGGACGACGGCCGGGGAGAAGACCCTCCCGGTGACGCCCGAGGCGCTGGCCGCCCACCGCAAGGGCGGCTGGGACGCCTTCCTGCTGGCCGCCGAGCGGGCGGGTGCCCGTCACCTGCTGGGCGGGCCGATGCTCTTCCTCGGCGGGACCACCACCCTGGCGCCCTACGGCGACGGCGGTCAGCTCGGCGACCTCTCCGGTCTCGCGGTGCGCGCGCTGCCGCCCGGGTTCCGCGAGCGCTACTCGCCGGGGGCCGCGATCGCCGCCATCGGCGACTGGGAGACGCGGCTGGCCGCCACGGCCTCGCTGGTGGCGCGGCAGGACCTCCGGTTGCTGGCCGGCATGCCGTCCTGGATGCTGATCCTCCTCGAGCGCGTGGCCCAGCTGCGGCGGCCCGGCGCCGGGGCCGGCGGGGCGGAGGGCGCACTGGCCGACTGCTGGCCCAACCTCTCGGTCTTCATCCACGGCGGGGTCTCGTTCGTGCCATACCGCTCGCTCTTCGACGCCTGGCTTCGACGGCCCCTCGACTACCTGGAGGTGTACCCCGCCTCCGAGGGATTCGTGGCGGTCCAGACCGAGCGGAGCGGCGGCCTCACCCTCATGCTCGACTACGGCCTCTTCTACGAGTTCGTCCCGGTCGAGGACCTGGAGCGCGCGTGGCCGTGCCGTCACAGCGTCGCCGATGTCGAGCTGGATAGGCCGTATGCGGTCGCGCTCTCCACTCCGGCCGGCCTCTGGTCCTATCTTCTCGGCGACACCGTGCGCTTCACGGCGCGCGACCCGCTCCGGCTCGTCATCACCGGCCGCGTCCGTCACTTCGTCAACGCCTTCGGCGAGAACGTCATCGTCGAGGAGGTCGAGCGGACGCTCCGGGACGCCTGCCGGCGGACGGACGCCGAGGTCGTCGAGTTCACGGTGGCGCCCCGCTACCCGTCGGCATCGGAGCCGCGGGGGGGCCACGACTGGCTCGTGGAGTTCTGCCGTCCGCCCCGCCGCCCCGAGGACTTCGAGCGCGCGCTCGACGAGGCCCTGGCCGGGCTCAACCCGGACTACCGGACGAAGCGAGCCGATGGCGTCGGAATGCTGCCGCCCCGCCTGGTGGAGCTACCGCCCGGCAGCTTCCACCGCTGGATGCGCGAGCACGGCAAGCTGGGCGATCAGCACAAGATACCCCGTGTGACCAATGACCGCTCCGTGGTTGACGGACTTCTGGAGGCCCGGCAGCGCCAGCGCGAGCCGCTCTTGTCCTGACGGACACGCGCGCGATGAGCGAGGCCGGGCGCCTGCCGTACGGGCGGATCGCCTCACTCTACGACGTGACCCTGACGCTCTCCGGATTCAGGCGTGGGCTGACACGGTTCCTGGACCGGCTCCCTCTCGATCTACCCGGGCAACCACACATCCTGGACGCCGGCTGCGGCACCGGGCTCATCGCCTACTACCTCCTCCGGCGTTGCCCCCAGGCGGCAGTGGTTGCGTTCGACGTTGACCGTCGTATGCTAGCCGTCATGCGACGCTCCGCCCGGCGCCGGCCCGAGGTCTCCGAGCGACTGACGATCGCCGAAGGGGATCTGGGGGCTCCCGAGCGACTCCGCCGCCTGGACGACGGCCGGATGCTGGTGCCGCCGCCCGGGGGCTACGACGCGATCACCGCGGGCGCCGCTCTCGAGCACGTCCCGCTGCAAGAAACCCTCGAGCGCCTCCACCTCTTGCTCAAGCCGGGGGGGCTGTTGCTGGTGCTCGGGGTCCGCGCGGGCCCACCCGGCGCGCTCCTCGGCCAGCTGTATCGCTTCCGGCCGTACCGCGTCCCGCAGCTCCGCCTCGCGCTGGAGAGCGCCGGATTCGGCGACATCCGGGTGGAGACGCTCCACGCCGGTGACTTTCCGGCGAACCTCACCCGGTTCGCGATGCTCGGGCGCCGACGCCCGTCGCCGAGCTGAATTCCCGGACGGCCATGCCGCGCGCACCTCGCCCGCTGACGGACCCGCAGGCTCGCCGGTACCCCCGGCGCCGGTCCACGCAGCGGCATGGCCGGACCGCGCCGTATCGCTGCCTGCGCTGCCGGCGGCAGATTCGCACCGGCGAGGAATACTACGATGCGGGCGGGCGCGGACGCGTCCACGTCCGATGCGTCGATGAAGCCTGACCCGACCGTTCCTGGTCTCGCCCGGGCCTCCTCCCGGACCGTCTGATCGGGCCGCTGGCGGCCGGAGCCTGGCACCAGCCCGGCACTCACCACGCGTCGAGACCCCTTGTCGCGCGGGAAAGCAAATGCGCGATCGGGCTCGATTTCCGCCTTCTCAGACGACGTCGTCGAGCTCCGGCACTCGGAGCGGTAGCGCCTCGCCATCGCGACGGCTCGATTCGCGCGCCTGGCTCTCCAGGGCCAGGCACAGCGCCGCCTCGGTCAGATTGCCGTGGGACGGCGCCCCGCCCCTGACCCGCGTCAGGAAATCCTCGGCGACGGAGCCGAACCAGTCCGGGTGATGGGAGCCGTTGGACAGCGCGGGCGGGCACAGCCAGCGACGCTCCTGGCGGCCGTGCCGGAGCACCAGCGTGTCGTCGCACAGCTCGATCTGCCCGGCGGTGCCGGTCACCTCCGCCCAGTTGCGCCGGACGTCGCCGGCCCAGGTGAGCAGGATTTCGGCCGTGGCGCCGGGGAAGGCCAGCTGGAGGGTGGCCGTATCTTCCACCGGCCACTGGGTGTGCCGACGTGTCTCCAGCCGCGCGCTCACCGCGGTCGGATGGGCGCCAATCCAGTGCCGGAGCACGTAGCTCACGTGCCAGCCGTGGTCGGTGAGCACGCCCCCACCGGCCACGTCGGGGTCCACTCGCCAGTTGCCGTGGCACTCGTCGCCCCCCGTCGCGGGCTGGGTTCGGAGCGTGTGCCACACGACCCGCGTCACCTGCCCGACCCGGCCGTCACGAATCAGCCGGGCAGCGCGGTCCACGATGGGAGCGTAGTGCCAGTTGTGAACGGTGTGGAGGACGGCGCCCTTCGTGGCGGCCAGGCGAGCCAGCGACACCAGCTCGCCGAGCGAGCCCACCAGGGGTTTCTCGCAGAGCACGTGAAGCCCGCACTCGAGGGCAGTGCGGATCAGGGCGGCGTGGCTGGAGGGCGGCGTGCAGATGTCGACGAAGTCCAGGCCCGGGACGGTGAGGAGGGCGGCGGCGGAGTCGCACCAGCGCGCGGCTGGAAGGTGTCGCGCGAGCTCGAGGCGCTGGCGGCCCTGCCGGTCGGTCGCCGCCACGATCTCCACATCATGGCGCCCCCGCCACCCGGGCAGGTGCCCGTGGAGGGCGACGTTGCCCAGCCCGATCATCGCGCCGCGCAGCATCTAGGCGAGCCGGTATTCGCTGACGACGGCGGCCAGCGCCTCGTCCAGGATGGCGAGCCCCGCCAGCGCCTCGTCCTCGCGGATCACCAGCGGAGGGTTGATCCGGATCGAGGGCGAGTACGTCATGGCGACGAGCCCGCGCCGCAGGCACTCCTGGTACAGCGCTCGGGAGACGTCCCTGGCCAGCGGCTCCTTGGTCCGCCGGTCGCTGACGAGCTCGACCCCCAGCATCAGGCCCTTGCCACGCACCTCGCCCACGCACTGATACTTTTCCTTCAGCGCTTCGAGCCGCGTGAGCATGGCACGTCCCACCCGCTCGGCGTTCGTGACGAGGTCCTCCTTCAAGAGGATCTCCAGGACCACGGCCCCCGCCGCCGAGGCCAGCGGGTTGCCACCGTAGCTCGAGGAGCTGGCGCTCGGATTGGACCACGGCGGACGACTGGTCAGGGCCTCCGTCGAGATGACCCCACTCAGCGGAAATCCCCCGCCCATGCCCTTGCCCACCGTCATCACGTCCGGGACGACGCCGTCGTGCTGAGAGCCCCACATGGTGCCGGTGCGGCCGAAGCCCGTCAGCATCTCGTCGGCGATCAGCAAGGCCCCATGGTCCTTGGCCACCGCCTGGACCGCCCGGAGGAAGCCGTCGGGCGGCACCACGTTGCCGGCCGTCCCCTGGATGGGCTCGACGATGATGGCGGCGATCTCGCCTGCCGTCTGGTAGCGGATCACGTCGCGGACGTACTCGGCGCAGGCGATGCCGCAGGCTGGATAGCGGAGGCGGAAGGGGCAGCGGTAGCAGTCGGCGTACGGCGTGAGGTACTGGCCCGGCATGAATGGCCCCAGGTGATGCTTGAACTCGCTACCGAGCAGACCCAGAACCCCGCCCGTCTTGCCGTGGAATCCTCCCCAGAACCCGATGATCTCGTGTCGCCCGGTCGCCGCCTTGGCCAGCCGCAGCGCTGCCTCGACGGCTTCGGCGCCGCCGGAGAAGAGCTGGATGCGGGTCAGTCCGGCCGGCGTGACCGACGCCAGGCGCTCCAGGAACCGCGCCCGCATCTCGGTGGTGAAGCTGCCGAAGGTCAGCGTCTCGACTTGACGCTTGAGCGCTTCCACGTAGTCCGGGTGGCAGTGCCCGACGCTGCCGACGCCGATCCCGGCGATGAAGTCGATGTATTCGTGACCGTCCTCGTCGATCAGCGTGCAGCCGCGGCCCCGCGCCATCGCCAGGCCTGCGTATTGCGCGAAGCCCTGAAGACCAGGAGCCATGAACGGGCGCTCCTGCTCGACGATCTGCCTCGACCGAGGCCCAACTTCCCGATGAGTGCTCACCCACGTCCCCCCGTATGAGTCACCGGAGCCGCTCAGACTTGGGAACACCCCCTCCCGAGCCTTCGACCCGGTCCAGTCGGGTAAAGCCCACGATACGACGGCGCTCGTCGTCTCGAAAGCCGAAAGGGGGCAACGGTCCGGCCCCGCAGTGCCTCCCAGGACAGTAACACTTTCGCAACTGGGAATCTCCTACCACCGACTCCTACACGCTCGGGGATCCGGTCGCGTACTCGATCGACGGCGACCTCGGGATGGCGGCCCAATCCCGCGGCCCGAGGGGAGGTCCGGGCGGCCGGCAAGGTTGGCGGCGAGGGGGCGCGGTCGCACGGAAGGCCGTCGAGGGCACGATTCCCGCCGTCCACGTCGGGCCGAGCGAATACGTGCCGTGGCGCGAGGACCGGAAGTGGGCTCACATCCGGCTCGAGGGGCAGGCTCCGGCGATCAGCCGATTGCCGTCGAGTTGAAGCTCGATGTGTGGGACTCTCCGAACTCGGTGGGCGTCGTCGCCGACGCCATCCGGTGCTGCCGGATCGCCCTCGACCGGGGCGTGAAGGGCGCCCCGTTCGCTCCTTCCGCCTATCTCATGAAGGCGCCGCCCGAGCAGTGGCCGGACGACGTCGTCCGGGAACGGGTCGCTTCATCGCTGCGGACGCCTAGCCGGGCGACTGCTGTTCGAGGAGCGCCGCCAGCACGCGGAGCACGATCCCTTCGGTGACCAGGCCCACGAGCCGACCGTCCCTGAGCACCGGCAGGGCCTCCAGCGCGTGGTCTCGCATGAGCCGGGCCGCCTCGGCGAGCGGCGTGGCCGGCACGACCCAGGTCGGATCGCGTACCATGACCTCGGCCACCGGGATCTGGTTCAGGCGTGCGCGGATCTCCCCGATGGTCAGGCTGGTGGCCGGCGACGGCCGCGCCGCCAGCAGCTCGCGGTCGCTCACCAGCCCCACCATCCGCCCCCGGTGCACGACCGGAAGATGGCGAACGCCATGACGCGCCATCGAGGCGGCCGCCCCGCCGAGGGCGACGTCGGCCTCGATCGTCGCGACCGAGCGCACCATGCAGTCACGCACGAGCATCGGGCGGCTCCTTTCCGCTATCGACCACGAGCACGGGACACGGGGCCGCCCGCACGACGGCCTCGACGAGGGACCGGGCCCGGGAACGGCGCGCCATGACGATCAGCTGGGCGTCGATCCGCGCCGCCACCCGGACGATGCCCTGGACCGGGTCGTCCTCGACCGCCTCCAGGCCGCCTTCCAGGGATGGCATCTCCTTGCGCAACAGACGACACGCACCCGCCTTTCGGGCAGCCACCAGCTCGGTCAGCAGGGCGGCGGGAACGAGCTCGGCGACCGCGTACCGGCCGAAGGGGACGAGCACGTGCAACATCGTCGTCTCGCCGCCGTGCTGGCGGGCGAGGGCGAGGCCGGCGGCGAGAGCGTCGGCGCCGGCCAGCGTGCCGTCGATCGGAATCAGGATGTGGCGGAAGCCGGCCGGCCGTCGATGGTCGAGCACGCCCGCCAGCACTCCCAGAAGCTCGCGGGTGGAAACCAGGCCCAGGAACAGCCCATCATCGACAACGGGGAGGCTGGACCCGCCCAGGCCCGAGAGCAGGCAGGCCGCTTCCCGCACTGGCGTGTCCGGTCCAGCCGTGACGATGTCGTGGGTCATGACCTCGGCCACCGCCATGCGGTCCAGGAGGGGCGGGTGCTCGTACCGGGCCAGCGGCGGGAGGGTCGAGGCGGCAGCCGCTCGCATGTCCCGGTCCGTCAGCATGCCGACCAGCCGGGCGTCCCTCACCACCGGCAGCTCCCTCACTCCCTCCGCCGCCATCAGCTCTCGCGCCTGAGCCAGGGTGGCGGTCGGATCGATGGTCACCAAGGACGTCTTCATCAGGGTCTTGACCTGCATTCTCGCCTCCTCAGGCCGCTCGCTGACCGCGGAGCCGCGCGATCAGGACGGGGAGCGGGGCGCGTGTCAGGATGGCGCGCGTCACGCTCGGTGACAGCACGCGTCCCAGACCTCGGGTTCCCCGGGTCCCCATCACGATCAAATCGACCGCGGAGTCACGGGCCACGGTCAGGATCGTCTCGACCGGATCGCCGAACCGCACCTCCACCGCCGCCGGGATGCCGTCCTCCTGCAGCCGCGCGGCGAGGCCCTGGAGGTACGCCAGCGCGTGGCCGCGCGCCCGGTCCTCGAGCTGGTCCACGTAGGCGACGGTTCGGCCCCGGGCCGTGATCGGTTCGCGCACCGGGCGACATACCGTCAGCAGGCGCACCGCACTCCCCGAGCCTCGGGCGAGCAATCGGACCCACGGCACGATACGCCCGCCGGGCGGGCTTCCGTCCAGCGCAACCAGGATGCGTCCGTACATCTGTCAACCTCCTCGTCTGAATGGTGGCATGATCGAGGGTGCGCCGGCGGTGTTGCTGGCCGATGACCGGCCGGTGAAGTCTCGGCGAAGTCCGGACACCGCGCATCCTAGGGTGACGTCGCGTCCCGGTAATGGTGGCTGGCCGGTGGGCTCGGATGAATCGGCGCCGGAGCGCGGCGCGGGCGCTTCGCGTCCTGCTCCACGACGCCATGGGCGCGGCACCGAGGCGACAGCCGGGGGCGCCGACCCGGCGCCGCCGAACCGCTGACGGCGCGAGCTACTGCTTGAGGCGCTTGGCGGTCTCGTTGAGCTCGCGAACGATCTGGTACTTCGAGTCGTCGACCTTCACGAACCCGCCGCCGAAGAAGGCGCCCGCCTGGGCGAAGGCCTCCGGCGCCCGCTGCTTCATGGACACCAGGGACTCCTGGATCGCCTGACGGAGGGTCGCCGGCAAGTCCTTGCGCACGACCACCGGGTCGTTGGGAATCAGCTTGGACACCCAGATCACGCGCAGCGCGCCACGGGGTACCTTCCCCTCCCGGACCAGCTGCTGGAGGTCCGGCAGATTGGTCGAAGCCACGTCCACCTTCTTGTTGGCCACCGCCAGGATCGACGCCTCGTGCGAGCCGGAGAACGTGACCTTCCCGAAGTACGTCTTGGGATCGATCCCCATCTCGCCCAGGAAGAAGGTCGTGGGCACCAGATAGCCCGAGGTCGAGTTCGGGTCGTTGTACGCGAACGTCTTTCCGGCCAGGTCCTCGGGCATGAAGACGTCGGAGTCCGTGTGGACGATCAGGCAGGACCGGTAGCCGAGCGAGCCATTCTCGTTCCGGACCTGGGCGATGGCGTCCACGTTCGCGTAGTTGTTGTTGGTCGCCTCGACGTAGGCCTTGGGCCCCAGCCAGCCGACCTCGGCCTTCTTGAACTTGAGGGCCTCGATGGTCCCGCGGTAATCCGTGGCGGTCACGTGCTTGACCCGGATCTTCAGGTCCTTCTCGACCTGGTCGAGAATCGGCCGCCAGCGACGGGCGATCTCCGGCGCCGACTCGGTCGAGAGGATGGCGAAGGTGATCTCCTTCGGCCAGCCGGCGTCCTCGCCGCGGGCACCGGCCGAGAGCACGAGAAGGCCGATCGTGGTGGCGGCCAGGCTGCGGAGCACGGCGCGGCGGTTCGGCATCGGCAGAACCTCCTCAGATGGTCATCCGGCGCACGCGCGCCGAGACGACGTCGGTCAGCATCACCATGGCCACGATGAGCAGGATCACGGTGGCCGCTTCGCGGTCATTGAAGGCGCGGATGGTGTCCCACAGGTAGAAGCCGATCCCCCCACCGCCGATCATGCCGATGACCGACGCCGAGCGGATGTCCGATTCGAACCGGAGCAGGACGTAGGACACGAAGTTCGGCAGCACCTGCGGTGCCACGGCAAAGCTGACGACGTGCAGCCGCGAGGCCCCGGTGGCGGCGACGCCCTCGACCTGGCCGGGGTCGATGGCCTCCACCGTCTCCGAGAGCAGCTTGCCGAGCACGCCGCCGGTGTGGAGGCCGAGGGCGAGCATGCCGGCGAACGGACCGAGCCCGACCGCGGTCACGAACATCAGCGCGAAGACGAACTCGTTGACCGCGCGGAGGACATCCATGGCGCGCCGCGCCAGCTGATAGACGACGGGGTGCGGGGCCAGATTGCGCGCGCCCAGGAGGCCCAGCGGCGTGGCGATCAGGACCGCCAGCACGGTGCCCCAGAGCGCGATCGAGAGCGTCACCAGGGACTCCCACAGGTACGCGTCGAGGTGCACGAAGGACGGGTGGAGGTAGCCGCGCAGGAACACCGCGATGTTGCCGGCATCCCGCAAGAGCTCCAGGGGGCGCAACTCGACGAGCCTGGCCGTCGCCGCCAGGATCAGGCCGAAGGCCACCGTCGCGCCGAGACTTCGCCCCAGTCGCCTCGGCCGAGGCGGCGCGACCGGGGGCGGGCCGCCCAGCACGTCCGCCAGGAGCCCGCTCACGATGCCGCCCACCCCGCCCGGGCCAGGACCGCCGGCGCCGCGGGAGTCGGGGTCCGCGTCGCCTCGTCCAGGATGCGGCTCACGCCGGCGTCGGTCAGGTCCGCCGGCGCTCCGTCGAACACCAGGCGCCCCCCCGCCAGGGCTACGATCCGGTCGGCGTACCGTCGCGCGTAGTCCAGGTGGTGGAGCGTGGCGACCACCGTCAGCCCGGCCACCGAGGCCGTGTCGCGCAAGGTCTCCAGTACCTGGGTGCCGTTGATCTGATCCAGACTCGCCACCGGCTCGTCGGCGAGGATCAACCCCGGCGCCTGGGCCAGGGCGCGGGCGATCGCCACCCGTTGCTGCTCGCCACCGGAGAGGGTGTCGGTGCGCTGCCACGCCCGGTCGAGGAGCCCGACGTGGTCGAGACACCGGAGGGCGACGCCCCGCTCGGCCAGGGTGAACCACCGGAGCAGCGCCATCCAGTGTCGCCGGTCCCGCCACCCGCCCTGGTGCGCGAGACGACCGGCCAGCACGTTGTCGAGGACACCGAGCCGCCGCACCAGGTTGAACTGCTGGTAGATCATCGCGACGTGGGCCCGGTAGACGCGGAGCTGGGGGCTGCCGAGGGTCGCGAGGTCGACCTCTCCCACGCGGATCCTCCCTTCCGTCGGCGGCGTGGCCGCCGCCAGACACCGAAGCAGGGTCGTCTTGCCGGCGCCCGAGCGGCCGATCACCGCGACGAATTGCCCCGGCGGGATGTGCAGCGAGATCCGGTCGAGCGCCCGGGTGGCCCCGAACGTCCGGCTGACCCGGTCCAGCGTGATGGCGGGAGACACACCGATCGCCATGGCTGCCGAGACCCTATCGTCCGATGGTTGAGAAGCCGTGACGATTCCGTGAAGTTGCCGCCACGGGGCGCTCGTCCTACGGCACCACCCCGACCCGGAGCGCTCGGCGCTCGGCGGCGGCCTGGAAGGCCTCGTCGAGGCGGTCCAGCGGAAACCGGGAGTCAACCAGGTCACGCAGCGGGAGACAGGCTCCGTGCCGTGCCGCGAAGTCGACGGCTTCCACCAGGTGCCTCGGCAGATAGTTGTGAACCCCGCGCAGCGTGAGCGCGTGGCGGACCAGCAGATCCCCATCGAAGGTGAGGGCGGCGCCGGGGAAGACGAGGCCGGTGACGACGGCGCGACCGCCCTTGCGAAGCATCCGCAGCCCGAGAGGCACCAGCGCGGGGTCGCCGGCCGCCTCGATCACCGCGTCGGCTCCATCCGGTGGCGCGAGCGCCCGCACCCGGGCCACCGTGGCGTCCGGCCCGAGCGCCGCCGGGTCCAGGACCACGTCGGCCGTGAACCGCTCGCCCAGCGCTCGGCGGGACGCCATCCCATCGAGCGCGATCACCCGGCCGGCTCGCCGGGCGCGGGCCAGGGCGACCGCGTACAGACCGAGCAGGCCGAGACCGAGGACCACCACGGTGTCGCCGGCTCCGATGTCGGCCGCCTCGACCGCGGCGACCATCGTCGCGGCGCCGCAGTTCAGCGGCGCCGCCTCCTCGGCGGCCAGGCCCGGGGGCAGGCGCACGATCCCGGTGCCGGGCAAGAGGTAGCAGTACTCCGCGAATCCGCCCAGCAGATGAGGGGCCTCGGAGGCGCTCTCGTGCCCGTACTTCCGAAGGGACACGCACTTCTGGGGCAGCCCCCGATCGCGACAGTAGTAACAGCCCCCACACGAGACGCACAGCGTCCAGGTGACCGGGTCTCCGACCGCCAGCGGGTCGCCGCGAAGGTCGCGCTCCATCCGGGGTCCGAGCGCGGCCACGGTCCCCGTGATCTCGTGGCCCAGGATCGTGGGCAGCGGGCCGGGACGTCGCCCCGCCCAGGTGTGGACGTCGGAACGGCAGATGGTGGCCAGGCGCACGCGGACCAACGCCTCGCCCGGCCCCGGATCCCGGAGCGGGTACTCCCGCAGCCCGAACGGCGCGCCCGGGACCTCCAGCACCCCCGCCCTGGCCGTGGTCATCGGCTAACTCCGATACCGGCCCGGCGGCCGATCCGGACACCGTGCGACCGGTGACCGGGTCGGCTCGGTGTCTCGACTCAGTCCGCGATGCCGAGGCAGCATCGCGCGAGCGCCTCCCGGCAGCTCAGGGGGAAGGAGGTCACGTCCGCGATCGGCGGCGAACCCGCGACCACCACGCACCCCTCTGGTCGCCGATCGTGTTCGGATCCAGCGTCGGTAGTCTGGCGGCCGGCCATTTCGACCCACGTCGTTCCAGCGCTACCATAGCCAGCGCCGCCTGCGATCGGATGACGACGCCGTCACGTTTCGACGACGGGGCCGCTGGCGCCCGGCCGGCTCCCACTGCTGCGTTGACCGTGCCGGCCTTCCCGCGGTCCGGCCGGCTCGAGACGATGCCGCACCACGGCGTCTCCGCCGTGATCTCGGTGTCCGATGCCCTCCCGCGCAGGCCCGGCACGTCGCCCGCGAAAGGTCTCCTTTGCTGGCAGTGCAAGCTCGCTCCGTGACACCAGACACGACCTGCCAACCCCTAGCGCCGGGGCATCTCCGTTGAGCTCGGATCCGCGCCTCACCGAGCGTGGCGCGCTCCCGGGTAGGCGGCTGACTCGACGACGTGCTGCACGCCGAACGTCTGTCGGTGCGATCGCGCGACCCTCGTCTCGACGCGATCGGCCGGCGGATCCGGATGTGGCATCTTGAACTCCATGGTGATCCCGCACTCCGGGCAGGCCTCGGCCACGAGGCCATCCGGTGGAGGGCCGGCGTCGGGACAGACCCGGATCGAATTGTCCGATGTCCGGCCCGAGCACGTCTGAGGGCAGACACGGGAGCACCCAGGCGATCGGTCAACGTGACAGCGCCCCGGTGCCACCCCGTTCGACGTCGCGCTCCTCCCTGCTCGGCAGACCTTCAGCGCTGCTCCGCTCCAGCGGCAGGACTCGACCACGAGCCGCGAACTCGCGCCCGGAAGGCAACGGCCTGCTGTTCCACGGCGAGACCTTCGATGAGGCGCGCCGCGGTCGGCGGCGACCAGTGCTTGAGCATCTCGTGGAGCGCGACGAAGTCACGCCCTTCGATCATCCGAGCGAGATCGGGAGCCGATCCCTGGGCCATGGCCGCCTTCCCACGCGAGCGGAGGTTGTCCGAGGACAGCTTGGGAGCTTACCACGCCGAGCGGGGGTCGAAGCGCGCCACACGCTCGTCACTACAACCAAGGCCTCACCGCACAGTCCACCTGGCAGGGGAGCGCGGAGTTCGCGAAACCCTGGGTAATACCGACCTGCTCGGGAACATAGCGACCGCCGCTTCGAGCCGACAGACTTCACGCGGGTGGTCGAGAAGCGCGCAACCGCCGCAATCTTGTAACGAGCAAGTGATGGCGTCGTAACCTTCGCCAGGTAGGCTGCTTCCGCCCGTCGAGCGGCGAGGGCATCGCCCGCCATCACGTTCATCGGCGAAGACCATGAAAGCGGGTGACCGGATCGAGCTCGTTGTTGACCGGACGTGGATCGAGAAGTGTGCGTGGTCTCCGCACCTTCTGGATCCGGCGGTCCTTCGGCAACCGGGAGCACCCGTCGTCGCGCTCGCGTGCACGCTCGTCGATCTCGGCCACCCTGCCGGGGTTGTCGCGAGGACGGACGGCGGTGGGGGCAGTCAGAGGAGATGTCAGGCGGGCTTCGAGTCTTCGTTCCGTGGTCGTGCGTGGTGGCGATTCGAGAGATCAAATCTGCAAATACGGGCTCAGCTTCGCTCGCGACCGAACCCGGATGCCGACCAGAATCGGCTACCCGAGAATCGACGGGATGATCTCGTGCGGAGGCAGCTGTTCCCAGGCGCCGCCACGGGTTCATCGGCCATCGTCATTCCTCGGCTCAGAGTTCGCGCAGACGGTGATCGGGCCGCCGGAGGTCGCCGACACCGCGTTCCGCACCAGCCCGTCTCCGGCCGCCGAAGCGGAGTCGTCGGGCGCCGCTCTATTCGCGCAGGACGACGGGCTCGGCCCCGGACAGCGCGGCGATGATCAGATCCGCGGTGGCCAGGTTCGTGGCCAGTGGCACGTTGTGGACGTTGCAGACCCGCAGCAGGGCGCGAACGTCCGGGTCGTGAGGCAGCGCGCAGAGCGGATCGACGAAGAAGAACACCGCATCGATCTCGCCGGTGGCCACGAGGGCGGCGATCTGAGCGTCGCCGCCTTCCGCGCCGCTGAGCAGTTCGTCGACCGGGAGCCCGATCTTGTCCCGGACGAGCCGGGCGGTGTGGCGGGTGGCCAGCAGCCGAAAGCGGCCCAGCGTGTCACGGTTGAAGGTCGCCCACGCGACCATGTCAACCTTCTTGTTGTCGTGAGCGATCACGGCGAGGGTCTGGGGCGCGGCATGCGCGGTCCCGGCCGGGCGTATCGCTTTCATCTCGGGCCTCCCGTCGATAGGGCCAGCGTACCGGCGCTCGATTGCTTCTCGATGACGGCGCCGATACATCTGGGCCTGTGCGCCGCACCGGCCTCGGGGTGCGTCGGGAAGCCCGGATCGTAACCCTTTCGTAACGTAGTCTTTTGCCAACGGTCCCTACACTGGATGAAGGGTCCCGCGCGGCGCACTGAGGCTGCCCGCCAAGCTGCGGGCCCTCGAGCCGATTGTCATCTCAGTCGTCGGAGGGCTTTCGGATGGGACGTCACCCACTCGTGTTCGTCCTGGGTCACGCCACCGCCGCGATGTTCCTGCTCACCCCGCGTTTTCCACCCGGCGGCCGTCCGAATGGCCGCATCTGGCATGGGCTCCACGGTGTGGTCCGCCGCGTTGCGGCTGCGAGAGGGAGGACTTGATGGCGACCAAGCGAAAGGGCCGGCCGCAGCGCGAGCCCGGCCAGGACGCCGGTGCGGTGCAGCGGGCGATCCGCCGCACGTTCACCGGTGGCGAGATCATTTCGGTGGGCGTGCTGAACCTGGTCCGGAACACGCTGGTCACCGCCGTGTCGGGCGCGCGCGACGTTGGGAGTGAACTGGGCCTCACCGCGGTGGCGACGGTCCGCGGGGCCATCCGGGCCGCGTACGCGATCGGCGGCGACCTCGGGATGGTAGCCCAGTCCGCGGCCCGGGGGGCGGTCCGGGCGGCCGGCGAGGTCGGCGGCGACGTGGGCGCTGTCGCGCGGAAGGCCGTCGAGGGCACGATTCAGGCGGCCCAGGACATCGGGGCCGACGTCGGGGCAGCCGCTCGAAAGGCCGGCCAGGGGGCGATCGAGGCCGCCGACCGGATCGGCACGGCCGCCGGTCGAGCGGTGCGGCTGACGGTCCGGGCCGCCATGCAGGGCGCCAAGCGTGTGAACCCGGCTTCGCGACCTGTGAAGTCGGCACCCCGTGCGCGGGCTGCATCGCGGCCGGGGCGCGGGCGGCGGAAAGAGAGCGGGCGGGCGGGGGCGGAGTAGCAATGCCGAAGGTCCGCGTCGCGATCATCGGCATCGGGAACTGCGCCTCGGCTCTCGTCCAGGGTGTTCACTACTATCGATCGGCACCCGAGCAAGGATTCATCCCCGGTCTGATGCGTCCGCGGCTCGGCGAGTACCACGTCGGCGACATCGAGTTCTCGGCCGCGTTCGACATCGACGAGCAGAAGGTCGGGCGCGACCTCGGCGAGGCGATCTTCGCCCCGCCGAACAACACGGTGCGGTTCGCCGACGTGCCTCGGCTCGAGGTCCCCGTTCAGCGCGGGATGACGCACGACGGGCTCGGCCAGTATCTCTCGCGCCTGATCCGGAAGGCGCCGGGTTCGACCGCGGACATCGCCGGCATCCTCCGGGATACGCGCACCGACGTCGTCGTGAACTTCCTCCCGGTCGGGAGCGAGATGGCGACCAAGTGGTACGTCGAGCAGGTCCTCGACGCCGGCTGCGGCTTCGTGAACTGTATCCCGGTGTTCATCGCCCGGGAGGCCTACTGGCGGCGGCGCTTCGAGGAGGCGGCGCTGCCGGTCGTGGGAGACGACGTCAAGTCGCAGGTCGGCGCGACGATCGTGCATCGCGCGCTCACCCGGCTCTTCATGGACCGCGGCGTGCGCCTGGAGCGTACCAGCCAGCTCAACGTCGGGGGGAATACCGACTTCTACAACATGCTGGAGCGGGAGCGGCTCGCGTCGAAGAAGATGTCGAAGACCGACGCCGTCCGCGCCGAGCTGCGCCACGACCTGCCGGAGACCGCCGTCCACATCGGACCGAGTGACTATGTGCCGTGGCTCGAGGACCGGAAGTGGGCCCACATCCGGCTCGAGGGACGCGGCTTCGGCGATCAGCCGATCACCGTCGAGCTGAAGCTCGAGGTGTGGGACTCCCCCAATTCGGCGGGAGTCGTCGTCGATGCCATCCGGTGCTGCCGGATCGCCCTCGACCGGGGCGTCAAGGGGGCCCTGCTCGCTCCATCCGCCTATCTCATGAAGGCGCCGCCCGAGCAGTGGCCGGACGACGTCGCCCGGGAACGGCTCGACCGGTTCATCGCCGCCGACGCCTAACTTCAGACTAGCCGGGCGATTCCCCGGGGGCGAGGGCCGAGCGCCGCATCGAGAATCGGCCGAGGCCCGGCTCGCCCGTCCGAACCCCCTTTAGGCGTGGCCCCTGGCGAGGCCCCGTAGCAAGTCGCCGCGGCTCACGATGCCAACCAGCCGGCGACGGCTTCGTGATCGCTCGACCACCGGGACGCTCCGCACGCGATTCCGCGTCATCTGCTTCACTAGAGCGTCGAGGGAATCCGCGGGATCCACCGAAACAGTGCGCGTGTCCATGATATCGCTCACCCGCAGCGTTGGCGATGCCGTAGGGCCGGCGGATCCGCGGTCCGCCGCTCCGTGAAACAGGCGCAGCAAGCTCAACTTCGTCACGACCCCGATTAGGTTTCCTTCGCCATCCACGACCGGAACCGCGTTGAAGTCCCGCCGCTCGAAGAGGTCAAGCAGCTGTTCGGCGTCGTCCTCGGTATGGACCACGACGGGGTTGGGAGTCATCAGATCTCGGACCAGCGTGCGACGGTCCTCGCTCGTCACGTCGGGCATCCCGTCAGCATGAGTCGTTGGCTACGACGCTCTCGGGGTCGGAGGAGCGGTCCATGGGAATCTCCTCTCTGACTCGACGTCGCCGCAGCGTCGCAGACTCCGCGCGACGCGCCCGTGAACCTTCGTCTACGCACTCGCCTCGCGTGGTGGGCCGGCTCGGCGCCGTGATCACCGTCGCGATTGTCCGCCGAAGGGTGTCGGCCATCTCACCCCGAGCCCGCCGCGTCTCCGAGCAGCGCCCGAAGCGCGTCTTCCAGCCTTGGATGGCGGAACGTGAAGCGGGTCTCGAGGAGCCGGGTCGGTCGGACCCGGATGCTCGGCAGGATCACTTCGTCCACCATCTCGCCCAGCAGCAGCCGGGCGGCGAAGGCTGGCATCCCAGCCCCTGCCTTCCGACCGATCACGCGTCCGAGCGTTTCGACGAACTCCCGGTTCGTCACCGGATCGGGTGCGACGACGTTGACGGGCCCGTGCACGCTCCGTGTCCGGACGGCGTGCAGGATCGCCGCCACCGCGTCGTCGATGGCGACCCAGCTCACGTACTGGTCCCCGGACCCGATCGGACCGCCCAGCCCCTGCCGGAACGGCTGCAGCAGCGCCGCCAGCGCGCCTCCCCGTGCGCTCAGCACCGCACCGAACCGGAGATGGACGACGCGGAGCCCTCGCCATGCCGCCCCCTCGGCGGCCGCCTCTCCGTCGCGGCATACGTGGGCGAGGAAGCCGCTGCCGGCGGGAGTCGTCTCGTTAACCCACCGGGCGCCCCGGTCCCCGTAGTACGAGGTGGCCGACGCGGTGACGAGTGTGCGCGGGCGGCGGGCGCGGGCGGCCAGAGCGGCGACGAGCAACCGCGTGCCTCCGACGCGGCTGTCACGGATGCGCGCCTTCTTGCCGTGATTCCAGCGCTCGCCACCCAGGTTCTCGGCAGCCAGGTGCACGACCGCGTCGAACCCGTCGATGGCGCCGGCGTCGATGGTGCCGCCGGCAGGATCCCAGGCTATGGCGGCCTCGCCGCGGCCCGGCTTCGAGCGGATGAGCCGGGTGACCGACCAGTCCATGCTGGCCAGGCGTGGAAGCAGCGCGGAGCCGATCAATCCGGAGCTGCCGCTCACGAGGACCCGGATCCGTGGCGGTGCAGGCGACTTCACAGCACCGCCTCGGCCATCGTGCGCGCCAGCGCCACGCTCGACTGGAAGAGCCGGTCACGCGCGATGTCGGGCAGCTGCCGCGCCACCAGCTCCGCCCGCGACTGCACCGGCGCGGTCATGGTGAGGACTCGGTCGGAGAGTCCGTCGGCGATGACGCTGGCGTGGCCTGGTTCCGAGAGCTGGAACCGGAAGGTGACGGCGCGGCTGCCGACCTTGGTGACAATGCGGATGGCGCGGATGTCCGACACGCCCTCGGCCAGCCGTTTGATCTGCACGCGCGGCGAGCCGTGCGCCCACTGGAACGACCACGACACCTCGGGGCCCGGGAGCACCTTGCCCCCGCGCGGCTGCCAGCCCAGGCGGAAGGCGAGCCAGCCAGTGAGGAGCCACGCCTGGGTCAGCGTGTGCGGGCCGTGCTCGATGTGGACCTCACTGATGTTGTCGAACGCGCCGGGTGCCAGGCCGGCATCGAGCGACTGGGCCAGGATGCGCCGCCACAGCTTGGGCCGCCGCCAGGCCAGGTCTGACGTAACGCTGGCAGCGGCGCCGGTGATCCAGCCGGCGGTGACGACGAGCTGCCGCAGCGGATCCGTCCAGGCGAAGCTGTCGTAGATGATCTGGTCGGCGAGCTGGGCCAGGTCGGTGAAGAGCTCGCCGGCCAGCGGCGGCGCGTCGGGAGTCGCCCACCAGAGCGCGGTGGGCAGGTCGCCGAGCAGGAGGGACCGGACGGTCGCGGGCAGGCTGCGGAGGGCGGGGGCGCCCGCGCGCAGCGTGATGACCTCGCCGCACACGTGCTGCGAACCGTCCATCAGACGGCCGTGGATCGCCACCGACGCGGTGATCTCGCCGGCGTCGCTGGACGGGTCGGCGACCAGCAGGATCACCCGCGAGGGATGGCGCGGCACGATGGTGGCGATGTTGCCGGTCACGTCGGCGGCCTCGGCGTCGCTGCGGCAGAAGATGACGAGGTTGGCCATCAGGGCCCGGGAGGCCGGCGCCTCGTCGGGCGACGCGTCGGGATGACGCCAGGGTCGCGCCAGCTCGTGCTCGACGGCGCTGACGCGCACCGTGCGCGGTGGCTCGGCGACCAGCGTAGTGGGGCTCATCGCGGCCCTTCCGCCCTCACAGTGTCCGCCACCTGCGGCCGTCGGTCTCGATGAGCCGGTCGGCCTCGATCGGCCCCCAGCTGCCCGCGGGGTACTCCGGCAGCAAGCGGATGCCGACTCGCCTCCCACGCCTCGAGGATGGCCGTCACCCACGTCCACGACGCCTCGACCGCGTCGCGGCGCATGAACAGCGTGGCGTCGCCGGCCATGACGTCGAGCAGCAGCCGCTCGTAGGCCTCGGGCGACTGACTCGCCGAAGGTCGTGCCGTAGCGGAAGTCCATCTTGACGGGATAGATGCGCACCTTCGGCCCGGGCAGCTTCGACGACGATGCGCGAGCGAGATGCCCTCGTCGGGCTGGATGCGCAGCGTCAGCACGTTCGGCTCGAGCGGCGCGTCGCGGTCGACGTTGAAGAGGATCGGCGGCACCGTCCTTGAACTGGACCGCGATCTCGCTGGCGCGCTTCGGCAGGCGCTTGCCGGTGCGCAGGTAGAACGGCACGCCCGCCCAGCGCCAGTTGTCGATGAAGCACCTTGAGCGCGACGTAGGTCTCGGTGGTCGAGTCGGGCGTCACGCCGTCCTCGCGCCGGTAGCCCGGGCACCTCGACGCCGTGGTGGTAGCCCGGCCCGTACTGCGCGCGCACGCACGTGCTGCTCGACGTCGGCGCCGCGCGATCGGGCGCAGGCAGTGCAGCACCTCCAGCTTGTGCGTCGCGCACGACGTCCGGGGTCGAGCGACCACGGCGGCTCCATCGCGATCAGGCACAGGAGCTGCAGGATGTGGTTCTGCACCATGTCGCGCAGCGCGCCCGCCTCCTCGTAGTAGCCGGCGCGCGTGCCGACGCCTTCCTCCTCGGACCACCGTGATCTGCACGTGGTCGACGTACTTCGGGTTCCACAGCGGCTCGAAGATGGAGTTGGCGAAGCGCAGGACCAGGATGTTCTGGACCGTCTCCTTGCCGAGGTAGTGGTCGATGCGGAAGATCTGGCTCTCGTCGAACGGCGCGGGCCAGGGTGGCGTTGATGGCGCGTGCGCTGGCCAGGTCGCGGCCGATCGGCTTCTCGACGATGATGCGCGAGGTCGGCCCCTCCTGCGGGTCGGCCACGAATCCCGCGGCCTCGAGCTGGTTCACGCAGGTCCCGATCGAGGCTCGGCGGAATGGAGAGGTAGAAGACGCGGTTGCCGGGGATGCCGCAGCTCGCCCTCGATCTTCTCCAGCCGGCGCCGCAGCTCGACGTAGGCCCGGGGTCGTCGAAGCTGCCGGGCACGTAGAAGAGCAGGCGCGAGTATTCCTCCCACGACGTCTCCTCGATCGGCCGTCGCGAGAACTTGCTCCACGCCCTCGCGGGCGAAGGCGCGGAAGGCCGCGTCATCCGATCTCGGACTTGGAGAAGCCGACCACGGCGAAGTTGGCGGGGAGCAAGCCGTCGAGGGACAGGTTGTACACGGCAGGCAGCAGCTTGCGCCGGCTCAGGTCGCCGGCGCCGCCGAAGATGACCAGCGTGCACGGCTGGGGGATGAGCGTCGGCAGCAGCCCGGCCGTCAGGGGATTCTGCGCACCCAGCATGTCAGCCATTCCAGGGCCTCCGCTTCACCCACGCTTTCGGGGCGGCCGCTTCCAGCCGCCGGCCGGCTGGGGTGAGGCCGGGACCTCGATGGCCTCGAGCGTGCCGATGGTCAGGACCGGCATGGGAGCCTCACGCCGAGGCGGTGTCGGGCCGCGGTTTCGGGGGCACCCGAACGGCCCCGCTCAGTGGCCGCTCGTCAGCAGGAGGCCGAGCGCCAGGCCGAGAGCGATCAGTCCCCCGATGATTGCGACCGACTCACGGAATACCTGCCATCCCATCCTTCGATCTCTCCCGCGGGTGGCGGCCCGTCGTTGCCAGGCTCAGGCGTCTGCCACTCCAACGCCAGGGGCTCGGCGGGGCACTCTCGCCGGATCTCCTGCTCGGTCTCGACATACACCCAGCCGACCGTGACCTCCTTCGTGAGCGGTGCCTCGGGCATCGGGCGCACCAGAGCCAGCCGGAGGTTCTTCCGGTGGATCGCCACCACACGGCCTCCGCCACCGGCGGCGGACGCGAGCCCAGAGCTCCTCGCCCAGCCGGGGCGTCTGTGTCAGCACGACCCGATGGCTCTGCGGTCGTCGCCCGCACGCTGGGTTCTGAGGGTAGCCTGGCCGCGTTACAGCGTGATGACGGCCGCGCGACGAAACCGGCGGGCGGAAGCGAGACGGTCCCGGCCCGGTCGGCGACCATGCCGGCCCCGCCGATCCCGCCTGGAGCTCGGGGCGCGCCTTCCGGGCCCCTCGGCGGGGTCGTCGCCCGGATCGGGGTCCCCCCGTCCGGACTCTACGGGAGTGGGCGTCGCCGGCCGACGATGCCTCAGAACCAGAACTGGAGGCGGGTGAGGAACTCCCAGGCGTCGTCGCCCCGCCGCAGGTCCCCGGCGGCGCAGGTGTTCCGGCGACAGCTCGTCGGGGTGGCGAAGTCGTTGTCGTACCAGTAGTGGGTGTAGTTGGCCATCAGCCGGACCCGCGAGTTCAGGTACCAGTTGACCCCAGCCGTCAGCGCCTGAGCCCGGTTCGTCCCGTTGCCCGCCGTGACCCCGTTGGCCAGGTTCCCGTCGAAGAAGTCGAGAGGGTCGTCCGAATCGAACTCGATCTGCGAGAAGCGGAGGGCGATCTCCCACGCTCCCGGCCCCAGCGCCCCGGCGAACGGGGAGAACGGCCGTCGCGGCACCACCGGCCCGTTCAGCACGGAGTCCTCACCGGTCAGGAGGAACGTCGCCGTCACGTAGTAGCCTTTCGACGTGACGTCGTCGAGATTGCTCCCACCCGGGCCCAGGTTCTTCCGCTCGTCCATCTGCTGGACGTATTCGCCCTTGAGACCGAGGCCTCCAAGTGGTTCGACGCTACCAGCGTCACGTGACGCAAGCCTGACGGGAGCGCCAAAAGATCTGGACGCGTGGGTGTCGAGAGCGTTACGCGGCGATGCCCGCTCGTGCGGGCGGCGTACCGTTGAAAATCGCCGGTCGCGGCTAGTCCTTCACGGCCTTCAGCACCTCGGCCACGAACTCGCAGGGCCGGAACGCGTCGGGGTCGAGGGTCCAGCCCAGGCGCACCGTCACCACCTGGCGGGACGGCACGATGGCGACGATCTGACCCCAGTGGCCCATCATCGCCATCGTATCCGGCGGCAGGCCGCGGCCACGGCACATGCGTTCGCTCGGGTGGCCGATGAGCCAGGTCTGCGCGCCGTAGCCAAGTCCATCCCCCTTCCCGAGCGAGGGCGTCGCCGCACGCGCCAGCCAACCGGGCGGCAGCACCTGGCGCTCGCCCCAGCGGCCGTCTTGCAGCATCAACAGGCCCAGGCGGGCCCAGTCGCCGGTGCTCGCCCACAGGTATGACGACGCGATCCAGGTGCCGTCGGCGTCGGTCTCGAGCACCGCGGTGCCGGCGCCGATCGGGTCGAAGAGGGCTTGCTTCGCATAGGCCCAGTATTCGGCATCGGTCGCAAAGCTGCCGCGCAGCACTCGCGCGAGCAGGTTCGAGGTGGCGCTCGAATACCGCCAGCGCGTGGCCGGCGGCACCTCGGCCTCGGCACCCGCGGCATGGGCGGCAACGTCCTTGCCGCCCCACAGCAGGCGTGGCACCGCGCCCCAGGGCGCGTAGTCCTCGACGTTGGCCAGGCCGTCGCGCATCCACAGCAGGTCTTGCACGGTGATGCCCTTGCGCGCATCGGCGCGCCAGAGGGCGACCCAGGCCGGTTCGCGGCCGGGGCCGAACGCCTCGACCACCGGGCGGCCGAGCGCGAGCCTCCGCTCGGCAGCGATCTTGTGGGTGAGCATGCCCAGCACGGTCTTGGTCATCGACCAGCCGTGCAACGGCGTCGTGGCGTCGAACCCGTGGCCATGGCGCAACAGGAGCAGCCGGCCGCGGTGCACGACGGCAAGGCCGCGTGCGTTCGCCGCGGCGGGATCGCCGGCGCCGACGAAGGCCTCGTCCACCAGGGCCTGCAGCCGAGCGGCGGCGACCCCGTCCCCCCATTGCGCCGGGGGCAGCGGCGAATCACCCTGGGGCCAGGGCGCGCCGCGAGCGACGAGCGGGGTCGGCGGCGCGGCGGCGCGGTCGGGCTCGGCGTCGAGCACGCAGCCGCGCCGCCCCAGATGCGACGCGCGGCGCTCGAAGCCGCCGGCAAAGCGTGCGCTCACCGTGCGTGCTGCGACGTTGACGGTCACGTTGACCAACTGCAGCACGCCGCTGGCCGGCAGCACGTCCTCGGTCAGCACCTTCTGCCACGGCCGTTCGGCGACGAAGGCTCCCGAGCACACGCTGCGGGCGGCCATGCCGGCCGCGTTGCGTGGCAGCCCGATGGCAAGCGCCGCCGCCAGCGCCGCCACCAGCAACACGGCCACGAGCCCGAGCCCGATGACGAACAGGCGCTTCATGCATCCTTCCCGAGCCTGCACCGAGGACTCGCTGGGCACCACCCCAGGGCCCATGATAGGTCAAGCTGGTCCTTCCTCCGGACTCGAGGTTTCGTAACGTTGTCGTAGCGTCATGGTAACGAACCACTGGTAGGGTGTCGTGGACGGAGCCAGAGCCGCCCGTAGCGATGACGGCCCAGCCATCTGTGATCTTCCTCTCGGTCGCCGTGCGTGGACGAATCCGCGCCCGGGTCGAGGGTCTGCGCCACCGTCCCGACGTCGCGCGGCGCATCGTTGACCGGCTGGCGATCCGGGTCGGCATCCGCGAAGTTCACGCCAACCCGCTGACCGGCAGCGTCCTCGTGCTCTTCGACGCCGAGGCCCTCAGCCCCCGCCAGGTCGCGGCCGAGCTGCGTCGCTATCGCGACGGGGGGCCGCCGCGGCGGCGGTCGCGACCGCCGACCCGCGGGGGAGATCACGAGATACTCGAGCGCGACGGCGACCGCTGGCATGCCACGACGGCCGCCGACGTCGTGGCGCGCCTGGCCACGCTGCCGTCCGTCGGCCTGACCGGCGAGGAGGCCGAGGCCCGGCTCGCGCGGTTCGGTTCGAATCGTGTCCCCGCCCCGACTCCTCGCTCGGGCCTTGCGATCCTGGCCGGACAGGTCACCTCCCTGCCGGTGGCGCTCCTGGCCGGCGCCGCCGGCCTGTCCCTGGTGAGCGGAGCCCCCTTCGAGGCGATCGTGATTCTCGGTGTCGTCGCCGCCAACGCGCTGGTCGGATACGCGACCGAGAGCCGCGTCGAGGGCATCCTCAGCTCCCTGCAGCGCCTGACGCACCCGGTGGCGCTGGTTCGGCGTGATGGTCGCGAGCGCACCGTCTCCACGGCCTCGCTGGTGCCTGGGGACGTCCTGATCCTCAGGGCGGGACACGACGTCGGCGCCGACGGCCGCCTGGTGGATGTGACGGGCGGGCTGAGCGTCAACGAGTCCGCTCTGACCGGGGAAGGCCTGCCGGTGGCCAAGCGGGCTGACCACGTCCACGCCGAAGGCACCCCGCTCGCCGACCGGGCCAACATGGTCTACGCCGGAACCGTGGTCAGCGAGGGCGCTGGCCTCGCGGTCGTGACCGGGACCGGGAGTCGCACGGAATTCGGCCGGGTGCGCGCCCTGGTCGCCGGGGTCGAGCCACCACCGGCGCCGATCGAGCGGCAGCTCGACCGGATGGGCCGGACCCTCGTCGGGATCACGGTCTCGCTCTGCGCCGCCGTCCTCGGGCTTGGCCTGCTGCGCGGCATCTCCGCGCTGGAGATGGTGAGAACGGCCATCGCCCTCGGCGTCGCCGCCGTGCCGGAAGGTCTGCCCGCCGTCGCGACGACGACCTTCGCCCTCGGGATGCAGCGGATGCTCAGGCGGAACGTGCTCGTCCGGCGGCTCGAGGTCGTCGAGAGCCTCGGAGCGACGACGGTCATCTGCGTCGACAAGACGGGCACGATCACCGAGAACCGGATGACGGTCCAGGAGTGGAGGCTGCCCGGCGGCACGCGGATCGTGGGCCCGGTCGTATCCGGCGGCAATGCCGCGGGTGACCCTCTCCCGGGCGGGCACCGGGCGGGCCTCGCCAGCGCGCTCGTCGTGGCGGTCCTCTGCAACGAGGCCGAGCTCGTCGCGGAGGCCGAGGGCGGCACGATCCTGGGCAGCGGGACCGAGGTCGCCCTCCTGGAGTCCGCCCGCGCCCTCGGCGTGGATGGCCGGGCGCTGCGAGCCCGCCACCCGCGGATCGGGGTCCGGCCCAGGGCCGTCGGCCAGAACTGGATGGCGACGGTGCACTCGACCGATAACGGCCATCGGCTTATCGCGGTCAAGGGGGCGCCGGAGGAGGTCCTGCGACTCGCCAGCCACGTTGCTGGCCGGAACGGCGACTCGCGGGTGCTGACCGCGAGCGACCGCCGGGCGATCCTCGGCACCAATGCCCGCATGGCCAGCGACGCCCTCCGGGTCCTCGGCCTGGCCTATCGCGACGACGACGGGATGGCAGCCGAGCCGCCCGCGATCGACCAGCTCGTCTGGGCGGGTCTGGTCGGGATGGTGGACCCGATCCGACCCGGCGTGCGGGAGGCCCTGAACGCCTGCCGGGCGGCCGGCATCCGGGTCGTCATGCTGACCGGCGACCAGAGCCCCACCGCGATCGCCGTCGGGCGGGCGCTCGGCCTCGACCGGAACGGGGAGCTGCGGGTGGCCGAGGCGGCGCAGATCGCCCAGCTCCCGCCGGAAGCCCTCCGGGGGCTGGCGCGGGAGGTGGACATCTTCGCCCGGGTGTCGCCCGCCGACAAGTACCGCATCGTCCAGACCCTGCAGGCGGACGACGAGGTGGTGGCGATGACCGGTGACGGGATCAACGATGGACCCGCCCTCCGCGCGGCGGACGTCGGCGTCGCCATCGGGGTGGGCGGGACGGAACTGGCCCGGGACCTGGCCGACGTCGTCCTGCTGGACGACAACATCGGCTCGATCGTGGGCGCGGTGGAGCAGGGCCGCACGATCCGCGCCAACGTCCGGAAGGCCGTGCGCTTCCTGCTCGCCACCAACCTCGGCGAGGTGCTACTCACGGTCGTCGGCATGGCCCTGGGCATCGCCCGACCCTTGACCGCGGTGCAGCTGCTGTGGATGAACCTCCTGTCCGACGTGTTCCCGGCTCTCGCGCTCGCGATGGAGCCGGCCGAGCCGGACGTGATGCGGCGAGCCCCCGGGCCACGCGACGAGCCGCTTCTCTCGACCGCGGACATGCGGCGGATCGCCGTGGACGCGGCCGTGATGACCGCCTCGGCCCTCGGAGCGCACGCGATCGCCGGTGGCCGGCCGGGCGCGGCCGGCTCCACCGTGCCGTTCGTCACCCTGACCACCGCCCAGCTCCTGTACGCGCTGGCGTGTCGGTCCGAGACGCGCCCGGCGCTGAGCGGCCTTTCGCAGAACCCGCCCCTGATCGGGGCGCTTGCGGGGACGCTGGCGCTTCAGGTCGGGGCCGTCACGGTGCCGGCGCTCCGCCGGCTACTCGGCACGTCCCCCCTCGGCGCCGGCGCCTGGGGGGTCGTCGCGGCGGGCGCGGTGGCCCCGCTGCTCGCGCGAGAGATGCTCAAGTCCCGGCCCGCGCCGGGCGACGCCGGAAGGAGGCCAGGCCCGTGAGCAAGACGAGCGTCTTCACCTCGGAGTCGGTCACCCAGGGGCACCCCGACAAGATGTGCGACCAGATCTCCGACGCCGTGATCGACGCGTTCCTCTATCTCGACCCGGAAGCCCGGGTCTCCGCCGAATGTGCCGTGGCCACGGGGCTCGTGTTCCTGGCGGTCACGGCGGCCTCGGCGGTGAGCGTGGACCCGGCCGGCGTGGCGCGGCAGGTCATCCGCGACATCGGTTACTCCGACGAGCAGGGCTTCGACCCCGAGAACGCGAGCGTCATCACCAACTTCGCCCACCGTCCCGGCCGCGATCCGGCTCCCGACGTCGAGTCGACGGAGGAGGAGCTCGACGCCGGCGTGGCCTCGGACCAGGCGTCCGTCTTCGGGTATGCGTGCACGCACACACCCGAGCGGATGCCGGCGCCCATCGCCCTGGCCCATCGGCTGGCCCGGCGGCTCGATCAGGCGCGGCGCGAGAAGGCCGTGCCGTACCTGGGGCCGGACGGCAAGGTCCAGGTGGCCGTGCAGTTCGAGGATCGGCGTCCCGTGCGGATTCACACGGTCGTGATCAATGTCCAGCACACGACCGCGGTCGGCGCGCCGGGCACGTCCACCGCCACCCGGCGCCGGCTCGAGGGCGACATCCGGGACGCGGTCCTGCGTCCGGCCCTGGATCGCACCGAGCTGAGCTTCGACGCCGAGGCCCGGCTCTTCGTCAACCCCGGCGGCGCCTTTCTCGTCGGAGGCCCCCGTCGGGATGCGGGGCTCACCGGCCGGAAGAACATGGTGGACACCTACGGGGGATACACGCGACACGGCGGCGGCGCGCTGTCCGGGAAGAACCCGGATCACATCGATCGCCTCGGGGCGTACGTCGCCCGCTACGCGGCCCGGACCCTCGTCGCCGCCGAGCTGGCCCGGGAGTGCGAGGTGCACCTGGCCTACGCGATCGGCCAGGCCCGGCCGCTCGCCGTGTCGGTCGAGACGTACGGGTCCGGCGTGGCGTCCGACACCGACCTCGCGCGCGTCCTGCAGGAGACCATCGACCTGCGGCCGGCGGCGGTGGTCCACCACCTCGGCCTGCGCCAGCTGCCCATCCGGCACGAAGGCAGCTTCTACGCGCGGCTGGCAGCCTACGGCCACTTCGGACGAACCGATCTCGACGTGCCGTGGGAGCGTGAGGACCGGGTCGAGGCGCTGAAACGAGCCGCCCGCCGCCTCGGGTAACCTTGGGCGGAAGGATCCGAGACAGGGGACGCATCATGACCACGAAGCGGAGGACCGGAACGCGACCCCGACCATCGAGCGAAGCCGACAACGGATCCTCGGCCCTCCAACGATCGATCAGCGGCGCGGAGATCGTCGCCGCCGGTGTGATCCACCTGGCCCGGAACAGCCTGCTCACGAGCCTGTCGGGCGTGGCCGAACTGGGAGGCCTCGTGGCGACGGTCGGGATCACGGCGGTGCGCGGCATCATCCGGGCGACGTCCGAGATCGGAGGTGACGTCGGACTCGCCGCGAAGCATGCCGTGCAAGGCACCATCCAGGCAGCCCAGGAGGTGGGCGGCGACCTCGCGGAGGTTGCCCGGACGGCGAGCAAGGCCGCGGTGGCGACGGCGGTCGAGGCCGTTGGTGTAATTCGGGTTGGTGTCCACGAGCTCCGCCAGCGCGTCGGCGATCTGGCCCTGGAGGACCAGGTATTCGGCTGGGGTCACGGTACCGCTCGGGCCGCGTCCGATCAGGTTGACGTAGACGTTGACAGCCGGACCCGATGTCACCGCCCGGACTTTGGTCGGGTCGAAGCCGCGGCTGACGAGCAGGTTCATCATGCTGACCGCAGTGTGAAAGATCTCGAAGCCGTGGTCGGAGACGACGATGATGTTGCTCCTCGGCATGCCGTGGCGATCGGTGCCGACCGCCTCGATGATCCGCTGCACGGCGGTGCTGGCCGCCCGGTAGGCGGCCTCGTGGTAGCGGGCGTAGCGAGCCACCTTGTCCGGGTCCTGCCCGCCGCCGATCGAGTCCGGGTTGCGGGGGTCGGTGGGCTGGCGGGGATCGGTCAGCAGGAACTGGTGGCCCGATCCGTCCGGCTGCTCGATGTAGATCATGATCAGGTCGGCGTCGGGAAAGCGTTCGATGGCCCGAAGCCCCACCCGGGTCTGGTAGTCCACGAACAGTCGCACGAGATCCTGGTAGATCGCTTCCAACTCGAGGTCGGGAAAGGGATCGAAACCCGGGCTCAGTCGCTCGGGGATCCGGAAGTCGGGCTGGGGCGCCCAGAATCCGGCGTGGTTGTTGACGTCGTCCACGTCGCCGAGGACGGCGGCGTTGCGGGGGATGGCGTTGGCAGAGTACCGGGCGATCCGCACGCTGGAAAGGTCGGGCTCGAGCCGGCTCACGTAGAAGCCCGTGCCCGCTCTGGTGCTGCTGCCCTCCAGGTAGAAGGGGCCCGAGCGCTTGTCCGCCGGGCGGACGTAGGCCGGTCCGGTGGACGGAGGGTTGAAGGGGCCGGGCGGGATCCCGTGAGCCGTATCGAAGAACACCAGCATGTCATAGTTGACCAGGCCGTCATTCGTCGTGTCGAGTGCCGCCACCTGGATCTGGTAGCTCACGCCGCCCACCGTGAATGTCTCGAGGGGGGTCACCTTCTGGAGTGTCGGGCTGAAGGACGTCCGACCGGCGGCGGCGAGCTGGCCGGTGGTCGAACTGGGAGCGACCGAGAAGTCGGCCGCGGTCAGACTGAAGCCCTGGGCTCCGACGCCGGCGAACGCACCGAAGGGAACCGTGTAGTCCACGGTGCGCTCGGCGGCCGGCTGGACGATCGGGCTCGGTGAGCGTCCGGGCACACGGATGTCGAGGCCATCGCCGCCGGGGAAGGTGGCGGTCGCCACCACCTTGCCGGCCGCCCGCAGCGGCAGCCACAAGGGCTCCGCCGTGATCTCGGCCGCCTCCGCTGGCCCGTGAATGTCGTAGCCGCCGATCGGAGCCGAGAACCCGCTGATGGTCGCCGTGAACGGGCTGGCCTGCAGGTGGAAGGTATTGGCGGCGATATCGTTGTGAGCGGCGATGGAGCCGGTGGCGATGGCGATGTGGCCGGGCGCGGTCAGCGAGGGGTTGATCGTCACGTTCTGCCGCGCGGTGATGCCGTGCCGCCTGAGGAGGCCGAGTCCCCTGTCCCGCTCGAGCACCCCCCGGGCCAGGTAGTCGTCCACGAAGCGCGGGGTGGCGCCGTCGAGCGAGATGACGATGACCCGCGGGGCTGCCGGGGCCACCCCGGCGAGCACTACGCCGGCCAGGACCAGCAAGACCGCGCAGAGCCGCCGGGGTACAACAGCAGCGAGGAGGGCGTGGAGCAGTGGGCGGACGGTGGACGCCATGGCGTGAACCTCCGGCTTCGCGCCGCACCGGACGGCGGCGGCTCGGACTTGTGGGTGGACGGCCCGCGCGGACCGGTCCGCACAGCACCGGAGGGAACCCTACGCGGGGGACGTCACGGGTTGATGACGTTGACACGACATCTCGACTGCGCGGACGCGCCAGCGGTCGCCCCTTGTCGCCGGACTGCCCCTGTCGCGCTCGAGAGGGAGTCACGTGCCGAACGGCCGCTTCTATTGCGCGGCCATGCCCGCTCCGCTTCGCGGTCGAGCGCCTGCCCGACCATTCGCGGGTATCCTCGAGCGAGTGGCCAACGGCGGGCGAGAACCGGATGACGGTCCCGGAGTGGACGTTGCCCGGCGGCAGGCGGATCGTCGGCCCGGTCGGATCCGGCGGCGATGCCGCGGGTGACGCTCTCCCGGGCGGGCACGGGGCGGGCCTCGCCAGCGCGCTCGTCGTGGCGGTCCTCGGCGCGGCGGGTCCATCCGCGACATCGGCTACTCCGACGAGCTTCTACGCGCGGCTGGCGGCCTACGGCCTTTTCGGACCAACCGATCTCGACGTGCCGCGGGAGCGTGAGGACCGGGTCGAGGCGCTGAAACGAGCCGCCCGCCGCCTCGGGTAGCGAGGCGGTTACCGGTCGGGCGCGGCGAGGCCGGCTCGGAGGGTGGGGCGGGCTTCCCCGCCGTCGAGAACCTCGCCTTCTACCGGCATGGCAACGTGTGGGGGGTGACCGACATGTCCACCCCTCTGCGCAACGGCTTCGAGTCCGGCTAGCGGCCCTATTCTGCCCTCGCCCCCCTCCCACCGCCCTTCGGCCGCGGGCGCCCGGGGCGGCGGAGTCGCACCGGCCGCGCGCGGAGCGCCTGCTTTCGCGTCGCCCGGGCGGGCCTGACCCCCCGGGCCTGCCGCACCGCCACGCCGACCGTCCGTCGCACTGCTCGGCCGGTGGCCGAGCCGATCCGGTCGGCGGCGTCGATCGCGCCCTCGGCGGCCTTGCGGGCCGCGCCGACCACGTCGCCGCCGATCTCGCGCGCTGCCTCGATCGTGCCCTCGACTGCCCGGCGGGCCGCGCCGGCTACGTCGCCGCCAACCTCCTGGGCGGCCCGGACCGCGCCGCGAGCGGCGGACTGGGCCACCATGCCGAGGTCGCCGCCGATCTCGTGGGCGGCTTTGATGGTCCCGCGGACGGTCGCCACCGCGGTGATCCCCACCTCGCTTCCGACGTCCCGGGCGCCGGACAGCGCGGTCACGAGCGTGCTCCGCACCAGGTTGAGCACCCCCACCGAGATGATCTCGCTGCCGGTGATGGTGCCGCGGATGGCGCGGTGCATCGCGCCGCCGTCCTGCGTGGTCTCCCGCGACTGGTCCTCTCGCTTGGTCGCCATTCATCGCCTCCTTCTCGTCGGCTCGGCGGTCAACACCGGCCGGGCGCGGAGCGCCTTGGTTACCTCCGTCACCAGGAGCGGAAGCGCCGCCCCGGCCGCCACCAGGCCCCAATCACCCGGTCCGAGGGGCGCGATCCCCAAGAGACGTCGCAGCGACGGGACGGCGACCGCGGCGACCTGGAGGGCCACGGTGCCGCCCACCGCACCGAGCAGCGCGGGGCTCCGATGGAGGCCCGTGACCGCGGGCCGGTGCTCGGAGCGGCAGGTGAGCGCGTACAGGAGCTGGCCCGAGGCCAGGGTGGCGAACGCCACGCTGGCGGCCTGAGGGCCCGCGCCGTGGCGGGCCAGTGCCGCGCCGTACGCGCCGAGCGTCGTGGCCGAGAGCAGCGCGCCGTCGCCGGCGATCCGGAGGAGGGCATCCCCGGACAGGACCGGCGCCGCCGGATCCCGGGGCGGCCGCGCCATGATGTCGGGCTCCGCCGGCTCCACGGCGAGCGCCAGCGCCGGCACCACGTCGGAGAGCAGGTTGATCCAGAGGAGCTGGATGGCCGTCAGCGGACGGGCGATCCCGAGCGCCAGCGCGCCGATGGTCACCAGGATCTCGCTGAAGTTGGTCGCCAGGAGGAAGCGGAGCGCCTTGCCGACGTTGGCGTGGATCGTCCGGCCCTGCTCCACGGCGCCGACGATGGAGCCGAAATTGTCGTCGAGCAGCACGACGTCGGCCAGGTCCCGGGCGACCTGGGTCCCCCGGGCGCCCATCGCCACCCCGATGTCGGCTGCCTTCAGGGCGGGCGCGTCGTTGATGCCGTCACCGGTCATGGCGACGATCTCGCCCTCGGCCTGGAGCGCCCGGACGATCTGGTACTTGTGGGCCGGCGAGACGCGGGCGAAGACCGCCACGTCCCGCGCGAAATTCCGCACGGCGGCCTCCGACGCCCCGCCGAGCTGCGAGGCCTCCACCACCCGCATCTGTCCGTTGCGCACGAGGTCGAGCTCGCGGGCAACGGCCAGGGCGGTGAGGCTCTGGTCGCCGGTGATCATGATGGTGCGGATGCCCGCCCGCTGGCAGGCCGCGATCGCCTCGCGCACGCCCTCGCGAATCGGATCCCGGAGTCCGACCAGCCCGACCCACGCGAGGTCGTCGTAGCTCGGGCTCGCCGCGGCCGGGATCTCCTTGAACGCGAGCCCGAGCACGCGCATGCCCTGGTTCGCCAGGGCGGCGTTCGCCTCCAGGATGCTGCGCCGGGCGTCGTCGTCCAGGCCCGGCGCGGTGGCCCCGTCGAGGCGTCGGGCGCAGAGCCGCACGACCTCCTCCGGTGCCCCCTTGACCATCATCAGCCGGCGACCGGGCCCGGCCTCGTGAACCGTCGCCATCCAGTTCTCGTCCGCGAGCCGAGGGCGCAGGCTCACCAGCGGGTGATCCTCCCGCAGGCGCCGGTAGTCGAGCCCCGCTTGCCGGGCGGCGGCCAGCAGCGCGCCCTCGGTGCCGCTGCCGTTCACCTCCCAGCCTCCGCCCTGCTGCCGGGTCAGGTCCGCCTCGTTGCACAGCACGCCGATCATGTGCGCCCAGCGGAGTCGCGGGTCGGACAGCTCGGCCGCGCGGCCGTTCACGACGAGATCGCTCCCGCCCAGGTGCCAGGCGTGCACGCTCATCCGGTTCTCGGTGAGCGTGCCCGTCTTGTCGACGCAGATGACGGTCGTGGCGCCGAGGCTCTCCACGGCGGAGAGACGCCGGATGAGCGCGTTGCGGCGCAGCATGCGCTGCATGCCGAGCGCCAGGGTGGTGGTCGCGACGGCCGGCAGGCCCTCGGGCACCGCCGCCACCGCGAGGGAGATCGAGGTCCGCAGCATCTCGAGGGCCGCCACACCCCGGAGCAGCCCGAGCCCCAGCGCGACGCTGGAAAGCCCGAGGCAGAGGCCGACCAGCCGGCGGCCCATCCGGTCCAGCTCGCGCTCGAGTGGAGTCGGAGGCGCCACCGCCGCGGCGATGAGCTGGCGGATGCGTCCCATCTCGGTGGCGACGCCGGTGCCGGTGACGAGAGCCAGGCCCGAGCCCTCGGCGACACTGGTGCCCGAGTAGACCATGTTCGCCCGGTCGGCGAGGAGTGTCTCCGGGGCGTAGACCGTGCCGGCCGCCTTCGGCACCGGCAGGCTCTCACCGGTCAGCGCCGATTCGTCGAGCGCGAGCCGGTCGGCCGCGATCACGCGACCGTCGGCGGGCACGTCGTAGCCGGCCTGGAGGACGACGACGTCGCCGGGGACGAGGGCCGCCGCCGGCAGGAAGGTCTCCTTCCCATCGCGGCGGACGAGCGCCGTCGGCACCGTCGCATTCCGCAGGCCGCCGAGGATGCGATCCACCCGGCGCTCGGTGACGTAGCCGACCGCCGCGTTGATCCCGACCACGCCCAGGATGACGAGGGCGTCGAACACGGCGCCGCCGGCGAGGGAGAGCGCCGCGGCTCCGGCGAGGAGCCCGACCGGCAGCGAGGCCACCTGGTCCCACAGCGTGGCCAGCGCCGACCGGGGCTCGGGCGCCGGCAGGCGGTTCGGTCCCACCGTGGCCAGCCGCCGCTCCGCCTCGACGCCCGACAGGCCGGTGTCGGGGGCGACCTCCAGCTCCCTGACGACCGCGCGGGCGGGCAGGGCATGCCACGCCGGCCCGTCGGGCGGCGCCGACCGCGGGGCCGTGACGCGGCCGCCTCGCCCGTTGCGGCGGCGACGCGCCGGAGCCCGGGATCGCACGACCTCGGCGATCAGCTCCCGCACGGTCAGCCGGGCCGGGTCGAACAGGACGAGCAGGTTGCCGGTGAGCGGGTTCGCCTGAACGGCGGCAATCGCCTGATGACCATGGAGGCGAGTCTCGAGCTGCCGGGCGACCGCACTCCCGTTTCGCAACCCGTTCGACACGGAGCCGGGCGCGCCCGGGGACGGCGACGCAGAGAGCTGTCACCGGGGCGGTGCCTCCGGCGGGTCGGACAGGAGATGGGGCGGACATGCGATGCTGAGGCGAGGCGACTCAGCCTGGCTTACGGCGAGGGCGGGCGAGGGGCGGGGCCGAGGACTACCGGGTGGTGCTCTTCTTCACCTCCCGCGGGTTGACGAGACCCCGGCGCTCCATGTACTGCGTGACCTCGGCCTGGAACGACCGGCCGCCCGACGAGACCCAGCCGAAGAGCACGTCCGTGACGAAGCCCATCAGCAGCTGCGCAATCATACAGGCAGGCCCCCCTTTGCCAAGGGTATCCTTCCTGCACGACAGGATAAGGGATAGGCGTGACGGGACGATGACGAATAGTTGACGTCACCGTGACCCCGCCCGGGCCCGGTCCGGCCCGGCATTGCCCACGGACGGGGCTCCAATCAGCGTGTAGAGCGCCACCCCGACGACCGCTCCGTTGCTCAGGAGGATCGAGGTGACCGGGCCCGCCAGGCCCACCGACGCCAGGCCGATCACGCCGAGATTCACCTGGGCTGCGACGTCCACGACCCGCCGGAACACGACCATGGTCTCCCGGGCGATGTCGAGACCCTGGACGACCTTGTCCAGGCCGCCCCCCAGGAGGACGACGCCGGCCGCCTCGGCCACGACCTCGGCGCCTCCCGGCACGGCGATCCCGACGTCGGCCTGGTGGAGGGCCAGGGCGTCGTTCACGCCGTCGCCCACCATCGCGACGACCCGACCCTCGGCGCGAAGCTTCCGGATGAGCTCGGCCTTCTCGTCGGGGAGGAGGTCCGGGTAGTAGTGCCGGACGCCGAGGGACTCGGCGATGACCCGCGTCGGCTCGGCGTGGTCGCCGGAGACCATGATCACGTTCCGCATCCGGCGGGCCCGGAGCGCGAGCACGGCGTCCGGCGCCTCGGGCCGCAGCTCGTCCTGCAGCCGGAGGAGCCCGGCCAGCTGGCCGTCCACCGCGACGAAGGTCGGGGCGCCGCCATCCCGGTGGCTGGCCGCCTCGTCATCCGCCGCCCGGTCCAGCCGGACGCCGTGCGACTCCATGAAGCGCCGGCTGCCCACGAGGACGTGGCGGCCGTCGGCCCGGACGCCGACGCCGAGACCCATCCGGAGCTCGGTCTCCGTCCGCCGGGGGACGGGCAGTCGCCGCTCGGTGGCGAGCCGCACGATGGCTCGGGCCACCGGATGCCGGAATCCCCGCTCGGCGGCGGCCGCCAGGCGGACGATCTCGTCCGGATCGAGCGCGGGGTCGTAGCTCGCCACGCGGGTGACCTGTGGCGCGCCGAGGGTGAGGGTTCCCGTCTTGTCGAAGACGACCGTGTTGACCCGGGCCAGCCGCTCGAGGACGCCGGGCCCCTTCAACAGGATGCCGGCGCGCGCGGCGCGGATCCGCGCCGCCATGGCGGCAGTGGGAATCGCGACCCGCACGGGTGTTCCGTAGTCGGCGACGAGGATGGCGATCCCGGTATCGAGGCTCCGTGTCGCCGCGGATGCCAGCGCCGCCAGGCCGACCGTCTGCAGCACCAGCCGGTCGGCCAGCTCCTCGGCGAAGAGCTGGAGCTCGGGCTTCTCGCCTTCCGCCCCTTCGACCGCCTCGATGATCCGGCCGACGGAGGTCTCCATGCCGACCCGCTCGACTCGGACGGCGATCTCGCCGTCCTCGACCATCGTCGAGGCGTACACGCGGTCACCGGCCACCCGCTCGACCGGCAGACCCTCCCCCGTGACCCGCTGCTGGTCGATCAGCGCCTCGCCGTGGACGACGGTGCCGTCCACCGGGACCCGCTCTCCCGTGGCCAGCACGATCGTGTCGCCCGCCTGGACCGCGCCGATCGGGACCTGCGTGCGCTCTCCGCCGTCTTCGCGCCAGACCGGATCGGCCGGGGAAGCCAGGAGGTCGCGGATGGACCGGCGGATCCGGACGACGGTGCTGTCCAGGACGTACTGGCCGGCCGACAGGAGCCACACGAGCAGGGCGGCCGCGCGGTAGTTGCCGCGGATGGCGAGCACGACGAGCGTCGCCGCGTCGAGCACCTCGACGTTGAGGCGACCGTCCCGCGCCAGGGTTCGCCCCGCGCGCCGGATGAGTGGCCAGCCCGAGCCGAGGGTGAGTCCCGCCAGGACAGGGCCAGGGAGCGGCAGGAAGGTCGCCGCGAACATGCCGCTGGCGGCCAGGAACGGGAGCAGGGGCGGCGTGAGTCCCGACGGCCGCCGTGACCGTGTGCCTTCCGTTCGAGGTCGGCGCGGCGGGGGGGGATCCCCCGTGCATCGCGGACAGCGTGTTGACCAGGACCTGCTCGGCGGTGCGGGCCGGGTCGTATCTGACCACGACGCTGCCCGTGACGCCGCTCGCGGTGACCCCACGCACCCCGGGGACGCGGGCCAGCTCGCCCTCGATCGCGGCCTGGCGCGGCCGCAGCCAATCGGGCGGATACCGGAGCCGGAGCCGACCCCGGACCGAGTGGGCGACCCGGCCCGTCACGGCGCTACCGCTCGCCGCCGGGCAGGTTGTAGTCGCGGAACAGGCCATGGGCGTACCAGAGGGCCGTTGACCAGGCCATCGGTCCGGCCCGCCCCCGGAAGATCTCGGCGAGCGCCCATGCCCCCAGCGCGAGCGGCAGGAGCGTGCGGAGATCGAGCGCGCCACCCGTCACCTGCGTCACCTGAGCGTTCAGGTCGGTCATGCCCTGGGTGATGGCAGTGGCCAGCTGGGGCGGCTCGCCGTTCCGGGCGCTGGTCGCCGGTGCGCCGTCCGGGCCGGCCGGCGACAGACCGGTTCGGGCCGCCACGGCGTCGCGGAGGAGCGTCCCGCTCGTCACCTGCGGACGGTAGTGGAGGAGCAGGCTCCCGGTGCGGGCCGCCCACACGCAGTCCGTCACGCCGGGATGCTCGCGCATCGCCGCCGCCAGGCTGTCCCCCTCGACGGCCGCGCGCAGGCGGAGGCGGAGTCTCCCGGGAATGTCGTGGGCGACCTGGAGGGTCGCCACGGCTATGCGGTCCGCTGCCTCCGGGGCCGCCGACTCGGGCGTCCGACCGCCGCCTCGGCCTCTGAGCCGTTCGACGGTTCCATCGCGGCCTCGGCCAGGCTCTCTTCACGCTTGGCCCGTGCCTCGGCGGCGATGTCTTCCATGGCCTCGAATTGCTCGGCGAGGACCCGACGGACCTCGTCGAACACGCCCATGCCGGCCACCGCGATCTGGACCGCGGCGGGACGGAACACGCGAGTCAGCAGCGGCATCGCGGCGGCCGCACCGAGACCGAGAAAGAAAGACAGAGGATGAAACCCCATCTGGGAAGCCCTCCGACATGCGATGTGGTGATCCGATCGGATGCGCGTGCCGCCGAACGGCGACTCCGGCGGCGTCGCGCACGGCACTCGCGGTCAGTGTAGGAGCCCGGACGAGCGGTTTCCAGTTACGAAACTGTTACGGTCACGGCGGACTCTGCCGATGCGACACTGCGGCCCGCCGGGGCCAGTCGCGACGCGCGAGTTAGGAGCTCGTCGGAGCATGTCCTGTCGCGTGCAGTGCAACGTGTGGGCCACGACGACCGTCCGAGCGGCGGCGGCTTCGCCGCCCCCACGACGCGGGGACATCGGAGGAGTCTTCCGAGACCCCCCAAAGGATCTAGCGGAGGACGTACAGCAGGAGGGTCCAGCCGGCCCCGATCAGGGTCAGCAGGGCCGGCAGCCACGGGTCGGCGTGGGGGACGTATGCCCGCGCCTCGTCCCGGTCGAGCGCCCGCCGCCAGCGGTAGGCGAGGAAGAGCTGGGTCGAGCCCAGGAAGACGAGGACGAAGAGCCCGAACAGGACGAGCTGCTGCAGCGACTGCCCGACCGTGGTCATGACGCTCCGACCTTAGACCGGGCGTGTTGCGGTTTGATGACGCGTCGGTTACGTTTCGGTGACCCGCCGCTCCGGAGCCGAGCCCAGGGCGCCGACCAGCTCGTACAGCCGCTCCTGGGACCGGAGCGGCGAGCTCCCCTCGTGGGCGATCCGCCGCGACCGCCCGTCGGGCAGGATCTCCCGCGCCTTGACCGTGTCCGCGAGCTGGACGTCCAGGATCTGCCGGATCTGCGCCTGCAGGCGGGGATCCAGGATCGGGAAGGCGACCTCGACCCGCTTGTCGAGGTTGCGGGGCATCCAGTCGGCCGACGCCAGGAGATACTCGGGCGTCCCGTCGTTCTCGAAGTAGAAGATCCGCGCGTGCTCGAGGAAGCGGTCGATGATGGAGATGGCCCGGATCCGGTCGGAGAGGCCGGGGACCCCGGGTCGCAGGCAGCAGATGCCCCGCACGATCAGGTCGGTCTCGACCCCGGCCTGGCTCGCCGCGTACAGCTCCTCGATGAGCTTGACATCGACCAGGCTGTTCATCTTGGCGATGAGCCGGGCCGGCCGGCCGGCCCGCGCGTGCTCGGCTTCCCGCCGGATGCGCTCGATGACGGCGTCGCGGAGCTGGAAGGGCGCGACGATGAGGTGGTTGAAGCCGCGGGGGTGCGTGTAGCCCGTGAGGAGATTGAACAGCTCGGTGAGGTCCTCGCCGAACGACTCGCGGCAGGTGAAGAGCCCGAGATCGGAGTAGAGCCCGCCGGTACGGACGTTGTAGTTGCCCGTCGCCAGGTGGCAATAGCGGCGGATCCCATCGGCGTCCTGGCGGACGACCAGGCACGCCTTGCAGTGGGTCTTGAAGCCGACGAGGCCGTAGACGACGTGGGCGCCGACCTCCTCCAGCGCCCGCGCCCACCGGATGTTGGCTTCCTCGTCGAAGCGCGCCCGCAGCTCGACGAGCACCGCGACCTCCTTGCCCTTCTCCGCGGCCAGCGTGAGCGCCTGAGCGATGGGGGAGGTCGGGCTCACCCGATAGAGCGTCATCTTGATGGCCAGCACCCGGGGATCGACGGCGGCATCCCGGACGAAGCGTGTCACGGCGTCGAACGGCTGGTAGGGGTGGTGGACGAGGACGTCGCCCTCCCGGATGGCCGCCCAGAGATCGGGCGCCGCCTCGAAGGCCGGCACCGGGTGGGGCGGCAGCGGGCGGTCCTTGAGGCGTGGGAGGTCCACCGCCGCGTAGAGCTGCATGAGGTCGGAAAAGGCCGCGAACCCCTCGCCCTCGTACAAGTCCTCGGGGCCCAGCTCCAGCTCGTCAACCAGGGTCGCCAGCACCCCCGCCGGCAGGTCGGCCTCGTACTGCAGCCGCACCGCCGTCGCCATGCGCCGCTCCCGCAGACTCTCCTCGATGCTGGTCATGAGGTCCTGGATGCGGCCCCGCGGCAGCTCGATCTCGGCGTCGCGCGTCACGCGGATGGCGTGGCAGGAGAGGATCTCGTAGCCGTGATACAGGCTCGGCAGGTGCAGCCGGATCACGTCTTCCAGCAGCATGAAGGCGTGCTGGCCGGCCGGCCCGGGGAGGGCGACGAAGCGCGGCACCACCTGGCCGGGGATGTGGACGACCGCCAGCGTGGTCCGGGGCAGGGCCGAGGCGGCCACCGGCCGGATAGAGGCCACCAGGACCAGCGAGCGGTTGCCGAGGTAGGGGAACGGATGCCCGGGGTCGATCGCCAGCGGCGTCAGGATCGGGAGCAGCGTGTGCCGGAAGTACCCGTCGAGGAACCCGTGCTGCGCCTCGGTGATCTCCTTGGGCCGGAGGATCCGGATCCCCTCGGCGGCGAGCCGGGGCTGGATGTCCTCCAGGAAGCAACGGTGCTGCTCGTCGGCCAGCTCGTGCGTGCGCACCGCGACGGCGGCCATGGCCTCGGCCGGGGTCAGCCCATCCAATCCCCGCTCGTGATCGCCGGCGTGGACCTGCCGCTTGAGCCCCGCCACCCGGATCATGAAGAATTCGTCGAGGTTCGAGCTGAAGATCGACAGGAACTTCACCCGCTCCAGGAGCGGCACGCTCTCGTCCTGCGCCTCCTCCAGGACCCGGCGGTTGAACTCCAGCCAGGACATCTCCCGGTTGACGAGCCCGTCCGGTGTCATTGCTCCCCCTCCCCGTCGAACGCCTCCCGCAGGAGCAGTCCGTCGCGCACGCCGTGCGTGCACACGATCATCGTCAGGTAACCGCCCAGCCGCATCAGCTCCTCGATCACGATGGCTCCGGCCAGGATCACGTCCGCCCGCTCGGCCTTGAGCCCCCGGAGCCGTCGCCGCCGCCGCGCCGGCAGCGGCTCCAGCCGCTCGCGGATCTCGGTCACGTCGGACTGCCGGAGGCGCAGGCCCTGGCGCGAAGCCCGGCGGATCCCGTGAGCCCGCAGGTGCATCCGGGCCAGCGTGCGCACGGTGCCGCCGAGTCCCACGACGCTCTCGCCGCGCCGGGTGGGCGGGAGGGCGTCGAGGAGGGCCTCGCCGACCGCTCGCCGGAACGCCCGCAGCTCCTTGGGCTTCGGCGGATCGTGGTGAAAGAACCGGCGGGTGGCCCGCACCGACCCGAGCGGCAGGCTCGCGGTGGACACGACCTCCCCGCGGCGGAGCCGCGTGAGCTGGAGACTCGATCCGCCGAGGTCCGCGATGAGGCCGCTCCGGAACGTGAGGCTCCAGCGGGCGGCCAGCACGCCGAGCCGGGCCTCCTGGCCCGGGCTCAGCACCTGGACGTCCACGCCCTCGCGCCGCCGGAGCCGCGCCAGGAGGCGGTCGCGGTTCTCCGCGTCGCGGACGGCGGACGTCGCCACGCCGATGACGCGGGGTGGCTCGTCGTTCCCGTTCCGGACCCGGCTCAGGAACCGATGGACCGTGTCCGCCGTCGCGTCCACCGATTCCCGGGAGAGCGCGCCGGGTGGACCGTCGCCGAGCCGTGTCTGCACCCGTTCCTCGGCGAGGACACGGAAGCCCACGCCCGGGGTGATCCGGGCGAGCAGGCAGCGGGTGGCGTTCGAGCCGAGCTCCAGCAGGGCGACCAGCTCGGACACGCGTCGAGTATGCCTGGCCGAGGCTTTACGGGTCAAATTACCCATCCGTTACGGAGATATCCACCCCTATCCACCGGGATGTGCACCTTCATGCGATTGTCGCCTGCTCGACACGGTCCTGTCACGTCATCCCCGGCGGGCCAGCCGCCGGAGGAGCTTCGGGGGCAGGAACCACAGGAGCCGCCCACCCTCCGCCGGTGGGCTGGCCAGCTCCAACAGCGCCGCGCCGCCCTTGCGGAAGGTGAGGCGGTCGGCCTCGGCGCCCCCCAGGAGCGTCGACAGGAGCCCCGAGAGATACGGTTCGTGGCCGACCACCGCGATGGTCGCGTCGGCCGGCCCGGCGGCGAGGGCGGCCAGCACCCGCGCGGGGTTGCCGTGCGCCAGCGCCGGCTCGACCGTCGGCTTGATCCGGCCCCACGCCCGGGCCGCGATCTCGGCCGTCGCCAGGGCACGGATCAGCGGGCTTGTGAGGAGCACATCGGGGCGGTCGACGATCCGCGCCAGGCCGCGCGCCGCCCTCCGGAAGCGCCGGCGGCCCCGGGCGGTGAGGGGGCGCTCGTCGTCCGGAATACCGGGCGTCCCCCGGGGTACCGCGATGGCGTGGCGGATGATGAGGAGGCGCATGCGTGGGACTTGGCTCAGGGTGGGGCCGGGACCCGTCCGCCGTCAAGAGGGCGGCGAGCCGGTGGCGAGCCGGAGGCGGGTTCATCGCCCGGCCCAATGCAGAATCGCTGATCTCACGGGAATTTCCGATTTGACTAGGGTCGTGCTTGTGCCCAGCATGAGGGGATCGACCACGGAGCCGTATCGGGTTTCGGACCCGCCACGCCAGCAGACAAGGAGACCGGAATGGACCGACGGACGTTCATCAGGCTGACGGCTGCCCTCCCCGCTGCCGCCGCGCTCGGCGCCGCGCCGCGCTGGGTCCGCGCCGCGGGCGAGCCGAAGGCTGGAGAGCGGTGGCGCACCTTCGAGATCACGACCCGTGTCGAGGTGGCGGGCCCCGCCGGGGTCACGCGGGCGTGGCTGCCCCTGCCGCTCACGACCGACACGGACTACCAGAAGGGTCTCGGTCAGAGCTGGACCGGCAACCCGAAGGCGGCCCGCGTCGTCCAGGACCCCAAGTATGGCGCCGGCATCTTCTTCGCCGAGTGGGCCGAGGGCGAGGCGGCGCCGGTCGTGGAGCTGACCACCCGCTTCGCCACCCGCGACCGCGCCGTCGATCCCCGGGGCCCCGGCGCCGGGGTCCGGGAGGACAAGGCCGCCCTGGCCCGGTACCTCGAGTCCACGGAGCTGATCCGGACCGACGGCATCGTGGAGAAGACGGCCCGGGAGATCACCAAGGGGAGCAAGACCGACCTCGACAAGGCGCACGCCATCTACGAGTGGATCGTCGAGAACACCTTCCGCGATCCCAAGGTGCGGGGCTGCGGGATCGGCGACATCCGCGGCATGCTCGAGACCGGCAACCTGGGCGGCAAGTGCGCCGATCTCAACGCGCTGTTCGTGGGCCTGGCGCGTGCCGTCGGCATCCCCGCCCGGGACGTCTACGGCGTGCGGGTCGCCGATTCCGCCGACTACAAGAGCCTCGGCCGGAGCGGCGACATCACCAGGGCGCAGCACTGCCGCGCCGAGTTCTACCTCACCGGACAGGGTTGGATCCCGGTCGACCCGGCCGACGTCCGCAAGCTCGTGCTCGAGGAGCGGGGCGGGATCCCGCTGAGCGACCCCCTGGTGAAGCAAGCCCGTGGCAAGCTCTTCGGCGCCTGGGAGATGAACTGGCTCGCCTACAACTACGCTCACGACCTGAAGCTGCCCCAATCGGCGCACGGTCCGGTCGCGTTCCTGATGTACCCGCAGGCCGAGACCGCCGGGGCCCGCCTCGACAGTCTCGACCCGGACAAGTTCCGCTACAAGATGACCTCGCGGGAGCTGGGCGTCTGAGGCCACCGGAGGGGGGCCCACTGATCGTCAAGGAGCCCCTCCGGAACCTCCCCAGGAGAGGGTTGCGGCGGCCGGGTACTCACGCCAGAGGCACGAAGCGTCTCCGCGTGGGTGTCCGCTCGAAGCGGAGTTCCTCAGCCGCCGATCCTGCCGAGACCTCTCTGCGTAGGCTCGCCCCGTCCGTCCTGCCCCCGCTCCGCCGTCACTCACAATTTACTTGACGGTCAAGCGTCCGTAACCCCGCCGGGCGACACTACCCCCGGTGATGCAGAGCCTGGGGGAGGCGAGCCGGACGAACGGTGGTAGCGGCGCCGTCACGGCCCGGCGGCAGGCGGGCCGGATCCTCGTGGTGGAGGACGAGCCCGACGTCGCGGTGCTGATCCGGTACAATCTCATCAAAGAAGGCTACGAGGTCCTCCAGGCGGCCAACGGCGCCGAGGCCCTCCGGCAGGCGCACGACGGTGCCCCCGACCTGATTCTCCTCGACCTCATGATCCCCCAGCTCAACGGCTGGGAGGTCTGCCGCCGGCTCAAGCAGGACCCGGCGACCCGCGCCATCCCCGTGATCATCGTGACGGCACGGGTGGAGGAGGGGGACAAGGTGCTGGGCTTCGAGATGGGCGCCGACGACTACGTCACCAAGCCGTTCGCGGTCCGCGAGCTGGTCGCCCGGATCCGGGCGGTGATCCGGCGGAGCGCCGGCGCGGACCCCGGGGAGAAGACGGCCCACCTGCAGGTGGGCGACCTCGCGATCGATCGGCGCCGGTTCGAGGTCACGCTGAAGGGCCGGCCGGTGCCGCTCACCCCCAAGGAGTTCGCTCTGCTCGCCACCCTGGCGGCGGAGCCGGGGCGGGTTTTCGGGCGGGAGGAGCTGCTCGATCGGGTGTGGGGGCGGGACGGCTTCGTGGAGCCCCGCACCATCGACGTCCACCTAGCCCGGCTGCGCGGGAAGTTCCTGAGCGTGAAGCTGCCTCCGCCCGATGTCGAGACCGTGCGCGGGGTTGGATACCGCTTCCGCGAGCCCGGACGATGACAACGCCTGACCCGAGGAGGAACAGTCCATGACCCGTCTCACGATCGCGGCGGTGCTGGCCGCCGTCACGCTGCTCACTGGCCACGCCGCCGCCCAGGTGCCGGTCGACCCGGCGCTGCCGTCCTACAAGGCGGTCAGTGGCATCTCGGGGAACCTGTCGAGCGTCGGCTCCGACACGCTGAACAACGTCATGACGCTCTGGAGCGAGACGTTCCAGCGGTTCTATCCCAACGTCAAGGTGCAGATCGAGGGCAAGGGCTCCTCGACAGCCCCGCCGGCGCTGATCGCCGGCACCGCCCAGCTCGGCCCGATGTCCCGGACCATGAAGGGGACCGAGATCGATCAGTTCGAGAAGAAGTACGGCTACAAGCCGACGCCGATCCGGACGGCGGTCGACGCGCTGGCGTTGTTCGTCAACAAGGACAACCCGGTCAAGTGCCTGACGATGGCCCAGGTGGACGCGGTCTTCTCGAAGTCCCGCCGCGCCGGCTACAAGGAGGACATCAAGACCTGGGGGCAGCTCGGTCTGACCGGGGACTGGGCCAACCGCCCGATCAGCCTCTACGGCCGCAACTCGGCCTCGGGCACCTACGGCTTCTTCAAGGAGCACACGCTGAAGAACGGCGACTACAAGGACGAGGTCAAGGAGCAGCCGGGGTCGGCGGCGGTCGTCCAGGGCGTGACCGTGGACCGGTACGCCGCCGGGTACAGCGGGATCGGCTACGCCACGTCCGGGGTGCGGGCGATCCCGCTTGCAGAAAAGGAAGGCGACGGCTGCCACGAGGCCAGCGCGGACGAGGCCTACGCCGCCCGGTACCCGCTGGCCCGGTTCCTCTTCGTCTACGTCAACCGGGCCCCCGGCAAGCCGCTCGAGCCGCTGACCCGGGAGTTCGTGAAGCTGGTGATGTCCCGGGAGGGCCAGGAGGTCGTGGTGAAGGACGGCTACTTCCCGATCCCGGCGACGATCGCCAAGGAAGAGTTGGGTAAGGTCCAGTAGGCGTGCCAGTAGGCGCGAATGTCGAGACCCTGAGAGCGGGCGGGCCGGTCGTTCCGGCCCGCCCGCTGCCGCTTCCGCGCGCGCGCGTGAGCCGCCGGCTCCTGGTGGACCGCCTCGCCCGCGGCGTGGTGACGCTGGGCGGCGCGGCCATCATCGTATCGATCCTCGCGATCCTTGTCGTGATCGCCGCCGAGGTGTACCCGCTCTTCAGGCCGCCGACGGCCACCCTGGTCGCCGCCGTCGGCGGGCCGATCACGGTGCCGGGCGGGCAGTCACCGCTCGGGCTCCAGGTTGACGAGTACCGCGAGGTCGGGTTCGCGGTGACGGCCGGCGGCGTCCGGCTCTTCCGGGTAGTCGACGGCGTCCCCCTGCCGGCCCGGGTGCCGGGCGCTCTCGGCGACGCGCGGGTCGTCTCGATCTCCGCGACCGACCGTGCGTCTCTGGCCCTTGGCCTGGCCGACGGTCGCGTGCTCCCGGTCGAGGTGAAGTTCGACGTCACATTTCCCGACGGGCACCGCCGGGTGGAGGCCGAGGTGGCGTCCGGCGATCCGATCGTGGTGGATCCGGCGCGCCGGACCGTCCGCCAGGTCGCCTACGCCGTCACGCCGAACGGGCCACTCACGGTCGCCGCCGTCGGCGGGGCTGAGCTGGCGCTGGTTCGCGTGCGGGAGCGGAAGGCGCTGGTCGGGCCGTCCACGAAGGAGGAGGCGCGGGAGACGCTGATGCTCCCGATCCAGGGGGAGATCGCCGGACTCCTGGTCGATGGACGGGGCGAAGACCTGTTCGCCGGGACGACCGGCGGCCAGCTCGTCCGGGTGGATCTGCGCGAGGCCGGCGGCGCCCGGATCGCCGAGACCGTGACGGTGGCGCGGCGGCCCGGCGCCCCGCTCACGGTGCTGGGATTCCTGATCGGAGACCGGACGCTGATCGTCGGTGACGCCGCCGGGGGCGTGACCTCCTGGCAGGTCCTCCCGGGCGCCGGGCAGCAGCGGCGTCTCGAGCGGATCCACGAGTTCGCGCCGCACGACGGCGCGGTCGTCGCGTTCGCCGCGTCTCGCCGGGACAAGGGCTTCGTAACCATCGGCACCGACCGGACGGCTCGCGTGCGGTACGGGACGACGGGCGCGACCCTGCTCACCGTCGGGACCCCGGCCGGGAACCCGCGGGCGGTGGCCTTCGCGCCGAAGGCGGACGCGATCCTCGGGCTCGACGCCGCGGGGCGCCTGTCGCACTGGGCGCTCGTCAACCCCCATCCCGAGGTGACCTGGCGGAGCCTCTTCGGCAAGGTGTGGTACGAGGGCTACGGGCAGCCCGACTACGTGTGGCAATCCACCGGGGGCACCGACGACTTCGAGCCGAAGCTCAGCCTGACGCCGCTCGTCTACGGGACGCTGAAGGGGACCTTCTACGCGCTCCTCTTCGCCATCCCGGTGGCGCTCCTGAGCGCGCTCTACGCCTCCCAGTTCATGCACCCGACGATCAAGGGGTACGTCAAGCCGACGGTGGAGATCATGGCAGCCCTGCCGAGCGTCGTCCTGGGCTTCATCGCGGGGCTGTGGCTGGCGCCGATGGTGGAGCGACACGTGCCGGGCCTGTTCCTCATGCCATGGGTCGTCTCGGCCCTCGTGCTGATCACCCTGCTTGGCTGGCGCTTGGCCCCGCTGCGGCTGCGAGGCCGGGTGCGGGCGGGGACGGAGGTCTTTCTCCTCGTCCCCGTCGTGCTCGTCGGCGCCGGGCTGGCCCTCGCGCTCGGCGGGGTCCTCGAGCGGGTCCTGCTAGACGGCAACTATCGCGGCTGGCTGCTGCAGACGCTCGGGCTCACCTACGATCAGCGGAACTCGCTGGTGGTGGGCTTCGCCATGGGCTTCGCGGTGATCCCCATCATCTTCACCATCGCGGAGGATTCGCTGTCCAACGTGCCGCGCCACCTGACCGCCGGCTCGCTCGCGCTGGGCGCCACTCGCTGGCAGACCGCCCTCCGGGTGGTGTTGCCGACGGCCAGCCCCGGCATCTTCTCCGCGATCATGATCGGCTTCGGCCGGGCGGTGGGGGAGACGATGATCGTCCTGATGGCGACCGGAAACACGCCGGTCATGGACTGGTCGATCTTCAACGGCTTCCGCGCGCTGTCCGCCAACATCGCGGTCGAGATCCCGGAGGCGCCGGAAGGGGGCACCCTCTACCGCGTGCTCTTCCTGGCTGCGCTCCTCCTCTTCGCCATGACATTCACCGTCAACACCGTGGCCGAGCTGGTCCGGCTCCGGCTCCGCCAGCGGTACCGCTCGCTGTGAACCGGCTCTGGCGGAGCGGCGAGCCGTTCATCTGGCTGACGGGCGCGGCACTGGCGTGCTCCCTGATCATGGTGGCCGGCCTGGTCGGGCTCGTTCTCGCGAACGGCCTCGGATTCTTCTGGCCGGCCGACCTCGTGCGCTTCGGCCTCCGCGACGGCAAGGTCGTCCTGGGGCAGGTGACGGCCCGGGAGGCGATCCCCGAGCCGGGCGCCCCGCGGGGCACGTCGCCGAGGTACCGAGTCCAGGTCAAGCAAGGCAACCGCGACCTCTACGGGGCGGACTTCGTCTGGATCGACGAGGCCGCGATCGAGCGCCGCGAGGTCCCGCCGGAAGTCGTGGTCGTGGAGCGCCGAGAGTGGGGCCCGCTGTTCGGTACCATCGTGTCGGTCAAGGAAGGCGACCGGGTGGTCGCCCGGGACCCCGAGGCCGGGTGGGCCGCGCTCCAGGACCGCCTCCCGGGAGCCGTGCGGCTCGCCCGCGAGATCCGGCGCCTGGAGAAGGACGAAATCGGGGGGACCAACTACGCCCAGGAGCGCGTTCGGCTCCGGCTTCGCCGGCTGGAGCTGCGGGGAGTGACCGGGGGGGTCGAGGTTGACCGGCTCCGGCAGGAGGCGGCGACGCTCCAGACGCGGTACGCCGAGCAGGCCTCGCGGCTGGCCACGCTGAGGGCACAGCCCCTGGGGAGCGTGGTCGTCGCCGCCGCGGGCGGGAAGGAGAAGGATCTCCCGCTCGCCCAGGTCGTCCGCGTCTACCGGCCCAACGCCATGGGCCTGACCGGTAAGGTCGGCCTGTACCTGGCGCGCGTGTGGGAGTTCGTCGCCGACGAGCCCCGGGAGTCGAACACCGAGGGCGGTGTCTTCCCGGCGATCTTCGGCACCGTCATGATGGTAATGATCATGAGCGTCATGGTCACCCCCCTCGGTGTGCTGGCCGCGCTGTACCTGCGCGAGTACGCTCGACAGGGGACGTTCGTGAGCGCGGTGCGGATCGCCGTGAACAACCTGGCCGGGGTGCCCTCGATCGTATACGGCGTCTTCGGGGTCGGCTTCTTCGTCTACTTCGTGGGCGGATCGCTCGACCGGCTGTTCTTCGCGGAGTCGCTGCCGACGCCCACCTTCGGCACCGGCGGGATCCTCTGGGCCTCGCTCACCCTGGCGCTGCTCACGGTGCCGGTCGTGATCGTCGCCACCGAGGAGGGGCTGGCCCAGCTTCCGCTCGGAACGCGGGAGGCTTCGCTGGCCCTCGGCGCCACCAAGTTCGAGACGACCTGGCGGGTGGTGCTGCCGGCGGTCATGCCCAGCATCCTCACCGGCCTCATCCTGGCGATGGCCCGGGCCGCCGGCGAGGTGGCGCCGCTGATGATCACCGGCGTCGTGAAGCTGGCGCCGGCGCTGCCAGTCGACGGCTTCTGGCCGTTCGTGCACCTCGATCGCAAGTTCATGCACCTGGGTTTCCACATCTACGACGTCGGCTTTCAGTCCCCGAACGTGGACGCCGCCCGGCCGATGGTGTACATGACCACGCTGCTCCTGCTGATGATCGTTCTGGTGCTCAATCTGGCGGCGATCACCACCCGGAACCGCCTCCGGAAGAAGTTCGTCGGGTCGGCCGTGTAGAAGGGGTCATAATGATGGCGGACATCCGGATGGCCCAGGACCTGAATCCGAGCGCGGCGCTGCCGATGCTGCCGATGCTGGAAGTCCCGATGATCGAGATCGACCACGTGTCGCTCTGGTACGGCCCCAAGCTGGCCCTCAAGGACGTCTCGATGACGGTCCCCAAGCAGCGGATCACCGCGTACATCGGCCCCTCCGGCTGCGGGAAGAGCACGCTGCTCCGCTGTCTGAACCGCATGAACGACCTGGTGGACGGGGTCCGGATCGCCGGCCAGATCCGGATCGGCGGCACCGACATCTACGACCCGGCGACGGATGTCACCGAGCTGCGCAAGCGCGTCGGGATGGTCTTCCAGAAGTCGAACCCGTTCCCGAAGTCGATCTACGAGAACGTCGCCTTCGGCCCGCGGATCCTCGGCGTCCGGAGCCGGAGCGACCTCGACGCCATCGTCGAGCGGAGCCTCCGGGCCGCCGCGCTGTGGGACGAGGTCTCCGACCGGCTCCACGAGTCGGCGCTGGGGATGTCGGGCGGGCAGCAGCAGCGGCTGTGCATCGCCCGGGCCCTGGCGGTGGAGCCCGAGATCCTGCTCATGGACGAGCCGTGCTCGGCCCTGGACCCGATCGCCACCGCGAAGATCGAAGAGCTGATGATCGAGCTGAAGGCCAGCTACACGATCGTCATCGTGACCCACAACATGCAGCAGGCGGCGCGGGTGTCCGACCTCACCGGGTTCATGCTCCTCGGCGAGCTGATCGAGGTCGGCGTGACCAAGGAGCTCTTCACGACGCCGAAGGACCCGAAAACGGAGGCGTACATCACCGGCCGGTTCGGATAGGGGGCGGGTATGGAGCGGCATTTCGACGGCAACCTGCAGGAGTTGCGGGAGCGCTTGCTCGCGATGGGGAGTCTCGCCGAGACCATGATCCACGAGGCCGTCAAGGCCCTGGTGAGCCGGGACGAGGGGCTCGTCCAGACCGTCCTCGCCCACGAGGAGGAGATGGATCTCCTCTGCATCGACGTCGACGACCGAGCCTTCACGCTGCTGGCGCTCCACCAGCCGATGGCCTCCGACCTCCGCTTCCTGGTCGCCGCCATCAAGATCAACAGCGACCTGGAGCGGATCGCCGACCAGACGGTCAGCATCGCGCTCCGGGCTCAGTCCCTGATCACCCAGCCCGAGGTCAAGCCGCTGATCGACATCCCCCGGATGGCGAGCCTGGCCCAGGAGATGGTCCGCAAGAGCCTCGACGCGTTCGTCCGGAGGGATCCGGAGCTCGCCCGGAGTGTCATCGACTCGGACGACGAGGTGGACAGCCTCCGCGACCAGGTCTTCCGCGAGCTGCTCACCTACATGATGGCCGACACCGCCACCATCCCCCGGGCCCTGGCGCTGATCCTGGTCTCCCGGAACCTCGAGCGGATCGCCGACCACGCCACCAACATCGCCGAGGACGTCATCTATATCGTCCGCGGCGTGGACGTCCGCGAGCGCGGCGACAAGGAGCTGCGGAAGGGGCTGCGTCTCCCGGCGCTCCCGACCGCCGGGGGGGCCTCGCCCTAGAGTCCTCCGGGAGGTCTAGCCGGCATCGAGGTCGAAGCTCCGCCCCTCGATCCCGGGCAGGACCTCGAAGGAGAGCGGACGGGAGCGCCGGGCCTCGTCGAGCAGGCCGTCCAGCGTCCGGTCGTCGTGGGTCGGGTCGTGGTGAAACGTCACCAGCCGCTGGGTGCGGGCCAGGGCGGCGAAGGCGAGGACGTGCGACAGGGCGCTGTGTCCCCATCCCACCCGCTCGCCGTACTCCGCCTCCGTGTACTGCGCGTCGTGGATGAGGAGACCGACCCCGGCGGCCAGCTCGAACCCCGAGGTCCAGTCGGGCCCCTCCGGGAAGTGGGGCGCTCCGAGCGCCGGCTCGTGGTCCGGCAGATACGCCAGCGAGGCCGCCCGCTCCGTGATCCGGTAGCCGACGGTGGGACCCGGGTGGCAGACGAGCCCGGCCAGGATCCGGAGCCCACCCACCTCGAAGCTCTCCTCCATGGGCACGTCGTGGAGCCGCAGTCGGCACGGCAGCTCGCGCAGGCGCACCGGGAAGAGCGGCGGCGAGAAGTATCGGGTGAGGCGGGCCCGCAGGTCGAGCGTCGCCGAGGGTGGACCCCAGAGGTGCACCTCCAGGTCCGGCCTGAAGAGCGGGTCGAAGAAGCCCAGTCCCTGGATGTGGTCCATGTGGAGGTGGGTCAACAGGACGTCGATCCGCGCCGCATCGCCGTCGATGGTCGCGCCGAGGCGCTGGATGCCGGTGCCGGCGTCCAGGACGAGGCGGGTCCCGTCGGCACCGCGGACCTCGACGCACGAGGTGTTCCCCCCGTACCGCACGGTGTCGGGTCCGGCCGACGCCACCGATCCCCGGGTGCCCCACAGCGTGACCTTCACGACGGCGGCCGCTCCCAGAAGATGGCCACCGCCCCGAGGCGCCGGCGGCCCTGTCCTTCCAGCGGGAAGGCGGTGACCTCGATCCGTCGCCGCACGCCGTCGAGGCCGCGGATCCAGAATGCCCGGTGAGCCGCCTGGTGCTTCTCGAGGGCGATGACGAGGGGCAGGGCTTCGGGCGGGAGCCGCGAGCCGTCCTCGGCGGTCGGCGTGAAGATCGCCGACCACTCCTCGAGCGGCATCTCGCCGGTGTCCTCGTAGCGACGCCCGAGCAGGAGCTCGGCCGACTCGTTGTAGTAGAGGAGGCGACCGGCGGGATCGACCACGAAGATGGGCATGGCCAGATAGCTGGCGAGCTGGCGCATGAGGATGATCTCGACCGGCTTCTGCGGCATCACCGCTCCTCGAGGTCCCCGGCCTCCGTGTGGAAGCGACTCTATGCCTCGGCTCGGGAGCCGTCAAGCGACCCCTCGGGGAGTTACGGTAAAATAGCAGGCTTCGCGTCCAACACCGCGCCGAACTTGTCATCTGCCGTGGGCACGGGGTCGCCGGTTGCGCGGGGGTTGCGGATGGTCGCGTCGTCGTCAGTGACCAATCGCACCAGCCGGTGCTTCGGCGGGTCGGCTCGGATCGGAAGCCGGACGCTGAGCCGCGACGGTCGTCGCGATCTGATTGGACACGTCACCCACTGCATCGGTCAGCGTAACATTGAGGGTCGCGCTCGACGCCCCGCGGATCGCGATGCAGAAATTGGACAGCGTGACCCGTCCCGACGTGGTCCCGGTGACGGACGCGCCGCTGGACGGCACACCGACCGAGAGTGTCGCCAGCGTCTGACTGCCGGAGGTGAGACTGAGGTTGACTTGGCCGCCGGACACATTGCCATCCGGATCGGAGTAGTCGAAGCTGACCGTTCGGACCCTGCCCGATAGCCCACTGGCCGTGCAGGCCTGAGACGACGACGCCACGGCCAGATTCGAGATCACCGGGGCGTTCCGTATCGTGGTCGGCGTCTTATTGTCGCTGCCGCCACCACCACAGCCCGCCATGACGACGAAGGCAACGATGCTGGCAAACAGCAGCAGCCGAGCATCCCGCACTGTTCCGACGATCATGAGTACCCTCCCACGCGCCGCCAGGCGCGCTCCTGATGTGTCTCTCGAGCGATGACATCGAGTTATCTCCGCCTCACCTCCTTTCCTTTTGCCTTCGTCTCCAGGACGAAGCGGTGCGGACGACCTCGACCAGCCGTGCGGGTGATACCGGCTTCTCGAGCAGCGCAGCCACGCCGAAGTCCCGGGCCTGCGCCGCGAGCTCCAGGGTCATCGAGGCCGAGTAGAGGATCAGGGGCGCCTCGGGGTAGGCTCCGCGCAGCGCGGCCAGGAAGTCCAGCCCGTTTGTCCCCGGGAGCTGGTAGTCGGCAGGCACCACGGCGCAGCGGCGTTGGGCCAGGACATCCAGCGCCTCGATCGTGTCACCCGCGACCAGAACCTCGAAGCCGGCCTCTCCAAGGCTCCGGCTGAGGGTCGCCTGGACGGTGCGCGAGTCGTCGATCAGCAGGACGCGGGGGCGGGGTGTCAGATCTGGCGTCGCTCCTGCGGTCCTCGGGTCTCGATCCGCCACGCGAGCCCCCACAGCAACAGCCCGCCCATCATGAGGCCGACGAGGGTGCCGGAGACCCTCGTTGTCGCTGACGTGTACACCCATGCGGTCACCGTCCGGACGAGCACGCCGGCGATCATGAGGACCACCAACACCGCGATGACATCCCGACCGCTCATCGCCTCGTTTGCTCCCTCAGCCTCCACGCTACCGCGGCGGGCCCTCCAGAGCGAAGGAAAACAGGGGCGATGCTCTTTGCTGGACCTCAGCCGTACCCGGCCCGGGCACATCACGTGGTGTGCCCACCTGGGCCGCCGCGACGATAGATGACCAACTCACGTGATTCGCGATATAGTCATGCCGTGAACGCTGCTGTCCTAAAACGACTCGTCTGCGCAGGGATCCTGGCATTCGGCGTCGGCGCGCCGTTGACGCCCGTGGTCGGGCAGCCGGTGGTGGAGCGGACCCTCTGGGCACTCCTTCCGCTCACCCCCGACCAGGCCCGGGAGCTGGCCGGTCTCCTGCGAAGTCCCGACGTCGTCCTGCTCAACGTGGCCGACGGCGCCGGTGTGGTGGTCGGGGAGCTACCAAGCCTGCCCGACGCCTTGTTCCACGACGTCCTGACGACCCCGTCGCGCCATCTGGCCATACTCCACGGGCTTATCACCGATATGCTCGCGCTCAACCGGGCGGTGAACGGCGAGAGCGGACTTTTTCGCCACACGGTCCGCGCGCTCCACCGTTCGGCGATGCTCTCGGCCGGCGCTCGCGTGCTCGACCGGCTGGTTCACCCGGAGAACCGCACCGCGCGGCTCGCTATCGTCCTCGCCGCGCGATATCACGGCCTGCCCATGGAGTCTTCCGACCTCGACCTGCTCCGCAAGGCGATCGACCGGGAGGCTCCCGACCTCGGGCCGCTGATCTCCCGGGTGGTCGAGCGCCTGGTCCAGACCTACGGCCGCGACACGGTCCGCCTGTTGCTATTGCCCTGAGGGGTTCTGGCCTGGATACTGCGGGTCGGCCTGGGTGGCGAAGGCCACTGAATCTCCAGCGTCCCGTCCCTGACCACGACGTGCGCCACGAGGGCCCGCAGGACTCGCTGGCGGCCCTCCGGCGTCAGCAAAGGCGGCAGAAGCGTCGAATGGCGTCCTGGCGGCGTCCTGGGCTTCGCGGGGGTGGGGCTCGGAGCTGGCGCTTTGCGGGCCGGTGCGCCTCAAGCTCCCGCCGGCGAGGCCCGACGGGCCTGGAGGCTCATGCGCCCCGGCCGGTTGCGCCGGGGTTGCGGATCGTGCCGCGCTTTGCCGCGTTCTGCCACCCACTACCGGCGATCTGGCGTGCCCTTCATGCGTCTACTTCGATACGGTAGAATAGCGGTCACCTTTCCGGACGCGAAAACCGCCGCCCCCCGGGGGAGGCATCGGAGGACACGCCCCATGATGACCGCACCCAGCGCCAGCTACAGCATGACGGTCCGGCTCGAGATCAAGAATCGGCCCGGCATGCTCGGGAAGGTCACCTCCGCCCTGAGCCGCGCCGGCGCCGACATCGGCGCCATCGACCTGGTCCAGCCGGGCGGCGAGATCCGCGTCCGGGACATCACGTTCAACGCCCGCGACGACAAGCACGGCCAGACCATCATCGACGCCGTCCGGAAGGTCGCCGGGGTGCGGGTGGTGAACGTCTCGGACCGGACTTTCCTCATGCACCTCGGCGGCAAGATCGAGGTCCGGGGCAAGGTTCCGGTCAAGACCCGTGACGATCTCTCCATGGCCTACACCCCCGGCGTCGCCCGGGTGTGCATGGCCATCCACGACGACCCCCAGAAGGCGTACACGCTGACGATCAAGCAGAACGCCGTCGCGGTCGTGACCGACGGCACCGCCGTCCTCGGCCTGGGCGACATCGGGCCCAAGGCGGCGATGCCGGTCATGGAGGGGAAGGCCCTCCTGTTCAAGGAGTTCGCCGGCGTGGACGCCTTTCCCCTCTGCCTGGCCACCAAGGACGTGGACGAGATCGTCGGGATCGTGCGGGCCGTCTCGCCCGTCTTCGGCGGGATCAACCTCGAGGACATCTCCGCCCCCCGCTGCTTCGAGATCGAGGAGCGGCTCCGCAAGGAGCTGGACATCCCCGTCTTCCACGACGACCAGCACGGGACCGCGGTGGTCGTCCTGGCCGCGCTCATCAACGCGCTCCGGGTGGTCAAGAAGAAGATGGGCGACATCCGCGTGGTGTTCTCGGGCGCCGGTGCCTCCGGCATCGCCACTGCCCGGCTCCTGATGGCGGTCGGCTGCAAGCACATCATCGGGTGCGACCGGTCCGGCGCACTCTACCGGGGCCGGAAGGAGAACATGAACCCGGTGAAGGAGTGGTTCGCCCAGCACACCAACGAGAAGCCTGTGCGCGGATCGCTGGCCGACGCGCTCAGCGGGGCCGACGTCTTCATCGGGCTCTCCGGGCCCGGCGTCGCCACCGCCAAGGACATCAAGCGCATGGCCAAGAACCCGATCGTCTTCGCCATGGCGAACCCGACCCCCGAGATCATGCCGGAGGAAGTCCAGGGCATCGTGCGGGTCATGGCCACCGGCCGCTCGGACTACCCGAACCAGATCAACAACGTGCTGTGCTTCCCCGGCTTCTTCCGGGGGCTGCTCGACGTGCGGGCCCGGCTGGTCAACGAGGCGATGAAGATCGAGGCGGCCCGGGGCATCGCGTCGATCGTCAGCGCCGGCGAGCTTTCCGACGAGTACATCATCCCCTCGGTCTTCGACAAGCGCGTGGTCGAGGCGGTGGCCGAGGGCGTGGCCCGGGCGGCCGCCCACACCGGGGTGGCCCGGCGCCGGCGAAAGACGCCGGTCGGCGCCCCGGCGCCGCAGTAGGATCTTCGGGGGGGTCTTGGAAGACCCCCCGAGACCCCCCCCTCGGAGGCCGCGGCGGAGCCGCGGCTCGAAGTGGAACGCCGGGGCCGCGCGGCGGGAGCCGGGGAGTTGCGAGGAGCCGATGGGCGGTGGGAATGGGAGCCGCCGGCATTTCTTCACGGGCTCTGAGGGCATGAGGGGACTCCGTCAGACGGCGGCCGGCCTCGCGCTGGGGGCCTTGCTGTCGGGGTGGGCCGCCGCGGCGCCGCCGCTGCCCCGACTCGGCCCCGCTCCGAACTTCGCCCTCACCACGCAGCTGAACGACCGGATCTGGCTGGCCCATCTCCGGGAGCGCGCGGTCGTCCTGACGTTCACCTGCGCCACCTGTACGGCGTGCCCCCGCCTGCTGCCGGCTCTGCGGCAGGCGGCGCGCGGGGTGGGGGAGGCCGCCGGGCGGCGCGTCTTCTTCGTGGTGGTGACGGTCGACCCGGCCCACGATACCGCGGCGGAGCTGCGTCGCTTCGCCCGCGAGCAGGGGCTGGAACCCGCCGCCTGGCTGCTCCTCACCGGCAAGCCGGCCGAGATCGATCTGGTGACCCGCTGGTACGGCGTCGGAGTGCGGCGGCCGGACGGCCACCCGAGCCACGACTGCCTCGTCGTCCTGATCGATGGCGCCGGCGTGATCCGCGCCCGCTACGGCCCGTCGGACCTCGGCCGCGTCGGCATCGACCTCGCCACGCTCCTCGCCGAACCGGGAGGCTGACCCGCTCCAGATCCCGTGAAGGTGCCCCGGGGGGCCACCGCCCCACGGTCACACCAGCTGGCGCATCGATCCGGAACTCGCCGGAGCACGATCCGTCCCGGCCGATCGAGCGGGACGAGGAGCTGCGGCTCTACGAGTACTACGGGCGTCACGCTCGCTCCTTTCTGCCCTCCTGATCCCCAGTGTACCGCCGACCGGGCGGGATGGCGCCGGTCGGGCCGACTGGCCTATAATCCCTGGCACCCGTGGCTGACGACGGCGTCGGCCGAGCCGCCCCCCGAGGACCAGGGACCATGAGAGAGCTGGTCGTCGCGCTCTTCGTCCTGGGCGCGGTCCTCTTGTCCTGGCCGTTCCTGACGATCTTCAACGCCCCCCGGGCGGTGCTCGGGATCCCCCTCCTGGTGCTCTACCTCTTCGCCGTCTGGGCGGGCATCATCGTCCTCCTCTTCTGGGTGACCCGGCGGCTGGAGGGCTGAGCGCCTTGACGGCACGTTCGAGGATCCCGAGCGACGGGGGACCCGGAGGGGGGGGTCCGGGGGAGGAGCGCAGCTCCCCCCCGGCCCGAAAATCCCCGTGAGCTGGCTCGGCTACGGTCCGCTCCTCTCCATCGTCGTCGGCTACCTCCTCTTCCTGTTCGGGGTCGCCTGGGCCGCCGAGCGGAGCGATCGCCTCCACTCCCCGCGGCTGGCGATGCTCACCTACGTGCTCACCGCCTCGGTGTACTGCACAGCCTGGACGTTCTACGGAAGCGTCGGCCTGGCCGCCCACCGGGGCGTGGAGTTCCTCACCATCTACCTGGGCCCGGCGCTGGTGGCGCTGCTCTGGCCGTTCCTGCTGCGGCGGCTGGTGCGGGTCGTCAAGGAGCAGCGCATCACCTCGATCTCCGACTTCATCGCGAGCCGCTACGGCAAGTCGGCCCCGCTGGGCGCGCTGGTGGCCGCGCTGGTCGCGCTCGGCCTCATCCCGTACATCGCCCTCCAGCTCCAGGCGGTGTCCGAGTCCTTCAAGTTGATCCTGGGGCGGGAGACCATCCTCGACTTCTTCGATCCGACGCTCCTGGTGGCCGTGGTGCTCGGCGTCTTCGGGATCCTGTTCGGGGCCCGCAACCCCGACTTCACCCGGGTCCAGCGGGGACTGCTCTCCGCGGTGGCGGTGGAGTCGGTCGTCAAGCTCCTGGCCTTCCTCACCGCCGGCGCCTACGTGACCTGGGGCCTGTTCGGCGGGTTCGGCGACATCTTCGCCCGGGTCCTGGCCGACCCCGAGCTGTCCCGCCTGGTGACGCTCGACACGCCTCCGTCGGCGTCGTTCGCGCGCTGGGCGGCGCTCCTGTTCATCTCGATGATGGCCGTGATGTTCCTGCCCCGGCAGTTCCACGTCCTGGTGGTCCAGAATCAGGACGAGGGTCACGTCAACGCCGCCGCCTGGATGTTCCCGCTCTACCTCTTCCTCATCAACCTCTTCGTCCTCCCGGTGGCCTTCGCGGGGCTCCTGCTGCTGCCCCGGGCCCAGGCCGACCACTTCATCCTCCTCCTGCCGCTGTCGGCCGGGGCGCAGGCGCTGTCGGTCCTGGTCTTCCTCGGCGGCTTCTCGGCGGCCACCGCGATGATCGTCGTCGACTCCCTGGCGATCTCCAAGATGCTGACGAACGACATCGTGGTGCCCATCCTCCTGCGCAACCGGAGCGGGGACATCTACCGGGCGAGCCTCCACGCGATGCGCTGCTGCATCCTCCTGGTGGTCTTCCTCGGCTACGTGTGGGCGATGATGGCCCGCGGGCAGTTCCTGCTGGTCGAGATGGGCCTCCTCTCGTTCGTGGCGGTCACCCAGTGCGCGCCGGCCATCCTGCTGGGGCTGGCCTGGCCGCGGGGCAACCGGCGTGGCGCGTTCGTCGGGATCTCGGCCGGCTTCGCGCTCTGGTTCTACACGCTCATCGTCCCGGCGCTGGTCAAGGAGGGCTTCGTCCCGGCGGCGCTCCTCACCGACGGCCCCTTCGGCCTGGCGCTGTTGCGGCCGACCGCCCTGTTCGGCCTGGCCGGGCTCGACTCGGTGAGCCACGGCCTCTTCTGGTCGCTCCTGGCCAACCTGGGCGCCTTCGGGCTCGTCTCCCTCGCCACCCGGCAGGACGCCGAGGAGCGGCTGCAGGCCGCGGCCTTCACCGGCCGCTTCCCCGGCGAGAGCCCGGCGACGATCGGCCGCACCATCCTCTCCCCCCGCGAGATCGAGCGGCTGGTCCACCACTACGTGGGCGGGACGGAGGCCGCCACCATCGCCCGGGAGCTCCTGGGCGGCAAGCCGGCCGAGGAGCGGACCGCCCCCGAGCTGCTCGAGCTGCGGATCCGCCTCGAGAAGCGCCTGGCCGCCTCCCTCGGCGCCGCCGCCGCCCGCTTCATCGTGGAGGACCGGTTCACCCTCTCGAAGGGCGAGGCCGAGCAGCTCGTGGAGTCGTTCCAGGAGCTCCAGCACTCGCTGCGCACCACCGAGGAGGAGGCGCGGCGCACGGAGCGGCTGCTGGCCAGCGTCGTGCGGAGCGTGGACGACTGCATCTTCACGACGGACACCCAGGGCCGGCTCCTGACCGTCAACCCGGCCGGGCAGCGGCTGTTCGGCGCGCGGGAGGGCGAGCTCCTGGGCGCGCCGTGGTGGGAGCTGCTGGCCGGCGGAGAGCGGAGCCCGTGGGAGACGGCGGCGCGCGCCCCCGGGGCGGGACGGGGCTGGAAGGGCGACGTCCGGGCCCGGGCGAGCGGGGGCCGCGAGTTCCCCGCCCACCTCGCGCTGGCGCCGATCTTCGACCGCCGCGGTCAGGTGCTGGGCGCGGTGGGCGTCCTGCGGGACCTGACCGAGCAGCAGGAGCTGCAGCGCCGCCTGATCCAGCAGGAGAAGCTGGCGTCGCTGGGGCAGATGGCGGCCGGCGTCGCCCACGAGATCCGCAATCCGCTGGGCGGCATCAAGATGGCGATGGGCGTCGTCCAGCAATACGATGGCCGGGACGCGGTGACGCAGGAGATGATCGGCACCGTGCGCAAGGGGATCGCGGAGATCGAGTCCATCATCAGCGACCTCCTGGACTACGCGCGGGAGGCGCGGCTGGATCGCCAGCCCTACGACCTGGAGCGCATCCTGCGGCAGGTCGTCGGCGGGCTCGCGGAGGAGGCCCGGTTGCGGGGTGTCGAGCTGTCGCTCCACGTCTTCCCGAACGTGGTCATGGCGCTGGTGGACGGCCAGCGCATCGGCCAGGTCTTCACCAACGTGGTCCGCAACGCGATCGAGGCGGCCGACCGCCGTCCCGGCGCCCGCGTGACCGTCCGCTGCGAGGCGCGGGACGAGAAGGTGGTCGTCGAGGTGGTCGACAACGGAGTCGGCATGACAGCGGAGGCCCGGGAGAAGGTATTCCTGCCCTTCTTCACCACGAAGCCGACCGGGACCGGTCTCGGGCTCGCCATCGTGAAGAAGATCGTCGATCTCCACGGCGGGGAGATCCAGTTCGATTCCACACCAGGCCGGGGGACGCGGGTTCGGATCACGCTGCCCCCAGGAGTGGCCGATGAAGCGGCGAGTGCTGATCGTCGAGGATGACGACGTGTTCCTGCGCCCACTCCGGCGGGCGCTGGAGCTGGGCGGCTTCGAGGTCCTGACCGCGGGGAGCGGGGAAGAGGCGCTCGACCTCCTCAAGGGAGAGGACGTCGACCTGGCGCTGACCGACCAGCGGCTGCCCGGGATGGACGGGGTGGCACTGGTCCGGCGACTCAAGGCCGAGCACCCCGAGGTCGGGGTCGTGGTGATGACGGCCTACGGCACGATCGGCGCCGCGGTGGAGGCGACCCGGCTCGGCGCCGAGGACTACCTGGTCAAGCCCTTCGAGTCGGACGAGATCCTGGTCGTGCTGCGGCGGGCGCTGGAGTTCCAGGAGCTGAAGGTCCAGAGCCGGCTGTCGCTGCGGCGCAACGAGGAGCGGTTCACGCTGAACAACCTGGTGGCGCGGAGTCCCCGGATGCTGGAGCTGGTCCATCTCCTCCGGGAGGTGGCCGCCCTCGACACGACGGTCCTGATCTACGGCGAGACCGGCGTCGGGAAGGAGCTGCTGGCCCGCTCGCTCCACTTCTCCGGGCCCCGGCGGGACAAGGCCTTCGTGGCCGTCAACTGCGCGGCGATCCCGGAGGAGCTGTTCGAGTCGGAGCTGTTCGGCCATCGCCGGGGCGCCTTCACCGGCGCCGCCGAGACGCGGCGCGGCCACTTCCAGCTCGCCACCGGCGGCACCCTCCTCCTGGACGAGATCGGCGAGATGCCGCTCGCCCTCCAGTCCAAGCTGCTGCGGGCGATCGAGGAGCGGAAGATCAGCCCGATCGGCGCCGAGCGGACGGTTGACATCGACGTCCGGTTCATCGCGACGACGAATCGCGATCTCCGGGACGCGGTCGAGCGGGGCACCTTCCGCCGGGACCTCTTCTACCGGCTGTCCGTCCTCCCGGTCCGGGTGCCGCCGCTTGCGCGAGCGCCCGGAGGACATCCCGGTGCTGGCCGCCCACTTCCTGGCCGAGAGCGCCCGGCGCTGCAAGAAGACGCGTGCGGGGCTTCGCCCCGGCGGCCCTGCAGGCCCTCGTTGCGCTACCCGTGGCCGGGCAACGTCCGGGAGCTGGAGAACGTCATCGAGCGCGCCGTCATCGTCGCCCGCGAGGAGCAGATCGGAGACGTCGGCCCCTTCCTCGGCACCGGCGGGGAGAACCGCGCGACGGTCGACCTGACGCTGCCCTTCCGCGAGGCCAAGGCCCGGGTGGTCGAGGAGTTCGAGCGGGCCTATCTGACCGGCGTGCTGGCCCTCCACGGCGGCAAGCTCACCGCGGCGGCCCGCCACGCCGACATGGACAACAAGAACCTCTGGGAGAAGATGGTGCGCTACGGCCTCCGCTCCCGCGCCGCCGCCGGAGAGCCCCCGCCCGACCCCGCCTGAGAACGTCGGGGGGGTCTTCGGAGACCCCCCGAGACCTCCCCCTCGGAGGCCGCGGCGAAGCCGCGGCTCGAAGTGGAACACCCTGGCCGTGAGGCCGTACCCGCGCGTGGGGAGAAACCAGGGCGCGGCGGGAGATGCGGTACGGCTACCGCACTCGGCCGGGTGCCGATACCGCGACGCTTCACCGACGTCGGTGAAGAACACGCCTCTCCCCGGAGGCCACCCTCGAAGGCCCCTGAGATCAGGGAGGGGGGAGACAACGGGGTAACGACCCGAGCGCGAGCTTGCGGTAGTAATACCCAGGTGCCATGGTGTTTGTACCGCATACTGCGGTCGCTGACCGAGCGCTGGATCAGTGATATCGAGGGCTTGTCACCGCCGGAACAGTGGCACGATTCGTGCCCGCGTGTTCAAGATCCGATGCGGCCTCGGCTGCCGATCCTCCTCCTCCTCGTCTACGTGGTCCTGGACTTCGGCAACCCGCTCATGCCGGGGGCGGTGAACTTCGGCGCCGACGAGTCGATCGACGGGGTGCCGATCCACCGGAACCACGGCACGGCGCCGGTCGTCGCCGTCTCGCCTCCAGCGAGGCCGGATGCCCACCTGCATGGCGGGATCCGGCTGGCGAACCGGCCCGGGCCGGCCCGGCGCGTCCCGACCGACTGGCTCGTTCGACGTCCGCCAAGCCCAGGCCACGGCGACCGACCTCCCCGCCACGTCGAGCGAAGACCACTAGCCCGTCTTCCGCCCGCCTCCAGGTTCGCTCCGGCGGTGGACTGTGTCCACGCGCTCGGCGCCGGGCATCGAGACGCGACCGTGAATGCGGAGGGCGACATGGCTGACCTGACCGAACAGCAAAAGCAGGAGTACTGGCGGTACAACATTCGACTCACCACGATCCTTCTGGTGATCTGGTTCGTGGTGACGTACGTCGTCGCCGGGCTCATGGGCGAGTGGCTCAACCACGCGACGTTCCTCGGCTTCCCGCTCGGGTACTACATGGCAGCCCAGGGCTCGCTGGCGATCTTCGTGGTCGAGATCGCGGTGTACGCCTACCTGATGAACAAGAAGGACCTCGAGTACGGCATCCGCGAGGAGGGCTAGGGACACCATGAGCCTCGACAAGATCTTCGGCCTCTACACCATCGGGTTCCTCGGCGTCACGATCCTGATCGGCATCGCCGAGGCCTTTCTCGGCTTGACCCCGACGTGGATCGGCTGGATCTTCATGGCCCTGTCGCTTGCCATCTACGTCTTCATCGGCATCCTCACGCGGACGTCGAACCCCGACCAGTACTACGTGGCGGGACGTGGCGTGCCCGCCGTGTACAACGGCATGGCCACCGGCTCCGACTGGATGTCGGCCGCCTCCTTCATCTCCATGGCGGGGCTGATCTCGGCGCAGGGGTACTTCGGTCTCGGGTACGTGATGGGGTGGACCGGAGGCTACCTGCTGCTGGCAGTCTTCCTCGGTCCGTATCTCCGCCAGTTCGGCGCTTACACGATCCCCGACTTCCTCGGGGCGCGGTACGGCGGGGACGCCGCCCGCATCGTCGGCGTCGTCGCCGCCATCGTGTGCTCGTTCACGTACCTGGTGGCCCAGGTCACCGGCGTCGGCCTCATCGTGGCGCGCTTCATCCAGATTCCCTACGACTACGGCGTCTACATCGGCCTGGCCGGCGTGCTGTTCTGCTCGGTGCTGGGTGGGATGAGGTCGGTCACCTGGACCCAGGTCGCCCAGTACATCATCCTCATCATCTCGTACCTGGTGCCGGTGGTCTATCTGTCCTGGACGATCTTCAGCGTCCCTCTCCCCGAGCTGATGTACGGCCAGCTCCTCCAGCGGAACAACGCCACGGAGCTCCGCATCACCGCCGACCCCGTCGAGAAGGAGACCCGGGCGCTCTGGAAGAAGGAGGCGGACGAGGCGACCGCCAAGCTCAAGGCGGGCGGGCTCTCGGCCGCCGACGAGGCGAAGCTGACGGCCCAGCGCACCCAGGCGCTCGTCCAGGCGCGGCCGCTGGCGGCGAGTGAGACCGCCAAGTTCGGCAACACGCTCAACGCGCCACAGGGCGTGGCGATGTGGAACTTCCTGGCGCTCACCTTCTGCCTGATGGTCGGCACCGCCGGCCTGCCGCACATCCTCACCCGGTACTACACCACGCCGTCGGTGCGGCAGGCGCGGACATCGGTCGGGTGGTCCCTGTTCTTCATCTTCCTCCTCTACTTCACGGCGCCGGCGTACGCCGCCTTCGCGCGCTTCGCCGTGTTCACCCGGCTCGTCGGCGCCAAGATCACCGACCTGCCGGGCTGGGTCAAGTTCTGGCAGCCCGCCGGGCTGTTCTCGGTGGTCGACAAGAACGGCGACGGCATCGTCCAGTGGGCCGACTTCGTCATCCGGAGCACGGACTTCGTCGTGCTGTCGATGCCCGAGGTGGCCGGGCTGCCGTTCGTCATCACCGGGCTCGTCATGGCGGGCGGGCTCGCCGCCGCGCTCTCCACGGCGGACGGCCTTCTCCTGACGATCGCCAACGCGATCTCGCACGACCTGTACTACAACGTCATCGACCGGACCGCCTCGCTGACCAGGCGGCTCACCATCACGAAGATCCTGCTGGTCGTGACCGCGCTCATCGCCGCGTGGGTGGCGACGTTCCGGTTCGCCGTCATCGCCGAGCTCGTGGCGTGGGCCTTCAGCCTGGCCGGCGCGTCGTTCTTCCCGGCGCTCGTCATGGGCATCTGGTGGAAGCGCGCCAACAAGCCGGGCGCGGTCGCGGGCATGATCGCCGGGCTGGGGGTGACCACGTACTACCTGATCGGCAGCCGCTTCTACGGCGTGTCGTGGCTCGGCACCCAGACGATCGCCTCGGCGATCTTCGGACTGCCGGTCGGCTTCCTGGTGATCTGGATCGTGTCGCTGGTCACGGCGGCGCCTCCCCAGGCGGTGCAGGACCTCGTCGCCAGCGTCCGGTACCCCAAGTCCGGCCAGTCCCAGAAGGGCGATCCGCTCGGCCGGGACATGCGCGAAGCTCCGGCCCACTGACACTTCCTCGTGGCGGGCGGGATCCGCGCGGACCCGCCCGCCGACGCTGCCCGATGCACGAGCTTCTCTACCGTTTGCTCTTCATGGTCTGGTTCCTCGCCTACATGTCCGCCATCTATCTCGCTCTTCACATGGTCGTCGCCCGATTCGTTCAGAGGGCGGACAGCCGCGTCCTCTGGTTCTTCTCGGTCGTCACCGGGCCGTTGACGTGGCCGGCGCGCGTCCTGCTTCCTGCGGCGACGCCCGGAGCCTCGCGTTCGCCTCGTCACGCTGATCCTGCTGGTCGCCGTCTGGATCGCGACCCGGATGGCGCTTGCCCGGATGGGTGGAATCAGCCTAGGCTGAGCGCGTGCTCGCCCTCGCCGCTACCAACCTACTCATTGTCCTCGCCTTCGGCGCCCTCTACGGCGTGGCGGGGGCCCGGCTTCTCTCCCAGGGCACGTTCCTGCGTCGACCTCGCCGTGCTCTTCGCCCTCCTGACGGCGCTGTGGCTCCCGTCGAGGGGCGGCAGGGGCGCGGTCTCGATCCGATCCGGCGGCTGGGTCGCGTGGCCATCGGTCTCGTCGCCGTGCTGATCGGCGCGCCGATCCTGCTCCTGCTGCCGCTGTTCGGGCTCGAGGCGATGTTCCCGCCCGGCGTCGGACCGGACATCCTCCCCCTGGCGCCGGCCATGGCGCTCCTCCTGATCACGCTCGCCCTGGCGGTGGTCGTGAACGTCGCCGGCGGTCTGCTGCTCGTGGGCGCCGCCGTCGTGCTCCGCGTCCGAGCCGGCGGAGCCTGAGCGCCGTGGCGGACGCGGGGCCGGGCGAGCTGTCCCTCTTCCACTATCGCGTCCGCGACCTCGTGAAGCGCGCGCCGGTGACCTGCCCGGCCGAGCTCGGCGCCCTCGAGCTGGCCCGGCTCATGTCGCGGGAGCAGGTCGGCTCGGTGGTGATCGTGGGCGACGACGGCGCTGCGGTCGGAATCGTCACCGACCGCGATCTCCGCCAGAAGGTGGTGGCCGAGGGCCGGGAGCCCGCCGGCACGCCGGCCCGCGCCATCATGTCGGCCCCGTCGTCACCATCCGGCCGGGCGCCTTCGCCTTCGAGGCGCTCCTCGAGATGACGCGCCGGGATCTCCACCACCTGGTGGTGACGGACGACCGCGCGCCTGGCCGGGGTGGTCTCCAGCCACGATTTCCTGCTCCTGCAGACGACGCACCCGGTGACGCTGGCCCGCGAGATCACGCGGGCGGCGTCGCTGCCCGGCCTCGCCGAGCTGGCCGGCCGGGTGACCGCGCTCGTCCGTCGCCTCGTGGACGAGGGGGGGAGCGCGTACGACATCGGGCAGATCGTCTCGGAGCTGAACGACCGCATCGTGATCCGCGTGCTCGGGCTGGCGGCGAGCACCCTCGAGGAGAGCGGAGCGGGCGCGCCCCCTGTCCCCTACTGCTGGCTTCTCTTCGGGAGCGAGGCGCGGCGGGAGCAGACCCTCCGAACCGACCAGGACAACGGCCTCGTCTACTCCGAGCCATCGCCCGAGCTGGCGGGGGCGACCGCCGAGTACTACGGCCGCTTCGCCGCCGAGGCGATCCGCGGGCTCGTCCGGGTCGGTTCCCGCCGTGTCCCGGCGAGGTGATGGCCTCCAACCCCCGCTGGTGTCAGCCGGTGCTCGGTGTGGGCCGCGGCTACTTCCTCCGCTGGATCCACGACGCCACGCCGCCGAGGTGCTGGCCGCCTGCATCCACTTCGACCTGCGCCCGCTCGTCGGTGCCGGCGAGCTGGCCGAGCGGCTCCTCGATCTGGTTCGGCGGGAGGCGCCGGCTCGCCCCGCATTCCTCTCCCTGCTGGCCCGGGACGTCGTCGACCGCCGGGTGCCGCTGACGCTGCTCGGGCCACGTGGCCGTGCACCGGAGCGGGCCCCACAAGGACACGGTGGACGTCAAGGGAGCGGGAGCGATCCAGCTCGTCGGGGCCGCCCGCCTCTTCGCCCTCGAGGCCGGGCCTCGGGGAGACCAACACGGTCGACCGGATCCGCGCCGCCGGCGCCCGGGGGCTCTACACCGACGAGGTGACGCGCGAGATCACCGACGCCTACCAGCTCCTCATGCGGATCCGCCTGGTCCACCAGCTCCGCCAGGCCGCCGCCGGTCAGCCGGTGGACAACCACGTCAACCCGGCCGAGCTGTCGCACGCCGAGGCCGTCCTGCTCCGCGACGCCCTGAAGACGGTGGCCCGGGTCCAGGCCGACGTCCGCGAGCGCTTCGCGACGGACTTCGTCCCCGGGTAGACTGGGCGGCGTGAACTGGCTCTCGCCGTGGCGTGGGAGGCCGGCCCGGGATGGGCTGGGCATCGGGGTCCTCCACGAGCACGGTTTCGTCGCCATCGACCTGGAGACGACCGGCCTCGATCCCCGGCGCTCGGCCGTCGTCTCGGTGGCGGCGATCCCGTACGTCGGCGGCCGCCCGCAGCCGGGATACGCGGCGCTCGTCAATCCCGGCCAGGCGATCCCCGCGCCGGCCACCGCGATTCACGGTGTCACCGACGCGATGGTGCGGGAAGCCCCGCCGATCGGCCGGGTGCTGCCCGAGCTGGAGAGCGTCTGGGGCGCTCACGTGCTCGTCGGGCACAACGTGGGCTTCGACGTGACCGTTCTCAACCGGGCGCGCGCCGCTCACGGGCGCCCGCGGCTGCCGAACCCGGCCCTCGACACCCGCCGTCTCGCCGCCGCCCTGCACCCGGACTGGCTCGACGACGACCTGGAGACCCTGGCCACCCGGCTCGGCGTCGCCGTGGTCGGGCGTCACACGGCGGAGGGTGATGCCCGGGCGGCCGGCGACCTCCTGCTCGCCCTGCTGCCGGAGCTCACCGGTCGCGGGTTCCGGACGGTGGCCGAGCTGCTCTGGTTTCAGGACGCGGCGGTCTGGTCCCGCCTGATCTACTGATCGAGGACCGGTCGCACCAGGTCCGGGCGGTCGGTGATGATCCCGGCCACGCCCCACTCGGCGAAGCGCCGGGCGGCGGCCGGGTCGTTCACCACCCAGACGTAGCAATCGAGCCCGGCCTCCCGGGTCGCCGCGGCGTCGCGGGCCGTCGTCAGCTCGGCGGGAAGGCAGAGCGCGTTCAGGATCCCGGCCGGCGCCAGCCCGGCCGGGGCCAGGAGCCGGCCGACCACGAGCGCGCCGGTGCGGACGTCGGGATCGAGGTCCCGGCACTTTCTCAAGGCGTGGTGGTCGAAGGAGGCCACCAGCACGCGGTCGAGGACGTCGTAGAGCTGGAGCAGCGTCAGCAATCGCTCCTCGATCCCCGGGTAGAGGTCGGAGCCGGCCTTCAGCTCGATCCCGAAGCCGACCCGGTCCCGGAACCGCTCGAGGACCTCCGGGAGGGTCTGGATGCGCTGACCGCGGAACCGCCGGCCGAACCAGCCGCCGGCGTCCAGCCGCTTCAGCTCGCGGACCGTGTGCTCGCGCACGGCCCCGCGCCCGTCGGTGGTGCGCTCGAGCCCGGCGTCGTGGATGACGACGAGCTGGTCGTCGGCCGAGAGGTGGACGTCCAGCTCCAGCGCGTCGGCACCGGCGGCGATGGCCGCCTCGTAGGCCGGGATGGTGTGCTCGGGCGCGGCCGTGGACGCCCCGCGGTGGGCGACCACGAGCGGCCGGCCGGCCGGGCTCCCGCCGGGACCGAGAATTGTCATCGCTCGCCGGAACGTGTCAAGATGCAACCGTGCGTCGCGTGCCCCTGTGGTGGCTGCTGAGGCTGTCCCGGCCGTTCGTCCGTGGGCTCGCTCGGCTCCTGTTCCGAATCCGCTTCGTCGGCGCCGAGCACGTCCCCGGCGCCGGGCCGGTCGTGCTGGTGCCGAACCACGCCTCCTACATGGACCCGGTCCTGCTCACCATCCCCATTCACCGGCCGCTCCGCTACATGACGCTCGAGCCCTTCTTCCGGGTGCCCGGGCTGGGCCCGCTGATCCGCTGGTGCGGCGCCTTCCCGGTGCGGGGGGAGGACGCCGACGGCCAGGCGGTGCGCATCGCCATCCGCGTCCTTCGGGCGGGGGAGCCGCTCGTGATCTTTCCCGAGGGCGGGCGGTCCACCGACGGGCGGCTCCTGCCGTTTCGAGCCGGTGCCTTCCGGATCGCGCTCCAGACCGACGCGCCGGTCGTTCCGGTGACGATCGCCGGCGCCTTTGCCGCCTGGCCGGCGCAGCGGCGCCTGCCGCGGCCCGGTCGGATCACGATCATCTACCACCCGCCGCTCTCCCGGAAGGACCTGCCCCCGGACGCCGACCGCAAGAGCCAGCCCGAGCTGCTGGGCGAGCTGGTGCGGCGGCGCATTCAGGACGCGCTGCCCCGGGACGGCGAGACCTCGGCGACCTCGTAGCCCGCCGCGCGGACGGCGGCGGCAACGGCCGCGATGTGCTCCCGGCCCGATGTCTCGAGCGTGAGGACCACCTCCGTCTCGCCGATGGCCGCCGCCGTGAACGCCCGGTGGTGCCCGATGTCGAGGATGTTGGCGCGCTGGGCGGCCACTACCGAGCAGAGCCGGGCCAGGGCGCCGGGGCGGTCGAGGAGGATGACCGCCAGCCGGACCAGCCGGCCATCCTTGACGAGCCCCTTCTCGATGACGCGGGCGACGATGTTGACGTCGATGTTCCCGCCCGAGAGGACGAGGACGACGCGCTTGCCGGCCAGGGCGACCTTCTTGTTGAGGACCGCCGCCAGCGTGGTGGCCGCCGCCCCCTCCACCACGGTCTTCTCGACCTCGAGCAGGATCAGGATCGCGTTGGCGATCTCGGCCTCGTCCACCGTCACCACCTCGTCAACGTGGCGCCGGACCAGCTCGAAGGTCTCCATCCCGGCCCGGCGGACCGCGATGCCGTCGGCGATCGTCGGGGCTGGCGCCAGGCCGACGGGTCCGCCCGCCTCCAGCGCCGCCCGCATCGACGGCAGCGCGGTGGCCTGCACCCCGATCACCTCGACGTATGGCCTCTTCGCCTTCACCGCCAGCGCGACGCCCCCGATGAGGCCCCCGCCGCCGACCGGCACCACGACCGCATCGAGGTCGGGTACCTGCTCGATGACCTCCAGGCCGAGCGTGCCCTGGCCGGCGATGACCACCGGGTCGTCGAAGGGGTGCACGAAGACGGCGCCGGTCGCCGCCTCCCGCCGCCGGGCCTCCGCGTAGGCCTCGTCGTAGTCCTGGCCCGCGAGCACGACCGTCGCCCGGTGGCGGCGGCAGCGCGTCACCTTGATGAGCGGGGCCCACTCGGGCATGACGATGGTGGCCGCGAGGCCGAGGCGCTGGGCGTGGAAGGCGACGGCCAGGCCGTGGTTGCCGGCGCTGGCCGCGATCACGCCGCGGGCCCGCTCGTCCGCCGTCAGGGTCGAGAGCCTGGACAGGGCGCCGCGCTCCTTGAAGGAGCCGGTCATCTGGAGGTTCTCCAGCTTGACGTGGCAGCGGGTCCCCGTCAGCTCGCTCAGGGTCTCGGACCCCGGGCACGGCGTGGCGTACACGGCGTCGCGGATGCGCGTCCGGGCGGCCTCGATGTCGGCCAGCGTGACCACCTGGCCACCGTATCGGATGGCCCCGGAGCCTGTCAAATGGCTGCCACTTGACACTCCCCGCCGGCGCTTGCCAGGATGTGGGTACTTCGGTTCCCGCCCGGGTGGCTGTGTCGTTCAACCAGCGGAGGAGTCGACCATGCGCGAGCTTACGAACGAATCGCAGGGATTGAGTCGTCGTCAGCTCCTGGTGGGGGCCGGCGCGGCGGCCGCGGTGACCGCCGGCCTCCCGGGCCGGGCCCGGGGCCAGGCCCGGCGGGGCGAGCTGATCGCCGGCCTCTCCGAGCGGATGCTCACGCTCGATCCGGCCAACCACTACTCGATCTCCGCCACCTCGGTGCTCCGGCACGTCTACGACCCCCTGGTCGATGTGACCAACGACTCGAAGTTCGTGCCGGCGCTGGCCGAGTCCTGGCAGGCCGTCAACAACACCACCTGGCGCTTCACGCTGCGGAAGGACGTGAAGTTCCACGACGGCAGCCCGTTCAACGCGGACAGCGTCGTCTACACGCTCAAGCGGGCCCGCGACAACACGAAGCTCATCAAGCAGTTCGTCTATGCGGACATCGAGGACGTCCAGAAGGAGGGCGACTTCGCGGTCAAGGTGGTGAGCAAGCGCCCGTTCGGGTCGCTGCCGGCGCACCTCACCATGCTCGGCATGCTGCCGCCGAGCGCGGCGGCCAACGAGGACGCCTTCTTCCAGAAGCCGATCGGCACCGGCCCGTTCCGGTTCGCGAGCTGGACCCACGGCGACCTCGTCAACCTGGTGGCCAACCCGGGCTACTGGAAGCCCGGGATCCCCAAGGTGGAGAAGGTGACGTTCCGCTTCATCCCCGAGCTGTCCACCCGCGTCGCCGCGCTGCGGGCGGGGGAGCTGCACGTCATCGACCGCGTCTGGCCGGACATGGTCCAGACCCTCCGGGCGAGCCCCGGCGTGAAGGTCCTCGACACGCCGGCAGTCGAGGCCCAGCGCTGGATCTTTCAGCTCGCCAAGGACCCGGTCAAGGACCCGCGGGTGCGCAAGGCGATCTCGCTGGCCATCGACCGCAACGTGATCATCAAGGACCTGCTGCTCGGCTACGCCCGGCCCGTCGACAGCCCCATCCCGCCCGGCCTCATCGGGCACACCAACCTCGGCCAGAAGCCGTACGACCCGGAGAAGGCCCGGCAGATCCTGAAGCAGGCGGGGTACCAGAACCTCCAGCTCGACTTCGTCCTCATGAAGGACCTCTACCCGAAGCAGCTCGAGATCGTCCAGGCGGTGGCGGCCATGCTCGGCGAGGTCGGCATCAAGGTCAACATCAAGAACCTGGAGATCGCCACCGCCCGCGAGCACCGGAGTGCCGGGACCTACGACATGTTCTTCTCGGGCTGGGCCCACATGCCCCACGACCCCGACTGGTACCTCGGCCAGTGGTTCACCAAGGCCGGGGCGGAGAAGCTCACCCGGTTCAACGACCCGAAGGTCGAGCAGCTCATCGCCGAGGGGCGCGTGCCCGATCCCAAGGTGCGCCAGCAGAAATACGAGGAGATCGAGCGGATCCTGTGGGAGGACGAGCCGGAGATCTGGCCGTACTACAGCGTGGCGATCTACGCGGTCAGCGACAAGCTGCGGAACTTCGAGGCGCGACGGGACTACTACGTCCTGCTCTACGACGTGTCGCTCGCCTAGGCGGCAGGGCCGATGAGCGTCGCATCGCGTCGTCCTCCATCTCGGTCGGGACGCGCTCGGCCTGCGGCCTCGCGTCCGTCCCGACCTCCGGGGTCGTCGCCGATCCTCGGCGTACAGGAGTACGCCTGCGGTCGGCGACTCCCTGCGTCCTAGCGCTGCTCGCTCCTCGGCCCTGCCTCCAGGAACTTGGTTCATCTACGACAACTGAGCTTCAGGAATCCTAGGCGCAACCTCCCTCTCTCCCGGCTGGAGGGAGGGGGAGGGGCGGCTCCCCGATGAAGTCCTACCTGCTCCGGCGTCTCCGCCAGGCCGCCCTCACCCTGGTCGGGGTCTCGGTCCTGGTCTTCGTGATCCTTCGCGTGGTCCCGGGAGACCCGGCCAAGATGCTGCTGCCCGAGGGGGCGCCGCAGTCGGCGGTCGACGAGCTGAACCGCCACCTCGGGCTCCGCGAGCCGCTGTGGGTCCAGTACGGCATCTTCCTCCGCAGCGTCGTCCGGGGCGACTTCGGCCAGTCCTTCCAGTACCGCGCGCCGGCCCTCACGGTGGTCGTCGAGCGGCTGCCGGCCACGATCCAGCTCGACCCTGGCCGCCATGGCCCTGACCGTCGCCTTCGGCGTGTCCATCGGGATCGTGGCCGCCGTCCGGAAGGGGACGGGCTACGACTACGCCGGCACCGTCCTCGCGGTCCTCGGGCAGTCCCTCCCGAACTTCTGGCTCGGGATCATGCTCATCCTGCTCTTCGGGGTGACGCTCCGGTGGCTCCCGACCTCGGGGTTCCAGGGGTGGTCCTACCTGATCCTGCCCAGCGTCACCCTGGCGGCGTACCCCACCGCGCTGGTCGCGCGCCTCACCCGCTCCAGCATGCTCGAGATCCTGAGCCGGGACTACATCCGGACCGGACGGGCCAAGGGGCTGGCCGAGCGGATGGTGGTGCTGCGCCACGCCCTCAAGAACGCGACGATCCCGGTCCTCACGGTGATCGGGCTCCAGATCGGGACCCTGCTCGGGGGCGCCGTCATCACCGAGTCGGTGTTCGCCTGGCCCGGCATGGGCAAGCTGGTCGTGGACGCGATCTTCTTCCGGGACTTCCCGGTGGTGCAGACGATCCTGATCTTCTCGGCGACGATCTTCGTCGTGATCAACCTCGTCGTGGACGTGCTGTACACCGTGCTGGATCCTCGGATCCGGTACCAATGAGGCGGCTCGGCCGGAGCCCGATGACGCTGGTCGGCGGGCTCATCCTGCCTGGTCGTCGTCCTGGCCAGCGCCGGGGCGCCGCTCCTGACGCCCGCCGATCCGGTCAAGCCGAGCTTCGGCAAGCGGCTGTCCCGGCCCTGGGCGCTCGGGGGGCCCCCCGCCTACCCGCTCGGCGCCGACAACCTGGGCCGGGACATCTGGGCGCGCGTCCTCTACGGTGGCCGGATCTCCCTCGTCCTCGCCACCTGCGCGGTGATCCTGGCGACCGGCGCCGGCGTGGCGGTCGGGCTCCTGGCCGGCGCGGTCGGGGGCCGACTGGACGACCTCGTCATGCGGGTCTGCGACATCCAGCTCGCGTTCCCGGTCATCATGCTGGCCATCGCCATCGTGGCCGTCGTCGGCACCAGCCCGGCGACGCTGGTCGGCGTCCTGGCGCTGAGCGGCTGGGTCCTCCACGCCCGCACCGTGCGGGCCAACGTGCTGACCATCCGCCAGCTCGAGTACGTCGAGGCCGCCCGCACCCTCGGGGCCAGCGACCTGCGCGTCATCGCCCGGCACATCCTGCCCAACACGCTGGCGCCGATCCTGGTCATCGGCTCCAGCCAGTTCGCCACCATGGTCCTGCTGGAATCGGGCCTGAGCTTCCTCGGCATGGGCATCCAGCCGCCCGAGCCGTCGTGGGGGGGGATGCTCGCCGAGGGGCGGGACTACCTGTCCAACGCCTGGTGGCTGGCCACCGTGCCCGGAGCGGCGATCTCGCTGGTCGTCCTGGGCGCCAACCTGCTCGGCGACGGCCTCCGGGACCTCCTCGATCCGAGCCTCCGGCAGTGACCCGGGCCGAGCCTACACAGCCGACAGCCCGAGCCCCAGCAAGTAATCGAAGGTGCCGTCATAGAAGTCGGGCTGTCGGGTGGGATCGTCTGCGTCTCCCGGCGGTACGAAGATCACCATGCCTTGCCGCGCGCGCGTAAGCAGCACGCGATAGGCATTGAGCAAGTACTGCTTGCGCTCAGGCTTGTGGATTCCCTGCCATTCGTCGCCGCGGAACGAGTGATACCGCCAGCAGCCCGGCCGATGCAGGCGCAGATCGGCGTCCCAGGTCACGCAGATCCAATCGAGCTCTAATCCCTGCACCTGGAATTCGGTGGCGGCGTCCTCTAGGTAATAGCTCGAGCGCGTGTCGTGACGGTCGTTCAAGAACCAATGGATGGGGTCGACGTTAACGCGCACGTCGATCGCGTGCGGCTTCAGGCGCTGCGCCTGTGACGAGGCGACGAGCCCGTAACGCTCGGACCCGCGCGCGTGTTCGCGGATCCATTGTTTTGCGCGCGCGAGGTCGCGCGTGATGGCGATGGGGTAACGGCGCGAGACCTCGGTCAGGAGGCCGCGCGCGCCGTCGGCGTCGCAGTCGAGGACAGCTTTCACGAATGCCGAGACCTTTTCTGATCGGAACGAGCGCATGGATGACGCGAGATGGAGTCGTGGGTCGCGCTGAAAGACGATGCGCGAGTCGCCGGCGAGCGTGTCGAGCGCCTGGCCGGCCGCATACTCCGAGTCGGTGAGGTCCGGCGACATGCACACGCGCCAGTGCGGGAAGGCGGCGCGCACGGCGTCGAGCCATGCCGAGATGCCGGCCTCGCCGGTGTGAATCTCCTGGCCACCGCCGACGAGGCAGATGATCACTGCCCACGCCTCGTGACGGTCGAGATACGAAATCAAGAACTCCGGCTCGGACTGGCTGAAGTCGCGAATCTTCTTGCGCCGTTTCATGAAGTCGGAGGTCTTCTCGCGATTCCACGCCCGCTGCGCTTCGTCGAAAATGACGACGTGGTCGAACGGCGCGTCGCCGGGGCGCCGAAGGCCTTCATCCCTGAAGTGATGGACGTTCTGGATGAACGCTTTCACCTTCTGGCGAATTGCCCCCTTGCGCTCCGTGTTGCCGATGCGGACGAGCTCATCGCGCGCCAGCGCCTCTTGCAGGACAGACACGAGCGGGCCGTTGCCGGACAGAAACACCGCGCGCGCCTCGCCGAGCTCGCGGCGCCGGGTCGCGACGTTCAGCCCGACGAGCGTCTTGCCCGCACCGGGCACGCCGGTGACGAAGACGATGGCCTTCTCGCGATTGGCCCGTGAGCGTTCGATGATCTCTTCCACGCCCACGGACGTCACACGCAGGTTCGTTGCACCGGCGTCGTGGCGAGAGATCGCCTCGACGGAGTGTCGAGCGTAGAGAGCGCGGGCAGCTTCGACGATGGTGGGCGTCGGATGATATGGCGCCGCGCCCCACGCCTCGCCATCAATATTCGTACTTGCACCGCTAACGAGCGTCAGGCCGTGCCTGAGAATGCGACCAAGGCCCTCGGCATTGCACCTGATCGGCGGCCGGACGTCGTCGGCGTGCGGCGGCTTCCAGGTCTGGTCGCTCGACTCGGCGTTCGTCGCAATCAGCACCGGCAGAAGCGGAGCGTGGTGACTGGCCTGATGAAAGTTCTTCAGGTCCAGGGCGTAGTCCCACGCCTGCTCGACATCCGCGCGGCGATACTCGCGCTCGCCGCACTTGAATTCCAGCGGGAAGATCGCAGCACCCGAGATGACGACGGCGTCGATGCGGCTGCCGAGCCGTGGAACGTCGAACTCGAGATAGAGCGTGCCCGTGAGTCCCGCCAGCGACGCGCAGAGGAGGTCTATCTCATCTTCCCAGGCGCGCTTCTGTTCGGCGTCGAGGTCGTGGTCGTTGGCGGCGACGAGAGTGCCGAGGATGTGCGCCGGTGGGGTCGCCAAGAACACAGCGATGGGCGCGGAGTAGAAGGCTGAGTGGCGACGGGTAGGGGACCGAGGAAGCGCACTCATCCGTTGGCGGCGAGTGGCGCACCATCCCGGACGTGGGCGAGCCAACCAGCCAGCGACTCTCCTTCGCGGTCGCTGGGTTTCTCGAGGCGATGCGCCTGACTTCGAAGGATGGTGATCGTCAAGGTGATTGCCTTCTCGGCCACGGCTTACGCGGCCGGCATGCCCATCAGGTATGCTAGCATACGTATGCGTGGATCGAGGAGGCCAGATGAGGCGGACAACCATCTTTGCGGACGAGGACGTGCTGAGAAAGTTGCGCGAGATCGCCAAGCGCGAGAACGTCACCCTGTCCGATGCGATCCGGACCGCGCTTCGACGTTATGTCTCGCGCCGCCAGCCCAAGCGCTCTCGCCTCTCGCTGATCGGAATCGGGCGAAGCGGACGGCGTGACGTCGCCGAGCATGCCGAAGAGTTGCTGAGAAAGGGCTTCGGGCGCTGAATGCCGCCGATCCTCGTCAACACCGGCCCACTGTACGCAATGGCCGATCGGGACGACGACTGGCATTCTCGGGTCGTCAGATTCCTCGACCGCTCACCCGACGAGCTGATCGTTTCCGTTGCGGTGCTGCCGGAAGCCGCCTATCTGCTGGCCACCCACCTCGGACCCGAGGCGGAGCGGAGGCTGGTCCGGTCGGTGGTGAGCGGAGAGATGGCGCTCGAGGAGATCACGCTCCAAGACCTCCGGCGCGCCCTCGATCTCCTCCACCGCTACGCGACCGCGACAATCGGGTTCGTCAACGCCGCCGTCGTCGCGACCGCCGAGCGCCTGAAGATCTCGCGCATCCTGACGACAGACCGGCGCGACTTCTCGCTCATCCGGCCCCGTCATTGCAAGGCGTTCGAGCTGCTTCCCTGAACTGAACGGAACCCCGGGCCCGTCGAGGGGGATGGCCTGAGCGCTACGGGACCGAACCTCCTCTTCCTGATGTCGGACCAGCACACGCAGCGGGTCATCGGCTGCTACGGCGACGGCGTGGTGCGGACGCCCCACCTGGATCGGCTGGCCGCTCGCGGCGTCGTCTTCGACGAGGCGTACTGCCCCTCGCCGATCTGCGTCCCGTCGCGCATGTCCCTCCTGACCGGCTGCCATCCGGCCACTCAGGAGTGCTGGACCAACGGCGACATGCTGGCCTCCGACCGGCCGACCATGGCCCACGCCCTCGGCGCCGCGGGCTACCGGCCGGTGCTGGTGGGCCGGCTCCACGCGCTGGGGCCCGATCAGCTCCACGGGTACGCGGAGCGGGAGGTCGGGGACCACAGCCCCAACTGGGTCGGCGTCCCTCGGCACGACATGGGGGCGCTCGACAAGACCAACGACCCGTTCCGCGACAGCCTCCGCAAGTCGGGCGCGGGCCAGTGCGCCTACGAGCTGCACGACGCGGACGTGGTCGAGGCCGCCTGCGCCCGGCTGGAGGCGATCGCGCACCGCCGCCGGGCCGGCGATGCGAGCCCCTTCAGCTCACGGTCGGGCTCATGCTGCCGCACCAGCCGTACGTGGCCCGTGCGGAGGACTACGAGCCGTACGTCGGCAAGGTCGGGCTGCCGGAGACCGCACCGCCCGACCCCGCCCGCGAGCACCCGTACCTCCGGTGGTGGCGGGACAGCACCGACACTCGCGACGTGACCGAGGCCGAGGTCCTGCGGGCCCGCACGGCCTACTACGGGCTGGTGACCCGGCTCGACGCGATGATCGGCCGGGTCCTGGACCGGCTCGAGGCCCTGGGCCTGGCCGACGACACGCTGGTCGTCTACACGACGGACCACGGCGACCAGCTCGGAGAGCGCGGGCTCTGGTGGAAGCAGACCTTCTACGACGAGTCGGCCAAGGTGCCGCTGATTCTCGCCTGGCCGGGCCAGCTGCCGGCGGGCGAGCGCCGCGGGCAGATCGTCAACCTCGTGGACCTGGCGCCGACGGTGCTGGAGGCGCTGGCTGCGCCGCCGCTCCCGAACGCCGACGGGCGGAGCTTCCTCGGCGTGGCGCGGGACGCCGCCCAGCCCTGGAACGACGCGACGGTGTCCGAGTACTGCGGCGACGCCGCCGAGCCGTGGGCGGGGGCGAGGCCCGTCCAGCAGCGCATGTTCCGCACGCGTCGCTGGAAGCTCAACTACTACCACGGCGACCGCCCCCAGCTCTACGACCTGCTGGACGACCCGCGCGAGACCACCGACCTGGCCGAGGATCCCCGCCACGCCGGGGTTCGCGACGCGCTCGTCCGCCGGCTGCTCGCCGACTGGGACCCCGAGCGCGTCGCGAGCCGAATGGCGGCGCGCCGCCGCGACAGGGCCCTGCTCGGGGTGTGGGCCCGGGCGGTCAGGCCGCCCGACGCCTACCGGTGGCAGCTCCGCATGGAGGACAACTGGCTGGACCCGCCCCGCGGCGCGCCGTGATCAGCGGCGGTTCTCGAGCCCGTTGGTCGCCCGCTGCTGACGGATCGACGCGGCGCTGTCCCGGATGAGGGTGATGAGCCCTCGGAGACCGGCCCGGGTCTCGTCCAGGGCCACGCGGTTCCGGTCCTTGGGCGTGAAGCCGTTCGGCGACCGGTCGTCCAAGGCGAGCACGCGGTCCAGCGTGGCGCGGAGCGCGTCCAGGTCGCCGAAGGCCCACTCGTTGATCGGCCGGCCGATCACCTCGGACAGGGACCTGAAGAGGGCCGGGTCGCCCGAGGGGTCGAGGCCCGGCGAGGCCTTCAGGTAGAACCGGTAGCGGAGCTGGCCGGCGTAGTACCAGAAGGTCGCCTCGTCCTTCCGGCCGGTCTCGAACAGCTTCCGGGCCAGCACGAAGTAGACCGCGGGGTGCTGGCCCTCGATCCCCTGCACGAGCTGCTCCGGTGTCTTCTTCACCACGTCGTCGAGCGGGTCCGCGGCACCGGCCGCTGGTACCGCCGTCAGCAGCCACCCCAGCGCGACGAGCCACGCCCACGCCGGTCTCCATCGGCCAGCGCTCCGAGCGACCACTGACGCGAAGGCGCCAGCCGCCCCTGACGTGGGTACTTGGCCGCCGCTACGATGGGGGGCTTCGGGGGAACGCCATACGAGCGATTCGGAGAAACTACCAAGGCGCGTCCTGCTTCTCTCGAGGAAGGGCACGTGGCTCATTGACCGCGAGTCATTCGGTGAAGACGATAGAGGACCCCGTCCTTCATGATTCGCTTGGGATCGGGCCGTCCACTTCCGCCGATGGTGCCATCGGGTCGATCGTATTGGTGTACCCGAGCAACCTCTTCATTCGTTATCGTGTCTCGGTACGACAGGCTTCGGCTCCACGTGCAGGTCGGTTGACCGGAGAGCAGCGGGGCCGGATGGTGCTGCTCCAAAATAACCACAACGAACTCGCTGCCTTGTGATCGTTCCCAATATCGACCCGAGTTGAAGAGTTCGCGGAGTTCCTCTGGCGTGACTCTTCGTATAGGATATGGACCAGGGGGCGCCAATGATCAAAGCCGCCGAGCTTCGGGCGAAGATCGCAGAATTCCTGTGGGGACCTCTGACTCTGGATCAATTCGATGATTGGTTTTCAGAGAATTCATGGAACATGCATCGCGATAGTGAGCCGGAGGCGCAAGAGATCGCAGGCGCCGTTGAACTCTTGCTTGCGGAACATTCCTCCGGTCATCTGGCGGACCACGACCTCATTCAGAAACTGCTCTCGCTGGCCGATCGGAGCACGCTCTTCATCGAAGCCTCTCGTGCGGAGGTGAATACGACCACCCAAGCGCCGGGAGTATGTTCACCGTCCGTGATGCCGGGCCGTAGAACTGGACAGTACAGTTCTCAATTTGACTCTCCGATAGGATCAGGTCTCCACCGCCATAAAGTAACTGGCACGCGACAAATCGACATCGGTGGAACGCGGAGTCGTCCAGCATGACCATCGTGTTCTCGAACACCCGGTCGTTGTAGACTTCCATTCCATTTCCCCCTTCGGGGGCAGCATCGCAAGCCCGGTCAGGTTATTCAAGTAGGTTCTTGCCCGTCCGATAGCCCCGAAGCGACCAAGTTAGCGCTGGACGATGCCCCAGCGCACCACGGTGGCGCGCTCGAGGGGGACGAAGAGCAGCCGGTCGAGCACGAGCCACAGGATCCCGATGAGGATCATCCCCAGCAGGACCACCTCGGTCTTGTACCACTGCACGGCCTCCACCGTCATGTAGCCGAGCCCGCTGGCGCCGGCCAGCATCTCGGACGCCACCAGCGCCCGCCACCCGAGGGCCACCGACGTCCGGAGCCCGAGGATGATCTGGACGAGGGCGCCGGGCAGCAGGAGCTCGGTGAAGACCTGCCACCCCCGGCCCCCGTGGCTCAGGACCGCCCGCCGGAGGGCCAGCGGGATGGTCTGGACCCCGATCACCGTGTTGTAGATCACGCTGAAGAACACGATGTTGGCGATGACGAACACGACCGCGCCGTTGCCGATCCCGAACCACACGATGGCCAGCGGGATCCACGCGATCCCGGCGATCGACTGGAGGAACGTCAGCACGGGCCGGACGATGTCGGCGACGTCCCGGTGGAGGGCGATGGCGATCCCCAGCGGGATGGCCAGGAGGTTGCCGGCTGCGAATCCGGCGGCCAGGCGGAACAGGCTGTCGCCGACGTGCCGGAGGAGCGTCCCGTCGCCGAGGCTCCGGAGCAGGTGCACCCAGACGTCGCCGGCCGGCGGCAGCATGTAGCGCGGGTACTGGAGCAGCACCGGGATCAGCAGCCAGGCGGCTCCGACCACCAGGAACGGCAGGACGCCGACCGCCCGCCCCCACCGCCGCCCGCCCGGCGTCACCGGCAAGTCCCCGGGGGTCACGACCACGCCCCATCGCTCGATCGTCGCCCGCTCGAAGGGCTTGAGGTACGCGTGGTCGATGGCCAGCCACAGGGCCCCCGTGCAGAGCATTCCGACGATCGTCCGTGCGGTGTCCTGGTTCGACACGCCCTCGTAGATGAGGTAGCCGACGCCGGTCTTGGCCGCCAGCATCTCGGCGAAGATGAGCCCCCGGAAGGCGAAGCCCGCCCCGACGCGGAAGCCGGTGAGGATGCTCGGGAGCGCGGCCGGCACGATGACCTCGGCGATCACCTGGTGGCGGCGGGCGCCGAGGGCGCGGACGGCGTTGACGTAGACCTGGGGCACCGTCCGCACCCCCACCATCGTGTTGTAGAACATCGGGAAGAACACGATGTAGACGAGGAGCACCACGATGACCTTGATCCCGTAGCCCCACCAGACCACGAACAGCGGGATCCAGGCGGCCTCGACGATGGCGTAGAGGAAGTTCACGAACGGCCCCAGCAGGCGGGCGAGCCACCGGCTGAGGCCGACGGCCACGCCGAGGCTCACGCCGAGCAGCGTGCCGATCGCCACGCTCCCGCAGTAGCGGACGAGGCTGTCCCCCACGTAGACGGGCAGGATCCCCTTCTGGACGAGGTCCACGAAGGCCCGGCCGACGCGCCAGGGCGAGGGGTAGAAGTACTCGGAGAGCCCGACCAGCGGGACCGAGAGCTGCCAGAGGACGAGAATGCCCAGCAGCCCGACCGTACCCTTCAGGAGGCGGCCGGGGCGCAACGGGATGGTCAGGTGCCGCCCCACGGCCGCACGGCCTTCACCCAGTAGCGCGAGGCGAGGTCGCGGAGGTGGTGGGGTGGCACGTCCATCAGGTAGACGCGTGGGCCGTCGACCCGGATGAGCCGGCCGGCGTCCTGGAAGATGGCCACGTGGAACGGCTCCGGCGCGAAGCCGAGCTGAAGCTCGACGTGGACGCGCTGCTCCACCCCGGCCAGCCCGGCGGCGCGGAGCTTGGCCGACCCCGTCCACGCGGTCGCGGCCTGATACGCGAGCCACGCCGCCACCAGGAGTGCGGTGACCTGGACCGGGCGCTGGTGGAGGAGGCGGCGGAGCCCGGCGGCGGTCACCGGGTGCCGGTCGTGTCCGGGCGCACCAGGTGGAGCACGCGGTCTCGCAGTGCCACGTAGCCGGGATCGCCGTGGAGCCGGGTCCAGCTCCGGTCCTGGCGCGGGATCCCCACGTCCAGCAGCGCCCGGAGTCGGCCCGGTCCCGGGGTGAGGACGGCGACCCGGTCGGCCAGGAAGACCGCCTCCTCCACGCTGTGCGTCACGAAGAGCACCGTCACCTGCGAGCGCTCCCAGATCCGCAGGAGCTCCTCCTGCAGGGTCATGCGGGTCTGGGCGTCGATGGCGGCGAACGGCTCGTCCATCAGCATGACCTCGGGCTGGTTGGCCAGCGTGCGGGCCACCGCCACCCGCTGCTTCATGCCGCCCGAGAGCTCGTGGGGGTACTTGGCGGCGGCGTCGTCCAGGTTCGTGAGCCGCAGGAACCGGCGGGCGGTCTCGTGCCGCTCGGCGCGCGGCACCCCGCGGAGCTTGAGCCCCAGCGCCACGTTGTCGATGACGGTCTTCCATGGCAGCAGCGCGTACTCCTGGAAGACGACGCCGCGGTCGGCGCCCGGCCCCGTGATGCGGCGGCCGTCCATCAGGAGCTCGCCCGCCGCCGGCCGGAGGAAGCCGGCGATCGCCGCGATCAGGGTCGACTTGCCGCACCCGCTCGGCCCGACGACGCACAGGAACTCGTTCTCGCGGACGTCGAGCGTGAGCGACTCGATGGCCCGGTGGCGCTCGCCGCGGTCCTCGTTGACGTAGTCGACCGTCAGGTCGCGCATCGCGATCTTGGCCCGGCTCGCCGCCGGCGCCGCCGTCGAACCGCCGGCGGCGGGTTCCGGGCCGGGCGGCATCACGGCTGGACCTGGATGCTCGCCGGGATCCTCGGCAGGTCGGCGTAGAACTGCGGGAAGCTCTTCTCCGCGTAGAGGTAGAACTGGGGGTCGATGAAGGGCGAGGGATCGAACGGCTGCTTGATCTGGCCGCCGGCCACCAGGGTGGGGATCGTCTTCTTGACGTAGCCCTCGACCGTGTAGCTTCGAGATCCGGTGGTCGTAGCCGGCCTGGCGGATCGCCTCCTTCATCACGGCCAGGTCGATCCCGGGGATCCAGCGCATGGCGATCTCGGCGGCGCCGTCGTGGTTCTGCCGCACCCACTGCTGGGCCTCGGCGAAGGCGACCATGAACCGCCGCAGGGCCTCGGCCTTCTTGGCGACCGTGTCCCTGTTCGTGAGGATGGCCGCCGGGATGTAGCAGCGTCGGGCAGCCCCCGTCGACGACGCGCACCGAGCCGGGCACGTTCACGATGCGCGGTGCTCGGCCAGGGCTCCCAGACCGCGATGGCGTCCACGTCCTTGCGGGCCAGCGCGGTCGGGAGGTCGGCCGGCTTGAGGTTCACCATCCGGACGTCGTCGGCGGCCATCCCGTTCGAGCGGAGGTGCCCCAGCAGGTAGCCCTCGGCGCCGGTGCCGCGGGGCAGCCCGACCCGCTTCCCCTTGAGCGCCTTGATCTCGCCCTTCCCGACGCCGGTGCCCGGGCCGGCCACGATCGTGTGCCCGGTGCTGTAGTCGTCCCGGAGCGGGTTGCCGTGGAGGTGGGCGATCAGCACCAGCGGCACGCCGTTCGAGGTGGCGGCCAGGAACGGGATGGACCCCATCAGGTTCACGTCCTGCTGCGCCGGCCATGAGCGCGTTGATCATCTCGACGCCGGTCGCGTACATGATGATCTTCGCGTTGAGCCCGTGCTTGGCGAAGATGCCGCGCTCGACGGCCACGAACCCCGGCGCGTGGTCGCTGGCCGTGCCCGGCGCCGATCTTGATGTCGATGGGATCGGCCGCCGGCGCCGGCCGCGCGGCGAGGATCAGGAGGGCGGCGGCCAGCACCCGCAGGATTCGGATCGTCATCGTGACCTCCCTCGGACGTCCCGGCCCGTGGTCGTCTCGGCGGGCCCGGGCGCGACACCGCGCCGGTGGCCAGCCGGCCGCATACTGACACGGCCGGGAAAGAGGCGTCAACGGCGTGAGCCCGGCGCCGGCGGACCGCGGCTCGAGAGGGGGATCCTCCCAGGTCACTGCTCGATCATCGCCGAGCGCGCCTCTGCTTCGGCGTCGATGGGCTCCGCTCCGTCCACCTCGACGACGACCCTCGCGATGCGACCGGTGAAGCGGAAGGGGGCCCGGTAGTCCTCGGTGACCGGCAGGCCGCTGTCGTAGCCGCAGCAGAGCCCTTCGCCGGAAGTCTCGATCACGGCCGGCACCATGTGGGGAATCTCGCCGGCGCCGACCTGGCGGTCGCCGACGTGGAGGGACCCGATGCCGCGGTGCTCCCCGGTGCGCGTGAACCGGAACTGGAGGCGCACCGCCCCCGAGGGGATGTCCTCGGTCGCGCTGATCCGGTACTCCGCGAGCCCGAGGTAGTTGTGGACGTAGTGGAGGCGCCGGTTCTTCACGTACAGGCTGTAGCCGGCGAACCAGCTGCCGTGGGCGAGGAGGACGCCCTCGGCGCCGCCGGCGGGGATCTCGACCTCGGCGGTGATGGCGTGCGAGCGGTTCTTGAGGTTGACCGCGCGCGTACTCGAAGACGCGGCGCGCCGCCCGGGTAGTACACGTGGCGGGTCTCCGCCGGGGTCGGCGTCGCCTTCCGCTCGGCCATGCGCGCCTGCATCCGGGCGTCGAGCGGCAGGACGTCGTACTTCCCGGCCTCCACCCACCAGCGCTCCACCAGCTCGGCGAGCTTGTCCGGGTGCCGCGCCGCGAGGTCCTCGCACTCGGAGAAGTCCTCGGCCACGTGATAGAGCTCCCAGCGCTGGCGGGCGAGGGTCTCCTCGGTCAGCGACTCCCCCTGCGGCTGCTCCACGACCGCCTTCCACCCGTCGCTCCAGAGGGCCCGGGACCCGATCATCTCGTAGTACTGGACCGTCTTCCGCGTGGGCGCGGCGCCGTCGTCGAACGTGTGCCGGAAGCTCACGCCCTCCAGGGGGCGCTGCGGGACGCCGTTGAGCATCGCGGGCGGCTCGAGCCCGAGGGCCTCCAGCACCGTCGGCACGACGTCGATCACGTGGACGTACTGCCCGCGCACCTCGCCGCGGGCCCGGATGCCCCGCGGCCAGTGCACGATCAGCGGATCGCTCATGCCGCCCTGGTGGAGGTAGCGCTTCCAGCGGCGCAGGGGCGTGTTCCCGGCCCAGGCCCAGCCCCAGGAGTAGTTCGGGTACGAGCGCACGCTGCCCCACTCGTCGAGTCGGGCCAGGTTCTGCTCGATCGTCGCCTCCACGCGGTTCGGGAACTGGAGCTCGTTGAACGAGCCGTGGACGCCGCCCTCGGCGCTGGCGCCGTTGTCGGAGGCCACGAAGACGAGGGTGTTGTCCAGCTCGCCGAGCTGGGCCAGGAAGTCGAACACGCGGCCGATGTGGTGGTCCGTCTGCTCGAGGAAGGCCGCGTACACCTCCTGCTGCCGGGCGTAGAGCCGCCGGGCGTCGGCGGAGAGGTCATCCCAGGCGGGCACCCAGGGGGGCCGCGGCGAGAGCCTGGTTCCCTGCGGGACGACGCCCGACGCGAGCTGGCGGGCGAAGACCTCCTCGCGCCAGCGGTCCCAGCCCTGGTCGAACTGGCCCCGGTACCGCTCGATCCACTCCCGCTCCACGTGGTGCGGCGCGTGTCCGGCGCCCGGGCAGAAGTAGAGGAAGAACGGGCGGTCCGGCCCCACTGCGCGCAGGTCGGTGACGAACTCGATCGCCCGGTCGGCCAGGTCGGCGTTGAGGTGGTAGCCCTCCTCCGGTGTGCGCGGCGGATCGATGTAGTGGTTGTCGTGGACCAGGGTGGGGGACCACTGGTTGGTCTTGCCGCCGAGGAACCCGTAGTAGCGCTCGAAGCCGCGGGCGAGCGGCCAGCGGGCCTTGGGCGCGCCCGACGCGTACTCGCTCGCCAGGGCGAGGTGCCACTTGCCGACGGCGAACGTCGCATAGCCGCACGCCAGGAGCATCTCCGAGAGGAAGCCGTTCTCGCGCGGCACCCGCCCGTTGTAGCCGGGGAACCCGGTCGCCATCTCCTGGATGATGCCGACGCCGTTGGAGTGGTGATTGCGTCCGGTGAGGAGGCAGGCCCGGGTGGGCGAGCAGATGGCGGTCGTGTGGAAGTCCCGGTACCGCAGGCCGCCGGCGGCCAGCCGATCGAACGTCGGCGTGCGGATGTCGGCGCCGAAGCACCCGAACTGCGCGAAGCCGACGTCGTCGAGCAGCACGAACACGACGTTCGGCGCCCCGCTGCTCGCCCGGGGGGAGACCGGCCACGCGGCCACCGACTCGCCGACCGTGCGCCCGATCACCCCGGTGAACGGCGTGCCCTCCGGATACGTTCTCACCTCGGCCCTCCTCCTCTGGTGCTGGTGGTCCGGTCCGCGCGCAAGGCCCCGGGCGCGCCGCCGGCGCATGAACGACTCGCGGTCCACGACGTGGCCCTATGACATCCCAGCGGCCGGTGGGACGCAAGCCCACTCAAAGGCCGGCGCGGTGGGCTGGGCTGAATTGACACCCGGGAGCCGGGCGGTTAGGCTTGTGCCGGTCCGCATCCAGAAGGGCGCGATCGCGACGGGATGACGACGCGAGAACGTCCCGCCCCGCCATCCTGGAGAGGAGACGACATCATGAAGCGGCTCGGCGTGGCCCTGACGGTGCTACTCCTGGTCGGGACGGAGGCCCGGGCCGACGTGACGCTGAACGTCGCGTCGGAGCTCCTGTTCAGGGCCAACCTGAAGGGCCCGTACCAGACCCTGATCAAGACCTTCGAGCGGAGCCACCCCGGCATCAAGATCAATGCCTACGGCTATCCCCTGGCCGAGTACCACGCCAAGATCCTCACCGAGATGGCGGCCGGGAACGCCCCCGACATCTGCGAGTCCGTGGCGATGACCTTCTATTCCCATGCGAAGGTGGGCAAGGGCTTCATGCCCCTGGACAGTCACCTCGACCAGTGGGGGTATCTCGGCGGCGACGCCTTCGACAAGGCCATGATGGCGGACTTCATGGTGGACGGGAAGATCTCCGCCCTGCCCGTCGGCGGCGCGAGCTGGGGATACGCGTACTGGAAGCCGGCCTTCAAGGAGGCCGGGATCCGGGCCGAGGACCTGCAGACCTGGGACGACCTGATCGAGGCGGCCAAGAAGCTGACCATCGATCGGGACAAGGACGGGCGGATCGACCAGTACGGGCTCGGGCTCACCAACGGCCGCGATACGTACGACATCCTCCACTGGGAGCAGCTGGCCTGGAGCATCGGCGGCGGCTTCTTCCCGAGCGATCAGGGTCCCTACACGGCGGAGCGCGTCTCGGTGAACAGCTCCGCCAGCGTCCATGCCATGGAGCTCCTGGCCGACGCGGTGCACAAGCACAAGGTCGTCGTCCCGGGGGTCTGGACGAGCGAGAAGGCCGCCACCGACCTCCTGCTGACGAAGAAGGCCGCTATCGTGTTCGTGCACCTGGGGATGATCGAGGGGTTCCGGATGCTCAAGCCGGACGAGTTCCAGAACATCGGGTGGCTGAGGAAGATGAGCGTCAACTGGCAGGGGAAGACGTGGAAGCCCGGGGTCAACATCGGGTGGCAGTCCTTCGGCATCCGGAACGAGATCCCGCCGGAGAAGCTGCCGGCGGCGTTGGAGTTCATGAAGTTCTTCGGGAGCCGGGAAGGGCAGACCATCCTGGCCGAGGGCGGCCAGATGCCGATCCGGAAGGACGTCGTGAAGACCCTGGACCCGGTCAAGTACAGGCACGTCGTGGAGTTCTTCGACTTCCACGCCAAGTACTACGCGCACATCCCCCGGCAGAGCAACCTCAAGAAGCGGGAAGTCTACTCGCGCTTCGGCGATACCGCCTTCCAGAAGATCCTCGTCGAGGGCCAGCCCCCCAAGGCGGTGCTCGGCCGTGCCCAGGAGGAGATCGCCGAGATCATGCGGAAGTAGCGCGTGGTCCGGAGGCGCCCCGCCGGCCCGGTGCCGGCCGGGGCTCCTCGACCGCGCCGGTCCGGGCGTCCGGGCCGACACGGCCGCCGCGCTTCCGCCGGGCGGCAGGAAGGGCGGAGGGTCCCTGAAGCCCCGCTGGCTTCCCTACATCCTGGTCCTCCCCGCGCTCACGATCGTGGCGGGTACCCTGCTCCTGCCCGTGTTCAACGTCGTGGTCATGAGCGTCACGGACTGGTACCTGCTCGCCCAGAGGTCAGGCGGGGAGCGCGCACCCGTTCGTGGGCCTGGCCAACTACCGCGCCGTCTTCGGAAGCCCCCTGACCTGGAACGCCCTGCACGTCACCGGGGTCTTCGTGGTGGCGTGCGTCCTCATCGAGATGACGGGGGGCCTCGGGGCGGCGCTGCTCCTCAACGAGCAGTTCCGGGGGCGGGCGGTGGCCCGGACGCTGACGCTGATCCCGTTCGCGATGCCGGTGGTGCCGTGGGCCCTGGCCTGGGTCGTCATGCTGTACTACGACGGCATCGTCAACCACCTCATGATGGCCCTCGGGCTCGCCCGGGGGACGGTCGCCTGGCTCGGCCAGGCCCAGACCGCGCTCCCGGCCGTGATCTTCGTGAGAGCGTTCAAGGTCGTCCCGTTCGTCCAGGTGATGTGCCTGGCCGGCCTGTCGGCGATTCCCGACGAGCTGTACGAGGCGGCCACCGTGGACGGGGCATCCGCCTGGCGGCGATTCCGGCACGTCACGCTCCCGCTGCTCAAGCCGGTCAGCCTCGTCACGGCGCTCATCCTCACCGTGTGGCACATCAACGACTTCGCCATCGTGTGGGTCATGACCCAGGGCGGGCCGAGCAATGCGACCGAGCTCATCGTCATCAACGCCTACAAGGCCGCCTTCGAGGCCTTCCGGTTCGGGGAGTCCTCGGCCGCCGGCGTGGCCCTCCTGATCTTCTCGTTGCTGTTCGGTGCCCTGTACCTGAAGTCGACGCGAGCCCTCGAGTGAGGACGCGGACGTGATCCGGCGCCGGCGGCCGCTCCTGCTCGGAACCACCGTGCTCGCGTACGTCGCGATCTCGGTCTTTCCCCTGGCGTGGATGGCGCTGGCGTCCTTCAGCGGAGATCCGTACTTCCGCCTGCTGCCCTCGAAGTACGGCCTGGGCGCCTATGGCGAGGTGCTCGCCTCGCCGGATCCGAGCCTCTCGTTCCCCGCCTGGTACGGGAACAGCGTCAAGGTGACGGTGTCGGTGACGCTCCTGGCCACGGCGCTGTCGGCCCTGGCCGGCTACAGCTTCTCGCGGTTCCGGTTCCCCGGACGCCAGGGCCTGATGTACGCCATCCTGGTGGGGCAGATGCTGCCCGGAGTCGTCCTGCTCCTGCCCCTGTACGTCCATCTCAAGGGGCTGCGCCTGCTGGACACGCACCTCGGGCTCGGCATCGTCTACATGACCTTCGCCATCCCCCTGTGCACCTGGCTCCTGAAGGGCTTCTTCGACACGATCCCCCCCGACCTGGAGGAGGCCGCCATGGTGGACGGGTGCAGCCGGGTCGGCGCCATGGCCCGCATCGCCCTGCCCCTGGCGGCGCCCGGGATCGTGGCGACGGCCCTGTTCGCCTTCATCACCGCCTGGAACGACTTCATGTTCGCGCTGGCGATCCTGTCCACGCCGGCGAAGTTCACCATCGGGCTCGGCCTGCTGGCCTATCAGCAGGAGTACTTCTTCCAGTGGAACACCCTCATGGCCGGCGGGATCCTCATGTCCCTGCCGGCGCTCGCGCTGTACCTGTGCCTGCAGCGATATCTGGTGACGGGGCTGACCCGGGGGTCGGTCAAGGGGTAGCGAGCCGTCTTGACGGGGTCCCGTCGGGTCACTAGCATCGGCCTTGCCGTTCGCGGCGAGGGAGGTGGAGGGATGCCCGAGGGTCCTACGCGGTTCACGCTGCTGACTGCGGCCCGCCTGCTGGACGGGGTGCGCCGCGAGCCGGTCGAGAACGCCGCTCTCCTGCTGGACGGCGCGGCGGTGCGCGGCCTGGGGCCCCGCGACGCGGTTCGCGCCCCGGAGGGAGCGGCCGTCGATCGGGTGGACTACGGCGACGCGACGATCCTGCCCGGGCTGGTGGATGCCCACACCCACCTGGTCGCCCCCGGCGACGGCACGCCGGGGGACGACGTGGCCCGGGAGGACGACCAGGTCCTCCTCCTCCAGGCGGCCCGGAACGCGCGGACCCTCCTCCACGCCGGGGTGACGACGCTTCGCGAAAACGGGGCCAAGGGTCGGGTCGCCTTCTCGCTGCGCGAGGGCATCCGGCGCGGGCTGGCGCCCGGCCCCCGCCTGGTGATCTGCGGCCGCCCGATCACGATCACCGGCGGCCACATGGGGTACTTCGGCTCCGAGGCCGACGGGGTGGACGCGGTGCGGGCCGAGGTGCGGAAGCTCCTGAAGGAGGGCGCCGACTACATCAAGATCGTGGCCACCGGGGGCTCGACCCGGACGTCGGACCCGAACCGCGCCTCCTACACCGTGGCCGAGCTGGCGGCGATGACCGACGAGGCCCACCGGCACGGCACGCTCACCGCCGCCCACTGCACCGCGGCCGCCGGCGTCCAGAACTGCCTCGACGCCGGCGTGGACATGATCATCCACTGCGTCTTCAACGAGGCGGACGGCACCTACCGCTACCGCCCGGACCTGGTGGAGCGGCTGGTCGCGGCCGGGCGCCTGGGTGAACCCCACGCTCTACGGGATGAAGGCCGGCATCGAGCGGCAACGGGCGGCGCGGGAGCGCGAGGGGCGGCTCACCGCCGAGCTGGCCGAGCAGCTCGAGTGGCAGTAGCGGGCGTTCGACGCCCGCGTCGAGGGGGTCGCGCGGATGGTCGAGGCCGGGGTGCGGATGACGGCCGGCTCCGACTCGCCCTGGGGCTGGTACGCGCCCGGCGAGTTCGTCCACGAGATCGAGATGCTGGCCCGGGCCGGCCTGTCGTACGCCGACGTCGATCGTGGCCGGCACCTCGGGGTCGGCGGAGTCGATCGGCGTCG
>CAVPSB010000029.1:0-137410 GCA_963708025.1 uncultured Candidatus Rokubacteria bacterium | reverse complement strand
GCAGTGCGCCAGGGTGAACCGGGGCCCGGCGCGGGCCAGGGCGTCGTAGGCTCCATACCCGTCGGCGAGCACGATGCCGCCGTAGCCGTTGAGCACCTGCCGGGCCGCCTCCTGCGACCGGCTCTCCAGAATCATGTAGGCGACCGCGTCCGCGCTCGTCACGCTCCAGGCCCACCAGCGCTTGCCCTCGCGCCCCTGCATGAACCGCCACCACGTCTCGTCCGCCCCGATGACTGGGGCGGCCAGCACGTGCCGGTGCAGCGCCTCGTACGTCGGCTGCAGCACCGTGGCGAGGGCCTCGATCTGATCCCAGAGGGTCTGGGACGCGACGTCCAGCCCCTCGCGCCGCATCACCCGCGCCTGGCGTTCGAGCGGCAGATGATCGCCGTACTTGCCGATCGCGACTTCGACCGCGAACTCCGGAGCGTAGCGCCGGCCCCGCGCGTCGGGCCGAGCCGCCAGGCGCAGCGGCCCCGGCGCCGTGTCCACGCACCCGTTACACGCACACCGGTACTTCTGGCGCTTGTGGGTGACGAGCACGAACCGCCGCTCGACGACGGTGATCTCGTCGGCGTCCTCCGTCTGCCCGGCCATCGGCCGGAGCGTACCGCCGCACTGAGGACACGTGTGATCGGCGGTGGTCGAGCACGTGCACCATCTCGACGCGGGGCAACTCGGGTTGGGCCTTCGGGGCCGTGGCCACGCCGGGGCGCCGGCGCGGGAACAGGCTCGGCATCCGGCCGGCGCGGGCGCTGCTCCGAGGACGGACCGAAGAGGGCCTGCTCGCGCTGTGCGAGCAGCTCTTTCAGGAATGCCAGCTGACGCTCAGCGGCGGAGGCGTCGTGGCCGCGGAGGCGGGCGAGCTCGTGGGTGAGCGCGGCGACCTTCGCGTGGAGTTTCTCGTTCTCGCGCTCGAGGAGGACCGCGACCTGACGAAGCATGTCAGCATCGCGGATCGTCTCGAGACGGAGCACGAACGCACTACATCATCTCGTCGCGCGCGATGCAAGATCTTTTCGCGTTTCCGCGACGACGAACGGTGGGGGCGACAGCGCGAGGCGGCCGACGAGGGTGCTGCCCTCGAGGAAGAGCTGCAGCTCGCTCATCGTCGAGCCGCACGCTCCGGGCGTCGGCGTCGCGCCACAGGGACGCGAAGCGGCCCCGCTCCAGGCGCTTGGCGTAGATGCACAGCCCCGTCCCGTCCCACAGGAGCACCTTGGCCCGCTTGCGCGTGGCATTGACGAACAGGTAGCAGTCGCCCGAGAGCGGATCGCGCCCGAGCCCCTGGCTCACCAACGCGCTCAGGCCGTCGAAGCCTTTCCGGAGATCGGCGGCGGCGCCGTACGCCCAGACGGCGACCTGCCGGGTGGAGCCGATCACCCGAGGACCCGGAGCACGGCGAGGAGGGTGTCGCGATCGAGCCCCTCGACCCGAACGCCCTGCGGGGTGAGGAGCACGGGGCCGGCCGCAGGCGGGGCCGGCGCCACCGGGTCCGGCCGGACCGTGACGGGGCGGAGCACCGGCGGGGCACTCTGCTGGAGCCAGCGGGTGAGGCTCTGCGCCGGCAACCCCAGCGCCCCGGCCACGCGATTTATCGAGGCACCCTGGTCGAGCTGCGCCCGTGTGAGCGCGGCGACGGCCTCGCGAAATGCGACCGGGTACCGGATGGCCTTGGGGGCCTTCCCGCGAGTGAGCTGGTGCGCTTCAGACCGGAGCGCGCGGATCGCGTCGTTCATCGTTGCACCTCCTCGTGATGGCGCAACGATGCCCCGACCGGCGGGTTACCGACCAGACGGGGAATCGCGAGGACTTACTGTCCACGTATGGCCGGATTTGAGATGTCCACCGGGGGGTGGGGCCCTTTTCGGCCCAAGAGATGACGCTCATCATGGCAGAGCGGGATCCAGACAAACTCAAGCCAATCCTGGCCCCGGTTGCCGACAGGGTGATCTGGAAGTAGCGCCGCGTCGCCAGTCATGGACTGTGCCAACAGGCTGGAGCCGCCCGTGCACGACGAGGGCTACCAGCGTCCGACGCGCGACCTCGCCGGAGACCCCACAGGCGACGGCCAGCTCTCGGCGCGTGACCACACCCTGGGTGATGGCGAGCCGGAGCGCGACTGCCTCGCGGCCCGCATAGCCGGACGGGTGGACGCCGGGCACGGGGCCGTCATCCAGCACAAGGTCGTCCGGCCCGAGCCAGCCCCGCCCCTTCAGGATCATTGCCTCCTCGAGCACCGCCTCCAATTCGCGCACGTTGCCGGGCCAGGGGTGCCCGGCGAGCCGCCGGCGCGCGGCGGGCGTCAGGCCGGCAATGGCCAGGCCGTGCCGCGTGTTCGCCTGCTGGCGGCAATGCTCGATGAGGAGCGGGAGGTCCCCGCGCCGCTCTCGCAGGGCCGGCACCCGGAGGACGACCCGCCGCAGCCGGTAGTAGAGGTCCACGCGGAAGCGGCTCGCCAGCGTCTCGCCGAGCAGGTCGCGGTGGGTCGCCGCGATCACGCGGACGTCCACCGTACGCGTTCGAGTCGCGCCCACGGCCCGGACCTCGCCGGACGCGAGGAACCGGAGCAGCATCGCCTGCGCCTCGGGCGCGAGCTCGCCCACCTCGTCGAGGAACACCGTCCCGCCCTCGGCCGCCGCCAGGAGCCCGGTCCGGCGCTCGATCGCGCCGGTGAAGGCGCCCCGCTCGTGGCCGAAGAGCTCGCTGAGGAGGAGCTCCCGGGTCAGCGCGCGTGGCTTCGGGACTCGGGGTGTAGACGGGGATCGCATGCGCGTGCCGGAGACTGACCACGCGCTGCTGGGTCCAGGTGTTCCCGGCCCCGGTCCGATAGCCGAGGCGATTCAGGATGCGCGCGATCTGCGCATCAGGCACCCGACGGGCGAGATCGCGGACGACGTCCACCACGGCGCGGTCGGTGCACCGGCGGTGCTGCCCCGGGCGATTGCGAGGCACGGTCAGCCGAGTGTGCTTCCCGCCTTTCCAGTGAATCAGGAGCTCGACCTCACGGTGGTTGGGCACCGACGCCACGATCTCTTCGATCAGCAGGCGGACGAGGTGCTTCTTGGTCCGCCCATCGGTGGCGGGATCGGCCCACACGGTGGGAAACTCCTGGGCCAGGGCGAGGAGGGTCGCGCGATCGGGCGGGGCGGGCGGGGCCGGGGCGGCCGCGAGCTGGTCGAGGCGCTGCTCCAGGGTCGCGACGCGCTCGAGCGCCAGGTTCCACCGCTGCTCCAAGGTTGCGGCGACCAGCCGGTGCTCGGGTTCCACGGCATCATACTGCCGCTGAGCCCGCTCGGCCTCGTATCGCGCCTCACGCAGTTCGAGCTCGAGCGCGCGGCGGCTCCCCGCGGCGTCGGCGTCGCCCGAGTCGGCGCTGACGAGCGCCGCCTCGATCGCCCCGGGGGTCAGCACGCGCAGGACCTCGCGCTCGACGGCCGCGTCAACCCGGAGGCCGCCAAAGGCCAGGCTGCACCCGGCCGCGGCCTGGTTCCGGCAGGTGTAGCGCACCACGGCCTCGGAGTAGGCCACCTGCAACCGCCGGCCACAGGGGCCGCCCGGAGAAGCCCGGCGATCAGACTCGGGCCGGCGCGGACCGCGCCCTTGGCCATGAGGCCCTTCATCTGTGCGTTGTCGGCGAGGAGCTGGAGGTTCCGCTCGTACGTGTCCCACGCAATATACCCAGCATGATGACCGGGCAGCAAGACCAACCACGCGTCGCGCTCCCGGCGGTGGCCCCGCGTTTTCAGGGCGGCCCCGTCAACGATGCGCGTCCGGGTCCCGGTCCGGCCGAAGGCGTAAGCCCCGGCATAGACGGGATTCCGCAGCAGGCTCAGGATGGTGTTGTAGATCGGGGGGCGCCAGGTGACCCGCTCGCCCCAGGGCGCCGCGGCGGTGAGTGCCGGCAGGGGGAGCTGCTCCTGGCGAAACCAGAGCAAGACCTGGCGGGCGCTGCGGAGGGCCGCGAATTGCTGGAAGACCAGGCGGATGGCCGCTTGGACGCGCTGGTCCGGATGTTTCTCGATGCGCGCGTCGGGCGTGTGCACGAAGCCGACGGGCAGCGGCAGAAGGAGTTCCCCGCGGCGGGCCTTGGCCAGGAGCCCTTCATAGGCGCGTTGCCGAAGCCAGCCCAGTTCGGCCTCGCTGATAGTCCCCTTGAGGCCCAGCAGCAGGCGGTCGTTGAGGAGGCGGGGATCGTAGATGCCGTCGGCGTCGATGATCACGGTGTCGGTCAAGCCGCAGAGTTCGAGGGGCCAGTCCGCCGCGCGCACGCCCGGCCCTGACTCCTACAGGCCTAGGCACCTCGCCGAGATTGGCCGCCGGCACGCTCCGCCTCGCCAAGGGCTATCTCACCACCGGGCCGAGCGGATTGACCGTGGTCAAGGGCCTGGAGATGCCCGTCAACGTGTACGAGATGACCCGGGCCGGGGTGCTTCGGTGAAGCTCGCGAGACGTTGGTCGCGCCGCTTCACGATCTCGGCTTCACCGTCGAACTAGGTGTGGTGTGAGTGCCGGGGCATTCCTTACTCGTGCCCAGAGGTCCAGGTTAGCGGCATATCAGGACGGTACTTCTCGAGGACCACCACGACAACGCCATCTACGACATACACGGATTCTCCTGACGGCCACGGTCGTCGTCCTCGAACTGACGCCAGAGCCTTGTCCATCTCTGCCGGGGTCGGTCTCCGCAGGATATTCTTTCCGAAGAGATAGTTGAGTATCTGCTCCTGACGATAGCCCGCAAACGCAAAGCGCCGAATGTAGGCTTCGTTTCTCACATTCGGCATCCTCACATATCTTGACCTGGCAAACTCCGGATAGTGACCAGCCACGACAAGCGCATACTTCCTCTCGTACAGGTCCTCGACAACAGTCTCGATGCGCGAGCCGATTCGGTTGATCATGTTGATGTCGTACACCGTCTTGAAAGCAGCAGCGTTACTTTCCTGAGTACCGACGACGATGAAGAAGTAAAGGCACGCTGTCGCTATTCCCAGCGTCAACTTCCTGGTCTTTTGTGCCTGGAAGCCGCAGGACAGGAAAAACAGCAAAGCATACCCATTGACAAAGACGATTCGCCCCGCATGCACCCACGAATTCTTGTTGATGATATAGGAGGCTTGCAGCACCACCGGAATCAACAAGAGCAGTGCAACCACGACAGCGACTGCCCCCACACTCTTCCTGTATGCTTTACGAAGTATGGCGAAGCACCCCAAGGCGATTCCGAGCGATGGCAGAAAGCGTAGTGGTCTGGGCAGATAATCCGCGCCGATGGTGTAGTACAGGAGAGTCTTGCCAAATGACGCGCGGATCGCTATGACCATCTCAGACAGTGAATTCAAGTAAGCCCGCCGCTCGTCAACATCGGCCGTGATGGTTAACTTCGTCGAAAGGAAGTACACCAGGCACGCCCCTAAGAGGACGCAACCAACATATCCAGTCGCCAACATTGTCTCCTTCCAGGAGAATGACCGTCCGCCATTGGTTTCCGTGATGCGCATTGCGAGATAGCAGACGCACAGCAGCCCCACGAGCGCTATCTTCGGTTGGTATGTCGCGAGCGTCAGCACGAAGAGGGCCCCGCTGGTGGCTGCGTGGATTCCTGAGGGATGCGTGTGCTTGCAGTAGAGTATTCCGAGTAGTGCGAACGTGTCGCCGATGGTGTACGTAATGTGCTGCGTCGGGAAGGAATAGTAGTCAAGAAACGCGGGGTAGAGACACAGGAACGCGGCAGCGAGCGTCGTATCGAGGCGTCTCTCGAGGCCCACGAAGCGAGCGAAGAGGATCCCGTTGACAGTCTGTAGGGCGACCCCGAGGGCCATCTGGAAGGGCTGGACACCAGAGCCTCCTTGGAGCAAGAGAATTGCGTCGGCAAGCCAACGGCCCTCGGCCCACGTCTGATGAGAGGGATAGGGATAGACCCATGAATCCGGAAAGGTATGGTTCATGAAGATCAGCGAGGTAAAGCAATACGTGTACGTGACAAACTGCAGTACTAGAAGGCCGGCGAACGCGCCGCTGTACTCTCTGTATAGGCCGAGACAGGACTCGCGAAGGTCTCGCAGGACATCAGTTTGAGAGGTCTGTGTTGACCTTGGCTCGGCCATCGTTTCGTCCCCCGTATAGGTGAGTGTCTCTCCGTGAACCCTTCCGCCAGCGGCTCTCGAGGATCATTCCGCCCCTCGTGGCGCCACAGCCGCCACAGAGCTTTCGTTGGCCGGCCGGGGGGACTGCGAAGCGCGTTGACGAGCGGTTCGACTTCGAGAAGGGCGGCAAGCGACACGATGGGCGTGCCGTCGGGGAGTAAGCAGATGAGGGTAGGACTCTTCCGCCGAAGTACGTTTCCGGCCCTTCGCTGTCAGTGACTGTCCAACGAGCGGCTGCCAGGGGTACTCAGTGGCGACCGGGCGCGGGAACTTTGCAGTGTGTAGATGATCCGCCGTGCCACCGGCAAGACCACGGTGGCCAAGGCCCTCGGCCACGCCGCCTGCGCCCAGGCGTTCCGGCGACGGTCGCCGATGGTGCCGCAAAGAAAGGCGGTTGCCAGGATTCCCTCTGGCGGTGAGCCTGGTTCATTCGCTAGCGGAGGTGGTTCAGACAGTCGTTCTTTCGGAGTTTGAGGCATCCACTCGCGCGTCGGTGGCAGGACGAACCTTACCGTCGCGAATGATGCTCCGGCGGATGAACACCGGCCTCTGCTTCACTTCCTCGAAGACCTTGGCAAGATACTCACCAATGATGCTCAGCGCGAAGAGGTTCAGTGAGCCGAAGAAGACAATCAGCACGATAATCGTTGTCAGACCTGGCGGGGTAAGACGCGGAAACAGCAGCTTGCCGAGGACTTGGTACACCGCGAGTGAGATCCCAAGGAAGAAGAGCGTGACTCCCGCCCAACTGAGCATATTCAACGGCGTGTTGCTGAAGCTGAGGATTCCCTTCTTCGCCCAGCCGATGTTCTTCCACAGATTGTTGGTGGTCCGCCCGAACATCCGCTCTTGGCGAATGTAGTTGAACGCCGGTCTGCTTGAAGCCGGCGAAGGCGCGGACGCCCCGCAAGAACAGGTCGCGTTCGGGGAATTGCAGGATTGCCTGCACAACCCGACGATCCATCAGCGAGAAATCCCCCGCGTCGTGGGGAACGTGCAGGTACGAAAAATAATCGAAGAGCCGATAGAAGGCCTTGTACGCGAGCTGCATGAAGATACTCGCCTCGCGCTTCACGCGGCGGCCGTAGACGACATCAAATCCTTTGCGCCACTCAGCGACGAACTGCTCGATCAGCTCGGGCGGGTCTTGAAGGTCGCCGTCGAGGAGGACACACGAATTCTTCGACGCGATTCGCATGCCACTCATGAATGCCGCTTGCGAGCCGAAGTTTCGTGAATGCGAGATACCGACCACGCGCCGATCGTTCCGCGAGATACTGCAGATCACGTCCTCCGTGTCGTCCGGGCTGCAGTCGTTGACGAAGATGAGTTCGTACTGAATGTTGAGCTTCGAGAAGACGGCTGTCAGCCGCTCGTACATGATCGGAATCGCTTGGTTGTCCTTGTAACAGGTGACGATGGCGCTGACGCTGTGCGTAGTGTCGAGGCCGAATTTCTTACTCGAACGTTCGTAGGCGCTCCTGTCTGGAAGCGTGTGATACCAGGCGACGGTCTGGGCCAGGCCCTGCGAGAAGGCGGTCTTTGCGCGCCATCCCAAGCGCCGCCGGGCTTTCTCGGGATTGGCGAACCAATCTGCGACATCCCAGCGGCGCTCCGGCATCGTGAACGCCGGAGACTGCTTGATGTCGAAGAGCTGACGGGAGATCTCGGCGATCTCCCCGATGGTTGTTTTGGTTCCCGTTCCGATGTTGAACGATTCGCCGTAATCCTGTTCCGCGAGGTTGAGGGCGGCGTCGATGAACGCTTCGGTGCAGTCGTCGATGTAGATGAAGTCGCGCGAGATCTCGGGATTTACGAACTCCGGATACGTGCCCTCCACACCGCGCTTCACGACGGTGGGGATCAGGCGCGAGGAGTCTTCCAGTGGTCCATAGACCGAGTAGAGCCGCAGGTTGCAGCACGGAAACTTCCTTTGCTTGCCCCAGAAGTAGATGAGGTGGGCGGCCGCCACCTTCGAGACGGCGTACTCGCTGTTGGGGGCGAACGGATCGGCTTCACTGGGGCCGGAGGCGTTGTCACCGTATTCCGAGGAGCTGCCGGCGTGGACATAACAGGCGACGCTGCGGTCGGCCAGCCGATCCAGAAGCCGCGAGACGAAGGTAAAGTTGGTTTGGTAGATTAGCTCGCTGTCCGTCTCGAACGAATAGGCGCCATACGCCACGCAATCGTAGATCGTCCGCGGCTTGACCTCATCCAGCAGCGCGTCGAGATTGGAATTCACCAACAGATCGACCATGCGCACATGCTGCTCAGCCAGCCCATGGAGCCGCCAGGCGGGCAGCCGCGAGGTCGTTCCGACAACGTCGCCGCGAACGCGCACTATGGCGCGGAGCAGATTGGCGCCGACAAACCCGCTGCCGCCCAGCACCAGGATCGGCCCCTGAAGCTTTCTGATCTTGGATTCCAGCGCCGAGAGGCGACCAGGGAGGGTTTCGTCCGCGTGGGGTGTCATGAGGTTTTTCCCACGCCGATCTGGGCGAGCACAGATGTCGGATCGAGGCCGCATTCCGTCCGATGGAATCGCTGTGAGCCGTATCGTCCCGACAGATACCCGCGCGCCGCGCAATGGGTGAAGTTCGGCGGCGCGGCACCCTGAAGGAGCAATTGCCGGGCAAGCATCTGTCCGGCGCCGCCCTGGGCGACATGCTCTTCCACGACCGCGAGATGACCGGAGCGCTGGATATCGTCAAGCAGCTCGGGTGGACAGTCTGGGAGAGGAAACTCGCTGAGCAGCCAGATCGTCGGACGGCGCAGCTCATCCAGTTGTCGCGCGGCACTGACGATGCCGCCCACCAGCGGTCCCACCACAACGAGCGTCGGTCCGTGGCCCGCCAGTAGTCGTCGCCACGGCGCATACGGGGGGAGCGGCATCTCGTTCGGTTGCTCGGACAGGCCCAACCGGAGATAGGCGGGGGAATCCGAGCGCATGAGGCGATCCACAAGGCTGATCACATCGCCGTCGAAGGCCGGGACATACGCGCGTAGCTCGGGAAGACCCAGCAACACTCCGTAATCCTCCAGGGCATGATGCGTCGCGCCCATGACGCCGTACGCATACCCACCGCCGTTGCCGACGAGGATAACGGGAAGATTGTGCAGGCAGACGTCGTTGCGAATCTGCTCGAATGGGCGCGCGTAGAGGAACGGCGCGATGCTGTACACCCACGGCCGCATCCCCCCGCGCGCCAGACCGGCGGCGACCGAGACCATGTTCTGCTCAGCGATGCCGGCGTTGATGAACCTCGTGGCCAGGGCATGGCGCAGCGGCTCCAGCGCGCGAAACCCGAGATCCCCGGTGAGGAAGACGAAGTCGGGCTTCCCGGCGGCCTCCACCAGTGCCTTGCAGAAGACGTCCCTCATGCCTCGCCGCGTCGCCCTGGGCGGGTCATCCGGATTCGTCGTTGCATCGCTCGATGTCCTTCACGGCGTCCTCGTATTGCGCCGCCGTCAGCGGCAGATAGTGCCACTCCATCCGTCCTTCCATGAACGAGACACCGCACCCCTTGCGTGTCTTGGCGGCGATGGCGCGCGGGCCCTGGTCCGTGTCGTCGGGAATCAGGACTTTACCCAGGGCACTGATGTCGTGCCCATCCACCTCCGTGGTATGCAGTCCGAACGCGCGAAACTTGTCGGCCAGTGGCTCGAGGTCGGCCACTTCCCGCGTCGTGCCAAAGCCTTGCAGGCCGTTCACGTCGATGATGAACGTGAGATTGTTAAGCCGATGATGATGGGCGAAGATCAACGACTCCCAGGCCGACCCTTCGTTCCATTCGCCATCCGAAGTCAGGCAAAAGACATGTCCCGACTGGCCGGTGAGTCGCTTGGCCAACGCGAGACCCGCGGCAAGCCCGAGGCCATGCCCGAGGCTTCCCGTGGCAAATGCGATGGCGGGAATCCCCTCGGCGGGGGGATGACCCGACAGACGCGTGTTGTCCTTGTGGAACGATGTCAGCTCCGCCTCGTCCAGCACTCCGAGCGACCACAGCGTGACGTACAGGGCGCCGGCGGCATGCCCCTTGGAGAGAACGAAGCGATCATCCGGCTGCATCACGTGATGATGCAGACTCAGCAGAATGTCGATGGCCGAAAGATTTCCGCCGATATGTCCGACACCGGCTTCGTAGTGCATGCGCAGCAGTCTCAGCTTCACAGCACGAGCCAGTGCGGCATCAAGCGGCCGTCTGGTCATTCGGTCTCCACCTGCCCGTGCGAACTTCGTCTGGGACCGCGTGTTCGCCTGCCCGCGGCGAGGCCGCCGAAAGTTTCACGGAGTAAGGACGTAAAGGATCATACAGTAACGGCAAATGAGCGGGCGCCGGCGGGCCCAGGCCAGGCAGTATGCCCATCGGGCATTGGTGCTGCTGCGCCGTTTCTCCGTCCCGGCGGTCCTGAGCATGCTCGTCCAGCGGTACCACGTGTCGCTGCGGCAAGCCCGGCGCTACGTCGATGGGGCTCAACACCATCCGCAGGAGATGCCGCTCCCGGAGCCAACCCTGGTGTTCACCGTCAAACTGCCCGTCGGCCTGGTGCGGCGAATCGGACCCGCGCGCGATCAACGGGCAGCACTTTGAGCGCCCTCGTGACACGGGCGCCCGAGGAACTGGCTCGAGCGGGCGCGGCCGGGACCCCGGAGTTGGTGAAAGGCGCATCGAGCACGCCCTACGTTTGACTGCCTGGGGAGTGAGCGCTCGGGAGAGCTGCATTCGAAGCCCTCCTGCGCGAGCCGTGACATCACTTGCAGGCAGTTGCCGATCGATCCCGTCGGGCGCGGGGGAAGTCGAACTCAATCGGCGCCATAGCCGACTATTCTGCTGAGTAATCTCCGCGAGCGTCTCCTCGTGCTCAACCACTTCGGGCTCCAGGAAGTCCCCCCCCCTTGCGCTCGTCCATCTCCCAGCCTCCCATGCTTGGGACGTCCTGACGCCCGGCCCAGAGACCTCCGCGGGACCGTGTTAGCAAGAGATGTACCACGCGCGCATCAGGAAGTACAGAATCGCTCTCCAAACGCCTTGGCGATCAGCCGATTCCGTCACGCCAGCCTCCCTCAGGCGAGCAAGCCCCGGCACCCCCGGGCAACCCCTTCGAACCATTCTTGCGGAGATTCTGAAATCTCTCGCCGTCGAATCCGCAAGGTCCCGAGAGGCCCTGCAAAACGAGGGAATTGGCCACCTCGGCCCTTTGGCAGCAGTTCGTATAGGTCACCACCAAGCATACCCGTCAGCCGAGTGGCCCAATCTGCTGACCCTTGAAATCGCGCGCCGTCGCCGCCCTCGGGGGTCGTGAAGCGAGCATCGCTGCGAGCTCGGAGGCGATCTTTCGGGTTTGTTCTTTGCCAGTGACCGAACGCCCGATCTCGCGGGCGACGCGGGAATCCCGGGCCATCAGGTCGGGGTCCGACAGGTAGCGAGCCGCAGCCTGTGCCATTGCCTCCACGTCCAGGTATGGGACAGCGGTTCCTCCCCCGGTCGCCACGAACTGTTCGGCGCCCCCCGAGTTCTGGAAACATACCATCGGAACGCCTGCCGTAGCTGCTTCCAGCATGACCAGGGGCCAGGAATCCTCTCTGGACGGCAGCAGGAAGAGTGACAGCGATTGAAAGAATGAGGTGGGGTCCTTCGTCCCGCCCGGGAGAATCACGACCCCCTCGAGCTCTGCCCGCTTGATATCGTGCTCCAGTAGACGACGTGCCTCCGGGTACCCTTCCTCGCCGATCCATATGAATCTGAGCTGTTGCTGCGGCAGCAACTGGCGAATCCGGCGGGCGGCCGCGACGAACAGGTCCGTTCCCTTGTACCAGGCGATCGTTCCCACTCCTCCAATGATCTTGGCGCCGGAGCAGACCGCGGCGTGCACGGCGGGCGGGAGTTCAGTTGACTCTCCCGTACCCGGACGCTCAGGCAGGAACCCGCTTACGATGGCGATCCTTGCTGAGGGTTGGATCACGTCCTCCAGCGTCTTGCGAACGGCGGCAGAAACGGCGAAGATCAGACTCGCCCGTCGCAACATCCGAGTTGTCGCCTGAAAATCGCCCTTCTGGAGCAAGAAATGCGACTCGTGCACGTAGACTACCAATGGAGTTCCATCCCGAACCTGAATTCGCTCGACGGTTGCCAGCGACTCAACCGAGTTTGCGAAGATCAGGTCGCACGCTATCCTCCACTCCCGAAGGGTTCGACAGCCCAGGCGGCGTGCGACCCGGGCGAAGAATATGCGTGCTCGCGCGGCCGGCGGTGAATCAGCCACGTGTACCGGGCCGAGTTCTCGGGCGCGGGCAACGATGGGACCTTCTCGTGGGAACCTCGTCCAGACGGAAGCGCCATGGTCTTTCGCCAGCCCTTCGAGGACTGACTGAAAGAGAAGTGCAGCCCCATTGAGCCCAGGATCGTGATGGACGGCAAGGATGCGGATCCCGTCAAGCATTGAATTGACGGCTAGGCCCATGCCTCGACTTTCGGAGACCTGTGGCGTGATCGACAAGGTTGGCTGATGGCGGTTTCGACCCGGCCGACAACCGATCGGGTCGCCCCGTGATGTGGTTCTATCCTGCAACCTCGGTCGGTTTGCGCGCGACCGCAATCAGGTCATAGGCGACCTCCACAGCGTAGCCCAACCACGAGAGCACGCGGAAACAGGCATACCGCCGTCGCGAGGCCCCGATCGCGCTGATCCGCCCGCGACCTGGCCACACGCGGCAGTAGCGAGCGGCCTCCAGCGAGTCAAACTCGCAAAGCTCGAGCTTCAGATCGGTGTAGTCACACAGCGCGCGCATGGCCTCGGGATACAGGCGCCAGCAATCGCCCGGCGCGTCGTGATACGGCCACGAGATTGGCGCGACGGTGATGATGAGTCCGCCGGGCTTCACGATCCGCCGTAGCTCGGCCATCCAAGCCCAGAGTTGCCGCACATGCTCGGCCACGTTCGCCGATACCACGATGTCAAAGGTGTTTTCGGGAATCGGATAGCGATATTCGTCCAATGCGACATACGTCACGCCTGGCAGTCGTGATCCCCACTCCGTCAGCTCCAGCGTCTCCCATGTGATCGAGGGCAGGCCGACCGACCGTCGGTAGGTCGATGTGTCCAGCGTCGCCCCGATCTCGAGCACGCGCTGGCCGGGGGTGAAATACGGCTTGGCGTAGCGGTCAAACATGAGCTGGCTGTTGTCGTGCATTGGGCTCAGTTCCTACTTGCGGATCTAGCGCCTCCCGATCAAGTACCGTCCCAGGTCGATGATGATCGGCGGCGTCACCTTCTTGACGACCCACTTGGCACCGGGACGCAGACCGGAGGCCTTGGGGTGCTGTTGCGGCGAAATGCTCGACCCCTTGACACCCGTATAGTGCTGACCGCGCGAGAAGATCGTCCCCGGCGGCACGACTTCTCCGGGACGCTGTTCGAACTGCGTGGAGAGCTTGTCCGGTCTCGTTTCTCCGGGTGGGCGTCCATTGGTGAAGTAGTAGAGGGCGATGGACTTCCGGGTCATGCCTTCCGGGCAGGTGAGAGCCTCCGGATGGCCGTGGAACGCCCAGTCCGTGATGCTGAAGACGACGGTCCGGTTGTAAATCGGCAGGACCTTCTGAACGCACTGGGACATGTCCCGCGCCCAGAGCTCCAAGTGCCCGCCATACTCGTCCTTCCACTCGCGGTTCAGATAGATCAGGACGTTTACCCGTCGATCCAGGAGAAGCCTGCCATGGCTGCTGAAATCTGCGTGGATCCCAAGCTTGCCGCCGCGCGGGATCTGATGCAGGCCGCCCCCGTAAAAGTAAGGATCGGGAATGACATTCTTGATCCCAGTCAGCTCCTCGAGAAACTGCAGGAACGGCGCTGAATTGAACTGATACAGCAGGAGCGAGGTGAAGGCACCGATGTTCCCCTCGCCCTGGGTCTCGAGTTTCCCCTCGTGATAGTTCTTGTATTCCTTCCAGACGGGACTCTCCGGCTCGGGGAACTCCCGCAGGACACCGTCCAGGGCCTCTTCGGGAAACAGCCCATCGAGGACGACGTGGGGGAACGGCTCGGCGGTCGCGTACCGCCCTCTGTTCGTGCGGGCAACCTCCAGGAGTTTCTCACGATCCAAGTATAGCTTCATGGTTCCCCCCCTTGTGACGGAACTCCCCACCACCGCTCGGCCCTGGGCCCCGAATCCCCACGCGTCCGGAGCGCCCAACGTCGCCTCTATGCGGATCCCGTCAAGCATTGGATTTGACGGCTAGGCCGCACACCTCTACCTGAAAGAGATCGTCCTTGGCGTTCAATTCCCATGGTGCGATTTCGTCCGAGGCGAGACCCCTCATCTCGGCCGCCGCGGCCAGCGAGTTGCCGTACGTTTCGACCACGATGTCGGAGGGGCGAAAGAACTGGCGGAGCAAAGTCTGGACGCCTAGACCGGTCCAGCGTCGGTATTCAGTCCAGTTTGGATCGATCATGGACGTTCCCGGCACTGCGAGAAGCAGCGTGCCCTCCGGGAGCGAGGAGACGATGAAGCTCCTTCGTAAAGACGTCGGCCTCGTACACGAGGTGGAGAACATGCACGCACACGATGCAGTCGAACGTGTCGGAGGGGAGGTCGTTCGGCTTGGTCATGTCCGCGACGATGGTCGCGTGCGGGTTCTCCGCGCTCAGATCGAGTACGTCTATCCGCGACGGCCTCCCTTCACCGTAGGTGCGGACATACCCGGGATCGTGAAATTCCAGACAGCGGCCCCGGATCTGGCTCGAGTGGCTCTCGAAGAATCGCTGCACATAGTATCGATGAATGGGCTGTCCGCGCTCGTACCCGAAGGTTCGGCTCACGGGCTGAACGCCTCCGGCGAGGAGCAGACGCCCTCGGGCCACGCGAAATCCTCTGCGCAGCATGCGAGCGATGCGTCGAAGGCCTTTCACGCGCGTAGGATTCCACGCAACCAGGTGCGAAACTCGTCGGCCGGGAGGGGTGGCACGTAGTACCGGGGAACGCGATAGGGCTGGCCCTTGGGATCGAATCGGGCCGCGTGGTTGACGAACGCCGCCTCGTAGCGCCGCGTCCCTGGCTGCCAGACACGAATCTGTGTTGTAGTCCTGCTCGCCCCCGTACGGATACGCGACGAACCGGGGTCTTGTCCCGGTGATGTCCTGGAGTTTCGTGACGCTACGATTGATCTCAGCGAGCTGTTCCTCACGCGTGAGCATGGACAGCATCGCGTGACTGTGCGTATGTGCGCCGAGCTGTGCAAGCGGTTGCGAGCCGAGTTCCCGCACTCCAGCCTCATCCAGGACCGGGCACGGTTCGGTTTTGCCGCTGCCTCCGGCGAGCAGGACGTTCTCGAGATCCGCCACGACCCGGTCCCTATCGGAGGGGTGCATGCGTTGCAGGCGCGCAGCGATCTCCAGCGTCGCCTTCCTCCGAGCTTCGGGGCTGCTCAAATCATCCGTCACCGAGAGCATCTTCATGGGCGCAGATTCGGACGAGAGCGTATCCGCGGCAGCAATCGCGCTCGCAAGGCGGTCCCACCAGAATCCTCGTACATCGCCCAGACAGCCGGTGCAGATGAAGAACGTGGCGGGGATCCCCGCCAGGCGCAGGATCGGCGACGCCGTCGTCAGGTTGTCGGTATACCCATCGTCGAAGCTGATCGAAGCGAGTATGGGGGAGTTGGCAGCACCGGTGTCGAGGATCTCGTCGAGGGTCACCAGCCGGCAGTGGGACCTCAGGATGTCCAAGTGATCCTGAAACCAGCTCTCCGGGACCGCCAGCGCGAAGGGATCGTGCTGTGGAGAGGCAATCCGGTGATAGAGAAAGATGAACTTTCGGGTCTCGACACGCCGGCGGCTCACTCGCCAAGCAGAGGGCTTAGCTAGGGAGAAGAATCTCATCGCGGTGGAGAATGCCATCGCACGCCGTGTCCAATGGGAGCGACACGCCGGGCTCCAGTCGATCGAAACTGCGAACCTTCAGCGCGGTCGCCGTCACGTCGTCGGTGGTCAGCCCCATCCGCATCCCATAACGGAATCTGAACAGGTACAGGAATCTCCGGGCCAGATCCACGCTCGCGGAGGGCGAAGTGGGCGCTCTTCCCGCGGCATGATCCTCCAGAAGGCGATCGTAGTGTCCAGGCGACTCCACATCGATCGTGAACCCTTTCCGCGCGTAGTACGGATTCCCGCAGATCAGCACCGGCTGACCGGCAATGACCGCTTCCAGACCCACCGAAGCGCAGTAGACGAGATTCAGAGAAGCCATCGCCCGGAGCACGTCCGAAGAGATAGCGCTCTCGGGCCCGACCATGCGCAGATTCTGAGGAAGAGGAGCGAATGCTTCCTCGATCTGGCGGACAATGCGTCCGCGTGTGCGAAACTTCGGCACGATCTCCGCGGGGTGTGCGCGCACGACGAGATCGAGTTCCGGGTGCCGCCGGATGAAATCGAGGGTGGCGGCGATCCACTGCATCTGCCCGTCGAATGCGGAGTCCCGCTCGGCGACGAACAGATCCCATGTCACATTCGTGAAGAGGACAATCATGCGTCGATCCGGGGCCAGCCCGAGTTCGGTTCGGATGGCCGACGTCCGCGTTTCGAGCACGGGATCGTTTGCCACCTGACGGGCATAGGCGGGAAGCCCCTTCAGATATCCGGCCACTAGCCTTTCCTGCGAGGCGGTGAGCGGCGTGTCGCGAGCTTGAGCCCAGGCGTCGGGCATCGCGGGATCCTCGCAACTCGAATTGACCGCATAGATGTGACAGTCGAAGTCTTCGTTGAACATCTCGCGAGACACCACCTTGATCCCCCTGGACTGCGCGACCTCCCTGGCTGCGCGCCAGAAAATGTGGCGGCCGCTGATGACGATGAGGATATCGGGACGCCACGTATCGATCCAGCGGCGGGCAGCGATGAGGGCCACGATGCCACTTGTCAGGTAGCGGCGGCGAGCCTCGATCACCTCGGGACGCATTCCGTGGCTATCGCTCCGAAGAAAAGAGGCGACGGAAGACCCAAGCCACTCGCCCAGCTTCCAGCCCTCGTACTCGAACCGTGTGAGCTCGTCGTCGGTGCAAGCGCCAACGGCCTCGGCGGCCAAGGTCAGAGTGGCGGCGGGATCGTCGAGGAAGCCGCTCAGTCTTACCCAGTCCAGGCCGGACGCTTCCAGGAACGGAAGCTTGGGTGAGATGCAGCCTGCGCAGCGATGGTTGTTCTCGGATACGATAAGGCGTTCGTCGCAGCCGGGAAGTTCCGGTAGATCGCAAACCAGCAGTTGGCAGGCGGCTCCACGAAGTTGGAGCGCGTGGGCGAGCAGACAATCGATGACGAGGTGATTGGCCCCAGCGCCAAAGGAGGCGAACCCTACGCGGGGAAACAGCTTTTCGGATGCCGATAGACGCGGCTTCCGGGTGGTCATCAGCGCTTTGAATCGGACCAGTAGGTCGGGAGTGTCGCAGGCTCTGGCAGCAGAGCCCCTCCTCGTCGCAAGGCCGCGCAGCGTGTCGAGTAGCCTCATGGGTGGATCGGGCTTCCCTGCGAAGCGAAGAGGCATGCAGGATAGACGCCGGTGCGGTGTGGCAGGATGAGTCTCGAGCGATCCAAGGACGCCGCCGCCTCGATTTCTTCGACTGTGCTCACGCTCATGCGATCGCGTCTTCCGGGCAACCGCCCTGACCTCGAGTGGGGCAAGAGGATCTGGTGTGGTTGTTGGACATTTCGTGCGTCGCAGCCCGCGACGACAGGGGCGTCGATCGAACGGTTGCCGATGGAGAGGTCGCCGTGGTAGCTCAAGCCGATCTCGGCGTGCAGACGTATGCTAGATCGTTATGGTCGTTGCCGACAGATGCGAGCCGCTGGTGCTCGACCCCTTACCTGCGCATTCCTCGCGTAGTCGGACGAGATTGTCACCGACGTTCTGGCGGCACGGAACTTCGACCAGCATGCCATCACCGCGCACACACGCGAAGAGTCCCGGGTCCATCGCTCGCATCCCAGAGGGACACGTGTTCAGTTCTCATTCGCCGAACTATTCAGAAGTTCGGCGCGGATCGCTCGATGAGCCGGTCCCGCCGTTCGAGGCGATCGAACGCCCTTTGCTCCGCTCGAACGCTGTCGCCTGAGTAGGACGACTGGCCAGTGAAGCGGCGATGGCTCCGTAGCGCCGGGTCAACTCCCCCAGTTCGCGGGCGCGGTGTGCGATCTGCTGCCGGAACTGAACTCCACCCGCCAGATAGGATTCGGCCTGAGCCATCGTCTCTTCCCATTCCATCCCTAGCATGGTGCTGTTGCGCACTGGCTTGAGCAAGGGCCCGAACCACTCGGCAAGGCCCTGAACTTTATGGGACATGGCTGAAAACCCGATCGATGGAACGCCCCAGAGAGCGCCAAAGATGAAGTGGTGATAACGGCCGCTGAGCTGCAATGCGGCGGAGCGGAGGACGTCCTGCACTTCGCCCACTCCCAGCTCGCGACCATAGAAGGTGCATCCGCACATCTCGGCGACTCGGGCGAGGTACTGGTCCTCGTCCTCCCGCGCCAGGATAATCGCCCTCAATCCCTTCCTCTGCAGCGCCTGAATGAGACGGCAGAGAGGAGCGTCTTTGCCGCGTACTAGAGAGTGCGGCATCTGTCCTCCCGCCACGCAGAAGTAATCCTCCGACGCCAGATCCTTCGGGGCGCGTGTCGGCACCGGAGCCGCAGTGGATTGGCAAGCGTAGTAGAATACCGAATCGGGTAGGAGCTCCGCTTCGACGCCTGGTACGAATTCCTGCGCACACTTGAACGACCAGCTTTCGCGGATGGTTACCGCGTCGAGCTCGAGCAGCGTCTTGCGCGCCATGGGTGGGAGAAACGGCTCGACGTGCGTGAGATGCAGTCCCCCGTTCAGATACGCACAGGGCTTGGCGAGGATCTTGCGCGCGTACCAGGACATGAACAGCGCTTTGACGGCGCTGTGGTTCCGCCGGTATATGCTGCCCTCACCATTGTAAATCACCAGATCCGCCCATTGAACTTGCCGGATGAACGCATCCGCTTCGGGTCCCCCTCGCCCCGACTGCCACGCGGAAGCCGTCTCCTCATAGTCGTCCGCGAGCTCGGGCAGCACCATGGTCGTCGCGCCACGCGGAGACGTGGAGCTCCAGAGGCTGATCGAGGGAATGCATCGCAGCTCCATCTCCGGGCAGGCATCTTTCAGAATAGCGAGCAGTGCCTCCGTCAGGGCGACACTTCCCCAATTGTTCTGGTCGCGCGTGTCGTTGAGGAGAAGAATTCTCGGACGCCCTCCTACGGCTCCAAAGAGCCGGCCCGCGAGCCGGGCGACTTCGCTTAGCCTACTCATCGGGTCGTAGAGTCCTGAGCTTCTAGCATGTGGTGTTCAAGCCAGTTGTTGAACAGGTCGTAGCCAACCTGAAGCTCGCCCAGGCGCTCACCCGAGGTTTGCCCAACCAGGATCGTCTAATCATCGAGACTCGGCGACATACGCCTCCACGGTGGCGACAGGTTCACCCCCGTGACCGTTGTAGAAGTGCCACGTTCGCGGCACGTACACCGGTGATCCTTGACGCAAATGAGTCAGCGCCAGAGGGCCCCGCATCGACACGCGGCCCATTCCCTCGTCGGTCACCCGAAAATGGGCGACCGTGCGCATGGTCATGACCTCCGCGAATGCAGCCCCGGACCGGAAACCGCTGAGCACCACCCGATAGGCCTTTGGCGTAAGTGGAAGCCGCGGGATCCGACACTCAACGACTCCCGGACCCTCCACCTGCTCCGGGCCGGGCCCGTCCGCCAGCATGCTGGCTTCGAAGACGTCGCGCTCCTCGGTGAAGAATTTCAGGCCGAAGAGCGGTCGCTCGATGGGCTCCATTGCTTCGTATTGAATGCGCACCCTCAGATCGGATAGGAACGGAAGTTCGGTACAAGGTTGGCCTGTTCCATCCAGGATCTCGACGGCTCGAATCTGGATCGGCTCACTTCGGGCGGGCTCAAGGATCTGGGCGGCTCGACCCTGGACCGGCTCACTGCGGGACAGCGCGTCTCGGGTTACCTTCGCCCTCTCCTCGTCTCTCGCTTGAAAGTATGTCCGGGTGGCGGCGATCGCTCGCGCTTGGTACGCGACTCCCTCCGCGTGGGCCTCGGCGATGGCTCGCTTTTCCTGGGCATCCAGATATGCCCGGACCACATCGCTGGCGGCGCCATAGCAGACCACGCCGCTGTCGTCGAGCCACAACGCTCTGTTACACATGGCCTCGACCTGATAGAGGCTGTGAGTGACAAAGATGATCGCCTTGTTCGATCGGCGAAACGCTTCCATCCGACGCATGCACTTTTCCTGGAACGCCATGTCGCCGACGGCGAGAACCTCATCGATGAGCAGCACATCCGGGTCCAGCTGTGTCGCCACGGCAAAGGCGAGCCGAGCCTTCATCCCCGAGCTGAAGCTTTGCAGCGGCGTCTCCACGAAGTCCTCTAAGCCCGCAAAGTCAATGATCTCCGGAAGCGCTCGATCGACGTCCGCCCGTCGCATCCCCAACACGGCGGCATTGATGTACACGTTCTCCCGGGCGGACAGAATGGGGCTGAATCCCGCGCCCAGCTCGATCAGCGCCTGGACCCTCCCACGCATGGTGATTCGCCCCTGGTCCGGCCGCATGATTCCGTTGAGCATCTTCAGCAGCGTGCTCTTCCCGGCGCCATTCCGACCGATCAAAGCCATCATCTCGCCCCGCCGCACTGAGAACGACACGTCCCGGAGTGCCCAGAACTCGTTGGCTCGCAGGTTGGTCCCGCGATGAGGCCGAGCTGTCATCTCCCTTGCGAGATCACTCAGGCCGTACCATAGCGAATGCCTGAGGCGGCGGCAGAACTTCTTCCAGATTCCCTCGACCTCGATGAGTACCTCTCCGCTCATCAGCTCCCCATTCGTTCGATGAGGATCGGCATGGCCAACCGGAACACAACCCAGGCCAGAAGGAGCACCACCATCGTGACCAGCACAACGATGATCATGGGCACCATATAGCTGCTCGACCCGAGCACGACCAAGTCACGGGCCGCCATGATCAGCGGGGTCAGCGGATTCCAGGCCGTCAGGACACCGAGGAGGCCGTGGCGGGGAGGCGGATAGGCGGCGGGCGTCAAGAACACGAGGCCAGTGCCCACCATGGCCAGGCCGTGCACGACGTCCTGGAACAGCGCGCCGATGGGAATGAGCAGAACTCCGAGCGCGACGCCCATCATCAACAGCCCCGCCAGGGGAACCGCTGCCAGTGCTGCCGTCGGCTGCACCGGGACTCGAAACGCCAGCAAGACCGCCGCGACCAGCGCGAGCTTCACGGCGAAGCTGAAGAGTACCTGTCCCACCGCGGCGAGCAGGAGTGCCTCCCGAGGAAAGTTGATCTTCGCCAGCACCCCGCGCGATCCGCCGACCGCCGCCAGGGGGGCGTTGAGCGCATCGAGAAAGAAGCTAAATGACACAGTTCCCATCAAGACGTACACGGGATAGGGAATGCCGGTGTCGCCCGTCCTCAGGAGGTTCGAGGAATCGAGCAGAATGAAGACGAGGCTGGTCATCAGGGGGGGGACGACCGCCCAGACGTACCCCAGAGCGGTCTGCCGATACTGGGCGGTTATGTTACGGGCGCAGATACGCCAGGCCAGCTCCCGGGAGGCGGACAGGTCACGAATCATCTCGTGAACCAGTCGGCCCGGTCTCCGGAGTTGGGGATCCGGTGTATAGACCGCCGTCGTCACGTCAGTCGCCGGCAGGTGCCGCGCGATTCGCGGCTCCCGCTGATCGGCCGTCCCAGTCGCTCCCTCGCGGCATGCGGACTGTCAACGAGCCCGTTGGTGGTGATTCGCGCCCTCCCCATCTCTGTCGTGTCGCGCAGCAGCGTCCTTCCCGATCCCCATTGCACGAGAGCGTTAGCGCAAGACAAATGCCAATGACGGGAGCCGAAAGCTTCGAGCAACCTCCATCCACGAGCGCGGCGCCCGCGGACGAGAGCATCTTACGAAGAATCGGAATTCATTGATGAAACAGCCCCGATGCGGGCTGTGAGCGTCCGACTGGGATGCCCGGGGGGATGGAGGGACGCCCCTTTGAGGAAAATCTTTTCACACTCTGGGCACCCCGCTGCCCCATTCCATCCGAGGTCAGCCCGCATCTCGAGTCCGGGAATCCTGCGGCGGCCTACCGCTGCATGCAGGAACACCGAGAGGCTCGGCCAAGATCCTGAACCTAATCGAGCGACACCTCACGACCCCGCACCGGACGCGACCGCCAATTCCCCTGCCTGATCTGTTCCGTCAGTCCGTCTACAACTGCCCGGCGGGCTACGCAGACCCCTGGCCGAAGATCCCGCGTTTCGGCTGCTCGCCTTGCACGAGCGGAGGGACACGAGCGTCGCGCTCACTTACGAATCCGCACTGCACGTCGTCGTCGTCCGAGCCGAGGCGGATTTTGCCGCGACGTGCATCGAAGCACGCCGGCCCTCGAAGCGGCGATCCGGCAGTACCATCGCCGTTATCAACGCGGAGCCCATGCCTTTCATCCGGACGAAGACGGCCGACGAGATCCTGGCCCGAATTTGCCATCGAATCTCTGGGACGGGACACTAGTATTGGTTAGTATAGGCCATGGCATTTGGGGAGGGAGCGATTCCCAACCAGCCTCGCCCCATCGTACTGACCGAGGCGAATCGTATCAAGCTCGACCTGGGTCGGGCGTGGAGGCGGCAACGTGGACCGGCCACACCGGATGCGCCCAGCGGTTCTCGGAAGAAGAGGGGCAGGGCTGCACGAGCGGCGCGGTCAGGCCCGCTGCCGACGGTGAGCGCCCGGACGCGGGCGCAGGTCGTCGGGCCCACGCTCGAGACCGCCGGCGCCAGGCTCGGCACCGGACGAGCCGCGATGTGCGCGTCCCTCGTCGGCGTATCGCACGTAGCACCGTCCATCGAATCTGGCGAGCCCATGCGCTCCAGCCCCGATGGCCATCAGTGGCACGTGGCAGTTCGGCATACCAGCGCCTACGTCGGTGACAACTGGCGCTGAGGCGCCCACGGCACGGAGGTGATCTTCAGTGACTGACAAGACTCAGCTCCCTCGGTGGCTCATCATCGTGCAACAGGAGCGACGCGAACTGTACGCGGACTTGCGTCGAAACTTCCAGTCAGACGAGCGGGTTCGAGGTGATCCTCGACCGCCGACGGGCAGAGCGGCGTGCGGAGGGCCTGCCTGTGGATGCCGATCGGCGCCGGCAACCCCGCCGGAGACCCCTGACAGTTCCGGAGCGTGACCTCTGGGACACCGCCGGCTTTCGGCTCTATTACAGGGACGAAGACATCGATGTCTACGAGAGACCGTCCAGGAAGCCCAAGAAGAGGCCGACGCCGGGCAGGCGGACGCCGGGCAGGAAAAGAGTAAGAACAAAACCGCGACCGACGAGAGGCGGCCGGTAAGGCCCGACCGGAAATCGGCCGCCGGTGCACGTCGGGCTCACCGCGCAGGATATGCTGGCGGTGGCGTCGAGACGCTTGCCGGCGGCCTCAGGTGGCGGAGCCCGTGCCATGCTAGGCGGCGGCCGAACGCTCATCATCAGTACCGAGACGGCGAAGGTGTGGGTCGTGATGGTTCACGGTCGGGACCGTGGCCCAGCCGTGCTCGGTGGACTGGAGCGTGTCGTCGCCGACGCCGACGAGCGCTCCAGCGAAATCCGGACCCACGGTAGGCGTCGCCACCAGCGCCCCAGCGGTCGAGTAACCGACTCGTGTCGAGCGGCGCGAAGCATCCGACCACCGCATTACGTCTCGTGGGGCTGCTCGTCCTGGCGCTCTTCATGGCCGCGGCCTTCACGCCCCTGCCCGATCTCCTGAGTCACGCCATGGGATACTGGCCGAGGCTCGAGCCTGCCGATGCGATAGTCGTGCTCGGTGCCGATGGCGTCCGAGCCGACGGCACACTGGGCGACAATTCCATGCGTCGAACCATGCACGGCATCCTTCTGTATCAACGGCGCCTTGCGCCACTGCTCGTCTTTTCCGGCCCTGCAGAAACGTCTCGCCCCGCCGAAGCGGAGGTCCGGGCCGGGCTCGCTCGACGGCTTGGCGTACCGAGCGAAGCCCTCTTGACCGAGACGACGGCCCACACAACACGGGAAGAAGCGGCCAGGATGCGCAGTCTGCTGGGGGCGCGGGGCGTTCACCGTGTGCTCCTCATCGTGGACTGGGAAGGCATGGGGAGGGCGAAGAGAGTGTTCGAGCGAGCCGGCTTCGTGGTGTTGCCGGCACCCGACACGCTTCGGGGATGGTCCCGAAGTCCCGAGGGCCGCCTGGAGGTGATGCGCCTGGTGCTTCAGGAGGCGCTTGCGCACCTCTATTATCGGGTCGCGGGTTTCTTCTGATTGGTCGTTCCGAAGACCTGCATGTGCGGCACGCCCTTTGGGTCCGGGCACTTGGATGTCCTTGTGCACGTCCAGCCCGCCCTGCTATCATCCCTTCACTGGGGAGGGCTGACGGTCGGCGACGCCGGTCGCCGATCAGGAGCCGATCGGCATGCGGCGACTCTTCGGGGTTCTGGCGCTCGCCATCGTTCTGCTCGATGGCTGCGCACGGAGGCCTGTGACGCAGCCCGAGATCGCAGGTGCCCCGGCGGCCACTCCCGGGTCATCGGCCGCTCCGACTCACCAGCCCAGGTCCGTCAACCACCCCAGGTCCGTCCACCACCCCCTTCACCAACCGTGAGCTGATGGAGGAGCTGCGCAAGCAAGGCGTCGGCCGCTCGGCGACCGGGGGATCCGCGACCGGGGGATCCGCGACCGGGAGATCCGCGACGGCTCCGTCGGGACCGGCCCTGCCGTCCGCGGGCGACGCGGTCCCTGAGATCCGTGAGACTCCGCGGGGCGTCGTGATCACGCTGCCCATGGCGCACTTCGCTTTCGACCGGGCAGACCTCGACGCCGAGGCGCGATGGGTCGTGGAGCGAATCGCATTCGTGCTCAATCACCCGCGGGCGCAGGACCGAAAGGTCGTCCTCGAGGGGTACGCCGACTACGTTGGCACCGAGGCGTACAACCTCGCCCTCTCGCGCCGCCGGGCGGAGACGGTCGCCCGCGAGCTGATCGGGCAAGGGGTGCGCCGAGACCGCCTCGCGGTCGAGGCGTACGGCAAGTCGCGCCCCATCGCTCCGAACCAAAAACCCGATGGCACCGACAACCCGGCTGGCCGCGCCCGAAACCGGCGCGTCGAAGCGGTCATCCACACCTAAACGAAGCTGCGCCTCGAACCGACGAGGAACTGCTTGACACGGGAGCTGGAATGGAGTGCTCGGGCGGGCTGAACACCGCGGGCGGCCGGCCGCCCGAACGTCTGAGTAACGTGTACAACGCCTACTTCGGCCTTCGGGAGCGCCCGTTCCCCGTCACTTCGGATCCATCCTTCCTCTACCCGGGGGCGCCCCACCAAGGCGCGTTGGTCCGCCTGCTCGCCACGAGTCGCGCGCGCGAGGCTCTCATCGCGTTGACTGGCGAGCCCGGGACCGGGAAGACGACCCTGCTCCGTCGAGTCATTCAAGACCTCGAGGCTGCGGGTGTTCGCGTGTTGTCATGCCATGTCGCCGAGACGTTCGACGAGATGACCACGTCGCTCTGCCAGTACCTGGGCATCCTGGTCGCCGGAGACACCCCGCCGCAGTGCCTGGACAAGCTCAACGCGTACCTTGCGGTGGAGGACACGACGGGCGATCTCGTCGTGGTTTCCATCGACGAGGCCCAGCTCCTGAGTCCAGATGTGCTGGCGAGTCTCCACGCTCTAACCCAGCTCGGCTCGAGTCGAGATAGACGGTTGCAGATCTTGCTGGCCGGCGACGCCGAGCTGGAGGCCACGCTCGACAGGCTGACGACGCGTCACGGCCCAGGATTCGCCACGCGCGTCGCGCTGGGGCCGCTCTCCACCGAAGAGGTGGGTCCGTACGTCCAGTGGCGACTGCGCCGAGCTGGCGCCGAGCGGGGCGACTTGTTTTCGCCCGAGGCCCTCGAGCGGGTGGCGCTCTATGCCCAGGGTCTGCCCCGACTGATCGGCCAGATCTGCGATGCCGCGCTCACGCGCGTCTACGAGTCCCGGGAGACGACCGTCTCTGCGGCGGGCGTCGACGAAGCTGCGGGTGTCCTCGACCTGGTGTCGCCGCAGGCATCCGGCCAGCCCGAGGCGCAAGCGGCCTCGATCGAGGCGACCGAGCCCGAGACGAAGCGCGAGCCGAGGTGGCCGGCGGGCGTCGTTCGCAGACTCCGAACTGCCTTGATCCCGAGGGTCGGCTGGGCGGAGCTCGGGCTGGTGTGCCTGTGCCTGTTCCTCGGCACGCAGGCGGCTCATCCGAGGCTCACGACCGCCCCCGGCCTCGTTCCGCCCCGCGTGGCCAGAACAGGATCCGAGCCGCCGGTGGTCTCGATCCAGCCTCTCGCGCCCCCGACCCTGGGCGAACGCGGAGTACGAGCGGCAGCCGTTGCGCGGACCGCGCTCTCTCCCACGGCAGGGGGGTCCGCGCCGCGACCGGTGGCGGTGACCCCCCTGCAGGATCGCGTGAAACGCGAGCGAGGTGCGCCGACACGCCGAGCGGCGAGCCGGCCGGCGGCGGGGATGGCGGAGCCCCCGCTTTCGCCCGAGGAACGCGCGCTACTGAACAGCGCCGAGGCGGGGAATCTCGAGGCAGTGAGTGCGCGGCTGCGCGCGAATGTCTCGCCCAACCCGTGGGACGAGAACGGGCTGACCCCCCTCATGGTCGCCATCATCCACGGCCATGCCGGGATCGTCCGAACCCTGCTCAAGCACGGCGCCAACGTCAACGCCCGGGATCGCGCGGGGGTCACCCCGTTGATGATGGCGGCGAACAACAACCGTTCCGTGCTCCTCCAGCCGCTGCTCGAGCGTGGCGCTGACGTCAATGCCCGAACCGATGCCGGCTGGACGGCTCTCATGTATGCGACCTGGCAGGGGCACATGGACCTGGTCCGGCGGCTGCTCCACGCGGGCGCAGATCCGGCGGTCACGGACAGGATGGGGTGGACCGCCCTCATGTACGCGAGGTGGAGAACCGCGCATCCCTCGCGAACCGGCCCGGCCCCGGAAGACCAACCGGGCGGTTCCGCTCCCGGTAATGAGCCACCGCCAGGAGCCTCCCGCCGAGGCTACGATGAGCTCATCGCGCTCCTCGGACAGGTCCCGGATCGGTCCAACGCCTCTTCTGGGACCTCGAACCGACCGGGGGCGCGCACGACCAGAGGGAACGGAGGGAACGGAGGGAACGGACGGAACGGCCCGCGGCTATGAAAAGACCGCGCTGACCTAGGCGGCGGAGACGTCGCGCGCCAACGAGCGGTTCCTCGCAGCACTCCGCAAGGTTTATCCCGTCGGCGGAGCGCTCCACCGCGTCAGCCAGGCTTCGGCGGCCCGTGTTGCCTCGGCCTCCGGGTTGATGTTCCAGGAGCTCTTCTCGGAACCCTGAGGCCACAGCGGCTTCCGCGAGGCGAAGACGCCTTCCCAGATGCGAAGGGGGGTTCCTAGATGTTGAAGGGGAATTCTTAGAGGACTGTTCAGGATGGCATCGCGTACTGGTCGCCGCGCTGGCGGGAAGACGGAAGTCCCTTCGGGGAGCCGACGACAGCCACGGTGATGAGCGTTGACCACTGCACCCGTCGCCGCTACGGCCTCTGGGTCACCCCGCAACCGATCGAGCGTGCCGCTCAACCCGCGAATCATCCCGTGACTCACAGGCGGTGCACCGCTGGGCGAAAGGCAGCACCCGGAGGCGCCCTGTCCCGATGAGCCCGCCGCAGTCACCGCAGATCCCGTATTCTCCCCGGGCCAGTCTCTCCAACGCCGCTTCGACGGCAGCCAGCTGGTGATTCTGGCGATCCACAAGGGCCGCTTGAAGCTCCCCGCGCAGCGTCTGACTCGCCGAGAGGCCGGTGTCAGGGGAACGCTCCGCCGCCTCGGCGCGCTGCTGCGCAACGATTTCCGCGCGACTCTGGGTCAGCTTTGCATGCCTCTCCCTCAACAAGCGCTCGAGATCGTCCAGAGGCGAGTCATGGAGTCTTCGACGATTTTGCCCCGATTTCATCTCCGTCCACTCCTTTGCCCCCAGTCAGCAAGTAGATTGCCGATGGTCCCGTGAGCCCATGCCCGTTTGATCGCCGGGAAACCACCGGGGGGTGGGACGCCGGCTCCTCAGACACATCATGGCTCGGTCCCCCCAAAGGGCCCGAAATCGGCCCTTTGGGGAGAAAGGCAGTGCCCGGGCCTGGGACGCTGCCCGTAAGGTATTCTTCCTGGTCCTCACGCAATCGAGATGCCAGCAGGACGACCGGCCGCCCTTCGCGAGTCCATGCGGGTTTCCCCCGGGGCACGACTGCTCGGACGCCACGGCCCGTCCAGCGGCAGGCGTCCGGTCCGCCGCGGTGTCTTGGGCCGATACGCCGTCCGCGGCCCGTAGGCGCCATTGGCCGCGATCGGGTGGCCGGTTGACAGTCGCCGGCCGGATGGAGTGTAATCAGCCCGACTTCGGGCCCTCGTTGACCACCCCCGGGGAGTGAGGCTGAAGACGCGGTGGACGTGCGGGCGGCGCGGCACCGAACGATCCCGAAGGAGCTTCCAACGGCTCTGGCAACCCCACCGACCGGTGTCGATGCGGCGATCTCGATGCTCACCTGGGCGTAGGCCGAGAGGGAGGAGTCCATGGCCCTGCTGACGACCGAAGGATGGCTGTTCATTCTGAGGTGGATCCACTTCCTGGCCGGCATCACGTGGATCGGCCTGCTCTACTACTTCAACTTCGTCCAGACGCCGTTCTTCGCGGAGACCGAGGCGCCGGTCCGGAGCGGCGCGGTCCAGAAGCTCGTTCCCCGGGCGCTCTGGTGGTTCCGCTGGGGCGCGATGATCACGTTCCTCTCGGGGTGGCTCTACCTGCTCGACCAGGTGGGGCGCCGCGGCTTCGCCGCCGGCTCCTACAGCTGGGCGATCCTGCTGGGCGGGCTTCTCGGCAGCTTGATGTGGGCCAACGTCTGGTTCGTGATCTGGCCGAACCAGAAGATCGTCATCCAGAACGCGATCGACACGGGAGCGGGCCGGCCGGCGAACCCGGCGGCAGCGGGGGCCGGTGCTCGCGCCGGGCTCGCGTCGCGGACCAACACGATGCTCTCGATCCCGATGCTCTTCTACATGGGCGCGGCCTCGCACCTGGCGCTGCCGATGCCGCGGTCCGGCCTCGCCTTCTGGATCATCGCCGGGATCGTCATGGTCGCCTGCGAGGTCAACGCGCTGATGGGCACGCCGGGCAAGGGGGCGGCCAAGCCCCTGGCTACCGTCTCCGGCACCCTCTGGGCCGGCTTCGTCCTGGCCCTGATCTTCTACCTGCTCTTCGAGTTCATGCGGTAGGCCGGCCGGTTCCTCTCCGATGGCGGGAGGGGAGGTCCGCTCCCCTCCCGTTCCTCCCCGGTTTCTCGCAGCGCGTTGGATCTGGCTCACCGCCAGGGCGTTCCACTTCGAGCGGCGGCTTTGCCGCCGCAATCCGGTCCGGGGGAAGGTCCCGGAGGGGGCCGTCGAGGCCCCCTCCGGTCTTTCAGCGGAGGTAGGCCGCCAGGTCGGGGATGTGCGAGGCGGCCTGGGGCATGGGCTGCATCACCGCGGTGTTCTGCTTCGGGGTGTAGCCGGGCGGGTAGCTCGCGCGGAGGATCCGGGCCTCGAGCAGCTCCCGCGAGGCCCCCTTGATCGGCGGTCCCATGGGCCCCCGCTGCGCGGGATCGCTGCCGTGGCACACGGTGCACTGCGCCAGGAAGACCTGGCGCCCGAGGTTGGGATCGCCCTCGCCCGGGCCGGGCGTGGCCTGCTTCTGCTCCTCGCAGGCGACCAGCAGCAGCACGGCCCCCAGCAGCGCGAGAAGAGGCGCCCGCCGGCTCATTGCTGGCCGAGATCCTCGGCCAGCGCCGCCCTCAGCTCGGTCGATAGCTCCGTCCGCGCCCGGTAGTTCGGGTGCTCGACCGCGATGGCCGCCGGGCCGACGGCGAGGGCGGCCCGAGCCGCCGGCGGCACCGCGAAGCGGACGAAGTGGACGGCGGCCAGCTTGTCCTCCTTGGAGTGCCCGGCCTCGAACAGCCCCGACACGGCCCAGGACGCGTCGCCGTGCCCGATCTGGAGCCACACGTGGTCGCCCTCGTCGATGCCCATGAACCGGTCCAGCTCGGGCTTGATCCGCTCCTTGTCCTCGATCTCGATCATCAGCGTCGCCGACAGCTCCCCCGGCCCGGGGATCAGCTCGTTGTAGACGTCGATCTCGTCCTGCACGCGCTCGTCGGCGACGATCCGCTCGGCCCGGATCATCTCCTGGATCTGGAACAGCACCGTCAGCCGGTTCTCGAACAGGAGCGACAGGCGGTCGCCCACCGCGACCCGCCGCCGCGCTTTCAGGGCGATGATCTCGCGCCGGACGGCATCCCGGATCTTCTCGTACTCGTAGAGGTTCTTCACGTCGTCGAGCTCGATCTTCTTCACCGCTCTCACTCCGTGGACAGGCCGTAAGCTTCGGCCATGATCTCGATGGGGTGCTGGACCCGCCGGCCGGTCCCCTGCACGACCTGGAGACCGGCCAGCGGGCAGTCGCTCGCCGTCCGGTCCGGCTGGACCGCCTCGACGTCGCGAAACAGGGGCTCGGCCACCTTCATCGACAGCTCGTAGTACTCGCGCTTGAACCCCCAGGTCCCGTCGACGGCCGAGCATCGCTCGATCACGGTCACCTGGGCTCCCGTCAGGCGCAGCACGTCGGCGGACTTGGTCCCCATGTTCTGGGCCCGGAGGTGACACGGGATCTGGTAGGCGACCCTGCCGGGCCGGCTCGGGAACGCGGTGTCGAGCCTCCCGCCGGCGTGGAGCCGGGCCAGGTACTCGAAGAGATCCCGGGTGTGGTCGGCCACCACCCGGGCCGTCTCCCGATCGGTGGCCAGGAGTGGCCACTCCTGCTTCATCATGTACGAGCAGGTGGGGCCCGGCACCACGACCTCGCGCCCTTCGCGCGCCACGGCGCCCAGGCTCCGCACGTTCTCGTCGATCAGCCGACGCGCCTCGTCCACCGCCCCGCCGTCGAGGTAGGGCATCCCGCAGCAGCGCTGGGCCGGCAGGGTCACGTCCACCCGGTTGTGCCGCAGCACCGCGACCGCCGCCCGCCCCACCGCCGGATAGTGGTACTCGACGGGGCACGTGGCAAAGAGGGCCACCCGGGCGGCCGCCGGCGCGGCCGAGGTCGCCGGGTGCGCCGCAAACCAGCGGCTGAAGGACTGGCGGTTGAACGGCGGCAGGTTCCGGTCCTTGTGGATGCCGACGGTCGCCTGCATGAGCGCGCGGTTGGCCGGGTTCGTGTTCGCCCAGTTGGACAGCGGGGCGGTGGCGCCACCCACGCGTCCGATCAGCTCCGTGTTGCCGAGCATCCGATCCTGGAGCGTGACGCCGCCCCGCTCCCGGGCGGCGACGGCCCGGGCCCGCAGCATCACGCGGGGAAAGTCGATCGCCCAGCGGTGGGGTGGCGTGTACGGGCAGTGGTTGTAGCAGAGCTTGCACTGGTAACAGAGGTCCACCACCCGCTGCATGTCGGGGGCCGGGAGTCGATCGACCTCACCGTTGACCTCGTCCCGGTCCAGCGAGCGCATCAGGTCCTTGAAGGAAGGACAGAGAGGCAGGCAGCGGCGGCAGCCGTGGCAGATGTCGAAGACGCGCCGCAGCTCGGTATCGAGCGCGGGCTGGCTCCAGAACTCGGGAGCCCGGATGTCGAACGCGCTCATGCGTGCTTCTCCGCCCCGCAACCACCGCGGGACCTCGTCTCGCGTGGCTCCGCGGCGCCGCCCGCTCTGAGAGTCTGTGAACCGATGCCGGCGGCTCCCCTTCCCACCCCCGGTCGGCTTCCCGCAACCCTCTGGCTTCCGCCACGCGGCCCTGGCGTTCCGCTTCGCCTCCGAGGGCGCGGCATCGGGGGGGTCTTCCGAGACCCCCCCGAATCTTCTCAGATCGCGTCGGCCGGCTCGCGGCCGGCGATCGCCTGGAGACCCTTGTTGAAGCGCCCGGCGTGCGACTTCTCCGCCTTGGCCAGCGTCTCGAACCACTCGGCCAGCTCGGCGAGGCCTTCCTCGCGCGCGGTCTTGGCCATGCCGGGGTACATCTGGGTGTATTCGTACGTCTCGCCTTCGATGGCCGACTTGAGGTTCTGCTCGGTCCGACCGAATGCCACATCGGTCACCGGGTCCCCGACTTCCTTGAGGAAGTCGAGGTGGCCGAACGCGTGGCCCGTCTCCGCCTCCGCGGTGTCCCGGAAGAGGCCGCCCATGTCGGGGAACCCCTCGATGTCCGCGACCCGCGCGAAGTAGAGGTAGCGCCGGTTCGCCTGGGACTCGCCCGCGAACGCCTCCTTGAGATTGGTGTGACTCTTGGTGCCCTTGAGTGCCTTCGCCATGACGACCCTCCTCGTTGTTGGACTACCGGACCACGGACGCGTCCCGGCCGCGTGGCGGTCGCCGCGCCCGTCGGGACGTGCACCCGTCGCACAGGCCGAAGAACTCGATGCGGTGGTGCGAGACACGAAAGCCGGTCCGCGCCGCCACGCGGGCTTCCAGCCGGGCATCGACAGGCTCGTCCAGGTCGAAGATGCGCCGGCAGGCGGCGCAGGTGAAGTGGTGGTGCCGGTGGACCCGCGCGTCGAAGCGGATGCTGGGCCCGTTCTGGATCTCGGTCAGCAAGCCGTGGCGCGCGAGGAGACGCAGGTTGCGGTACACCGTCGCCAGGCTGACCCGCGGCAGCCGTCTCCGGACCGCCTCGTGCACCCACTCCGCGGTCGGATGCGAGTCGGTCGCCTGGACGGCGGTCAGGATCAGCCGGCGCTGATCCGTCAGCCGCATCCCGCGGCGGGCGAGGTCCGTCCGGAGCGTGGCGTCCGCGCGCGGCTCGGGAGCGGGCCGGGCGGCGGTACGACCGGGATTGCCTCTCACCGGGAATTCGGCTCCATCCTGGTTGGTAATGAGAATCGTTCCTAACAACGACAGCCTCGACGATAGCCGAGCTCCGCCGGGGTGTCAAGCCGCCAGCGACCTCCCGCTCGGTCCGGGCCGTCGCCGATGCCCTGCCCACCGCAGCACCCACCGCGGGCAGCCTTGACAGGAAGCCGGGTGGGGCGGGATGCTCCTTCCATGCGGCACCGAGGGGCAAGAGGGACCCTCCGCCTGGTCGTCCTGCTGGCGGCAATGGCCACCGCGGCGGGGCACACGTGTGCCGAGCCGGAGCCCGGTGAAGGCGTCGGCGCCATCGCCGCGGCACTCGCGACGGCCTCCTCGGAGCTCGGCTCCGCCGCGGACCACCATGCGGACTGCGAGACCCCGCCCGGCGCCACCGTCGGCGCCCCCGCGGTCCTCCTCGGCTGGGCCCAGGCCCCGGGGGTCGCGAGCGCGCCCGCGCCGGCCGATCACTCTCCCTCCGTGCCGGTGCCGGTCCTCCGGCCGCCTCGCTTCCTCCTGCACGCCGCGCTCCTGAACTAGATCCCGACCGCCCGGCCCTCGCAACGATCGGCGCGCGGACGTTCGCGCGTCCGCTGGACCCGACTCCCGCGTTTCCCGGAGGGGCGCATGCAACGCAGACGGACATTCCCGCTCCTGGTCGCGGTCGGCATCGTGAGCCTCCTCTCGGCGACCTGGCTCGCACCCGCCAATCAGGGTCAGGGGTCGTCGACGCCCTCGGTCCCGGGTCAGGGCCAAGGTGAGCACGGCACGCCGGCCGGCTGGCGGTTCGCCTGGCCGAAGGGAGATCCCGCCAAGGGACGCGCGCTGTTCGAGAAGCTCGAGTGCTACAGCTGCCACGAGGTGCGGGGGAACCCATTCCCGGTGCCGAGTGAGCCGGACAAGGTGGGGCCGGAGCTGTCCATGATGGGGCCGCTCCACGAGCCGGAATACTTCGCGGAGGCGATCATCAACCCGAGCGCGGTGATCGAGCGGGGCAAGGGCTACGAGGCGCCGGATGGCTCCTCGAAGATGCCGTCCTATAACGACTCGGTCACCGTTCAGGAGGTGATCGATCTCGTTGCCTTCCTGCGTGCCCTCCGGCCCCCGGGCGGGGGCGGCGCTCAGGGCGGCCACGAGCAGCACCATTGACGCGGGGTCGCCCGGTGGGGCGCGGTCGCCCCAGTGGTGAGCCGGCGCCCCACGCGTGTCCAGGCCGCGGCTCAGCGGCCGGTGCCGGAGAACCGCTGAAGACCCGTGAGCTTGCGATCCGACACGTCGAGGCTGGCAAGCCGGTTGCTTCGCCGTTGACCGGAGCGATGCACGCGATGACCCGGCTGACTGCCCTCTTCGCGGTGACCCTGCTTCTGGTCCTCGGTACGTGTCTCCTCGACGGATCCGAGTCGGCGGGTGAGGACCTGTGCCTGGTCGTCGTGGCCGTCACGCGCGCCCCCGATCTCGGCCCTCCCCGTGGCCTGGTGGGAATGGTTGCGCTCGAGCCGCCCGGCGCCACTCCCCTGTTCAGCCTCGATCTGCCCGCTCCGCCTCCCAAGGCCTGACCCCGGCCTCGATCGCCCTCAGACCAGAGGGCCCACGGGAATCACCATCGGGAGAGGAGACTCTTCACGTGGGGCGCTCGACCGACGATTGGAAGGAGGTTCGATCATGACGAGGGATCCGGTGTGCGGGATGGCCGTCGACGAAAAGGCCGCGGCCGCGACGGCCACCCACCAGGGGCAGACCTACTACTTCTGCTCGGGCGCCTGCAAGGCCAAGTTCGAGAAGGCGCCCGCGCAGTACGTGAAGGCGTGAAACAACGACCCGGCCCGGCGAGGGGCTGCGCTCGACGAACCAGGCGCGGCATCACTCGTCCATGGAGGCAACCGTGAAGACGGCGATGGCGATTCTCGGAGTCGTGTTCCTCGGCGTGGCCACCTCACTCGCTCAGCAGCCCGCGCCACCTCCCGGCGGCGCGATGGGCCCCGGCATGATGGGCATGCACCCGCAGATGACCGGGATGATGCAGCAGATGAGCGGGCTGATGGAGCAGATGGGCGACCGGATGGCGCGGGGCCAGATGTCCCCGGAGCAGATGAAGCAGATGGGCGAGATGATGAAGGAGATGGGCACGATGATGGGAGGCATGGCATCCACCGGCAAGGGGATGGGGCCGGGCATGATGTCCGACATGCCGAAGATGCGGGAGCGCATGGCGGACATGCAGAAGCGGATGACCGAGATGATGGGCGCGCAGAAGCCGTAGGAAGGCCGGGAAACCCGTGACGACGAGACGGTGGGCGCCGGCCGCGGCCGTGGTGGCCCTGGCCGGCGCCGGAGTCGCCGCGTGGCTCTGGCTCGGGCGGCCGGCTCCGGACGCCGGGATCCTCATCTTCCTCACAAGGGCGCCGGCCTGACGGCGTTCTGGTCCCAGGCGCTGGCCATGGCGACCCTCGGGTTCGCGATCTTCGGGCTCGGGCTCTGGCGACTCCGCCGCCAGCTCGCATGATGCCTCTCGTCCCGCGGCCGACGTCCGTCACCGCCCGGCGGTGGACGGCCCTCCGCCGGGGCCTGATCGCGCTCGGCCTCGCGGTGGCCGCGCTCGCGGGTTTCGGGGCGTGGAACTACTGGCAGGAGGCCACGGCGCCGCCGTTCGACCCGACCGCGACCGAGCTTCGTGCGGTCGAGGTCGGCCAGGGGCCGCGACGCATGGTCCTCGTGCACGGCCTGGCCGGCTCGGGGCGCTACTGGGTCGATCGGGTCGCCCCGCTGCTCGGCGACCACACCTTGCTCATCCCCGATCTCCTGGGCTTCGGCGAGTCGCCGAAGCCCCGCGCCCGGTATGGCCTCGACGACCACCTCGCGGCCCTCGAGCACCTTCTGCGGCAGCGTGGGTTCGACCGGGGGGACGGCTGGCTGGTCGGGCACTCGCTGGGCGCGGTCGTAGCGCTGGGCCTGGTCAGTCGCCGCCCGGCGTGGTTCCAGGGCGCCGTCCTCATCGGGCTCCCCCTCTATCGGGACGAGGCCGACGCCCTGGCCCGGCTCGGCCGCCGGTCCTGGCTGTTTCGCCAGATGCTCGCCGGCAGTCCGTCGCTGCGCGTCGCCCACTACCTCCGGGCGCTCTACGCCTGGCCCTGGCTGGCCGCGTGGGTCGGCCTGCCCGAGGACGTCTACACCGACTCGATGCGCCACACCTGGGGCTCTCTCTCCGGCACGCTCCACGAGACGATCCTCGGCACCGATGCCACGGCTCTGATGCGCACGGTGGCGACACCCGTGCTGTTCATCCACGGGCAGGATGACCAGGTCGCGCCGCTCGCGGCGGCCCGGGCGCTGGCCGCCACCCGCCCGAACGCCCGCTTCGTCGCATTACCCGGGGCCGATCACCAGGTGCTGCTCCGGGAGCCCGAGCGAGTCTGGGCCCTGGTCCGCTCGTTTGAACGGGACATCAGACCATGACCCGCGAATTTGGATTGGCAGGTGAGGAGGGTCGCCATGGAGACGTTCCGGTCGTCCCGGGGAACCTCTCCCGCGACGATCGGGACGACGCCGGTCTCGTACCCAAGGCCGCCGTGGTCGACCCGGCGTTCGATTGGGAAGGCCGTTGGACGGCCCGGTCCCGGAGTCCCTACTTCACGACGACAGCTCCGGTGTGGGCATGCGCCTTGATGCCCGAGATGTGCACGGTGTAGTCGTACGTTCCCGGCTTGTCGAACTTCACGCGTCCCTCCTTGCCGAGGTAGAACTGGACGCCATCGACGCCGCCGAACGCGATGTGGGCGGTGCCGCCGGAGGCATTCACCCAGCGCACCTCCTCCCCAACCTTGACCTCGACCTTCTGGGGTTTGCTCTCCTCGCGCGTGACGGTGATCTTGGTCTCGGCCCACGCCGCGCCAGCGACGAGTGCCAGCACCATGGCCCCTGCGCCGATCAGACTTGCACCCGTCCGTTTCATTTGCCTTCTCCTCTCATGTGCCACCGGCCTCCTTCGCTCGGCCGATTGCTCGGCTCATCGGATCTCGCCGATGGCGCGGCGCCACATGGCGAGCGCCGTCTGGTACTCGGCAGCGCGGCGACCGCGTTGAAGCGGGCGCGCGTCCGGCTCGCCTGCGCGTCCAGGATCTCGAGCTGGATGCCCCGCCCGGCGGCGAAGCGCTCCTGCACGATCCGGGCCTCCTCCTCGGCCTGCTCGAGTCCCTTACCGCTCGCCTCCACGCTCTTCTCGGCCGCGGCGAGCATCAGCGCGGCCTGGGACACCTCCTTCGCGATCTGCTGGCGGGCGAGCCCCTCGGCCTGGAGCGTCCGGTCGAGCTTGGCCTTGGCCGTCCGGACGGCGTTCTCGCGCATGAAGCCGTCGAAGATCGGCAGGGTGACGACGAGGCCGACCGAGTAGCCCTGGTCGGAGTCGTTCGACCCGCTGGTCTTCGTCTTGACCCAGTCGTACATGGCGGCCACGCTCACCTGCGGGAAGTAGTTGCCGTAGGCCGCCCGCACGTCGGCTTCCGCCGCCTGCCGCTGCTTGGAGGCCGCCCGCACCTCGGGATGCGCGTCGCTGGCGCCGCGGATCGCCTCCTCCACCGACACCGGGACCGGCGTGTAGGCGAGTCGGTCGGCGAGCGCGATGGTGGAGGCGAGGTCGATCCCGAGCGTGGTCTTCAGGGCGATCAGCGCCTGGCCGGCCCGGCTCCGGGCCATGGCGTCCATCTGGACGGTGTTCGCCAGCTCGGCCTCGTCGCGGAGCACGTAGTATCGCGGCACCCGGCCGGCGTCGAACGCCTCGCGGGTCACCCGGAGCCGCTCCTCGACCTGGCGGACGAGGTCGCCGGTGACGCCGACATTCTCCGCCTCGCGCAGGGCCGCGATGTAGTCCAGCCGGGCCTGCATGGCGACGTCGATCTCGGCGCCGCGGAGCATCTGGCGGGAGGCGTCGGCCCGGGCGGCGGCCGCCTTGTAGCCGTAGTAGTCCCGCCCGCCCGAGAAGAGCGAATACATCGCGGTCAGGTTCGCGTCCCCCGTCTGGTCGGCCAGGAAGACCTGGGTATTCCGGGCCATCGTCGTGCCGGCGGACGAGTAGACGTTGGGGGCGAGGTTCTGGTCGTTCGCGTAGCCGTTGGCGGAGAGCTGCGGCCAGAACGGCGCCTGGGCCTCCCGGCGCATCGACTCCATCGTGCGGGAGTCGGCCTGGGCCGCCCGGACGCGCAGGCTCTTCTGGAGCGCCAGGTCCACGGCCTGCTCCATCGTCAGCGGCGCGTCCACCCGGGGGAGCGGCGGCAACCCTTGCGCCGCCACGGATCCAGCGGCGAGCAGGCCGAGGATCGACCCTGCCGCCACACGCGTCCACCGTCTCACCATCCGCTCAGTGCGTGGTGCCATGGGGCGCCTCCTTTGGTTGACCAGCTGGCTGAGGGGGCGTGGCGGATGGCGCCGGTGCCGGCGGCCGCCGTGCGCGGCTCCGGCCCCCGCCCCGCCATGCGAGGGAGTGACCGGTGCGCCGGCCCCGCCGGCTGCCGCGGCGCCTTTCGCCACGTCGCTGACCCGGGCCCCGGCGTAGAGGCCCTCGTGGCCGCGCGCGACGACCCGCTCGTCCCCGCGAAGGCCTCCCGCGATCTCCACCCGCTCCGGGGTCTCGAGGCCCGTCGTCACCTCCCGCGGCTCGGCCCGCCCGTCGGCCACGACCCACACGCGGGCCTTGCCGCCCATCCGGGCGACCGCCCCGCGCGGCACGCTGAGGGCCTCCGGGCGCTCCCCGGTCACGAACTGCATGGTCACGTACTGGCCCGGCAGGAACCGGCGGCCCGCGTTGTCCACGAGCGCCTCCACCACCGCGGTCCGCGGGCCCTGGTTGACGAAGGGGAAGACCGCGGTCACGCCCGTGGCCACGGGCGGCCGGCCGTCGGTCGACGTGACCGTCACCGGCGCCCCGACCCGGATCGACCCGACGTCTTTCTCTCCGACGTTCGCCTGCAGGCGCACGCGGTCGAGCTGGGCGATCTTCAGAATGGCCATCCCGGGCTGGACGAGGACGCCCGGGGCCACCAGGCGCTTCACGACGTAGCCGGCGCTCGGCGCCACGATGGTCACGTAGTCGCGCACGACCTCCGCCGTGCGGAGCTGGGCCCGGCTCATGCTCGCCATGGCCGTCATCGCGTCCCGCTTGCGGAGAGCGCTCACCTCCATCGCCTTGGCCTGCTCGGCCCGCGCCCGGGCCGCCGCGACCTTGGCCCGGGCGGCGGCGACCATGGCGCGAGCGCTCTCGACGTCCTGGCGGGAGACCGCTCCCACGCGGAACAGCCGCTCCTCCCGGGCGGCGAGCTGCTCCTGGTACTCGACCTCCGCCTCGACCATCGCGAGCTCGCGGTCCATCTGGGTGACGCCGTGCCCGGCCGCCAGGACGTCGGCCTCCATCTGGGCCAGGTTGGCCTCCGCCGCCGTCGCGCTGGCGGCCGCCTCCCGCGCCCGGGAGCTCAACTCCACGTCATCGAGCCGGGCGACCACCTGCCCCGCCCGGACGGCGTCCCCGGGATAGACCGCCATCTCGACGATCCGTCCGGTCACGCGGGGGTAGATCTCTTCCTCGTTGAAGGCCGCCACGCTCCCCGTGTACGTCACGGTGCCGGTGATCGGCCCGCGCTCGACCGGGGTCAGCACGACCGGGAAGGCCGCCGCGCCGCCGCTCACCGGCATCGTCATGTCCATCGCCGGCCGGCCGGCGGCCATGTTCGCGTAGTACGCCCACGCGCCTGCCGCCGCGACGAGCGCGAGGCCCACCAGGACCGCAACGGTGCGCCGAACGGGTCCCCGCCCGCGGGCGCGCCGGCCCACGACCGCGTGCTCGCCGTCGGATCCGGGCGTCCGCAGATCGTCCCGGTCCACGCCGTCGATGTTCATCGCGTCCTCCCTGCCAGCTCGACGATGGGTTGCGCGCCAGGCTCTGGCGCTGGGCTTCCCTGGATCGCCGCCGCGGACCGTGCCCGGAGGCTCACGTCGACACCTTCTCCGGGCGGGCGGGGCGCCGCCCGGTGAGGCGCCGCCACGCGGCCGCCGTGAGCCGGGCGAGGTCGTCCGTGTAGGTGTGGACCACCGGGACGACGAACAGGGCCAGCACGGTCCCCACCGAGAGGCCGGCGATCACCACGGTCGCCAGCGGCGCGTAGGCGTCGATCCCGGTCCGCGGGAAGAGCGCGACCGGGATCAGCACGACGACGGTGATGAGGGACGTCATCAGGATCGGCCGGAGCCGGATGGGCCCGGCCGTCAGGATCGCCTCGTCGCGCGGCAGGCCCTGGGCCCGCAGCTTGAGCACGAGGTCGATCAGCAGCACCGCGACCGTCATCATCATGCCGGCCAGGATCACCACCGCCAGGATGGAGACGGTGGAGAAGGTCTGCCGGTTCAGCAGCAGGCCGGCCACGATCGCGGTGAGCATGAGCGAGAGCGAGAAGACCATGTTCAGCGGCTCGATCAGGCTCCGGAACTGGGCCACGAGCAGCAGGAACATGAAGATCACCGCCAGGTAGAGGCCGCGGAGCAGCCGCGCGAACGACTCTTCCATCTGGGTCATGTCGCCCCGCAGCTCCATGCCGTAGCCCGGCGGGAAGTCGAGCTTCCCGTGGGCCGCCATGAGCAGGTCCATCGACAGCTCCATGCTCGGCGGGCCGCCCTTGCGATAGAACCCGAGCACGCTGACGACCCGGCGGAAGTTGTCGTGCTCGATCAGCGTCGCCCCGGGACGCTCCTCGACGCGGGCGACCGAGGCCAGGGGCACCACCTCGCCGTTCTTGCCCACGATCTTGACCTGCTGGAGGTCGCTCGAGTCGCGCCGCTGGTCCCCGCGATAGCGGAGCAGGATCGTGAACAGGCGCTTGTTGTCCAGCCGGTAGAACTCGTTGGTGAGCCCGCCCTTGAGCGCGTAGTAGGCCTGGTCGGCCACCTCCTCCACGGAGAGGCCGATCTCCTGGGCGCGGGCGCGGTCCACCACGACGTGGAGCTGGGGCAGGGTGTGGGCCCACGAGGTCGACACCTGGGAGAAGCCCGGGATCTGCTCGGCGAGCTGGCGCGCCTGCTCCCCGAGCTCGTGCAGCTTCTCGAGCTCGGGGCCGTAGACGATGACCTGGATGGGCGCGGCGCTCGACGCCATGACGTCGGCGCCCATCTCCTTGATGGCCAGGCGCCGGATCCCCGGGATCGTCCGGACGGCCTCGTCCCGCACCGCGTCGATCACCTGCCAGATGTCGCGCCGGCGCTTCGAGGAGTCCGTGAGGGTGATCATCAGGCCGGCGGCATTGACGGCCCCCATGCTGTAGCCGGTGAAGTAGGTGCCGCCCGGCTCGAAGCCGACCTCCGAGGAGACCTTGACCACCTCCGGCTGCCGGAGGAGCAGGCGCTCCACCTCGGCCGCGATGTCGGACGTCCGGGCGAACGAGGTCCCCGGCGCCGCCTCCAGCAGCGCGTACGCCTGGGAGACGTCGGCCAGCGGCATCATCTCGCTGCCGATCCGCGGGTAGAGCGCGACCCCGACCAGGATCGTCGCGACCGCGCCGGCCAGCACCAGGAAGCGATTGCGGAGCGCCCACCCGAGGCCCCCGCGGTAGCGGGTCTCGAGCCGGTCCAGGAGCCGCTGCGAGGGGTCGAGCACCCAGCGCTGGAGCCGCGATGCCCGCGTCCCGTCGCCGTGCGGGCCGAAGAGGTGCGCGGCCAGGAGCGGGGTCAGGGTGAACGAGACCACGGCCGACGCGAGCAGGGCGAAGACGATCGGCCAGACGATCCCCTCGAACATGTACTGCACGATGCCGCCCGAGAAGGCCAGGGGCAGGAGCGCCACGCAGACCATGAGCGTGATGGCCAGGACGGCCAGCCGGACCTCGGTGATCCCGTCCACCGCGGCGTCCTTCGGCGACTTCCCCATCCGCAGGTGGCGCTCGATCGAGTGGAGGTCGATGATCGAGTCGTCCACCAGCCGCCCGATCGAGAGCAGGAGCCCGATGAGGGTCGAGCTGTTCAGCGTCATGCCGAAGGGCACCATCGCCAGCAGGGCCATGCCGAGCGAGATCGGAATGGTCACGACCGAGATGAGCGTGCCCCGGACGTTCCCCAGGAAGACGAGGACCACCAGCCCGGTGAGGAGCACCGCCACCACCAGCTCCTCGACCATGTTCCGCATGAGATAGCCGACGAACGTGGCGTTGTCGTAGGCCACCTCGAACCGGAGCCCGGGGAAGTCACGCTGGATCTCCGCGAGCTTGGCCTTGACGCCCTCGATCACCCGCACCGAGCTGGCGTCCGGCTGCTGGACGACCGAGATCTCGATGGCCTCCTTCCCGTTGAAGCGGTAGAGGCTGCGTTGCTCGCGGGGGCCGTTCACGACCTCCGCGACGTCTCGCAGGTAGACGGTCCGGCCCTCCATGCTGCCGATCGGGTAGGCGGCGACCTGCTCGGGAGCGCGGGCGCGGGCGTCGGTCCGGACCAGGATCTCGCGGTCCTGGAACGTGAGCGTCCCCGCCGGCCGGGACTGGTTCTGCATGTCGAGCATGCGCTTGAGGTCGGGGAGCGACATCCGGTAGGCCGCGAGCCGCTCGCGGTCGACGAGCACCTGCATCTGGAGCTTCTGCCCGCCGAACGGCACCACCGAGTAGACGTCCTTGACGACCTTCAGGCGGTTGACCACCTCGTTCTCGACCAGCGTGCGGAGCTGCACGGGCTCGTAGCCCTCCCCGGTGACGGCCAGCGACAGGACCGGGATGTTCAGGGGGTCGATCGCCAGGACCCACGACGGCTTGAGGTTCGCCCCCGTCATGGGGAGGTCGGCCTGGACGACGTTCATCAGCGACTGGACGTCGAACAGCGCCTTCCTCATGTCGGTGCCGTACCAGAACTCCACGGTGACGATCGAGAACCCCTCCTGGGAGGTCGAGCGGACGAAGTGGACGTTCTTGAGGTCCACCATCCGCTCCTCGATGGGCTTGGAGAAGTAGATCTCCATCTCCTCGGCGGAGAGCCCCGGCATCATCGAGACGACGCCGACCAGCGGACTCTCGACGTAGGGCATCATGCGCCGCGGCATCTGGACGACGACCACCAGCAGGGAGAGCAGCGCCACGCCGAGGTAGAAGGCGATGATCGCGTAGGGATGCTCGATGGACCAGCGGCTGATGTTGCCGCGGCCGGCGGGCGGGCTGTCCATCCGTCCCCGATGCGTGTCGCTCACAGGATGCCTCCGTGCGGGCCGGAGGCCCGGCCCTGCGGGTCCGCGGCGCCGGCGGGCGGGGTCGGCTGGGTGCCAGCCCGCCATCTCGCCTCGTACAGACCGTGGAGGCCGGTGAAGCCCCTCAGCCGGGCGTAACCGACGAACCCGAGTCCCACGGTGCGGCCCACCTCCTGCGCCGCGTCCTCATCGACCAGGATCCGGGTCCGCTCGGACAGCGCCGTCCCCTCGGCGTCGCCCTTCAGCTCGACGAGATCCTTGGCCTTCACGCTGAGGAGCCGATAGGCCTTGTTGATGGCGGTGCCATGGCGGACACCGCGCGCGTCGAGGAGGATCTCGCCGTACGTCACGCCGACCCGGACCTCGAGCCGGCCTGCCGGCCCCAGGTCGGTCGGCCCCTCGTGCCGCTCCCGGACGAGCGCGACGGCCGACTCGAGCGCGGGCGTCACGGCCGGGAACGTCACGAGGCAGCCGTCGCCGGTCGTCTCGAGGAACGCGCGCGTCGCCTCGGTCAGGCGGCGAACCTGTTCCTCCAGGGCATTCCGCGCACGCAGGGCCACCGCCTCGCCGTAGTGCGTCGCCAGGTGGGTGGAGTCCATGAGGTTGACCGCCAGGACGGCCTCGCTCACGAACCCGGCCGGCCTGGCACGCCAGCGCGGCCGGGAACGTAGGAACCGGTAGGCGACGAGGGCGCCGCCGATCAGGACGGCGCCGACGAGCGCGTGGAACGTCCCCTCCCGGTAGAAGGGCCGGTCGTGGGCCATCTCCGCGCCGGGGCCCGGCAGCGACCCCGGCATCCCGTGAGGCGGCGTCTGCGCCCCCGCCCCGGCGGTGCCCAGGACGGCGAGCGTCGCCACCGCGACGAGCAGACCCCGACCCGTCGTCCGGACCGGCCGTGCGGCCGGTCGGCGAGCCGGGCGGACTTCATGGTGATCGAACACCAGCGCCCCCTTTGCGCCCGAGATGGCCCTCGGATGGCCGGCGGCGCGCGGCGCGGCGCCGGCCTGTGTCGTTCGAGTCGGTTCACCCGCGCGTTCGAGCGCGCGGGTCCGGGGGCGTCAGGCCTCGGGCGGGGGAACGGGCAGGTTGACCGGCACGGCCTGGTGAACGGTCACGGGAGCCGCGTGAGAGTCACCGGCCGGGAGAAGGAGGGGCACCGCGATCGGCCCGACGAGCGGGCCGAAGCTGAGGCAGAGATCATCGGAGTCACCGGAATCGGCATGGACAAGGCAGGGGATCGAGGCCGCGATGAGGAGCAGGGCAATGAACCCCGCGGCGCGCATGGCTGGAGCACCTCGTCCGAAACGCATGTCGATCATGGTTCGAGCAAAGTGCTTGCCAGATCGGACCCGCGTCGGTAAGGGCCCGCCAACTGTCCTCCAGCATTGACGAGGCGGAGGGGATCACCGACGCCCCGGCACCCGGTCAGGGCGGGGAGTGGGGCATCCGAACAGCAGGTGGGGCGGCGGTGCCCCACCGACGGGGCGCTGCCTACCTGGCCACATACCCCGCCTGGTGCACCGACCCTCGGAGACCGATCAGCTCAGATCCCGCTTCTTGGCCTCGAACTCCTCCTTGTTGATCTCGCCCCGCGCGTAGCGCTGCCGCAGGATCTCCAGCGCGGTGTCAGCTCGCGACTCGCGTCCCTGGGTCGCCAGCCAACGGATCCCCAGCACCACGCCCACGATCACCAGGACCCAGAACGCAAGCATGAACAGCATCATGCCGACGCCCCACGCTCCCCATACCCCCCACATCGGATGCCAGCCCCAGCCCCACGGGCGCTCCTGCGCCCACGCGCTGATGGGGAGGGCGGCGATGCCACTCAGCCCGCCACACAGTCCGCCGGCCAGCGTCTTCCATGACGGGGGTCTTCCGGTGAGGTTCGTCCCACGGACCGTGTTTCTCTCCATCACGGACCTCCGTGTCAGCTGCGTGGTACCGCCGTGGCCTCCTATTGGGCGGCCTCCGCCATGATCCGGTCGAGGGTCGTCTCCACGTCCTCGGCGACTCCCTTGAGCTCAGGGTTCCCGTACAGCGCGATCATGGCCGTCGGCTTGATCGTGGCGAGCTTCGTGATCCCGCCCTCCTCGTAGACCGAGACCCGGCACGGCAGGGCGGTCGAGATCGCCAGGTTGGTGTCGAGCACCTTCTTGGCCTGGTGCGGGTTGCAGACCTCGAAGATCCGGCACTCGTGGTCGAACGTCACGCCCTTCTCGGCCATCTTGGCCTTGAGATCGTGAACGCCCAGTACGCCGAACTTGTGGCGAGCTGCGGCTTCGACGAAGTCCTTCGCGACCCGATCCAGCGGCTTGCGCGACTCAACGATGTGAAGCATGGCTGTCCTCCTGTTTCACGTGCTGGACCACCGCAACGGTCGGGGCCGTGGCATGGCCAACTCCTCCATTCCGGCCGCAGACTCTACCCGCCCAGGCGGGAACTGGTGCACCGGGGTGCCACCATGCGCACGGGGGACGCCGAACCGATGGCGACCGACCGGGCTTCCGGATCTCTCGTCCAGATCGATCCACAGTGGTCTCGGTGTGCACAAGTAATGCCACGTAAGGAGCCATGATCATGACCACGAGGGGCGGCAGGACGATCCATTGACATCGGCGCGCGCCGTCTGCTAGGGTCCGGGCCAGCCGCAGCCCCGCCCGGATGTCCGACGCCGGACAGAAGTGGAGGAATCCCCATGACTCGCCTCGTCCACGCCGCCCGCTCGCTCCCCGCGCTCGCGCTCGTGCTGATCGGCCTCGCCGTCGCCGCCCCCGGCTGGGCGTACGACGGCCCCGTGGAGAAGAAGGTCTTCACCATGCCGTCCTACACCACGGTGGGCGGCCAGACCATCAAGAACGTCCGCGTCGGCTACGAGAGCTACGGGACGCTGAACGCCGCCCGGGACAACGTCGTCCTGGTCGCCCACTTCTTCTCCGGCAATTCCCACGCCGCCGGCAAGTACCAGGCGAGCGACGCGGCGCCGGGCTACTGGGACGCCATCATCGGGTCCGGAAAGCCGATCGACACCGACCGGTTCTTCGTCATCAGCGCGGACACGCTGGTGAACCTCAACACCAAGGACCGAACACCGTCACCACCGGTCCGGCCTCGATCGATCCCGACACCGGCCGGCCGTACGGGATGACGTTCCCCGTCGTCACCATCCGCGACTTCGTCAACGTCCAGAAGGCGCTCCTCGACTCGCTCGGCGTCAAGAAGCTCCACGCCGTCACCGGCGCCTCCATGGGAGCCCTCCAGAGCTTCGAATGGGCCGCCGCCTATCCCGACATGGTCGAGCGCGTCATCCCGGTCATCGGCGCCGTCGAAGCCAACGCCTACATGATCGGCTGGCTCAACATCTGGGCGGCGCCCATCCTCATGGATCCCCGGTGGAACCGGGGTGACTACTACGACAAGGAAGCGCCGCTCGAAGGCCTGGCGCTGGCGCTCAAGACGGTCACCCTCCACGCCCGCCACTACGGCTGGGCCGAGAAGGCGTTCGGTCGCAAGTGGGCGGCCGCCGACCGTGACCCGGCCAGGGGCTGGGAGAACAAGTTCGCGGTCGAGGACGTCCTGGACAGGACCGCCGCGGCGCGGGCCAAGGTGTCCGACGCCAACCACTTCCTCTATCTGGTGAAGGCCAATCAGCTCTTCGTCACGGGACACAAGGGGTCGCTCCCGGAAGGCCTCCGCGACGTGAAGGCCAGGGTCCTCCTGATCCCGGCGTCGTCGGACCTGCTGCTGTTCCCCGACTACTCGAAGCAGGCGATGGCGCTCCTGAAGAAGGAGGGAAAGTCGGTCGAGTACGTCGAGATCGAGGGGGACGGCGGCCACCTGGACGGCGTCCTCGCCGTCGCCAAGGCCGGGGAGACCATCCGGAAGTTCCTGCGCGACTAAGACTTCCGGGGGGTCTCGGAAGCCCCCCCGAAGCCCCCCCTCGGAGGCCGCGGCGAAGCCGCGGCTCGAAGCCGAACGTCACGGCCGCGTGGCCCGAGTCCGAGGGTTGCGAGAAGCCGACGGGTGATGGAGTCAGAGTCGTCGGCATTGGTTCAAGGCGTCGCCAAGAGCTCGCCAAGAGCTCGAAGGTCGGGCTCGATCCGCCCGTCGCGCGCGAGAGACTCGGCCTCCGCTCCTCGCCGCCGCCTCCGGGTCGCGGTACAATCGCCCCTCAGGGGGTTCGACGGCATGGCGCAGTCCTCATGGCTCCGGATCCACGGAGCCCGACAGAACAACCTGAAGAACGTCTCGCTCGCGCTGCCGCACGACCAGCTCACGGTCGTGACCGGCGTCTCGGGGTCCGGGAAGTCCTCGCTCGCCTTTGACACGATCTTCGCCGAGGGCCAGTGGCGCTTCGTCGAGTCGCTCTCGTCCTACGCGCGGATGTTCCTCGAGCGGATCGACCGGCCCGACGTCAACCAGGTAGAGCACATCCGGCCGGCCATCGCGCTGGAGCAGAAGAATCCCGTACGCACGGCCCGCTCCACCGTCGGGACCGCCACCGAGCTGGCCGACTACCTGCGCCTCCTCTACGCGAGGATCGGCCGCGTCCACTGCCCCCGCTGCGGCCGGGAGGCGCGGGCCGACGCCCCCGACCGGGTCGCCGACGAGCTGTGCCGCGCCTGGCCCGGCGCGCGCGCCCTCGTCATGTTCCCGCTCCCCGTCCCGACCAAGGAGCCGGCCGCGGAGTTCCTGGGGCGCCTCGCCGCCCGCGGCTTCGTGCGGGTGAAGATCGGTGACGAGATCCAGCCGCTGACGCCGCTGCCGGCCGTCGATCTGACCGGCCACCCCGAGCTCCTCGTCGTCCTCGACCGGCTGCCCCTGGAACCCGCACGCCAGAGCCGGATGGCCGGCTCGTTGGAGCAGGCCTTCCGCGAGGGGGGCGGGCGCGCGGTGGTGGAGGTCCTCCGCGACGGTCAGCCACCCGCCCTTCACCGCTACGGCGACCGCTTCGGCTGTCACGCCTGCGGGCAGGCGATCGAGCGCCCCCAGCCGCTCCTCTTCTCCTTCAACCACCCGGTCGGCGCGTGCCCCGAGTGTCGCGGCTTCGGCCACCTCCTCCGCTACGACGAGAGCCGGGTGGTGCCGGATCCGACCCTCTCGCTCGCCGACGGCGCGGTCCAGCCGTGGCGACACCCGTCCGGGGAGTGGTACCAGAAGGAGCTGATGCGGACCGCCCGCCGCCGCAAGGTGGACGTCAAGGTCCCCTACCGGGAGCTGCCCGAGGCGGCGCGGCGATGGGTCCAGGACGGCGACGACGACTTCTGCGGGGTCCGGGGCTTCTTCGAGGAGATCGAGGGGTATCGCTACAAGCTCCACGTCCGCGTGTTCCTCTCGCGCTATCGCAGCCAGGCACCCTGCCCGACGTGCCGCGGGGCGCGGCTCCGGCCGGAGGCGCTCGCCGTCACCGTGGACGGCCTCACCATCGCCGAGCTCTGCCGCCGGACGGTGGACGACGTCGCCGCCTGGCTCGACGGGCTCGGGCTGACGGCGTGGGAGACCGAGGTGGCGCGCGACGTTCGCGCCCGGCTCCAGGCGAAGCTAGCGTTCCTCCGGCGGGTGGGGCTCGGCTACCTCGCGCTCGACCGCCAGACGCGCACGCTCTCCGGCGGCGAGGCCCAGCGGATCGCCCTGGCCACCCAGCTTGGCGCCCAGCTCGTCGGCACGCTGTACGTCCTGGACGAGCCCTCCATCGGCCTCCACGCCCGGGACGTGAGCCGGCTGGCCGAGCTGTGTCGCGAGCTGGCCTACGCCGGGAACACCGTCGTCGTGGTCGAGCACGACCGGAGCTTCATCGAGGCGGCCGACTACTGCGTGGAGCTGGGCCCGGGCTCCGGCGAGCGGGGGGGCGAGGTCATCTTCGCCGGGCCGCGCGACGAGTTCGCCCGCGATCCGCGGTCGCTGACCGCCCGCTATCTGTCGGGTCGTGAGACGATCCCGCTCCCGCTCGGCCGCCGGGACGGGAGCGGCCGCTGGCTCGCCCTGGTCGGCGCCCGCCAGCACAACCTCAAGGCCATCACGGCCCGCATCCCGCTCCACACGCTCACCTGCGTCACCGGCGTCTCGGGCTCCGGCAAGTCCACGCTCGTCCACGACACCCTGTACCGGGCGGTAGCGCGGGCCTTCAAGGCCGAGTTCGACAGTCCGGGGGCGTACGACGCGCTCACGGGCCTCGAGCACCTCGGCGGCGTGAAGCTCATCGACCAGGAGCCGATCGGCCGGACACCCCGGTCGAACCCGGTGACCTACATCAAGGCGTTCGACGAGATCCGCAAGCTCTTCGCCGGGCTGCCCCGGGCCAAGACCCTCGGGTTCGGCCCCGGTCACTTCTCGTTCAACGTGCCGGGCGGGCGCTGCGAGACGTGCGAGGGCGACGGCTTCGAGAAGCTCGAGATGTACTTCTTCGAGGACGTCTACGTCACCTGCCAGGCCTGCGAGGGCCGGCGCTACCGCGCCGAGGTCCGCGAGGTCACGTACCGGGGCAAGGACGTGAGCCAGGTGCTCCAGCTCACCGTGGACGAGGCCGTCGAGCTGTTCGGGGCCGTGCCGGCCCTCGTCCGGCGGCTCCAGGTCCTCCAGGAGGTCGGGCTCGGGTACCTGCGGCTCGGGCAGCCGGCCACGACGCTCTCGGGCGGGGAGGCGCAGCGCTTGAAGATCGCCGCCGAGCTGGGGGCGCGGCTCGGGCGGGACGTCCTCTACATTCTCGACGAGCCCACGACCGGGTTGCACCTCGACGACATCCGGCGGCTCCTCGGCGTCCTCCAGCGGCTCGTCGACGCCGGGAACACGGTCCTGGTCGTCGAGCACCACCTCGACGTCATCAAGAGCGCCGACTGGATCCTGGACCTCGGTCCCGAGGCGGGGGAGGCCGGCGGCGAGATCGTGGCCGAGGGGTCGCCGGAGGTCGTGGCCCAGGTCGCCGCGTCGTACACCGGAAAGTACCTGCGGGAGGTCCTGGTCAGGCACGGCGCGGGCGCCGATCGCCGCGGCCGATAGCGGCGGCGAGCGACCGGGGAGGGGGGACACGTGTCGCTGGACGCGATCATCCAGAACCCCGATTTCGGGGCGGCGCTCCGCGTCGCCGTCCGGCTGACCCTGGCCGCCCTGTTCGGGGGCGCGCTCGGCTGGGAACGCGGGCGGCTCGGCAAGACGGCCGGGCTCCGCACTCACATGCTGGTCTCCCTGGGCTCCGCCCTGTTCGTGCTGGCGCCGCTCGAGGCGGGCGCGGCGGCCGCCGACATCACGCGCGTGATCCAGGGGATCGCCACCGGCATCGGGTTCATCGGCGCCGGCGCGATCATCAAGCTGGAGGGCCAGGGGCTGGTCAAGGGCCTGACCACGGCCAGCTCGGTCTGGATCGCGGCGGCGATCGGCCTGGCGGTGGGCGCGGGCTTGATCTGGGTCCCGCTCGTCGGCACCGTCCTGGCCCTGCTCATCCTGGAGGTGCTCGGCCGGATCGAGGCGAGACTCCTCCACCCCCACGCCCACGACACGATGTAGGGGGCAGGGCCGATGAGCTTCGCAATGTCCATCTCGGTCGAGACGCGCTCGGCCTACGACGGTCGGACGGCCTTCGGCCCTTGGGCGTCCGTCCCGACCTATGGTCGTCCTCGGTTCGTCGCCGATCCTCGGCGTATGCGGCATACGCCTGCGGTCGGCGACTCCCTGCGTCTCTCGGACGGCCTTCGGCCTGTGGGCGCTGCTCGCTCCTCGGCCCTGCCCCCGCCTTCTATGACCTCGGTCCCCTCAGGACGTTAGGGCCGGAGGGAGTCTCCTCCGGGGCATCTCCATCCAGTCGAAGAGCGGCAGGGATGAGCCGACTGCACTACGGGTGGGTGGTCGTCGCGGCCGGCTTCATGGTGATGTTCCTCACCTACGGCGTCCAGTACGCCTTCGGCCTCTTCTTCGCCGCGCTCACCGCCGAGTTCGGCTGGAGCCGGGCCGCGCTGGCCGGCGTCTTCTCGCTCTACGCGGGCACGTACTCATTCACGGGGCTGATCGCAGGCCGGCTCACTGACCGCTGGGGGCCGCAGCGCGTCGTCGCCCTGGGCGGGCTGCTCCTCGGGCTCGGGCTCGGCGCCTCGGGCACGGTCCGTTCGCTAGCGCCGCTCTACGCGACGTACTTCGTGGCCGGCCTCGGCATGAGCACCGCCTACGTGCCGTGCAGCTCGACCGCCGTCCGGTGGTTCACCGCCCGCCGCGGCACCGCGGTGGGCCTCGTCATGGCCGGCGCCGGCGTGGGTGTCCTGGTCTGCCCGCGCCTGATCGCCCTGCTCATCGACCGCGCCGGCTGGCGCGCCACCTACCTGACCCTCGGCGCCGGGCTCGCGCTGACGCTCGCCGGGCTCTCCCGGCTCCTCGTCCGGGACCCGGCCGCCCGCGGCCTCCGGCCCTACGGCGGCGCGCCGGCCGGGGACCGGGCGGCCGAGCCCGGAGCCCCGAGCTGGCCCGTGCGGCGCGCCCTCCGCCACCCGTCGTTCCTGGCACTGGCCGGCGTCTACACCGCCACCTGGATCCCGGTCTTCATGGCGCCGGTGCACCTGGTCCCGCTGGCGCAGGACCTCGGGCTCTCGCCCGCCGCCGGCGCCACCGCGCTGTCGGCCCTCGGCGCCGGCTCCCTGGCGGGGCGTCTGACCATGGGCGCCGTCTCCGATCGGATCGGCCGCCGGGCGGCGCTCGCCGTCTCGCTCGCCCTCCAGGCGCTCGCCTTCGTCGGCCTGGCGCTGCCGACGGGCGCCCCGAGCCTCTTCGCCGCGTCGGGGGTCTACGGCTTCGCCTACGGGGCGGTCACCGCGCTGATGCCGGCGATCATCGGCGACTTCTTCGGCCCGGCGCACTCGGGCAGCCTCGTCGGCCTGATCTTCGGGATCGCCGGCCCCACGTCGTCGCTGGGGCCCGTGCTGGGCGGCCTCGTCTTCGACGTCACCCGGAGCTACGCTTGGGCCTTCGGCGGCGCCGCGGTCCTCAACCTGCTCGCGCTCGGCCTGCTCGCCCTAGCCCGGCCGCCGGGGAGAGCCCCCGAGCCGGTGACCGAGTTGCCATCGTGATGCATCGACCGTATGCTTTGATGCATGCGTACGACGATCAACCTTCCTGACGATCTGATCGCGCGGCTCAAGAAGCTCGCCGCCGCGTCGGGCACGACGATGACGGCCCTCGTCGAGGACGCCCTCAGGGAAGCGCTCGCCCGCCGCCGGCGCGCGGGTCGTCCCGGGCGGGTCGAACTCACGACCTTCGGGGTTGGCGGCCTCCAGCCTGGAGTCGACCTCGACGACAGCGCTGCACTGCTCGACCTGACGGAGCCCGCGGCTGTTCCTGATCGACGTTAACGTCCTCGTCTACGCCCACCGGCTCGATGCGCCGGAGCATGCGCGGTATCGGGCCTGGCTGGGAGACGTCATGCAGTCGGACACCGCGTACGGCATGACGGATCTCGTCCTCAGTGGCTTCCTCGGGGTTGTCACGCATCCCCGCGTGTTCCGTGATCCGACTCCGCTCGATACGCCTGATCACGGACCTCGCCCACCCGAACTGCCTCTCTGTCTCTCCCGGCGAGCGACGCTGGGCGATCTTCACTCGGCTCTGCCGAGGGGCCGGCGCGCGAGCGAGCCTCGTGCCCGATGCTACCTCGCGGCCCTCGCCATCGAGTCCGGGGCCGAGTGGGTAACGGCTGACCGTGACTACGCTCGGTTCCCCGGTCTCCGCTGGCGCCATCCCCTCGACTGACAGCCCCACCTCGTCGCTGGGGCCCTTGCTCAGCGGGCTCGTCTTCGACGTCGGGGGAACGACCGCCTGGGCCTTCGGCGATGCCGCTCCCTCGGCTCGCGCCAACCTGCTCGCCCCGCCTCGCCGGGGAATGCGGTCCCGGCGACCGCGCCCGCCGTGTAAGATAGGGCGCCATGACCCGGATGGCCGGGATCCGCGACCGCTACTGCATCGTGGGCGTCGGCGAGACCGAGTACAGTCGCGCCTCCGGACGCTCGACCCGCGCGCTCGCGGTGGAGGCCGTGTCGAAGGCGCTCGCCGACGCCGGGCTGCGGTCCGACGAAGTCGAACGGGATGCTCTCGTACCACTCCAACGACTCGACGCCCTCGACCGCGGTGGCGGCCGACCTCGGGCTCCGGCTCAACACCTTCGCCGACGTGATCGGGGGCGGCAGCAGCACCGAGGGGCTGGTCGCCTACGCCCTCGGGCTCATGGAGGTCGGTCTCTGCCGGGCCGTCGTGCTCTTCCGCGCCATGAACGGCTACACCGAGGTGCGGATCGGCGGGACGGGGGCGCGGGCGGCGGCGCCGGTCCGGGGCCTCGAGCTGGCCGACCGGCCCTACGGCATGATGAGCGCCGGCCAGCGCTTCGCCCCGACATTCATGCGCCACATGTACGAGTACGGGACGACCTCGGCCCAGGTCGCCCACGTCAAGGTCGCCCACTCCAAGCACGCCGCGTGCAACCCGAAGGCGCTCCTCAAGACGCCGGTGACCGTGGACGAGGTGCTCGCCTCGCGCTGGATCGTCAAGCCGCTCCACCTGCTGGACTGCTGCGTGGAGACCGACAACGCCACCGCGCTGGTGCTGACCTCGGCCGAGCGGGCCCGGGACTGCCGGGCGCGGCCGATCCACGTCATGGCCGCCGCCGGCCGGGTGTCCAAGCCGCGCGCCGACTACCTCTACAACGGCCGGATCACCCAGGTAGCCGGCGTCCACACCCGGGAGGTGGTCTTCCCCGGGGCCGGCATCGAGCCGGCCGACGTGGACGTGACCGGCGCTTACGACGCCTTCACCTTCACCGCGATGCTGCAGCTCGAGGAGTTCGGGTTCTGCACGAAGGGCGAGGGCGGGGCCTACGTGGCGAGCGGCGCCATCGAGCTGGGCGGCGCGCGCCCGAACAACACCAGCGGCGGCCACCTCTGCGAGGGGTACACCCACGGGATGAGCATGGTGATCGAGAACGTCCGCCAGCTCCGGGGGGCGGCCGACGACTACTGCCCGGACGCCGCGAAGGGCGTCCACACCTACGACCACCGCCCGGGCGGCTGCCGCCAGGTCCGGGACGCCGAGATCTCCATGAACATGGGCTGGGCGACCCCGGCGACGGGCAGCGCCCTGATCCTGAGGCGGTAGCGCGATGGCCGGGCTGCCCGCGCGGGTCGAGTATCGCGGGATGGCGCTGATCGTCCCCGAGACCGACTCGGAGTGGCGCGGCTACTTCGAGGCCGCGGCGACGGGCCGGCTGGTCGTCCGCCGCTGCGAGGACTGCCGGCTCCTCCGCTACCCGCCGGGCGTCGGCTGCCCCTGGTGCGGCTCGCTGCGGTGGACGTGGCAGCCGGTGTCCGGGGGCGGCACGATCTACAGCTACGAGATCGTGGTCCAGGCCATCCAGCCCGGCTTTCGCGAGTGGGCGCCCTACCCCGTGGTGGTCGTCGAGCTGGACGAGCAGCGCGGCGCGCCGACGCCCGACGAGGGCCTCCGCCTGGTGGCGAACCTCGTCACGCCCGACTTCCGGCCGGAGCCCGAGGAGCGCGTCGCCATCGGCGCGCGCGTCGCGGTCTGCTTCCAGCCGCTCGCCCCCGACTTCCTTCTGCCCCAGTTCCGGCTCTCGGACGAGCCCCCCGCCGGCCGCCTCTGGCGCTTCCCCGGCTAGAAACCCGGCGTTTCCAGCACGCCGCTTGACAAGGCCTCGCGGGTCATGATAGCCGGACGGCAAGGAGTGCCCGCCCCTGTAGAGTCTCCGCCCCGCCCGCGAAGTGGCCCTCGATCGTCCAGGTGATGAGAGGAGAATCGCCATGACCCCAGTCACCGTCAACGGCAGGCGCTACGACGTCAACCTGCCCCCGGATACCCCGCTTGTTGTGGACGCTACGTGACCACCTGGGGCTGACCGGGACCAAGTTCGGCTGCGGGATGGCGCTGTGTGGCGCCTGTACCGTGCACGTCAACGGCCAGCCGATGCGCTCGTGTGTGACGCCGATTTCCGCGGTGGCGAACAAGAAGATCACGACCATCGAGGCGATCGGCGCGGACAAGGTCGGCCAGGCGGTGCAGACGGCGTGGATCGAGATCGGCGTGCCGCAATGCGGCTACTGCCAGGCCGGGCAGATCATGTCGGCGACGGCGCTGCTCAAGAGCAAGCCGAAGCCGACCGATGCCGACATCGACCAGGCCATGAACGGCAACATCTGCCGCTGTGGCACGTACGGGCGCATTCGGGCCGCCGTCAAGCAGGCGGCGGCCAGGCAAGGAGCGAACCCATGAACGGGTCACGCGGTCCGATGTCCCGCACGACGGCCGATGCGCTGCGCGACGAGCCGCTGGTGATCGCCAACGTGAGCCGGCGCCGGTTCCTCCAGGGAGTGTCCGCACTCGGTGGACTGGTGCTGGCACTCGGATATCCGGCCCGCCTGCGCGGTGCCGAGCCGCCCAAGTACGGGGCCGACGGCATGCCGCACGGCTGGGTCGACGATCCGCTCGCGTTCGTCGCCATCGCCGAGGACGGCACCGTGACCATCGTGTGCCACCGTTCCGAGATGGGACAGGGCGTGCGGACCGGCATGCCGATGATCGTGGCCGACGAGCTCGAAGCCGACTGGAAGCGCGTGCGCGTCGCGCAGGCGCCCGGTGACGAGCAGCGCTTCGGCAACCAGGACACCGATGGCTCGCGCAGCACGCGGCATTTCTTCGACCCCATGCGCCGCTGCGGCGCCGCGGCCCGCACCATGCTCGAAGCGGCCGCCGCCGCGCGCTGGAACGTCCCCGTGAAGGAAGTGGAGGCGAAGAACCACGAGGTCGTGCATCGCCCGACGGGCCGGCGCGCCGGGTACGGATCGCTCGCCAAGGCCGCGGCCAGCCTGCCCGTCCCGGCGCGGGAGACACTGCGCCTCAAGGATCCGGCGCAGTTCCGCTACATCGGCAAGGGTGAGCTGAAGCTGGTCGACGGCCGCGACATCGTCACCGGCAAGGCGCAGTACGGCATCGACACGCGACTGGACGGCATGCTCTACGCGGTCGTGGCCCGTCCGCCGGTGTATCGCGGCAAGGTGGCGAGCTACGACGCGGCCGAGGCGCTCAAGGTTCCGGGCGTGGTGAAGGTGGTGGAGATCGAGGGCAGCGCGCCGCCCGCCGAGTTCAATCCGCTGGGCGGCGTCGGAGTCATCGCGAGCAACACCTGGGCGGCCATGCAGGGTCTCAAGGCGCTGAAGATCGCGTGGGACGACGGCCCGAACGCGGGGTACGACTCGGTGGCCTTCAAGGCGACGCTCGAGGAAGCCGCGCGCAAGCCCGGGAAGGTCGTGCGCAACGATGGCGACGTCGACTCGGGCATGGCCGGCGCCGCGCGCCGCCTCCAGGCCGAGTACTACGCCCCGCACCTGGCCCACGCGACCATGGAGCCGCCCGCCGCGACCGTCCGGATCGTGCAGGGCAAGTGCGAGGTGTGGGGCTGCTTCCAGTCTCCCCAGGCTGCCCGGGACCTGGTGGCGAAGCGGCTGGGCATGTCGGCGGCCGACGTGACCGTGCACGTCACGCTGCTGGGCGGCGGCTTCGGACGCAAGTCCAAGCCCGATTTCGCCATCGAGGCGGCCGTCCTGTCCAAGGCGGTCAACGGCAAGCCGGTCAAGGTGACCTGGACGCGCGAGGACGACCTGCACCATTCCTACTTCCACACGGTGTCGGTCGAGCACCTGGAGGCCGGCGTCGATGCCAGCGGCAAGCCGGTGGCCTGGCTGCACCGCAGCGTCGCGCCGACGATCAAGTCAACGTTCGAGGCCGACGCGAAGCAGGAGGATGCGTTCGAGCTCGGCATGGGGGTCATCAACGTCCCGTTCGCGATTCCCAACGTCCGCATCGAGAACCCGGAGGCCACCGCCCACACGCGCATCGGCTGGTTCCGATCGGTCTCGAACATCCCCCATGCGTTCGCGGTCCAGTCCTTCGTCGCCGAGCTGGCCGCGGCGGCGGGTCGTGACCCGAAGGACTTCCTGCTGGACGTGATCGGCCCGGCCCGCTGGATGACGCCACAGAGCCTGTCCGATGCCTGGAACCACGACGAGTCGCCCGAGCGCTATCCCGTGGACACCGGCCGCCTGCGGCGCGTCGTGCAAACGGCGGCGCGCGAGGCGCGCTGGGGCCGGACGCTGCCCAAGGGCCGTGGACTGGGCATCGCCGCGCATTACAGCTTCGTGACCTACGTGGCGGCGGTCGTGGAGGTCGCGGTCAACGACAAGGGTGAGCTGACGATCCCGCGAGTGGACATCGCGGTGGACTGTGGCGCCGCCATCAACCCGGAGCGAGTGCGCGCGCAGATGGAGGGCGCGTGCGTGATGGGTGTCGGCGTCGCGACGCTGGGCGAGATCAGCTTCAAGGCGGGCCGGGTGGAGCAGAGCAACTTCCACGACTACGGGGTCACCCGCCTGGCCGACGCCCCCCGCGAGATCCGGGTGCACCTCATCCCCGGGGACTTCGACCGGCCCCTCGGCGGCGTGGGCGAGCCCGGCGTGCCGCCGATCCCGCCGGCCCTGTGCAACGCGATCTTCGCGGCGACGGGCAAGCGGATCCGGCGTCTGCCCATCCGCGATCAGCTGAAGGTGTGAGCCTTTCAACTCGGCGGCGCTGCGGTTCATCCCCGTCGCCAAGCTCGAGGAGGAAGGGTACGGCCAGTACCTGCCGCTCTTCGAGAAGGTGAAGCCGCGCCCCTAGGTTCGGTCACGATGGCGATCCGGCTCCTCGTCGCCGCGCTCATCGTGGGCATGCTGGCCGGATCCGGGCTGGCCGCCCAGCCGGCGCGCACGCCAACCGTCAAGAACCCCGCGCCTCCCGGTCCGCCCAAGGTCTCCGTCACCCTGCTCAGCGAGGCCGCGTCCATCGAGCCCGGCTCGTCTTTCTGGGTGGGGCTCCGGCAGCGCATCGCGCCCGGCTGGCACACCTACTGGACCAATCCGGGCGACTCCGGCGAGCCGCCCACCGTGGACTGGGCGCTGCCCGCGGGCTGGCAAGCCAGCCCGCTCGTCTTCCCGCAGCCCGAGCGCGTGCCGGTCGCGCCGCTGATGAGCTACGGCTACGCTGACGAGGTCGTGCTGCTCACGCGGCTGACCGCGCCCGCCGCGCTCGCGCCGGGCACGCCGACCGCCCTGCGCGCGCACGTCGCGTGGCTGGTCTGCGAGAAGATCTGCATCCCGGAAGAGGCGGACGTGGCGCTGACGCTTCCGGTGATCGCCGGCAAGCCCGCCCCGGACGCGACGGGAGCGCCCCTGATCCAACGGGCGCGGCGCGCGGTCCCGGCGCCGAGCCCCTGGCCCGCCGCTCTTCACGCGACCGCCGAGACCGTGAGCATCGAGGTGGCCGCCCCCGGGCTCGTCGCCGACCGCATCGCCGAGGTCTGGTTCTTCCCGGGCCGCTGGGGCGTGATCGACCACGCGGCGCCCCAGGAGGTCACCATCGGCAGGAACGGGATCACGCTGCGCGCAGCGCGCGGGCTCCTGCCCGATGGCGCCGCCGCGGACCTGGACGGTGTGCTGGTGATCCGGGAGAAGCTCGACCAGGGCCCGGTGAGCCAGGCCTTCGCCATCACGGCGGTGGCCGGCGGGAGCTCCGGGGCGGGGCCGTCGCTGTCGCTCCTGGCCGCGATGGGGCTGGCCCTGGCCGGCGGCCTCATCCTGAACCTCATGCCATGCGTGCTCCCGGTGCTGTCCCTGAAGGCCTTGGCGCTCGTCGGACACGCCGAGGCGAGGGCATCCGTCGTGCGCCGGCACGGGCTCGCCTACACCGCGGGCGTGCTGGCGTCCTTTGCCGTGGTGGCGGGCGCGCTGCTCGCGCTCCGCGCTGGCGGCGCCCAGATCGGCTGGGGCTTCCAGCTCCAGTCCCCGCTGGTCGTCACCGTGCTGGCGTACGTGCTCTTCACCCTGGCGCTCAGCCTCTCCGGCCTCGTAGTCATCGGCGGCCGCTTCACGGGCATGGGCCAGGGCCTCGCGACCCGTCCCGGCTACGCGGGCTCCTTCTTCACCGGCGCGCTCGCCACCGTGGCCGCCACCCCCTGCACCGCGCCATTCATGGGGGTGGCGGTGGGCTACGCGCTCACCCAGCCGCCGGCCGCCGCGCTCGCCGTCTTCGAGGCGCTCGGCCTCGGCCTGGCCCTGCCCTTCCTCGCGCTGAGCCTGGTGCCGGCGTGGCGCCGGCTCCTGCCCCGGCCGGGACCCTGGATGGCGCGGATCGCGCAGGCCCTCGCCTTCCCGCTCTACGCCTCGGTGGCGTGGCTGGTCTGGGTGGTGAGCCGCCAGACCGGCCCGGACGGCGTGGCGCTCGTGCTGGTGGGCCTGCTGCTGATCGGCTTCGCCGCGTGGGTGCATCACGCCGGGCGCGCCGCCGCGCCGCGCTGGCGCCGCGCCGCCACCGGCATCGCGCTCGGCAGTGTCGCGGTGGCCATCGCGCTGGCGCCGTTCGCCGCGGCGAGCCCGCCGGCGGCGTCCACCGGCGGCCTCGCCGAGGGCGTCCGGTGGGAGCCCTTCTCCCCGAAGCGGCTGGCCGAGCTGCGCGCGCAGGGAAAGCCGGTCTTCGTGAACTTCACCGCGGCCTGGTGCATCACCTGCCTGGTGAACGAGCGCGTGGCGCTCCGCTCGCCCGCGGTGGCCGAGGCCTTCGCCCGCCAGGGCGTGGTCTACCTCAAGGCCGACTGGACCAGCCGCAGCGCCGAGATCGCCTCGGTGCTCGGCTCCTTCGGCCGCAGCGGTGTTCCGCTCTACGTCGTCTATCCCGCCCGGTCCGGCCAGACGGCCGCGCCGGAGCCCCGGGTGCTCCCGCAGATCCTGAGCGAAGGCACCATCATCGAAGCTATCGACAAGGAGACGCTATGACGCCTGAACTGCTGAGCCGTCGCCGCTTCCTGGCCCGCACCGGTACCGGCCTCGTCGTGGCCGGCGCCGCTTCCTCCCTCGCCGCCACGCTGCCGGCGTGGGCCTCGACCGCGAAGGTCGGCCAGCCTGCTCCGGACTTCACGGTCAGCGCCACCAACGGCTCGCCCATGAGTCTCGCCGCGCAGAAGGGGAAAGTGGTCGTGCTGGAGTGGACCAATCACGACTGCCCCTACGTCCGGAAGCACTACGAGTCCGGCAACATGCAGGGCCTGCAGCGCGAGGCCACCGGGCAGGGCGTGGTGTGGCTCACCGTGATCTCCTCGGTGCCGGGAACGCAGGGCTACGTCACGCCGGCTCAGGCCGACGAGCTGACCACCTCGCGCAAGGCGGCGCCCACCGCGGTGCTGCTGGACACCAAGGGCGCGGCCGGTAAGCTCTACGGCGCGACCAATACCCCGCACATGTACGTGGTGGACAAGGCTGGCACGCTCGTCTACGCCGGCGCCATCGACGACCGGCCGACTTCGCGGCGCGCCGACGTGCAGGGCGCGAACAACTACGTGCGCGCCGCGCTCGAGGCGGTGGCGTCCGGCCAGGCGGTGAAGACGCCGGTCACCCGCGCGTACGGCTGCACGGTCAAGTACTCCTAGCCCATGGCTCACCTCAGCCGCCGCCGGCTGCTGCACGGGCTGGCGGCGAGCGCAGCCGCCGGCGCGCTCCCGCGTCCGGCGCTCGCCCAGGCCAGCGACGCGGCGCCGGCGGCCATGGCGGCCGCCGCGCTAACCTTCCTGGGCGCGCTCCCCGCCGAGGCGCGGAAGCGCGCCGTGTTCGCCTTCGGCGACAAGGAACGGCTCAACTGGCACTACGTCCCGCGCGGCCGTGAAGGCGTGCCCTTCAAGGCGATGCCGGCGCCCGCGCGGGCCGCGGCGCACGAGCTGATGAAGGCGAGCCTCAGCGCCGCGGGCTACGGCAAGGCGGTGAACGTCATCCAGCTCGAAGAGGTGCTGCGCCGGATCGAGACCTTCGGGCTCTCGCGCGATCCCGAGAACTACGCCTTCACTGTCTTCGGCAACCCGGGCGCCGCCGCCCCCTGGGGCTGGCGCGCCGAGGGCCACCATCTCTCGCTCAACTTCACCCTCGTCCCCGGCCAGCCGGTGGCGGTGACCCCGGCCTTCATGGGCGCGAATCCCGCCGAGGTGCCGTCGGGCCCGCGGCAGGGGCTGCGCGCGCTCGCCGCCGAGCAGGATCTGGGGCGCGCCCTCGCCCGGAGCCTGACCGACGCCCAGCGCGCCCGCACCGTCATCGCCGCGCAGTCCCTCGGCGACATCGTGACCGGCCCGGGCCGCTCCGACAGCCTGGCCGCGCCCGCGGGGCTGGCCCTGGCGGACATGACCGGTGACCAGCGCGGCCTGGCCGCGAAGCTCATCGAGGAGTACGCGCGCAACATGCGTGGCGAGCTGGCCGAGCAGGAGCTGCGGCGGATGCGCGAGGCCGGACTCGAGCGGATCCACTTCGCGTGGGCGGGGCCGATCGAGCCGGGCCGGGCCCACTACTATCGGCTGCACGGGCCGACCCTGCTGATCGAGTACGACAATACCCAGAACAACGCGAACCACATCCACTCGGTCTGGCACGACCCGAAGCGCGACTTCGGCCTCGATCTCCTCCGCGCCCACTACGAGCGCGGCCATCCTCATCACCACGCCTAGACCGGCCGCCTGAGCCTTCGGCGGGCGGCGGCCCGCGTCGGTCTCTTGGACAAGATCCTTCATGGCGCCAGGCCCGCCGACGTAGGCAGTGTCAGACAATATTCCTGCGGGGTGTGGGGAACGTACGGCGATTCCGTGTAAAGGAGGAATGGTTCAGCCCGGCGACAGCAAAGGGCTTGACGTGCTTTGCGTAACGCAGTAGCGTCTTCCTCACAACCGTGACCGTCCGACCCTCGGGGGAGGCAGCGATGCCCCTGGATCGGGTCACCGGACAACCTACTGACGCCCTCGTTCAGCCACTGAGATGGCTGGCGAGGGCGTATGTCTCTCCACCGAGCCGGAACAGACCGAGAGCGTGTGAAGGAATGGGGTCCTCCGGCTCCCCCCTCCCCCCGGCCACAGGCCGAAGGCCGTCGAAGGGGGGGGGGGCGGAGGTCCCGAACTGAGGTCAGCCTCAGAAGCCGCAGGGGATGTTCGCCGCTCGGTGACGACTATGAGGCCGTGGGACTTCTAGAGGCGTGTCCTCCCTGTACGGCCGCAAGATACAGTGGTGGGGCATGCCACCTCGAGAGGGGGCACGTTGGTCGGCATGAGTGCAACGCCGTCGGCGGAGAACTGCACCGATGGCGGTGACGCACTCCGCTGTCTCGGAGGCACGCACGCTGGGGCCGCCTGAGGATCTCGAGGGCCGCCCCTTGGGTGGCTGCACAGCTTCACGCTGGGGGGATGGCGCGGGCCCTGGACCGAAGATCGCGAGGCCGCCGGTGGACTCGGCCGCGAAGAAGGGGGCGAGCCGGGCGCGTCGTGGTCCACCACCGAGCCCGGCCGAGCGGGAGTCGAAGGGCGCTCAGAGTCTTGGGGGCACGGGTGACCGTCGGCGGGCAAGCTTCGGGGCGGCACCCCGCCGGGGATCCTTCACGCCGGGGCGAGACTCGCGGCGCTCCGCCTGGATCGGAGGTGTGGTGTGGCCATTGTGACGATCTCCCACGAAATGGGCGCGGGCGGGTCCGTGATCGGCATGGCACTGGCCGAGCGGTTGGAATATCGGTACGTGGACCAGGACATGATCTCGCACGCGGCGCTACGGTACGGGTGCCTCGAGGGAAGGCTGGCGCAACTCGACGAGACGAAGCCCTCATTCCTCGAGCGGTTCGACGTGGAGACGCGTCACTACATCACGGTTCTCCAGTCGGCCGTGCTGGATGTGGCGGAGCAGGACAACGCCGTGATCATGGGCCGGAGCGGACAGGTGCTCCTCCAGGGGATCGCGCACGTATTGCGCGTGTTCGTGCGGGGACCCTTCGACCTGCGGGTTCGACGGGTGATGAAGAAGATGGCGGACGAGGGGGAGAGCGTGGACGCCCGGGCGGCGGCCGAGTTCGTGCGGCGGACCGACCGGGAGAAGTCCGGTCGGATGCGGTACCTCTTCGACGTGAATTGGAGCGATCCGGCGCTGTACGATCTCGTGATCACCACCGAGAAGCTCTCGTTCGAAGCGGGAGTTGGCCTCATTATCGGGCTCTTGCACCAGCCGGAGTTGACTGCGACGGAGGCGTCGCGCCAGGCCGTGCGCGATCGGGCGCTGGCGTCTCGGGTGCGGGCCGCCCTGGCGGCGCACCCGGAGACACGCAAGTACCGGATCACTGTGGAGGCCGAGCAGGGCGTCATCCGGCTCGAGGGCACGGCCGCCCTGGAGAAGGCGACTGAGGTGGCGCGAGCCGTCCCTGGCGTCATCGACGTGAAGGAACAGCTTCTCGAGGTTCCGCCCATCCCGCCGTTTGTAGCCTGAGGGCTGGGCCCGGAATCGTGTGTTGGGACGGCATGGGCGCCAGACAAGAACGAGGAGTCAACCATGCCACGCTATGAGTTCATGTGCGAGACGTGTAGGAAACCCTTCGAGCTCATCATGACCATCGCCGAGCGGGAGAAGGGGAACGTGAAGTGCCCGAAGTGCAAGGGCACGAAGGTCATGCCGCAGCTGGGCGGCTTCATGGCGCAGACGTCGAAAAAGAGCTAGGCGCGCAGGCTCGCCTGTCCCCCGACCGATCCCGAGCGCTTCAAGGCCGACGTGGCCCGCGCGGACGCGGAGATCGCTGAGGTACTCGCGGCCCTCGAGCGCCTCGGGGGCGACCATCGCCGTCCCCGCGCTCCTCGACGTGCGCGAGCGCACCCGGCAGAACACGGACTGGGCCCTGGAGGAGGACCTGGATCGCGTCCTGCGGCGGGCCCTGACCACCCCGCGGAACGCGGTGCAACAGGGGTCGAACCGGCCTCCCGGCACCACCGGCCTCAGGCCTGTCCCTCCTCGTACCCCCCTCGAGCTCGAGCTCTCCGCCGCGGACGTGCGCCTCGTCGAGGGCATCGCCCGCGGGTAGAACACGTGTTCCCCGGAACTCGCCGGCACCCGCCTCGGGCGAATTGCGCTATGATTGGGCCGCTGATTCCTCGCTCGAACGAGCCGGTCTCCGAAAAGGAGGGACTATGAGCCTGATCGTGACCCTCATCATCGGCGGAGTGGTCGGCTGGCTGGCCAGCCTCCTCATGAAGACCAACGCGCAGATGGGCATCATCGCCAACATCGTCGTGGGGATCGTCGGCGCCGCGGCTCGGCCACTGGCTGGCAGGAGCGCTCGGGATCGTGACGGTCGGCTCGGTGGGCGCCTGGATCATCAGCATCATCGGCGCCGTGATCCTGATCGCCGTCCTCAAAGCGCTGAACATCTACAATTAACCCCCGTCGCGGCCGAGCACGGGGCACTATGTTGGCTACCCCCTCGGCCATGCGACGACCTCCATTCTTGACCGGGATCGCCGCCACATTTTCGATGTTGACCACTGACCGTGCTCGGCCATAATTGTTGTCGGACGGAACGCACGTACGTGAGGCTCAATTCCAGCGGAGGTGACCCATGACGCTACGCGCTATCCCGATCAGCCTCTTGACCGTCGTCGCTCTGGCCGGCGTGGGGATCGCTCAGCCCAAGCATGCCCCTCCCAAGACCGACAAGGAGAAGATCGCCAACGCGATGTCGGCGGCTCCCAAGGCGGTCGCCCAGGAGGCGACCATCGTGGACATGGACGAGAAGGGCCAGATGAAGGTGCTTCGCGAGGGGAAGGGGTCCTTCACCTGCATGCCGGACAACCACACGACTCCAGGCAACGACCCGATGTGCCTCGACAAGGCCGGGATGGAATGGGCCAAGGCGTGGATGGGCAAGACCCAGCCGCCGGCCGGGGTCGGCTTCGGGTACATGCTGATGGGCGGCTCGGACGCGAGCAACGACGACCCGTACGCCACGAAGCCGGCGGCCGGTAAGAAGTGGGTTGACACCGGCGCGCACGTCATGATCTTCAATCCCGGTCCGATGGCGGACACGTACCCGAAGAGTGCCGAGGACCCGCGGAAGCCGTATGTGATGTGGCCGGGCACACCGTATCAGCACCTGATGATCCCGGTGAAGTAGCGGCTCCCGCTTCGCCGCGGTGCCCCGCGTTCTCGCCATCCCTGGGGGAGCGCGGTGGCCCCGGCTGGCGAGGTAGTCGGGCACACGAATGAACCCAGAGGTCCGTCGGATTCGCCTCGACGTGGCGGGGCCAGGCGGCCGGCGTCGGCCGCGGCGCCGTCACCGCGGCGTGCTTGGTGAGCCGGGTCTGAGCCCGCCTCCTTCATGAAGATCGGTCAGATCGAGATCGCCCAGCTCTGCCGCCTGGCGCCCATGGCGGCCATCTCCAACGCACCCTTCCGGCTCATCGCCAAGGAGTGCGGCAGCGGGCTCACGACCACCGAGGAGATCGACGCCTTCGCGATCCTGATGGACACGCCGCGCGCCGGCGAAATGGCGGCGTACTACCCGCAGGAGCGGCCGCTGGCGATGCAGCTCCTCGGGTGCGACCCGCAGGCCCTCGCCCGCGCGGCAGTCCGCTGCGAGGAGCTCGGCGCCGACATCATCGACTTCAACATGGGCTGCCCCATGCGCAAGATCACGGGCAAGGGCAAGGGCGCCGCGCTCATGAAGGACGTGTCGGGCACGGCGCAGCTCCTGCGCGCCATGCGCCGGTCGATCTCGGTCCCCTTCACCATCAAGATCCGCGGCGGCTGGGACGACGAGCACCTGAACGCCGTCGAGGTGGCGCGGATGGCCGAGGCGGAAGGCGTGGATGCCATCACCGTGCACCCGCGCACGCGCTCGCAGCGCTTCACGGGGAAGGCGCCGTGGTCCATCATCGCCGAAGTCGTGGAGGCCGTGGGCATCCCAGTGACCGGCAATGGCGACGTGCGCTCCATGGCCGAGGCGCGGCGCATGGTCGCCGAGACGGGCTGCGAGTCGGTGATGATCGGCCGCGGCGCGCTGGGCAGTCCGTGGATCTTTGACGAGGGCTTCGACGCGCTGGGGGCCGAGGACAAGCGCGCCTACAAGGATCGCGTCATCCGCCGGCACATGGCCCTGATCCAGGAGCAGTGCTTTGGCCGGTACGCGCTCTCACAGATGCAGAAGCACCTGGCCTGGTACACCGAAGGGCTGGCCCACGCGGCCAGCGCCCGTGCCCGTATCTTCCAGACCAAGAGCCTGGCCGAGGTGTGGGAGGTCTTCCTTCTCTTATTGGCCGGGTATGTCGATCTGAAGCCGGCCGGTTCGACTGTACCGCGAGGAGACTTGGTCGGCTAGCCGCCCGGGAAGCGACGCTTTGAGGTGACTCCCCCCCGGGTTCCCGGCTAGGCCGCACCGGTCAGGCGCTCGCGGATCTCCTCCCAGGCCTTGTCGGCCAGCGCCCGCACCTCGTCCCGCAGGAGCGGCTGGATCGGGTGCGCGATGACGACGGGCCGGTAGCCGGCCAGCCCCAGCGCCTCCGCCTGGGCGTGGGCGGCGCGGACGAACTCCGTGGTGATCACCGTGGCGGTCGGCTTGCCCTGATCCTCGAAGAAGACGCCGTCGTGCACACTGCACGTTGTGCAGGACCCTCAGTCGGCGAGGGCCTCGATGACGGCGTCGGCCGAGGTCAAGAGCTCTCGGCGCAGGGCGTCGGGCGCCGGCTTGGCGAAGGTCGGCTTGGCCACCCGGAGCACCGCCCGGGGTCGCGCCTCGGCCCGTAGCAGCTCCTCGATGCGGTCCAGGAAGAAGTTCCCCTTCGGCTTCGAGATGTCGAGGAGGACGACCGTCTTGCCCTCCAGGCTCGGGAGCCGGGGGGCGCGGCGGCGCGGTACCGCGACGGAGTCGGTGGGGTCCAGGAACTCGGCCATGACGGTCCTCCTATGACGTGATCTTCTCGATCACGAGCTGACTGCCGCCAGGGAACGTGAAGCCGGGGATGACCGCCGAGAACCGCCCGGCGGTGCCGCCGGCCACCAGGATGACCAGGTTGTCCGGGCTGCGGAACTTCGGAATGCGGGTCTCGTCGTGCGCCGGATCGGCGAACTTCGCCCGGACGCTCTCCGGCAGGCCTTCGCCCCACTCGTCGTCCGGGATCAGCTCCCGCACCGGGAGCTGACAGCGCTCCCAGAGGTACTGGCGCATGCGGGGCTTGTCCCAGCCGTCGTCGGCCAGCGTGCGAGTGTGCTCGGGCGAGAGGACGACCAGCGTATCGCCGTAGCCGGTGAGCTTGTAGTTCCAGGTCGCGGAGAGGCTGGCCGCGATCGAGTTGAGGACTTGGTGCCCCCGGCGGCTCCAGTGGTCGTAGACACCGTGGGGCGCCTCGGCGGCGAAGACGGCCACGGTGCTGTCGTCAGGGGCGAACCCGCGCTCGACGTGGAGCGGCGGCCACGGGCTGGCCTCCTCGTATTCGCCGATGCAGTAGGTGTAGCGGCCGGGGTGCCCGAACGTGGACATCGAGATGACGCCCGGTCGGGCGCCGCCCAGGTTCACCATGACCAGGCGGATCGTCCGCCCGATGGTGGCGTTGGCCCGCCAGCCCGACCCGAAGACGCCGGCGGCGCAGTTGACGTCGAGCTCCTTCCGGACCGGCCCGTTGAGGATCAGGAGCGGCGAGGCGAAGTTGGTCGTCGCCGCCACCCCGTGGAGCGCGAAGGGCTCCGCGCACATCGCGCGGACGGCGGCGAGGATGGCCGGCATGTACTCCGGGCGCGCCCCCGCCAGCACCGCGTTGACGGCGAGCTTCTCGACGGTGCCGCGTCCCATGTTCGGCGGCACGACGGCGACCAGCTCGTCCCCCGGCCGGCCGCTCACCTCGACGAAGCGCCGCACCAGCTCGGGGGTCGGCGGGATGACCGGCAGCCCGTCGGTGACCCCGCGGGCGTGCAGGCGCTCGATGGCCTCCAGGAAGTCCGGCTCGCCGGCCACGCCGCGATTGTACGCCAGATGAGCCGTTCGCCGGCGTGCTACGATCCCCCGGTCAACCGGGAGAGGAGGGCGCCACGATGGCCACCGCCAAGGGCGGCAAGGCCAGGAACGCGGCCGGCCGGCGGATCCGCGAGATCCACCGGCGGTGCAAGGCCGACGCGATCCAGCTCGTCCGCTTCCTCTACTGCGGGAACGACGGCGTGATCCGCGGGAAGGCGTGCCACACGCGGTTCCTGGGCTCGTACCTCACCTCGGGCATCGGCCTCACGGTGGCGATGCAGTCCTTCAACATGCTCGACCAGCTCGTGCCGGAGGGCGCGTTCGGCCCGGTGGGCGAGATCATCGGGCGCGCCCGCCTTCACGTTCCTGTCCATGGCTCGTGCATATGCGGAAAGGAGTGCGCTTGCCAGGGTAGACTCACCGCCTCGTCACCTGTTTCTGCTCGGCAGCGGCGAGGCGGCGGCGCGCGATGCTTGCGATCCGGCCGGGCCGACCGGGGCCGCGGTCAGGCCAGGGTCTTCGGCTGGAGCGCCGCCTGGACCGCCGCCACGAGCATCGCCGGGGCGACCGGCGACCGCAGCATCGCTGTGACCCGGAAGTCGCGCGCCTGGGCGGCGATGTCGGGCGTCATCGAAGCCGAGTAGAGGATCAGGGGCCGCGCCGGATCCTCCCCGCGGAGGATGGCCAGGAGCTCGAGACCGGTGACGCCCGGAAGCTGGTAGTCGGCCACGACCACGTAGAAGTGCCGCTGCGCCAGGGCGTCGAGGGCCTCGGCCGCGTCCCCGACGGTCGCCGTCTCGAAGCCGGCGTCCTCGAGGGCGCGCGCCAGGGTGGCGCGGGCGGTGCGAGAGTCGTCGATGAGGAGGACACGGGACCCCTGCGGTGCCATGCGATGACCTTCCCCGAGGCCGAGATTCAGCCTCACGAGGGGTCAGCCTGGCGGGCCATGGAGTGTCCAGCCCGATCTTCGGTGGATGCCAGCGCCTGACGGAGCGCCGCGGTCAGCTCGTGCAGGGCGATGGGAACCCGGACGAGCGCCACGCCGGCTCGGCCGGCGCGCTGGTGATCCAGGGCGCCACGCATGTCGGTAAAGAGGAGAATCCGGGTCGCCGGGGCGAGGCGCCGAATCGTGGCCGCGGCGTCCCACGCCGACACGCCGCCGCGACGCACATGGAGACACACGACGTGGTAGTCGGAGGACGCGAGGCGGGCGAGTGCGTCGTGGCCATCGCTGGCAGCCTCCGCATCGCAGTCGAGGACCGTGAGCAGATTGCAGAGCCCCCGACGGAGCGCGAGGTCATCGCTGACGACCAGGAGGCGTGGCGCGTGACTACCGGCCATCTCGTGTCTAGCCGTCCTGAGCCCCGGTGCTCGAGCGGCCCATCGACCGCGTCGGCTCGCCGCGCGACACCACGGGATCGACGTCGGTGTTCGCGAGGTAGCAGCTCTGGCACGTCAGCCGGCGCACGGGGGTTGGCTGGAACGCGCGCTCACACCGGGCGCAGGCCCGCTCGCGCTCCGAGCGGCGGGGGCGATCGTGCCGCTGTCGCCGTCGGCCCCCGATCCCGATCCTGATGGCCCCCACGACAGGGTCGCGATGAGGGCCGCGAGCGGCACCCGTCGGAAGAAGTGGAGCATTCGCACTGGTCATGGCCGGTCCCCTCTCTGGCCCTCCGACCCGAGTGGCCCGACCAATAATGCAAGAGCATGCCAACCGGGAGGCCGACCGCAACCCCGCGAACTTCTGGCATGTGGCCACCCTAGGCCGGATCGCTGCCTCAGAGGCGCCGAACAGGATCGACCCACCGGGTCGCGCAGGCGGCCAGAGCCTCAACAGCCTGGCCGGTCGGGCTGCGAGTACCAAACGGGACCGCGCGGGACCGTGGCACCTCAAAGGGCCACCTCAGAGGGCCGTGCTGTCAGAGGAGCGTGCTGTCAGAGGAGCGTGCTTGACACGACCCCGGGGCGCCGCGTAGCCTCGGCCGGAACGTAGCCACATATGGACGTCTTCCGGCTGGGAGCGACGGAGCGGGTCTGTCGCGGGACGTCTCCGGTGGCCCTCCTCGGGATCAACGCGTGGTCCTTCCTGCTCTGACGCGAGCCGGCCGGGGCTGAGCGCGTGGCGGGCAAGGGCCGCCCCTACCGGACCTTCACGATCGACGGCTTCGAGGTGCTGGTGGGTCGCGGCGACGAGGAGAACGACGTCCTCACGCTCGAAATCGCGGCGCCCGAGGACTTCTGGCTGCACGTCGCCGGCGGGGTGCCGGGCAGCCACGTGGTCATCCGGAACCCGGAGCACCTGCCGGAGCTTCCCGCGACGGTGGTCGAGCAGGCGGCGGCGCTGGCCGCCTGGTACTCGAAGGCCCGGAACCAGCGCCACGCCACCGTCCACCTGAGCCGGGTGTCCGATGTCCGCAAGCGGCGAGGCGCGCCGGCCGGCGAGGTCGTGCTCGAGCGCTGGACGACGGTGCGGGTGTCCCGGAACCCGGACAGCCAGGGGACGAGGTGATCCGGTGACGACTCGCGAGCTGGAGCAGCGCCGCCGCGTCCTGTTCACCATGCTCACGGCCCTCGAGTTCCGCTATCCGGCCGGCCGGGAGCCGGCGCTCGTCGTCGGCCTGCGCCGGTGGCTGGGCGGCTGGCCGGGGATCGGCCGCATCGTCGCCGGCATGGTACGGCAGGGCTACGACCTCCAGCTGACCCGGTACGGCACCCAGGGCTGGCGGGGGACGTTCTACCCCGCCGGGACGGCCCACTCCGTTACCGCGGCCGTCGGGTCGGCGTGGACGCGAGAGCCGTGGACGGCCGTGCAGCGGTCGGCCTGGGAGGTGCTGAGGAAGCAGGAGGCAGGCCCGGCGTGATCGTCGACCTCTCGGACCTGAGCATCGTGGACGGGCGAGAACCTCGCCCTGGCGCCGGCCAGCAAGCTCCTCTACGGATCGGACGTGGGCGGGCTCCCCGAGCTGTTCGGGCTCGCCGCGGACTGGACGCGGGCCGCGCTGGGCGAGGCGCTGGGCTGGCTGGTGGAGCGCGGCGAGCTCACCCTCGAGGAGGCGCGCGCGGCCGGCCGGCGGATCCTCTCCGAGAACGCCCTTGCCCTTCACGGCCTGCCGGCCCGGGCTTGAGCCGTCTGGCAGACTAGAAGCATGCCCTGGGACCCGGTCGTTCAACCGCTGCTCGACCGCTACCCGGTCCTCCGGGCAGTGGGGAACACGCCGCTGGTGCCGGTGGACATCTTCCGCGAGGAGCTGCCCGACGTCGAGGTCTGGGCCAAGATGGAGTCGCTCAACCCCGGCGGCTCGCTCAAGGACCGCCCCGTGCTGCGGATGGTGCTGGGGGCGCTCGCCAAGGGACGACTCCGGCCCGGCCAGACCCTGCTCGACAGCTCCTCCGGCAACGCCGGCATCGCCTACGCGATGATCGGCCGGATCGTCGGGGTGCCGGTCGAGATCGTGATCCCGGACAACGCCAGCGTCGAGCGCAAGAAGCGGCTCCGGGCCCACGGCGCCCGCCTCGTCTTCACCGACGGGCTCCTGGGCTACGACGAGGCCCTGCGGGAGGTCCACCGCCGGTACCAGGCGGACCCCGATCGCTACTTCTTCTGCGACCAGTACGCGAACCCCGACAACTGGCGCGCCCACTACGAGACGACCGCCGAGGAGATCCTGACCCAGACCGGCGGCCGCCTCACCCACCTGGTCGTCGGCGTCGGCACCGGCGGGACGCTGACCGGCCTCGGCCGCCGCCTCAGGGAGCACGACCCCGCCATCCGGCTCGTCTGCGTCGTGCCGGACACCTTCCCCGGCATCGAGGGGCTCAAGCCCCTCGGCAGCCCCGAGGACATCGTGCCCGCCAACCTCGACGAGAGCCTGATCGACGAGCGCGTTCCCGTCACGAGCGACGAGGCCTACGCCATGTGCGTCCGGCTGGCCGGCGCCGGCTTCTTCGTCGGGCAGTCGTCCGGCGCCTACCTGGCCGGCGTGGAGCGCGTCGCCCGCCGCGAGCGGCACGGCCGCTTCGTGACCCTCTTCAACGACCTCGGCGAGCGCTACTTCTCCACCCGCCTCTGGGATTGACCCGGAGGGGACCGCGGGACTGTACCAGATCGGGTCGAACGGGCCGGCTCGAGATCGACACCCCGGCGCCCCCACGTGCAGCCCGCCGCCAGGGCAGGGGCCGCGCTCTTGACACAACCCGCACCGGCCCCGCACCATCGGGCGGAACGGGCCTGGTCCGCCAGCCCCCAGGGGAGCAATCCTGATCGCCGACAACCAGTCGATCGACGCGACACCGGACATCCGCCGCCGGCGGACCGATCCGGTGCGAGTGATGCGCGGCCGCTGATGGGCCCGTTCGGCATCGGCCAGCCCGTCTCCCGCTTCGAGGACCCGCGCCTCCTCCGGGGACAGGGGCGGTACATCGCCGACGTCGTGCTCCCGCGGCAGGCGTACGCGGTCGTCGTGCGCTCGCCGCACGCCCACGCGCGCGTTCGCTCGATCGACACGTCGGCGGCGGTGGGCGCCCCCGGGGTGCTCGAAGTCCTCACCGGCGAGGACCTCGCCCGGGACCGGCTCGGCACCACCGCCACCACGCTGGCCCGGAAGCGGCCGGACGGCTCGCCGATGTTCGCGCCAACCCACCCCGGGCTGGTGCGCGACCGGGTCCGCCACGTGGGCGACCCGATCGCCCTCGTCGTCGCCGTGACCCTCGCCCAGGCCCAGGACGCCGCCGAGCGAGTCGCCGTCGGCTACGATCCCCTGCCCTCGGTGACGGCGACCGCGGACGCCGCGCAGCCGGGGAGCCCGCCGGTGTGGGACGAGTGCCCCGACAACGTGTCGAACGTCTTCGAGGTCGGCGACGCGGCGGCGACCGATGCCGCCTTCCGGCGCGCCCGCCACGTCGTCCGGCGCCGCTACGTCATCACCCGCGTGCACGCCCAGTACCTCGAGCCGCGGGGCGCCGTCGGCGACTACGATCCGGGCGAGGGCCGCTACACCCTGTACGCCGACGTCCAGTACCCCCACCGCGTCCGCGGCGCGCTGGCGCGGATCCTGGGGGTCTCCGAGCCCCGGGTCCGCGTGGTGGCCGGCGACGTCGGCGGCGGCTTCGGCGCCAAGGGCTGGCAGTACGCCGAGCACCGGCTCGTGCTGTGGGCGGCGCGACGGGTCGGCCGACCGGTGAAGTGGCTGTGTGAGCGGACCGAGGCGCTCCTGGCCGACGAGCACGCCCGCGACAACGTGAGCGAGGCGGAGCTGGCGCTCGATGGCGACGGCCGGTTCCTGGGACTGCGCGTCCGGACGACAGCGAACCTCGGCGCCTACGTCTCCTCGGACCGGAACCTCCTGCCGACGTTCCAGAACGTGGGCACCGTGGTCGGCGTCTACGCCATCCCGGCGGCCCACGTCCGGGTGCTCGGGGTCCTGACGAACACCAACCCCACGGCGCCCTACCGCGGCGCCGGGCGCCCCGAGGCGACGTACCTCATCGAGCGGCTCATCGACGACGCGGCGCGCGAGCTCGAGCGGGACCCGATCGAGCTGCGCCGGCGAAACCTGATCGCGCCCGACGCCATGCCCTACAAGACATCGCTGACGTTCACCTACGACTGCGGCGAGTTCGGCAAGCTCATGGTCGAGGCCCTGGCGCGGGCGGACCACGCCGGCTTTGCGGCGCGCCGGGAAGAATCCCGGCGGCGCGGCCGGCTGCGGGGCCTCGGCCTCGCGAACGCCATCGAGTGCGCGGCCTCCCCGGGCCTCGAGTATGCCGAGGTCCGGTTCGATCCCAGCGGCACGGCCACGGTGCTCATGGGGACCAAGAACCAGGGCCAGGGCCACGAGACGACGTTCAAGCAGATCGTCCACGAGCGGCTCGGACTGGATCCGGGTGACGTCCGGTTCGTGGACGGCGACACGGACCGGGTGGCCTTCGGCGTGGGCACCGTGGGGTCCCGCTCGACCGTCATCGGGGGCTCCGCGCTCTGGCTGGCCGCCGGCAAGGTGATCGCCAAGGGCACGCGGATCGCCGCCCACCTGCTCGAAGCGGCCGAGGCCGACGTCACCTTCGCCGATGGCCGGTTCACCGTCGTGGGGACCGATCGCGGCGCCACGCTCCGCGAGGTGGCCCGGGCGGCGTTCCAGCCGGAGCGGCTGCCGCCCGGGCTCGAACCCGGGCTCTACGAGAGCGGGACGTTCTCGCCGACGAACCACACGTTCCCCAACGGCTGCCACGTCTGCGAGGTGGAGATCGAGCCGGAGACGGGACGGGTCGAGGTCCTGCGCTACTCCGTCGTCAACGACGTCGGGACGGTGATCAACCCCCTGACGCTGAAGGGCCAGATCCACGGCGGCGTGGTCCAGGGACTCGGCCAGGTGTTGATGGAGCAGGTCGTGTACGACCCGGAGTCGGGCCAGCTCCTCAGCGGATCCTTCATGGACTATGCGATGCCGCGGGCGGACGACGTGTGCGACTTCGCCGTCGCCAGCCGCCCGGTACCGACGACGCTCAATCCCCTGGGCGCCAAGGGGGCCGGGGAAGCCGGGACCGTCGGGGCGCTGGCGGCCGTGATGAACGCCGTGCTGGACGCGCTCGCCGGCGTGGGTGTGCGCGAGCTGGACATGCCGGCGACCAGCGAGCGCGTGTGGTGCGCGATCCGGGCCGCTCGGCCGCGAGTCGGCTCCTAGCCGGCGCGGAGCGCGTCGCGCGCCGCCGGCGTCGTGGTCGCTTCAACGACCTCGATGCTGGGCCAGGAAGCGGTCCAGGTGATTCGCGAAGAGCTGCCGGTCGCTCTTGCCGAACGGCGCCGGGCCGCCGATGAGCGCGCCGGCCGAGCGCAGCTCTTGCATGAGGTTGCGCACGGCGAGGCGCTCCCGCACATTGTCCTCCGAATACAGCTCGCCTCGCGGGTCGAGCGCGTGCGCTCCGCGCCCAATCACCTCGGCGGCCAGCGGGATGTCGGCCGTGACCACCAGATCCCCGGGCTGCACCTGCTGCACGATCTGGTGGTCCGCCACGTCGAAACCCTTCGCCACCCGGACGCTCCTGATGAAGGGTGAAGGCGGGGTGCGGAGCGTCGTGTTGGCGACCAGCGTCGTCAGGACCTGTGCGCGCTCGGCGGCCCGGAACAGGATCTCCTTGATGACCTGGGGGCATGCATCGGCGTCTACCCAGATCTGCACTCAGTCCGGGACCTCCCGCCCACCCGATCCTTTGACGGCCTTCGGCCTTTGGCCCCCCTCCCCTGTTGTTGGACGGCCTTCGGCCTTTGGCCGGGGGGAGGAGGGAGCCGGAGAACTCCATTCCTTCACACGCTCTCCATGAGTCCCGAATGCGCGTCGCTCCATCGGCATCCTGATGGCCGCCGCCCCTGACCCCGCCGACGCTCCTCGGCGGTCATGCGCCCCGGGGTGAATGCGGCTGGCCGCGCTCCCGGAGGCGTCCCATCCACGAGAGTGCCGGGATCGCTCGCCGTACCCAACCGCGCCTCACCCGCGGGAGGCGCCCGCGTCCGGGAGCCAGCTCGGCGACGGTGAGGTCGGGGCGGGCCGTGGCGCGGTCGAGCAGGGTCACCAGCTGCTCGAGCATTCCCCGAACCCCCGCCGGCTCGTACAGGCGCGGATCCCAGAACGCCTCGACCACGCCCCGCTCCTTGGGCGTGACCGTCAGCCCCCACGGCATCCCGGCGACCACGGGTGGAAGCCGGGTGGCGTCGAGCCCCGGGAGTCGCAGCTGCAGCCGGTCGCGGCCGTCGGCGTACTGGAACATTACCTGGGCCTCGGGCACGGTGCGTCCGGCCGACCGGAGCGCACCGGCGACCTGGTCGAACGTCACGTCCGCGTGGCCGAACGCCTGGGTCGCCTCGGCCCGGGTGCGCTCCAGGAGCGCCCGGAACGGCAGCGTCGGCTCCACGGCGACCCGAAGGTGCACGGTGTTCAGGAAGTGCCCCATCAGCCCGTCCAGCTCGGCCCGCGAGCGGATGGAGGCATGCGTTCCGACCAGGAGGTCCCGGCCGCCGGTCATCTGCGTGCAAGAGAGCGGCGAGCCCGGCCAGCCACGTCATGTACGGCGTCGCTCGCTCGTGGCGGCTCAGCGTCGCGACGCGGGCGCGCAGGTCCTCCGGACAGCGCACGACGTGGAAACCCTCGTCCGGGCGGGCGTCGCCCGGGCGGCGGCGCGGGAAAGGGAGCTGCAGGCGGGGCGGCGCGGGCGAGAGCAGCGCCGTCCAGTACTCGAGCTGCCGCCGGTAGAGCTCGCCCTCGGGTGACAACCGTCGCCGCTGCCAGACGGCGTAGTCCGCGTACTGGAGCGCCGGCTCGGGGAGGCCCGGCCCGCCGGCCTCCGCGGACTCGTAGAGAGCTTGCATCTCGGCGAAGAGGACCTCCACCGATCGCCGGTCGGCGGCGAGGGAGTGCAGGTACAGCAGCAGCCGGTGGCGCGCGGGGCCCAGGCGCACCAGGACCGCCCGGAACACCGGCCCGCGCTGAGGATCGAGCCCGCGGGCGGCCTCGGCCCGGGTGATCCGGTCAGCCGACCCGGCCGGATGCGGGTCCGCGCTGACGTCGACGATCGGAAGGGCCCCCGGCATCTCGGAGCTCGCGACCTGGGCGGGCTGGCCACCGCACGCCACGTAGGTCGTGCGGAGGATCTCGTGACGTCGCACGATCTCCGCCAGGGTCCGCTCGAGCTTCGGGGCGTCCAGCGGACCCGTGAGCTCGACGTCCACCGTCAGCACGTAGGCCGCCGCCGGGGCGTGCTGGCTCGCCCGCCAGATGCGCTCCTGAGCCGGGGCCAATGGCAGCGGCTCGCCGCGCGCCACCGGGACCGGCGGGGCTTCCACGGCCGCGGGCCGCGCGGCGATCCGGGCGGCGAGGCCGGCGACCGTGGGCGCCTCGAACAGCCACTGTGCCGGGATGTCCGCCTCGAGCCGCCGACGCAGGCGCGCCACGACGCGGAGCGCGAGGAGCGAGTGGCCCCCGAGCGCGAAGAAATCGTCCTGCGGCCCGGTGGGCGCGAGCCCCACGTCGCGCCAGGCCTCCGCGACGGCGCCTTCGAGGTCGGCGCCGGCCCGGCCGCCGGCGGGCCCGGAAGCCCGGCTCCTCCCCCGGCGCGCCGCCTCGGTCAGCCGCCGGCGCTCGACCTTCCCGGACGGCCCGCGGGGCAGCTCGCCGACCACCTCGACCCAGGTCGGAGTCCGGAAGTCCCCGAGCGCTCGCTCGCAGTATTCCAGCAGCGTCCCGGGGACGACCGTCGCGCCCGGCCGGAGGACGACGAACGCGGCGATCTCCTCGCCGAGGTACGCATCGGGCACGCCGACGGCGGCGGCCTGGAGGACGGCGGGGTGCCGGCCGAGCGCCTCGTCGATCTCGGGGAGCGCGATCTTCACGCCGCCCTTGTTGACGAACTCCTGGACACGGCCGACGACGAACGCGTAGCCGTCCGCGTCGAGGTACCCCAGATCGCCGAGGCGGAGCCAGCCGTCCGATGTCAGCACCTCCGCCGTCGCGGCGAGATCCTTGAAGTATCCCGTCATCACGCTCGGCCCGCGTACCGCGATCTCACCGACCTGGCCCGCGGGCAGAGGACGCCCCGTCTCGTCCAGCACGCGGACCTCGAAGCCGACACTGAGGCCCGGCGACCCCGGCTTCCGCGGCGCCGGCGGCAGCGGGGACGAGAAGATGTTGCTCCCCGCCTCGGTCGAGCCCATGCACTGGAGCAGCGGCAGTCCGAATCGGGCCTCGAACTCCTGCTGGGCGGCCGTCCCGAGCGCCGCCGCCGAGGAGCGCGCGAAGCGCACCCGGCGGAGCTCGCCGTGGGGGACGGCCGGGTTCGGGCGGCTCAGGAGCTCGGCCACCAGGGTCGGAACCAGAGGCAGCCACGTACACTCGTACTGGACCACCAGCGTCCAGAATCGCGTGAGGTCGAAGCGCGGCGGCAGGACCAGCGAGCCCCCGCTCGCGAGCGTCGCCATGAGGGTGGCGTTCTGGGGGCCACGCTGAGAGAGCGGGAGGACGCAGAGCGCGCGATCCCCGGGACCGAGGTGATGCGCGCGCACGACGTTGTCGGCACCGGCCAGCACGCTCGCGTGCGAGCACCGCACCCCCTTGGGCCGGCCGGTCGTCCCCGAGGTGTAGGCGAGGATGGCGTCGGCCTCCGGTTCGACGGCGGCCGGCCCGAGGCCGGGGGTTCCGCCGGCGGTCCAGCCCGCGTCCCCATCGTCCACCCGGAAGACGCGAGCGGCCCCGGAGCCGAGCCCCGCGCCGAGCGCCCTCTCCTGATCCGCGGACCCGACGACCACGACCCGTGCCTCGGAATGCTCGACGACGGCGGCGGTGTGTGGTGGCGACGCGAGCGCGCTGAGCGAGACGGGGACGAAGCCGCCGTACTGGGCGCCGAGGAGCAGCTCGACGAGCGACGGACGGTTGTCCAGAAGCATCGCGACCCGATCTCCCGGCGCCAGCCCGACCCCCGCCAGCCAGGCGGCGACCCGCCGGGCGCCGTCCCGCAGGCCGGCGAACGTCACGACGTGCCCGGTATCCGGCACCAGCAGGAAGGGCGCGTCGGTCCGGAGCGCGGCCTGTCGCTCGATGAGATCCCGGACCGTCCGGACGTGGCCCGGCGCGCTTGCTCTCCAGTCTTTCACCGCGCCGATGATACACGAGGAGCTTTCACCGCCCGGTGTGGTATGTCATCCTCGGGCCGGCGGGGCGAGCGACACCGGACAGGAGGGGCAGGGATGCGAGGGGCAGGACTTCGTGGCGGGACGCTGGCGCTGGGTCTCGTGCTGGCGCTCGGTGCCATGCTGGCGGGAGACCTCCGCGCGGACGAGTCGTTCTACCGGAGCCGGGCACTCCGGCTGGTCGTGGGATACCCCCCGGGCGGTGGGTTCGACGTGTACTCCCGCCTCCTGGGGCGACACCTCGGACGCCACATCCCCGGGGAACCGACCATCGTCGTGGAGAACATGCCCGGAGCGGGCGGCCTGATCGCCGCGAACCACCTCTACCGCATCGCCCGGCCTGACGGGCTCAGCGTCGGCCACTTCACCGGCGGGCTCCTCCTGGGGCCCGTCCTGCAGCAGCCCGGCGCCGAGTTCGACCCTCGCGGCTTCGAGTACGTTGGCGCGCCGGCCCGTGAGCAGATCGCGTGCGCGCTGAGCCGGGCCTCCGGGATCGCGAGCGTCGACGCGTGGCGGGGGGCCCGCACGCCGGTCAAGATGGGCGGCACCGGACCTGGCACGACTCAGGAGAGCGCGACGCGGATCGTCCGGGCGGCCCTCGAGCTGCCCATCCGGGTCGTGAGCGGATACCGCGGCACCGGCGACGTCCGGCTCGCCGTCGAGTCGGGCGAGCTCGCGGGCGCGTGCGTCAACTGGAGCTCGATGCGGGCCGGTTGGGCCGAGGCCCTGCGGACCGGCGAGGCGATCGTCGTGCTCGCCGTCTCCCCGCGGCCGATCCCCGAGCTGCCCGGTATCCCGCTCGCGATCGACCTGGCCCGAACCCCGGAGGGGCGCCGGCTCGTCGAGATCGGCGTGCACGACCAGGGCGCGCTGGCCCGCCCGTACGTGCTACCCCCGGGCACGCCGCCCGCGCGAGTGCAGCTCCTCCGCCAGGCCTTCCGGGCGACGCTGGACGACCCGGCGTTCCGGAGCGAGGCCGATCGCGCCAAGCTCGAGATCGACCCGGTGAGCGGCGAGGAGCTCGGTCAGGTGGTCGACCGATTCTCCTCCCTCGAGCCGGAGCTGGTGCGCCGACTCCGGGCGGTGCTCCTGGAGTAGACCCCGGTCAGCGTTCACCGGGCCACGTCCAGACGCGCAGCGAGGCCCCGGGACGCCTGAGCGCCACGGTCCCCTGGTAGCCCGGAGGGAGCGGGGACTCGCCCCGCGAGCCAGTCCGGTCCCGATGCGGAGCGGCTCCCTTCCTGATATGCTCTCCCACGGCGCGCGACCCAGGAGGATCCGATGACGGCGACCCAGAGCGACAAGGCCACCCGGTTCCGGGCGCTCCACGAGGGCCCCGGCGCCTTCGTGATCCCCAACCCGTGGGACGCCGGCTCGGCGCGCATCCTGGCCGCGCTCGGCTTCCAGGCCCTGGCCACCTCGAGCGGCGCCTCGGCGGGCGTCCTCGGCCGGCGCGACGGCAAGGTGACGCGCGAGGAGGCGATGGCGCAGGCCCGCGCCATCGTGGCGGCAACCGATCTGCCCGTCTCCGCCGACCTGGAGAAGGGCTTCGGCGACGCGCCGGCGACGGCGGCGGAAACCATCCGGCTCGCGGCCGGCGTGGGGCTGGTCGGCGGCTCCATCGAGGACGCCACCGGCGACCGCGACCGGCCGCTCTACGACATCGGCCAGGCGACCGAGCGGGTGGTGGCGGCGGTCCAGGCGGCGCGCGCGCTCTCCTTCCCGTTCACCCTGACCGCCCGCACCGAGAATTTCCTGCGCGGCAACCCGAGCCTGGACGACACGATCAGGCGCCTGCAGGCCTTCGAGAAGGCGGGCGCCGACGTGCTGATGGCGCCCGGCCTGCCCGATCTCGCCGCGGTCCGGGCCGTCTGCGCCGCCGTGTCGAAGCCGGTCAACTTCATGGCCGGCATCAAGGGCAAGTCGTTCACGGTGGCCGAGCTGGCGGCGGCCGGCGTCAGGCGGATCAGCCTGGCCACCTCGCTCTATCGCACGGCGATGACCGGCCTGCTCGACGCCGCCCGGGAGGTGAAGGACCAGGGCACCTTCGGCTACCTGGACCACGCCCTCGCCACGCCGGACCTGAACGCGTTCATGCAGGGCTGACGTGGCCGACGCGCCCCGGGCCCCGTTCTGAGGGGTGCGATGGGTCCCGGCGTGCAGGGCGCGAAGGGTCTCCTCGCCCGGCTCGGTCTCGTCGCCGCCTCCCTCCTGGTGGTCCTGCTGGGCCTGGAGGTCACGCTCCGCACCTGGCCCACGCTGCTGGGCAACGATTTCGCCAACGGCGCCCTCAGCCGGTACACGGCCGGGACCGGGGGAATCTACTACGCCGACCGCAACCTGCGGATGTTCTTCATGATCCCCAACCACACCGCCCCGATGTTCGCCAACGGCTACGTGTGGCGGCACGAGACCGACGCCCTCGGGTTCCGGAACAAGCCGCTCCACATCCCGGCCGACCTGATCCTGCTGGGCGATTCCATGGTCTACGGGCACGGCGTGGACTTCGAGCACACGCTGGGTCACGCCCTCGAGCAGCGCACCAGCCTGCGGGTGGCCAATCTCGGCCGGCAGGGCGACTGCGCGTACCAGGAGGCCTACGTCCTCACCGCCTACCTGCCGGTGTTCACGCCGCGCGTCGTGGTGTACGTCTTCACGTCCAACGACATCGTGGACCTCTACGCCTATCTGAGTGACGCGGCCATGGAGGCCTTCATCGCCCAGCCCCTCGACCGCATCACCTACCCGGCCCGGGTCGATCCCCAGCAGGCCCTGCGGGACCGCGAGCGCCAGATCCGGCAGCGCTCGCTGGCCAGACGCGCGAAAGAGGAGCTCTACGTGATGAAGATGCTCCGCTGGCTCGGCTGGAGCTACCAGCAGTGGCGAGGGTCGGCCGGCATCGCGGTGGCCGAGGCCGCGCCGCGCCCGGAACGGACGTTCGACTCCGCCGACGTCAACACCGACCCCGCATCGCGGGGATGGCGGTACACGGAACACGCCATCGCCTACATGAAGTCCCTCACCGACCGCGCCGGTGCGCGCCTGCTGATGGTGCCGATCACGCGCGGCCGGCAGCTCGAGATTCTTCGTGCCATCGCCGAGAAGCACGCCGTCGAGCTCGTGGATGCGACGCCCCTGTACGCGGGGCCGTCGTTCCTGCCCGGCGACGGGCACTTGTCGCCGCACGGGGCCCGGCTCACCGCCGAGCTGATCGCGCAGCGAGTCGCGGCGCCGGCGGCCGCCCGCGCCCGGCAGGACGCAGCCATCCCGACATCACCAGCCCTTCGAATCCGTAGGCCGCGAACAGGGCGATCAGCGTGATCGTGTAGCACGTGAAGCGGGGATCGTGATCACTGTAGGTCATGGCGAAGATCCCCGTCTGAACCGCCAGCACACCCAACAGGAGGAGAACGTCCCGCGTGATGCCCCTCTGGCAGCTCCGGATCGTTCCCGCCACGGCGAGCGCGTACAGGAAAGGGAGCGCCACCAGGAGCAGGGCGTTGTGGCGGGTCGAGAAGTCATCTCGCGTGAACATGTACGCGGCGTAGAGCCGGGCGGCGAACAGTCGCAGCGAGTCGTAGGGGTAGGTGGTGACGTAGGCGAAGGTGTCCGCGATCGGGCGCGTCCTCGGCCTCTCGTACCTGGGCATGTCGATCTTGGCCTCGTGCCACACGGTCACGCCATCCACGAGGTTGTCGATGATCTGAATGCGGTCGGTCGCCTTCTCGAGCTCCTTCATCAAGAAAGGCGAAGCGGCCAGGGCCGCCACGGCGATGACGACGTAGGCGGCCACCCGCAGTCTCTTGCCGAACAGGGAGTGGAGGTAGACGAGGAACACCGGGAAGTAGACGACCCCATTGGGTCTCAACATCGCGGTGAAGACACAGGCGGGAACGGCGAGCCCGAGCCACCCATGCCGCCGCGACGCTTTGATGAGCGCCCAGATGGAGATGAGCACGAAGGAGATGAACAGGGAGTCGGTCAAGACGTACCGATTCCAGATCATCGCGTAGGGGTTCAGCGCGTAGAACACCGAGGCCAGCGCGCCCGCCCGTTCCGACAGAACCATGGCCCCGATGCCGTACACGCAGAACAGGGCGCCGAGGGCGACCGCGCTCTGCGCGGCCACCGCGGCGCTGGCGAACGACTCCCCGCCGGGAGCCACCGTCTTCGTCAGCGCCAGGTAGAGGACGAAGCCGGAGTAATTCTGGTCTCGCCCCGATAGGACTCCGTCCTCCAGCAGGCGCTGGGCCGACCCGATGTACCTGGGCGAATCGCCGCCCATGGCCGGCGCCGAGCGGAGAACCCACACGTTGTGACCGATGAACAGCACGACCGCGAGCGCGAGGGTTACACGGGTTGCGGTCGATACGGAATGCGTGGTACACATACGCTCGCGCCGAGAATAGCAGACCCGGAACCGGGTTGGCAGGAGACCGTGCCGCTCGTCACAGTCGGCATCCCCACCCACCGCGAGACACCCACCCGACCGCACCAGCGAGACGACCAGGTGAGCACCCCGCGCCACGGCGGCGGATGACGGCCGACCTGGTCCCGGGCGACGGTCTCTTCCCGCCAGCGGCCTACGCTCGGGACGACGAGGCTTCCGACGACGGCTTCTACGTCTTGCCGCGCAAGGTCGTCCACATCGACGACGCGGCCATCGGCGCGCTCGGCCGCTTGTATGCCGAGGTCCTCCCGGCTGGCGGGCGGCTGCTCGATCTGATGAGCAGCTGGCGGAGTCATCTCCCGAGCGGTCTTCACCTGGCGGCAGCCGTGGGGCTCGGGTTGAACGCCGAGGAGATGGCCGACAACCCCCAGCTGACGAGCCACGTCGTCCACGACCTGAACCACGAGCCCCGGTTGCCGTTCGGTGACGAGGCCTTCGACGCGGCCACCTGTGCCGTGTCAGTGCAATATCTGACGCACCCGGTGCTGGTCTTCCGCGAGGTCCGGCGCGTGCTCCGATCGGGAGCGCCGTTCGTGGTGTCGTTCTCCAACCGGTGCTTCCCCACCAAGGCCGTCGCCGTCTGGCGCGGCACCAGCGACGATCAGCACCTCACGCTCGTCCGCGGCTACTTCGAAGCCGCCGGCGGCTTCACGGACGCGCGGGAGGACGACCGGTCCCCGGGCGGCGGCGCGGACCCACTCTACGCCGTGTGGGCCCGCGCCTCGGGTCCAGGTCCGATCGGACCGCCCGTCCGGTGATCGAGCCGGCGCCGGATCGTCGAGACGGCGCATGAGTCGATCGGCCCTCGTCGGGCGAGCCTCATGGGTCTTGCTGCTCATCGCCTTCTGTCTCGCCACCGATCTCGAGATTGCCTGGGACGGCCTTCCGGTCACCCACCGGGCCGAGTTCACCTTCCTGCTCTTCGGGCTCTGCCTGGCCGTCATCGGTCTGGCCCATCGACTCGTCGGGGGGAGCCCGGTGTTCTCCCCCCGGATGAGCCCGGGCCACGCAGGAGCGATCGGGATTCTCGCGTTGTCGCTGATCGCGATCAAGTGCTTCTTCCCGGCCAGTGCCGGGATCCCACGCTGCTGGTGGGCGCCCCACGTCGCGAACGACTTGAGGCTCTCGCCAGATGCCTGTCTCTTCGCGGCCGAGCCCTTCGTGAAGTCGATTCATTTCGGCCCCCGGGGCGAGCCCTGGCGGCCCGGCCTCCACAACACCCTGAGTTACAACTACTACGCCTGCGCAGCGGGTACGGCGGAATGCGAGCTGGCGAGCCGCTGGCGAGAGCAGAACGCGCTGCCCTTCCGTGCCTCGTTCACCCTGAGCGCGTCCACGCTGCCGGGGCCGGGCGACCTTCGGCTCACCTACGCCGGCAGCGTGGAGGTGGAGCTCCAGCGGACGAGCGGAGGTCGCGAGCGCGTCGCCCTTCCGTATGCACCGACCCCGATCGATCGGGGTGTCGACCTCCCAAGGGCCGATCTCGTGAGCGCCCGACTGATCTACCGGAACTACATCTGCCCCGACCTCGTCCCGGATTCGCCGGGGTGTCTAATAAGCCCCCAGACCCGGACGCTCCCTCTCTCCGAGGCGATGCTGAGCGTCAGCCTGCCCCGGAGCGGGTGGAGGACCGGGGCTCGCTGGGCCGCCCAGCTCCTGATCCTGGGACTCGTCGGTCTGATCGCGTGGCCGGTGGCCGGAGCCACCTGGAGGAGCGCCCGCGCGCTGGCCGGCAGCATCGACTGGCCCGCGTCACGCGGTCGCGCCTCCGTCATCGGCCTCGAGATCGCGCTCCTCGGGGCCATCGGGGCGCTGACGTTCCACGATCGCCGGTCGGCCATCACCCGCCTGGTGTGTCTGGCCGCTCTCTCGACGCTCTTCCTCGTCCTTCGGGAGAATCTCGTGGCCCGCCGCGAGCGGGAGGCCCCCACCCCCGACCATCGGGAGGGGACGGCGGATCTGCTGTGCACCTTCCCCATCCTCGGTCTGTGGATCTGGACGATCCTCGACGTCCCGTTGACCGACGGGTTCGCCCTGCAGAGTCCCGGAGACGACTGGCTGACCTTCACCTCGGAGGGCTACTTTCTCGCGGCCAACCCCCGTTGGTTCACCAACCCCCAGTACGTGTTCTCGAAGCCTCTGTTCATGTACTTCAGGGCGATGTTCTATCCCCTGCTGGGCGAGGGCACCACCTATCTGGCCCTCCTCCTGCGCTTCGTCCTGGGCTGCACGCCCATTCTCCTCGTACCGCTGGCCCAGAGCACCTTCCGGAGGCGGCCCGGGGTCCTTCGCCTGGTGGGCCTCGCCCTCTTTGGCTACTCCTTCTTCTGGGTACTGAGGAGTTTCGCCACCTACCTTCTGGTCTTCCCCGTGAGCATGAGCGAGATTCCCGCGTGGCTCTTCACGCTGGTGGGCGGCATCACGCTTCTCTACTCCATCGAAGCAGCCGGCCGGCCCCACTCCCGCCTCATCGCTCTGGCCGCCCTCTCGTGCGGCCTCGCGCTCTTGATGCGGCCTCAATCGATCGCCGCCGGCATTCCCTTCTGGGCGCTCGCGATCGCGAGCCGCGCCGGAGCTCCGCGGCGACGGGCGGCCATCGCCGGCGTGGCCTCGATGACGGGCGCGGGACTGATCGTGCTGGTCCACGCGCTGCCGAGCCTCGTCGCCCGGCGCGAGGAGCTGGCCAGTTATCTCGGTTCGACCACCAAGATCGCCGCCACCGATCCGCTCCCAGTGCTGATCACGACGTTCTGGCAGCGGGTCACCTTCGAACCGCAGGTGGGAGTGCTTCTGGTCCTGGGGGGCTTGCTCGGCACCCTCTTCGTCGGCATGCGAGCCCGCAATCCCACCGCACCGATCGGGTTCGCGGTGTGTTATCTCGGGGGCCTGGCCCTGCATCTCGTGATCAAGGACGACGCGTACCTCCCGCGGCACTACGTGCCCGTCGCGCACATGGCGGCGTATCTGTCGCTCTACTGTGGCGTGCGCGTCCTGTCCGACGAACTTCCCGCCCGCGTCCGGGCGTTGCGGGGCCGGGACTGATCGGTCTTCCGATCTTCGGCGAGACGGTCGTCGCGCCGTCACGTCCGGCTCCGACACCGGCTGCGACGATCACGCCGGCAATGGGGAGCGCCGGCCGGTCAGTCGGCCGGGGCGAGCGCGGTCACTCCCACTCCTCGTTGCCCGGGCGCAGCGGGGTGAAGGCCGTGATCCGGCCGGCCGCCCCGGCCATGATCGCGTCGACCCGCGCCAGCTCCGCCTCGCTCAGCCGGAGCCCGGCGGCGAGCCGGGTGTCCTCGACCTCGGCCGGGCTCCGCGCCCCGACGAGGGCCGTCGAGACCGCCGGCTGGCGCAGCACCCAGGCGAGGGCGACGTGGCTCACCGGGACCGACCGGGGCGCGGCCACCTCGCGCTGCAGGCGCTCGACGACGGCGACGTTCGCCTTCAGGTTCTCGGGCTTCAGGATCGGCTGGCCGAAGGCGATCCCGCGGGCCCGCCAGTCGGGATCGGCGAAGCGGGTGTCGGCGGTGAAGGCGCCGGTGAGGAGCCCGTGGCCGAGCGAGCCGTACCCCATCACGCCGATCCCGTGCGCCTGACAGTACGGGAAGATCTCGCGCTCCATCCGCCGGTCGAACAGGTGGTAGCCCACCTGCACCACGTCGATCGGGCGGACCGCCCGGCAGCGCTCCATCTGCTCGACCGTGAAGTTCGACACCCCGGCGAAGCGGACCTTCCCGGCCCGGACCAGCCCGTCCATGGCGGCGAACGCCTCCTCGAACGGGATGGCCGCCGTCGGCCAGTGCAGGAGATAGACGTCGATCACGTCCGTCTGGAGGCGCCGCAGGCTCAGGTTGACCTCCCGCCTGATGTTCGCGGCCGAGATGTCGCGCCGGAGGACCGTGCTCCCCTCGTCCCACACGATGCCGCACTTCGTCACCAGGGTGACCCGGTGCCGGTGGCCGCGGAGGGCGCGCCCGACCACCTCCTCGGCGTGGCCGAAGCCGTAGGCCGGCGCGGTGTTGACGCAATCGATCCCGGCATCCAAGGCCCGGCGGATCGCCCGGATCGCCTCCTCGTCCTCGATGGCCCCGTACCGGTCGCCCCCGCTCATGGGCCAGCTCCCGAAGCCCACCGCCGACACGGTGAGGCCCGTCCGCCCGAACGCGCGTCGCTCCATCGCCGCTCCTTTCTACGTCCCGCCCGTCTGAGCGCCGAGCGCGAGGTAGCCCGGCACCGCGAGCCCCGCGAAGGTCATCCCGATCGGTACGTCCGCCTCGCCGTACCACCGGGCCTGATGGAGCAGGTTCAGCGTGCCGAGGACGCGCCCGCCGAAGACCACGGGCAGGTTCAGCACCGAGTCACAGCCCAGGCTCGCGATGAGGGCATGGTCGACGAACACGGCCCGGATGTCCTCCGCCGTGTACCCGACGTAGGCGCGGCGCTCGCCGAAGACCTGACGCGACCACGCGGACTCGGTCAGCGGCTTTCGTCCGCCCACCGGATAGGCGGCCGGCTGATTCGTGTAGCAGCGCTCCGACTCGCGCGCGCCGGGGTGAAGGCGCAGCACGGTGAAGAGCCGGTGGCCGATGGCCGCGCCCAGCGCCGCGTCCAGGGCGGCGAAGAGCGGCGCCGGCTGGCCGGGCTGGGCCAGCGCCGCCGCCACCGCCTGGAGATGGGGGAGCGCCGCCGCGCGCGGGGCAGCGCTCATCGCGCACCCGCCGCCGCGTGACCCTTCGCATCCGCGGGAACGTCGAAGAAGGTGATGGCGAGACCTCCTGGAGTCGGTGACTGGCGACTGCCAGGAAGCTAGCACGGGGGATTGGCTCGAGCAAGGCGCCGAGGGTCACGACGACCGAAGCGATACGACGCGGATAGCGCTACAATCACCCGAGCCATGAGTGACACCAGACCGACCGGCCCGCGCCCGCGCTTCGGCGTGGGGAGCGTCGTGCGCCACGCTCATTTCGGGAGCGGCCGCATCGTGAGCTACGACGGCGACGCCTACGTGATCCTGTTCCGCGGCGGCGAGACGCGCCGGGTAGCCTTTACCTTCGAGGACCTGCAGGTGGAGGCGGCCGCCGGCGATCCCGAGGTTGACCGGGTCAAGCAGGCGGTGCGCGAGGTCCTCGGCGACCACGGCTGGCTCGACGTTGACCTCGAGCTCGGCAAGCGCTGGGTCGGCGGGACGCTGCGGCTCATCCCCGGCAAGGAGGGCACCCAGCCCAAGGACGTGCCGCTCGAGATCTTCTTCAAGAAGATCATCGGCGTCCGCGACCGGCTGCGCGTGCTCGAGCAGAAGGTCAACAGCCACCCCGGTCTGGCCTCCGAGGAGAAGCTCGAGCTGCAGGGCTACATCAGCCGCTGCTACGGAAGTCTCACGACCTTCAACGTGCTCTTCGGGGCCGCCGAGAGTCAGTTCAAGGGGCAGGGCGACCGCGAGGGCTGAGGCCGGTCCGACCCCCTCCGACCCGGATTCATCGGAGGTCCGGGGACCTCAGTTCGGGACCCCCGCCCACCCCCCCAGCCCCCCTCCCCCACCCACCGGGGGAGGGGGGAGCCGGAGAACCCCATTCCTTCACACGCTTTCAGCGGACGGCGCCGCGGCGGCGCCACCAGCCCTGGAGCAGGCCGTCCACCACCTCGGCGAGCTGGGCGAGCGTCCGGCACTCCCGGACGACGTCGCAGTGGGGGGCGTAGAGCGGCATGACGGAGTCGCCCACCCCCCAGCCCCACTGCCCTTCGGGGTTGAGCCAGATGATCCCCTTCACCCGCTCCCGCATGAGGCGGATCGCCCACGCCTGGGGGTCGTTGTAGTTGTTGCGGGCATCCCCGAGGACGAGGAGCGTCGTCTTCCGGTCGAGCCGCTCCAGCGACTCCCGGGTGAACCGGGCGAAGGCGTAGCCGAAGTCCGAGCGGCTGTGGTAGTCCACCCGCGCCCCGCCGAGGGCGTACTCGACCGCCCGCTCCACCGGCAGCGTGCGAAAGGCCTCCGACACCTCGGCGATCTCCGAGACGAAGACGAAGCTCTGGACCCGGGAGAAGCACTCCTGCAGGTTCCAGACGAGCTGCAGCATGAAGCGCGAGGCGTTGCGGACCGAGTCGGAGACGTCGCAGAGGGTGACCAGCCGGGGCTTCTCCCGGCGCCGGTGGCGCCACCGGATGTCGAGCGGCACCCCGTCGTACTGGAGGCTCGCCCGGAACGTCCGCTTCGGATCGAGCTTCCCTTCCTGCTCGCGCCGCTGCCGGAGGGCGAGGGCGTCTTTGATCTTGCGAGCCAGGCGCGCGACGACCGCCTTCATCTGCGCGACCTCGTCGGCCGACAGCGTGAAGAGCGGCTTGTCGGCGAGCAGCTCGCGCCGCAGCCGCTCCTCCTGCCGGTAGCCGCGGCGGCCCAGCTCGCGCTCGACGTGCTGGCGGATCAGCCGCCGGAAGGCCTCCATCCGCAGCTCCATGTAGGTGCGGAGCCGGGCCAGGGCCCCGGGGTCCATCCCTTCCGCCTCGGCGGCGCGGAGCAGCGCTTCCAGGTCGCCCTCGATCTCCTGCCACGGGAACTGGTCCCAGATCCGCCGGGAGAAGTAGCCGACCTGGAGAAAGTAGAAGAGCCGCTCCAGTCCGACCGCCCGGCCACCCTGGCGGACCGCCAGCTCCAGCTCGGGCGCCTCGGCCGTGAGCAGGAGCTCGGTGAGCGGATCGACGTCGAGGTCGCCCTCGGCCAGCAGGCGCTCGAGCAGGGCGCGGGCCCACGGGTCCTTGCGGCCCAGCGCCTTGGCGGTCTCGGCGCCGAGGGCCTGGAGGTCGAAGAAGTAGAGGTCGAAGAGCCGGTCGAAGGCCGGCAGGTCGCGCGACTCCTTGACCAGGGTCGCGGCCAGGGCCGCCCGGAAGTCGTGGCGATCGCTCAGACCGATCTCGGCGGCGGCCTGGAGCGCGTCGAGCGCCTCCGTGGTCGAGACGCGGATCTCGGCCTTGCGGAGGTCTCCGATGAACTCGAGGATCCGTTCGTCCATCTAGCGCGCCCCTCCCACCCTCACCCCCGCCCTCTCCCTCCCGAGGGAGGGAGAGGGAGCGAATGAAGTACGTTCTTGCGGGCGGGGCCGAGGAGCGAGCAGCGCTAGGACGCAGGGAGGAGCCGACCGGAGGCGTACCCCGGGTACGCTGAGGATCGGCGACGACCGAGGACGACGCGATGCGACGCTCATCGGCCCCGCCTGCCGCTACTGGACGTTGTCTTCGGGTAAGACCTGTCGCTCGTGGACGATGAGGGACTGGCCGCTGAAGGTCAGCAGGCCCTGCTGGGTGAGCTGCCGGATCAGCCGCGAGGTGGTCGCCCGGGTCGTCCCGGCCAGCGCCGCCACGTCGCGCTGGCGGGGCGCCTTGGCGAAGATGAGGTCCGCGCCCTCGCGCCGGGCGTGGTGCTCGCCCAGCTTGAGCAGGCCGCGGACGATGCGGCCGGCCGCGTCCACGGTCGCCAGCGTGCTGATCTGGGCGTCCGCCTCCCGGAGCCGCCGGCACAGCTCCACGAGGAGCTTCCGGGCCACGGTGCCGTTCGAGTCCAGCAGGCGGAAGAAGACCTCCTGGGGCAGCTCCAGCACCTCGGACCGGATCACCGCGATGGCGTCGGCCGAGCGCGGCCGGCCGTCGATGAGGGAGAACTCGCCGAAGTAGTCGCCCGGACCCAGCTCGGCGAGGACGATCTCGCGACCCTGCCGGGAGAGCGAGATCTTGATCCGGCCGGCCACCACCAGGAAGAACGAGCGGCCGGGGTCCCCGGCGTGGAAGACGTGGGCGTCCTTCGGAACGTCGCCCCGCCGCATGGCGCTGGCCAGCGCCAGCCGCTCGGAGAGGGCGAGATCCCCGAAGAGGGCCGTCTTCTTCAGCATCGCGGAGACGATGGTCTCGGACACGCGCTGTCTCCTCGTTCTATTCGGCGAGAACCTTGTCCAGGCTCGCCTTCACCCGCTCGAGATCGCGCTCGTACTTGACGAGCAGCGTGAGGGTCGCCTCGACGACGCCGGGCTCGAGCCGATCGGCGTTCAGGATCACGAGGGAGCGCGCCCAGTCGAGGCTCTCCGAGATCGAGGGGGCCTTGCGCAGCTCGAGGGCCCGGATCCGCTGCACCGCCCTCACGACCTCGTGGGCCAGGCGCTCCGACACCTCGGGCACCTTGAGGCGGATGATCGCCAGCTCCTCGGCCGCCGCCGGAAAGTCGATGAACAGGTGGAGGCAGCGGCGCTTCAGCCCATCGGTCAGCTCGCGGGCGTTGTTCGACGTCAGGACGACCAGCGGGAGGTGCCGGGCCTTGATGGTGCCCAGCTCCGGTACCGACACCTGCCAGTCCGAGAGCACCTCGAGCAGGAACGCCTCGAACTCGACCTCGGCCTTGTCGATCTCGTCGATCAGGAGGACCGAGGGCTCGTCGGCCAGGATCGCGCCGAGCAGGGGGCGCGGCGACAGGAACCGGAAGGAGAAGAAGGCGTCCTCCTGCCGGGCCACGCGCTCCACGGCGTCGGTCAGGGAGGGGGCGTCGGCGACCAGGTCGCCGATGCGCTCGCGGAGGATCTGGGTGTAGAGGAGCTGCTTGGCGTACTTCCACTCGTACAGGGCCTTGGCCTCGTCGAGCCCCTCGTAGCACTGGAGGCGGATCAGCGGCCGCCCCAGCGACTCGGCGAGCACCTTGGCCAGCTCCGTCTTCCCGACGCCGGCCGGGCCTTCGACCAGGATCGGGCGGTTCATCCGGACGGCCAGGTACACGACGGTGGCGATCCGCCGGTTCGCGATGTACTGGCTGGCCTGGAACCGCTGCTGAATCTCCTCGACCGACGCGAACATTCCTCCTCCTTCTCGGGTCTGGGGTATCCCCTGAGGGACGCTCAAGGATGATAACGCGGGCAGGCCCCGCGCGCCAACGTCCCGGTCGACGGGGCTTTCGGCCTCAAGACTGGCGGGGTTCGGGCAGGAACAGCGCGAGCGCGAAGCCGGCCAGGGGCATGGCCGCGATCACGGCGAGGGCGGGCCGGAGCCCCCAGTGGTCCGCGACCCAGCCGAGGACGGCGACGCCGATGCCGCCCAGCCCGATCGCGAGGCCGACGCTCAGCCCCGCGGCCAGCCCGAGCCGCCGCGGCAGGTACGCCTGGGCCAGCGCCACCGTCACCGAGAACGAGGAGACGAGGACGAACCCGGCGGCGGCCAGGCAGAGCGTCGCGAACACGCCGCCGGGGCGGAGCAGGAAGCCGGCGACCGGCGGCACCGAGGCCAGCAGGCTCCACGTGACGTACCGCCGGGGGCCCCAGCGGTCGGCGATCGGCCCCCCGGCCAGCGTCCCCAGGGCGCCGGCGCCCAGGAAGGTGAAGAGCAGCGGCCCGACGACCCGGGGGTCGGCCCCGAGCACGTCCACGTAGAAGAACGGCACGTACGCGACCAGCCCGAGCTGGGCCCAGGCCCGCACCCCGATGATGGCGACGAGGAGCGCCATGCCGCCGACCATGTCCGGCCCCGCCGGCGCCGCGGCCCGCGTCGACCCCGTCGCCGGGGACGCGACCAGCCCCGGCAGGGCGGCGGCGACGAGCCCCGCCACCACCAGACCCGGCCCCAGCATCCCGAGCGTGCCGCGGAGCGTGAAGCCGCTCACCAGCGCGGTGATCACCGGCGGCCCCAGGGCGATGCCGACGTTGCCGCCAATGGAGAAGAAGGACAGCCCGGTCGCCTTGCGGTCGCCGGCGACCTGGTGGGCCGTCTTGTACCCCTCCGGGTGGTACGCGGCGATCCCGAGGCCAGACACGACGACGAGCAGCAGCAGGATCCCGTAGGAGGGCGCCCAGCCGGCCAGGCCGACGCCGGTGGAGGCGAGGACGAGCGACCAGGGCAAGAGCCAGCGGCGGCTCGTGCGGTCCGAGAGGTAGCCGAAGACGGGCTGGATGACCGAGGAGGTCAGGTTGGCGACCAGCAGGATGGTGCCGGCCGCGGCGTAGGAGAGCCCGAACTTCGGCCTGAGGAACGGGAGGAGGGCTGGCAGCGCTCCCTGGTTGGTATCGATCACCAGGTGGCCGAGCGCCAGGAGAGCGAGAACCGGCGCATTGGGGCGGACCCGGGGGCGCCCGACCACATCGAGACCGTCGGCCTCGGCGAGATCGTGGGCCCGCCGGGCCGCGGACTCGCGCATACCCCGGATCGTAACCTGCAGGCGCCGGCCTGTCCACTCGCCACCGACCGGCCGTCGGCGTAGACGTCACCCGCGCAGAACGCGTCGTACGCGAAGAAGCTCGCGCGCGCGGCAACCCTCCGGCTGGAACCCGGACGGCCACGGCGAGAAGGCTGGCAGCCTCCGTCTGCTCTCGCTTACCCCCGGGCGCTCCCGGGGGAGCCAGCGCGCTGGTGGGCCTCATAGGCGATCAGGCCGATCACGAACGCCCAGGAGCCGACCGCGGCCGCGGACACGAACCAGTCGAGTCGCCCGACGACGGCGAAGAGCAGGAGCAGGTAGACGTAGTCGCGACCGGCCAGCTTCTCGACGTGCGCCATGATCGCCGCCCCGCGCAACCCGGCCGTGGCGCCGGCGTCGTGCAGGTCATCGCTCCGGGCCAGCACGGGGCCGTTGACGAGTCGGTGCATCACGACGATGGCGGTCGCGACGCCGGCGAACAGGACCCCGGCGGCAACGAGAAGGAGCTGTGACGGCCCCTGGCGCGCGAGCCCGACCCCGAGGCCGGCGAACGTGGCCAGGTGAATGACGTAGTCGCCGATCAAGTCCAGTCGCGCCCCGGCCGCGCTCTGCTCGAAGCGAGCCCGGGCCACCTCACCGTCGACGCCGTCCAGCACGCTGGACACGAGGAGGAGCAGCACGCCGCCGAGCCGGCCGAGATACGAGACCGAGGCCAGGCCGACCGCGCCGACCAGGCCGACCGCGATGCTGGCCACCGTGATCTGGTTCGGCGTCACCGGCCACGGCAGCAGCCAGCGGGTCAGCCGGCGTGACAGAGGGCGGTCGAGCAGCGTGGCCAGGTACCCGTCGGTCGCGGCCGCCCCCCGACCGAAGTGGTCCAGGAGAGCCTCCGTCAGCTCGCCAGGGGTGGAGCGGGCATCGAGCGCCAGGAAGAGCCCGTCCCCGAACGGAACCGGCTCGTCGAGGTGACCCAATCCCTGGAGCGCCGTTCCCAGCGCGCACTGACCGTCCGACAGCGAGGCCTCGAGCGCCGGCAGCGCGGATTCCGGGCAGAGGCCGGCCCGGACCTCGCCCGTCGCCGCGTCCGGGCTCTGCGCGACGCGCAGCCGCCCGGGCTCGGCGGCGGCGAGCAGGGGCGCCAGCACGCGCGGCTCGAACACGACATCGCCCATGAGGACGAGAACGGGCGCCGGCCCCCCGGGCGGCGCGGGGGGGGCCTCGCGAATGCCCCGCCGGCTCAGCCACGCGCTCATCTCGCCGGCGTGGGGGCCGGCCACGACGCTCACGGCGAAGCCCGCCGCCCGCAGCGTCAGCACGGCGCGGACCGCCAGCGGCAGGCCGCCAACGGGGGCGAGACACGCGGCCCGGCTGGCCACGACGACCGCGCGGCTGACCGGGGACGGCCCGGCGGCGTGACCCGGATCCCGTGTGCCGCCGCTCACATCACGCTCGCGTGAACCGACGCGCCAGGTAGCCGGCGATCTCGGCGGCCGCCTCGTCCCGGTACAGCGCGAAGCTCGGCCAGGCGTTGAGGTCGATCAGCGCGAGGTGGCCATCCGGGCCGACGATGGCGTCACCGCCGAACACCTCGAGCCCGAGCACCGCGGCGGCCTGTCGCGTGAGCCGTGCCAGCGCGCCCGGGTCGAATGGGTAGCCGTGCAGCACCTGATCGCGGTGATAGAAGTGCCGGAACCACGGAGCGCCACCATCAAGCCCGGGCGCCGTGCCGATCCCGTAGAACTTGAGCAGGTCACCCGCGACGTGCTGCTGGAGGACGGCCCGCGGGAGCCCGCGCCGGGCGAACCCCGCCAGCGCTTCGTGCAGGGCCGCCCGGTCCTCGATGCGACTCACGTCACCGGGTTGAGTGCTGTGCACGTCCGCGCGCTTCATCCAGATCGGCCACTGGTCGGACTCACGCTCGGGCGGCGGCGGCCCGTCGGTCCGGACCACGCGGCTCGCCGGGAATGGAACTCCGGCCGCCGCCCACGAGGCCAGCATGCGTTCTCGATAGGTGTTGAGAACCGCGACCGGAGCGTTGACCAGCCAGACGCCCGTGGCCTCCCAGTCGCGGAGGAGCCGTAGAACCTTGACCCGCTCGCACATCAAGAAGATCGCCGGCGGGGGCGTCTCGACCGGATCGTCCAGCTCGTCCGGGCTCTTCACGCTGACGGTGAACCCGCGCGCCTCCAGCTCCTTCGCGGTCAGCCGGAGGATCTCGGCATCGTCGGACTCGCGCCCGGGCGAGTGGGTGCGCTCGCGAAAGATGCCCCAGCAGCGGTGGGCGCTCATCGAGGGGACCCGCCGGGAGCGGCGCCGACCCCGGGCCCGCCCCGGGCGAGCGCCTCGGCCAGCGTCACGTCGCTCGTCCGATCCACGTCGATCACGGTCGGGACGGGTATCCCGTAGACGGCCTCGCCGCGCGCCACCAGCCAGCTCAGGAATTCGCGAAGTCGGCCCAGCCCCGGCGGCAGGGTCATCCGGCGCACCTGCTCCGGAACGAGGTAGATCCCCGCCGTCACGAAGGCGCCGGAATCGCCGCCGCACTGCGTCACCCGTCCGGCGTCGTCCATCTCCACCCACAGCGGCCGCTCGTCCGCGACGAACGGGGTGACGGCCAGGACCGTCGCCGGGTCCGGGCAGCGGCAGGCCGCCTCCACGAAGCGAACGAAGTCCTCGACCGGGCACCACGCATCGACCGTCGAGACGAGCGTGCGGCTACCCACGGCGTGCCGAGCGATCTCCCGGAAGCTCTCCAGGGACGAAGCCGTCGTCCGGATGAGGAAGCGGAGATCCAGGCCGGGGAAGCGCTGTCGCACCCAGTGCGCGCAATCCCGGGCCTCCTCGTTCACGATGATCACGAGCGATGTCACGCCGGCGGCCATGAAATTCCGGATCACGTGCTCGATGAGCGGCATCCCCGCGACCGGCACCATGGGCTTGGGCATCGTCCAGCCGTCCCCGCGCAGGCGGCTGCCGCTCCCGGCGGCCAGGATCGCCCCGTCGAGCGCCGAGGCGTCCGTCACAGCAACAGCTCGTCGAGCTCGGTGAGCGAATGGATGACGTCGTCCTCCGGGCAGCACGGGCCGCTGACGTGAGCGGAGCCGCCGACGGACCCGGGCGCCGGGACGGGGGTGAGCCACACGTGAGGCATGCCGACGTTGCCGGCGCCGGCCATGTCCCGGCGAAGCGAGTCGCCCACGAACACGGCAGCGGCGGGCTCGACGCCGAGATGAGCGAGGGCCCGGTGGAAGATCTCCGGCTCGGGCTTGCGGCATCCGACGACGGCCGAATCGACGAGGGTGGCGAAGTAGGGGCGAAGTCCCACCTCCTCGCAGACCGTGGCCAGGTTGCCGTAGAAGTTCGAGACGATGCCCAGCCGGTAGCGGGCGGCGAGGCGCCGCAGGAGCGCTGTGTTGGCCTGCAGTCGCGCCTGCGAGTCTGCCCGGAATCGGGCGGCCAGGCGAACCGCCTCGCGCTCGGGTGCCGCCAGCCCGAGGCCGCTGGCAACGCCGCGGAACAGCCGGAGTACGGTGTCCCCGAACGACAGGGTGCCGGGGATGGCGCCGACCAGCGCGTCGTCTGCCGCGTAGAAGATGGGATCGAACTCACTTCGGGCGCCGGCGAGACCATCGTCGTGGAAGAGCCGGTACACGCGCTCCTTCCACGCGACGCCATCCGCATCGAGCGTACCCCCGAAGTCGAACAGCACCGCCTTTGGCGGGGCGGTCGGCCTCCTCGACTCACGCGGGCCACCGACTGGCTCCGGGCCACCGCTGCTCGCATCCGGCCGGCGGCGACGAAGCATGTCGGCCGTACCGGCGCAGGCGACGCGGGCGGCCTCCACGGGCGAGACCCCGTCCGCCGCGGCCGCGGCCATGAGCGCGAGGAATGCGTCGCCGGCACCGACGGCGTCGGCGAGGTCCCGGACCGGCTCGACGCCGACCGCCGTCGCCCGTCCGCCGGCGAGAACGACGGCGCCTCGCTCACCCAGCGTCACCACGACGATGGGCACTCCCAGGTCCTGGGCCGCCGTCGCGTCGACGCCGCCGAGCACCACCCGGGCTTCCTCCTCGGCGAGCTTGAGGACGGTCAGGTGGCGGAGCAGCGCCCGAGGCAGCGGGCCCTCGAGACAGATCGGGCCGGTCCGCGGGGCGCGCAGCGGTCCCTGTCCGTCGAGATAGACGGGCCGCCCGGCGCTGGCCAGCGCGGCCACGGTCGGCGCCCGGAAGTCGTCCCGCCACTGAGCCCCGCAGACCACGGCGCGCGCCTCCGCCAGCCCCGGGGCCATCCAGGTGCGGACATCGGCCGGCGTGAAAGGATCTCCGAAGGCGTGGAAGCTGTCGGAACACGAGCCGTCCGGGAAGAGAACCATCTCGGAGACGCACGAGCCGGCGGCCGGCCCCTCGATGACGGGAAGCCCGAGGGCATGGAGCGGCCGGCGCAATTCCGGGGTCGCGCCACGGGTGAGGATGACGGCCGGGACCCCCGCCGCCGCCAGCACCTGGCCGGCGAACAACGGCGCGCCGCCCAGTCGCTCCACCCAGGGGCGACCGGGCAGCTTCACGCGATCGAGCACGCTCTGTCCGACAATGGCGATCAAGGCTCCCCCTGCCTGCGGTTATCAGGATGCGCCATCTCGCTGCTGGCGCCGCGCCGACTCGTCGCCGGCCACGACGTCCGGCGCGACGCCGACGCGCAATGGCCGGCCCGAGACTCATCCCGGATCGTGAGCGCGACTTCCCGGGGGCGAAGTCGCCCTCGCTGCATCCAGGGTACCCGACTGGGCTAGATCAGAAGGCCGGCGGGCGGCGCGAGTGGGGGAGCGCGTTGCAGCAGATCGGCTGGCCGGAAGACGGGAGGCCGTGCTGACGAGGCGCGCGGCACTGCCCGATCGGCGGAATCGAGGGCGGCGAACGGCGCGAGCGTGTCAACGACCGCCGGCTGGGGCACTCCGGTGACCCGTTCCGGGACCATTCCGGCGTCGTCATCATCGCCGTCGTAGTACGCCGGCCCACCTGGCGTGTCCGGCAGACCGAGGGTGAACAAGCCCGTCCCGAAGGCAAGTATGCTCACCGCAACGACGAGCAGCATGGTCAGCGAGTGGACGTCCGTCCGACCCGTCACGCGCCAGAGCGTCCTCCAATCGAAGTGGGTTGTCAAGGCACCCGGGTCGCGGTCAATTGCAGACTTGTCGGCGTGCCGAGACCCGGATACCCTGGCTGCGATGACGGACCCCGACGCGGAGGCGCGCCGCTACCATCGCCGGCAGCTCGGGCTCTCCATCGCCTCCTTCCTCCTCACGGTGGCGGGGCTCGTCGCCTGGCTCGGGACCGGCGCCGCTGCCGGGCTGGCGGCGGGCCTGGCCGGGCGGCTCGGCTCGCGGGCTCTGGTCGTGGCCTTGACGCTCGCCGCCGTCGGGGGGGTCGTCGCCCTCGTGACCTTCCCGCTCGACGTGCTCCGCGGCTTCGTGCTGCCCCGGCGGGCCGGGCTGCTCACGCAGTCCTTCGGCGCCTGGCTCGCCGACAAGGCGAAGGCGGCCGCGCTCGGCGCCATCCTCGGGCTCCTGGCCTTCGAGCTGTTCTACGTGCTCCTCGCCTGGAGTCCCGACCGCTGGTGGCTCTGGAGCGTGGCGGCGCTCGCCGCGGCCAGCGTCGTCCTGACCGCGGTGGTGCCGCTCTGGATCGTGCCGCTCTTCTACCGGCTCACGCCCCTCGACGACCCGGTGCTGCGGGCGCGGCTGCTCGACCTGGCGGCGCGCGTCGGCGTGGTGGCCGCCGAGGTCCTGGTCGCCGACGTCTCGCGGAAGGGCCCGACCGCCAACGCCGCCGTCGTCGGGCTCGGCCGGACGCGACGGATCCTCGTCAGCGATACCCTGCTGTCGAGCTTTCCGGTCGACGAGGTCGAGGTAGTGCTCGCCCACGAGCTGGCCCACCACGCCCGGAGTCATCTCCCGAAGGGGCTGGCCGTCCAGGTGGTCCTGCTCCTCGTCGTCTTCGCCCTCGCGCACGCGGCGCTCCGCGCGGCCAGCGGGCCGCTCGGCCTGGCCGATCCCGCCGATCCGGCCGGGATCCCGCTGCTGGCGCTGATCCTGACCGGGCTCGGGCTCCTCGTCACACCGCTCGCCGCCGCCTGGTCCCGGCGGCTCGAGCGCGAGGCCGACGCCGAGGCCCTCGCGGTGACCCGGGCCCCGGGCGCCTTCGTCGCCGCCATGGAGCGTCTCGGCCGGCTGAACCTCGCCGAGCGCCGCCCGAGCCGCCTGAAGGAGTGGCTCTTCGCGACGCACCCGTCGCTGGAGGAGCGCATCGCGACCGCCCGGGCGGCGGAGCGGCAGCCGGCGGGCGCGGCATGAGCGGCCCGGACCCGTCGCCCCGGGCGGCGCTGCGCCGCCTGGTCGAGCGGCGCGCCGGGCTGGTGATTCCGGGCGCCTACGACGGCGTCTCGGCGCGGCTCGTCGAGCGCGCCGGCTTCGGCGCGGTCTACATGACCGGCTACGGCACCTCGGCGGCGCGGCTCGGCCTCCCCGATCTCGGCTTCGCGGGGCTGACCGACATGGTGGAGAACGTCCGCCAGATCGCGTCCGCCGTCCGGATCCCTCTCGTCGCCGACGCCGACACCGGATACGGCGGCGCCCTCGCCGTGGAGCGGACCGTGCGGCTCTACGAGGCGGCGGGGGTGGCGGCGCTGCACCTCGAGGACCAGGTCTGGCCGAAGCGCTGCGGCCACCTGGCGGGCAAGGAGGTCGTGCCGCGCGAGGAGATGGAGGCGAAGATCCGGGCGGCGGCCGCGGCCCGGCGCGACCCCGACCTCCTGCTCATCGCGCGCACGGACGCCATCGCGGTGACGGGCTTCGACGACGCCCTGGCCCGGGCCGAGGCCTACGTGAAGGCGGGCGCCGACGTGCTGTTCGTCGAGGCGCCGACGACGCTGGCCGAGGTCGAGGCGATCCCGCGGAGGCTGGCGGCGCCCTGCCTGTTCAACTACGCCCCGGGTGGCCGGAGCCCGCTGCCGCCGATCCGCCAGCTCGCCGCCCTCGGCTACGCGATCGTCCTGCTGCCCGTCCAGACCCTGTTCGCCGCCACCCGCGCCATGGCGGGCTACCTCGACGCGCTCCGGCAGACCGGCGAGGCGGCCGGACTCGACGATCGCCTCACGCCCTTCGCCGACTTCAACGCGCTCTTCGAGGTGCCCGAGCTGCTCGAGCGCGAGCGCCATTTCCGCGCCCCGAGGCCTTGACACCCTCGCGCGGGCCGTGTGAGCCTGATTCTCCATTCACCTACTGAGAGCGTGTGAAGGAATGGGTCCTCCGACCCCCCCCTCCCCGGTGGGTGGGGGAGGGGGGTTGGGGGGGTGGGCGGGAGGTCCCGAACTGACGACACCCCGGGAGGAACGATGACCGACCTGGAGACCCTCAAAGTCCGCGTGGACGAGACCGTGGAGGAGCTGGCCGAGGAGCTGTGGGAGCTGGCCCTCCGCATCCACGCCAACCCGGAGCTGGCCTACAAGGAGGAAAAGGCGGCGGCCTGGCTGACCGAGTTCCTCGAGAAGCGGGGCTGCCGCGTCGAGCGAGGCGTGGGAGGCGTGCCGACGGCCTTCCGGGCCGAGGTGCCGGGCGCTAGCCCCGGCCCGACCCTGGCGATCCTCGCCGAGTACGACGCCCTCCCGGCGATCGGCCACGCCTGCGGCCACAACATCATCGCGACATCCGCGATTGGGGCCGGGGCCGCCTTGGCGGGGGCCGCCGGCCTGCCGTTCCCGGGTCGGGTCGTCGTGGTCGGCACGCCCGCGGAGGAAGGGGGCGCCGGCAAGGTCCGCCTCCTCCAGGCCGGCGTCTTCGCCAGCGTGGACGCCGCCATGATGATCCACCCGCTCTGCCGCACGAAGCTCTGGCGCGGATCGCTCGGCCTCACCAAGGTGAAGGTCGAGTACTTCGGCAAGGCGGCGCACGCCTCGGCGGCGCCCTGGCAGGGGGTCAACGCGCTGAACGCGGTGATCGGCCTCTTCAACGCGCTCGACGCCATGCGCCAGCAGATCCGGCCGGACTCCCGGATCCACGGCATCATCACGGTCGGCGGCCAGCAGGCCAACATCATCCCCGAGTACACCGCGGCCGAGTTCTACCTGCGCGCCCCGGCCAAGGCATACCTCGGCGAGCTGCGGAGCCGGTTCGAGGCGGCGGCGGAAGGGGCGGCGACCCAGACCGGGTGCCGGGTGGTCGTCACCTTCGACCCGATCATCCACGACCCCGTCCGGCCGAACATGGTGATGGCCGAGCTGTTCGGCGAGAACCTCGGGCGCCTCGGCTTCCCGATCGACGCCGACGACACCGGCGGCTACGGCTCCACCGACGCCGGCAACGTGAGCCAGGCGCTGCCGATGATCCACCCGTACATCCGCATCGCGCCGGGCGACACGCCGAACCACTCCCGCGACTTCACCGAGGCGGCGGCCTCGCCCATGGCCCGGGCCGGCATGCTGGTGGCGGCCAAGACGCTGGCGATGACCGCGCTCGACCTGCTGGCGAACCCCGCGGCCGTCGAGGCGGCCAAGGCCGAGTTCGCCCGCGTCCCCTAACCTAGAGGTACGCCAGGAGGCGGCCGCAGGAGATCACGCCGGCCCACAGGGCCAGCGAGAGGACCGCGGCCAGCCGGGCGGCCGCCGGCGCCGCGGCCTCCCGGTTCCAGTTCGACACCGACCGGAACGTCCAGCGCTCGAAGACGACGGCGTTGACTCCGGCGGCCCCCAGCAGGACGAGCTTCAGGCGCAGCGCCGGGTTGGCCGCCATCTCGGTGGCGTGGGCGGTGAACATCATGAGGCCGGTCGGCAGCACGAGAGCCAGCCCCGCCCACGACCACGGCAGGAGGTGTCGCGCCAGGTCGGCGACCGGCAGCTGGCGCGAGAGCCCGAGCAGGCGCAGGTCGAACATGACCGCCGCGCCGACCACGAGGACGAAGCCCAGGATATGGGCGACCTCGACCCCCGGGTAGAGCCACGTCCACTGGCGCATCGCGACGGCGAGCGCGCTCGTCTCCAGCCAGACCTGCCAGGCCGGACCCGTGACGGGGTGCACGGGACCGGGCTACTCCACCATCAGCGGAACGACGCGGTCAGCGGAGCTCGACGGTCTTGCCATTGACGGTGATCCGCTCCGCTCGCATCTCGTCGGGATCGGTGCGGTTCGGGTAGCCGACGACCGTCGCGGTCACTCCGGGCACGAGCATCGCGCGCGGGAGCCCACGGTTCTCCATGCGCGACGGCGGCGCCAGCACCACGAGCCAGGTCTTCCCGGGCACCTCCAGCTTGATGTACCCGTGCGGGTGCTCGTAACCCGACTCGCGGATCACGCCGGTCAGGTTCAAGGTCTTGCTCGAGTCGTAGCCGCTCCAGCCGTGATGGGCGGCCAGGGGCGCCGGCCAGACGGCGAGCGGCGCCACCATCAGCAGCGCCATGGCGATCGAACGCGTCAGCATCGGCTCCTCCACTGTCGGATGTCGATGCTCACAGTATACCGGCCCGGGACGGCGGCTACTTCTTGCGGCTTCGGAGCCAAGCAGCGTCGGCCACGTCTTGAGGCCGACCCGTCGCCTCCTTGTTGCGCAGCAGCTCGTCGAGGCCAATGATCGGAGCCACCAGCCCCTCGAAAGCCACGGTGGTGCGCGAAGGCCAGGCCTCCTCGAACGTCACGCCGGTGACGCCGGTGAGCAAGTCGATGCGGTTGGGGACGACGCCGATCTGGAAGACCGTGTCCGGTCTCAGCAAGTCTTCGCGAGTCAGATCGAACATGGGCGCCCCGAAGGATCGAAGCGCACGCAACACGCGGTCCGCGTTGTCGGCGCTCGGCCGCACCCAGATGTCCAGGTCGCCCGTGGCCCTCGGCAATCCGTGGGCAGCGAGGGCGTATGCGCCGACGACAAGGAACTCAACGCCCTCCGCGGACAGTGCGGACAACATGTCGAAGAAGTCGCGGTTCATCCGTCAGCCCCTCTTTGAAGCCCCAGGCTTGCAGGGTGAGTGGCCAGACGAGATTCATGCGCTCGGCGGGTGACAACTGATCCAGATAGCGGTCGTCATCCTCGCCGAGGCGGCGGAGACGCGTCGTGTAACCAGATCGATCCACCGGGCTACCGCGCCTTTCCGCGGGTCGAGAAGCTGACTTCCCAGTCCTCCCGGGTCTGCTCGTCGATCCACGCCCGCCAGACGTATCGCGCGTCGGGCTCGAGCAGCAGGGGGCCAATGTTCAGCGCCAGCACGACATCGAGCGGCGTGCCCGGCCGGAGACCCGCTGGTCGCCCGGCCTCGAACTCGCCCGACACCTCGACCGGCGACTGACTGCCCGGAACCATCACGGGACGGCCGTCGGCGTCGGCGAGTGCCAGCCGGAACCGATGCTTCTTGTTCCCCTCGTCCCACGGAACGTCGATCTTGATGCCGAGCGCGGATGGCGCCGGATCGGGCCCGGTGATCGACCACCCGCCTCCCAGCACGTAGAGCTTCCCATTCACGGCCTGGACGGCGTCGGCCAGAAGCATCGTGAGCTTCATCTCACTGCGCTCTGGGGCCATTCCCGATGTGGAGCTGCATGGACTTCAACGGGGCTGCGGGAGCCAATCCGTCTTCCAATCCAGGTTCCACCTGGCAGGTCACGAATCCCAGGCCGAGTTCCTCGCGGATCCGATAAAAGCGTCGTGTCTCCGTGCGCAACTCACCATCCCGGCGCTCAAGCTCCACCGTCGATTGGTCCACGTGGCCCATGGCCCCTGCAATCGCCGGGTGATGAGTCGCAATGAGCCAATGCATCTGCTGACAGACGCGCCGATAGCTCGGGTGACCTTGCCGCGCAGTCCGCAGCTCCACAAGGTGCATGGCCTCCCGGGCGTTCATCTCCATGTAGAAGCGGACGCGATAGGCCATGCACACCGCATACGGCGCGATCATGGCCAGCCCGGTGTTCGTCAGCGTAGCGTGAAGGCCCGCCGAAGCGTCCATCACGCGACGCCACGCATCACCGGCACCCGCGTCGCTCACCGCTTCGGGCATGTCGTAGCCGTGGCGTGGATTCAGCGCTTGCCATTCAAGCGTGAGGAGCCGATGGCGCTGAAGGTCGCGGAAGGCGCCGTAGTCGGTGAGGACGTCGAAGCGATACGTCGTGCGCTCGAAGGCCCGACCCGGTTTGTGGCGGCGGTTGGTTCGCTCCCCGACGTAGGCTCGGAGGACCGCCGTACGGTCGGCCACGGACATCCGCCGGGCGACCGCGAGCAGCTGGTCGTCGGGTAGCTCTGACACCGCGTAGAGCGCGGCCGCCACCACCTTCACCTCGCCCTCCGAGTCGAAGTCGGTGAGCACGACCTCCGGCCGAGACTCGGGCTCCATCTGGGCGAGCAGGCGCTGCGCCACTGACCGCGTCGCCTCCCGGGTTTCGCGGAGATACTGCGACCACGCTCCACCCCGGCTCGGGACGTCAACCCGCTGGAGGAACGCGGGGATCACCTTGCGCAACTCGGTCAGCATGAGATCGAAGCAGAGCTGAGCCTCGGCCAGTGGGTTCGCGCGGAGCCTGAGGAGAAGGGCTTCGTAGGCCTGTCCGCTCCCGTAGAGCCCAAGGTTGGCGAGCGTCGCTGCGGGCAGGAGGCCGCGGAGCGTGTCGAGGGCCTTGGCCCGGATGATATTTCTGTGACTCCGGTAGGCGTCTTCCGAGTCTCCCGGCTGGCGGGGATGCCGCCGCTCGAAATGCTCCTGCATCGGACCGAGCCATCGCGCGTAGGTGCTGAAAGCCAAGTCTAGCGTCGAAACGTACCGCTCCTGCACATCTGGAAATGTGGCCAGCTCCTGAGGTATATGGTATCGCCACCGACCGCCCGGCCGATCTGTGTACGGAATGTAGCGTGTCAACTGCTCGAGATAGCCCATGAGTCGGCCCCACTCGAGCAGCTTGGTCATGACGTTCGACACGCCTTCGCAGGCCAGGTGCGCGCCCCCGAGCTGAGCAACCGAATCGTCCCCGTACTCGTCGAAGACTCTCCTGTAGAGGCGCTCGGCCCGCTCCGTCCCCACCCCCATCGGCAGAGCTGCGCCTAGGTCGGAGCCGGCGAACTCGTCGAGGAACAGGCGACGGAGCGACTTCGGCGAGCGCGAGTAGCGGGCGAAGAGCGCCCCCTTCACCACCTCGGGGAGGTTGACGAGGGCGAAGACGGGGCCGTCGAGGTTAGTGAAGTACGGGGCGAGGCGGGCGCGCTCCTCCTGGGTGAACTCCTCTCGCTCTCCCGGAAGCACGGCGCCATCATACAACAAGAGAACGCGAGAGGCGGGACGCCCCGAGGCCCTGACCCCGGGGCGCTCCGTGCACGTCGAAGGGTCAGCGCGACGGCGCCGCCGGCCCCTCGCCGCTGGCCACGCCGGGATCACCGCCGCCCGCGCGAGGTGAGCCACCCGATGATCAGGCCCACGCCGGCCGCCACCATGAGCGCGTTCACCGGCTGCCGCCGGGTGTAGCTCATCACGTCGTCGCGGACGCGCTCGAACCCGCCCTCGGTGTACTGGGCGACCTTCTCGCGGGTTTGCTGCACGGCCTCCTGCACGTAGCCGGCGGCCTGCTCCTTCGCCGAGCTGACGAACCCGCGGGCCCGGGCGGCCGCCAGGTCGGTGACGCGCCCGGCTTCCTCGGCGACGCGCCCGGCCTGCTCGGCCACGCGGTCCACCACCCGACCCGCTGGCTCGGCCATGTAGCCGCCCTGCTCGCCCGTCCGGTCTCGGTTGCTCGTGTCCATTTCGACGCTCCTCTCGGCCGCGCCTGGCGCACACGCCCGCGCCACCCCGTATGTCGGTTTCGTGACTCCGGCTCTGCCTCGAGGATACACCGCAAATCCGATGCCGGCCGGGCCGACTCCTCCCGAAGGTCGGACCCGCGCCCCGGGTCACGGATTCAGGACAGGAGCGCGCGGGCGACGGCCACCAGGACGACGCCGGCGGCGACCGAGAGGAGGAGGTTGCCGGTTCGCCGGGCGAGGAGGGCGACCACCAGCGCCGCCGGGATCCGGGGGTCGCCGGCGGCCACCGGCTGGCCGTCGGCCAGGAGGACGAGCGGGAGGGCGAGGGCCGTGATGAGGGCGATCGGCAGCGCGGCGAAGTAGCGCTCGAGCCACGGCGGCAGGCGGCGGCGCGCCAGCATCAGCAGGAGCGGGGCGCGCGTCAGGTAGGTGGCGACGCCCATCGCGGCGAACGTGAGGAGCAGGTCGGGTCTCACGGGCCACCCGCGGGGCGGCGCTCGTCGGGCGCCGGGGCGAGCCAGACGCCGAAGATCGAGGCGCCGAGCCCGGCGACGGCGATGTGCCAGGTCCCCCCGGCTCCACAGCGCCACCCCGAGCGCGATCACGGCGGCGGCGCCGGCGACCGCCCACTGCCAGCGCGCGCGCAGCATCGGCGCCAGGATGGCGATGAAGACGGCGGGGAAGACGAAGTCGAGCCCGAAGCGCTGCGGGTCGGGGATCCGGCTGCCGAGGACCGCGCCGCCGAAGGCGCCCGCGTAGAAGGCCAGGAAGAGGGCGACGGCGCAGCCGCGAAGTAGGCGACGTGGGCGGGCCGGCGCGCGAAGCGGGCCAGCGTGAGCGCGTACGCCTCGTCGGACAGGCCGTGGGCGACCAGGGCCAGCCGCCAGCGCGAGAGCCGGGCGAAGTAGGGCGCGAGGCTGGCGGCCATCAGGTTGTGGCGGAGGTTCACGATGTACGTCGTCACGACGAGCAGCCAGGCCGGGGCGCCCGCGGCGAGCATCGGCAGCGCCACGAACTGGGCGGTGCCGGCGGAGACCAGGAGGCACATGGCCACGGTCTCGCCGAGCGAGAGCCCCGTCTGGCGGGCCAGCCCGCCGAAGACCGCGGCGTACGCCAGCACGCTGGGGACCACGGTGGTGCCGGCGTCGCGGGCCCCGGCCCACAGCTCGGCGGGCCAGCGCGGGCGTGAATCGGTCGTCGTCATGGACGCCTCCGGAAAATGAAACGGCCCCGGGGCCGTCGCCAGCCCCGGGGCCGGTCGGCCGTCAGCGGCTCCTAGGTGATGGCGACGGGCCGGCCCGGCGAGCCGGTCGCCCCCTTGATCCGGAGCGGCGCGAAGGAGTAGACGAACTCGTAGACCTTGTCCTTGATCAGCGCGTCGAAGTCGAGGTTCTCGTGATTGAAGATTCCGTTCCGCGTGATCAGCTCGTTGTGGACGACGAACGCCAGGTCGGCGTTCGGGTTCGGGACCACCTCGGTCGCCCAGGTGTCGGCGCCGACCAGCGCCGCCTGCTTCTGCACCACCCATCTCGCCACGTCCAGGCCGATCCCGGGCTCGCCCGAGTTGAACTTGGCGTTGTCCTTCATCCACAGGCTGCCAAAGCCGGTGTTGAAGAAGATGCCGTCGCCGGGCTGGATGCTCGACTCCGCGATGTTCTGGCGCTGGAGGGCGGCCAGCACGTCGGCGGGGGTGATCTCCTCGCCCACGTTCAGCATCCGGCCCTTCAGCCCGGCCACGTCGACCAGGATGCCTCGGGTGAAGAACGGCTTGCAGTGCTCGATGCCGAGCTTCTGCAGACCGTAGGCGTTAGCCATGTCGAGCTCGGTGAAGCCGTTGTAGAAGCGCATCTCCGCCATGTCGCCGGGCTTCCCGACCTGGCAGCCGATGTGACCAAGGCCGTCGAACTGGGTGCCGACCTGACCGATCTCGGTCGCGACGAACTCGTCGTGGTAGACGAGCTGGTTCTTCCCGAAGGGACCGCCGCTCGGCGTCCCCGGGATCCGGAGGGAGAACACCCGGTCCCCGAAGAGCGGCATCTTGCTCTCGTAGACCCGGCCCAGCTCGTAGATCTTCCCGGTCTTGATGAGCTTGGCGGCCGCCAGCACCTTCTCCGGCGTGATCCAGTTGGAGGCGCCCGCCTCGTCCTGGGGACCCCAGCGCGATGGCCACCACGGGGGTCCAATCGGTGTATTCGTCCCCGCGGCCGGCTGCTGGGCCTGGGCCACCTGCTGCCCGGCCAGCACCGAGCCGGCCGTCATCCCGGCGGCGACGCCGGTCACCAGCCCGCCGTGCAGGAAGCTCCGGCGGGACACCCCGTCGGTCCCCGGCGACTCGGCCGGCTTCTCCTCGCCGGATTCCGACCCCTTCCGCATGAACTGATCGAGCCACCCTGACTGCATACTCGAGTCTCCTCTCCCCTCCCCTGGATTGGCGCCGAGCCCGCGTCTAGCTCTTCTGCATGTACGCGGGCGTGCCGCCGGCGAGGAAGTCCTCCCGCGGCGGCGAGAAGATGTCAACCACCTCGGTGTCCACGGGGAACCACCCCTCGTGCTCCACCCCGCCCGGGATCACCCCCATGTCGCCGGCGCGGCAGCTCCGCTTCTCGTCGCCGAGCCGGAAGTCCATCTGGCCGGAGAGCACCCAGAAGATCTGCTCGTGGGGGTGCCGGTGGGCGGCGGCGTGGGCCCCCGCCTTCATCTTCCAGAACACGATCATCCCCTTCTCGCCGCTGACGATCCGGCGCGTGATGAGGGGGCTGATCTTCTCCTCGGGGAGCCCGTCGAGCTGGGTGTAGCCTTTCAGCGCGGTGACGGCCATCGAGCGCCTCCTTGGGTGGGAGAATCGGTGCGCACCACCCTAATGACGGGACTCCCGGCTGTCAAGACGGCCCCGCGTTTGACAGTCCGTGCGCGGCTCGGCTAGCATACCGGCGTCCCAAGGAGGCCTATCATGCGACGGCATCGCGCGCTTCATCGCTGGATCGGACTGCTCGCGCTCGCCCTCCTGCTCGGGGCTTGCGCGTCGGTGCTGTCGACCGGCCGGGACTTCCCGTCACCGTCGCGGGACACCCTCCGGAACGGCACGACGACCAAGGCCGACCTCACCCGCCTGTTCGGCGAGCCGACCCAGGCCGGCGTCAAGGATGGGGATACGACCTGGACCTGGTACTACTTCAAGAAGGGTGAGCCAGACCTCTCCAAGCAGCTCGAGGTGACGCTCACGGCGGACGGCATCGTCAAGTCCTACTCCTTCTCGTCCAACTTCCCCGGCGACATGAAGTCCCTCCGCTGACAGCATGACGAGCCAGCGGTCCTTCCGACCCCCCCTCCCCCCGGCCAAAGGCCGAAGGCCGTCCAACGGTGGGGGAGGGGGGGCCGGGCCGCAGGATCGGGTAGGCGGGAGGTCCCGAAATAACGCCGCCGGTCACCTGCGCGGTCGGGGTCCGGTGCATCGGCTGCGCCGCCGAGTACGCGCTCGAGTACCTCCTGGAGTGCCGGCGCTGCCGGGGCCTGCTGGAGCCGGTCTACGACCTCGAGCCGCTCCGGCGCCTGGGCCCCGCCGGCGCCTTCACGCGCCGCGGCCTCTGGCGCTACCACCCCGTCCTGCCGATCCGCGACCCCGCGCACTTCGTCTCCCTGGGCGAGGGCGAGACCCCGCTCCTCGACGCGCCGGCGCTGGCGCGCACCCTGGGTGTCCGGCGGCTCCTCCTGAAGTTCGAGGGCGCGAACCCCACCGGCACCATCAAGGACCGCTCCTCGGCGACCGCGGTGGCGGCCGCGCGCCAGTTCGGCTACCGCGCGATCTCGGTCGTCTCGACCGGCAACGCCGGGTCGTCGATCGGCGCCTACGCGACGCGGGCCGGGCTCCGCGCGTTCATCTTCTGCTACGAGCAGGCCTCGGCCCCGAAGATGCACCACATGGGCGCGGTGGCCTCCGACCTCATCCTCTACCAGGGGTACTACGACGACCTGATCCGGCTGTGGGACCGCATGGTGGAGGAGCTGCCGGTCTTCGACGGCGGGGCGAGCCGGAACGCGTACAAGCAGGAGGGCAAGAAGACGCTGGCCTACGAGATCGCCGAGCAGTCGGGCTTCCGCGTCCCCGACGTCGTGGTCTTCCCGGTGGCGGTGGGCGAGGCCTTCATCTCGGGCTGGCGCGCCTTCCGGGAGATGCACGCGCTCGGCTGGATCGACCAGCTGCCGCTGATGGTCGCGGCCCAGTCGGCCAAGGCCAACCCGATCGCGCGGGCGTTCCGGTCCGGCGGCCCGCTTCTGCCGGTCAAGCTCTCCTACACGGTCGCCGAGGGGCTCTCGTGCGGGGACCCGGCCGCGAAGGGCGAGTGGGTGCTGCGGATCCTGCGCGAGTCGAAGGGGCTGGCGGCCGACGTCGAGGACGCCGCGATCCTCGAGACCCAGCGGCTGCTGGCGCGCACCGAGGGCCTCTACGCGGGGCCGACCGGCGTCGGCACGCTGGCCGCGCTCCGCCGGCTCCTCGGCGAGGGCGCCCTCGACCCGGACCAGACGATCTGCTGCGTGATCAGCGAGACCGGGCTCAAGACGGACGCGCCGGCGGTCTCCCGCCAGGGCGAGGCGTTCAGCTACGAGCGCCTGGTCAGCCTGGTCCGCCAGCGCCTCGGCACCTAGCCGGGCGCGACGCGCATCGGCCCGCCGGATGGACATCGTCGATATTCACACCCACACCTACCCACGCGCCGAGATCGGCCGCCAGGCCCTGCAGGGTGACGGCTGGTCACCCTACGCGGGCACCACGGCGGAGCTGCGGGAGGCGATGGCGCGGGGCGGGATCGCCACCGCCGTCATGGCGAACCTGACCCCGGTCCCCGACATGCGCGAGGCGGCCCTCGCCCGCCTGCCGGCCACGCTGGCCGCCGCCGAGCGCGCCGAGGCCGAGGTGCGCGTCGCCGACGAGCTGCGGAGCCGCCTCGTCCGCCGGAACCGCTGGACGCTGGAGGTGGCGGCCGGCGACCCGGCCCTCCTCGCGTTCGTCGGCCTCGACCCGTCGGTGATGACCCCCGGGCAGATGCGCGACGAGCTGGAGGCCTGCGCCGAGGCAGGGGCTCGCGGCGTGAAGCTCCACCCGATCGTCCAGCGGCTCGACCCGGCCACCGCCACCCTCTGGCCGGTCTACGAGCTGTGCCAGGAGCTGGGGCTGCCCCTCCTGTTCCACTCGGGGTTCCTCGGACGGAGCGCGTGGAACGCGCTCGCCCGGCCGCGGGCGTTCGCCGACGTGCTGGAGGGATTCCCTCACCTGCGCATCGTCCTCGCGCACCTCGGTCGCGGCCACTTCGAGGAAGCGGTCGAGCTGGCCGCGCGCTTCCCGCAGGTCGCCTTCGACACCTGCGCCGTGATCACCGCCGCCGCGGTGCCGTGGCGGCTCCCGGACGACGAGGCGGTGGCGCTGCTCCGGCGCCTGGGCGCGGAGCGGGTCTGCTTCGGCTCGGACTACCCGTGGTTCGACCCGGCCGCCGACGCCGCGCGGGTCGCGGCGCTGCCGGGTCTCGGCGACGGCGAGCGGGCGGCGATCCTCGGCGAGAACGCCCGCCGGCTGCTCGATCCCCCCTGACCTGCTCCCCCGGCGGGGGCTGGAAGATCAGCGGAAGAAGGCCTCGATCTTGAGGAAGACCTCGTAGACGAGGCGCACATCGCCCAGGCAGTAGGCCTCGATCTCCTCGATCCGCCCCGCCCGCCAGAGCCCCAGGACCTGGGAGCCGTCCATGCCGGCGGGGGACTTCGACAGGCCGAGCAGCTCCGCCACCACGTCGAGCCGCACGGTGTCCGACCGCTCCCAGTTGGACAGGACACGCATCACGTCGAAATGGCTGTCCAGGGCGAACGGGCGAAGCGGGAGCCCGGTCGTCGGCGTCACCCCGAGGTAGATCGACCGCCGCAGCAGGAATGGTAGGTCGAAGGCCAGGCCGTTGTAGGTGATGAAGCACCAGTCGCGGCGCGCCTTCACCACGTCCCAGAACTCCTCCAGGATCCGGCGCTCGTCGGCGATGGCGCGCGCCGTCAGGGCCTTCGTCTCGAGCTCGCCCCGGCCGCGGGCGTCGTGTCCCATGCCGATGCAGATCACGTGGCCGAACTCGGGCCGGAGCGTCATGAAGCGCTCGATCCGCTCCCGCACCGCGCCCACGGTCGGGTCGTCGACCCCCGCCAGGTAGTCGTCGAGCGTCAGCTCGGCGGGGACGTCCGGCTCCCGGCGGAGCGCGCGCTCCCAGACGTAGTCCTGGATCTTCCGCGGCTCGCCGCGCAGGTCGCGCGGGATCGTCTCGATGTCGAGGACGAAGTTCACCACGGCACCTCGACGAAGCACCGGTTCTTCCCCTCGCGCTTGGCGGCGTACATCGCCGCGTCGGCCGCCGCGATGGCGACCTTGGGGGAGGCCGGCGCGTCGCGGAAGACGACGCCGCCGATGCTGGCGGTGACCCGCGGCAGATCCGCCGGGAACGGCGCGGCGGCCACCAGGGCCACGAGCTTGGCCGCGTACTGCCGCACCATCTCCCCCGACGCCTCGGGCAGGACCACGGCGAACTCGTCGCCGCCAAGCCGGGCGGGGATGTCGGTGGCCCGGCAGTTGTCGCGCAGGAGCCCGCCGACGATCTGCAGCACGTGGTCGCCGGCCAGGTGACCGGCGGTGTCGTTGACGGCCTTGAAGCCGTCGAGGTCGACCAGCAGGAGGCCGAACGGGCGGTCGTAACGGCGACAGCGGGCGATCTCCTGCTCGAGCGCCTCGTGGAGGTAGCGGGAGTTCCAGAGCCGCGTCAGGCGATCCCGCCGGGCGAAGTCGCGCTCGCGCACCACGGTGGCGGCGAGGACGTCCTCGGTGTGGAGCAGCCGGACGATGGCGGCGCGGAACGTGCTCACGCCCCCGGCCAGCGTGACCAGGACGCCGAGTCGCAGGCCGGTGTCCCACCAGGAGATGGCTGGCGGCCAGGCGACCCCCGAGAGCTCGCTGGCTGCGGTCCAGCAGACGGCGGCCACGAGCACCGTCAGCCACCGGCCCGCCCAGCCGAAGCGCCAGCTCGTCACGACCACCACGCCCATGTTGGCCAGGCCGAGCGCGACCGCCGCCGCACTCCGCTCGTCGAGGACCGCCACGAAGAGGAGCGCGGCCAGGAGGCCGGTGAGCCCGAGCCGGAGGACGAGCCGCTCGAGGTGGGTCGCGCTCGAGTCCACCGGCTCCCCGACCCGCGGCTCCGCGGGGCCGGGCCGGAGGCGCCGGAAGCGAAGCCGCGCGATCGTCGGCAGCGAGGGCATCGGCGGCGCTTCAGTGCTCAGAGGCGGTACCAGGCGAGCTCGTCCACCACCGCGACGGGGCCGCCGAAGGCGGCCCGCGCGTCGGCGACGTGCGCAGCGAGGCGGCCATGGTGGGCGTAGCCGATGTGGGCGAGGTAGAGCCGCGTCACTCCCGCCTGACGCGCCACCTCGCCCGCGTCGCGCGCCGTCGAGTGCCACTGGGTGGGGTCCGGTTCGGCGAACGTGGCCTCGTGGACGAGCGCCGTCGCGCCGCGGGCGAGCGCCGCCACCGCGGGGCACGGCCGGGTGTCGGACGAGTAGACCAGCGCGCGGCGGCCGGCGTCCACCCGCACGGCCAGGTTGGGCATGCGGCCGTGCACGTTCGGCGCGGCGCTCATCGCCAGATCCGGCGTCTCCAGCACCCGGACACCCTCGCGCGGCTCGAGACCCCGCACCGCGATCTGGAACTTCTCGGGCGCGGGCAGGTCGAACAGCGCGAGGAGGCGCTGGATCTGATCCACGTGCTCGGTCCGGCAATAGACGGGCAGCGGCTCCCGCCGCCCGAGGATCTCGAGGCCCTGGACGAGGGCCGGGAGCCCGTACACGTGATCGGGGTGCGTGTGGGTGATCACGACCGCGGTCGAGCTCCAGGGGATCGACGCCGACCCGCCGCAGCTTCTGCACCGGGCTGCCGCCGACGTCGATCAGGCAGACCGTCCGGCCGGCCCGGACCGCGAGTGCCGTCGTGTCCCGCTCGGCCGACGGCACGGCGCCCGAGCTGCCCAGGCAGGCGAAGGCCAGCGCGGGGCGCGCTCGGCGGCGGGGTGGAGGATGACCGCGGGGCCCGGCGCCGCGACGGGGGCACCCGCGGCGTTCGGCGTGGCCGCCGGGCCGCCGGACCCGTCGCACGGCGTCGCCTCCGGCTCATCCGGTACGACGGCGGCGGAGCAGGAGTGGAATCCCCACCGCCGCGATCACGACGGCGAGAGCGCTCACCAGCTGCGCCACCCGGATCTGTCCCAGCATCAGGCTGTCCATCCGGAGCCCCTCGATCCAGAACCGCCCCAGCGAGTAGAGACCGAGGTACGCCAGGAACAGCGCGCCCGGCGCGCGCTCCAGGCGGCGCCGGAGGACGAGCATCAGCACGAGGAACACCGCCGAGGTCCCACAGGGACTCGTAGAGGAACGTCGGGTGGAAGAACTGGGCGTCGATCAGGTTCGGCGGCCGGTGGGTCTCGGAGATGTAGAGCTTCCACGGCAGGTCGGTCGGCCGGCCGAACGCCTCCTCGTTGAAGAAGTTCCCCCAGCGACCGATCGCCTGCGCCGATCACCACCGACGGCGCGATGATGTCCAGGTACCGGAGGAGCGGCAGCCGGCGCAGCCACACGTAGGCCCCGCCGGCCAGGAGGCCCCCGATCATGCCGCCGTGGATCGCCAGCCCCCCCTCCCACACCGCGAAGATCCGCCACCAGGGCTGGGTCTCGTAGTAGTCGAGGGTGAAGAGCACGTAGTAGAGCCGGGCGCCGATCAGCCCGCCGATGATCGAGATCTCCGCCGCCTTCAGGAGCTCCTCGGCGTTCTCCCCGCGCCGGGTGGCCTCGCGGAAGGCGAGCCACAGCCCGAGCGCCATCGCCGAGGCCATGAGGATGCCGTACCAGCGGATCGAGAGCTGGAGCGACCCGACCAGCGGCAGGTCGTCGGGCAGCTTCAGGGAGAGGGCGACGGGACCGGGCGAGCGGAAGGTCATCGGACGGGAGCGCGCCGTCCGGTGGGACGCCCGGGCCGGGCAGGACGGCGGCGGTCAGCGACGGTATGCGTGAGTGGTCACCCGGTGCGACCCTCCTTCAGCCGGGGCGGGTCGGGTTTGGCTCCTTATACCGGACGCGCGTTCATCCGTCAAACGAAAAGCCCATCTGAGACGACGGTAACCGCGCGAGAAGCCGCAAAAAAGTTGACACGCTCGCGAGGCCATGCGTATCATGACGACGTCGGGGTTTCGTGTCTCACCTCTGTCGTTCGTCAACGGGCCGGGTGGAGTGAGCGAGGGTTGAGCGGCCTGCTGAACATCGGTGCTCTCGGCGGTTTCGGCGAGTTGATCGCCAATGCTGGACTGGTCGCGAAGGCTGTCCTCCTCGTCCTCTTCCTCCTCTCGGTCGTCTGCTGGGCGATCATCTTCCAGAAAGGCATGCAGTTCCGCGGCATCAGCCGTGAGACCGCCCGCTTCCTGAAGGTGTACCGCGAATCCCGTCGCTTCTCGGTGGTCGCCGGCGGGGCGAAGCGGCTCCGGGCCAGTCCGCTGGCCCGCGTGTACCTGGCGGCGTACCAGGAGCTGGGTGGCACCGGCGCGACCCTGCCCGACCTGATGGACGGACCGCCCGAGGACGGCGAGGACGGCATCGGACCCGAGCGCCTCGAGTCGATCCAGCGGGCGATGCGGCGCGTTCAGTCGTCCGAGATCGAGCGCATGGAGAAGTACCTGCCCTTCCTGGCCACCACGGCCAGCTCGGGGCCCTTCATCGGGCTCTTCGGCACCGTCTGGGGCATCATGAGCTCGTTCCACTCGATCGGCACCCAGGGCGCCGCCAGCCTGGCGGTCGTCGCCCCCGGCATCTCGGAGGCGCTCATCGCGACCGCCGCCGGCCTCGCCGCCGCGATCCCGGCCGTCGTCGGCTACAACTACGACGTGGGCAAGGTCCGCCACTGGGCCATGGAGATGGACAACTTCGCGCTCGAGCTGGCGAACCTGATCGAACGCCGGCTGCTCCGGACGGTGAAGTCGCTGAAGAATGGCTATTAAGGCGGATGCCGGAGCCGAGGGGACCGGCCGGCTTCGCAGCTCCCTGGCCGAGATCAACGTCATCCCCCTGGTCGATGTGGTGCTCGTGCTGCTCCTCATCTTCATGCTGACGGCGCCCATGATGTACCGCGGGATCGACGTGAACCTCCCGAAGAGCTCCAGCAAGTCGCCCTCGCTCGACGAGCGGCTGGTCCTCACCATCACGAAGGACCGCCTTCTCTTCCTCAACGACCGGGCCCTGCCCCTGGCCACGCTCGAGCCGCGGCTCCGGGAGCTCGTTCGCGACCGGCCCGAGAAGACGATCTACATCAAGGCCGACAAGGAGCTGCCGTACGGCTACGTGGTCGAGACGATGGACCGGATCCGCCGCGCGGGTGTTCGACCGCGTCGGCATGGTGACCGAGCCGCTCCCGAAGCGGGAATGACGCCGGCTCGGACCCCCCATGGCCTACCGGGTTCCCCGCCGCTTCATCGTCCCCCCCGACGAACCTCCGCCGTACGGGCTCTTGCTGCTCTCCTTCGTGGGCCACGCCTTCTTCTTCCTGATGGCCGGAGCCCTCTCGGCGTACGTGAACGCGGCCGACCAGTCGAAGATCTACGTCGTGAACCTGGTACCGGCGGAGGCGCCGCTCGGCAGCCCGGCGCCTCGAGTCGTCGAGGCCCCCCGGGAGGCCCCCCGCAAGGCCGAGGTGCGCACGCCGCCCCGCCCGGAGAGGGTCGAGGCGCCGCGCCCGAAGGAGACGCCGCCGCCCAAGCCCGAGAAGGCGCCGGAGAAAGCCGAGCTCCCAGCCCCGCCCAAGGTCGAGAAGGTGCCGGAGAAGGCCGAGCTCCCGCCCCCGCCGCCGCCCAAGCCGGTCAGGGAGCTGCCGCCGCCCGCTCCACCCCGGGCGCCGGAGGTGGCGCGGGCGGTGCCGCCTCGGCCGGCCGAGCTGGCGCTGCCCCGCAAGGCCGAGAAGGAGACGCCCACGCTCGACACCTCGAGCGCGCGCGAGCGGCTGACGCCCCTGCCGCCGCCCCCCCTCCCGGCGACGCCGGCCCCGCCGCGTCCCGTGGAGCCGGCCCGGGTAACGCCAGCCCCGGTGCCGGCGCCCGCCCCGCCGCCACTGCCGGCGGCCGTCGTCGCCCGGCCCGGGCCGGAGCCGTTGCCGCCGGGCCGGCCGGATCCGACGACCCTGCGGACGCCGGCGAGCAACATCAGCCTGGACGTGAGCGACTTCCCGTTCACGTACTACCTGCGGCAGCTCCAGGCGAAGATCAGCGAGCGGTGGGCGCCGCCTCGCACCGCCGCCGCCGGCGGGGAGCGGGCGATCGTCGTCTTCGAGATCGGTCGCGACGGCCAGATCAAGGAGCCGTCGGTGGAGAAGAGCTCCGGCAACGCGATCTACGACCAGTCGGCGCTGCGCGCCGTGATGGAGGCCAGCCCGTTCCCGCCGCTGCCGCCCGAGTTCCGGGCGCCGTCGCTCCGCGTTCACTTCGGGTTCGAGTTCCGACCCGAGCAGGGGTAGCACTGTGAAGGTTGTCGTGGGTTTCGTGGTCCTGGCGGCGCTGGTCCTCGGACTGCTCCTCGTCCCGGCGCCGGTCCTGACGCCGCTCTCGTGGTCGCAGGGCGTCGATGTCTTCCTCAACGTGACCCAGGGCGGAAGCAAGAAGCTCGGCATCGCCATCCCGGAATTCGTGCGCGGGATGCCCGGCCCCGACGAGAGCAACTTCACCCGGGTCCTGCCGGAGATCATCGGCAACGACCTCCGCTTCTCCTCGCTCTTCACGGTGGTGGCCAACGAGCCGCCGCTGCCGGCCGACCCCGAGGCGGTGAAGAAGCGGTTCGCGGACCTGGCCGCCGCCGGCGCCCACGCTGCCATGCAGGGCTGGGTCGGCATCAGCGGCCAGCGGGTCACCGTCGAGTTCCGCCTCTTCGACCTGACGAACCCGAGCTTCCGCCAGATCGCCTCGAAGAGCTTCTGGGCGGAGCCGCTGCGGGAGCATCGGCGGCTGGCCCACCGGATCTCCGACGAGATCGTCTACCAGTTCACCGGCGAGCGCGGCATCGCGGAGACCAAGATCGCCTACGTGACGCGCTCGGGGCAGACCAAAGAGATCGCGATGATGGACTACGACGGGTTCAACGAGACCTCTCTCACCAGCCTTCAGAGCACGTCGCTCTCGCCCGTCTGGAGTCCCGTTGACGCGACGATCGCCTTCACCTCGTTCTTCAGGGGCTACCCGTACCTGTTCCAGATCTTCCCGTTCAACCCGCGCCGCACCGGACCGCAGCTCATCTCGGCCTGGCCCGGGATCAACTCCGCGGCCGCCTGGGCACCCGACGGCAAGACGGTGGCCCTCACGCTGTCCAAGGACGGCAACCCCGAGATCTACGCGCTCCGCCTGGGCACCTCCGACTTCCGCCGCCTGACGAACAACCGCGGCATCGACACCGACCCGACGTGGTCGCCGACCGGCCGGGAGATCGCGTTCACCTCCGACCGGAACGGGCCGGCCCAGGTCTGGGTGATGGACGCCGAGGGCGCCAACCCGCGGCGGCTCACGACCGGCAACTACGACACCCAGCCCCGCTGGTCCCCGCGCGGCGACACGATCGTCTTCACGCGCCGGAACGCAGGCGGGTTCGATCTGTGGGCGATCGCGCCCGACGGCACCAACGAGCGCCGGCTCACCAACGGGACGGCCACCAACGACAGCGCGTCGTGGGCGCCGAACGGCCGGCACCTGGTCTTCTCGTCCTCGCGGGGCGGCCGGGCACAGCTCTACACCATGCTGGTGGATGGATCCGAGCAGCAACCCCTCACACGGAATCGCGGTGAGGCGCTGAGCCCCACGTGGTCCTCGCGACCGCAGTGAGCCAGCTCACGCAGGTAACCCGGAGAAAGGAGCGTGGTATGAACCGGAGACCCTGGCAGGTCACCTTCATGGTCGTATTGCTCTTCGGGGCGTCGGTCCTCCTGGCCGGCTGCCCGAAGAAGCCCGCCCCGGCGGCCGGCACGGGCCCGGGCGGCGCTGCGGGGCCGGCGGCGGCCGGCGGCGGGATGGGCACTGGACCGGGCGGCATGGGCGGGGGTGGGAGCGCCGGCGGCGGGGACACCGCGGGTGGCGGCGGCATGCCGGGCACGGTGGGCAGCGGCCCTGGCGGCTCGATGAGCGGCGGCGGCCCCGGCAGCATGGCGGGCGGTCCGGGTGCCGGCCCCGGCGGCTCGATGAGCGGTGGCGGCCCCGGCAGCATGGCGGGCGGTCCGGGTGCCGGCGCTGGCGGAGCCGGCGGTGGGCCCGGCGCGCCTGGCCCCGGCGTGGCGGGGGCGACCGGCACGACGATCCCGGGCTTGCCCTCGCCCAAGGAGTTCCAGGAGACGTCGTCCCTGCGCGACGTCCACTTCGACTTCGACCGGTACGAGATCCGGACGCAGGACAAGCCGGTCCTCGACGAGAACGCGAAGTGGCTCAAGTCCAACGGGGCCGCGATGCTCCTGATCGAGGGGCACTGCGACGAGCGTGGAACCAACGAGTACAACCTGGCGCTCGGCGAGCGGCGGGCCAAGGCCACGCGGGACTACCTGGTCTCGCTCGGCATCGACGGCGGCCGTATCACCGTCATCAGCTACGGCGAGGAGCGCCCGCTCTGCACCGAGCGCGCGGAGGCGTGCTGGGCTCAGAACCGACGGTCCCACTTCCTCGTCAAGCAGTAGCCGTCTCGTGACGTCGGGGAGGGGGCGGGGATGGATTCCGGGCGTGGTCTCGGCATCGATCCTGCTCACGGCCTGCGCCGCGCCGGAGCCCGCCCCCTCCCTCCGCACGGATGTCACCCGGCTCCAGGGCGATCTCACGCGCATCGAGCAATCCATCCAGCGGAACCAGGCGGAGATCAAGGCCGACCTCCAGCGGACTGATCGGCAGTCCGTCCAGAGCCTCTCCGAGCTCCAGAAGAGCGTCGCCCAGGTCGGCGCTCGCCTCGATGACCTGGGCCGCGACGCCGCACAGATCCAGGGCCGGATCGACGAGCTGCGTCGGCGCGTTCGACACGCTCGCCCTGCAGCTCGACGTGGTGGGGGCTCCGCCTCCCATGGCCCCCCCGCCGAGCCGGCCCGGCCCCGCGCCCCTGTCACCCGCGCCCGCCGCTCCGGCAGCGCCGGCGCGGTCCGCCGGGGCGTCCCCGAGCCCGCCTCCCGCCGCGGCCCCGTCCACGTCCGGAGCCCCGGCGCCGGCCGGCTCCCCCGCACCCGCCGGTGCCGGCGGCCGCCAGGCCAGTGATCTCTATCAGACCGCGTACATCGACTACACCAAGGGCAACTACAACCTGGCGATCGCCGCCTTCAAGGAATTCATTCGCCTGTACCCCAACACCGACCTGGCCGAGAAGGCGCAGTACTGGATCGGGGAGTCACACTTCAGCCTGGGACGGGACCTCCAGACGCGGGGGGACCGGACGCGCGCCGCCCAGGAATTCGATCGCGCGTATCGGGAGTTCCGGCAGGTCGTGATCAACTACCCGCGCGGCGACCGCGTGCCCACCGCGATGTACAAGGAAGCGCTGGCCTTGCAAGAGCTGGGGCAGGGCGGGCTCGCCGAGGCGCGCCTCCAGTTCCTCGTGGATCAGTTCCCCTACACCGAGGAGGCGGCCAAGGCCAAGGAGGAGCTGGCCAGGCGCAAGAAGTAGCGGCAGAGATCCGGCTTCGAGGCCCGCCGCGACAGGGGACAACGGGGGGTCTTCCGGGACCCCCCGAATGATTCAGAGTTCCGTCGTCTCCAGCCCGAACACCCAGACGACCGTCATCTCGGCATCCGGGTTCGTGAACACCATCACCGAGGACTGGGGGTCGCCCGTCTCGACGGACTCGACGACCGCCGCCGGCGTCACCGGGAGACCGCCCTTGGCAACCCCGGCCGGCAGCCCCGGCGTCGTCATCCCGGGACCCTCCGGCAGGTCGGGCTGCCGCTGCCAGGGCGCGACCACCACCAGGAGGGCGAGCGCCACGGCCAGTGCCGAGCCGATGGCGAAGCGCCAGGACCCGACGCCGGACAGCCAGGTCGCGGGGCGGGCCGGCGCTTCGTCCAGGGGGGCGGAGGCGATCCGGGAGCGCACCTGGGGCCAGAAGGTGTCCCAGACGGCGTCGGGGGGCTCGGTGACGGGGACGGTCAGCGCGGTCCGCAGACGCCCCAGGGCAGCCAGCTCGCCCGTGCACTCCGGGCACCGGGCGAGGTGCGCCTCGGCCTTGGCCCGGGCGGCGGGCGCCAACTCACCGTCCTGAAAGGCGTCGAGGCGCTTCTGGATGAGGCGGCAGATGATGTTTCGCATGATCCTCACGCGGTTAGACCACGACTCCCACGGCTGCTATTCTGCCATGGCCCGCCGCCCGCCGGGAACCAGGATCCATCGGGACCTCCCGCCCACCCCCCCAACCCCCCTCCGATTGACCGGATCGCCGGGACGGCTCGGGCCTACGGCCCTCGCGACGTCCCGTCCCTCCGGCGGGCACCGGGGGGAGGGGGGAGCCGGAGCACGCCATTCCTTCACACCCTCTCAGCGGGCGGAGCCGCTCGCCAGCACGAGGAAGCCGCGCGTCCGCCGCAGCGTGATGCCCTCCGTCGAATCTTGCACGACCCCGGCCACCACGACGTGGAGCCAGCGGCGGGAGGTGACCAGCACCAGTCGCGCGCCGTCGGTGTTGACGTACCAGGCGCGATCCCCGGGGCGGACCCCCCAGCTCAGGACCAGCGCTACCGCGGCGCTGACCGGTCGCCACCGCCGGCGCAGGGGCGGGATGGCGACGGCCGGAAGCACGAGGACCGCCGCCAGGACCCCGAGCGCGGCCGGGTCAGCCGTGGGCTGGAGCGCGAGGATGCCGCCCCACATGGCGACCCAGGCGAGCGCGGCATCGGCCCAGCGCAGCCGACGCGCCCGCCCGCTCCAGCGGAGCACGATCTGGGGAACCGGCCGGATCGGGGAACGCATGGCGATGTCGTCGTGGGCGGTCTGCGAGTCAGCTTGCCAGAAGGACGGCACCCCTGCCAAGGGATCTCATGGCGGGTCGGACAGGGCCGCCCCCGCCGTCTCCGCGAGGCGCACCGCCTCCGCCACCTCCTCGGGTCGCGTCTGGGGGATCTGGTGCCCGGTTCCGGCCAGGACGAGCAACCGCGAGCCGGGGACGTCCTGATGCAGGCGGTACGCCTGGCGCTCGGGCTTCACCAGCGCATCGGAATCGCCGGTCACGATGATCGACCGGGACGTGGATGTCCCGGTAGTGGCGGCCGTTCGCCGCGAGCGTCGGCCCCAGGAGCCGGAGATCCTCCAGGTTGGCCTTGAACTGGCTCGGGCGGAGGGTCAGCGCCAGCGAGGCGCGCGCGTAGTCGGCCGGGAGCGGATCGGGCGAGAAGGCGCGCTCGAGGAGGGCCGGCGCCCGGAGGCGCCCCACCGGGCCGAGGAGCGTGGCCACGAAGAGATCCCGCACGAACGGGGACGCGCGCCACGCCGGCCCCCGGTGGCTCGGCCTCCGACTCCAGGTAGACCACCCCGGCCAGGACGACGACGGCGGCGACGTCGTCCGGGTAGTCGAGGGCGTAGGCCAGGACGAGCGCGCCGCTCCACGAGTGGCCGACGAGGACCGGGCGCCGCACGTCGAGGCTCGCGAGGGCCTCGCGCAGGAGCCGTGCCTGGACCTCGGGTGTCGCCGGCTCTCGCGCCGGCCGCTCGCTGTACCCGTGGCCGGGGCGGTCGAAGGCGAGGACGTCGTGGTCCCGGGCCAGCCGCGGGAGCGTCCCGGAGGCGAAGTCGAGCGTCGTTCCGTGGGCGCCGTGGAGCAGCACGACAGGGCGGCCGGCGCCCTGGCGGAGGTAGTGGAGCCGGATCCCCTCGACCTCCACGAGCTGCCCGCGCGGCGGATAGGCCGACTCCGCGCGCCGGACCTCCTCGTCGCCGTGGAGCTTCAGGACGCCGAAGCCGGCGGCGATGAGCGCCAGGACCGCGACGGCGATCGTCATGGCGCCGGCCGACCCGATCGAAGCCCGTCTGCGCGCCGCCACACCAGGACGCTGCTCCGCTCCTGCCCGTTCACGACCACGGGCGCCGTGCGAAGCGTCAGCGTGTCCCCCGACAGCTCGTACGTCCTCACGATGTCCTGGCCGACCAGCTCGGGCAGCAGGGCGCAGGTGACGTGGTGCACGATGCGACGCTCCCCGTCGTTGACGTCGTACGTCCCGCAGTAGGCGAGGTATCCGATCACTTCCAGCTCGCCGATCGTCCCCAGCACCGAGTCGGGCGCGACGGGCCGGGGCATCCGCTGCGGGCGGTCCGGCCGCATGAGCTGCACCGTCATGTAGCCGGGCTCGTCGTAGGTCAGCATCCCCACCGGGTTCGGCCCCCACGGGTGCCGAACGGAGCCGTCTCCCCAGCGCGTCTCGGAAGAGTCCAGTCGCCACGTGCCGATCAGCCCTTGCGATCCCACGTCGTTCTTCATGATTCGGGACCTCCCTCCCACCCCCCCAGCCCCCCTCCCCCACCCACGGGGGGAGGGGGGAGCCGAAGACCCGTTTGCTTCACACGGGCTCTCGCGCGGGCACGCCCATCGGCTCGACCGCGACCGACAGGACGGGGAGGCCGAGGAGCCGTCTGTCAGGAGAGCCTTGGCGCGCCGGGGCCAGCGGGGAGCAGACGAGGACGATCCCACCCCGCGCCACAGCCGACCAGCGCGACGGGAGCCGAACGACGAGCGTCCCCTGCTCGTCGGCCGCCAGCAGCGCGCGCGGCAGCGCGCGCCCGCCAACCACCACGGCGACGATGGCATCCAGCGGCGCGCCCCGCAACCCCGCGGTCTCGATGCGCAGCGCGTGCTCGCCCTCGGGCAGCGCCAGCCGCAGCAGCACCACCGGCTCCGTCCAGCGGAACCGCCGGCCGCCGTGCTCCTCGAGCCCGTGCACCCCCACGATCGTGTCGGGGCCCAAAGCCTCGACCGGCCACCGGCCGGTCGACTGGCCGGGCGGCGGAAGCCCATCATGCCGGCGGATCCACTCGAGCTGCGTGAGGTGGACGACCCGCGCGTGCGCGCGTAAGAAGCAGGACCACCGCCACCCGGCGGGCAGCGGCAAGCGCTCGACCGCCAGCTCGTCGAGAGTGATGGCGAGCCGGTGCAGCGCCACCCGGGGGGCGACGCCGGCTCCCAGCAGTGATCGGAGGTGCGGCCCGAGCTTCCGGAGCCGGTCGGGACGGGCGAGGGCGGCCGCCACGACGGCTCGGGTCAGGATGAGCCCGACCCGGGGCTGCCGGCGCAGCCGGTTGGCCCACAGCGGCGCGTGGCCAAAATACCGCTCGAAGAACACCGGGTCGTTGCGCGAGCGGGCGTCGAGCTCGCCGAGGACATGGTCGGCGGAATCGGCGTGATGGCCCCGCATCCGCTCCTCGTCCACGTGCACGACCGCGGCGCCGACGATCGATCCGATCGCGACCCCGCGGGCGTGGAGCCGCGCCGACAGCAGCGGCGGGGCGAACTGGCTGTACTCCGGCTCGAACCCGCCGACCCCCTGGAACACGTCGGCGCGGATCGCGAACCCGGCCCGGTGCACCCGCGGCCATTCACCCGGCGCGCGCCAGCGGGCCTGTATCAGGCCGAACCACCGCCGGCTGAGCCGGGCGACCACGTGGTCGCCGTCGTGCCCCACGAGGAAGTTCCCCGCCCCCTCGGTCGGGCCGGTCGCGATCCAGCGCGCGACGGCCTCGAGGCAGCCGGGGGTCGCCCGGCAGTGCCCCTCGGTGAACACGAGCCACGGCGTCCCGGCGCGGGCCGCGCCCGCGTTCCACAGGCCGGCATCGGGCGCACCCGGCGCCCGCACCAGCTCGTCGTGCGGGCCCAGCAGCGCCTCCGCCTCGCGCTCCTGGGAGGGATCGGCGCCGTCGGAGGCGACCACGACGCGGTAGCGCTCCCGCGCCAGGGTCTGGTCGCGGGTCCACGTCCGCACGCGGGACCCCACGCGCCCGCGCACGTGGATCAGCGGATACACGACCGTGATCAGGGCACCGGCGCGCGTCCCCACGGTCCCCTGTCCATGCCGGCGCCATCATAGGGGCGGCCCGGCATCGGTGTCCAGAGTGCGGGTGGTCACCTGGACGCGGTCGCGGAATCGACGGGGAGAATCGCCACCGCGCCGCAGAGACGCCAGGGCGGCGAGCGATCGAGAGGGCCGAGGTCCGGAAGAGAGCGTCTAGTGTGTCCCGTTCGACGCTCGGCGCTCCTGGAGCCAGCGCCGCACCTCGCGACGCCGCGCGTGGCGTCCCCACATCCCGAGCAACTCGACGAGCACGACGGCTCCGAGCGCCACACTGAGGACGCGGGTCATCGCGTGGAGCATCATGGCGCGTGCCAATGCACGGAGCCTGCCACGCGGCCCGGCCGACGTAAGCGCCGGAGAAGCAAGGCGCTCTCATCCGGGCCCCCGTCCGACGAGGTCCGTCTCTTACCGCCCGGGGGTGCTCAGAACGTGGCCGGGCCCGTGAGTCTCACGCGGTGGATGGGCTGACGCGGCAGGCGCGAGGGCATGCAGTGGCTGGAGTTGGCGGCCGTCGAGCGGGCGCCGTGGGCGAGGACGTGCGGCGGGGTGGCCGAGCCGTGCCTCTCCCGCGGCACCCCGCCCGACTACCGCGCCATGCCTTCCGCCGCTTCGAGCTTCGGCTTGAGCTCGGCCAGGTTGGCCTTGGCGAATGCCAGGTTGTCGGCGGAGACGATCAAGGCGTCCGACCCCGGCCCATCGCCGGACTGGGCGCGCAGGATCGCCATGCGGAGGGCCGGCACCCCGACCAGGTACTCGCGGGCCGTCAGCCCATGCTTTTTCAGGATCGCCATGGCGCCCGGATCCGACTCCGTCTGCGCGAGTCGCTCGGCGGGCGACAGCTTCGCCGACTTGGCGACGATCTCCTTGAAGTTCGGCTTCGCCATCACGTACCGGGTCATCTCCGGCAAGGCGGCGATCAGCTTGTCGGCCAGCGGCTTCGTCAGCTTGTACGCGAGAAGGGCCTGGCGCTGCTCCGGGGACGGCTGGGACTGCGCGAGCCCCGGCGCCGCGGCCAGGCTCGCGAGGGCAACCAACAGCACGCACGCGCGTTTCACGACGAGTGGCTCCTTTCCGTGTCGGCGCCGATTTCCCGTATGCGCCCGGCGGGCGAGACACCGACACCCCGCGGACGCGTCTTCACCTCCGGCTCGAGGCCTGCCGGCGCGGCCAAGATACCTCCGCGCCGGACCGTCGGCAACCCGGCGGGCACACCTGCCGCGCGCACTGGATCTCGGTGGACACCAAGGACCGGCGCGTGGACACGTGAGAAGCCAGGCTTCCGGATGCCGACCCTCGGGCTGCCGGCGCTCGGCTGGGGCGACCTCGTCGCGAGCAGCCTGGTCCTCGCCCTGCCTCAGGCGGCACTCACGCTCGGCAACGCGATCATCGCCACCACCGAGGAGCACAACGCGCTCTTCCCGGACCGCCCCGTCAGCGTGCGGCTCCTGGCGCTCGACCACGGGATCATGAACGTCGCGGCGGTGGCGCTCGGCGGCGTGCCGATGTGCCGGGGTGCCGGCGGGATGGCCGGCCACGTCCGCTTCGGGGCGCGAACGGGCGGGGCGCTCATCATTTTGGGGACGTTGCTCACCGCGGTCGCGCTCTTCCTCTCGGGATCCGTAACCACGCTTTTCCGGCTCTTCCCCTTTCCGGTACTGGGGGTGATCCTCATGTTCGCCGGCCTCGAGCTGGCGGCCTCGGCGGCAAACGGCGAGGCCTCGTCACGCGATCGCACGGTCCTGGCCATCACGGCGGGGCTCGCGCTCTGGAACATGGGTGCCGCCTACCTGACGGGGCTTCTCCTCTACCACGCGGCAGAGCGTCGGATCGTCCGGCTCTGAGGCCACGGGCCCGGCGCCAGACCCACAGCCCCGCGTCGGGCGGCCCTGAGGGTCTCGGAGGCCCGACGCGCCTTGACCGTGCGCGGCGGGCAGCACGCGATCCGTCCCGAGGCCGACGCCATGGCGGGTTATAGTCTTCTCGGGAGAGGAGGGCCCCTGCATGCCGTTCAAACACATTCTGGTGCCGGTCGACCTCAGTGAGCGAAATACCCGTACGCTGAGCACCGCCCGCGAGCTAGCGCGCCAGAGTCGGGGTCGAGTCACACTGCTGCACGTCGTCCACCGCATCCCTCATCTCCCGGCGGATGAGTTGACCAGCTTCTATCGGCGTCTCGAGAAGGCCTCACGGCGGACGCTCGATCGGGCGCTGGAGCGCTTCGCCGCGGAGGGTGTGCCGGCCCAGGCCCAGGTCCTGATCGGGGAGCCAGCCGCTGAGATCGTCGCGGCGGCGGCGCGGAACCGGGTGGACCTGATCGTCATGGGTTCGCATCGAGTCGCAGCACGGAGGCCCGGCCGCGGCTGGGGAACGACCAGCTACAAGGTGGGGATCCTCTGCCAGTGTCCCGTGCTACTGGTCAAATGAGTCCACCGAGAAGGCCCCGGCTCTCGCCTACCGACGTGAACGAATCCCTGCCGACATCGGGCTTCTGATCGAAGCTCGCGTACGGTGCCCTGATCACTTACGGCGCCGCTCGGATTGGCCACGCGCGACCGACGACGACTCTCGCTCACTATATCCACTGGATTCCACGCGGGGACAAGCGCCACGTTGACGCGCTCAACGCGAAACCTGTCCCGGAGGCAGGCGGTAGTAGTTTCCACGCGGTGCAACTGGCGGGAATGACTGGAGCCGGCGCCCGGACTTGAACCGGGGACCTGTCGATTACGAGATACTTGCCAGGCCGCTCCCGATTGCATCCGATCGGAGCGAATCGCCACCAAACCCGCGTCGTTGCGTGAGAGCCGGGCAGGTGGGAATGCCCATTGATCCCTGTCCCGTCCGGCTCGACCCCGTAGGTTCCCCGTAAGTCGTTGGCCCCCCCACCCCTCTCACCCTCGGGGCTCGAGGATGCTGATGGCGCGGCGGACCTGGCTTCGAGCGCGAGCCCCGCGCGATGGCGATGCTCCTGCCGGCAACTTTCGTGGTTGGCCACGACGGCTTGGTGGTTGTCAGGATTTTTCACGGTGAAGGTCATTCTAAAGAAGCGATGGGTCCACTGAGCGCCATCATTGAGTAGCTGCAATTGCCATCGGACCGAGGCGAGAAGTTGGATTTGCCGGTCGGTGAAGCCGGCCTGCGGCTGACGAAGCATGGCTTCGAGGACAGGCAGATGGACCTCAAGCGGGCGCCGTTTTGCCGTGGAGGGGGCCATTCTCATGAGCATGGCGATTTCCTGATCCGACCTGTCTCGGAAGCCTTCGAGCCTGCTTTCCATCTCCCCGGTCGCCTCAAAGAACCCAACCCCTTCGACGCGAGCCTGCTCAGGCGCGATCAGCCAGCGAGTTTCTTTGATGGCTCGATCGACGCCCACTCCCGTTGGCCCCCAGGCATAACCCACCACAATGTTCGCCAGAAGCAGCTCAGCATTTCGAAGCTCTCCAACGACCGCCTTCCTCATGGCATCGCGAGCCATGCGTGACCGACGTCGCTCCGTGAGTTCGAAGGTCAGCCACGCGGTCACAAAGCCGGCAATTGGCCCCAGAATGGGACTTGCAAGTTTTTCTCCCCCACCGGAGCCCAGGGTTACGCCCAATAGGACCGCCAGCACGACAGAGAACAAGGCCACGATCCCTGCGAGCGCCGGACTCACTCGGCGTCAGACTCCATCAGTCGTCGATCGGTTTCGGTGGCGGGTCTCGGAGGATGCCCCCATGAGACCACCAAGGCGAGCGAGGTTCGAAGAGGTGGTTACGGCTCCTGTCGCGCTTGAGAGGCGCCCGACCCATTGCGCAGCAGTCTAACGCGAGGGAAGTGAACCGTCGAGATGGTTTGTGACCTGGGCACAGCGTGCTCGGGCTTGACGAGATCAATGCCCTAAGTCACCATTTGATCGATCCCCCGTGGCCCAGACTCCTTTACCCGGGGACCTCCAACAACCATGCTTAGTACGCGAGAGGACGAATCGACTTCGATGCCGCGGACCAGCCGTTGGCCTCTGAGGAGTAAGGGCATGGCGTGGGCGATCACCTTAGTCTTGCTCGGCGCGCTGCTTATCGGAGCCGGCGGAATTCTAGGAACACTCGGATGGAGAGAACTGGAGAACGCAAAACGCCGCCAGGCGCTATTGAAGACGCTCGCGGCGGAATTCATGGTGAACGCCGCGGTCGTGAATGATCGGAAGTTCCACGAAACCGACGAAGCGGCTCTGCGTCTCTTTGTCGTGTTCCCTCGCTTCCAAACAGTCGGACTCGCTGCGGCCAACGCCAGTGGACAGTTTGTAGGAAGTGACGACCGCAAGCTGTTCACGGCCATCGTCAGCCTCCATGAACAGCTCATCGACGCCAACCGACGCTTCGATATGGCTGAGGACGCGATGCTTAACGGGACTCCAGATGATCGTGCTCGATGGCGTGCGACCCTTCGCGACGGGCGCATCCTCAAGGCGATCCGAGCCGACCTCGCGAGCTTTAGCACTCTATTGCGGGAGGCCGGCATCCCTCTCGACGCTCGGTTCTATGAGCCGAAGTGAGCAACTGGCTGCTCTGTACAGAAACAACTCCAATGAGGTCTTGAAGTGGCCCAGCGGCTCAAAACGCAGATCGGAGGGGACCATGCCGACTCGAACGATCACCGTCCTGATTGCCCTGGTGGCGGCCCTTGGCTGCCCCACGTCTGAGGGAGCGGACGGTCCGCAGAAGCTCACCGGCAACGTCTGGCAGACCATGCCACGAGCCATGCGTCTCACGTATGTGACGGCGACGGTTGACGCCTGGGCGCTCGCCGAGATAGTGGCGCGGGTCAAGCTGGCGAGCTTCCCGCCGAGTGCGGCGAGCATCGAGCTGGCCCCCCGCTGCCTCGACCACGAGAGGAGCTTTGGACAGTACCTGGCCATTGTTGACAAGTGGCTGGCCGACCATCCGGACTTGTGGCACGAACCGTTGAGCGGACTCGTCTATTGGGCCCTGGATCGAGGCTGCCCGTGACATAGGAGGAAGCCCACTCCTCCACAGCCCCCAACCCCCCGATCAGTAGACTTTCAATCGACGGGGCGGCCCGGCCGACGCCTCAATCGTGCGGTCGCGAGCCGGCTTACGGGGCCTGTACGGGGCAATCCGCGCCAACCCGCCTCACGCGCCTGTCGGCCTGATCCCCTGAGATTCGCCGGCTCATCCCCCGGAGCCGGCCGATCAAGGTTGGAGAATGCTCGCAGACTCGGGTAGGGTCCGGCCGAGGAAGCCAGCCCGATGGCGAAGGGACAGTTCGTCGCACGCCCCGGCCGCCGGCGAGATGGTCGCGCCGCCCGGACGATCGCGGCTGATGGCAGCCAGCGAGGCGGTCGTGGTCGCCAGCATGGCCACGGACTCTGGGCGCTCAAAAGGACCGTGGCGACGCTCGGGCGCTCGCGTCATCGATCAGCGGACCCTGGTCGGCAAAGCGCTGACCGCGTGGCGGTCGGAGCTGATCGCGGACCTGGGCGGGCCCGAGTCCGTCACCGCGGCGCAGCGCCAGGTGATCGACCTGGCGCTCAGGACCAAGCTGATCGTCGATTCGGTGGACGCCTGGATCTTGGAACGGGGCGCCCTGGTCAACGGTCGTCGTCGGGCGGTCTACCCCGTCGTGCTGCAACGCCAGCAACTCGCCGACGGGCTGGCCCGATACCTGGGGCAGCTCGGCCTTGAGCGTCGCACGATCGAACCCAAGAGCCTCGACGCCTACCTCAAGGAGCGCTATGGGGGCAACGGCCAGAGCCCCGCCCCGCCTCAGCTGGCCAGCCAGGCGGGCGAAGCCGCCCGCGAACGGCCGAGCCCGCCGTCTGACTCGAGCCCGGGCCTGCAAACGCCCCACGTGGCCGATTCTGCCCCCGACCTGGGCAATCTGGGGGGCTCCTAGGCCGGCTCCCGCTGGCCCTTCCATCGTCGAGACCCTGGCCGACCGCTCGCTCTTCGCTCCCCGATTCGATCCGCTGACGCCCTGGCAGACCTGGCGCATCGTGCTCAAGAGCCTGTTCGCGCTCGCGATGACCCCCGACGAGCACGGCGATCTACACGCCGACACACCGGCCGGACCATCCCACCGACCCTCCCTGCTCGCGAGGGCTGGTTGATCGTCGGCCGTCGGGGCGGCAAGTCTCGGATCGCGGCCCTGATCGCCACCTACCTGTCGGCCTTCCGCGACTATCGCCCGGTGCTCGCCCCCGGTGAGCGGGGGACGGTGATGGTCATCGCGGCCGATCGCCTGCAAGCGCGTGTGGTCTTCCGCTACATCATCGGCTTGTTCGATTCCGTCCCCATGCTCGCGCAGCCTGATCGAGCACCGCACCCGCGAGGCCATCCATCTGCGCAACCGGGTGACGATCGAAGTCCACACGGCCTCGCTATCGAGCGCGTCCGTGGCTACACGGTCGTGGCCGCCATCCTGCGACGAAGTCGCCTTCTGGCGCGACCGACGACTGGCCAATCCCGACACCGAGATCGTCAACGCCCTCCGACCCGGCCATGGCGACGATCCCGGCCGCCCTGCTCCTGGCCATCAGCTCCCGTACGCCCGCAAGGGCGCGCTCTGGGCGGCCTACCGGGATCACTACGGCCAGCGACGACGACCCCGTGCTCGTCTGGCAGGCGGACTCGGCCGCCGATGAACCCGACCATCGACCCCGCCGTCATCGCCGCCGCCTACCAGGCCGACGAGCGGCCGCCAGCGCCGAGTACGGCGCCGAGTTCCGACGGGACATCGAGACCTTCGTCTCGCGGAGGTCGTCGACGCCGCGTGGTGCCCGGGCGGCGACGAGCTGGCCCCCGTTGCCGGCATCGCCTACACGGCCTTTGTCGATCCAAGCGGCGGCTCAGCCGACTCGATGACCCTGGCGGTGGCCCATCAGGACGGCGACGGCCGAGCGGTGGTCGATGCCGTGCGCGAGCGCCGGCCGCCCGTTCTGCCCCGAGTCGGTCGTCGAGGAGTTCGCCGCCCTGCTGGCCAGCCTACCGGATCGACCGCGTCACCGGCGACCGCTACGCGGGCGAGTGGCCGCGCGAGCCGTTCCGCACGGCCGGCATCGCCTACGAGCTGGCCGATCGGAGCAAGAGTGACCTGTACCGCGACCTCCTGCCCCTCCTCAACTCGGGCCGGGTCGAGCTGGTCGACAACCCCAGACTCCTCGCCCAGCTGCTCGGGCTGGAACGCCGCACGGCCCGGGGCGGCAAGGACAGCATCGACCACGGGCCCCAGGGAAAGGATGACGTGGTGAATAGTGTCGCTGGTGCGCTAGTCTCGCTCGCGCGAGCGCTCCCCGCGCTGATCTTTTCGGGCCCCAATGGCTTCGTCCGCGTGGGACCGGACGGGCGGGACCTGCCCGGCCCCTCGGTCGCCGAGCTCCAGGCCGAGAGCGACCGAGAGCTGGCCGAGCGAGCCGCCGCGAGCGCGGAGCAGATTCGCAAGGCGATCGCGGAGCGCGGTTGCTGGTTTCCCGGCGACTCATGAAAGGAGTCTCCATGGCCAAGCCACGAAGAAGCCCGTCACCCCGAGCAAGCGCCGCCCCCAGGGCCGGCCGCGCCCCGAGCCACCCAAGCCGACCGCCCAGGACTGGGACCGCCGGCCGAGTTTCCGCGACACCTTGATCCCGAAAGGAGGGCTGACCATGCCCATCGCCAAGCGCATCCGCAAGCAGGCCTCGGGCGTCGAGGTCACCGGCGACCGGCACCGTGCGAGTTCGTGACTCTCAGACCGGCGCCGTCGATCGCGATCGCGACACGATCGATCCCCGGAGGATGGGACCGTCGAGTCGACCACGGCGGCGTCCGGTCCTGCTCTGGCCACGACCTCGCAGCGTCCCCCCGTCGCCCGGGGTCGGGCCTGGGTCGAGGGCGACCGGTTGCTGGGCGAGGCGACGTTCCCGCCTGAGGGGTGTCGCCCTTCGCCGACGAAGTGTTCAATCCGATCAGCCGGGTCCTGACCGATCTGCAGCGTCGGCTTCCAGCCGGACGTCCCGCCCGAGGACAACGGCGCAGGGCGGCCATCGACTTCGGCTGGGCCCGGCTGCTCGAGGTCGATCGCTGGCATTCCGGAGCAACCGTCGACGCCCGGGTGCTCTCGCGCGCCGGGGCGAGCGCGAGCTGATGGTGCTCAAGCGCTGGACGCGAACGCACCGAGCCGCCGGCCAGTCCGATGGGCATCGAGCCGGCCTTCGCCGCCTACTGCGTGAATTGCGGCGCCGGCATGGACAACGACCCGCTGGCGATTCTGTCCGTCGTGCGGCAACTCGCGCCGCGTCGGCGGTCCGCCGCCTCCGCCACGACCGGCACCACCGAGCGCGTGGGAGGACTGGCTCGCCGCCGAGCGCAAGCGCGAGGAAGCGGAGGCCTGGAAGTCCGTCACCATCACCTCGGAGGACTGGGCGGCGATCTTCAAAGAGGCCACCGCGGCCGTCCTGCCCGATCTCCAGCGGGCGGTCATGTGCGAACTGACCGGTCAGATCGACTGAACGAATCGAAGGCAAGGAGGACAACGCCGATGACGATGAAGACCGCCCCCTCGGCCGACCGCTCCTCGACTGGGCCCCGTTCGACGAGGAAGCGGACGTCACCGACGCCCGCCTCGCGTACCAGGCGGCCCGAGCCACCGCGGAGACCGCCCTGGCGCACTGGCGCGAGCTCGATCGGCTGATCACGCGAGCCCCCGAGGCCGACGCGGTGGTCCGGGGGCGGGCCCGGGCGGCGCTGCCGGCGGCGGAAGTCGAAGTCCTCAGACGAAGGCGGCGGCCGACGAACGCGAGAAGACCTACGCGGCGACCCGCCGGGCCGCGATCGAGCGCCGGCGGCCTGCCTACGAAGCCGAGTACCGAGAGATCCTCCGCCCGCTCCGCCCCCTGTTGATTGAGGCGGCCGAAATCAACCGGCGGGCGATGCGCCTCTGCGAGCAGGCGCAGCTCGACGGGGTGGTGTTGGACATTCGCCACGTCCCGTGGCTCGGGCCGAGCATCGCGACGCAGAGTCCTGGGTCGACGCGTGGCTTCGCTGGGGAGAGTTCTGATGATGGTGCCCAATCGCGGGGAGACCACCCGGTGGCGGGCCGCTGCCGGGTCACCTCAACCTGGCCCGACCGCCCCGCGGCGACGCCCTCCGCGTCGAGTCGATCGGCGGACCAGGACGGCCCTCTTGCGATGATGGCTGATGGCTGACGACGGCGACCCCGCGTCCGACACCGTGAGCCTGGGGCGCTGCTCGCCCCAGACGGTGGGGCTCCTGCGGGTGGCGTGCGCCCAGTGGGGCGGCCGCCTGGTCGTCCATCCCGAAGACCCACTCGTGGTCGTGCGGGTCTCCCGCCGTCCCGTCGCCGAGCTGCGCCGGCTGCTCCGCGAGACCATCGCCGCCCTCGATCACGGAGAGACGCCGCCCTGATGATCCGCCGGTCTCGCGAGCGATGGTGGCGCCCTGGCCACGGGACGAACGCGAATCTCTGCGGCTGGGCGGGGCGGGTCGATGTGGTCCACGACCATCCCTTCGCCCCCAGCGGACGCACCCGGCGCTTCCTCTGCGCCGAGCGGGGCTGCTGGTTGCGGGGTTGGCACGAAGCCTGTGCTCGCTGCGGCCAGCCGGCCGACGAACATCCGGCTCCAGCGGTTGACGCGGAAACCCGAGGGTGTGGCGCAACTTGAATAACTCGATGGGCCCGGCTATCCTGCTCGCGCCAGTATGTGACCCAGATTGGGAGGACTCATTCATGGCGTGGGCCAGGCCAGAGTTTCCAAAGGGCCGTATTGATTGGGCCGGGCGCGCCCTCATCAATCCTGCCACGTCTGATGCTGACCTCGACGAAGCGCTCGGAGTCATCAACAACTGGCGATCAGCGCACAGCTATCCCCTGAACACATTTCAGATGGGGCTTCGCCGTGCCATGCGCGAGGTCAGGGGGCCATGGCTTGTAGCTCAACGGATCAAGCGGTTACCAGCAATTAGGCTAAAGCTTTCGCTCAACCCTAATATGGCGCTGTCTCAGATGCAGGACATTGGGGGCTGTCGGGCCGTCGTGTCTTCCATGGCTCAGGTGAATGAACTGGTAGCCCATCACAAGAGCAGCAAGAGACAAGCAGGAACTCCTGAAGGTCACCGACTACGTTCAAAACCCAAGACAGAGCGGTTACCGAAGCGTGCACCTGATCTACAAGTATCACAGTGACAACAAGAAGAGCGAGCCATACAATGGCCTCCGAATCGAAATGCAGTTGCGTTCACGGTTGCAACATGCTTGGGCGACAGCTGTTGAAACAACGGGAGATTTCATCGGGGAAGCCTTGAAGTCCAATCTCGGTTCTGACGCATGGCTTCAATTCTTTCGCCGTATGTCCGCCGCGATAGCCATGGACGAGAGAACCAATCCAGTCGCCGGCACACCAGCAAACCCCGCAGAGCTCAAGAGAGAGCTGCGATCGGCCGCCCGCAGTCTAGATGTCATCAGAACACTGAGGACATACGGGCGGATAGCTCAGACAAGAATCGACACAGCTGACGCTGAGCTATTTCTTATCGCGACCAGCCCGGCTGATAGGAACGTGAGGATCGACTGGGTTTCGTCGCGCTGAATCTGAGAGAGCAATGGAGCAGTATGCAGTGACGGAAAAGGCGATGGCCAGCACCGCGGGCGGACAAGTCGTGCTCGTATCGGTTGACTCTATCAAGAAGCTGACGCGAGCCTACCCCAGCTACCTCCTTGAATCGCGGGTATTCATAAATGCTCTACGGCGAGCCATCGCGTGATTGACCGTTCGCTGCTGCGATGCGTGCGATGATCTCCGCCGACTGCTGACTCTGAGTCTTGGGAGAAGGCCACCGCTGCTGCCCGGCCTGCGGGGCCAGCGACGGCGACGCCTGAAGCCACCCGCTTCGGCCGCGTCAGCCCCTCGAACCCGACCCCCGCCCCCTGGCCCCCGCCTGCCCGTCCCATGGGCTGACTTCGGCCATTGCGCCCCGGTTCGGGGGCGGCCTGAGCCCGGCCGAGGCCGCCTGAGGAGGCGCCCCCCCCGACGAAACCGCCACCAGCGCGGGTTGCAGACCCCTCCGTGAGACTCCCAACAGTCTCGTGCATAGAGAGAGTGAGCGCGGGCCTAGGGTACAGCTGCCTGACAAGCCGGATACCTTGGCCGGTTGGCCCGCGATCACTTCAAGGGACTCCCGCAGGGAGGGGTCATCGATGCTCACGCGCACCGGCTCTCAAGCTCGGACGGTCACGCCCTATCTCCTTCGCCAGCGTCACCAGGCGCGTCGCCAGCGCCGACACGCCGCGGCGACCTATTGGTTCGAAGAGCATCACGTCCCTCATGCCGTCTGGCGCGATCGCCGCATTCCGGTGCAATCCAAAGCGGTGTATTTCGCGATGGTCATGCGCGGACAACCAGTGGAACTCCGCACCCTGCCCGCTGACATCGACTCGCGCGTCCGTGAAGTCGGTGGCCCACGCGTCCGGGTCAAGTTTGTCTCGATCGGTGACGAGCAGATCGCCCGCGAGCTCGGCTTCCGAGGCTGGAAACAGATGCTCAAGTGGCGCAAGCCGTTGATGACGGCCGGGTATGTGATCCGGCATCAGCGCGGGTATCCGGGTCGAACCTCCACTTACTTTGTGCTCGGCGGCCCCCTGCCGCTCAGGGTCGAGCACGACACCTGGGGATTCGGGCTGCCGAGCCAGAGGAACGCTGCATCGACGAGGCGAAGCCCGAGCGGCCGACGATCGTGGGGCGTTCTCCCGGGAAGCCTTCTTCCCCGCCCCCGTGAGCCGCCAAGATGCGCTCCCCAGGGAGAACGGCCGACGATCGTCGCCTCGCTGATGATCACTCGAAATCGCTGTTGCCAGATCGCAATGACTGGCGTAAGGTCGAGCATTGAGCTGAGCCGCCCCCAGAGGCGTTGGGGCGGGGGTGCTGGTCGCGCACGAGTGACCGGCATTTCCGGCCCTTTTTTGTTCGAGCCGGCGGCGCGACGATTCCCCAGAGAAGGAAGGAGGAACCGATGGCCAAGAAGGTGGTCGCGGACGACGAGTACTTGCTGGTGGCGGACGTGGCGCGAGTCTCGATCCTCCACGCCGCAATATATCGGGATTCCGAT
>CAVPSB010000028.1:0-104330 GCA_963708025.1 uncultured Candidatus Rokubacteria bacterium | reverse complement strand
GTGATCCGCCCCTGGTCGAGGCCGATGTACAAGCAGGGGCACCTCGCCATCCTGCGCGGTAATCTCGCCACCGAAGGCTGCGTCGCCAAGATCACCGGCCTGAAAAAGACCTCCATCACCGGGCCAGCGCGGGTCTTCGATTCCGAGAACGCCTGCATGAAGGCGATCATGGCCAGGCGCATCAAGCCCGGTGACGTACTCGTCATCCGCTACGAGGGCCCGAAGGGCGGCCCCGGGATGCAGGAGATGCTGGCGCCGACCTCGGCGCTGATCGGTCAGGGCCTCGGCGACTCGGTCGGCCTGCTCACCGACGGGCGCTTCTCGGGCGGCACCTGGGGCATGGTGGTGGGTCACGTAGCTCCCGAAGCCTATGTCGGCGGCACCATCGCGCTCGTGAAGGAAGGTGATTCCATCACGATCGATGCGGCGAAGCGGCTCATCCAGCTCAATGTGCCGGCAAAGCAGCTCGCGGCACGCCGCCGGAAGTGGAAGGCGCCCAAGCCGCGCTACACGAGCGGTCTGCTCGCCAAGTACATGAAGCTGGTCTCGACCGCCTCCCTGGGCGCGGTGACTGACGCAGACTGACGACAGTCCGATAGGGCCGCGCCGCAGTCCGGCGGCGATGCTGCGCGCATCACATGGGACGGGCACAGTTCTCGCCCATGAGAACCACGCTCCTCTTCGCCTGCCTTTCGCTCCTTGCAACGACTACGAGGTCCGGGGTCAGGCGCCCCGGGCCTTGCGGATCTCGGCGATCAGGGCCGGGAGGACGGCGTGGAGGTCACCGATGATGGCATGGGCGCCTCGGGGTCGGTGTTGATGGCCAGGATGCGCGCAGGAACCACATAGGCTACCGCGCGGTCCGGGCCAGCAGGGGAAGCAGCGCGTCCACGACCGCGGCGGGCTGCTCGCGGGGGAGGAAGTGGCCGGCGTCCGGGATCACGCGCCGCTCGGTCCCGTCCGGGAACATGGCGGGGTGCTTCTCGGAGCGCCGCGGGGGGTCCACCCCGTCGTCGCGACCGTGCAGGATCACGCTCGGCACCTCGATGCGTGGCCGCTCGGCGAGGCGGCGCTCGATCGCGTCGAAGCGCGGCTCGCCCGGCGCATTGCGATGGCGGTGCCGGTAGGAGTGGATCACCACCGGGACGAAGTCGGGGTTGTCGAAGGCGGCTGCCGCCTCCTCGAAGGTCGTGTCGTCGAAGCGCCAGCCCGGCGACCAGTCGCGCCAGAGCAGCCGGCAGATCTCGCGGCGGTTCCGCTCGAGCCCGAGCTTCCCGCGCTCGGTGTTGAAGTACCACTGGTACCAGTTGGCCCGTTCCTGCAGCGCCGAGGCGGGCACCGGCGGCGCGATGGTGTTCTGGACGTTGTAGCCGCCGATGGTGACCAGGGCGCGCACGCGCGCGGGCGCCAGGATGGCCGCGATGCAGGCCGCGCGGCCGCCCCAGTCGTAGCCGGCCAGCGCGGCCCGCGCGATCCCGAGCGCGTCCATGAAGTCCACCAGGTCCTGGCCGATCGCGGCCTGCTGCGCCATGCGCGGCGCGCCCGCGTCGAGGAAGTGCGTGGGCCCGTAGCCGCGCAGGTAGGGCGCGAGGACCCGGCAGCCGCGGGCGGCGAGCGGCGGAGCCACCCCGTCCCAGGCGTGCGCGTCGTCGGGGAAACCGTGGAGGAGGACGACCGGCGCGCCCGTCGCCTCCCCCCACTCCTGGTAGCCGATCTCGAGGGTCGGCGTGCGGATGGTCGGCACCGAGAGCTCTGCCCGGATCAGAAGCCCTTGACGTACGGCAGGCGGCCCGCGGTGGCCTCGATGGCGTCGCCCGCGTCCAGCAGCACGCCGGTGGCGTTCCACGCCCCGGAGACGAGCTGGTTGCGCGCGCCGTCGGCGATCCGGGCCGGGATGACGCGATCGCCGACCCGCACCTCCTGCCGCTCCACGTCCACCGTGACCGCCTGCTTCGGATCGCGACCGACCGCGCGCTGCAGCCACAGCACGTCGTCCTGGGAGATGGAGAGACACGGGATGCCGAGCATGGTGCAGTTGCCGAAGAAGATCTCGGCGAAGGAGCCGCCCACGATGGCCTTGATGCCCCACTGCTTGAGCGATTCCGGGGCATGCTCACGCGAGGACCCGCAGCCGAAGTTCATGCCCGCCACCAGCACCGAGGCGCCTTGATAGGCCTTCTGGTTGAACGGGTGCTCGGGATCGTGCTTGCGCGCGTCCTCGAAGGCGTGGAGCCCCAGGCCCTCGTTGGTGACCGTCTTGAGGAACCGCGCCGGGATGATCCGATCGGTGTCGATGTCGTTGCCGGGGATCGGGATGCCGCGCCCCGCGACCTGCCGCCGTGCGCTGTCGCTCATCGCATCATCTCCCGCACGTCGGTGACCGCACCGTGGAGCGCGGCCGCCGCGGCCATGGCCGGGCTCATCAGCAGGGTGCGGCCGGTGGGGCTGCCCTGGCGCCCGATGAAGTTGCGGTTGCTGGTGGACGCGCTCATCTCGCGTCCCCGCAGCTTGTCGTCGTTCATGCCCAGGCACATCGAGCAGCCCGCGTTCCGCCACTCGAAGCCCGCCTCGCGGAAGACCTCGTGGAGCCCCTCGGCCTCCGCGGCCTTGGCCACCAGCTGCGAGCCCGGCACCACGATCGCCCGCACGCCCTTGGCCACCCGGTTGCCCTTGGCCACCGCGGCGGCCACGCGCAGGTCCGAGATCCGCGAGTTCGTGCAGGAGCCGATGAACACGACGTCGATCTTGGCGCCCGCGATGGGCTGGCCGGCCGCGAAGCCCATGTGGGCCAGGCCCTCGCGGTAGGTGGCGCGCTCCGGCTCCGGCGCCGACTCGGGTGACGGGATGCGCTCGCTCACGCCGACCGATTGCCCCGGGTTGATGCCCCAGGTCACCATCGGCGGAATGGCGGTGCCGTCGAGCCGCTTGACGTCGTCGCAGGAAGCGTCGGCGTCGGACGCCATGCTCTTCCACCACGTCACCGCGCGGTCGAACGCCGTGCCCTGCGGCGCGTACGGGCGGCCGCGCAGGTACTCGAAGGTGGTCTGGTCCGGGTTGACGTAGCCGGAGCGGGCGCCGCCTTCGATCGACATGTTGCAGAGCGTGAGCCGCTCCTCCATCGTCATCCGGTCCACCACCGTCCCCGCGTACTCGTAGGCGTAGCCCACGCCCCCGTTGACGCCCAGGGTGCGGATGATCGCCAGGATGACGTCCTTGGCGTAGACGCCCTTGGAGAGCGCGCCGTCCACCCGCACCTGGCGGAGCTTGGGCTTGGCCATGGCCAGGCACTGGGTGGCCAGGACGTCGCGCACCTGGCTGGTGCCGATGCCGAACGCGATGGCCCCGACCGCGCCGTGGGTCGCGGTGTGGCTATCCCCGCAGGCGATGGTCATGCCCGGCTGGGTCAGCCCGAGCTCGGGTCCGATCACGTGCACGATGCCCTGCCGGCCGCTGTCGAGGCCGAAGAACGACACCCCGCTCTTTTCCGAATTGCGGGTGAGATGCACCGCCATCTCCTCCGCCACCTCGTCCGCGAACGGCCGCTGCTGGGCGGTGGTCGGGATGATGTGATCGAGCGTCGCGAAGGTCCGCCCCGGCATCCGGACCGGCAGCTTGAGCTCCTGCAGGGCCTGGAAGGCCTGGGGCGAGGTGACCTCGTGGATGAGATGGAGCCCGATCAGGAGCTGCGTCTGCCCCGAGGGCAGCGTGCGCACCGTGTGAGCATCCCAGACCTTGTCGAGTAGGGTTGACGCCATCGTCTCCTCCGTGGCCGGTGAGCAGCCGGCCCGTTGAGTGTGCCGCCGGCAGAGCGTTAAGTATAGTGAAATATTCTTGCCGGTCCCGTAAGATCTGCTAATGATCGACGCCGCCCTTCTCCCGGCCCTGCTGAGCCTCCTCACTGTCGCGCGCAGCGGCTCGGTGGGGGCGGCGGCGCGGCTGCACCATCGCACCTCCTCCGCGATCAGCCAGCAGATCCGGAAGCTCGAGCGCCATCTCGGCGTGACCTTCCTCGAGCGGGCGGGCCGCGGCGTCCGGCTCACCGCGGCGGGCGAGGCCGCCCTGCCCGGCATCCTGAAGCTCGGCACCGAGACGGAGGCCCTCTTCGCCCACCTGGCCGAGCTGTCCGGTCGCCCACCCGCGACTCTGCGCGTCGCGGTCAGTGACTACCTCGGCAAGGCCCTGCTGGTGCCGGTGCTGCGCGAGCTCCTGGAAGAGCGGGTGCCGCTGCGATTCGAGATCGCCACCACCCACTCGCGCGAGGGCGTCCGCCTGGTGGGGCTCGGCGAGGTGGATTGCGCGGTGGTCACCGGCCAGGAGATCCCGCGCGGGCTCGAGGCCGAGCGGCTCTTCGATCAGCCCTTTGTCTGGGTCGGGCCCCGACGGCCCGGGAGGCGCGTGCCCCTGTCCGACGGCCTCGCCCGTGAGCCCCTGCTCCGACTCGGCGTCGGCAGCCAGGGCCGGCGGCTGCTGGAGGACTACCTGACGCGCGAGCGCATCCAGCCCACCTCCACCATCGACGTGCCGAGCGTGTCGCTCCTGCTCGCCTACGTCTCGGGAGGACTGGGGGTGGGCCTGGCCCCCGCGCTCGCCCTGGCGGAGCTGGATCGGGGCCGGGTCCGGTGGGAGCGGGCGGCGGTGCCGGCGCTGCCGGTCACGCTGGTGCACCGGCCTGGGTTCCGCCGCGGCGCCGCGGCCGGCCGCTTCGCGGCCCGGCTCATCGCGGAATGCCGGGCGAGGGCGTTTGTTAGCCCAGGACCCCGGGCCACGCGCCGGTCGGAGCGCTGAAGCCCGGGAACAGCGGCGCGACCGGCGCACCCAGGTGGCGCGTGGCCACCTCGGTGAAGTGGGCTGAACGAGCGAGTGCCGCGCCGGACAGTCAGCCGTACGGTCACCCTGGTGCAACCGAGGCGGGTTGCCGCGCGGCTCACGACGTGTTCGAGGAACCTGGGCCCTCCAAAGCCCTCTTCCCGTCACGCGGGTTGCCCGCCCCCGGAGTGGCTGGAGTGTAGCGCGACCGCGCCGGACACCGCAATGATCGCAAAGGGTTGACGTCTCGGGCGTGCGGGGATGGTAGCTCGTGGGAAACGGCCGACGAGGTCCGGGGTCAGGCGCCCCGGGCCTTGCGGATCTCGGCGATCAGGGCGGGGAGGACGGCGTGGAGGTCGCCGATGATGGCGTAGTCGGCCTTGACGACGATGGGCGCCTCGGGGTCGGTGTTGATGGCCAGGATGCGCTTGGCGCCCTTGCACCCGACCAGGTGCTGGATGGCGCCGCTCACCCCGCAGGCGATGTAGAGCTCGGGGGCGACCCGGGTGCCGGTCTGGCCGACCTGGTCGGCGTGCGGGCGCCAGCCGAGGCTGGTGGCGACCCGCGAGCACCCGACGGCGGCGCCGAGGAGCCCGGCCAGCTCCTCGAGGACCTTGAAGCCCTCGGGGCTGCCGACGCCGCGGCCGCCGCTGACCACGATGCGGGCGTCCGTCAGCGAGACGCCGCCGCGGGCCGCGTCGATCCGCCCGGTCACCCGGACCCGGAGGTCGGCGTCGGTGAAGGAGGGCGTGAGGGACTTGATCGTGACCTCGCCGGCCGCCGGGGCCTCCTCGGCCGGGATGGCGTGCGGGGCCAGTGTCAGGAGCTTCACCGCCCCGGTGAGCCGGGCCTCCTCCAGGAGGCTCCCGCCCCAGCGGAGCCGCGTGACCAGCCAGGACTCGCCAGGCTCGACCTCGATGCAGTTCGCGGCCATCGGGAGCCCGGTCCGCGCCGCGACGTGGGCCAGCACCTCGTTGCCGCGCTCGGTCCCCGAGGCCAGGACCGCCTGGGCGCGCTCGGCCTCCATGACCGCCATGACGCTCCGGGCCCAGGCGCCCGGCGCGTAGTCGCCGAGCCGCTCGTGCTCCACGAGGTGCGCGGCCGACACCCCGTACGCCGCGAGCGGCGCGGCGAGCGGCCGGGCCTCGTGGCCGACGAGGACCGCGTGGAGCGGGACGCCGATGCGCTGGGCGAGGCGCCGGGCGAGCGTGAGCATCTCGAGTGACCGCTCGTTCAGCATGCCGCGGTCGTGCTCGATCAGGCCCAGGATCATGCCTTGGACCCGTGTTCTTGGACCCACCCTCACCCCACCCTCTCCCTCCCTCCGGGAGGGAGAGGGAGTGGACGATCGCAGCCCGCGCATCCTCAGAGGAGGCCCAGGGTGCGGAGGAGGTCGACTGCCCGGGGGGCGGCGGTGGCCCCGCGGCCCAGGACCTCCACCTGGCTGCCCCGCTCCTTCGCGGGCAGGAGGCGCACCTTCGTGAGACCGCCCTCGACGGGCTGCGGGCGGATCGTCTCGATCGCCTTCTTCTTGGCGCGGAGCCGCCCGGGGAGCGACGGGTAGCGCGGGAGGTTGAGCCCTTCCTTGACGGTCAGCACCGCCGGCAGCGGCACCTCGAAGATCTCCCAGCCGCCCGCGGCCTCCCGCCGGGCGACCACGCGGCCGTCCCGGATCTCGATGCCCTTCACCCCGGTCACGCAGGGGAGGTCGAGGGCGTGCGCCACCCGGATGCCGACCTGGTAGTCGCCGGTGTCGGCGGCCTCGTTGCCGAAGAAGAGGAGGTCGAACGCCTGGCCGCGGATCGCGTCCACGATCGCCGTCGCGGTCGCCATCGGGTCCCACTCCCGACCGTCGGTCTCGAGCAGCACGGCCCGCTCGATCCCGATCGCCATGGCGTCGCGGAGCTGCTCGGTGGCGGCCTCGGGTCCCAGCGTGAGGACGGTGCTGCTGCCGCCGTGGGCCGCGACCAGCCGGACCGCCTCCTCCACGGCGCACTCCTCGTGGGGGCTGATCGTGAACGCGAGGTGGCGGGTGTCGATCTCCTGCTGGTCCGGCGGTGAGGGTGATCTTCCCGGCCGCGGCCGGGACGCGCTTCACGCAGACGAGGACGTTCACTGCTTCATGCGGCGGTTGTCGGGGTCGAAGAGGGGCGTGCTCCCCGCCACGGCGACGGTGACCGGGTAGCGGTCGCCGAAGTACTCGACGGCCAGGCGCGTGCCGACCTTCGCCTGGTCCGGCGGGAGGTAGCCCATCAGGAGGTACTTGCCCACGGAGGGACCGGCACCGGCGCTGGTCACGTAGGACCGCCGGCCCTTCCGGTCGACGAGCGGCGCGCCGTCCGGCGTCACGATCGGCTCCCGCCCCAGCATGTAGCGGGGGACCCCGGACGCGGCGACGTGGCTGTCGACGGTCAGCGTGCAGAGCACGGCCACCGGAGGCTCGGCCCGCTGCCGGAGGTACGCCTCCTTGCCGATGAACGCCTGGGGCTTGACCGTCGGCCGGGCCATCCCCGCCTCGACCAGGGTGTACTCCTGCTCGAGCTCGTTGCCGTACGCGCGGAACCCCTTCTCGAGACGCCCGGTGGTGCCGTAGACGCCGATGCCGACCGGGACGACGCCGAGCGGCTGGCCGGCGTCCCACAGGAGGTCCCAGAGCCGCTGGCCCTCCTCCATGGGCGCGTACAGCTCCCAGCCCAGCTCGCCCACGTAGGAGATCCGGGAGGCGAGGGCGCGGACCGGCCCCAGGGTGATCTCCCGGCAGGTGGCGAACGGGAAGCCGGCGTGGGAGACGTCGTCGGCGGTGACCGACTGGACCAGTTGCCGCGCCCGCGGCCCCCACACGCCGACCGTGCACCAGGCGGAGGTCAGGTCGGCGAGCTGGACCGAGCCGTCGGGCGGGAGGTGGTCGACGAACCACTTCCGGTCCACCATCCCGAGGCCGCCGCCGGTGACGATCCGGAAGTGGGCGTCGCCGAGCCGGAGGACGGTCAGGTCGGCCTTCATGCCCGCCGTGCTCGTTCAGGAGCGGCGTGTACACCACGCGGCCGACGGGGACGTCGGCCTGGGCGACGAGCAGGCGCTGCACGTAGTCGAGGGCCCCGGGCCCCGCGACGTCGAACACGGCGAAGGCGGTGAGGTCGACCATCCCGACCCGGTCGCGCATGGCCAGGTGCTCGGCGTTGATGATGGGGGACCACCAGCGGGCGTCCCACTCGGCGGGCCGCGGCCGGGCGCGCTCGCCGTACCCGGCGAGCAGCGTCCGGTTCGACTCGTACCAGTGCGGGCGCTCCCAGCCGGCCGTCTCGAAGAACACCGCCCCCAGCGCCTGCTCGCGCGCGTGGAAGGGGCTCAGGCGCACGTTCCGGTTGGAGGCCCACTGCTCGGCGGGGTGCACGATGCCGTAGGTCTTGTTGTAGCCCTCGGCGGTGCGCGCGTGGACGTGCGTCCGGGTCCGCGCGTGCGGGTAGAAGCGGGCGACGTCGGAGCCGTGGGGATCGATCTCCGGCACCCCGCCGGTCATCCACTCCGCCACCGTCTTGGCGATGCCCGGCGCCTCCTTGATCCAGATGGCGGCGGCCGACCACAGCCCGCGCACCTCGGGGGTCTCGCCGAGGATCGGGGAGCCGTCCGGCGTCAACGAGAGCAGCCCGTTGATGGCCAGGCGGATCCCGACGCTCTCGTCGCCGAGGATGTCCGGCATCAGCTCGAGCGCCTGCTCCATCTGGGGATCGAAGTCCTCCTTGGTGAAGGGGAGCTGGGTCGGCGACAGGGCCGACGCCTCCAGCGAGGGGATGTCGTCGGGGTCGACCAGGATCGGCCGGTGGGCGTAGGAGCCGATCTCCAGCTCGGCCCCGTGCTGGCGCTCGTACATGTTGGTGTCCATGTCGCGGACGATCGGGTACTCGATCTCGCCGGTGGTCGTGGCGAACAGCGGCACCGGCCCCACGTCGATCATCTGGTGGACGGCCGGGGTCAGCGGGATCGACGCCCCGGCCATGCGGGCGATGCGCGGGCTCCAGACGCCGCAGCAGATCGCGACCGCGTCCGCCCGGATGGCGCCGCGGCTGGTGCGCACGCCCCGCACCCGGCCCTTCTCGACGTCGATCCCCAGGATCTCCGTGTTGGGGACGACCGTGAGCGCGCCCTGCGCCTGGGCCTGCTCGCGCATCAGCGTGCCGGCGCGCAGGGAGTCCACCACGCCGACGCCGGGGCAGAAGAAGCCGCCGAGGATGACCTTCGGGTCGAGGAACGGGACCCGGGCCTGGACCTCGGCCGGCGTGAGCAGCTCGGCCGGCTCGCCCCAGGCCTTGGCCGAGGCGAGCCGCCGCTTCAGCTCGTCCAGGCGCTCCGGGGTCCGGGCCACCTCCACCCCGCCGCTCTGGGTGAAGACGCCGAGGGCCCGGTACTGTCGCACGCTCTCCTGGGTGAAGAGCGTCATCTCCTTCGAGTGATCCACCGGATAGATGAAGTTCGAGGCGTGCCCGGTGGACCCGCCCGGGCTCGGCATCGGACCCTTGTCCAGCAGGACGATGTCCTTCCAGCCGAGGCGGGCCAGATGATAGGCGAGGCTGTTGCCGACGATCCCCGCGCCGATCACCACGACACTCGCGCGTTCGGGCAGCGTGCTCATGGAGGCTCTCCGTGGCTCTGTCGCGTCATTTCCGCGGCGAGACGACGCCCGTCCCGAGGGCGGGGACAGGTTAACCGAGGCGCGGGCCGCCCGCAAGAAGGCGGTCGGGCGGTGCGGTCCGGCGGTCGGCCGCCCCGGGCTTGACCGCGGGCCCGGAACCCGCGATGATGCGTCAACATCCCACCGAGGAGGGACCCCATGGCCGAGGAGACTCGGATCACGACGACGATGGACCAGAGCGCCGCGCTGAGGGAGGCGCCTGGCCAGCCCTGCACCATGGTCATCTTCGGAGCGTCGGGCGACCTCACGAAGCGGCTGCTCATGCCCGCGCTCTACAACCTCGCCTGTGACGGGCTCCTGCCGAAGGGCTTCTGCCTGATCGGGGTGAGCCTGGACGAGTTCACGACCGAGCAGTTCCGCGAGAAGATGTCGAAGGACATCAAGCAGTTCTCGACGCGGAAGCAGTTCGACGAGGCGGTGTGGCGGGACCTCGTCCCCCGCTTCCACTACATGCCCGGGCGCTTCGACGACCCCAAGGTCTTCGAGCGCCTGAGCGAGCTGGTCGAGCGCCTGGGCACCGAGTGGCACACCGAGGGCAACGTCCTCTTCTACTTCGCGACGCCGCCCGTGGTCTTCGGGCTGATCTCGGAGAACCTGGCCCAGGTCGGCGGCAACAAGAGCGAGCGCGGCTGGCGCCGGGTGATCGTCGAGAAGCCGTTCGGCCACGACCTGGCCTCGGCCATCGAGCTGAACCGGACGATGCTCGCCCACTGGAACGAGGAGCAGATCTACCGGATCGACCACTACCTCGGGAAGGAGACGGTCCAGAACCTCCTGGCCTTCCGCTTCTCGAACGGGATCTTCGAGCCGCTCTGGAACAAGGACCACGTCGACCACATCCAGATCACGGTCGCCGAGACGGTCGGGGTCGAGGGGCGGGGCAAGTACTACGAGCGGTCGGGCGTCCTCCGGGACATGATCCAGAACCACATGTTCCAGATGCTGGCCTACCTCTGCATGGAGCCGCCGACCTCCTTCAAGCCCGACGCCATCCGCAACGAGAAGGCGAAGGTGCTCGACGCCGTGCGGATCATGCAGCCCGAGGACGTCCGGAAGCTGACCGTCCGCGGCCAGTACGGCCCGGGCAAGAAGGCCGACGGGAAGGAGACGGTCGGCTACCGCCAGGAGGCGGACGTCGACCCCCAGTCGCGGACCGAGACCTTCGCCGCCCTCAAGCTCTTCATCGACAACTGGCGCTGGGAGGGCGTGCCGATCTACCTGCGCTCGGGCAAGGCCCTGTGGAGCCGCGGCACCGAGATCCTGGTCCAGTTCAAGAAGGCGCCGGAGGTGATCTTCCGCGACCTCCCCGGCGTCCCCCGGCTCGACTCGAACCAGCTCATCTTCCACATCCAGCCCGACCAGGGCATCGAGCTGCGCTTCCAGGCCAAGAACCCGGGGCCGTCGATGAGCCTCCAGAAGGTCAACATGCGCTTCGACTACCGGGAGTCGTTCGAGGCGTCCCGCGCCACCGGCTACGAGGTGATGCTCTACAGCTGCATGCAGGGCGACGCGATGCTCTTCTCCCGGAGCGACCTGGTCGAGACCGCCTGGCGGGTCGCCCAGCCGCTCCTCGACTTCTGGGCCGCCACGCCCGCGGACGAGTTCCCCAACTACCCCGCCGGGTCCTGGGGACCCAAGGCCGTCGTTCGACCTCATCGAGCGGGACGGCCGGAAGTGGCTGGAGGTCGTCAACCGCGACGTCCTCGACACGGTGCCGCTCTTCCAGGGGACTGACGAGGTCTTCCGGCACCAGCTGGCGCTGGCGCTGAAGCCGGTCGTGGCCGCGCCGGGCGAGGTGGTCATCCGGGAGGGCGACATGGGCAACGAGATGTACGTCCTGGTCAAGGGCGAGGTGGACGTGGTGGGCGCCGACGGCCGGGTCCTCGCCCACCTCGGCGAGGGGAGCTTCTTCGGCGAGATCGGCCTGCTCCTGTCCGAGCCGCGCAACGCGTCGGTCCGGGCCGCGACCTACTGCGAGCTGTTCGTGCTCGACAAGGCCGACTTCAACCGCGTCCTCCGCGACCACCCGCAGTTCGCGAAGACGATCCTCGACACGGCCCGGAGCCGCTACAAGGTGAAGGTGGAGGCGGATCAGGCGTTCGACCGCCAGGTCAGCCTGATGATGAAGTAGAGGGAGCTAGGAATGGCCTCAGCCGCGCTCGAGCGGGAGATCCAGCGATACGAGGCCCGGACCCCGAAGTCGCGGGCGCTCCAGGCCGAGGCCGCCCGCGTGCTGCCGGGCGGCAGCTCCCGGGGGACCGCCTACTTCGCCCCCTATCCGTTCTTCGCCGAGGGCGGCGAGGGCCACTACGTCTACGACGCGGACGGCAACCGGTACCTCGACTTCATGCTCAACGCGACCAGCCTGATCCTCGGCCACGCCCACCCCGAGCTGGTGGAGGGGATCGCGGCCCAGGCGGCGAAGGGCACCGCCTTCAGCACGCCGACCGTGTCCCAGGTCCGCCTGGCCCAGCTCCTGTGCGACCGCATCCCCTCGCTGGACACGGTGCGCTTCACCAACTCGGGCACCGAGGGCACGCTGATGGCCATCCGGGCCGCGCGGGCCTTCACGGGCCGGCCCAAGATCGCCAAGTTCGAGGGCGCGTACCACGGCGCCCACGAGTACGTGGCGGTCAGCGTCCAGCCGCCGGCGGCGAAGCTCGACCCCGCCGGGCCGACGGCGATCCCCGAGTACCCGGGCCAGTCGGCCAGCGTCCTCCGCGAGGTCGTCGTGCTGCCGTACAACGACCTGGCGGCGAGCGAGCGGCTGCTGCGCGCCCACGCCGGCGAGCTGGCCTGCCTCATCATGGAGCCCGATCATGTCGTCGTTCGGCTACGTGCCGGGCCGGCCGGAATTCCTCCGCGGCATCCGGAAGGTCACCGAGGAGCTGGGCATCGTCCTGATCTTCGACGAGGTGCAGAGCCTCCGGGTGGCGCCGGGCGGCGCCCAGGAGCTGTTCGGCGTGGCCCCCGACCTGACGTGCCTGGGCAAGATCATCGGGGGCGGGCTGCCGGTCGGGGCCTTCGGCGGCCGCCGGGACATCATGGCCCAGTTCGACCCGAGCGGGGCCGGCGCCCGGATCGCCCACGCCGGCACCTTCAACGCCAACCCGATGACGATGGTCGCGGGCGAGATCGTCATGCGCTCGCTGACCCCCGCGATCTACCGGCGGCTGGCCGACCTGGGCGAGTCCCTGCGGGGGAAGCTGCGGGCCGCCCTCGCCGAGCTCGGCGTCCCCGCCCAGGTGACGGGCGTGGCCTCGCTGTTCGGGCTCCACTTCACGGCCCAGCCGGTCACCGACTACCGGGCGATGCTGACCGGGGACCCGGAGCTCAAGCGCGCGGTCTTCGTCGGCCTCCTGAACGAGGGGGTCCTCCTGCAGACCGGGCTGGCCGGGGCGCTGGGCACCATGACCGGCGAGGCCGAGATCGAGACGCTGGTGGACGCCGTCCGGCGGGTCGTCGCGCGGGTCAAGTAGGAGGGAGCCTTCGATGGCCGACGAGAACCCCCAGGCCGAGCTGGCCCGCCTGCGGGCCGAGAACGAGGCGCTGAAGTCCCGGGCCCGCAAGGGGATCAGCCTCCGGGTGAGCGACAAGGGCGGGGTCTCGGTCTACGGGCTGGGACGCTTCCCGGTCACCCTCTACAAGGAGCAGTGGCTGAAGCTCCTCGACGTGGCCGACGAGATCCGCGCCTTCATCCGGGAGAACGACGCCCAGCTCAAGACCAAGGAGTGATCCGCCAGGCGGGCGGGTCCCGCCGCGCCCACTCCCGGAGCCACCCGCCGGCGAGCTCGTCCGAGATCTCGCGCATCAGGACCGCGACCTGCTTCGCCTCCCGGACCCGCCACATGGCATCGCCGCCGGCGGCCGGGCTTCCCTCGATCAGGCGCCTCACCGTCGGGCCCCAGCGCGGCGTTGCCTGGAGCGTCTCGGTCGGCGGCAGGGCGCGAAATCGAAGCTGCCGGGCTTCGCTGAACTCGGTGATCACGCCGAGCCCCCACAGGCCCGCGGCGTCATCGCCGCCGGCCACGCGACACAGCACGATGACGTCACCGGGGTGGGGGAGCCGCCCGCCGCGGCGATAGATCGTCGCCCCGGACATGTCCCACGGCCGGGGCAGCAGCCGGCCTTCCCGCACCTCGTGCGAGTCCTGCCGCATCTGCTCGGCCCGTTCCGCCATCCGGTACAGCCACACTTCGGTCCGGCCACGCCGCGGCAGGCCGGACGGCTCGCTGTCCACGAGGTGGGCGGTCGGGACACCCAGGGCCTCGGCCAGGCGACGGAGGATGCCGACGCTGACCCGGCGTCGCGTCGCCGCCTCCAGTTGCGAGAGGTAGGGTTGCGAGACCCCAGCCCGCTTGGCCAGCGCGCGCTGCGAGAGCCCGAGAGACTCCCGCTGCCGCCGGATCGCCGCCCCGACCCCCTCGTCGTGTCCCGCCGCCATTTCTGGGGGCTATTGCAGTAGCAATCACCCGGTCAAGTCGCCACGGAGAGGTGGGTCCCGCTTGAACGTGGAAATGCCGGGGCGCCGCCCGTCCTCGCCCACGTCCAGCATATCCGACGTGTCTGCGTCGCGACCAGCCGATTCCCGGAGATGCCTCAATACTGACGGCTGTGGCATACTGTACGTACGGAGGCGCCGCCCATGGTCAAGAGGCTCGTGAAGACAGGCAACAGCCTGGCGCTGGTCCTGGACCGGCCAATGCTGGCGCGACTGAAGATCGATGCGCGTACCCCGCTCGAGGTCTCCACGGACGGTGAAGTGATCGTGGTCTCGCCGCTTCGCGAGCGGCGGCGAACCCTGAAGCTGAAGCGGCTCGTCGAAGAGGCCCACCGGCAGTACGGGGGAGTGTTCCGGCGCCTGGCCCAGTAGCGAGACCACGCTTCCTGTCGCTCGACGAGGTGCTCGCGCTCCACGCGGACCAGATCGAGCGATACGGGGGCCGGCCGGGCATCCGGGACGTCGGCTTGCTCCAGTCGGCGCTGGGCACGCCGTCCGCCACGTTCGAGGGACGGCTGCTCCACGGCAGCCTGCACGAGATCGCGGCAGCCTACCTCTTCCACCTGGTGCGGGACCACCCGTTCGTCGACGGGAACAAGCGGGTGGGGCTCGTGGCGCTCCTCGCGTTTCTGGGCCTGAACGACCACTGGCTGGAGGCTGATCCCGAGGAGCTCGAGCGCGTGGTGGTCGGCGTGGCGACGGGAGAGGTCAGCAAACCCGAAGTGGCCGTGTTCGTCCAGCGACACATGCGGGCTCGACGTCGGAAGCCACGATGACGCTCGACACTCTCAGCGGCGGATGCGGGCGAGGACGGCCCGCGCCGTCGTGGTCAGGCCCTCGGCGTCGAGGGCCGCCTCCAGCGCCCGCGTGCGGACGATCGCTTCGTAGAGCGTGCGGCGGCCGGCGGCGTCGAGGTCCGCCCAGGCCGGGTGCGGTTGGATCGCCCCCGAGGGATCGCGCGGGCGCCAGGCGGTGCTGGCGGCCTCGATCAGCTCCTCGGGCGTCACGCCAGCTCCGCCGTCACGTCGATGCCCCGCCGGCCGAGGCACTCCAGGAGGAGCCGGCGGGCTCGCGTGATGTTCTGGAGGAACGTGTTCCGGCGCATCCCGAGGTGGGCGGCCAGCGCCTCGTCCGGCTCGACGCCGCCGCTCTCGAGCCGGGCGCCGAGGGCGAGCGCCGGCTTCCGCGGGAGCCTCGCCCGGCACTCCTCGATCGCGCGCCGGAGCAGGGGGTCGCTGGTCGTGGCCGGCCCCGGATCGTCGTCGTGCTGGCGCGCCGCGCGCTCCAGCGCCTCGAGGTCGGCCGGCACCAGCCGGTCGCGGCGCAGCTCGGAGACCGCGTGGTTGCGCGCAATCCGGATCGCGAGGCGGAGGAGCCCGTCCGGGCGGCCGTCCGGCACGAACCGGGGCGCCACCTGCCAGACGCGCAGGAGCGTCTCCTGGAGCACGGCCTCGGTGTCCACGCGCACCGCGAAGGCCCGCAGGCTGCCTCGCAGCCGCCGCTCGGCGCCCGCGAGCCAGCGGGCGAAGGCCTCGGCATCGCCACTGACGATGCCCGGCAGGTGGTCGTCGAGGGTCATCCGGCGCGGACGTGGATCGTCAGCGGTCCGCCCTCGCCGGTCAGGACGATCCGGACCGGCGCGGCGGCCGGCGCCCCGGCCGGCAGCCGGAGCACGAGCCGGATGACCTGACCCCGAGTCGGTCGGCCCTCCCGGGTCGTGTGCTGCCAGTCGATCTCGGCGTCGAGACGAGCACCGTCCAGCCAGGCCACCTCCGCAGCCTCGGGGTGCCAGTCCACGCTCCGCTCGAGGCTGATCTCGAGGACCAGCTGGAGCCCATCACAGCGCACCAGGCGGCCCGTCAGCATCACGGGGCGCCGCTCGAGAAGATATCCGGGCTCGGCCACGCTCGCGACAGCCGATGCGAGCTCATGGAAAGCAGCGCGGGAGGGCTCCTGCCGAAGAGCGAGTGTCAGGCGCGGCCCCCGGAGCCCGAGGCCCTCCGCCGACATGCCGTGGGGCAGCGCCTGCGGGATCCGCTCGCGGCGCCACGGCGCGCGCGGGTCCACGCCCGGCTCCTCGCTCACGGCCACCCACGAGGTGAGCCGCGTCGCGATCTGGAAGGCCAGCCCGAGCCGCTCGATGGCGCCGTCGAGCGCCGCGTCCTCCTCGGCGACCCGCCGGACCTCCAGGTCCTCCACCGCCTCCCGGCCGTAGTGGACGACCACCGCCGGATTCCCGGCACCGGCGGCCACGGGCGCGACGACCAGGCTGCCGGTCCAGGGCCCCGCCGTCGTCCGCCCTCGGGCCCGGACCTCGCCGCCCTCCGGGCGAAGCCGGACGGCGACCAGCACCGGGGCGGCCGCCAGCACGTCGGGGATCCGCGCGGGCGCGCTCTCCAGGAGGGCACTCCCGCTCAGCTCCAGCTCCGTCAGGAGCGGCGTGCGGGTGCGGGCGACGAGCCGCCCCGCCGCCGGCCCCGGGTCCTCGTCGAGGCCGACGATGACCTCGGCCCCGCGCCCGGCGCGGGCGGCCGGCGCCGTGAGCCCGCGGTTCGCGGCGGAGCCGACGCCGACCGTGTGGAGCCGCGAGCCGGCCGGCAGCGCGCCGGCGACGGCCGCCACGATCTCCGACTCGAAGCCGACGAGGCCGTCGGTGACCAGCACGACCTGGCGCTGGGCGTCGGGGCGGAGCGGTCGGAGCGCCTCGCTGACCGCCGTGGCCATCTCGGTCCCGCCGCCCGCCTGGAGCCCGTCCAGCCAGCGGCGGGCCTCGGCCCGGGCCGCCGCGGTCGCCGCCACGGGGCGCGGCTTCCACCGGAGCGGGCGATCCGAGAACGCGAGCAGCTCGAGCCGGTCGGCGTCGTCGAGGCTCTCCACGAGCGCCCCGACCACCCGCCGGGCCTGGTCGAGGGGTGCGCCGGCCATCGACCCGCTCGTGTCGAGCAGCACGACCAGGTCGCGGGGGAACGCCGGAGGGCGCTCCTCCGCGGCCGGAGGCACGAGGGTCAGGAGCCCGTAGGCGGCGTCCGCGTGGGGCTGGTCGCCGGCGGGCCGCCCGGTGTCCAGCGCCAGGCCGGTGGTGGGCCGCGCCACGGCCCAACGGACGACGACGTCGCGGTCGAGGGCGACGGCCCCCTCGCCGTCGAAGCGGACCTCGAGCCCGGGGCCTCCGGGCGCGACCCGCAGCGCATGCGAGGGGGACTCGGGGGCGCGGCCCTCGCGGAGCCCGTCGCGGATCACCAGCGCGAGGCTCGCTCCGATGTCCGTCGGCGGCTCGACGACGTTGACCGTCACCCGCTCCCCGTCGGCCACCCGGCCGCCGGCGCCGAGGTAGCGGGGCGCGACGACCGTCGGGAACCGCCACTCCCAGGCCCCCTCGTCCAGCCAGCCCAGCCGCTGGTCGATCACCAGCTCGGCCACGACCTCCGCGCCGGCCGGGATGTTCCCGATCTCCTGGGTGAAGAGGGCCGCCCGGTCCTGCTCGACGAGCGCGGCCGTACGGCCCTCCAGGAGCGCCGTCTCGAACCGCTCGCGCGCGGCGGCCCGCCGGTCGACCTCGCCGACGACCCGGCGCTCGCCGATCCGGAACGCGAAGGCGGAGACGACCCCGTCGGCGGGCAGGGGCAGGAGGTACGTGACCTGGAGGGGGTCGGGGTGGGCGTTCCGGAACCGCTGCTCCAGCACGACCCGGGCGAGCCCGCCGCCCGCCTCGGCCCGCAGCGCGACGCCGCGGAGGGCGAGCGTGCGCCCGTCGGGAGCGACGAGCCGCCCGCCGGAGGACGGGACGGCGGTGAGGGATGCGGTCGGGGATGTGGCCGGGTGTCTCATGGCGACCTCCTTGGCGTCGGCATCACCCGACCAACGCGCGAGGGGTCCCGCTGGTGACAGCCGCCCGGCCTCCTCAGCCGCCTTCCCGTGAGGCCAGCTTCGGCGGCAGGGGGTAGGCGCGCTTGCTGTGGGTGAGGCCGGCCCCGACGAGGGCCTCGGCCAGCTTGAGCGCCGCGTGGACGGGGCTCACGACGGGGACGCCCAGGGCGGCCGCCAGCTCCCGGTGGCGCTCGGCGAAGGCCATCGTCATGCAGCCGAGGATCACGGTGTCGGCGCCGTCCTCCTCGATCGTGCGCTTCCCGACCTCGGCGATCCGGCCGGCGGTGGCGTCCAGGTCGCGGTAGAGCTCCAGCACCGGGACGCCGATGGCGCGCACCGCGGCCAGCTTGTCGAGCACGCCGACGCTCCAGGCCAGCCGCCGGAGCGGGTGGACGATGGCGTCCAGCACGGTCACGATCGCGAACCGGTGGCCGAGGGCCGCGGCGAGCAGCATCGCCGCCTCGCCGGGGCCCACGATCGGCATCCGGCAGACCTCCCGCGCGGCGTCCACGCCGGGGTCGCCGAAGCAGCCGACGATGGCCCCGTCGATGCCGTCGCGCTCCAGCGCCTGCAGGCCCTGGAGGGTCGCTGGGACCGAGAGGTACTCCTCGTAGGCGGACTCGATCGAGGCCGGCCCCTCCGGGACGTCGCGGACCTCGACCTCCGTGCCCGGGAAGGCCGCCCGCTGGAGCACCGCCTGGCGGCGCGCCAGCTCGCCGGGGCCGAGCGGCCCCTTCGACATCGGTCCGGGGATCAGGTACACGAGTCGCATCGCCATCCTCCTCTTGCCGACCTCAGTACGCGGCGAGGCTCCGGCCGCCGCAGACGTAGAGCGTCTGGCCGGTGACGTAGCCGGCCTCGTCCGAGGCGAAGAACAGCACCGCCCAGGCGACGTCCGCCGGCTGGCCGATCCGGCCGACGGGGACGCTGGCCACCATCCGCTCGCGGACGTCGGCGGGGGCCGCGTGCAGGAGCGGGGCGTCGATGGTCGAGGGCGCGATGGCGTTGACGGTGATCTGCCGGGCCGCGACCTCCAGGGCGAGCGTCCGGGTGAGGGCGATCAGGCCGCCCTTCGACGCCGCGTAGTTGAACTGGCCGGTCCCCCCGAGCCAGGCCCGGGAGCCGATGTTGACGATCCGGCCGTGCCGCCCCGCCGACATGTGCGGCACCGCCTGCTGGCAGCAGAGGAAGGCCGCCCGGAGGTTCACCCCGAGGACCCTGTCCCAGTCCTCCTCGGTCATGGCCTCGAGGGACGCGTCGCGCGTGATGGCGGCGTTGTTGACGAGGATGTCGAGCCGCCCGAACTCGGCGAGCGCCCGCTCCACGACGCGGCGGGCGCCCGCCACATGGCTGACGTCGGCCGCCGCTGCCACGACGCCCGCGCCGGATCGCGCCAGGCGCTCCGCCGTCGCCCCCGCCCGGTCGGCGTCGATGTCGTTGACCACGACCCGAGCCCCGCCCCGGGCCAGGGCCGCCGCGATGGCGGCGCCGATCCCCTGGCCGGCCCCCGTGACCACCGCCACCCGGTCACCGACGCCCATGCTCAGCCCTTCACCGCCCCCGCCGTCAGCCCGCTCACCATCCAGCGCTGGAGGCCCATGAAGAGCAGGAAGACCGGGACCGACGCGAGCACGGAGGCGGTGAGGAGGTGCAGCCAGTCGGAAGGGGCCATGGTCACGTTGAAGTAGGTCGTCTGGATGCCGATGGGGAGCGTCTTCTGCGCGTCGCTCTGCATGAACACGAGGGCGTAGAGGTACTCGTTCCACGACAGGAGGAAGGCAAACATGGCTGCCGCCACCAGGCCCGGGCGGGCCAGCGGGAGCACGACCCGCCGGAAGGCCTGGAGCCGGGTGCAGCCGTCCACCAGCGCCGCCTCCTCGAGCGAGGCCGGCAGGCTGAGGAAGAAGCCGCGCAGGATCCACATGCAGAACGGGATGGCGAACGTGGTGTGGGCCAGGACCAGGGCGATGGGCGTGTCGATCAGGCCCAGCCGGGCCAGCGCGACGAACATCGGGACCACCAGGAGCACGGGCGGGACCACGTAGGCGAAGAGCACCAGGCGCCCCACCAGCCGGCGGCCAGGGAAGGCCAGGCGGGCCAGCGCGTAGGCGCCGAGCGCGCTCACGCTCACGCCGAACAGGGTGACCGAGCCGGCCACGATGAGGCTGTTCCGCGCGAACAGCGCGAAGTGGGAGTCGCCCAGCACGTGCCGGTAGGCCTGGAGCGAGGGGCGGCGGGGGAGCAGGCTCTGCGGGTCCCGGGAGAGGATCCGGTCGGGGGTGTTGGTCGAGGTCAGGACGAGCCAGTAGATCGGGAACAGGACGACGGCCAGGATGAGGCCGACCACGGCCATCCGGAGAGCCCGCCGGACCCGCGTGTGTCTCACAGGCCGCCCTCCTGTCGGGACCAGAGCCGGAAGAGCGTGAGCGCCACCGAGACGACCACCGCCAGGATGATGACGCCCAGCGCCGAGGCGTAGCCGCTGTTGAACGCCTGGAAGGCCTGCATGTAGACGTCGATGGGCAGGATCGCGGTGGCGCGGCCCGGCCCGCCCTGGGTGAGCAGCCACATCATGTCGAACCAGTTGAAGTTCCAGATGAACAGGAGCGTGACCGTGATCTGGAGCACGAACGCGATCGAGGGCAGCACGACGTGCCGCCACTCGTGGAAGGCGCTGGCGCCGTCGACCCGCGCCGCCTCCCGCTGGTCCTGCGGCACCACCTGGAGCCCGGCCAGGAGGACCAGCGTCGTCCACGGCAGACCCTTCCAGACGTAGACCAGCGCCGCGATCCAGAACGCCAGCGTCGGCTGGCTCAGGAACGCGATGCCCGCGCTCTCCGGCGAGGCCAGGCGGATCAGGTGGTTGACCGCGCCGTACTGGAAGTCGAGGATCCAGCGCCAGGCGAAGGCGGCCACGAACGCCGGCATGGCCCACGGCAGGATGATGAGGCTCCGCGCCAGCGTCCGGCCCGGGAACGTGCCGTTCAGGAGCAGCGCGATCCCCATGCCGAGCGCCACCGTGGCCACGACCACGACCACGGCGAGGAGCAGGGAGTGGCCGAGGGCGCCGGGGAAGTTGTACGAGGTGAGGACGGCCTGGTAGTTGGCGAGGCCGACGAAGCGGCCCCGCTCGTCGCCGGCGGTCAGATCGAGGTCCTGGAAGCTGAAGAGGAAGATGCTGGCGAGCGGGTAGACGATGGTCGTCGCCAGCACGAGCAGCGACGGGAGCACGAAGGCGGCTCCCAGGTAGCGCTCGTCCCGGCGGACCGCGCTCCATCCCTGGCGCGCGACCAGGCGACGCCAGGGGCTCGGGGCCGTCGCGGCTACCTGGCGCAGAGTCGCTTGATCTCGGTCTGGGCCCAGGCCGCCGTCTGGGCGCCGCCCCAGTTGTCGATCACCGCGTGGCTCACCATCTGGGTGTAGATGCCGGCCGCGTAGACCTTGGGCTCGCAGGTGTTGGGCACCGGATGCATGCCGAGGTAGAAGCCGTTCTGGAAGGCGCTCTCGGACGCCACCCGGAACAGGCTGGCCATCGGCTTGATGCGCGGCAGCTCCCAGTAGGGGCTGCTGGCGGCGGTGGCGTGCTTCATGGTCGGGAGGTGGCCGGGCACCGTGTTGCTGATGTACTTCATGTACTCGTCGGGGCTGAACCAGAACTCCAGGAAGCGCCGGGCCTCGGCCGGGTGCTTGGCGCCCCGGGGGATCGTCAGCGCCTGGATCTCGTTGACCGTGGTCGGCCGCGTCTTGGCCTGGTTCGGCACCTCGACGACCGCGGCCTGGTCGAGGGTCACCTTCGACTGGCCGCTGGTGAGGTTCGTCACCAGCGAGATCTGCGTCATCATGATCGCCGCCCCGCCGGCCGCGAACACCAGCCGCTGGTCCAGGTTCGTCTTCGAGATCGCGTCGGGGGTCGTGGTCTTCCAGAGCTGCTTGTAGTACTCGATCGCCTGCGCGGTCTGCGGGGAGTCGATGACCACGTTCCCCTTGGCGTCCACCACCTGGCAGCCGAAGGCCGCGCAGATCTCGACGAAGACGTGCGGATCCGCCTGGTTGTTGTAGAGCGCGATGCCGTAGATCGCCGGCGGCTTGTTCAGGGTCTGGGCCGCCTTCAGGAGGTTGTCCAGCGTGGTCGGCGGCTGGAGGCCGGCCTGGGCGAAGAGGTCCTTCCGGTACCACACGACGTGCGGGAACGTGTTCATCGGCATCCCGTAGACCTGGCCGTCCACGGTCAGGGGATCGATCATGCTCGACGGCCAGCGGTCGGATCCGACGGCCTTGACGACGTCGGTGACCGGCACGATGAGCTTCTGGGCCGCCGCGCCGAAGACGTTGGAGGGCGGGTTCAGGAAATAGATGTCGGGGGCGGCGTTGGCCGCCACCGCCGCCTGCAGCTTCGGGAAGAGCTGGCCCCAGTCCACCGTCGTGTTCTCGATCTTGATGCCGGGGTTCTTCTCCTCGAAGTCCTTGATCACGATGTCCCGCGCCTTCACCCAGTCGGCCCGGGTGTCGGGCTGCCAGAACTTGAGCGTGACCTGGCCGTGGGCGGCCATGGGGCCGAGAGCGACCAGCACGACGACACCGAGACATCCCGCTACCAGCCGGCCGGCGAACCTGGAAGGTCTCACGGGCGCGTCCCTCCTGTCGGGCGCCCGGGTGGGGCGCCCCGCTCGGATGCCACCGTCTCGCGCGCCGCCTCGAGCGCGCTCCGGATCCAGTCGAGCCGCTCGAGCGGCACGAAGCCGTAATGGTAGAACTCGATCCACCGGGGCCCGAAGCCGGCCACGAGCGCCGTCCGGGCCCGCAGCTCCTCGGCGCTCCCGCAGTCCGGGAGCATGGGCCGCAGCGACACCGACAGGGAGCGTCCGGCGGGGATGCGGGGCGCGTACGCCTCGAGGTCCGCCGCCAGCCGGGCGCGGTCGCCGACGTAGCCGAGCACCGAGATGCCGTCGCAGGCGCCGAGCAGGGCGTCCAGCGCGATGCCGTCCTGCCAGGCCCGGTCGACGGCCGCGCCCTGGCTCCCGGCCACCGTCATCCCCGACGAGGGCGCCCGCAGGCCGCCGGACCACTCGACCACGACGAAGTCCGATCGGCCGCCCGCGCGGCCGGCGGCGTGGATGGCCTCGGTGGCCTCCGCGACCAGCGAGGTGACCGTCCGCTCCCGGGTCGCCAGGTACCCCCCGAGCTCCCCGGCCATCGAGCGCGCCGACGGCCTCCCGCGTGAGGGGCACCGCGTCGAGCGGTCCGGGGTCCCCGCCGAGGGCCCGCCCGAGCTCCCGCTCGACGAACTTCCGGACGGCCTCCCCGTCGATGCCGGCCGCCCGGGCCGCGGCGATGCAGTGCGTCGCAGAAGCACACCCCCATGAGGAAGCGGGCGACGGGCGAGAGGGGGACGAAGCACCGCTCGTGGTGATAGCCGTGCTCGAAGGGCATGTAGCCGACGCTCTCCGCGCGGATCGCCTCCAGCCCGTAGGTCCCGAGGTCGCCGCCGAAGGCGCGGACGTAGGCCCGGCAGTCGGGGTTGGCGGGGCAGAGCGCGTTCAGGTAGCGGTCGCCGAACGCGTTGGCGACCGCGCACTCCGGGTACCGCTGGCCGAGCCGGCTGTTGTGGAGGAAGTTGACCCAGCCCCGCACCGCCATGCCGCGCTGGCGGGCCTTGGTCACCAGGACGCGCAGGGGATCGCGCTCGGCCAGCGGGCTCACCACCGGCTGGATGCGCCCGTAGCGCCGGCGGTCGGGCTCGAAGAAGTGCTCGCCCGTGAAGTAGATGACCCGGTGGCGCGGGTTGTGGGGGAAGACGTCCCGGGAGTGATGGTAGTTGCAGGCGACCGTGATCCCGTCGAGGCCGCCCCGCTCCTGGAGGTTGTCCAGGACCGCGTCGTGCCCTTCGTCGACGAGGTCGGTGCACGAAGACGTTGGCGGACGCCCTTCACGGATCGCCTCCTCGGGCTGGCTGGAGGCCTGCGTCCGGCTCGGCGTCAGGGCCACCGGCAGCCCGTCGCCCTTGGGCTGGAACAGCGGGTACTCCCTCCCGTAGCGGAAGACCTTCCCGCTCGGCCCCCCGGCCGGCAGCGTGGCCAGCTCCCGCAGGTAGGGATAGACGGCCTCCGGCTCCTGCTTCGCCGCCGGGTTCATCGCGGTGCGCGTGTCGCCGGGAATGAGCGCGTTGACGAGAATGCCGTCCCCGGCCACCTCGCTGGCCGCGCACTGGGTCAGGGTGAAGATGCCGGCCTTGGAGGCGCCGTACGCCGACAGCCCCGGCGTGGCGTTCTCGGCCGCCCGCGACGCGAAGTTGACGATCCGGCCGTACCGCTGCCGCCGCATCACCGGGATGGTCGGCACGCATGAAGTAGAAGGCGCCGAAGAGGTTGATCCGGACCACGCGCTCGAACTCGCCCTCGCCGTGCTCGGCCACCCGGCGATCGAGGATCACGCCCGCTCCGTTGACCAGGACGTCGATCCGCCCCAGCCTCGCCAACGCGGCCTCGACCGCGGCGTCCACCTGGGCGGGGTCGACCACGTCGGTGACGGCCGTCAGCGCGCAGACCGGGGCGATGGCGGCCAGGCCCCCGGCGTCGTTGTCGACCCCGACGACGGCGAAGCCGTCCCGGTGGAACCCGGCGGCCATCGCCCGGCCGATGCCGTTGGCGGCCCCGGTGATGAGCACCACCCGGTCCTGGCCCATCTCACCGCCGGCCGGCCAGCAGCCCTTCCCGCCGCACCCGGTGGAGGGCCCGGGCGAACCGGCCGACCGCGTCGTCGATGTCCGACTCGGTCATCACCGCGGACGTCCAGGCGTGGCTGCCGCCGAGGACGTCGAGGCCTTCGAGGAGCATGGCCGCGTGCAGCGACTGCAGGAGCGGCGGCCGGATGTTCTCGATGAGCCGCGCCGGCGGGACCGCCCGGGTGAACTCGGCGGGGTCGTGAATCGCCGGCAGGTCGTCGCCGACGATGATCCGCACGATGGAGCGGCACCCGTAGGCGCTCCCGGAGACGCCGGCGTCGGCCATCGCCCGGTTCATCCCGGCCCGGAGCCGCTCCGCCAGCGCGGCCGCCCGGTCCTGGAGCTGCCCGTCGGCCAGGAGCTCGAGCGCGGTGACCCCCGCCGCCGCCGCCAGCGGATAGGCGCTGAAGGTGCCCATGTGCCGGACCCGCTTCCGGCGATTCCAGGCCGCGTCGTCGCGGAAGGCGATGTCGCCCATGATCTCCCGGCGGCCGGCCACCGCCCCCGCCGGCATGCCGCCGGCCACGATCTTGGCGAAGGTCCCCAGGTCCGGGGTCACGCCGAAGTGCTGCTGGGCCCCGCCCGGCGCCAGCCGGAAGCCGGTGACTACCTCGTCGAAGACGAGGAGCGCGCCGTGGCGGGTGGTCAGCTCGCGGAGCGCCGCCAGGTACCCGGGCGCGACCGGCACCGTGCCCGCCAGCGGGCCGTCGGCCTCGAGGATGACCGCCGCGACGTCGCCGGGCCGGAGCGCCGCCTCCATGGCGTCGAGGTCGTGGAGCGGCACCGCCCGCATGGTCTGCGCGATGACGCCCGGCACCCCGCTCGACGAGGGCACGTCGAACGGGGGCATGTAGCCGATCATCGCGTAGTCGTGCCAGCCGTGGAAGTGGCCGTGGATCTTGACCACCACGTCGCGGCCGGTGTGCGCCCGGGCCAGCCGCATGGCCAGCATGGTCGCCTCGGTCCCCGAGAGGAGGAAGCGCACCATGTCCGCGCACGGCACCAGGCGCGTCACCAGCTCCGCCCACCGGACCTCGAGCGGCGTCGGCGCCGACGGGTGGGTGAAGCGCGCCGTCTGCTCCTGGATCGCCTTCACGATGGCCGGGTGGCCGTGGCCGAGGATGAGCGACCCGTGACCGGTGCAGAGGTCGAGGAACTCGTTGCCGTCAACGTCCCACTTCCGGCAGCCCTGGGCGTGGTCCATGTAGAGCGGGAACGGCACGATCCGCCGGACGTCGTGGTTGATCCCCGACGGGACGAGCCGGCGCGCCCGCTCCCACAGCGCGAACGAGCCCGGGAACCGGGCGCCGTACTCGCTCTCGATGGTCGTCGCGGTCGCCAGCGCACTCATCTTCGACACCTCCCCGGATCGTCTCGGGTCGTCCGTGACCCGTCAGTGGTGGCCCTGCGCCGCCTCCGCCTCCAGCCGGTCGTAATCGATCGCCGGCCCGCGGAGCGTCTGGGCGCGGTGTTTCTCGACGCCCTTCAGGAGGAGGCTCAGGGCGTCGTTGTACGGCGTCGGCACCCCGAGCCGCCTCGCCTCCCGCACCAGGGCGCCGTTGAGCGCGTCGATCTCCGTCCGCTTCCCCTGCTCGACATGCTGGAGCGTCGAGGGCTTGTTGTACTTCTTCCAGCAGTGGTCCTTGATGGTCCGCATCGGATCGGGATCCGTGAGCGGGACGCCCTTGGCCCGGACCACGGCCAGGACCTCCTCGATGACGCGGGTCTGCAGCTCGTCGATCGCCGGGGTGCGCACGAGCTCCCCCAGTCGCAGCCCGGTGACCGCGCTGATCGCGTTGATGCCGCAGTTGAGGACGAACTTGTTCCAGATGTGGGCGAGGATGTTGTCGACGACGACCGGGGTGAACCCGGCGCCGGCCAGGGCCTGCTCCATCTCCCGCAGGCGCCCGGTCATCCGGCCGTCGAGCTCGCCGATCCAGGTCGGCGCCGCGTGCGTGTGGGTCACGTGGCCGGGCGCCTGCGGGGCGGCGCTGTGGTTGGAGGTGCCGCCCATGACCCGCCCGGTCCCCAGGACCTCGCCGAGCGCCTCCACGTTGCCGATGCCGTTTTGTAGGGTGAGGGCGAACCCGTCCTCCCGGAGCACCCGCCGGGCGGTCTCGGCCGCGTCCCGGGTCACGTTGGCGTCGGTGAGGATGATCGCGACGTCCACCGGCGACACGTCCTCGGCCCGGGTCGTGGCCTTGATCGGGATCCGGAGATCCCCGGTGATGCCGTCGAGGTGGAGGCCGTCCCGCCGGATCGCCTCGACGTGCTCCGGCCAGACGTTGACGAGCGTCACGTCGCATCCGCTCCGCGCGAGCAGCCCGCCGTACACGGAACCCATCGCCCCGGCGCCGACGACGCAGAACCGGAGCGCGTCACGCTTCGAGCTCAACGATTCCCTCCTCGGAACTGGAATGCCGCGTCACTCAGCCTAGTGCCGCGCCCGTCGAGAGTCAACCGCCCGGCGACCGCCAAGGAGGTGCGGGGGCTGCTGGAGATCCGGCTGGGGCTCACGCCCAAGAAGTAGCCGCGACCCACGTCCGGGCTGACGCGGCGGCGGTTGGCGGCTTCTCCCCCCGGGGGAGAGGCCGTCAATCGATCAGCTCGAAGGTCACGCCGAAGCGGGCGGCGTAGTCGATCTCCTGGGTTCGCTCCCAGCCGCCCCGACCCGCGTAGGCCCGGGCCAGATCCTCGACCGTCTCCTGCTCGTTGAGGACGACGAAGACCGTTGAACAGCGGGTCGAGCGGGAAGCGGTCGATGCTGTGCCACGTTCCCTTCCAAAGCAGGTAGCCCCTGGTTCCGTCGATCAGGAACGCCCGCACGGTCTCCGGGGCGGGGATCGCCTCGCGGTCGGCGGGATCCGTGGGCGGCGCGACGGCGACCACCGCTCGGGCGCCGTCGAGCGGGACGAAGGTCTGGGTCACGTGGAAGTGCCGCTCGAGCCGCGTGAAGCGGCGTCCCTGGAACGGCGCCACCGACACGCTGACCCGGGGCCGGCCGTCGGCCTGGAAGTCCACACGCCAGCCGTAGCTCCCGCCGCCGCCCCGGTAGTCCGGCGCCCGCTCGCCGGCGCCGAGCACCTGGCCGAACGGCCGGAACGCCTCGTCGGTCAGCGGCTCGATCCTGACGGGCTGGATGCGCGGAGGGGGCGGGCTCATTCGGGTCCACCCCCACCTGTCGACGGCCTTCGGCCTTTGGCGACCCCTCCCGACCGTTGGACGGCCTGCGGCCTGTGGCCGGGGGGAGGGGGGGCGCCCTGCACCCACCACGCGGTACGAGGTTGGTGGAGCGAGATCGTCGACACGCGGTATCTCATTCCCGCTGGTTGACGGTGTACCAGGCGCGGATCAGCGAGGAAGGCATCTCCGTTCCCGCTACGCGAGGCCGCGCTCGCGCGCGAGCCGCCAGACGTGCTCGATCGCCGCAGCCGCTTGCCGGCGGACCGCCGCCTCGTCCACCCGCGTGGCGCGCCCGTCGGCGACCAGCACCTCGCCGTCAACCAGGACGTCGCGCACGTCGCCCCCGTGGGCATGCCAGACGAGGCTCTTGATGGGGTCGAATACCGGCGCCAGGTGCGGCCGGCCGAGATCCACGACGGCGAGGTCGGCCCGCGCCCCCGGCGCGATCCGGCCGAGGTCGGGCCGCCGCAGAGCCCTGGCGCCGTTCACCGTCGCGGCCTCGACCAGCTCCCATGCCGTTGCCGCATCCGACTGGCCGCGCTCGAGCCTGGAGACGAGCCCGGCCATCCGGAGCCCCTCCACGTAGTCGCGCTCCTGGTCGGTGCCGAGCGCGGTCAGCACGCCCCGTGAGGCGAAGCGATCGTACGGTGCGGAGATCCCCCAGCGGGCATAGACGAGCGGACAGCTCACCACCGCGGCGCCGCGCTCACGAAGGAGCGCGAGCTCCGTCTCGGTCGCGTACAGGCAGTGAGCCGCGAGGAGACCGGGCCCGAGGAGCCCGACCTCGTCCGCGTGCGCGACCGGGCCCTTGCCGTAGCGCCGGTGAGCCGCCTCGACCTCGGCCGGGCTCTGGGCGAGATGGAGGCTGACCGGGCAGTCGAGGGCGTCGGCCGCCTTCCGCACTGCGCGCAGCAGCTCGGCGGAGCAGGTGTCGGTGCCGTGAGGGCCGAGGCCGACCCGGAGGCGGCCGCCCGGGCCCTCGTCGAGCTCGCGGACCAGCGCCGTGCTTCGCGCCAGCTCGGCGTCCACATCCTCCGGACCCGCGGCCGGCGAGAAGAGGTAGGGGAAGGCCCAGAGTCGGACGCCGAGCGCGTGGGCGGCGACCTCGACCGGTCCGGTGAGCTCGGGCCTGAACATGTCGGCCACCGTGGTGCAGCCGCTCTGCAGAAGATCCAGGAGGCCGAGGGTGGCCAGTGCCGCCAGCTCGTCCGGTCCGAGCTCCCGGGCCACCAGCCCGGCCACCGGCATCAGCAGCCGGTTGATCGCCGTCCCCGCGCCCTCGGCGAAGGCGACGTCGTCCACCAGCCCGCGGAACACCCGGGCGTTGAGCGCGTGGGTGTGGAGGTTCAGGAAGCCGGGCAGGACCAGCGTCCCCCGCCCGCCGAGCCGGCGGTCGGCCGGCCCGGCATCGCCGCGGACCACCGCCGCGATGGTGGCGCCCTCGACGACGACGCTCGCGTCGGTGAGAAGCCGGGGCCGGCCGTCCTCCCAGGCGAGGACCCACTCGCCCTGGACGACGGTGGCCCCGCGCGGCCCCGCTCACCTCGTCCGCTTGACCGTCTCGAAGTACCACGCCACGCCGTAGTTGGCGGGGCTCCAGCCGGCGACGCGCTTGCCGGCGCCGAAGATCACGTCGCGGTAGACGAGGGGGTAGTTCGTGTACTCGGCGTGCATCCGGCGGTTCAGCTCGCGGAGCGCCCCGTCCAGCTCCTTCAGGTCCCGGATCCCCTGGAGCTTGTCGATCTGGGCGTCCATGAAGCCGAGGTCGTGGAAGGCCTGGATCGGCCCGCCGGCCTTGTGGCTCGCATAGGCGACGACCAGGTTGGACAGCATGGTCGGCCGCGGGAAGCCGACGTCCACCGCGATGTGGCCGGCGAAGCCCGGCTCGAAACGGTGGGGCTCGCTGACGTACCGGACCCGGAAGGCCCCGAAGTCGATCGGCGTCAGCTCGACCTTGATCCCGGCCGCCGACCAGTAGCCGGCTACCAGCTCGAGCAGCTCGGGCACCTCGCTCACGTTGCCGGCCGGGTAGGACCAGACCTTGAGGGGCCGGCCGTCGTAGCCGACCTGCTTGAGGAGCCGCTTGGCCTCCTCGGGCTGGTAGGGGTAGGGCTTGAGCGAGGCGTCGTAGCCGAGGGCGGCCGGGCTCCAGAAGCCGGTGTTGGTCGCGCGCGTCACGAACTCCTCGGCCCCGGCGTACATGCGCTTGAAGATCGCGTCCATGTCGATCGCCAGCGCCAGCGCCTTCCGGAAGTCGAGCTTGTTGGTGAGGAAGCCGGGGTCGAAGCTGGCGTGGAAGGCGAGGACGGGCAGCGACACGGACTTCGGCCCCATCACGCGAAGCCCGCCGTCCTTGGCCTGCTTGACCTGGGCGGGATCGATCGTGGCCATGTCCACCTCGCCGGCGCGGAGCGCCGCCATCCGCGAGGCTGACTCCGGCCGCAGCACGATCTTGAGCCGCGCGAAGTCGGGGATGCGGGTGGCGTCCCAGTAGGCGGGGTTCGCGTCGAAGGTGATGGAGTCGCCGACCTTGCGCTCGGCGAACTTCCACGGCCCGGTGCCGATCGGCGGCTCGACCTGCTCGAAGCCGTCGCCCTTCGCCCGGTAGCCGTGGCGCGGCAGCATCATGAGGTCGCCGTCACGGGAGGAGAGCAGCGCGAAGAAGGTGATGTCCGGATTCTTCAGGCGGATCTGGACGGTGAGGGGATCGACCGCCTTCACCTCCTGCACGAGGCGCTTCACCGCGCCACAGAAGGTGCACGTCGAGTCCTTGGCCTGGTAGCGCTCGCCGAGCGTGAAGACGACGTCGTCGGCGGTGAAGGGCTTGCCGTCGTGCCACTTGACGTTCGGCCGGAGCTTCAGCGTCCACGTCCCGCCATCGGGGCTCATCTGCCAGGCCGTCGCCAGGCCGCGGTTCGCCACCAGCTCGCCGCTCGGTGCCGTCCCGATCAGGTAGTCGAACATGTGGCCGTGGTACATCACGCCGAGCGTGGAGTGCACGCCCGGGTCCAGCACCTCCTTGGCGAAGGTGTGGTAGGCGATCGTCAGCACGCCCTCGGGCCGGGTCTGGGCCGAGGCGGCGCCGAGCGCGAGCAGCACGAGGGACACGGCCAGCGGGAAGGCGAGGCGTCGCATGGGGATCCTCCTTGCGAGGGGGCGGAACGGGACGGAGCAACCGCGTACGCGCGGGACCTTAGCATCGGCGCGCCACGACCGTCAAGCGCGGGCGGGACCGATGAGCTTCGCATCGCGTCGTCCTCGGTCGTCGCCCATCCTCGGCGTATGCGGCATACGCCTGCGGTGGGCGACTCCCTGCGTCCTAGCGCTGCTCGCTCCTCGGCCCCGCCCGTGAGCTCGCCGCCTTCAGCGCCCTTGGGCTATAGTGCGGCCATGGTGCGCTTCACCGCGCTGCGCCTCGGCCAGGCGCTCCTCACGCTGCTGGCGTCGAGCTTCATCGTCTTCGCCCTGGTCCGCACCTCGGGCAGCCCGGCCGACCTCATCCTGCCCGCCGAGACCACCCCCGCCGAGCGCCAGGCCTTCATCGCGCGCATGGGCTTCGACCGCCCGATCCCCTACCAGTACTGGGCGTTCCTCCGCAGCGCGCTCCAGGGCGACTGGGGCCGATCACTCCGCACGGGCAAGCCGGCGATCGAGCTGGTCCGGGAGCGGTTCTGGAACTCGATCAAGCTCGCCACCGCGGCGATCGCCATCACGCTCGCCATCAGCTTCCCGCTCGGCGTGCTGGCAGCGGCGAACCGCGGCGGCCTCTGGGACCGGCTCGGCCTCGGCTTCGTCGTGCTCGGCCAGTCCCTCCCGGCCTTCTGGCTCGGCATCGTCCTCGTCCTGGTCTTCGCGGTGTGGCTCCGCTGGCTTCCCACCTCCGGGATGGGCACCTGGCGCCACTACGTCCTGCCGGCGGTGGTGCTCGGCTGGGGCATCAGCGCCGGCGTCGTGCGGCTGCTCCGGTCCAGCATGCTCGAGGTGCTCGACAGCGAGTTCGTCAAGCTCGCCCGGACCAAGGGGCTCCGCGAGACGTGGGTGCTCTGGAAGCACGCGCTCCGCAACGCGCTGATCCCGGTCATCACCTTCGTCGGCTTCATGTACGGGGTGATCATCGCGGCGGCCATCGTCGTCGAGGTCGTCTTCGGCTGGCCGGGGCTCGGCCGGCTCGCCTACGAGTCCACGCTCTGGCGGGACTTCCCGGTCCTTCAGCTCACCGTCATCGTGTGGACCACCCTGATCATCCTGATCAACTTCCTGGTCGACCTGAGCTACGGGCTCGTGGATCCGCGCATCCGGGGGAGCTGACGGATGGATGCCGTCGTCGCGCCCGTCCGGCTCGCCGCCCCCCGCGCGTGGCGCGCGGGCCTCGGCGCGCTCGGCCGTGCGCCCCGCCTGGCCGGGCTCGTCGTGGCGCTGTCGGTGGTCGTCGCGGTCTTCGCGGGCGTCCTGACCCCGTACGACCCCCTGGCGATCGACCCGGCCGACGGCGAGCGGCCGCCCGTCTTCACCAAGGAGGGCGCCTGGGCGCATCCCCTCGGCACCGATCGGAAGGGGCGCGACATCCTGAGCCGGGTGATCCTCGGCACGCGCGTCTCGCTCGCGGTGGCGGCGGGCGCCATCGCCATCGGCGGGCTGGTCGGGACCGGGCTCGGCGTCCTGGCCGGCTGGCGCGGTGGCTGGGTCGAGGCGCTCATCATGCGGGCGGCCGACGGCTTCCTGGCCTTCCCGAGCGTGCTCATCGCCCTGGTGCTCGCGGTGACGGTGGGGCCGAGCTTCGGGGTGGTGGTCACCGTGCTGGGCCTGATCCTCTGGGCCCGCTTCGCCCGGCTGGTGCGCGGGGAGGTGCTCTACTGGAAGACGCGCGACTTCATCGGCCTCGCCCGCGTCGCCGGCGCCCCGGGGCCGTACATCGTCCGCCGGCACATCCTGCCGAACATCATGAACAGCATCGTCGTGCTGGGCACGCTGCAGGTCGGCTGGGCCATGATCGTGGAGGCGTCGCTCAGCTTCCTCGGCGCCGGCATCCCGCCCCCCACCCCCACCTGGGGCAACATGGTCGCCGAGGGGCTGTCGTTCATCGAGCGGGCCTGGTGGATCTCCGTCTGCCCCGGCGTCGCGATGATGCTGGTCGTCCTCTCCTTCAACGTCGTCGGCGACTGGATCCGCGACTCGCTGGACCCCCGGCTCCGCCAGCTCTGAGCATCATCAGGGGGTCTCGGAAGACCGGCTCGTCAGGGGCGCTGGGCGCCGTTGACGTGGGTGTAGACGGCGTAGAGGCTCGTGGTGGCGGTGATGAACGCTCACCGAGCCCAGCAGGCCGGTGTGATCGGGCACGAAGCGCATGATGCGGTCGTTCGGGATGTCGGAGAAGAGCAGATAGTCGCCGTCGGCCGCGTAGACCGGCCCCTCGGTCCAGGCCGCGCCCGTCCAGAGCTTGATCAGCCGCATGTGGCGCGAGACCAGCCGCCTGAAGCTCGGATCGACGATCAGGTATTCCTGGATGGTCTCGGCCACGGGCTGCCTCCTCGATGGTCAGCGCTGGGTTGGTGGCGACGCTCGCCCACCGCGTCGGCACCGAGTACCTTGGCGCCGGTCGGCCGTCGCGTCAAGGGGATCGCGAGCAGTCGGGTCGTCGAGCGGACGCCGCCGGATCAGTACAGATGGCAGGCGACGCGGTGGGCGGGGCCGAGGTCGCGGAGGGCGGGAGGCTCGACGCGGCAACGGTCGAAGGCGACGGGGCACCGCGGGTGGAAGCGGCAGCCCGGGGGCGGTGCGGCGGGGGAGGGGACCTCGCCGGGGAGCACGATGGTCTCGGCCTCCCCGCCGGGCCGGATCGGAAGCGCGGCGGAGATGAGCGCCTTCGTGTACGGGTGGAGCGGCGTGGTGAAGAGCGCGTCGGATGGTGCCTCCTCGACGATCTGGCCCAGGTACATGACGGCGACCCGATGGCTCAGGTAGCGCACCGTGGCCAGGTTGTGGGCGATGAGCAGGTAGCTCATGCCGTGGCGGCCCTGGAGGTCCTTCAGCAGGTTCATGATCTGGGCGCGGATGGAGACGTCGAGGGCCGACACCGGCTCGTCGAGCACGATGAGCTTCGGACTCAGCGAGAGCGCGCGGGCGACGGCGATGCGCTGGCGCTGGCCGCCCGAGAACTCGTGGGGGAACTGGGCGGTGGCCGCCGGGTCGAGCCCGACGTCGGCGAGGAGCCGCGCGACGCGCTCGCGCACCGCGGCCCGGCTCAGCTCCGTGTTGAGGACCAGCGGCTCGGCGACGATGTCGCCGGCCCGCATGCGGGGATTCAGCGACGACCACGGGTCCTGGAACACCGCCTGGACCCCGGCGCGGTAGGCGCGAAGCCCCGGCCCCTCCAGCCGCGCCACGTCGGCGCCCTCGTAGAGGACGGCCCCGGCCGTCGGCGTCTCCAGGCGCAGCACCATGCGCGCGGTCGTGGTCTTGCCGCACCCCGACTCCCCGACCAGCCCGAAGGTCTCGCCCGGCCCGATCGCGAAGGAGACACCGTCCACCGCCCGCACCGCGGCCCCCGGCCGGCCGACGCCGTAGCGCCGGCGGACCGGGAAGTGTCTGGTGAGGTCTCGGGCCTCGAGGAGCGGCGGGCTGATCTCGAGACCTCCCGCCCACCCGATCCTTCGACGGCCTTCGGCCTTGGCCCCCTCCCCCACCCACCGGGGAGGGGGGGCCGGACGACCGGATTCCTTCCCACGCTCTCACGGCACGTGGCGCCAGCAGGCCGACCGTCTGCCCGGGGGCCACCGTCCGCTCCGGCGGATAGGCCTCGCGGCAGCGCGGCTCGACGTGGGGGCAGCGGGGGGCGAAGGGGCAGCCGGGCGCCGGGTCGAAGAGGGAGGGCGGCTGGCCCTCGATCGAGTCGAGACGCTCGACGCGCGCCTGGACGTTCGGCACGGACCGGAGCAGCGCCTCGGTGTAGGGATGGGCCGGCCGCTCGAAGAGGGACCGGGCGTCCGCCAGCTCGACGATCTTCCCCGCGTACATCACCGCCACCCGGTCGCACATGCGCGCCACGACCCCGAAGTCGTGGGTGACGAACAGGATCGACAGACCCACGCGCGCCTGGATCTCCTTCAACAAGGCGAGGTAGGCGGCCTGGATCGTCACGTCGAGGGCGGTGGTGGGCTCGTCGGCGATCAGCACGTCCGGGCCGCAGGAGAGCGCGATGGCGCCGACCGCGCGCTGGCGCATGCCGCCACTCATCTGGTGTGGGTAGGCGCGGAGGCGGGCTTCGGGGGCCGGGATGCGCACGAGCCGCATCGCCTCGGCCGCCCGCTGCCAGAGCGCCCGGCCCGAGAGGCGCTGGTGGAGGCGCAGCGGCTCGGCGAGCTGGTTGCCGACGGTGAAGACGGGATTGAGCGCGGTCATCGGGTCCTGGAGGATCATCGCCAGGTGCCGGCCGCGGTAGCGCCGCATCTCGGACTCGGACTTCGCGAGGAGGTCCTCGCCCCGGAAGAGGACCTGGCCGCCGACGATGCGGGAGGCCGGCCGTGGGTTGAGCCGCAGGATGGAGAGGCAGGTCATGCTCTTCCCGCAGCCCGACTCCCCGACGAGCCCGAGCGTCTCGCCGCGGCGCAGCGTGAAGCTGACCCCATCCACGGCCTTCCCGACGCCCCGTCGCGTGAAGAAGGACGTCCGGAGGTCCCGGACGTCCAGGACGACCTCGCCCGTCACGCCGACGGCGGGTGCCGCTCGAGCCACCAGCGCGCGATCTCGCCGCGACGGGCGAACCAGACCCCGGGGCGCTCGCGGGCATGCGCGAGGAAGCGCTCGAGCCCGCGCGTCCGGCCGGGACGGCCGACGATGCGGCAGTGGAGCCCGACCGACATGAGCCTGGGGTGGGTCGCGCCCTCCTCGTACAGCACGTCGAAGCTGTCGCGGAGGTACTCGAAGAAGTCCTGGCCGGTGTCGAGGCCGCCGCGCCAGAAGCGGGCGTCGTTGGTGTCGAGGGTGTAGGGGACGACCAGCCACGGCTTCCCCTGGACGCGCACGTAGTAGGGGAGGTCGTCGTTGTAGGCGTCGGAGTCGTAGAGGAAGTGGCCGGAGGCGACGACCAGCTCCCGCGTGTTCACGCTGGGGCCGTAGCGGCAGTACCAGCCCGCGGGCTTCTGCCCGGTGGCGGCCTCGATCACCCGGACCGCGCGCTGGATGGCCGCGCGCTCGGCCTCCCGGTCGAGGAGGAAGTGCTCCTGCCAGCGGTTGCCGTGGGCGAGCACGTCGTGGCCGCGGGCGGTGATCGCCCGGCCCACCGCCGGATTCCGCTCCAGCGCGACCGCGCAGGCGAAGAACGTCCCCTTCACCTCGTACCGGTCGAACAGGCGGAGGAGGCGCCACACCCCGGCGCGGCTTCCGTACTCGAACATGGACTCGTTGGCGAGGTCGCGCTGCGGCGGATCCAGGGGAACCTGCGAGGCCACCTCGCCGGCGGTCTCCCGGCGCGCGCAGCCGTCCTCGAACCGGTTCTCCGAGCCTTCCTCGTAGTTCACCACGAGGTTGACGGCGATCCGGGCATCGCCGGGCCAGCGGACGGCCGGCGGCTCCGCGCCGTAGCCGACGAAGTCGCGCTCCATAAGTCCTCCAATCGAGCGGGGCCCTTCGGTCGAGCGGAGCCTACCGTGGGCGTTCGCGACCCGTCAAGGTCGCGCCGGCTCGCGCTCGGCCGCCGCCAGCCAGGCCACGATGCACGCGGCCAGCTCCGCGTGCCGGCCGTCGAAGTAGTGGTTTCCGCCCTCGAGGAGCACGACGTCGGCGCGGGCGCCGGTGGCGGCGGCCCGCAGCTCGGCGGCCCGGTCGGCCGCCTGGATCAGCGGATCGACGGCGCCCTGCACGACGAGCACCCGGCCGGCGAGCCGGGACGCCTGCCGCAGCACCGAATCCCAGATGTCGGGACGGTACGCCTTGACCGCGCCGAGCGTGGTCAGGACGTGGTGGCGGACCCGCGGGTCGCCCGACCAGCCCGGGTAGCAGGCGACCTTGTTGCAGGCGTAGCCGTGGGCCACGATCGCCACCTCGCCGAGGCCGAGCCCGGTCAGGTGATCCACCCCGGCCCTGATGTCGTGGTGGGACAGCGCGAAGTCTTTCGGCTCCTGGAGATCGTGGTCCCGCATGTTGAGCGACAGGCAGGCGTACCCGGCATCGGCGAGCCGGGGTGGGAGCCATCGGGACGGTCCCCGGTAGAAGTTCCAGGTGAGGCCGTGCACCATGAGGATGGCGCCCCGCGGTCGCTCTCCGCGGGGCTCGTAGAGGGCGCCGTCCAGCTCGACGCCGTCGGCGGTGGTCACCGTCACCAGCTCGATGGGCATTCCGTCTCCCCCCGGTCCGGTTGCTAGGTTCCTCGAGTCGCCAAAGTCATGGCAGATGAGTCAGGTTCTCGGGGCGGGGCCGAGGAGCGAGCAGCGCTAGGACGCAGGGACTCGCCGACCGCAGGCGTACTCCTTGTACGCCGAGGATCGGCGAGGACCGAGGACGACGCCATGCGACGCTCATCGGCCCCGCCCCTAGCCTTTCAAGGCGCCCGAGAGCATGCCGCGCATCACCGTCCGGCGCAGGACGAAGGCCAGGATCGCCGGCACCAGCGCCGCCACCAGGCCGGCGCCGTTGAGCAGCCCCCAGCTTGGCTCCGAGATCGGGTTCAGCGATTGCGCGAGCACGACGGAGATCGGCCACGCCGCCTCGGACGTGGTCAGGACCAGGCCCACGATGAAGTCCGACCAGCTGGCGATGAAGGCGAAGGCGCCGGCCGCGAACAGCGAGTTGGTCGACAGGGGCAAGACGATCCGGAGGAAGGTCCCGAGCCGCGTGCACCCGTCCATGGCCGCCGCCTCCTCCAGCTCGGCGGGGAAGTCCCGGTAGAAGCCCTCCAGGATCCAGATGACGAAGGGCAGCAGCAGGCCGGCATAGGCGAGGACGAGACCGCTGAGCGTGTTGAGGAGTCCGAGCCGCTGGAGCCCCAGGTAGACCGGGATGAGGATCGAGACGACCGGGATCATCCGGGTTGCCAGGAGGCCGAGCAGCAGCACGCGACGGACCCGCCGGCGGACGAAGCGGGAGAGCGAGTAGGCGGAGACGGTGCCGAAGCCGAGGCAGAGTGCCACCGTGCCGAGCGCGATGATCGTGCTGTTCAGGAGCGACCGCGGGAAGGCCCGGACCTGCGGGTTCCGGTCGAGTACCTGCCGGTCGAGTCCCGGGAGCTGGAAGAGGGTCCGGTAGTGCCCGGCGGTCGGCGCGGACGGGATCCAGCGGGGGGGTCGGGTCGTCAGCTCCCGGTCGGGGGAGATGCTCGACAGGAGCATCCACGCGGGCGGGGCCAGGAGGTAGAGCAGGCTCAGTGCCACCAGGGCGGCCAGCGTCACCCGCCGCGGCCATCCACCGCCCCTCACCGAGCGCCCTCCGGCAGGACCCGCAGGTAAACCAGGGTCATGGCCAGGGTGACGGCGGCCAGGATGCAGGCGATGGCGGCCCCGGCTCCCAGGTCGCCGAACTCGAAGGCCTTGGTGAACGTGAGATAGCTGAGGAGGGTCGTCGCCTCGCCGGGCCCACCCTTGGTCAGGAGGTAGACGACGTCGAAGGCCCGCATCGACCACACGACGCAGAAGACCACGGCTACCGCGATGGCCGGCGCGATGAGCGGAAGGGTGACGTGGCGGAGCTGCCCCCAGTCACCGGCGCCGTCGAGCTGCGCCGACTCGTAGACCTCGGCCGGCACCGAGCGCAGGGCCGCGTACAGGATGATCACCACGAAGGGCACGAGCTTCCAGGCGTACGCGAAGACGATGGCGTGCATGGCGGAGGCCGGCGTGCTGAGCCACGCCCGGTAGTGGTCCAGCGCCCCGAGCGAGACGAGCAGGCCGTTGAGGGCGCCGTAGGTCGGGTTGTAGATCCACTGCCACATGAGGGCGTTCACGATCTCGGGAATGGCCCAGGGCAGGACGGCGCCCATGACGAGCCAGCCGGCGCCCGGGGCCCGGCTGTCGAGGAGGAGCGCGATGCCCAGCCCGAGGAGCGTCGCCACGGCCACCGAGAGCGCCGAGAAGTAGAGGGTGTTCCGGAGCGCGGTGGCGACCGAGGCGTCGGCCAGCACGAAGCGGTAGTTGGCCCAGCCCGCCGGTCCACTCGTCGCGACGCCGGCCCGCAGGTCCTGGACGCTGAGCCAGCCGACGTAGACGATCGGCAGCACGCTGAAGGCCAGGACCAGGACGACGGCCGGGAGGTTCAGCGCCCAGAGCCACGGCTCCCGGCGAGCGCGGCTGCCCGGCGCCGGCACGCCGCTGACTACTTGTACCGGGCCGCCAGCTCCTTCGCCTTGGCCGTCCAGAGCTGGGCGGCCTCCTCGGGCGAGGTCCGGCCGCCGAGGACGTTCTGCAGCACGCCGTTCGCGTACAGCTCCCACTCGGCGTACCACGGGGCCTGGAACGGAACCACCTCGCTCATGTGGACCGCGTTCTCCAGGTTGGCGGCGACGTCGGCGGGGTCGGCGCCCCACGAGCGGAGCGAGGCCACCACGACCGCGTCCTTCTCGACCCCGCGATGCCCCCAGGTCAGGGCACCCTTGGCCACCCACTGCTTGGGCGTCACGTAGTCGCCCGACTTGGCGGTGCCGCCCAGGAACCTGACCAGCCGCCAGGCCTCGGGCTTGTGGGCGCTCGTCGCGCTCACCCCGTAGAGCCGGGCGAAGCCCACCGTCCGCCGCCGCTCGGGCAACGGTCCGAGCTTGGCCACCCCCGCCACCTTCGACTTTTCCTTGTCGTTCGCCCACTGGGCGCCGGCGAAGAAGTTGGCGGTGAGGATCGTGGCGTAGTCACCGCTCTGGAACGCGCGGGCCGACTCGTTGGAGTCCAGCTCGAGCCCGTTGGGATCCGAGAGCCCTTCCTTGTAAGTGCCGGCCCACCACCGGAGCGACTCCAGGGCGACCGGCGTCACGGCGAGCTGGTCGTCCAGCACCTTGCCGCCCCGGGAGGCCGCCATCGCGTTGACGACCCACATGCCGCCCCAGCCCGTGTGCTTCACGGGCCAGATCATCGGCGTCTTGCTCAGGCCCTTGGCCTTGATCGCCCGGGCCTGCTGGCTCCACTCCTCGTACGTCTTGGGCGGCCCGTCGAAGCCGGCCGCCTTGAGCATCCTCTCGTTGTAGATGATGCCGAAGTAGCTCGTGTAGTAGGGCAGGCCGTAGAGCTTCCCGTTGTACGTCATCGACTGCCGGGCCAGCGGCAGCATCGTCTTCTTGAGCGCGTCCGCCCCGTCGTAGCCGTCGAGCGGCTCGAGCCAGGCCGCCCACTGGGAGAGGATGTGGTCGAAGACGTAGAGGGCGTCGAACGGGGTGTTGGCGTTCTTCATCAGGCGGATCTTGGCCGCGTACTGGGCGGACGGGATCACTTCCATGTCCACCTTCACGTCGGGGTTCTCGGCCTCGAACTGGGTGACGAACTCCTTCACGGTGTCCACCTGGTAGTTCCAGACGATGAACTTGAGCCGGGTCTCCGCCTCCGCCCCGCCGGCGGCCAGGCTGAGCACCACCAGGGCGAGACCGAGGGCCCGCAGGCAGCGAGCCGCGTCTGGAGCGCATCGGTGGAACATGGTCGAGGCCTCCTCGGGTATGCGGGTGGTTCGGGGCATCGAGCGTCGCCGGCCACCATAGCACAGTTCGGGAGGTCGGAGGGCGGATGGCTGGCTTGTATCGGCGAACGGGGTGGGCTACCCTCGGCCCACGGAAGCGAACGTCGCGCGGCGCGCCGCCCGGCGGTCTGCGGATCACGCATCACGGCCGGAGACCGGACGGACCGACTGAGAGGGGGATCCGACGATGGCATCGACCGACCCGGACCGGAACGCGCGAGAGCTGTCCCGCCGCCGTTTCCTCTGGCTGTCGGCCGTCACGTCCGGCGGGCTGGCCTGGGGGCTCCAGGGGGCGCCGGCCGCTCGCGCCCAGCAGGCGCCCGCTCCCCGGAAGGGCGGCACCCTCCGGGTCGGCTTCTACATCGAGGCCGCCACCATGGATCCCCACTTGTCCGGCAGCAAGATCGACCGGCAAGTCTACCACAACCTCTACGAGCCGCTGGTGGTCCTGGACGTCAAGCTCGGGATCAAGCCCGGCCTGGCCGAATCCTGGCAGCAGCCGGATCCCAAGACGCTCATCTTCAAGCTGCGCCGGGGGGTGAAGTTCCACGACGGGACCGACTTCAACGCCGAGGCGGCCCGCTTCAACTTCAACCGGATGAAGACCGAGCCGAGGTCGGTCCGCAAGGGCGAGGTGGCCAGCATCGAGTCGGTGGACGTGGTCGACCCCTACACCATCAAGCTCAACCTGCGGCGGCCGGACGCGGCGCTGCTGGCGACGCTGACCGATCGCGCCGGCATGATGGTCTCCCCCAAGGTCGTCCAGGAGCGCGGCCCCGACCTCGAGCGCAACGCCAAGGGGGCCGGCACCGGGCCGTTCGAGTTCGTCGAGTGGGTCAAGGACGATCACATCCTGCTCAAGCGCCACGACGGCTACTGGAACAAGCAGGGCGGCCCCTACCTGGACCAGATCCGCTACCGGCCGATTCCGGAGGACACCGTCAAGCTGCAGAGCCTGCAGACCGGCGAGATCGACGTGATCGATTACATCCAGCCGCGCGACGTGGCGGCGGCCAAGGCCGACAAGAGCCTGGTGGTGGTGGACGTCCCGTCGCTGGCCTCCTTCGGGTATCAGTTCAACCATACGAAGCCGCCGTTCGCCAACAAGGCGCTGCGCCAGGCGGTCGCCTCCGCCCTGGACCTCGAGCAGATCGTGAAGGGGGTCTGGCTGAACGTCGGCGTGCCGTCGAACGGCCCGATCCCGCCCACCAGCTGGGCCTACGACAACACCATCCCCCCGATCAAGCGGGATCTCGCCCGGTCCAAGGCCAAGCTGGCTGAGAGCGGCCAGCCCGGCGGGCTCACCTTCAGCATGACCACGAACAACATCCCGATCAACGTCCAGGAGGCCGAGGTGATGCAGGCCCAGCTCGCCGAGGCCGGCATCACGATGAAGATCAAGCTGGTCAACTCCGCCACGCTCCTCACGGACGGGAACAACAAGAACTTCGAGCTGATCCAGTACCAGTGGAGCGGCCGCCCGGACCCCGACGGCAACATCTTCCAGTTCTTCAAGACCACCCAGGGCGTGTCGCTGAACTGGTCCGGCATCTCCAACCCGCGGATCGACGCGCTGCTGGACAAGACCCGGGAGGTCTCCGACCGGGCCGAGCGGAAGAAGCTCTACAGCGAGCTGACGCGCATCCTCCACGAGGAGCTGCCGATCCTGTTCATCGTCCACCCGATCGAGCCGAAGGCCTTCAGCCCGAAGGTCCAGGGCTACGAGCCGATCCCCGACGGGATGATGCGGTTCAAGGATGTGTGGCTGAGGTAGGCCGCACGCCCCGCGACGCCCCTGTCAACTGACGGCGGCGCGCCATGGGTCGCTTCGTCCTCCACCGCCTGCTCGCCGCCATCCCGGTCCTGCTGTTCGTCACGGCCGGGGTGTTCTCGCTGGTGCACCTGACGCCGGGCGATCCGATCGACGCCATGATGGCGGAGTCGGTCAACGCCACCGTGAAGGCGACCCTGCGGCGGGAGCTCGGGCTGGACCAGCCCATCCACGTCCAGTACCTCGCCTGGATGGGCCGGCTGCTGCAGGGCGACCTCGGGAGGTCGATCCGCAATCGTGAGCCCGTCATCGAGAACGTCGGCCGCCGCCTCCGGCCCAGCCTGGAGCTCGCCCTGTTCGCGACGATCATCGCCCTGCTGGTGGCCTTCCCGGTGGGGATCCTCTCGGCCGCCCGTCACAACACGGCCGTCGACGGCGCCGGCACCACGTTCGCGCTGTTCGGCATCTGCATGCCCAACTTCCTCATCGCCCTGCTGCTGATCTTCTTCTTCGGCGTGACGCTGCGCTGGCTGCCGATCTCCGGCTACACCGATCCGCTCGAGGAGCCGGTGCGCGGCCTCCGGTCGCTGACGCTGCCGGCCATCACCCTGGGCCTGGCGCTGGCGGCGGTGATCGCGCGAACGCTGCGCTCCAGCCTGCTGGAGGCGCTCTCGGAGGACTACGTCCGCACGGCGCGGGCGAAGGGGCTGTCCGAGCCGGCGGTGCTGACCCGTCACGCCCTGAAGAACAGCCTGATCCCGGTCGTCACCCTGCTCGGGCTCCAGCTCGGGACGCTGATCGGCGGCGCGGTGATCACGGAGTACGTGTTCGCGCTGCCCGGCGTCGGCCGCCTGGTGGTCGACGCGGTCTTCGCCCGGGACTACCCGCTGGTGCAGGGCGTGGTCCTGCTGATCGCCGTGGGCTTCATCCTGTCGAACCTGGCGGTCAACGTCGTCTACGGCTGGCTCGATCCGAGGATCCGGTATCGCTGAGCGGTCGATCGCGCATCCGGCCGGGCTGGTGAGACGGCCGGCCCGGGAGCGGTGGCGCTGGCTCCGCCGGGCGGTCGGCGCCCGGCTGGCGCCGCTGGGGGCGGCCGTCGTGCTGGCGGCGGTGGCGGTCGCGCTGCTGGCGCCGCGGCTGGCGCCCTACGACCCGCTCAAGCAGGAGATCGGCAACTCGCTGGCGCGACCCGGCCGGACCCACCCGCTGGGGACCGACAACGTCGGGCGGGACGTGCTCTCCCGCGTGATGTGGGGCACGCGCATCTCGCTGGTGGCCGGCTTCGTCTCGGTGGCCATCGCCGCGGTCGCCGGCAGCCTGCTCGGTCTCCTGGCCGGCTACTGGGGCGGCCGCGCCGACGGGCTGCTGATGCGGCTCATGGACGCGGTCCTCGCCTTCCCGCCGCTGGTGCTGGCGCTGGCGCTCGGCGGCGTGCTCGGGGCGGGCCTGACCGGCGTCCTGATCGCGCTGGGCGTGGTCTACACCCCGACCTTCGCCCGCCTGATGCGCGGCCAGGTGCTGACGATCCGGGCGCGCGAGTACGTCGAGGCGGCCCGGGTGCTGGGCGCCCCGGGCTGGCGGATCGCCTGGCGCCACGTGCTGCCGAACGCCGCCACGCCGATCGTGGTCCAGGCGTCGCTGAGCGTGGCGTTCGCGATCCTGGCCGAGGCCTCGCTCTCCTTCCTGGGGCTGGGCATCCAGCCGCCGGAGGCCTCCTGGGGCAGCATGATCAACGCCGGCCGCGGCTACCTCCAGCAGGCCCCCTGGATCGTCTTCGGGCCGGGCGCCGCCCTGTTCGTGACGGTGCTGGGCCTGAACTTCCTGGGCGACGCCGTCCGCGACGCCCTCGACCCGCGCCTGCGCGCGTAGGGGCGTCGGGCTCGGCCGTCAGAAGCTGGCGTAGGCGGCGGCGGTCTTGGTGGTGCCGGAGAGGTCGAGCCACCCCGGCTGCCGCTGGAGGCTGGCGAACAGGTCGTTGGCCCCGCGCACGACGAGGGGCGGGAACTGCTCGAGCGCGTCCGGCGGGCCGGGGGCGTCGTAGTCGAAGGAGAACTCGGCCACGAGGGGGTAGTCGCCGGGGGCGCCGGCCAGGTACCAGAAGCTCGCCATGGCCTTGACCACCGGCGCGTCGCCGAAGCGGAGCTTGCCCAGCTTCCGCGCGACCTCCTGGGCGGTGAAGCCGTTCACGGTGGCCACCGCGGTGGCCGCCGGGAGCGCGAGGCTCTGCAGCCCGGGGAAGAGGGCCACCAGGTCCGCGACGGTGGCGAGGTCGGGGTCCTGCTTCGTCTCGAACGACACCGAGTGGGCGAAGGCGCCGGCGAAGGGCGGGAGGATGTCCTGCTCGAACTTCCACTCGGGCTCCCCGGCGGTCGTGCGGAGGTCGAACGCCGCCGCCAGGTACCGATCGGCCTCGCGCAGCTTGAGCGTGACCTTGCGCTTCTTCTTGTCCTTCTCGCGCCGGACCCGGAGCGCCAGTCCCCGCTGGCGGAGATCGGATCCCGGGGTGTCGAGGTAGAACGTCTCCCGGGTCTCCTCCTCGTCCTGCTGCTCCGCGACGACGCCGCCCGCCTTGTCGACGAGGAACTCGACCACGGCCCAGAGCTGGCGCGTGCCCCGCTCGCGATCGGCGAACCGGTCCACGTTCAGCATGAGCTTGTACTCGCGCGAGGTCACGGCCCGATTGGCGGCTCCCATGGCTTCCTCTCCGCTAGCATAGCGCACGGGCCCTGCCCCCGGGCGCCCGGTGCCCGTACAATGGCGCGGTGACCTGGCCGCCCCTCCTCGCGCTCGTCGCCTCCTTCGCCTTCGCGGTGGCGGCCGTCCTCGTCAAGCGGGGGCTCCAGCACGCCACGCCGCTGGCCGCCGTCCTCATCTCCGTCCACTTCACGGCGGCCACCGTGTGGCTGCTGGTGGTGACGACGCAGCCGCTCTCGATGCTCTTCACAGGGCGCGTGTGGCCGTTCCTGGTGGCCGGGCTGGCGGCGCCGGGCCTGGCCCGTGTGGGCCTCTACCTGGGCGTGCATCGGGTCGGCGCCTCCCGCGCCTCCTCGCTGGCCTCGTGCACCCCGCTCTTCGCCGTGATCATGGCCGTCCTCGTCCTGGGGGAGCGGCCGTCGTGGGGCCTCCTGGCCGGCGCGGCGGCCATCGTGGGGGGCGGCGTGCTCCTCTCCTCCCGGGGCCGCGACGACCGGGCCTGGCGGCGGCGCGACCTCGTCTTTCCGATCCTCGGGGCGCTGGGGTTCGCGTTCCGCGACAACCTGAGCCGGTGGGGCTTCGGCGCCTTCCCGTACCCGCTGCTGGCCGCGGCCGCGGCCACCGCCGCCTCGGTCGCCGTCATGTGGCTCGTCGTCCTCGCCGTGCGGGGCACCGGCACCGTCGGCGTGAGCCGGCCGGGCCTCCGGCTCCTGGCGCTGTCCGGCCTGGCCGAGGGGGTGGCCTACCTGACGATGTGGCGCGCCCTCATGCTCGGCGCAGGTCTCGGTCGTCTCGCCCCTGGTGAACTGCCACGCGATCTTCACGGTCGCGCTGGCGTGGCTCTTCCTCCGCGACCTCGAGCGCGTGACGTGGCGGATCGCCGTCGCGGCGGTGCTCGTGGTGGCCGGGGTCGGCCTCGTCATCGCGCTTCGGCACGACCTGAGCCGGCCCGCTCGCGGCGCCGCCGCCGTTTTCAGGGCAGCTCGTACTCGACCTCCCACTCGCTGGTGTCCTCGGTGACGGTGGAGCGGCCGCGCTCCCGCCAGGACCCGCTGATCCCCTTGAACCTGCCGGTGCCCCGGACGAAGCGCGCGACGAGCTCGAAGTCGGCATCGGCGCCGTCCGGCTTCCACTTGAACTCGTACGTGAGGAAGGTCTGGTCCCCTCCCGGGTAGTGCACCACCATGTGTCCCTGCACGTGGCGCTCCCGGCGGGCATGCGGATCCGAGAAGCGGACGGAGAAGACCCGGGCGCCGTTCCAGTCCGGGTCCTGACTGGTCAGCATGCGGGAGAGGCTTTCCAGGATACCGGTATCCATGTTCGCCAGGAACAGCTCGGTCCGCGCCACCCGTTGGGCGCCCACGCCCTTGCCGGACACCTTCCGTGCCTGCGCCCTCGCCCCCTCGCCCGACGTCCCGAACAGGAGGCACAGGCCCGCCGCGGCCGCGATGCTCGTCCTCACTGTCGCGCTGCCGATCCAGGGCTTCAAGCTCGTCCTCCGTCGCGAGGCGGGCCGTGTCACCGGGAAGCCGGCAGCGGCCAGCCCAGCCACTCGCAAATGGCCCGGCCCATGATCCACTCCTGGTCCGGGGCCGAGAGCCACGGCAGCTCCTCGGTGAACAGCGTCACCGCCTGGCGCCACGGGCAGGGGAGCCGCGTCCAGTCGGTGCCCCAGAACACCCGCCGCGGGCCGAACGCGTCGTAGACCCGGCGGATGTGCTTGTGGAGCCCGCGGAACGGGTACGGCTCCGTGGAATAGCAGGGCAGCGCCGACGCCTTGACCGCGACGTTGGGCCGCCGCGCCAGCGTGCAGAGCTCCGGAAGGTCGGCGAAGGCCGCGTCGTCGCGCTGGGTGGTGCCGATGGCCAGGTGATCGATGACGAGCCGGAGCCCGGGATGACGCTCGGCGATCCGATCGACGGCGGGCATCGAGCCGGGGGGGAAGATCATCACCGGGATGCCGGCCCGCTCGGCGGCCGGCCAGAGCCAGTCGGCGGTGCCGTCGGTGAGCCACGGCTTCTGGAGCTCGGTGTGGAAGGTGAAGCGCATGCCGAGCATGCCGGGCGACCGCTTCCACCCCTCGACGCGCGTCCGGCTCTCCGGCTTCTCGATGGCCAGCCGTCCCATCACCGCGAACCGGTCGGGGTGCAGCCGGGCCGCCTCGAGGGCGAGGTCGTTGCGGTCCCCCTCCCACGACGGCGGCACGATGACGGCGCGGTCGACTCCCGCCTCCTTCATCCCGTCGAGGACCATCTCCCGGGTGACGGGGTAGGGCTTCTGCGCCTGATGGGCCCGGCCGGGTGGCCACGGGCGATCGGGCGTGTCGGCCCCCCAGACGTGAACCTGTGCGTCCACGATCAGCATGGTGGTTTCCTCCGGGGGAAGGATAACGCGACTCAGACCTGGGCGGCGACCGGACGCAGCTCGTGGCCGAGCCGCCGCTCGAGGCGGTGGCTCAGCACGGACAGCGGCCAGCACAGGGCGAAGTAGAGGGCGGCGACGGTGGCGTACACGATGAACGGCCGGAACGTCGCGTTGTTGACGATCTGCGCCGCTCGCGTCAGCTCGGTGAACCCGATGATCGAGGCGAGCGACGTGCCCTTCAGGATCTGGACCAGGAAGCCCACGGTCGGCGGGATCGCGATCCGCAGGGCCTGAGGCAGGATGACGAAGCGGAGCTGAGCCGGATAGCTGAGCGCCAGCGCCGCCGAGCCCTCCCACTGGCCCCGGGGGATGGCCTCGATGCAGCCGCGCCAGATCTCGCCCAGGAACGCGCCCGAGTAGAGGACGAGCCCCAGGGCCGCCGCCGTCCACGCGTCGCTCCGGATGCCGAAGAAGCTCGAGCCGAAGTAGACCAGGTAGAGCTGCATGAGCAGCGGCGTGCCCTGGAAGATCCGGATGTAGATCGCGGTCGCCGCTCGCAAGATGCGCGGCCTGGCCGTCCTCGTGACGGCGATGCCGAAGCCGACCGCGCCGCCGCCGATGAAGGCGATCAGCGCGAGGAGAGCGGTCCAGCGCACCGACAGCAAGAGGAACCAGAGCTCGCTGGCCGTGAACTCCCGGATCATCGGAGTTCAGGCGCTCCAGCGAGCGAACAGCGCGCGGTGGACGAGCGCGAACACCGCCTGGAAGCCGAGCGACAGGGCGAGATAGAGACCGGTGACGACGAGATAGACCTCGAACGACCGGAAGTTGCGGGTCACGATCGTGTCGGCGACCGCGGTCAGCTCCTCCGCCGAGATCACGGAGACGACGCTGGACGCGAGCATGACCAGGATGAACTGGCTGCTCAAGGCCGGGAACACCGCCTTCAGGGCGGGGGTCAGGACGACGAAGCGGAAGATGGGCCAGGGCCCGAGACCCAGCGCCCGGCCGGCCTCGATCTGGCCGCGCGGCACCGCCTCGATGCCGGCCCGGACGATCTCCGTCGCGTAGGCGCCCAGATTGACGACCATCGCCAGGAGCGCGGCCTGGCCGGGTGTCAGGCGAATGCCCAGCGAGGGGAGGCCGAGGTAGACGAGGAGGAGCTGGACCAGGAAGGGAGTGTTGCGGATCGCCTCGATGTAGGCCTTCACGGCTCCGCGCAGGAGCCTCGAGCGCGCGGTCCTGGCCTGGGCGCCCGCGATCCCGACCAGGAGTCCCAGCACCATCGTGGCGGCCGACAGGCGCACGGTGAGCCACGCCCCGAGCAGGAGCCGGTCGATGTCCCGCCACACGACGCCGAACTGGAAGACGTAGTCCACGCCACATCCCCTGCGGTGCCCGCGCCGGGCCGGTCACGGCGACGCGGGGCGTTGACGAGACGCGTCAGGAGGGCTGCCGCGGCCGCCCGAGGAGAGTCTCCGGCGCCACGACGCGCGCCGGCCGCCCGGTCACCTCGGCACCGGTCGGCCCGTGACCGGGTAGAGCGGATCGGTGTAGCCGGGGGTCGAGGGATGGCCCGGCGGGACGAGACGGTCGATCAGTTTCTCGTCCTCGGCATCCCATCGCTCCCCGAGGGCCGCGACGTAGCTCTCCCACTGCGACTCGGTGCGCGGGCCGGCGATCACCGAGCTCACGAGCGGGTTGGCCAGGACCCAGTTGACCGCGAACCCGACGGCCGTGCCGCCGCGCGCCTCGGCGTGGGCCTTGATGGTCTGGGCCATGCCCATCGACTCCGGCCGGAACTCGGTCTCCATCATCCGCTTGTCCTTGCGCCCGGCCCGGGTCGTCGGATCCGGCGCCGCGTCGGGCGAGTACTTCCCGGTGAGCACGCCGCGGGCCAGCGGGCTGTAGGGCACGACGCCGATGCCGTAGTGCGCGCAGGCGGGCAGGTACTCGACCTCCGGCATGCGGTTCATCGCGTTGTAGTAGGGCTGGCCGACCACCGGGCGGGGCACGCCGAGGAGGCCGCAGAGCCGGATCATCTCGGCGATGCGCCAGCCACGGAAGTTGCTGAAGCCCCAGTATCGGATCTTCCCCTGCCGGATGAGGTCGCCCATGACCTCGACGGTCTCCTCCAGCGTCGTCGCCGGGTCATCGAGGTGCAGGTAGTAGATGTTGACGTAGTCCATCCGCAGCCGGGTCAGGCTCTGCTCGAGCGCGCGCAGGAGCCAGAGCCGGCCGCTCCCGCGCCGGTTGGGACCGGCCGGCGGCAGGGCGGTGCCCCCCTTGGTGGCCACGACCCACCGGTCTCGCTCGTCCAGGAGGGCTCGCCCGATGATCCGCTCCGACTCGCCTCCGGCGTAGGCGTCCGCCGTGTCGATGAAGTTGACGCCGGCGTCGCGGGCGTGGCGGATGATGCGCGCGGCCTCCGGCTCGCCGGTCCGGTCACCGAACAGCATGGCACCCAGACAGAGCGTCGACACCTCGACCCCGCTGCGGCCGAGGCGGCGATACTCCACGGTGTCTCCCGCCGGCTCAGAAGACGGGGAGGGTCCCCAGGGGCAGCTCGCGCCACTTCTTGCTGATGGCCTCGAGCTCCCCGTTGTTCTTGATGGTGTAGATGAAGGTGTTGAGCCACTGCAGCAGCTCGACCTGGCCGCGCCGAACGCCGATCCCGAAGTGCAGCTCGCGCAGCACGATCTTGACCTCGTAGTTCTTCCCGGGATCGTTGCGGTTCAGCGTGCGATTCACCAGGAGACCGGTGCCGACGACGTCGATCTGGCCGGAGATCAACGCCTGGAGGCCGGTCGCCTCGTCGTCGAACCGCATCAGGTTGATGTTCTTGGCCCCGGCCTGCGGCGTCAGGATGAGATCCTGCATGGCGCCCTTCGGCACTCCCACCCGCAGGCCCGCGAGATCGTCGACGGTCTTGATCGCCCGGCGCCCCGGCGCCACCAGGACGGCCGCCTCGCTGGCGTAGGGGATCGAGAACCAGATCTGCTGGGCCCGCTCCGGCGTGATGCCGAACAGCGCGATCACCATGTCCACGCGGTTGGTCAGCAGATAGGGAAGGCGATTCGCTCCGGTCACCGGGACGAACTCGACCGGCACCCCGAGATACTTGCCGACCAGGCGCGCCACGTCGGGATCGTATCCCTCTGGCTGGCCATCCTTGCCGGCGAGTCCGAAGATGGGCGTCGTGGTGTTGACGCCGACGATCACCTTGCCGCGCTTGATGATCTCGTTGACGGTCTGCGCGCTGGCGCCTAGTGGCGCGTGAACGATGATGGCGAGCAGCGCCGACAGGGCGAGGAGGGGCACGCTCGAGCGCCTTCTGAACATGCTGGTTCCTCCCTCGGAGAGCGGTTGAGGACTGGACGCCATCCCGCGCGCATCGCTTGGGTCTGGTTCGGTCTCCTCGGCACACGCCGGATGTCGTGGGGTGTGACCGGTCACAATCTAGCAGGTCGATGGGGATGGCGCAATCGCCACCGGGCTGTCCCGAGGGCGCCGGCCCCGAAGAGGGCGCGAGCAACCCCGCGGAGGTCTGGCTAGCCGATCAGGCCGTAGAACCGGGCGGCGTTCTCGCAGGTGATCTGCCGGGCGATCTCGGGCGGCAGGTGGGCGAACTGCTCGTCGATGTACTTCGACGACTCGGGCCAGACGCCGTCGGGGTGCGGATAGTCCGAGCCCCACATGAGCGTCTCGACGCCGATGTCGTCGATCAGCTTGGCGCCGATGCGGTCGAACTGGAAGGTGGCCTTGCACTGGCGGCGCCAGTAGTCGCTCGGCTTCATCGTCAAGCCGAGATCGCGGAAGCGGTCCTCCCACTCGAAGTCCATGCGGTCGAGCACGTAGGGCAGCCAGCCGATGCCGCTCTCGCCGAAGGAGATCCGGATCCGGGGATAGCGCTCCAGCACGCCGGCGCCGATGACGGCGGCGATGATGTTGGCGAGGTTGAGCTGGAAGCCGGAGACGACGGTGAAGAACGCGGCCCGACGCGTGAGTCCCGTCTGCTGGGTGACCTTGTCGGGCGGCAGGGTCGGGAAGGTGTGGAAGTGGAGCGGCCGGTTGACCTCGTCCACGGCCTTCCAGAGCGGCTCCCACACCGGGTGCCACATCGGCTCCATGTCCCAGGAGCAGGACAGCTCCACGCCTCGCAGCCCGAGCTTGGCCACGCGGTGGATCTCCCGGACGGCGGCGTCGATGTCCCCGTAGGGCAGGCAGGCGAGGCCGATGTAGCGGTCGGGGGCGTGGCGGCAGAAGTCCGCGAGCCAGTCGTTGTAGATCCGGAACATCTCGGTGGCGGCCTCGTGATCGCCCAGCCGCGTCGCCGCGCCGAGGATCCCGAAGATGACCTCGGCCTGGACGCCGTCACGGTCCATGTCGCGAACCCGTAGCGCCGGATCGGTGACCCGGCGGATGCCCTTCCGGCCGTCGTCGTAGAGTCCGGTGGACGCCATGACGTTGACCCGGTAGTTGGCGCCCGGCACCTGCTTCTGGCCCGACGGCCCCACGCCGCACACGAGGCCGAACGACCGGCCGTTCCGGGCGGTCCAGTGCGGACCGTCGGGCCCCTCGGTGACGTAGGGCATGCGGTCCTTCAGTGCCGCCGAGGCGTTCGACGTGAAGAGGTCGGGCGGGAGCCAGGGCAGATCGATGTGGGAGTCGGCGGAGATCCTCGTGTAGCGCATCTCACTCCTCCCGGGCACCCCCGGCCGGGCTGGCCGCGTGGTCCTTCCGGTGGAAGTAGCACTCAGTCGACGAGCTCGATCGCCAGCGGCGTGATGTGCTTGTCGTTGATGGCCAGGACGTCGTTCGGACAGGACGAGACGACGACGTGGCAGTCGAGCTCGGCGCGCAGCGTCACCGAGTCCCCGGGTCGGGTCAGGGCCGGCCGCCAGTCGAGCCTCCCGTTGACCAGGGGGATGTTGGTGAACAGGTTGATCGGCTGCGGCACCTCGACCCGGTCGAACCCGAGCCGGCGCATGACCGCGAGCAGGTTCTCCTGACAGGAGGCGTGCCAGCCCTCGACGCCGAGCGCGACGTAGCGGCTGGGATCACAGGCGGCGACCAGCATGTCGTGGACCCCGGGTGAGTGGTCGGCCGCGAAGAAGAGGATCGGGCGCCGTCGGTTGGTCACGAAGTGCTCCCCGACCTGCGGGAAGAGCCGGTTCACGTGGGGGCGCGTGTGCTCGGCGCTGGCGTACTCGGTGACGTCGTCGGCGCAGAAGGCGAACAGGTCCGCGCACTGGCGACCCTCGACGTCGATGACGCGAAAGCTCTGGCCGGCCCGGACCCGCACCGCCGCGCCCTGCCGGGCCGGCACCGTCACCTGCTGGCTCATCCGCGCCTCCTCCTGGGAAAGACCGGGGTCAGGGCCCGTATACCATAGTTCCGGACAGGCGTGTCGCCTCGGATGGGGATGGTGTCCCGATACGAGCGACGCGGAAGGGTGACCCGGAGAGTACGGGCCCTGCCGTCGACAGTGTCGGACGCTCCAGGGGACGGCGTATACTCGCGCGGGGTTGGCTCACGCGCGGATACCCATTCTCCCGGAGGGAATCATGAAGACGGTCGGGTTCATCGGGCTCGGCAACATGGGGGCGGCGATGGCGAGCAACATCCGGAAGGCCGGCTACGCCCTCGTCGTCCACGACGTGCGGGCCGATGCCGCCCGCCGCCTGGCCGAGGGCGGCGCCCGGGTCGGGTCGTCGCCCGCCGAGGTGGCGCGCCAGTCGGACGTGACCATCACGTCGCTGCCCGGTCCGCCCGAGGTGGAGGCCGTCGCCACCGGCGCCGGCGGTCTCCTGGAGGGCATCGCCCCCGGCGGCGTCTGGATCGACACTTCTACCAGCCGGCCCACGCTGATCCGGTCGCTCGAGCCGCGCTTCCGCGCGAAGGGCGCGCACGTCCTGGACGCTCCCGTGAGCGGCGGCAAGACCGGCGCCGAGAGCCGCAACCTCGCCGTCATGGTCGGGGGAGAGCGCGCCGTCTTCGAGCGCGTCAGGCCCGTCCTCGACGCCTTCGGCGACAAGGTCTTCTACGCGGGGGCGATCGGCGCCGGGTGCGTGGCCAAGCTCGTCCACAACATGATCGGCCACAGCGTCCGCCAGGCCGTCGCCGAGGGCCTCACCCTGGGAGTCAAGGCCGGCGTCGAGGCCGAGGCCCTGTGGGAGTGCGTCCGCCGCGGCGCCCTCGGCCGCATGAGCTATCTCCACGAGGCGCTGCCCCGCACGGTCTTCCGCGGGGAGTACCCGGCGACGTTCAGCCTGGCCCTGGCCCGCAAGGACATCGGCCTGGCCACCGAGCTGGCGCGCGAGTACCAGGTCCCCATGCCGCTGACCAACCTGGCCGAGCAGATCGCCATCCAGGCCGTCAACCGCGGCTGGGCCGACCAGGACAACAACGTGGTCTTCCGGCTCCAGGAGGAGGCGGCGGGCGTGGAGGTCCGCGCCCCCCGGGTGGACCCCGCCCGGGCGGCGCGCTTCATCACCACGCATCCCGAGGCGTGACCGCCCGATCGCGCTTGACAGCCACGAGAACGATGCGTATACATCTTAAGCATGAGTGAGCTGTCCCGGGTCTGCGAGCTGGCCGCGGACATGTGCGCCTGCGGGAGCCTCCGCCGCGCATCGCGGGCCACCTCGCGGCTGTACGAGGCGGCCTTCGCCCCGCTGAAGCTCACCGCGACCCAGTTCACGATCCTCATCGCCGTCCACCTCCGCGGCCCGGTTCCCCTGAGCCGCCTCGCCCAGGCGCTCGTGCTCGACCGCACCTCCCTCTATCGGGCGGTGAAGCCGCTGGAGCGGCGCGGCTGCCTGCGGGTCCTGCCTGGCCGGACCCGGCGCGAACGGACGGCGTCGTTGACCCCGAAGGGTCAGGAGCTGCTGGAGCAGGCGCTCCCCATCTGGGAGCGGGTGCAGGCGCGGCTGGTGCGCGCCCTCGGCAGCAACGCCTGGGCCGCCCTGGCCCGGGCGCTCGGGAAGATCGTCCCCACCATTCAAGCCATCGAGCCGGGCGCCGGACGCTCCACCCCGAGCGTCCGCCGCCACCGCGCGGCCTCGAGCTAAAGCCCGTGACGGAATCCCTCGGCCGCCACGTGCGTCGATGATGATGCGTACACATCAAGAGAAGGCCGATCGGAGAAGAAAGCGACCGAGCCTGGCGACCGTATGTCCAGGCTCGGGATCGGCCGACGAGCAGGAGGCGACGATGACCACCGCACGACGACGATGGACGCTCGGGCTCGCGCTGGCGCCCGTGCTTTTCCTCGGACCGGTTGACCCCGGCCTGGCCGGAGCACCTCTCATGCGTGATCTGGAGCTCGAAGCGCTCGAGGAGGCGGTCCGCTGGCCGAACGCGACGGTGCCGACGATCCTCGGGCTCGCCGGCCGGTTCCTCGCGAGTCGGCGCGACCACGAAGGGTACGAGTACTTCCAGGAGCAGGCGCGGAGTCAGCCGGACCGGTCGCTCTTCCTCGCCCTCGAGGGGTTCTTCCAGGCCCGGCAGGCCGGCGACGTCTCGCTCTTCCGGCGCGTGGCGTGGGTCAACGATGCGGTCGCCAAGCTGGATCGCGCCGTCGCGCGGGAGCCGGGCCTGCCGCGGTACTTCCGGGGCCTCGTCCTGGCCGAGCTGCCCGCGCGGTTTGGAAAGGCGGAGGCGGCCCTGGCCGACCTCGACTGGGTTCTCCAGAACAGGGAGCGGTTCCCGGTGGGCCTGCGCCGCCCCGTCTACCGCGGCCTGGCCCGCATCTACACGACGCTCGGCCGCGAGGCCGAGGCGCGGTCAGCCCTCGAGCGCTCCGGGTACCCGTCGCTGGACCCGGGCCTGCCGGTGTTCGTCACCGACTACTGGGTGACCGCGAAGGAGGGCTTCCGCTTCCGCCCGCCACGGCTCGTGGAGCCGGCGCCGGGCGTCCACGTCGCCCAGGGCTACGACTTCGCCGACATCGGGTTCATCGTGACGCGGGAGAGCGTGGTCGCCATCGACGCCGGCACGACCGAGGCCAACGCCCGGGCCGCGCTGGCGGCGCTCCGCGGGGTCACCGCGCTGCCCATCAGCCACGCCATCCTCACCCACGCCCACTGGGATCACATCGGCGGCCTGGAGGCGCTCCGGGCGCCGGGCACCCAGGTCATCGCCCAGGCGCGGTTCGCCGACGAGCTGCGGATCGTGAACGCGACCGGCGTCCCGTTTCGCTACTTCTTCGGCGGCGACGGCCCCCGCCAGTACCACGTGGTCCCCGACCGACTGGTGGCGAGCCGCGAGACGCTGACCGTGAGCGGGACCGAGCTGGTGCTCTACCCGGCTCGCGGCGGTGAGACCGACGATGCATTGCTGATCCACCTGCCGGAGCGAGGGGTGCTATTCGTGGGCGATGCGTTCATGCCGTACACCGGCGCACCGTTTCTGCCGGAGGGGTCGCCCGAGGGGCTGTTCGAGACCATCGCCCTCATCCGCTCGCTCCGCCCGCGCGTGCTCCTCCACGGCCACCCGCCGCTCACCGAGCTCTTTACCATCGAAGCCCTCCCTGGCTTCGAGGCAGCCCTGCGTGAGCTCTACGCGCGCACGCTCGAGGGTATCGGGCGGAGTCGCACGCTCGTCGAGCTTCTCCACCAGAACGTCCTGCCGGCGACGCTGCGCGAGCATCCGGAGGCGGTGTTCCCGTACCTCGTCGTGCGGGACAACTTCGTCAAGCGCCTGTACCACCAGCGGACCGGCTACTGGAAGCCGGACGGGGAGGGGATCGAGACGGTGGCCCCGGCCGAGTGGGCGGGGGCACTCGACCTCCTGGCCGGGCACCGAGAAGAGGCCTTCGTCCGGAGCGCTCGGGCTCTCCTTGCGCAGGGTGACCACGCGCTCGCCCTCAGGCTCGCCGAGCTCGGCCGACTGACGTACCCGTCGAGCCCGGCCCTGAGCGAGCTCCGGACCAGGGCCCTGGACGGCCTCCGGGCCCGGCACCAGCAGCTCAACCCGTTCAAGTTCATCATCTACTCGGAGTGGGCCGGGGCGGACCTGCTGCCGGTCGAGTGAGGAGCGGCCCCGCGGGAGGGTTGAAGTCTCCGGGGGCGGCGCGCTAGAGTCGTTTCCGGAATGGGAGGTCACCCCCGTGGTTGAACGGGCGCCCCGGGAGGTCGTCGTGCCGGCCGCCCGCGGCGGGGCGATCGAGGTCCGCGCCGGCGAGTACCTGTCGATCATCGACCTGGAGGGCGCCCAGGTCGCCGACTTCGTGGCCATCCAGCGGGACGATCCCCGGAGGTTCCTCTCGCCCCACCAGACGCGCTCGACGCTCCGCCGCTGGACCCTGAGGGTGGGGGACCGGCTGGTGGACAACAACCGGGAGCCCGTCTTCGAGATCACGCGGGACGACGTCGGCGTCCACGACCTCTTCTTCTGCGCCTGCAGCCCGGCCCTCTACCGGCAGCGCTTCGGGCTGGCGGACCATCGGAGCTGCCGGATGAACCTGCTGGAGGCGCTCGCCCCGTACGGGATCGAGGAGTGGCAGATTCCCGATCCCATCAACGTCTTCATGCGCACCCCGCCGCGTCCCGACGGGGAGTTCGAGTTCCACCCGGCGCCCTCGAAGGCCGGGGACCGGATCGTGCTGCGGGCCTTCACGGACGTGGTCGCCGCCGTGTCGTCCTGTCCGATGGACTTGAGCCCGATCAACGCGGGTCGGATCACGCCGCTCAAGCTGGTCGTCGGCGCGTCGCCCGATCCGGGGTAGGAGGCGGAGGTGTCCGCGATCGACGTGACCGAGCGCGACGTCGAGACCTACGAGCGGGACGGCGTGGTCTGCCTGCGCCGGGTCTTCGCCCCGCGCTGGATCGAGCTCCTGGCCGAAGGGGTCGAGCAGGACATCCGGACGCCCGGCCCCTTCCACACGCTGCAGCAGACCGCCGCCGAGCCGGGCTTCTTCCTCACCGACTTCTGCATGGCCCAGCGGATTCCCGAGTTCCGGGAGTTTCTCTTCGACTCTCCCGCCGCCGAGCTCGTGGCGCGCGTCATGCGCTCCCGGCGGGCCAACTTCTTCTACGACGCGATCTGGGTGAAGGAGCAGGGAACCCCCAAGCGGACCCGCTGGCACCAGGACCAGCCCTACTATCCGATCGACGGCAGTCAGATGAGCGTGTGCTGGACGCCCCTCGATCGGGTCGCGAAGGACGCCTGCCTCGAGCTCGTCCGGGGATCGCACCGCTGGGGGCGCTGGTTCCAGCCGGAGCTGACGCGAACCGGCCGGGACCTCTATCCGCCAGACAGCCCGTACGAGCGGATGCCGGACATCGAGGCCGACCGGGGAGCGTACGACATCGTCACCTTCGACATGGAGCCGGGCGACTGCATCGTGTTCCACGGCCTCACGGTCCACGGGGCCCCGGGTAACCTGTCGCGCGAGCGCCGCCGGCGCGCGCTCTCGGTCATCTGGCTCGGCGACGACACCGTGTTCGCCGCGCGCCCGGGACCGGTGCGACCGCTCTTCGAGGGCCACGATCTGAATCCCGGCGATCGGCTGGACTCCGACTACTTCCCCCGGGTCTGGCCCCGGAGCGGCGGGCCGCACGCGTCCGGCTCGGCCCGGTTCACGGACCCCGGCTTCCGGATCTCGATCTGAGATTGTCGGGACCTCCCTCCTACCCCCCGAGCCCCCCTCCCCCACCGATGGACGGCCTTCGGCCTTTGGCGGGGGGGAGGGGGGAGCCGGAGTCCCCGACTCCCTCACACGCTCTGAGTCCGAGCGCTACGCCGTTTCCCCTACTGTTCAGCCCGATCACCCTCAACCGGGTGATCGTGCGGAACCGGATCGTCAGCACCGCGCACGCGACCGGCTACGCGGTCGGCGGCTACCCGAAGGAGCGGTATCGCGACTACTACGAGCGCAAGGCGCGGGGCGGTGTCGGGCTCATCGTCACCTTCGGCTCGTGCTCGGTGCACCCGTCGTCGTCGGTGGCGGAGTGGAGCGGCGTCGCGAACTGGGACGACTCGATCATCCCCGACCTGGCCGCGATGGCCGAGGCGGTGCATCGCCACGGGGCGAAGATCTTCTGCCAGCTCACGCACATGGGCCGGCGAGGGGTCTCCGCCACCTCCGCCCGGCCGCTGCTGGCGCCGTCGGCGGTGGCGGAGCCGGTCCACCGCGAGCGCCCCAAGGTCCTGGAGGCCCACGAGATCCGCGAGCTCGTCGAGGCGTTCGCCGCCGCCGCCCTGCGGGTGAAGCGGTCCGGCTACGACGGGGTGGAGATCACCTCCTACGGCGGGCACCTGATCGAGCAGTTCTGGTCGCCGCACGTCAACCGCCGGACCGACGACTACGGCGGCTCGCTCGAGAACCGGCTGCGCTTCGGGCGGGAGGTGATCGAGGCCGTCCGGGACCGCGTGGGGCCGGACTTCTGCGTGGGCTTCCGCATGACCGCGGATCAGCTCCTGAAGGACGGCCTCGACCACCGGGCCATGAAGGAGATCGCGGGGCGGCTGGCGGCGCTCCGCCAGCTGGACTATCTCAGCATCTCGGGCTCCACCGGCGAGACGCCCGAGCTCCAGGCCAAGACGGTGCCGTCGATGGACCATCCCCTCGGCCTGTTCAACGAGTACGCGGCGTCGATCAAGGAGGTCGTCGACGTCCCCGTGCTGGTGGCGGCGCGCGTGATCGACCCCGCCATGGCGGAGGAGGTGCTCCGCCGGGGAGCGGCCGACCTCGTCGGCATGACCCGGGCCCTGATCGCCGACCCCGACCTGCCGGCGAAGGCCGCCGCCGGCCAGCGTGAGGACGTGCGGCTCTGCACGGGGGCCAACGAGGGCTGCATCGGGCGCCTCTACCAGGGGCTCGCGATCCGCTGCGTCCAGAACCCGCTCATCGGCCACGAGGCCGAGCTGACCGCCGTCGAGCCGGCGCGGGTTAGCCGGCGGATCGTGGTCGTCGGCGGCGGTCCGGCCGGGATGGAGGCGGCCCGGCTCGCCGCCGAGCGGGGCCACCGGGTCACCCTCCTCGAGCAGGGCGACGCGCTCGGCGGCCAGGTGCGCGTCGCCGCCCTGGCGCCGCACCGCGCGGAGTACGGCCGGTCGATCGCCTGGCTGGCGCGCCAGCTCGGCCGGCTCGCGCTCGAGGTGCGCCTCGGGACGGAGGCCACGGTGGATGCGCTCCTTGCGGCCCGCCCGGACGCCGTCGTCGTCGCCACCGGGGCCACCCCGCGGGCGGCGGCGTGGCCCGGCGCCGATCGCCCCCACGTGGTGACGGCGGAGGCGGTGCTGCTGGGCCGGGTCGCGGCGCGGCCGGGTCAGCGGTGCGTCGTGATCGACGACGACGCCCACATGCGCGGGCCCGGGGCCGCCGAGGCGCTCCTCGACGCGGGCGCTCGGGTCGAGATCGTCACGCGCGAGACGATGGTGGGGCTCGACATCGACCCGACGCTCCGGCCGGCCCTGTACCGGCGGCTCTTCACCAAGGGGGTGGTCATGACCCCGCTCACCGCCGTGCTGGAGGTCGCGGATCGCACGATCCGGGTCGAGCACGTGTATTCCGGCCAGACGCGGGAGATCGAGGCCGACCTCGTCGTGCTCGCCCTGGGCGGCGAGGCGCGCGCTGGGCTGTACGACCGGCTGCGGGCGGCGGCGCCCCGGCTCGAGGTCCACCGGGTGGGCGACGCGGTGGCGCCGCGTCGCCTGTACGACGCCCTCCTCGAGGGAACCCGCGTCGGCCGTCTGGTCTGAGAGTGCCTGGAAGCGATCGATTCTTCCGGCCCCCCTCCCCCCGGTGGCCGCCGGAGGGCGGGACGCCGCGAGGGCCGCAGGCCCGAGCCGTCGCGGCGATCCGATCAAACGAGGGGGGTTGGGGGGTGGGCGGGAGGTCTCGAACGAAGGGAGAGGAGAACCGTGGCGACCAAGGGCAAGCACGTCCACCAGCGGGAGCTCGTCGGCCAGCAGATCGTCGACTACGAGACGCGCGTTCAACGTCGCGCGCCTGAAGCGCGAGCGCCTGGCCCGGCTCCAGGCGGAGATCGGGAAGGCGGGGCTGGGGGCGGTCCTCCTCTACGACCCGATCAACATCCGCTACGCGACGGGGATGCGGGACTCGTCCACCGGCTTCGCCCTCCGGTCCTACTACCGGTATGCCGTCGTCCCGCGCGAGGGCCGCCCGATCGTCTTCGGCGGCCTCGACGACACCCTGGCGGGGGAGGCCGCCATCGACGTCCGGGAGGGTCGCACCTGGGATTTCTTTCCCTGTGGCCGGAACGTGGGCGAGGCTGCCCGGCGCTGGGCGGCCGAGCTCGGAGCGACGCTGGGTGAGCTCGGGCTGGCCCGCGAGCCCCTGGGGATCGATCGCCTGGACTTCGTCGGCTTCGAGGCGCTCCGGACGCAGCAGCTCCGGCTGGCCGACGCCCGGGTGCCGGTCGAGCGGGCGCGGGCGATCAAGACGCCGGACGAGCTGACCCTGGTCCGCCAGGCCTGCGCCGTGGCCGACATCGGCATCTGCGCGGTCCGGGACGCGATCCGTCCGGGCGTGACCGAGAACGAGCTGTGGGCCGTCTTCACCGCGACCAACATCCGGCTGGGCGGGGAGCACACCGACGGCCGGCTGCTGGCCGCTGGTGATCGCACCAATCCCTGGTACCAGGCCGCGTCGGACCGGCTGGTCCGCGACGGGGAGCTGGTGGCGTTCGACACCGACATGGCGGGTCCCTTCGGCTACTTCGCCGACGTCTCCCGTACCTTCCTCTGCGGCGACCGGAAGCCGACGGCCGAGCAGCGGGAGCTCTACGAGGTCGGGTACCGCTTCATCCAGGAGTCGATCCCGCTCTTCCGCCCCGGGGCGAGCTTCCGGGAGATCGGCGAGAAGGCCCCGGCCTATCCCGAGAAGTACCGAGCGAATCGCTACGTGGTGCTCGCGCACGGCGCCGGCATGTCGGACGAGTGGCCGGCCATCTACTTCCCGGACGTGAGCTGGAGCGGTTTCGGCAACGACCCCGACGTGCTCCAGGAGCACATGGTGATCTGCGTCGAGGCCCTGGTCGGCGAGGCCGGCGGGCGGCAGAGCGTCAAGCTCGAGGAGCAGCTGATCGTCACCGAGCGGGGGCCGGAGGTGATCTCCCTCGCCCCCCACGACTGGCGCTTCGTGGGGTGACCGTCTGCGCCCCTCTTCCGTCCCTCCTTCGATCCGTCGCTGCCCTCCGGGCCGTTCGGCGCGCCGCGACCGTCGCCGGCAGCCTTCCGGGCTTCGGCCCGGGCCGGGAGGCCGGGTGATGCTGGAAAGCCTCGGGACCGCCCTGGCGGACGTGGTCGCCATGGGACTCGTCGCCGCCCCCTTCTGGGGAATCCATGCGCTCTGGCGCCGACGGTGCGTGGCGGCGGCGATGCGTGCCGCGGCCGAGATGGACGGGCGGTACGAGAGGGGCGGGTACCTCTCGGGCGGGCTGATGTACGGGCGCCAGGACGGGCGCGACGTGGTCGTGGACTTCTTCACCGGCAGCTCCCGGAAGAGCCCGCTGACGACGGCCATGACGACCCTGAAGAAACCGAGGCGCGGCCGGCTCCTGGTGCGCCGCAAGCTTCTGGGCGGATGGGACGGGGTCGAAGCGCTCCCCCCGGCGGCCGCGGAGCTCTTGAAGCGGCTGGAGTCGTTCCGGCGCGCCCAGGTGGAGGCGTGGTCGAACATGCTCTCCGTCCGAACGGCGGGCGTCCTCCACGACGCCGCCCGCATCGTGGAGCTGGCGTCCATCACGGCCGCCCTGGCGTCGGAGCTGGAAGGGCGCTGACCGGCCGTCACCACGCGAAGCCTGGCGAGGATACCTCCGAGTCACCCGGAGGCGGCCCAAGTGGCGAGAGCGGGCCCGGTCTGCCCGCGAGTGTGGAGGGCGCGCCCCAACGGGGTGCGGGGTGGGGCGCTCGTGCCCCACCACACGCTCGGCGAGGACGGCGAAACCCCTGATTCTACGGCCTTCTCGCGTGGCACATCGGTTGCCAAGGATCAGGGGGTGATGCCTACCGAGCGGGAGGGATCGGCGCCGCCCAAGAACGGGACGGCCAGCGTGTCGGGCCCCGCCCGGCCGATCGACGGTCGGCCTGCGGTCAGGTCGGATCCCCCCCGACCCCTGACCGAGACCCTACCCGTGGCCGACCGGGCACCCGTGTCGCCCGCTGCCACCAGGCGGCGGCGCCTCCGTTGGCTTCCGTGGACGGTCGTCCTGCTCGCAGGGGCGGGCGGCGCGGTGCTGGTCGGCCCGAGGATGCTTTCCTGGCTCGCTCCGCAAGCGCCCGCGGGCCTTCTCTTCGCGAGCGGGCGGATCGAAGGCCGGATCACCACGCTCACCCCCAAGTCCTCCGCGTGGGTCGCGGCGCTGCACGTGGACGAGGGGCAAGCGGTCGAGCCCGGCCAGCTGCTCGCCACCCTGGACGACCGGGCTCAGCAGGAGCGGGTGCGCTCGGCCCAGGAGCAGCTGAACGTGCTGGCCGAGAAGCTGCGCGCCGCGAACTCCCAGCTCGCCATGACCGACCGGCAAGTCAAGTTGCAGATCGAGCAGGCGAGCGCGGCGCTCCGGGAGGCCGAGGCCCGCCTGCGCCGGGCGCGCGCCAGCGCCGCCCAAGCCACGCGGGACGCCCAGCGCGCCGCGATGCTGGTGGCGAAGGATCTCGTCGCTCCGCAGGAAAGCGAGCACGCTCGTCTTGCCGCCGAGGTGGCGGAGCACACGGTGCGCGAGGCGGAGGCGGCGCTGGCGACCAGCGAGAAGCAGGTCGAGCTGGCGGGCCTCGGGCGCGAGCAGCTCGAGACCATGCGCGCCGAGCGCGAGGCGCTCGATCGACAGCGGCGGCAGGCCCAGGCGCAGCTCGCCGAGCAGCAGAGCCACGTCGCGGACTTCTCGATCAGGAGCCCCATCGCCGGGCGGGTCTTGACGCGCACGGTGGAGCGGGGCGAGCGCGTCGAGGCCGGGACGACGCTGTTCACGCTGGTGGATCTCGATCGCCTCTACGTCAAGATCTACGTGCCGGAGCCGAGCATCGGGAAGGTGGCCCTGGGCCAGGAGGCACGCGTGTCGGTGGACGCCTATCCGGGCCGGGCGTTCCCGGCCCGCGTGAGCCGGATCTCCCAGGAGGCGGAGTTCACCCCCAAGAACGTGGAGACGCGCGAGGAGCGGGTGGAGCTCGTCTTCGCCGTCGAGGTCGCCCTCGCCGAGAACCCGGGGGGGATCCTCAAGCCCGGGATGCCGGCCGACGCCGTGATCCGCTGGCAACCCGCGGCCCCGTGGGTGAACCCCGACGCCGCGTCGCGCCCCGGCCTCTGGCCACGCGACCGGGACTCGACCGGGAGGTGACCGCTCCCGCGGGTCCGCTCCACTCGATCCTCGACGGGCCCGGGCCCGGCGCCCCCGCGGTGATCGAGGTCCGTGCGCTCGGCAAGGCCTACGCCCGCGGGCGGATCCGGGCGGTCCGGGACGTCTCCCTGCGCGTGGCCCGGGGCGAGGTCTTCGGCCTGATCGGGCCCGACGGGGCCGGCAAGACGAGCGTGCTCCAGGTGCTGGCCGGTGTGCTCCGGGCCGATACCGGCGCGGCCCACGTCGCCGGGGTGGACGTGATCCGGGATCCCGAGGCCGTGAAGGCCGCCATCGGCTACATGCCCCAGGGCCTCGGCCTCAACCTCTACGATTCGCTCACCGTCGCGGAGAACATCGAGTTCTTCCGCGATCTGCGCCGAGTGCCGCGGGAGCCGTACCGGGCGAACCGCGAGCGCTTGCTGCGCATGACGCGGCTGGCGCCCTTCCTCGACCGTCCGGCGGGCAAGCTCTCGGGCGGCATGCGGCAGAAGCTGGGCCTGATCTGCACGCTCGTCCACCTGCCGGATGTGTTGCTGCTGGACGAGCCCACGACCGGCGTCGACCCCATCTCCCGCCGCGAGTTCTGGAGCATCATCCACGGGCTGGTCGTGGGTCGCGGCGTGACGGTCCTGCTGACCACGGCCTACATGGACGAGGCCGAGCGCTGCCACCGTATCAGTCTCATGCACGATGGGACGGTGATCGCGGCCGGCTCCCCGGACGAGCTCACGGCGGGCCTCACCGGGCGGGTCTTCGCGGTGCAGACCCCCCATCCCGACGACGTCCTCGACGCCTTGCGGAACTCCCCGGCTGCGCAGTCCGCCACGATTGCCGGCGCCGAGGTGCGGGTGCTCGCGCGCGACGGCGGGAGCGATCTCGCCGAGCGGCTCGCGGCCGCGGGCCTGGCGGACGTGACCCTGGACCCGGTTGAGCCACGTCTCGAGGACGTCTTCATCGAGCATCTGACCCGAGACCGCCCGCTCTTCGGCGCGGTATCGCGCATGCTGCTGGCCGGCGCACCCGCGGAGCCATCGGGCCCCGCCCGGGCTCCCGGCGGGGGACCGGCCATCGTCGCGGATCGACTGACCTGTCGGTTCAACGCCTTCACGGCGGTCAACGCGGTGAGCATGACGGTCCATCCGGGCGAGATCCTCGGGTTGCTCGGCCCCAACGGCGCCGGCAAGACCACCCTGATCAAGATGCTCTGCGGACTTCAGGCCCCCACGGACGGCACGGCCGTCGTCGCCGGCTACGACGTCCTCCGGGCCGAGCTCCGGGGTCACATCGGCTACATGGCCCAGCGCTTCTCGCTCTACCGCGACCAGACCGTGCTGGAGAACCTCCGACTGTCGGCCGGTCTCTACGGCTTTCCCCGCGCCCAGCGCGCGGGACGGATCGGGGCGCTGCTCTCGAGCCTGGGCCTCGAGGCTCTCGCCGACCGGCGGCCGCTGGCGCTTCCCCTCGGCCTTCGCCAGCGGCTGGCGCTGGCGTGCGCCGTCCTCCATGAGCCGCGCGTGGTCTTCCTCGACGAGCCGACGGCCGGCGTGGACCCGCTCGCCCGGCACCAGTTCTGGGACCTCGTGCACTTGCTGGCGCACCAGCGCGGGGTGGCGGTGCTGGTCTCCACCCACTACATGGATGAGGCCATGCACTGCGATCGCCTCGGCTTCATGCACGAGGGGCGGCTGGTGGGTCTGGGAAGCCCGGCCGGCCTGAAACGGGGGGCCGAGGAAGCGGGCGGACCGATGGTCGCGGTCAACGCGCCGGACTTCGCCCGCGCCTTCGTCCTGCTGCAAGAGCACTTTCCCCACGCCATGCTCTACGGTCGTCGGATTCGCTGGCAGAGCGCGGAGCCGCGGCGCGACATCGCCCGGGCCGAGGACGTGCTGGCCGCCGCCGCCGTTCCCGCCGTCATCGACACTCAGCCCCTCTCCATGGAGGACACCTTCGTCAGCGTGCTGCGTGCCGCGGGGCTGGGACATGGGTGATCGTCGCGGCGGCCGTCGGGGGGATCGCATGCTGGCCATCGCCCGGAAGGAGGCTCGCCAGCTCCTCCGCGATCCCGCCTATCTCGGGCTGGCGATCGTCGTGCCGTTGCTGCTCATCCTGCTGCTCGGCTACCAGCTGGCGCTCGACGTCAAGGGACTGCTGGTGGCCGTGGTCGACCACGACCGCTCCCCGTGGAGCCGGCAGTACATCGACGCGTTCGTCCACTCCGAGTACTTCCGGCTCGTCGGACTGCTCGACAGCGCCACCGAGGCCAGAGAGTGGGTCCGGTCCGGCCGCGCCCGGGTCGTCATCGACATCCCACCCGACTTCGGCCGACGGCTCAGCGCCGGCGAGCGCGCCGCGGTGGGCGTGACCGTCGACGGCTCGTTCCCCACCCGCGGACAGATCGCCACCGGCTACGTGGAAGCGATCAACACACTCTACAACCAGCAGCTCTTCGAGAGCCATCTGGGCCGGGGAGACGGCGGAGGCGGGCCCGTGTGGCCGGTGCAGATGGAGCTGTCGGTCTGGTACAACCCGACGCTGGAGAGCAAGAATTTCATCGTGCCCGGCATGCTGGTCGTCATCCTCATGATCTTCCCGCCGCTGCTCAGCGCGTTGCTCATCGTGCGCGAGCGCGAAAGCGGCACCATCCTCAACCTCTTCTGCTCTCCGGCCGGGCGATGGGACATCGTGGCCGGAAAGGCCCTCCCCTACGTGGCGGTCTCCTTCTTCGACTACCTCGTGATCCTCGCCGCGAGCCTCTGGCTCTTCCGTGTGCGCTTCGTCGGGAGCGTGTGGGTGCTGTCTGCCGGCGCCCTGCTCTACGCGGTGTGCACGGTCGGCATCGGCCTCCTGATCTCGGTGCTGACCCGGAGCCAGCTGGCGGCGATGCTGGCCACGTTCCTGGGTGCCGTGGCCCCCGCCTTCACGTTCTCCGGCATCTTCACGCCGGCCGCGAGCCAGGACGCCGTCGGACGGGTCGTGAGTCGCCTGATCCCGGCGACGTACTTCATGGCGATCGTGCGTGGCAGCTTCCTCAAGGGGGGCGGCGTCACCCCGTATGGGCGGAGCCTGCTGATCCTGGCGCTCTACGCCGCCATCGTCTACCTCGGCGCCTGGCTCGCCCTGCGGAAGCGAGTGGGCTGATGGCCGGCCGGCTCATCGCCATGATCCGGAAGGAGCTGAGCCAGCTCTTCCGGGACTGGCCGATCCTGCTCTTCGTGGTCTGGGCGTTCACGGGGGCCGTCTACACGGGCGGCCACGGCATCTCCACCGAGATCCACAACTACCCCCTCGTCGTGCTCGACCTGTCCCGCAGCGCGATGAGCCGGGAGCTGGTGTCCCGGTTCCGAGCCCCCTACTTCAAGGTCGTCGGCTACGCGCGGGACGACGCCGAGGTGGTGAGCCTGCTCGACGGCGGCCGGGCCAGCCTGGCCATCGTGATTCCGCCGGACTTCGAGCGCCGGGCCCACCGGTCGGGGGCGCGCTTTCAGGTCATCTCGGACGGCAGCCAGTCCACCTCGGCCACCATCGCGGGGGCCCACATCGCCGGGATCGCCGGCGGCTACAGCGCGGAGCTACTCGAGCGGCGGCTGGGCGCCGCCGGCCGGGGCGGCGTGCCCCGGGTGGACGCGCGCGTCCGCGTGGAGTACAACCCGAACCTCGTCGAGACCTGGTTCTCCAGCCTGCTGGAGGTGCTGAACCAGGTGACGATGATCGCCATGCTCCTGGCGGCCGCGGCGATGGTCCGGGAGCGCGAGCAGGGGACGGTGGAACACCTGCTGGTGAGCCCGCTCCGCCCGGCGGAGCTGTTCGCCGCGAAGGTCGTCCCCGTCGTGGCCCTGGTGCCGCTGGCCGCCCTGGGATCGGTGTTCGCCATCGTCCACGGAGTCTTCGCGACACCCATCCGCGGCAGCGTGACGCTCTTCTACGCGGTCTCCGTCGTCTACGTGTTCGCCATGGCGAGCCTGGGGCTCGCCATCGCCGTGGTGGCCCGGAACCTGGGGCAGGCGATGCTCCTGGTGCTGCTCGTCCTGTATCCCATGATGCTACTCTCGGGCGCGTTCACGCCGCCGGAGAGCATGGGGCCGATCATGCGGTACGCCAGCTTGATCTCGCCAGTGCGTCACTACGTCAACTTCGGCTACCAGGTGCTGTTCAAGGGCAATGGCCTGGCCTACGTCTGGCCCGACATCGCCGGCATCCTGGTGCTCGGCATCGCCCTGTTCGCCATCTCGGTCCGTCGCTTTGCGCGGCTCGCCCGCTGAGGGCGGCGCCCGCGGCGACGGGGCCCACGGCCCGCGGGGCTCGTCGCCGGCCGGCGTGATGCGGCGACAGCAGCGGCTCCCGACGCGTAGAATGCACCTGGCGCGACGGATCCAGGCGCTGCTGGCCGAGCGCCCCGTCTCGGTGTACGACGTGCTCCGGGCGCTCCCGGACGAGGACTACCGGACCATCTTGCAGGCCTGGGGCGCGGCGTGCGCACCCAGGGCCCTGGTCCCCGACGCGACGGACGCTACAGCGTGCCCCCGGCGATCGGGTCCCAGGAAGGAGGACGACATGCCCATCTGGGACGACGTGATCGGATCGAGCGATCGGACGGACATCCACATGAAGTACGGGGACGTCCGCCCGCGGGCGGACGTCCCCGACTACCTCGGGCGTGTTCCCCGCACCGTGCACGGCGCGGTCGGGGCCGGCGCGCCGGCGACCCGCTGAAGGAGGGGCCGATGGCCACGCCCGCCAGTCTGTTCGACCCGATCCACTACGTCCACGTCCGCCGGCCGGCGCTGGAGGCCTCGCACCTGCCCGCCTGGTGCTACAGCTCCCCGGAGTGGTATGACCGGGAGGTCGAGCGCATCTTTCTGAAGGCGTGGAACTTCATCGGCCGGGCCGACCAGCTCGAGAAGCCGGGCGACTACCTGACCCTCGAGTTCGTCGGCGTGGACCTGATCGTGCTGCGCGACAAGGCGAACCAGCTCCGGGCCTTCGCCAACACCTGCACGCACCGCGGCACCCGGCTCCTCACCGGCGAGGGGAACTGCGGGAAGGTGATCAAGTGCCCCTATCACAGCTGGGTGTTCGCGCTGGAGGGCGACCTCCTGGCGACGCCCGGCATGGAGCAGACGCCGAACTTCGAGCGCGGCCCCTGGCCGTTGACGCCGATCAGGCTCGAGACGTGGGAGGGGTTCCTCTTCATCAATTTCGACCAGAAGAGCCAGAGCCTGGCCGAGTACCTGGGGGACCTCACCGAGCAGCTCGGGTCCTACCGCTTCTCCGAGATGGTCTGCGTCCGCCGGAGGGAATACGACCTGGCCTGCAACTGGAAGGTGTACATCGAGAACGCCATGGAGGACTACCACACGCCGACCGTCCACAAGACGTCGGTGGGCAACCAGAAGCTCATCTACGTGGAGACGCGGGGACAGTGGGAGGCCGGCCACCTGGCCTCGGAGAAGAGCGTGGCGATCCTGCCCGGCGAGAAGGCGGTGTTCCCGCATGTCCCGGGGCTGACCGGCCTGGCCCACGGGGGCACGAACTTCGTCTTGCTCTACCCCAGCACCATGTGGGGGTGCGCCCAGGACTGCATGTGGTGGCTCGAGCTCCGACCCCAGGGCCCGAACCGGAGCAAGCTGATCGTCGGCTCCTGCTTCCCCAGGAGCACGATCGCGCGGCCGGACTTCGAGCAGGAGGTCCAGAAGTACTACTTCCGGTGGGACAAGTCGATCCCGGAGGACAACCACATCAGCGAGGAGCAGCAGCGGGGACTGACCTCCCCGTACTCCCGGACCAGCCGCGTGTCAACCCACGAGATCCTGGTCAACACCATCGCGAACTGGGTGCTGGACCGCGCGCTGGACGGCTGAGCCCGGCCATGAGCGATGCCGTCCTGCGAGACTACTGGCACCCCGTCGCCACCACCCCTCACAGGAGTCGCTCCATTCTGGCGACCGAACTGGTGAGTACGAACACCCGGCGATTGTTGCTCTTGGGATCGAGCGGCGTGACGAAGAGACCGAACCGTCGAGCGTCGCGTGCGGTCGTGTACCCCACGAGAAGCTCACCGTCCTGAAACTCCAGCCTGATCTTCCGTGTGCCCGGTGGCCTCGACTGGTACGGATCTCTCGACTCGTCGTAGCGTGGGTCGCCTTCGAAGGAGCGGACGAAGAAGAGGGCCTTGAGGTCCCTGAGCCAGACCTCGATCGCCTCCTCCGGTGATCCATGTGCCGGAGCGAGATGAAATCGTGGCTGATCGGGATCGAAGTCGCTGGCGTAGCCCTTCAGGGCCTGTCCATCGGCGTACCGGGCGACGACCCTGCCGGGGCTGCGGGTCGCCCAGACGAGTCGTCTACGTTGTTTCCCGTCGCCGGGGTTGGACATGGAACTCCTCGGCCACACGACCGATTCGCGATGAGGCCCGACCCGATTCTACGGCGACCGTGCAGAGAGCACACCACACTTTTCGGCCCGAGGTGGGATCAGCCGGCGGGCACCACCGGGAGCCGGCCCGCCGCTGGCCCGCCGCCCGTTGGTCTCGCCGCCGGCGCGACGGGATCCGTGCCGCGCTAACCCCCGCCCGGTCGTCCCGGGCGCAGGTCACGGTCCAGGGGAGGGCAGCCGCGGGGCTCGTCGCCGGCCAGGGTGATGCGGTGCATGAGCCGGCGGTAGCCCTGGTAGTCGTTGATCGCGTTGTGCTGGGCGCAGCGGTTGTCCCAGAACGCGATCGAGCCCGGGTGCCACCGGAAGCGGCAGGTGAACTCGGGCCGGACCTGGTGGCGGAAGAGAGAGTCGAGGAGCGGCGCGCTCTCCTCCCGGGTCATGTCCTCGAAGCCAACCGTGTGCGCGACGTTGACGTAGAGCGCCTTGCGGCCGGTCTCGGGATGGACGCGCACGACCGGATGCGCGGCGACGTACTCCTGCTTCGCGTCGGGGCGCGCGCTGTCCTTCAGCCGGTCCTCGCGGGTGCGCGTCGCGTCGGCGCCCGCCGAGCTGTTGATGGCGGCGAGCCCGTCCAGGAGCCGCTTCATCCCCGCCGAGAGCGTCTCGTAGGCCAGGTACATGTTCGCGAAGAGCGTGTCGCCGCCGGCCGGCGGCACCTCGTGCGCGATCAGCATGCTGGCCATCGGCGGCCGCTCCAGGTAGGCGGTGTCGGAGTGCCAGATGCCGCCGAAGTTGACCCGCTCGTGCTCGAGCTTCACGACGGGGATGATCTCCGGGAACTCGTCGAGGCCCTTCACGAAGGGATACTCGATCGCGTCGCCGAAGCGGCGGGCGAACGCCAGGAACCGGGCGGGGGGGAGGTCCTGGTCGCGGAAGAAGACCACGAGGTGCTCGAGCCAGGCGCGGCGGATGGCCGCGACGGCGTCGTCCGCGAGATCCTTCGACAGGTCGACCCCCGAGATCTCGGCGCCGAGGGCCCCGGCGATGGGATGGACCTCGATCGAGTGGCTCACGGGGATTTCAGCGAGGCGATGTCCCGGCATGCCTTGAGGAAGACCAGGGCGTCGGCGCTGAAGCTGATCACCTGGACGCCCCGGGCCGTGATCTGTCGCGCGTAGTCGGTGCTGATCTTCTCGCCGACGGCGAGCATCGGGCTGCCAGTGAAGTGCATCATGCCGAGGACCAGCTCGCCCCGGCCGAGCTTCTCGCGGATCGGGTTGCGCATGGTGGGCAGGCTCCTCGCGGGGCGCTCCGTCAGCCGGTCCCGGCGCGCCAGCCGGGTCCGATCCCCGTCGTCGCGCCCGCGCTCAGGCGAGGGGATCGCTCCAGCGGAGACCGGAGAATCGCGCGAAGTCCGTGTCGCAGGAGTTCAGCTCGGCTCCGTGCTCGATGGCGAGGGCCGCCAGGTGGGCGTCGGTCACGAGGTTGCCGGCCGTCCCGAGCGGTCCGAGCAGTTGACGGACGAGGGTGGCGTGCCGGTCACCTGGATGCACGACCGCCGCACACGGTTGCGCCAACCAGCTATGGACCGCGTCGAATGCCCGATCCGGTGACAACGGGTGCTGGAAGACTCTGGGGCTCGTGCTGAGACGCAGGAACGCCAGGAGAACGGCCCACGCGAAGGCCACCGTCTCGTCCCCCGACAGGCGCTCCTCGAGCCACGACCGCGCGGCGTCGTGCCGAGGTGCTCGCTCGTCGGTCGCATAGAGCAGGAGATTCGCGTCAACGAGCTTCACTTGCGCAACTCGAGCTTGCGCACGAGCTCTTCGTCCTCGAGGGCCGACGCGAGCTGGAGAGCCTTGTCGAGGTTCACCCCCGGGCGCAGGGACATGGCCTGCGTCTGCTGGGTGAAGGGCCGAGCGGATCGGTGCGATGGACCGAGGCCGGCCCGGACGGCCTGATTGAGCGCCTGCTTGAAGGAGATGCCCCGCCGCCGAGCAAGCGCCTTGAGCTTCGCGGCCACATCGGCATCGAGAGTCACGGTGGTACGCACGCCGGCATCATAGCACCACCGACTATGCTGTCAAGATGCCTCACCGCTTCGACCCGGACAGCGCAGGCTCCTCCCGGGGCGCCCCGTCAGCCGGTGGCGGTGAGGCGCAGGTTGCCGCACTCGTCGAGCCCGGCGCGCCAGCCGGGGCCGATCACGGTCGTCGCGCCCGCTTCCTCCACGATGGCCGGGCCGGCAGCGGCTCCCGCGCGTAGACCGGACAGTCGTGCTCGGTCCCGAGGAAGACCACCGGGCGCCGGGCGACGAGTGGGGCGGGAGCGGGGCCCGAGCCTCCCGGCCGGCGCGGCAGGACGGGCTTGGGGGTGAGGCCGATCACCGTGGTCCGCACGGCGAGAACCCGTTCGACGGCACGCCGCTCAACCCGAAGGCGTCCGAGCGTGTGCCCGGCGGCTCCTCGTCGGGCTCGGCCTCGGCGGTGGCCCAGGGGCTGTGCGACACCGCGCTCGGCTCCGACACCGGTGGGTCGGTGCGCGTGCCGGCGAGCTTCTGCGGCCTCCACGGCATCCGGCCGACCCACGGTCGTCTCGATCTCAGCGGCATGATGCCGCAGGCGCCGAGCTCCGACACGACCGGGTGGTTCGCGCGCGAGGCCCACACCTTCGCCCGCGTCTCGGAGGTTCTGCTCGGCGAGACGATCCCGGCCAGCCTACCGACCACGCTGGTCGTAGCGGTCAACGCCTTCGGCCTGGCGGATCCCGAGACGGCCGCCGCGCTGCAGCCGATGGTGCGGACACTGTCAGCGCTGGTGGGGTACGTGCGTGAGGATCTCCTGGCGCCGCCCGGGCTGTCGGTCTGGGCACGGGCGCAGCGCACGCTGCAGCCCTACGAGGCCTGGCTCACCTTCAAGGAGTGGATCGATCGCGACAACCCACGCATGGCCTTCAGCGTCGCCCGCCGCCTGGCGGCGGCCAGCGCGATCCCCGAGAGCGAGCGGCAGTGGGCCGCGCTGATGCGCGCCGAGGCGCGCGCCCGCCTGGCCTGGCTGGTCCCGCCCGGAGCCATCCTGTGCATGCCGACGACGATGTCTACCTGACTAGGGTCCGGAAGCCTACCGAGTCAGGTGGATTTCCGGCTTGATGGGGCGCGACCGCCGCACCGCCTCCCGAACGGCGGCGACAAGGGAGGCGAGCGGCTGCGGCTTTGCCAGGCGCCCGACGATGTTCAGGCCGCGGCCCGCGTCATGCTCATCCTCGAGGAAGCCCGAGATGATGAGCACCGGCAGCGACTGAAGCGCCGCCGTGGCCCGGAGGCGCACCAGGACATCCTCACCGCTCAGTTCGGGCATGTGAAGATCGAGCAGCAGGAGATCGGGCACGACCGCGCGCAGCGTGTCCAGGGCCTCGCGACCGGAGTCCGCTTCGATCACCCGAAAGCCCGCTTTCGTCAAGGCCTCCGCCCAGAGCTCGCGGCAGAGGGCGTCATCGTCGGCGATCAGGATCCACTTGGGCGCGCCTCCGTCTTGACTCATCGCCTCCAAACCGCTCACCCCGTCGACAGACCCTCGGCGCACGAGAGAGAACGACCCCGGGCGGGGTTGAGGTCGCCCGGGGTCAGCCCATCGCGCCGTGGTGTCGCGGTCTCAGGGAGGTCGCGATGAGCAGCCCTACCGTATCACCCGGGTCGGGTCAGCCCGAAGCTTTTGGAGGAGGGGCGGAGGCGCAGCCGACTAGCGCTCCGCGGCCCCCTGGACGGGCTACGCTGAGCATCCGAGCCCCGGGTCCAGCGTGCCGCCGTGTACGCCCGGGTGCGCTCCACACGCACGCGACTACGGTCAAGCGGGCGGCGGGGAGAGCCGGAGGCCTGATTCTCCGCCCAGACCGTTTCCGCAACATCGGCGCGGTCGTCGGGGTGTTCTGCGGTGCGCTCCGGATCCGGCGAGCGAGGCCCTGCCCACCGGTCGCTTTCACGGTCGCTGCCACCGCGTCCGTTACTTCGTGCGCTTGAGGGTCCCGGTGACGGCGCGGAGCACTTCGCCGTCGTGGACACGGAAATATTTCAGGTTCATCACGCCGGCTGGCGTGAGCGTTCGCTCGTACGCATGCATCTCGTAGCCGCCGGCCTGGGTGATGACCAGCGCGTAAACCATGATCGTCGAGCCTTCAATCCGAGCCCACATGTACGGGTCGCCCCGCAGCGGGTCGAGGGGGGCCGCGTTGCCGAACGTGTCCATGCGCATGGCTGAACTGTAGATGTTCGGGCGCTTGGTCGGCTGGAAGCTGACCGAGAACTCGCTGCGCTTGTCCTTGCCCGCCGCCTTGTGGATCACCAGGACCCAGGTGATCGAAAAGCCCTGCCCCTGCGGCTCGATCTTGGTCCGGATGTCCCGCGGCGCGATCTCACCGCCGGTGTCCGAGACCGCCGTACCGACCCATTCGCCGTAGAACTTCTGGAAGCCCGCCGGCACGGCATCCGCAGCGGGCACCAGGACCAAAGCCAGGAGGTACAGGAGCGGCACGGACCCACGGCGGACGGTCTTCCCTGTCATCGAGTCGCCTCCTCCACCCGCTTCATTGGCAGCCACCTCCCGATGGCCGGGATGCTACGCGAGGCGGCCCAGTGGGTCAACCGCCGGGGTCACACCGCCGGGGTCAGGGGCCCGGAGGGGGGTCGAGGGGCCCGGAGCCGAGTCCTCCCGCCCCACAGCGTCTGGCTTCAAGGAACTTCAGGGTGCAAGTTTTGGTCGCGCCGGGTGTTCCGGGTACTGCTGCGTTGCGACAGGCTGAAAGACCCGGGTTGAGTCGCGCCGCGAATCCCCCGATACTCGATGCTCGTGACGACCGGTTCCGCGCTGTCCCGGGTGGTGGTGCCGGCGGGATCGCCCCTCCACGCGCAGCTCGACGCGCTGGCGCGGGCCCGGCGGTGGGTGTTCTTCGCCGGCCTGCCGGGGACCGGGAAGAGCCTCCTGGCCAACCAGCTCGCGCACCTGGCACACGCGGCGGGCCGCTCCGTCCACCTCCTCCAGTGGGACACCGCGCGGCCGGCCTTCGAGGCGAGCCCCGCCGGGCGGCGGTACCCGGTGGTCAACGGCGTGACCCAGGGCGTGATCCGCAAGGCGGTCGGCCTCTGGGTGCGCCGGGCGCTCCTCGACTGGGAGCGGCGCCATCCCGACCCCGGGCACCTGCTCGTCGGCGAGACGCCGCTGGTGGGCAACCGCTTCGTCGAGCTGGCGCGACCCGGGGACGACGCGACCGAGCCGCTCCTGACCGCCCCCGGGACGGCGTTCGTGATCCCGGTCCCGTCCCGGGAGATCCGTCTCCACCTGGAGGCGGAGCGGGCCCGGCGCGCCGCCCGGCCACTCCACGAGCGGGAGCGGGAGGACGCGCCGCCATGGGTGCTGCAGGACCTCTGGCACCAGCTCGCCGGCGTCGCGGTCGCCCTGGGGGTCGCAGCGGCGCCGCCCGCCCCGGCGGCCGATCCGCCCTACGACCCCGACCTCTACCGGAGCGTGTACGAGCGCCTGCTCCGGCATCGCCGCGTGGAGGTCGTGCCACTCGACGTCCGGCTGCCCACCGCCGCGCTCTCGGTCTACGACTTCGCGGTCGCCCCCCGTGACCTGGTGCCGACACCCGAGGAGGCGACCGGCTTCATCGAGGACGTGGAGCGGCGGTACCCCGACCCCACGGCGCTGCAGCGGGAGATCGAGCGATGGTATCTCGTCGAGTGAGTCAGGCCAGGCCGGCCAGGCGCGGCAACACAACGACCAGCTGAGGGAGGAAGAGCAGCAGGTACATCAGCCCGGTCATCGCCAGAATGAAGGGAATGTTCGCCACGGTGATCTCCATGATGCCCTTGCCCGACAGTGCGCTGACCACGAACAGTGAGCTCCCCACCGGTGGGGTCTGATTGCCGATGGCGATGGTGAAGGCCACGATCACGCCGAAGTGCAGGAGATCGATCCCCATGGCTTTGACGGCGGGTAGGAGGATGGGCACGATGATCAGCAGGATCGGATCGCCAGGCAGGGGGAATCCGATGATCAGCAGGAGCACGGTGATGATGAGGAGCAAGACCGTGGGGTCCTGGGTGAGCGTGAGAAACCAGGCCGTGAGCAGCTGAGGGATCTGCTCGTGGGAGAACACCCAGGTGAGGCTGATCGAGGTCGAGACCAGGATCATGACGATCGCGGTGAGGACCGCCGCATCGACCAGCGCCCGGTAGAGCGTTCGTAGACTCAGGACGCGAAACAGGAACCCGACCACGATGCCGTACACGACCGCCACCGCGCCGGCCTCGGTCGGCGTGAAGACCGCGAACACGATCCCACCGATGATGATCAGCGGCATGATGAGGGCCAGCCAGGCGGCCCGGATGGCCCTGCCGAGACCCCTCCAGGAGAACCGGGCGTCCCCGCCCCACCCCCGCGATCGGGCGATGGCGTAGACCGTCAGCCCCTGGACGACGGCCACCAGGATCCCCGGAATGATGCCGGCGACGAAGAGCGCTCCCACGGAGACCCCGGCCACGGAGCCATAGATGATCATCGTGATGCTCGGCGGGACGATGATGCCGATACTCGCGGTACTCGAGGTCAACCGACGTCGCTCCGGGGTCGCTTGACGGCCCCGCCGCGTCCGGGCCACCATCACTTCCTGCGGTACCCCGACCCCACGGCGCTGCAGCAGGAGATCGAGCGATGGTATCTCGTCCAGACGACGCGCGCGGCCCGGCCCCGTCCGGGTTGCTGGCCGGCACGGTGGCGCTGGTCACCGGCGCCGCCCAGGGGATCGGCCGCTGCATCGCCGGCTTCCTGGCGCGCGACGGCGCCGCGGTGATGCTGGCCGACGTCCAGGCGGCCGCGGTGGCCGAGGTCGCCCGGCAGCTGGCCGCCGAGGGCCGGAACGCGGCCGCGGTGCCCGTGGACATCACGGATCCCGAGCGGGTCCGCCGGATGGTCGAGGAGACCATCCACCGGTTCGGCGCGGTCGACGTGCTCGTCAACAACGCCGGCCTCGACGCCCCGCCCGGACGGGCCTGGGAGCTGGACGAGGACCACTGGCGGCGGATCATCGACGTGGACCTCTCGGGGGCCTGGTGGTGTGCGCGGGCGGTGATCCCCCACATGATCGCGCGGCGGAGCGGCCGCATCATCTTCATCAGCTCGACGTCGGCCCGGCGGGGGTCGCCGACGATCACGGTCGCGTACAATGCCGCCAAGGCCGGCCTGATCGGGCTGACCATCGGGCTCTCGGTGCAGCTCGAGGGTCACGGGATCCGGGTCAACGCCATCGCGCCGGGACCGACCGGCACCGGCCAGCCGATGACGCCGGCGGAGCGCGCGGCGTACGAGGCGGAGCACCCGCTCGGGCTGGGCGGCCCGGAGCCGGTGGCCCACGCGTGTCTCTACCTGGCCCGGGGGAGCGGCGACTGGGTGAGCGGGACCGTCCTCAACGTGAGCGGCGGGCGCTGGCGTGGCTGACCTTGGCCCGCGGACTCGAAGCAGGCTCCATCCGACCCCCCCCCCCCGGAGGGTGGGGGAGGGGGTGGGGGGGGAGGTCCCGAAAGGGGGGAGGACACGACGTCGTCGTTCGACCGCCGGCCGCTCCTCGGAATCCCACCCGTCGGCGCCTGGGCCGACGGGCCGCGCGGCCTGGCGCCGGCCTGCTACGTGTCGGAGGACTTCTACGACCTCGAGGTTGACCGGATCTTCCGGAAAGAGTGGCTGTGCATCGGGCGGGCGGACGAGGTCGGCCAGCCCGGGGACTTCATGAGCCTGGACCTCCTCGGCGAGCCGCTGCTCATGATCCGCGGCGCCGATGGCGTGGTGCGCGTGCTGTCGCGGGTCTGTCGCCACCGCGGGATGCTAGTGGTCAGCGGGGCAGGGCGCGCGCGGACCCTGGTCTGCCCGTACCACACCTGGACCTACGCGCTGGACGGGCGGCTCCTCGGCGCGCCGGAGATGGACCGGACCCCGCACTTCGACCCGGCGAGCTGCCGCCTGCCGTGCCTGCGGACGGAGATCTGGGAGGGCTTCGTCTTCGTGAGCTTCGACGCGGAGGCCGCGCCCCTCGCCCCGGCGCTCGCCGGCCTGGCGTTCCTGGTCCGGAACTACGACCTGGCCGGCCTCCAGACGGTGCGGAGCGTCCCGTTCGACATGGACTGCGGCTGGAATTGGAAGCTGATGTGCGAGAACTTCATGGAGCCCTACCATCACATCGGCACCCACCGGAAGTCGCTGGAGCCGACCATGCCGGCGCGCCTCGCCGTGGCCCCGGACTCCGACGGCCCGTTCAGCGTCGTCCACATGCGGTATCGACCGGGTGACGGCTCCGTGGAGGGCGACGGGTGGGGCGTGCCGACGCTGCCGGTCAACCCGCGGCTGACCGCGGAGGAGCGCGGCCGGGCGACGCTCGTTCACGTCTACCCGCTCGGCCTGATCACGCTGCTGGTGGACCACGTCGAGTTCTACCGGGTCTTTCCCGAGGGGCCGGGCCGGATCCGCCTCGACAAGCTGATCTGTGTCTCGCCGGCGGCCCGGGCGGATCCGGGGTTCGAGGCGGGGATGGAGCAGCTCGTCCAGGGGTTCCTGGCGATCCGGGACGAGGACATCGCGATCTGCCGCGCGGTCCAGCAGGGGCTGGCCTCGCGCCTGGCCGAGCCCGGCCGGCTCTGCCACCTGGAGAAGCCGATCTGGGAGCTCGCGCGGTGGGTTGACGCCCACGTCCGCGGCGCCGACGCGCCGGCTTCCTGAGCGCCGACCGCGTTGGCGGGCTCGCTCCGGGTCGTGGCCTACAACTTCCTGACCGGCGGGAGCCCGGCGCGGTGCGGCCACTGGTCACGGATCTGCGCGCGGCTGGCCCCCGACATCGTCCTCGCCCAGGAGTGCCGGGCGCCGCAGGAGTCTCCGGGCGAGAGGTTCCAGCCCGGACCGAACGACACGCTCCTGTGGGCGACGGCCCCCGCGCGGCGCTGGGGCAGCGCGATCCTTCTCCGCGGGCTCCGGGGCACACCCCTGAAGGTCTCGGGGTTCGGGGGGTGGGTGACGGGCGCGGAGCTCGCGGGGCCGAGCCTCTCTCCGGGACGTCCGCTCCGGGTCTTCAGCGTTCACTGCCCGGTGGGCGAGCGGGGCTACGTGCGGACCCTGCACGCGATCCTGGACCGGGTCGCCCGGCTGCGGGGCGGCGCGGATCTCATCCTGGGTGGCGACTTCAACGTGGTGGTCGGGAACCGCCACCCGAACGAACGGCTCACGGTGAGCCGGGGCGAGCGGGAGATCCTGGATCGGCTGTCCGCCGAGTTCGACCTCATCAGCTGCTGGCAGGCCGCCAACCCGGGACGGCCGCTGGCCCAGACCCTCCGGTGGTCCGCCGACCGGATCGCGCCCTACCACTGCGACGGGATCTTCGTGCCCTCGGCCTGGGGCGCCCGTCTCACGTCCTGCCGGGTGGTCAGGGGGTCCCGCTGGGCGGGTCTGAGCGACCACAACCCGGTCGTCGCGGAGTTCACCGCCTGGGTCGGGCAGGAAGCCTCGAAGATGGGCCGAGCCGCGCGCGTGGTGCGCATCATCCGCTTCTTCTCTCGGGCGCTCGTCTGTTGGAGCAGCTTCAGACCTTTCAGCGGGCCGCGAGCGGTCTCACGAGCGACTTTTCTTGACCGGCCACGATCCCCGCGACGCACTGGTGCCCTTCCGGCCGTTTCATGTCTCCGATCCCTCGCGAGCTTGGCCTGGCAGGATTTCTCAATCCAGCAGCCACACGCCATAGTTGGGACAGTAGATTAGCGAACTGAGCGTAACCGCGGAAGAGATGATGACAACCCAAGGCCAATAACTCCTGCTGGAGCCCTGGCGAATGGCTCTCACGCCTGCGATGATGAGAGCCATGGAACCGACAAACGCAACGGGATAAAGGAAGAGTGTGGGAACGCGCCACACCTCGCTGATCCACGCCATGGGTGGCAACGCCTTGGGGTCGAACATCCCTCCAGCGGCTTGGTCGCTGGCCCGGAGAATACCGTTGATCCAATACGGATAGGCGCGCCAACCAAGCGCCCAACATGCAAGCGCCATGCTGATGTGCGCCACGGCGGCCGGGTTCGCCATGCCTCGTCGAGCTGCCGACCTCGACGCAACCGCCACCGCGCCCAGCGTGCTCAGGAGACCCAGGGCGATCAGCGCAGCACGCCACGGGTAGGAGGGATTGCCGTCGCCGCCCTCCCACCCTCCGGCCGCGCTGCGCGGCCAGCAGAGCTGGGAGCCGCGCCGGCCGCGCCCGTCTGAGAGCGCGGCTCCCGGGGCCTGCCGACTTCTTCGGCATCCACCACCACCTCCACCCCTGTCGGCACCCTGCCGGCACGAGACCGCCGCGCAAGTCCACGTCATTCAACAGAGGCGGTCCTGGCACTGTCGTCGCACACCTCCACTGCTTCGTATGCCGCGATGGGCGCGAGCATGGTGGGGGTCGGTGTCCCGACGCCCGGCCCGATGACGGTGATGCACAGGAAGGCTGGGAGGTCCGACATGCGAACCCTCCGACTGATCGTGCTCGGCTGGCTGGCGTGGGCGCTGGCGCCCGGGATCGGGCAGGCCGCGACCCTCGACGTCTGTGCCACAGCATGCACCTACTCGAGCATCCAGGCCGCGGTGGACGCGGCGGCGCCCGGGGACCTGATCGACATCCGAGCGGGGACGTACACCGGGGACGTGGACGTGAGAGTCTCGAATCTCACCATCACGGGGGCCGGGGCGGGCGTGACCATCGTGGAGGGGATGGGCTTCGCCGCCTTCATCTTCCGGGACACGGCGACCCCGGTCACGTTGAGCGGCGTCACGCTCCGCTCGCCGGTGGCGGTGAGCTGTCTCTACAACTACGAGGCCGCCCTGACGGTGCGGGACAGCGTCATGGAGAACTGTGCGGCGACGCAGTTTGTCGGCAACTCCTACGCGGGCGGCGCGATCTACACCACCGGCGACCTGCTGCTGGAGCGGGTGACCGTCCGCAACAACATCGCCAGCCCGCTTACGGACGGGCTGGGCGGCGGCCTGTACGTCGTCGGGAACCTTGCGGGCGGTGGTCCAGTGGTGCGGATCATCGCCAGCGAGTTCAGCAGCAACACGGCCCTCCACGGGGGCGCGATCTACATCGAGGCGGGGGCGCGCGTGTTCATCGACGGCAGTCTGATCACGGGCAACTCCGCCGACGGCACCACCGTGGCCAACGACTTCGCCGGCCGGGGGGGCGGGATCTGGACTGCCGGCGAGCTGCACCTCACCAACAGCACGGTCAGCGACAACTTCGCCGACCGGAGCGGCGGGGGCCTCGCGGTCCTCGCCGCCGGCCAGGACGTGCGCATCGCGACCAGCGTCTTCACCCGCAACGCGACCATCTTCGTTGTCAGCTTCGACCCCTCGATATACGGCGGGGGTGGCATCTACGTGGAGTCGAGCGGCGCGGTGAAGGTGACCGGCACCGAGTTCGACGCCAACACCGCCGGCCTCGGCGGCGCCATCAGCTCGTCCAATCTCCTGACCGGAGGATCGATCGAGGTGAAGGGCAGCAGCCTGATCGCCAACTTCGCCGTGTTCGGCGGCGGGCTCTACGCCTCCGGCGGGGGCCCGGTCATCTTGAACTCGGTCACCATCTCGAACAACACGGCGACACTCGGCTTCCTCGGCGGCGGCCGCGGCGGCGGCCTCTACGGACTGCTTGGCGCCCAATTCGACATCAAGCACTCGACGATCTCCTGGAACGCCGCCGAGGGCACCGGCGGTGGGATCAACGACTTCGGGGCGAGCTTCACACTGCGCAACACGATCCTGGCCGGGAACGTCGCGCTGACGCCAGCGCTCGCCGGAGGATCGTCGAACGACTGCGAGGGGGCCGTCTCCTCCGACGACTACAACCTGGTCGGCACCACCGATGGCTGCGGGGTATTCACCCAGCCAAACGATCTGACCGGCACCGACGCGGCGCCGGTCAACCCGGTGCTGCTGCCGCTGGACTTCTACGGGGGGCTCACCCGGGCTATCAAGCCGCAGGCGGGGAGCCCGGCCGTCGATTCCGGCGGGGTGTGCCAGGTCCTCGACCAGCGCGGCCATCAGCGGCCGGCCGACGGCGGCAGCGGCGTTGCCACGTGCGACCGGGGCGCCGTCGAGCGCCAGGGGAGCTGCGGCCCCCCGCTGCCGGCGGAGCCGCTCGACCCGGCCGACGCCGCGGTCGGCGTCGCCCTGGCGCCTCTCCTGGTGTGGGAGCCGTCGTACAACGCGCTCACCTACGACGTCGTGCTGGCGACCCAGCCGCCCCCGGCCGGGATCCTGGAGACCGTGTCCGGCATCACCGCGACGCACTGGAAGCCGCAGGTGGCCCTGTCTCCGGGCACCACCTACTACTGGCAGATCCGTGGCCACAGCCCCTGCGGGAGGCGAGAGGTCAGCGCGGTGTTCAGCTTCACCACCCAGTAACCGCCGGCTCCCGGAGGTGGGTGCCCCCTTGACGGGCCCGCCCCGCCATGCGAGAAGGGGTGGACCCCGGACGACCGCCGCGGTGGGCGCCCGGGGTCGGCGCCCCTGATTCCTGCCGTTTCGGAGACTCGCCCGACGGGAGAGGCACGCGATGGATAGAGCGGAGGTCGTCGTCATCGGCGGCGGGGTGATGGGGACCAGCATCGCCTTCAACCTGGCCCGGCGGCGAGCGGGGCGGGTCGTCCTCCTCGAGAAGAACACCGTCTGCTCCGGCACGTCGGCCAAGTCCTCGGCCATCGTCCGCACCCACTACACGACGCCGACCACGGCCGCCATGGCGCTGGCGGCGCGCCGCATCTTCGAGCGCTGGGCGGACGAGGTGGGCGGGGAGTCGGGCTTCGTGAAGACCGGGATGCTGTTCATCGGGCCGGCCGGCCGCCGGGAGACCGTCGAGCGCACGCTCGCGATGAACCGGTCGCTCGGGATCGAGGCCAGCCTGATCGGCGCCGCCGACGTCCGGGAGCTCGCGCCGGCCCTGCGGCTCCCGGAGGACGCGGCGGTGGTGTGGGAGCCCCACTCCGGCTACGCGAACCCGCACGACGTCGCGTCGAGCTTCGCCCGGCGCTTCGTGGACCTCGGCGGGGACCTCCGGCAGGGGACGCCGGCCACCGGCATCGAGGTGGACGGCGGGCGCCTCCGGTCGGTGCGGACGTCGGCCGGGGACATCGCCGCCGCCCACGTGGTGATCGCGGTGGGCCCCTGGGCCCGGCCGGTGGGGCGGCTGGCCGGCCTGGACCTGCCCGTCACGCCGAGCCGGGAGTCGATCGTCACCCTGCGTCCCACCTTCGACTGGAGCCCGCGCCACCCGGTCACCGCCGACCTCGTCAACGAGGTCTACCTGCGCCCGGAGACCGGCGGCCTGCTTCTGGTCGGCAACACCCGCGACGAGATCGTCCCCGGCGACCCCGACCACTACGAGGACCGGCCCGACCCCGCGGCCGTCACCGAGGTCGTGACCCGGCTGGCGCGCCTGATCCCGGGCATCGCCGACGCGGCCATCACCGGCGGCTGGTGCGGGATGTACGAGGTCAGCCCGGACTGGAACCCGATCATGGGCAGCGCCGCCGAGGCGGCGGGTCTTCACTACGCGGCGGGCTTTTCCGGACACGGCTTCAAGCTCTCGCCGGTGGTCGGGATCCTGATGGCCGAGCAGGTGCTCGACGGGCGCGCGCACACGATCGACATCACGCCCTACCGGGTGGAGCGGTTCGCCGAGGGGAAGGAGCTACGGGTCGCCTACGCCGGCGCCGGCGTCATGGGGTAGACCCTACCGTTAGAGGGCTTGCAGCCACGTGTCGGAGAGCGTGTAGCCCTCGGGGAACGGATCGTCGGGGTCGTAGCCGTACTGGCCGATGCTGGTGATCCACGCCCGGCCGGCGACGGTCGTCACGACCGCCGGCTTCCCCCGGACGCGGGTGGTGGCCACCACCTCGCTCAGGAAGTGGGTGCCGATGATGGACTCGTGATCGAAGGGCTGGCCCTTCCGGATCTGCCGCCGCGCGTGCATCACGGCCAGGCGGGCCGACGTCCCGGTTCCGCAGGGCGAGCGGTCGAGCCGCCCGGGGGAGACGACGACGGTGTTGCGGGCGGTGAGCCCCTTCCCCTTGTGGCGAACGGGTCCCATGAACTCGATGATGGTGACGTCCCGGATCTCGGGGTTCTCGGGGTGCACGATCTCGAGCTGCTCCCGGGCCGCCTGCTTGATCTTCTGGCCCACCACGCAGATGTCCCGGGCCTCGTCTCGGGTGATGCGGAAGCCCACCGCCGCCGCGTCGACGAGCGCGTAGTGCATGCCGCCGTAGGCGACGTCGATCGGGATCGTGCCGAGGCCCGCCACCTCGACCGGGGCGTCGAGGCGCTGGACGAAGGCCGGGACGTTCCGGAACTTGACCTGTAGGACCTTGCCGTCGCGGCACCGGCAGGTGACGTCGATCAGGCCGGCCGGAGTCTCCAGGGTCAGCTCGGTCACCGGCTCCCGCATGGGGAGGAGGCCGGTCTCCAGGATGGCGGTCACGGTGCAGATCGTGTTGGAGCCCGACATGGGAGCGTACTCGGTCGACTCCATGATCACGTAGCCGAGCTTCGCCTTCGGGTGGCTCGAGGGCAGGACGAGGTTCGCGCTGTGGGTCGCCGCGCCCCGGGGCTCGAAGAGGAGGAACTTGCGGAGCCCGTCCTCGTGCTTGGCCAGGTGGCGCATCTTGTCGAACATGGTCGCGCCGGGGACGTCGACGACCCCGCCGATCACCACCTTGCCGACCTCGCCCTCGGCGTGGACCCCGACGACGGTGAGGGTTCGCTTCCAGCGCATGGCTCCTCCGCTCGGTGACTATGAAGGGTTAGCGGCGATCGGCACGGCTCACTCCATGTAGCCCGGCTCCTCCATCTCGGGTCCGGCCCGCCCGGCGGGGCCAGGGCCCGGCGACGGCAGCTGCTCGGTCTGCTCGAGGTAGGCGCACCCGGCCGTCAGGACCACGACGAGGGCGAGGCCGATCGCGATGAGCCGTACTGCCATGGCAGTCTCCTTTGGGGGTCTCCCTCCCACCCCCCCAGCCCCCCTCCCCACTGTCCGACGGCCTTCGGCCTTTGGCTGGGGGGAGGGGGGAGCCGGAGGTCCCCGATTGCTTTTCAGTTGGCGATGAGCTCCCCGGGGGCGTGGGTGACGGGGGAGGGCCCGCGGGCGGTGATGATCGACGTCTCGCCGAGGGACATGGTGAGCCCGCGGCGGGGGTCGAGCAGGATCATGTGGATGAAGAAGACCATGCCGGGGGCGAGGACCTGGGGGTTGCCGGTGAAGACCATGGGCCAGTCCATCCAGGTCGGGGGGTAGGTGGCGCCCATCGTGTAGCCGCAGGCGTTGAGGAAGCGGCCCCGGTAGCCCGCCTTCGTCAGCGCCCGGGCGTGGGTGTCGTAGACCTCGCCGACCGTGCGGCCCGGGCGCAGCCCCTCGTTGCAGGCGTCGAGCGCGTCCCGGCAGGCGCGGAACATGTCGCGGTGCCGGCGGTCCACCTTCCCGATCACCACGACGTGCATGAGCGCCGTATGGTAGTGGCGGTAGGCGGCGGCGAACTCGAAGGTCACCTGGTCGCGGGCCGCCACGCGGCCGTGGCCGGTGTGGTACCGCACCAGCAGGGCTTCCTCGCCGCTCCCCATCGGCCACCGGCTGGCCGACGGGTCACCGTCGCCGGCCAGGATCACCTTCTGCATCTCGGCGTAGATCGCGCCGACCGGCGTCCCCGGCACCGTCAGGCGGTTCGCGACCGCCAGCGCCTGATTGGCGAGCCGGCCGGCCTGGCGGACGTACGCGAGCTCGGCCGGGCTCTTCACCAGGCGGAGCAGCCGGACCAGGTCGGAGGCGTCCTCGGTCCGGCAGAAGCCCTCCAGCGCGGCGTCCACCATCCGGCCGCGCTGGGCGGTGAGCCCGTAGGCGTGGTACTCGATGCCGAGGCGCTTCCCCCGGCAGCCGAGGTCGGCGAGCATGTCGCGCAGGTCGAGGGCCGGGCTCGCGCCCTCGCGGTCGCGCCAGACGCGGACGTCCTCGACGACCGAGGTCAGCCGGGCCTGGCGCAGGTCCGCCGAGCGCGTGCAGAGGGCGAGCCGGCCGTCGGCGCCGAGGTACATCCCCTGGAACATGCTGTAGCCGCTGGTGTCGTAGCCGGTCAGGTAGTACATGCTCTCCTGGCGGAAGAGCAGCAGCCCGTCCAGCCCGGCCTCGGCCATCCGCGCGCAGGCGCGGCGGCGCCGCCCGGCCAGCTCGCGGCGGCTGAAGTGGAGCGCCATCGGCTCGCCTCCCGAGGTCAGGCACAGATGTCGGCGATGAGACCGCCGAACACGCGCGTGCAGGTCACGATCTGCTCGACCGACGTCCACCGGTCCGCGCGCCCCTCGTCGTAGCCGCCGGCCGGCCCGTAGAGGCAGCAAGGGATGCCGGCCCGGTAGAGGTGCGAGGTGTCGTTGCCCGCGTAGCTGTAGGGCGGGACGGCGCCGATGGTCGGCGCCACGCCCCGGACCGCCGTGACGTTGGCGGCGAGCGTCCGGACCAGCGGGTGGTCGCGCGGCACCGAGAGCGGCGTCATCACCTCGCGCATGACCCGGCGCTCGGGCCGGGCCGGCCACTCGATCTCGTAGCGGAAGTCGCGGTCGCTCGCCGCCAGCGCGTCCAGCGCCCCCCGCACGTCGGCCAGGATGGACTCGGGCGTCATGCCGGCGGGGAAGCGGACGTCGACGAAGAGCGAGCACACGTCGGGCACGATGTTCGGGCCCCGCAGCTCCCACTCCCGGCCGCGCCCGCCGATGATCGAGCCGACCAGGAGCCGGGGCAGGCCGGGCAGGTCGGGGTCCACCTCGCCGCGGAGGCGGAGCGCCTCGAGTGCCTGGACGGCGCCGCGCCGCCCGGCCGATCGCGTTGATGCCGTGCTCGGCGCGCGAGATGTGGGCGGTGCGGCCGAGGACGTGGACCAGGAACTCGACGACGCCGGTGTGCTTGGTGATGATGTTCTGCGTGCTGTAGGGCTCGGGGACGACGGCCAGGTCCGCGCGGACGCCGCTCTTCAGCATGTAGACGGTGCCGACGCCGCCCTGGAGCTCGCCCACCACGCAGGCGAGCCAGAGGTCGCCGCGGAGCCGCACCCCGGCCCGGCGGGCCGCCACCGCCGCCATGATCATGGCGGTGTCGCCGCCCTTCATGTTGTAGATCCCGGCCCCGTAGAAGCGGTCGCCCTCGATCGTGGGCGTCCACGGGTCGCGCTCCCAGCCGCCGGGGATCGGGTCGATGTCGATGTGGCCGTCGAACATGAGGCTGCGTCCCGCCGCCGGCGCCGGGCAGGCGGGCGATCGTCTGGAAGCGGCCGGGGTCCACCTCCTGGAGGCGGGACTCGAAGCCCTCCTTCTCCAGGAAGCGGTGGAGGAACTGGGCGACCGGCGTCTCGTCGGTCGTGTAGCTCGGGATCTTGACGAGCTGCTTCGCGAAGTCGATGACCTCGGCGGGATCGATGCGTCCCTGGATCTGCGCCTTGACGTCCGCCATGAATGGAAGCCCCTTTCGATTCAGCTGCGAGCGTGAGAAGGAAGACCTCCGGCTCCCCCCTCCCCCCCGGGCCGTCCGACGGTGGGGGAGGGGGGCTGGGGGGGTGGGCGGGAGGATCCAAACGTGTGCTCGGCTTGTACTGCGGCTCCAGCCGGTTGCCGTGGCGGTGCACCAGCCGCCACTCGCCGTCCTCGAGCCGGAAGACGTGGGTGACCCGGTTCGACCACTCGGTCGGCCGGTCCATCGCGTCGAGCCGGACGCGGATGGTCTCGATGTCGGTCGTGCAGGCCAGCTCGGCGGTGACGATCGTGGTGAGGTTCTCGTAGGTCACCGGCCCGCCGCCCTTGAACTCGCGGGCCGCCCAGTCCCAGCGCCGGCTGACCTGCTCCCAGCCCTTCTCGTAGCCGCCCCAGCCGTAGAAGCCGGTCACGTCGTCCCGGTGGGAATAGAGCGCCTTGATCGCGCTCGGGTCTCCGGCCACCACCTGGTTCATGGCCGCGTGGAGCCGCGCGATCGCCTGGCGCACGCCGCGCTCGGCCGCTTCATGGGACATTTGGGACCTCCCGCCCTCCCCCCCAGCCCCCCTCCCCCACCCACCGGGGGAGGGGGGTGCCGGAGGAGCCGATTGCTCGCGCTCTCTGCTCATGTCTCGCCGCGGCGGCGGAGCAGGGCGCTGGCGCCCAGCACCGTGGTCGTGACCCCGATCAGGAACGTGCTGACCGCGGCGATCGTCGGGTCCACCTCGAGCGTCAGGCTGTTCCAGATCCGCACGGTGAGGGTCTGCACCTCCACCCCGGACAGGAACAGCGGGATCAGCAGCTCGTCGAACGACGTGAGGAACGCGAACAGCGCGGCCGACAGCACGCCCGGCGCGATGAGCGGCAACGTGACCCGGCGGAGCGCGGTCAGCCGGCTCGCCCCGAGGCTGAGCGCCGCCTGCTCCAGCCGCACGTCGAAGCCCTGGAGCGTGGCCGCCATGATGATGACCACGATGGGGAGCGCGAGCACCGTGTGGCCGAGGGCCATGGCCAGGATGCTGCCGGTCGCCTTGAGGCGGACGAAGAAGAAGTAAAGGCCGATGGCGGTGATGACGGTCGGCACGATCGCCGGCGAGAGCAGGAAGGCGTAGACGGCGCCCTTTCCGCGGAACCGGCCGCGGACCAGGGCCACGGCGGCGGCGAGCCCGAGCGCGGTGGCGAAGACCATGGTGAGGCTCGCCACCTGGACGCTGACCCCGATCGCCTGCCGCCAGGTCGGCACGCCGAGGAAGCGCCGGTACCAGCGGAGGGACAGCCCTGGCGGCGGGAAGCTCAGGTAGTCCGCCGCGCTGAAGGAGAGGACCAGGATGATGAGGACCGGGGCCAGGAGGAAGACGAGGACCGCCCCCGCCCACGCCAGGAGGGCGACCGTGCCCGGCCCCGATCGCTGGCCCTCGTCGGCGATCACGCGTGGCTCCCGAACAGCCGGTCGAGCCGCACCACGCGGTGCGCCAGGGCGAAGCCGGCGAGCGTGAGGGCCAGCAGGATGACGGCCAGCGCCGAGGCGAACGACCAGTTGAGGGTGATCTCGACCTCGCGCTCGATCAGCATCGCGATCATGATGTCGGAGGGGCCGCCCATGAGCGCCGGCGTGATGAAGAAGCCGAGGCTCAGGATGAAGACCAGGAGGGCGCCGCCGGCGACCCCGGGGAGGCTGAGCGGCAGGAAGACCCGGAGGAAGGCCGCGAGGCGGCTGGCCCCGAGGCTGTGGGCGGCCCGGACCAGGGCCGGGTCGATGCCGCGCATGACGCTGTAGAGCGTCAGCACCATGACCGGCAGCAGCACGTAGGTCATCCCGATCAGCACCCCCGCGTGGTTGTAGAGGAGCGGCAGGGGCCGCTCGGCCAGGCCGAGGGCGACCAGCCACTGGTTGACCACGCCGTTCCGGCCGAGGAGGACCATCCAGGCGTAGGTGCGAACGATGATGCTCGTGAAGTAGGGCAGCACGACGACGATGAGGAGCAGGCGGCCGAGCCGCGGGCGCACCCGGACCAGGACGTAGGCGAGGGGATAGGCGAGCGCGAGGCAGAGCAGCGTCACCAGGGCGGCCGTGCGGAAGGTGAGGCCGATGACCGTCAGGTAGACGGGGACGCGGAAGACCTGGCGGTAGGCGTCGAGCGTGTAGGCCCCTCCCTTCCAGACGCTCCGCGTGAGGATGCCGAGGAGCGGGTAGACGAACAGGGCCAGCAGCACCAGCAGGGCAGGAAGGAGCGCCAGCAAGTGGCCTCGGAGCTCGCGACGCTCGACGCTCACGCGCCGTCCCGGGGGAAGAGCCGCGTCTCCGCCGGATCCCAGGTCAGGGTGACCGGCTCGCCCACCGCGTAGGGCCGGGCGGCCAGGCGGTTGGGGAGCCGCACCGTGAGGGCGCCGTCGGGGCCGAGCGCGACGCGGTAGCGGGTCGCGTCGCCCGCGTAGATCAGCTCCTCGACCACGCCCTTGGCGACGTTGCCCTCGGCCGGCGGCGCCTCGGCCGGCGCGAGCTTCTCGGGCCGGACGGCCGCGGTGACGGCCTGGCCGGCGGCCAGCGGCGCGGCTCCGACGCCCTGGAGCTCCAGGCCGCCGGCGGTCCGCACCCGGTACCGCCCGGCGGCCACGGCCGGTCCCACCACGGCGCCGTCCAGGAAGTTCGACTCGCCGAGGAAGTCGGCCACGAAGCGGTTCTCCGGCGCCTCGTAGAGCTCCGCCGGCGCGCCGACCTGCTCGAGGCGGCCGCCTCGCATGACGGCCACGCGGTCGGACATCGTCAGCGCCTCCTCCTGGTCGTGGGTCACGTAGACGACCGTGACGTGGAGCTGGCGCTGGAGGTGCTTCAGCTCGAGCTGCATGTGGGCGCGGAGCTTCTTGTCGAGCGCCCCCAGCGGCTCGTCCATCAGGAGGACGCGCGGCCGGAAGACCAGCGCCCGGGCCAGGGCGACGCGCTGCTGCTCGCCGCCCGAGAGCTGGCGCGGGAGCCGCGCCTCGTAGCCCTGGAGGCGCACCAGCTCCAGGGCCTCGCCGACCCGCCGGCGCAGCTCGGCGGCCGCGACCCGGCGGACGCGGAGCGGGAAGGCGACGTTCTCGAAGACGGTGAGGTGCGGAAAGACCGCGTAGCTCTGGAAGACCATGCCGAGGTCGCGCTTCTGCGGGGGGAGACCGGCGATCGGGCGGCCGTCCACGAAGATCTCGCCGCGGGTCGGGGAGACGAACCCCGCGATCATCATGAGGGTGGTCGTCTTCCCCGACCCGCTGGGGCCGAGCAGCGTGAAGAACGAGCCCGGGCCAATGGTCACGGAGACCTCGCGGACCGCCATGACCATCCGGCCTGGCGGCCCGTAGGTCTTGCTGAGGCCCTCGAGCCGGACTTCAGCCCCCGCGCTTATCCCTTCTGCAGGAGCCACTGGGACCAGCGCTCGGCGACCTTCGGGCGGTTGTCCGCCCACCACTTGCCATCCTGGAGGAACGCCTTCGCCTTGTACTCCGGGCTCGACGGGAGCCGCGCGGCCTGGGCGGCCGGGATGAACTTGAAGGCGCCGCGGTTCGGCGGGCCGTAGGGGATCGCCATCGCGAAGTCGGCCTGGATCTTCGGCTGGCAGGCGAAGTCGATGAAGCGCTGGGCGTCGGCCACGTTCTTGGCGCCCTTGAGGATGCCCCAGTACTGGACCTGGAGCATGGCCTCGTTCCACTCGATGGCGAGCGGCGCGCCCTTGTCGGCCACCGCCTGGAGCCGGCCGTTCCAGATGCTGCCCGCCACGACCTCCTTGTCGTTCAGCATCTGGGCCGAGAGCGCCCCGGTGTCCCAGAACTTGCGGATGGCCGGCCGCACCCGGTCGAGCGCCTTGAAGGCCCGGTCCACGTCGATCGGGTAGAGCTTGTCCTTCGGCACGCCGTCGGCCAGGAGCGCGAACTCGAGGTCCACCGCGCCGGAAGCGATGTCGGCGAGCATCCGCGGCCCCGGGAAACGCTTGATGTCCCAGAACTCGGCCCACGAGCGCGGGTGCTTGCCGGTCGGGAAGGTCTGGCTGTTGTAGCCGAGGACCGAGGAGAAGTAGAGGTCGGCCACCATGTCGGGCTTGCGGACGGGGGCGTCGATGTCCTCGGGGTTGGTGAGCTTCCAGGCCTTGTAGTCGATCTGCTCCAGCGCGCCCTTCTGGCTGAGCGAGATCATGCCGAGCTCGCCGGCGTCCACCACGTCCAGCTCGATGTTCCCCGACTCGAACATGGCGAGGAGCTTGCCGAGCGTGGCCGGCACCTTGACGATCTCGATCCCGGTCGCCTTCGTGAAGGGATCGAAGATCGCCTTGACCACCGCCTCCTCGTAGGCGCCGCCGATGGTGCGGATCACGAGCTTGCCGGCCGCGCCGGCCCGTCGGGTCCAGACGAAGGGGGCGGCCGCCGCCGCGCTCACCGCCCCGGCCAGGAATGTGCGTCGCGTCGTGCCGTGGTGCGTCATCGCGCGCTCCTTGTGTGGGAGGGACCGGGTGAGCCGAATGCCGAGCCGATGCCCCGTCGTTAGCACGCGGCCCGCGGGGCTGTCAAGCCGGGCCGGAGCGCCGGAAGCGATCGCCGTGCACCTCCGCGAAGCGGGCGAAGGTCCGGGGAGGCATGCCGGTGACGGACCGCACGGTGTCGGTCACCATGGAAGCGCCGCCCTCGCTCAGGACGGCCCAGAACTCCATCCGGAGCCCCAGGTGCCAGGCGGGAAGGCCCGTGGCCACGAGCTGGCCTCGCCGAGCCTTCGGCGACTGGTCCTGGAAAGCGACCGGCCGGCCCGTCGCGACGGAGAGCGTGGCGGCGACGTCCTCGAAGGACAGGGCGTCGGGCCCGGTCAGCGTGTAGATCTTCCCCGCGTGCCCCGGCGCGGTCAGCGTCGCGACGGCGACGGCGGCGACGTCCCGGGCGTCGACCATCGCGATCCGGCCGTCCCTCATCGGGGCGGTCAGCGTTCCGGTCGCCGCCACCTCCGGGGCGAAGGCCAGGAGGTTCTGCATGAAGAAGAGCGGGCGGAGGTGGGTGAACGGCAGGCCGGACTCCTCGATCTGGCGCTCGGTCCGGGCGTGCAGCCGCCCGCTGCGGACGGGTGAGTCGAGGGCGGTTCCGAGGCCCGAGAGCTTGACCACGTGCACGCCGCCGGCCCGCCGCGCGGCCTCCACGAAGTTGCCCTGCAGCGCCGCCTGCTCCGGATCGAGCGGCGAGAGCAGGAGCGCCCGCGTGACGCCGTCCAGCGCGGCGTCGAGGGTGCGGGGCCGGGCCAGATCCCCGATCGCAGGCTCGACGCCCGGGCCCCCGATGGCCGCGGCCTTCTCCGGGCTCCGGACGAGCGCCCGCACGGGCTGACCGCGCTCCGACAGCCGGGCCACGACCTCGCGGCCGACGGTCCCGGTGGCGCCGACGACCAGGATCATCCGATCCCTCCCGAGCGGCTGTCCCGCCCCTTCGCGGTGTGCCGTATGCTAGGCGGCCGCCGCCGGCGAAGCAAGCCCTCGAGCGCCCAGGCTCCGACGCCGGACGCCCGACCCGCCGAGGGCATCGCGACCGCTGGCGTCGTGTCTCCGGGTGGGGTATCGTCGGGGTGCCCCGCTGCAGATCCTCGGTGCGGACTCTTTCCGAGGAGGCACTCGGGGGCGGAGAGCGTATGCGCGCCTGGACCGTGGACGCCGACGACATCCACGTCGCCGAAGATTTCGACGAGGCCCTGCTGCACCGGACGCCGGAGATCGACGGCTTCCTGAACCTGGATCGAGACGACAAGTTCATCGTCATCGGGACGAAGGGCTTCGGCAAGACGCTCCTGCTCAAGGCCAAGCGGCTCCTGTACCAGCGGGAGGGGCGAGCGACCTGCCTTCCGACCGGACACCTCCTCGACAAGCCGATCGGCGACAAGATCTTCGGCAAGGAGGCTCTCGCGTTCTTCGCCGCGTCGTCGCTCCCGTGGTCGAAAGCGTGGCGGACGGCGATCGCCATGGCGACGCTCAAACACCTTGGCCAGACCGCGGGCCTCAAGGTCAACTCCAAGCTCGCCAGCCTGGTTGCCGACGAGCGACTGCGCGGCGTCGTCGATCATTTCGTTCGGCTCCTCGATTTCTCACCGAGCGACCTCCAGCGTTGTGCCACCGACACCGACAGCCATCTCGTGCCCCGGCTGCGCGCCGTGAATTCCCCGCTCGCGATCTTCATCGACGGCGTCGACGAGTACTTCAGCAAGCACATCGAGAGCCGAGCGGGCCAATCGAGCGTCACCGGCGAGCTCTCGTCGAACGTCTGGTACTTCGCGCAGCTGGGCCTCGTCGAGGTCGCCTATCAACTCCGCCGTATCAATCATCACCTGAAGGTTTTCGCCGCAGTCCGGAAGGAGGCGTATGCGCGCCTCCAGACGACGGTGATGGCGCAGCAGTATCGGGGCAGTGCCATCGATATCGTCTATCCCGTCGAGGGTCTCCGGGAGATCTTCGTCAACAACATCCGCCTGGAGAGGCCAGACCGGATGGTTCGGCCAGGGCGACTGCGCGCCGATCCGATCGAAGCATTCCTCGGGCGAACGAAGGTCTTGCACATCTACACCGGCGAGTACGAAGACGTCTTCGACCATGTGTGCCGGCATACGTTGCTCCGGCCGCGCGACCTCATGACCATCGGCGAACATCTGGCCGCGCTTCGGCCGGAGGAACGGCGCGATGAATACCGCTTGAAGGAGTCGGTGAATCTCGCGGCGACCGAGATCGCTCACGAGTACCTGAGCGAAATCGCTCCGTACATAGGCGACCTCGATCTCGAGCGATTCTTCCGGCGAATCCCCGGGCACATTCTGACCCGTGACGAGGTCGAAGAGTTGTTCCGGACCTACAATGCGGAGGCCGGCGGGATCGACGAGAAGCACGTGTTCTGCGCCCTGTATCGAGTCGGACTCCTCGGCTACCTTCATCACGACTGGGTACGCGGGACGTGGGTCCAGCGGTTCCTGCGGCCGGGAGAGGGCACGCTCGAGCCCGACGGGGTGCTCCCCCGAGCGACACACTACCTGCTGCATCCGGTGCTGTCGGACGTCATCGGGCGACTGAATCCCGCCTACCTCCAGCGTATCGACCGCGTCAACGTCGTCGGCTACGGCAGAGCGTGGCGAGAGACGCCGGGCGGCGATGCCACGGTCACGGCATGCACGCTCTGTGTCCTCACCGGAGACGTCCACGGGTTCGGCGGTTTGATGCGGGCCGGGGTGGACGCTCCCGTTCGGCAAGCGCTGGAAGAGGCGGTGAGGAAGTGGGCCAAGGGGGCGGTGGCGGCTGAGACCCGCGCGGGAGACGCGGTTTGGATCGTGCACGATGATCCGGTCACGCTGGCGCAGATTGCCCGCCACATCATGGATGAGGTGTATCGGGCACCTGGCCAGCCTCGCCTGCGGATCGCCCTGCATTGCGGGGAGGTGCAGACGCGGCGACGCGCGAGTGATGGGTCGCTCGTCATCGCGGGTGGGGAAGCCATGCTCTGCGCGGCACGTGTCGAGCCTCACGTGGAGCCAGGGCAGATCTGGGCGACGGAGGAGTTCCGCGAGCAGCTTGCCCAGAAGCCCTCATTGTGGCGCACCACCCCGGTCCCCGGGGGGGACGCTGATGATCGGATCAACGTCAAGAAGGCGGGAGGGACGGAGCCGGACCTGTGGGTCCGACTCTACCGGCTCGAGTTCTGATCCTGGGCGTGTGTTGCTGGCGATTTCCCCCGCCGTGACCTATTCTGCCGGGCAAGTGGGTGGCCCTGGGCCGAGGTGATCGATGCCGGGAGGGAAGAGAGCCGCGCGCCGCTCGACCAGGCCCGACACCGCCGCCAACCTGGGCTTCGAGGCCAAGCTCTGGCAGGCCGCCGACGCCCTCCGCAACAACATGGACGCGGCGGAGTACAAGCACGTCGTCCTGGGCCTGATCTTCCTCAAGTACATCTCCGACGCGTTCGAGGCCAGGCGCACCCAGCTCGACGCCGAGCGCCAAGGGCGCCGACCCCGAGGACCCCGACGAGTACCGGGCGTCGAGCATCTTCTGGGTGCCGAAAGAGGCCCGTTGGTCTCACCTCAAGGCCAGCGCGCCCCAGCCGACCGTCGGCAAGATCGTGGACGACGCGATGGCCGCCATCGAGCGCGACAATCCGTCGCTCAAGGGCGTGCTGCCCAAGGACTACGCGCGGCCCGGCCTCGACAAGCAGCGGCTCGGCCAGCTCATCAACCTCGTCAGCGACATCGGCCTCGGCAGCTCGGCCGATCGCGCCAACTTCAAGGGCGTCTTCGCTCCCCTCGGTGACCCGGCCTACTTCGCCCGTGTGCGCGTCAACCCGGAGCTGGGAACGATCACCTGGCCGAACGGCGCCGACTGGGACCCGCTGGTGCTCTACTCCCTCGTGACGGGGCGGACGATCGAGTCTCTTCTGGCAGCGCCGGGCAGCGTCAGCGCCTGAATCGCCGCGCCTGACCGCGGTGATGTGCGCTGTTTGCCCGCCGATCGCGGCCGGAGGGTCTGCGGCCGAGAGGAGCGATTCGGGCCGCCGGGACCCGGCACCACCAGATTGCGTGTACTCAGGGCATTGAGTAAAATTACTCAACGTCCTGAGCAATTGGCGCATGGCCTTTTCACGCCCCCACGCCGCGATCCTCGCCCGGCGCCTCGCCGAGCCGCGCCGCTTCATCCAGGTGGTGGCCGGGCCGCGCCAGGTGGGCAAGACCACCCTGGTCCAGCGGGTCACTGACGCCGCCGGCCTCCCCACGCGGTACGCCAGCGCGGACGAGCCCACCCTGCGCGGCGCCGGGTGGCTCGACCAGCAGTGGGAGGCGGCGCGGCTCGAAGCGCAGGACTCCGGCCGCTCGGGGGCGGTGCTGGTCCTCGACGAGATCCAGAAGATCCCCGCTGGTCGGAGTCCGTGAAGCGCCTGTGGGACGAGGACACGCGCGCGCGGCGCCCGCTCAAGGTGGTCCTGCTCGGCTCCGCGCCGCTCCTCGTCCAGCGCGGGCTCTCCGAGAGCCTGGCCGGGCGCTTCGAGGTCCTGCACCTGCCGCACTGGTCGCTGCGCCGAGATGCGGGAGGCCTTCGGCTTCTCGCTGGAGCAGTACCTCTTCTACGGCGGCTATCCGGGAGCGGCGCCGCTCATCGGCGAGCCGGCGCGCTGGGCGCGCTACGTTCTCGACTCGCTGGTCGAGACCACCATCTCGCGCGACGTCCTGCTGCTCTCGCGCGTGGACAAGCCCGCCCTCCTGCGCCGGCTGTTCGAGCTGGGGTGTCGCTACTCGGGGCAGATCCTGTCCTACACCAAGATGCTCGGCCAGCTCCACGACGCCGGCAACACCACGACGCTGGCGCACTACCTGGACCTGCTCGCCGCGGCGGGGATGCTGGTGGGCCTGCAGAAGTACGCCGGCGAGGCGTGTCCGACAGCGCGGCTCGAGTCCGAAGCTCCAGGTGCTGAACACCGCGCTCATGACGGCGCCGACCGGGCTCACGCTCGAGGAGGCGACGGCCGACCGGGATGTTCTGGGGTCGACTGGTCGAGTCGGCGGTGGGCGCGCATCTGGCGAACGCCGCGGCGGCCGGCGCGTGCGAGCTCTTCTACTGGCGCGAACGGCAACCACGAGGTGGACTTCGTGACGCGTGTCGGGCCGCGCGGTCACGGCCATCGAGGTGAAGAGCGGACGCGCCCGCGACGCCCTGCCCGGGCTCGCGGCGTTCGCCGCGGCGCACGGACGGGCGCGCACCCTGCTCGTGGGCGGCGACGGCATCGGGATCGAGGAGTTTCTCGTCCGGCCGGCCGAGCACTGGGTGACGGGATGACCGCGTTCACCGAATCCGTCGTCGAGGAGGCCGCGCTCGCCTGGCTGGACGGCCTGGGCTACCGCGTCCTCGCCGGCCCGGCGATCGCCGCCGGCGAGCCCGGGGCGGAACGGACGGACCCACGGTGCCGCGACGTGGTGCTGGAGCGCCGCCTCCGGCAGGCGCTCGCCCGACTCAACCCGGGCTTGCCGCCGGAGGCGCTCGACGACGCGTTCCGCAAGCTCACCCGGATGGATGCGCCCACCCTCGTCACCCGGAACCGAGCGGGTCCACCGGATGCTCGTCGACGGCGTGGACGTCGAGTATCGCCAGCCGGATGGGTCGATCACCGGCGACCAGGCTCGCGTCCCCGACTTCGCCGTGCCGGACAACAACGACTGGCTGGCCGTCAACCAGCTCACGGTCTCCGAGGGTCAGCACACGCGCCGCCCGGACGTCGTGCTGTTCGTGAACGGGCTGCCGCTGGCGGTGATCGAGCTGAAGAACGCGGCGGACGAGGACGCCACGATCTGGACGGCCTTCCAGCAGCTCCAGACCTACCAGGCGCAGATCCCGTCACTCTTTGCCTACAACGCGGCCCTCGTGGTCTCAGACGGGTTGCAGGCGCGGATCGGCGCGCTCGAGGCGGGGCGCGAGTGGTTCAAGCCCTGGCGTACGATCACCGGGCGCGAGGACGCGGACCCCGGTTTGGCAGAGCTGCAGGTCGTGCTCGAGGGCGTGTTCGACAAGCGCCGGTTCCTCAACCTGGTTCGGCACTTCATCGTGTTCGAGGACTTGGGCGGCGCGCTCGCGAAGAAGATGGCGGGCTACCACCAGTTCCATGCGGTGAACTTCGCGGTGGAGGAGACCCTGCGGGCCGCACTGATCGGTGGGATCAAGGAGCGGTGCGGGAGAACGTCCGGGCCCAGCTCCGCGTCCTGGTAAAGCGCATCCTGCGCAAGCACGGCTATCCGCCCGACAAGCAGGAGAAGGCGACGCAGACGGTGCTGGAGCAGGCCGAGGTGCTCTCGGAGCACTGGGCCGCGGCGTGAGGCCGGGGCGCTCCGGCCGCTGACCAGGCGAAGTGGGCCGCAAGCGGCTTGCGAAGCCGGCGCCGCCGCATTTTCTGCTTGACACGTTTCCGGCCGAGCGCGCGCCGCGGGTCGCGGCCTGGACCGTGACTCCTCCCCAGCGGGCCGTGCCGGTCCTCGGCAGCGCGCGATACCGCCGCCGAATGAAAAATCCTTCCTCCGGAAGGAACCTGCGGCTCGGCGGCCTCCCAGGGGGCCCGAAATTCGGGTGATAGAGTGCGAGCCAGGAGGCTCGCCATGCAGCTTGTGACGTCGCTCGCGCCATTGTCCCCCGCGGCCGATCTCGACCGGCTCGGCGACGAGATCGCGGAGCTCTCCGCGCACCTCGATGCCGCCACCGCCCGGCTGCTGACGCTGCTCCGCGGGTTCGATGCGCGGGGCGGCTGGGCGAACGGGGCCCGCTCGTGCGCCGAATGGTTGAGCTGGCGGGTCGGGCTGGATCTGGGAGCGGCCCGGGAGCGGGTGCGGGTGGCGCGGGCGCTGGGCGCGCTGCCCCAGCTCGCGGCGGCCCTGGAGCGAGGGGAGCTGTCGTACTCGAAGGTTCGCGCCCTCACGCGGGTCGCCACGCCGGAGACCGAGGCGCGCCTCCTGGCGGTGGGGCGGGCGGGGACGGCGGCCCACGTGGAGCGGATCGTGCGGGGGTGGCGGCGGGTGGACCGGCAGGTGGAGGCGCAGGAGGCGACCGCGCGCCGCCGGGGCCGGTCGCTCCAGGTGTACCCGGACGAGGACGGGATGCTGGTGGTGCGGGGACGGCTGGAGCCGGAGGTGGGGGCGGTGCTCGTGCGGGCGCTGGAGGCGGCGCGGGAGGCGCTGTACGCGCGGGCGCGGGCCACACCCGAGGCGGGGGCCGACGGGGACCTGCCGACGCACGGCCAGCAGCAGGCGGATGCCCTGGCGCTGGTGGCGGAGACGGCCCTCGCGCAGGGGCTCGATCCGGGCGCGGGGAGTGAGCGCTACCAGGTCGTGGTCCACGTCGATGCTCCAGTGCTGGCCGACCCCGACCAGCCGGGCCAGTCGGCGCTCGAGGACGGCGTGCGCGTTTCTGCAGAAACGTCGCGGCGCCTGGCCTGTGACGCGACCCGGGTGGTCATGCGCCACGCGGGAGACGGGCAGGTGCTCGACGTGGGGCGCCGGACGCGGGCGATCCCGCCGGCGCTGCGCCGAGCGCTTCAGGCGCGGGACCGGGGGTGCCGCTTCCCCGGCTGCGGGGTGCGCCACGCCCAGGGGCATCACCTCCACCACTGGGCGAACGGCGGCCCGACGCGGCTGGACAATCTCGCGCTGCTGTGTCGACGGCATCACGGCGCCGTCCACGAGGAGGGCTACCAGGTCGAGCGGGACGCCGACGGGACGCTCCACTTCCGCACGCCGGGCGGCCGGCCGATCCCCGCGGTCCCGGCGCCGCCGGCGGTGCCGGCCGACCCGATCTGGGCGCTGGTCACGGCGAATCGAGCGCGCGGCCTGGCGATCCACGCGCGGACGGGCTGCCCGAGCTGGCTCGGCGAGCGGCTCGACCTCGGCTGGGCGATCGACGTTCTGCACCCCGCGGCGAATCCACCCGCGTCCCGGCCCGCTGGGGCTTCCCCAGTTCCGGCCGCGGTGGCTGCCTCCGACTGAGGAGCCGAAGCATCGGCCGCCCCCAGGCGGATCGTCCCTTGACCGGGTCGCCGGCGAGCCCTACCATCGGCGTGACGCCCGTCCCCGCGCGGGCGCGGAGGCCGACCATGCCGTACGACTACGGGCAGTTCTTCGGCGAGATCGCACTGACCCACGACCTCACCACCCTGCCGGGCGAGCGGACGTGGCGCATCGGACCCCCTGGCCGCGACCCCGAGCCTCACCGGATCGTGCTCTACCTCGGCTGCAACGTCCTGCGCACCTCGCACATGATCCAGACGGTGACGGCGATCTTCGACCGGCTCGGGCTCGACTACGTGGCGGTCGGCGGCCCCACGTACTGCTGCGGCATCGTCCACCACTCGCACGGCGACACCGCCGCCGCCGGCGGGATGAGCCGCCGCACCATCGAGCTGCTCCAGCGCTTCCAGCCCGAGGAGGTGCTGATGTGGTGTCCGTCGTGCATCTACTTCTACGACGAGGTCCAGGGGATCGAGCTGCCGTTCCGGACGCGCTTCCCCGCCGAGTTCCTGGTCAACCGGCTGCCGGAGCTGACCTTCTCCAGTCAGGTGCCGGCCCGCGTCGCGCTCCACTACCACTGCGAGAGCGCCTCCCGCCGCCGCGAGGGGCTGGCCGGGCGCCAGCTCCTGGCGGCGGTGCCGGGACTCCGGGTCGTCGCGATCGAGCCCGACCAGCGCTTCGGGCGGATTTGCCGCCCCGCGGAACAGGAGCGGCTCGGCCTCGACGTCTGGAACGGCCTGGTCCGGGACGAGATCGATCGCGCCCTCGCCGCCGGCGCCGACACTCTTGCCACGATCTACCACGGGTGCCAGCGGCTCCTCTGCAGCTTCGAGGCCGAGCGTCCGATCGTCATCGAGCACTACCTCTCGGTGTTCGCGCGAGCGCTCGGGATCGAGTTCGAGGACAGGTTCAAGAAGTATCGCCTGTGGCAGGACCCCGATCGGATCCTCGCCGACATGGCGCCCTGCCAGCAGGCGAACCGCGTGGACCCGGCCCGGTCGCGGTCGCTGGTGGAAGCCACCTTCGGCCGGCCGGCCGCGGTGCCCGGCCTCCCGGACTCCCCACCGTCCTGACCCCTCCGCCCTTTGCCGAGACAGGAGGCCCGATGCGGCGCACGGTCGTCAACCTGAGCCAGGACAATTCACTTCGTGTGCTTGTGCTGGATCTTCTTCCGCGCCGATAGCCTCGCCCGCGCGCTTGACGTGATCGCTGGCCTTGCCAATTGGCGCCAACCCGCAGCGCTGCTATCGCCGTTCCTCGCGAGCCTGATCCTGTTCGGGCTCGCCATCCAACTCACGCCGCCTGATCTCTTGGAGCGAGATCGACCGCATCTACCACCGCCTGCCAACCTGGGTCATCGGCGTGCTCGCCGGCATCGCGCTCATCGTGATCGAGTTCATCAGCGGCGACGGCAGCGCGCCCTTCATCTACTTCCAGTTCTAAAGGAGCCCCCATGGCGAGCCCCGGCCCAGACGAGATGATCGGAACGCAAGACCTGGCGAAAGGCCTGCGTGCCTCGCACGCCTCGACGTTCCTCGTCATCGCCTGCAACGCCATCCTGCTGCTCCTCGTGTTCAACTCCGCCGGCCTCGTGCGCTGGACGCAAGCGCTCCCCTCCAATCCGGTGAGCATCTGGGTCGCCGAGCGCGCCGCCGACTGGCACCGGCTCATGCAGACCTCCCCCGCCGACGTCGCCGAGGCGGTGCGGCAGCGGTTGAAGGTGGATTAGGTCGCAGGTCACTTGCGCCGCTCCCGCAGGCCGATCGCTCAGGCACAATGCTAGCGCCCCCTGCCGTCTATCACCTTCTCGGAAGCGTTTGGTTCAAGCACAACGCGTGCGGGAGGGTAGCGCCATTCGTTTTTCGAGTTGTCAGCCAACGCATCAACTGTCGCCACCGTTAGTACCCCAATGACGCCGCCCCCGACGCTGCTGGACAGGCGCCTTTCACGGGTGGCGTCGTAAGGAGCCACGGTCACCATGCGTTTCTTGTAGCCGGGCATCTCGCACGTCACCGCAAGTGTGCTCGACTGCCCTCGATAGAGCGGCACGCGCACCTTCGCCGGGCTTCGCATGCTTGCCGAGAAACCTGTTGCGGACAGCGAGCACGTAGCCCCGGCCATCTCGACCTCGCCCTCGTCGGTGTTCTTGTAGGTCGCCACCACGACGAGCTGCTCGCCCGCGAACTCCGGCACTGCGTCGCCAGCCCGGCGCTTTGGCTCGTACACGTCGATTTCACCGCTGCCCGTGCTCGACCGTATCTCCGTAACGCTGGCGACCTCAAGCCCCGGTTTGGCACACCCTCCAAGCACAGCCAATACCAACAGCAGAAGCAAACGGTACATGAAAGGTTCCTACGCAGTATACCGACTAGTGGTTAGCAAGGGCCATCCCAATTCGCAATCGCTCCCTGCCGACGCCGGGTGGCGAACTTGCGAGCGGACAGTTGCTGTTACCAGCGCGACACAGCTTCTGATCAACCCGCGGCGGCGCGGGTGGCCGGTCGAACGCGAATTCGCCCAAAATACCAGAAGCTCAGCTCCCGTACGAGTTTCACAATTGCTGCCTCAGCATGATGCCTGAGGGGCAATCCGTGTCGTACCGCGTCGCTCTGGCGCTGATCGGGTTTCAGGTGAGCCGCGGACATTCGCGAAACCTACCGTCGTGCTGCTCTATGAGTGCGCGGCCTAAATTCCTCTGCTCTCAGCTAGACCCCCATTCGCTCGCTGCCGCCGGGCCCTGGGCACCCGCACCTCGGCGCTTGCGTCGCATGGGCGGGGGGCGATTTGGGGGTATGACTGGGGCCGTCATGGCAACCCAAGGCGTCCTCACCCGGTCTGACGTGTCCGCGCCCGAGCGCGGCACCAGCGCCGTGCGCGTGTGGCTCTTGGCCGTGGCCGCGCTGGTGTTCCTGATGGTCACGGTGGGGGGCGCGACGCGGCTGACGGGCTCGGGCCTTTCCATCACCGAGTGGAAGCCGATCATGGGCGTTATCCCGCCGCTGACCGAGGCCGATTGGCAGGAGGCGTTCGCCAAGTATCGGCAGATCCCGCAATACACCCAGCTCAACCGCGGCATGTCGCTCGAGGCCTTCAAGGCGATCTTCTGGTGGGAGTGGGGGCACCGCTTTCTGGGCCGGCTGGTGGGCGCGGCCTTCCTGGTGCCGTTCGTGGTGTTCGTGGCGCTGGGCTATGTGCGGCGCTCGTTGGTGCCGAAGCTTGCGGGGCTGTTCCTGCTCGGCGGCCTGCAGGGCGCGATCGGCTGGTACATGGTGGCCTCGGGCCTGTCCGAGCGCGTGTCGGTGAGCCAATACCGTCTCGCCCTCCATTTGGGGCTCGCCATCCTGATCCTCGGGGCGCTGATCTGGACGGCGCTCTCGCTCGAGGAGAACCGCGCGGCGCACAGAGCAAGCAGCAAGGTGCGGTTTGGCGCGGGTCTGCTCTCGAGCCTGACGTTCCTGCAAATTCTGCTCGGCGCCTTCGTTGCCGGCATGAAGGCGGGCTTTGGCTATAACACCTGGCCGCTGATGGATGGGCAGCTCGTGCCGGCCGGCCTCTTCATCATGGAGCCCTGGTACGCCAACCTGTTCGAGAACGCGATGACGGTGCAGTTCAACCACCGGCTCGCTGCCTATCTGCTGACCGCTGCGGCGCTCTGGCAGGCTTGGGCGACAATGCGCGAGAATGGACCGGGCTCGCTTTGGATGCGCCGAAGCGCGGCTATTCTGGCGGGCGCCGTGCTGTTGCAGGTCGTGCTCGGCATCGCCACCTTGCTGGCGCAGGTGCCGTTGTCGCTGGGCCTGTTGCATCAGGCCGGCGCCGCGGCCGTGTTTGCCATCGCGGTCTGGCATCTGCACACTGTGGCGCGGCCTCGCTGAGCTGGGCCTCAAAGGTCGCTTCCCATGCCGGCCCATGTCGTGGTGTTCGATCTCGACGACACGCTCTACCCCGAGCGGCAGTTCGCGCTGTCCGGATTTCGTGCCGCCGAGCGCTGGGCCGAAGCCGAGCTGGGCCTGGCGCCCGGCATCGCGCAAGACATGACCCGTACTGCTCGATGCCGGCCACTTAGGGCACCCTGTTCCCCGCCGCGCTGGGCAAGCGCTTCGCTGGTCACACGCCGGCGCAATTGGCGGGTCTCATCGCCGCCTATCGCGACCACGAGCCGGAGCTGACGCTGTTCGAGGACGCACGCTGGGCGCTCGCCCACTTCGGCGCGCAAGGGCCGCTGGGCCTCATCACCGATGGCACCCACGCCGTGCAGGCGCGCAAGGTCGAGGCGCTGGGCATTGCTTCCCACTTCCAGGAGATCGTGTTCACGAGCGCGCTCGGGGGCCGCGCCT
>CAVPSB010000027.1:0-24067 GCA_963708025.1 uncultured Candidatus Rokubacteria bacterium | reverse complement strand
CGGGCCCCCGACCCCATTGCGACCGGCCGTAGGGAGCCGCAGCAACGCCAACTCAGTGTGTGCAATATCCATTGCATTGCAACGCTTACGCACTACACCGACGCTTGGTGTTCCCGGGCCCCTCTGTTGTCCGTCGAATCTGACACAGTCACGAGGTGCCCGGGAGACTACCTCGACCTCTTGCTGGTATGGGCGCGGCGGGGCCGAGCGGACTGCAGTCGACGCAATATCTATTGCAGTGTAATATGAATGCACAACCCCGGTGGCCGACGGCGCTTCCGCAGACGGTCCACCAGCTTCTTCCTGCTCGATGAGCTCCAACAGAGGCGCCGCTAAAGCCTCTATCTCGACTTTACTCTTTAGACAGCGGACGCCGGGGACCAGATCCGGGTACCCGGAAAGCGGCTTATCGTGCCCGGCCGCGCGGCAGATGAGGTGGATGGCTCTATCGGTCCCGCGAGCATAGTGGGCATCCGTGGTGAGCGACGTGGGCAGGTCGCAGGCGCGCGCGAGTTCCGCCAGGCGCAGGCAGTAGGTAAGGCAGGAGAGGCGCCAGGGTCGGTCGTCGCGATGGAATCCTACGTCGTAGTCGGAGGGGTTGAGGCGCTGGGGATGGCCCTGGGGGAGGTCGGGGCGGGGTTGCGCCTTACGCGAGCGCGGCCATGGTCTGATGCAACAGAAGTTGCCATTGCAATAATATTGCAGGGCATGATGGCTCGCAGCGGTGGCCGCGGCGGCGGCGGGATTCAGGGTTTCGGCGGGCGGCGGCCGCCGCAGCGGGTTGGTGGCGCAGGCGGTTGCCGATAGCCGGCAGCCTTCTGGAAGACGGCGGCGCCGTGCTGGCCGGCGTGCGCCTCCTGGTGGGGCTCGTAGCCGAAGTACTGCAGTTCCACATAGAGGTGGTCGGGGACCGAAGATATCGCGGAGCCGGAGGAGCGCCGCGCGAGCGTCGGCGTCGCGGCCGGCGTCGACCAGGTAGCCCACCTCCCCGTGGCGGCAGCCGGTGAGGCAGATGAGTCCTTCGGCGTGGGTGCGGAGCGACTCGAGGGTGACGAGGGGCGGGCGCTCGCGCTCGGGGTCGGCCAGATGGGCGGCGGAGAGCGAGACGGCAGAGGTTGGCGTAACCCTCGCGGGTCTCGGCGAGGAGCACGAGGTGGTGCGGGTCGTCCGCGGGCGGTGACACGCCGTCGCGCGACGCGGCGGCGCCGGCGCCGGGGCCGGGTTGCTCGGTGCCATCCGGGCCGGCGTCGCCGCCGTGGCCGGTCGACGCGTGCCGCGGCCAGCAGCGACTCCACCCTTACCTCGGCCCCGAAGATGGGCTTGATGTCCCGCTTGGCGCAGGCCTTGGCGAAGCGGACGGCGCCGTAGAGACCGTCGTGATCGGTGAGCGCCAGCGCCGGCTGCCCCAACTCGGCCGCCCGGGCGACCAACTCCTCGATGCGGCTGCCGCCGTCGAGGAACGAGAAGTTCGAGTGGACGTGCAGATGGACGAACGGGGGAGAGGTGTCGGGCGGTCGCTCCGCGACGGGGGCCGCGGCCCGATGCCGCCGTCGGCCCGCGTTGCCGAGAGGTTTCCTCGTGCTTCTTGGGCGGCCGGGTGTAGCCGAACTTGTGGATGTCGCCGTAAACGGGTGCCGCCGGTTCTTGCGGCGTTCCCGGCTCGGGCTCGTCTCCGAGCTTCGGTTGCGCCTCGCGGGACTGGGCGGCTCGGCCGGGTCGCCCGGTCCTTTGGCCCAGCCATCCTTGGGTCCCGAGCCGTGTTGGCGGATGTAGTCGTGGCTGGGCGGGATCCGCTGGGCCGGGAAACGGCGTGGCTCCGGCTTCTGGGGTTGCTCAGTGTCATTGCAATAGAACGTTGCATTTTATTAAAAAGCAATAGAAATGGCAGGTCCAGAGATGGTCGGCTCGTCACGTGCCCTCGGCTACTGAACATATGTTCGTAGGAAGCCGGATTATAAACAAACAAATGTTCGGATAGCAAGAGTGCGAGGTCGCGGGGCGGCGCCAGGATCAGACTAAGGGCGGAGCACGGCTCGTTGCTGTCGCTCCTATCCTCGGGTGTCCAGACGAGGCAGACGGAGATAGGAAGAGTAGCTTGCTTATGACACCGAAAGTGGTACCATTATTGCGAAGCTAGTCCCGGTGAGCCGGCTTGAGAAGCTCTACATGAAGGTAGCTTCGTCGCCGGCGAACACTCGGTTTGAAGACCTGGTGCAGTCTGGCGGAGGCGGTGGGATTCGTGCGAAACCGGCATTAGAGGTTCCCACCACATCTTCCGTCACCGCGACCCGGCTCGAGGCTCCACTGAACCTGCAGTCTGTGCGCACGGCGAGGGCAAAGCGTTACCAGGTGAAGGAATTGCTGGAAATGATCGAGTGCGAGCACCTGTGGGGGTGGTGAGATGCACAAGTACTCGATCCAACTCTTCTGGAGCGATGAAGACGGCGAATATGTTGCGCTCATTCCGGAGTTCCCGCTATCTAGCGCCTTGCCGGAACGCCGGAAGAGGCCGTGCGTGAAGCCGAGTGGTGGTGGTCTCATCCTGGAGGACATGGCCGAGGTCGGCGAGAAGCCTCCCGAACCGCAGGTCCTTTCTAGCTTCAGCGGGCAGATCCGGGTGCGGATGCCGCGAACGCTGCATCAGAGGCTGGCGGGCAGGGCGCGGATGGAAGACGTCTCGCTCAACACCCTGATCGTCAGCCTGTTGGCGGAGGGCATCGGGGCAGTGGAAGAGCTTTCCGTGGATGAGCGGAAGACTCGGCGACCGAAGCGCAGCGCCGGCCGAGTTGCGGCGGGAGGTGAGTGACAAATGAAGCTGAGTTACTATCCGGAAACTGACTCCCTCTATGTCGATCTTGCGGAGAGGCCCAGCGTTGACTCCCGTGAGGTAGTCCCGGAGTGGTTCTGGACTTCGACATCACCGGCAATCTCGTCGGAATCGATATCGACCAGGCTTCAGAGGTCGTCGACTGGTCACGATTGGATGTGGGCTCGCTACCGCTCGAGGTGCGCGCCTACGGCCGCCGGGAGTAGCGACCCACCAGTCAGCCGCCGCTCGCCGCGGTCTGGAACTCCAAGCTCTGCGACGGCACCGCGTGGACCTGCACCTTCATCCCGTAGAGCCGCCCCGCCAGGCTCTGCTCCAGCGCTTGTTGTGATGGCAGCGCGCCGGTCCCGGTTATGACGATGTTCAGCAGTTGCTCCTCGACCCTGGTCGACACGTACTTGTAGCCCGTCCCTGCGATCCAGGCCTTGGTGGCATCGGCGGCTCGGCTCTCGGCCAGGCTCGCCTGGGCCACTCCTCGTCCGGTGAGCCCCAAGGGGATGGCGATCAGGATCACCATCACGATGATGAGGGCGATGGCCAGGCGCCGGCTGCCGCTCGACTTGGGCGCCAGCGAGACGCCGGGATATCCCATCAGCCCGAAGACCAGCGTGCCGGTGATGAGGATCGCGAAGTAGTTGGTGACGAAGAGCAGTAGGCTGCCCGTGGCCAGATCGGCGCGGCCGGCGGAGAGCAGGATGCCGGCATTCGTCAGGGGCGGCACCAGCGAGATGGCGATGGCCACTCCCGGAAGGGTATCGGAGACGTCCTTGCGGCCGATTGCGAAGGCGCCGGCGAGGCCGGTGGCCAGGGCCGCGGCCAGGTCGACCAGCCGGGGGGCGGTACGGGCCATGATCTGGGCGTTGTTGGTCGGGTCGAAGGCGGAACTCGCGGTCTTCCCCAGGATGAAGCCCACCGCCACCGCTGTCGCCATACCGGCGACCCCCACGAGGATGGAAGTGACGATCGCCCTGCGATCGCCGATGCTCACGGCGAAGGCCAGCCCCATGATGGGCAACATGAGAGGCGCGACGATCATGGCCCCGATGACGGTGGCCACCGAGTCGCCCAGAAGTCCGTAGGTGGCGATAGCCGACGCCAGGACGAGCAGCGCGCCGAAGCGGAAGAGCCGTTTGCCCAGATCGGGCGGCTCGAACATGAGGACGTCGCGCACGCGGGTGATCTCGCTCTGGTCGGCGGCACCACCATGCAGCAGGTCTGCGAGACTGGACATGATCCCCTCCACTGGCCGTGCCTGGGCGCCCGGGCCGCGCTGGCAGCACTGGGGCATCAGCCACATGTACGAGCCGTGGGAGGCGATTCCTCCGGCGGGCGCCGCGGTCGCCCGGGCCCGCGCCCGACGGCGCCGCACAGCCCCGGGGCCGGACCCTCGGCGGGCGCCGCGGCCGGCGCGCGGGCGCGGTATGCTGAGGCATCGATTGGACAGTGACTGGAGGGTCGCGTGAACGACGTGGAGCAGCTGGTGGCTGCGGCAGGCTTTGATGATTTTCGCTGGATAGACGGGTCCGAGGTCGTCGTCGCCCACTGGGTGCGGATGAAATGCATCTATGCCTGCGACGGGTACGCCCACCAGGCCTTCTGTCCCCCCAACGCTCCCGCGGTGGAGGCGTGCGCCGAGTTCTTCGCGGAGTATGGGCGGATCGCGGTGGTCCATATTCAGAAGGCCGGGGACAGCCCAGACGCTTTGCAGGCATGGAAGAAGGATATCCAGGCCCGGCTGCTCGAACTGGAGCGGGCGGTCTTTCTCGCCGGCTATCACAAGGCGCTGACGCTTACTCCCGGCATCCTGTTCCCAGTGCCCGGATTGTGTCCCTCGACTCGAGGACTGCCGGCGCCCGGGATCGAGCCGGCCGACTCCCGAGGCGTTGGGGATCGACGTCTTCGGCACGGTCCGCAAGATGGGCTACCCGATCGCGGTGCTTACCGACCGTCCCAGATGATGGACCGCTACGCCTTCTTGCTGGTCGAATAGGGGCCCGACCCGGCCCGGCTGGCGGGCGCCGGCGGCGGGCTGTCGCGGGGCTCCCGCGGCTAGCGCATCACGATCTCGTCGATCTTGGTCTTCGCCTCGCGCAGGACCTCGCGGATCTCCTTGAGCTTCTCGCGGATCGCCGAGCGTCCGCTGGATCGCGCTGGCGAAGTCGCCGAACATCCAGCGCATCTCCCGCATGAGCTCGGGCCCGCCGCTCGAGGCGAACCAGGGGCCCCACGCCGCCGGCCCGTGCGGGCCGGTGCGAACCCAGTTGGGTCCTCCGGGCCGTGGGGACCCTCGCCCTCGGGGAGGCTGGCCGGCCTGACCCTCGCCGTCGGCGCCGGCGTCCTGCCCGCCGGCTCGGTGCGCGACCCGGCCCGCGGTGCGCCTCGCCGTGGCGGCCATGTCCGTGTGCGCTCCGGCTGCCCCTGCAGATACGCGAGGCCGGCCTCGGTGATGGAGTACACCTTCTTGCCGTCCTGCTCGGCCGACTTGACGAAGTCCTGGTCCTCCAGCGCCTGCAGGGTGGGGTAGATCACACCCGGGCTGGGGCTGTAGACGCCGCCCGAACGCTCTTCCATCTCCCGGATGATGTCGTAGCCGTGGCGGGGCTTCTCCTTGAGCAGGTCGAGGATGGCGAACTTGACGTTGCCGCGTCCGTAGTAGCTGCCGCGGGGGCCGCGCCAGCCGTAGGGTTCGTGTCGATAGGGGTTCATTCGTAGCTCCTTTCGATATATCACGGGTAGGTATTCGATATATCGAAACATATCGTAAACCGGGAACTCGGGTAGCGTCAAGGAAGTCCTCGTACGCTCGATGCAGCGGCCGCGGCCCCGCGCCGCTCGAGCGTGCGCGAGCCGCCGAGTCCCGTCGCGGACGTCGCCGCTATCACGGTTGGTCATTGTGCCGCAGGCCGCGCTCGGTAGGATAGGAGTCGAAGTCTGTCGCTCGCGCTCGGCAGGCGGCCAAGAGGAGGAAGACAACCGAAGATGGCGGGTCTGGCCACCTTTCTCAGGTCGCCATACGTCGTCCAGCCCACGCTCGCCGATGGCGACGTGGCGGTCATCGGCGTCCCCTACGACGAGGGGACCACCGGGCGCGCAGGCGCGCGGGAGGGCCCGCAGGCGCTGCGCGTCATCTCCGGCCAGTGGGCCTACCGGGAGGACGCGGAGGCCTTCTGGGACGGCGAGGCGGACCTGAGCCTCCTGGCCGGTGTGCGCTTCGTGGACACCGGTGACGTCTATCTCCCGCCCACCGCGCCAGCCGGAGGTCAGCTTCCCTCTCATCGGCACCAGGCTGGCCGGAGTTGCTGCGTGCCGGGCTGTTCCCGGTCGTGCTGGGCGGAGACCACTCCATCACCTATCCCCTGCTCCTCGGCGTCGAGCGGGTGAGGGGCGAGCGCGTCCCGCCGGTGCAACTCGTCCAGTTCGACGCCCACATGGACTACTGGAACGACATCGGGGGAGAGTTCTTCACGCACGCCAGCCCCATCATCCGCGCCCACGAGGACGAGGTGGCCGGCCGCATCGTGCAGTACGGCATACGGAGCCTGCACACCGCCGCCGACAACGTCGAGCTGGCCCGCAGACCGGGGGGTCGTCACCCACTGGTGCGAGCCGATCCAGGAGCAGATGCGGGAGTACGGGCGTCGGCCGCCTGCTCGAGGACGTGGAGCCCGACGTGGACACCTGGATCACCTTCGACATCGACTGCCTCGACCCGGCCATCGCCCCTGGGACGGGGGTGCCGGAGCCCGGCGGCTTCACCTACTACGAGGCCAGGGCCTTGCTGCGGGCTGTGGCCGAGCGGGCCAACGTCATCGGCATGGACCTGGTGGAGGTCTCTCCCCGCTACGACCCGGGCGAGCTCGCGGCCCTCCACGGCGTGCGTCTCATCCTCGACACGGTGGGCGCCGTGTTCGAGAAGCGCAGGCAGCCGGACTTCTTCTTCTAACCGGCGCGGCGGCAGGGCGGAGCGCCGGCGCATTGCGCGCCAAGCTGTGGCCAAAGTCGGAGATGGCGGCCGCCACGATCGCGTCATCTTTGGATCTCACTTCGACCGCTCGGCCGCGCGTTATACTTCTTGTGCGGGAGGTATAACGCGCAGGGCATTGGGAGGCTGGAGTGGCGCAGACGATCTCGAGCAAAGGATGGGTCGTGATTCCCGCCGATCTGAGGAAGAAGTACGGGCTCAAGCCCGGGGATGCCGTCCACGTCGTCGACTATGGAGGCGTGCTCATGCTCGTGCCGGCGCACAAGGATCCCATCAACGAAGGTCGCGGGCTGCTGAAGGGGCGGGCCCTCTTCTCGAAGATCTACTGGAAGAGCGCCGGCGCGACCTTGAGGCCGAAGAGCGGAAGTACCAGGCTTTCGCCGGCGATGAAGCGCACTAGGCCCGCCTTCATCCTCGATACGAACGCCTTTCTGTCGTTCCTGCTTGATGAGCCTGCAGCCTCGATCGTTGACGATAAGCTCTCAACGGCGCGGGCAGGCGGCTGTTTGCTGCTGATGTCGGCCATGAGTGTCGGCGAGGTCTGCTACATCGTCGAGCGGCGCAGGGGAGTCGAGGATGTGGGCGAGTCGCTTGCGCTGCTTGACGAGTTGCCCGTTCAGATCGTCGACCTGGACCGCCCGGCGATCCTCGGCGCCGCTCACATCAAGGCTGGGCATCCGATTTCTTTGGCCGACGCATTCGTTGTGGCGCTCGCCATCAGCGCAGACGCAACCGTGATCACAGGCGATCCCGAGTTCAAACGAGTGGAACACCTGGTGCCCGTTCTCTGGCTTCCCGGGCATACCCGCCTCTTAGGTCGCCGGCGGGATCTCGGGGGCGAATCCTCTCCTGATGGTGTTCTCGGTGACCACCCGGGGCTCCATGAACTGCAGCAGGTAGTCCGGGCCGCCGGCCTTCGAGCCCACCCCGCTCATGCGGGAGCCGCCGAACGGTTGGCGCCCCACCATGGCGCCGGTGATCGGCCGGTTGATGTAGAGGTTGCCCACCCGGAACTCCCGGGCCGCCCGCATGATGTGGGCCGGGTTGCGGGAGTAGAGGCCGCCGGTGAGGCCGTAGCGTGACGCCGAGAGCCAGCTCGCAGGGCGTCGTCGAAGTTGCTCGCGCGGATGACGGAGAGGACCGGGCCGAAGATCTCCTCCTGGGCGATGGTGGCGTCCGGAGGCACGTCGGCGAAGACGTGCGGCGGGATGAAGTAGCCGGGCTCGTCGGCGGCGGGCGGCGCTCCGGCTCGTCGGCCGGCCGGCGGCTCCTCGTCGGTCGCCGGGCCAGCGGCCCGCTCGGCGGCGTCGGCGCCGCCGCCTCGTCGGCCGCTTCGGCTGCCGGGCTTCGTCGGCGCCTGGCGGCTCCGCGGCGCGTCGGCGCTTCGCGGCGCCGGCGAGTCTGATCGCCGCCCATCTGGCGGCGAGCTCGGGTGCCGCGGCGTGCCGTTCGTCGGCCTCGAGGTCGGCTTCGGCTCGCGCCGCCGGCTGGCCGCCGGCGGCGCCGGCCGTCCGCTCGCCGGTGCCGGCACCACCAGCGTCGCTTCGCTCTTGCCCGTCTCGATGTAGCCGAGGATGCGGTCGCGGGCGTCCGCGCTGATCACCGGGCCCACGCGGGTGCCGGGGTCGGCCGGGTCGCCCGACTTGAGGCTGGCCGCCGCCTGGGTGAGGCGGCGCACGAACTGGTCGTAGATGGTCTCGAGCACCACCACCCGGCTGCAGGCCGAGCACTTCTGCCCGGCGTAGTCGAAGGCGGAGATGAGCACCCCTTCGACCGCGGCGTCCAGGTCGGCGTCGGTGTCGACGATGATGGCGTTCTTGCCGCCCATCTCGGCGATCACCTGCTTGATGTTGCGCTGCCCGGGAGCGACGCCGCTCGCCTTGTCCATGATCGACAGGCCCACCTCCAGGCTGCCGGTGAAGGCGATGAGGTCCACCCGGGGGTCGGCCGCCAGGTAGTCGCCGATCTCGCCGCCCGGCCCGGGCAGGAAGCTGAGCGCGCCGCCGGGCACGCCGGCCTCGTGCAGGATGCGCACCAGCGCGTAGCCGAGGACGGGGGTGGGGGTGGCCGGCTTGAAGACCACGCTGTTGCCGGCCACCAGGGCCGCCGAGACCATGCCGGTGGGGATGGCCAGCGGGAAGTTCCAGGGGGCGATGACCGCGGCCACGCCCCGGGGCTCGTAGAAGTAGAGGTCGCTCTCGCCGGGCACGTCGCTCAGCTGCCAGACCTCCGACAGGCGCAGCATCTCCCGGCCGTAGTACTCGAGGAAGTCGATGGCCTCGGTGACGTCGGCGTCGGCTTCGCGCCAGGGCTTGCCCGCCTCGACCACCTCCAGGGCGGCCAGTTCGAACCGCTGCGCCCGCATGGCGGCGGCGGCCCTGAACAGCATGTCGGCCCGCTCGGCGGCCGGGGTGTCGCGCCAGAAGTGGAAGGCGCCGACGGCGCTGTCGAGCGCCCGGTCGGCCTCGGCCGCGCCCGCCGCTGCCACCCTGCCGACCACCTCGGCGGGCCGGGCCGGGTTGGCGGAGGTGATCCACGCGCCGGTCTGCACCGGAGAGCCGTCGATGAGCAGGGCGTAGTCGCGCCCGGCGCTCGCGGCGATGGTCGCCAGCGCCTTCTCCATGGCGGCCCGGTTCGCTTCCCGGGAGAAGTCGGCGTGGGGCTCGTTCTGGAACGGGGCGCAGCTCGGGCCTCGGCCCGCGACTTCGGCGCCGTCGGCGGCGCGCCTTCGCGGCGGCCCGGCGGCCGCGCGCTTCGGCGGGCCGGCCGCGGTGGGCCGCGCGGCTGCCTCGGCCGCCGACTTCGCCGCCGGCGGCGCCAGCAGCGTCTCCGGGTCCTCGTGCTGGGCGAAGGTGAGGCGCAAGAAGGACTCGTTCGCGGTGTTCTCCAGCAGGCGGCGGACCAGGTAGGCCATGCCGGGGATCAGTTCGCCCACCGGCACGTACTCGCGCACCCGGTAGCCCTGCTGCACCGCCGCCCGGCGGATGGAATCGGCCATGCCGTGCAGCACCTGGATCTCGACCGCGGTCGGGGGCAGTCCGGCCGCCTCGGCCGCGGCGATGCCGACCGCGATGCTGCGGATGTTGTGGGTGCCGAGGGCCGGCCGGGTCCATTCCCAGTTGTCGATGAGCAGCTTCGCCAGCCGCTCGAACTGGGCGTCGGTCTCCGCCTTGCGGAGGAACACCGGCGAAGGCCAGTGCTCCTGGGCGGCGATGATGGTCTCGTAGTCCCAGTAAGCGCCCTTGACCAGACGCACGGTGAACGGGGTCCCGCGGTCCCGGGCAAGATCGACCAGACCTTGAACGATCTCCGCGCTGTCCCGCAGGTAGGCCTGGACCACTATCCCCAGATGCGGGTAGTCGCGGAGTTCCGGATCCCGGCACAGGTCGGCGAACACGGCGTAGGTGAGATCGCGGTAGACGAAGCGTTCCAGGTCGAGGTTGAGAAAGACGCCGTTGTCCCGGGCTTTGAGGAACAGAGGCTTCAAGGCCGACACCAGGGCCCGCCGCGAACCCTCGAAATCGAGCGGGTCGATCTGGGAGTAGAGCGAGCTCACCTTCAGGGAGAGGTTGACTCTTGGGTCGGGGCCGTAGGGCGACTGGTCGATGACGCGGTCGTCGCCCCAGCGGGCGACCTTGCGGCGGCAGGTAGTCGAGCAGGTCGTGGTAGCGGCGGGCGTACTCCTCCGCCTCGGCCTCGCTGAGGCAGGCCTCGCCCAGGATGTCGAGGGTGAAGCCGGTGTGGCGGCGGCGCAGGCGCTTCAGGGTGGGGAGGGCGTCGGTGGCGTCGCGGCCGGCGATGAGGGTCTCGGCCATGCGCTGCATGCCCCGCTCGGTCAGACGGGTGACCGCCCAACTGGGGAGCCGCCGCTTGTCGGTGGCCACCAGGCGGTCGAGGGGGCGGGGGGCGTCCACGGTCGCCCAGGTAGCTGCGCAGGTGCCGGACCAGGTCGCCGGAATCGCGGAGGCTGGGGTAGACGTCGACGAAGCGGAAGAGCTGGGTCTTGAAGGCCGGGTCGGCCATGGCCTGGGCGAGGATGCGGCGCTGCATGGCCCGTCCGGTGACGTAACGAGGCGGCCGCCTTGGCCGGGCCGCGCTCGATGGTCGCCTCGTAGAGCTGCATGCCGATCTCGTGGACGCGGGGCTCGAGGTCGGGCGGAGACTTGAGGTCGGCTGCCGCCTCGGACGCGCGGTCACGCCGGCTCGCCGGCAGTCCGCCGCCGCCGCGGCCGCAGGTCGGCGGCCGCCTGGGCGCGGCGCCTGCGCGGCTCGGCCGGCGGGTTCCTCGGCGGCCGCGTCCGGCTCGCCGTCGGCGCGAGGCTCTGCGCTCGGGCCGGCTCGAGGCCTCGTCCAGCTCGGCAGTCTGTCGTCGGGCTCCGGCGAGGCTCGCACGTCCGGCTCGGGCCGGCTCGCCGCCTGCGCTCGTCCGGCGCGCTCGCCTCGTCGGCCGCTCGGGACATGGCTCACTCGCCCTTGTACTCGCGGTAGGCCTGCATGAAGGTCGGGAAGCCGCAGGTGGGGATGACGAGAAGCAGGGCGTGCATGATCTCGTCCTCGGTGGCCCCGGCCTCGCGGGCCCGGGCGACCTGGGTGGTGACCGAGGTCAGGTGCAGGCTGGCCGCCGCGATGCCGATCTTGACCAGCGCCCGGGTCTTCTCGTCGAGCGGGCCTTGGTCGTGCACCATGCGGCCCAGTTCTTCGTTCTTCTCGACGATCTCGGGGAATTGCGCGCGGAATTCGGCGTAGAGCCCGGGGACTTCTTTCATGGCTCCTCCTTGGTTTCGTCGTGCCCGCCTCGGCGCGAGCGGCTGCGGGCACGCGGACAATCTTCTCTCATTGGCCATGGTAGCGCGAAGTCCTGCGGGACGGCGCGAGCGGCGCGCGCGCCGCGGCCGCGCCGCCGAGCCGCGGTCGCGGCACGCCCTACTTGCTCCCGGCCATCACCAGGTCGTTCCCCAGAAGGGATCGCTCCAGACGAGATCCGGTCCCCGCACCCTGTAGCCCATGGCGGCGGTCGCGTCGAAGACCTGCCACTCGCCACCCGACGATGGCGCCCAGAGAACGATAAGCCGTCCATCCGGGTCGACTCCGAGAGAGCCCGGCCGTATCGTTGCCTGCGGCCACGGGACCAGGAACGTGTATCGCGGCATACGTGCCGAGAGCGGCCCGGCGCACGTCGTCGCCGGACTCATCCAAGCGGATAGGAGAACTTCTGGCGGGTCTTGGCAGTGAGATCCTCGGTGTGCCATTTCCCCTTGGCGTCACGCCAGAAGTGGATCAGGTTCTGCGCCTTGTCGACCCCGGCGAAATGGGCTTCCTTGGACGAGCCGCCCGGGGGAGTGTGGACTCGGATGATCGAATGCGCCACCGCCGTCGGCGGCGAAGGTCACGCCCGTCAGACGCGGACACATCCGTCACCTTCCAGGGCGCGTCCGTCGACGCCCGCTCCGAGAAGCTGGAAATGGCCCTCGGTCGTGAGGATGGCGAGCGGATGCCGGAACTGCGACGGGATCCCAGTACTCGCCGCTGTCCCAGTCCCACCACGACAGCCAGCCGCCCAGAGTCACCTTGGGGTCTGATTTCTCGGTCGTCGTTTCCTGGGTGATGTCCTCGAGCGTCCAGGTGCCGTCGGGGAGCCGGCGGTAGAGCAGCAAGTGGTCCAGCAAGCAGGAGGAGGCGATGGTCGTATCGGAGACGCCGAGCGGGTCGGCGAAGAAAGTGGCCTCCTTCTTCGCTACCCTCCCCGTTTGCTTGCTCGGGTTCTCAGCCGACCACGAGCCTCCGGAGGCCAGCCGGAAGTAGAGCAGTTCGTCATCCGGGTCGAGTGCGCAGACCTCGAGCGTCGTCCCGTCCTTGGCCACGCGCGCCGAGCCCACGCGCGCGACCGCGACGCCCGTTGCGGAGGTCAGGCTCTCGGACTTGATGGCCTCGGCCTCCAGCAGCCCGCCCGCTGTGAACCAGAAGTGGATGAGATTGTCGCGCGGTATCGGTGGCGAACACGTGGAGCGACCTTGTCGGTGCCGGTCCCGCTCGCGGCGACCGGATTGTTGAAGGCCCGGCCCCCGAGTAGCTCGCGCAGGGGCCGGCCGGTCGGAGCCGGGGCACGTCACGACCGTCCGCCCGCGGGAGTCCGCTTCGGAGAACAGGGAGAAGACCACCAGCTTGCCGTCCTCGCCCGTGGCCGAGATGAAGTCCACGGCTTCGCCCGGTTGCGAGAGAAAGCGGATCGCCGACGATCCGAGCCCCTTCGGGCCTGAAGTCCTTGTCGGCTCCCGAAAGGTCATCCGCCATGTCAGGCGCCCAGTATCGCCTTGGGCCGTCCCACGAGAAGTGAAGGATGTCCGCCGGGGGCTTGGCGGGCTTCTCAACGATCGTTTCGACCGTCGACTCGGTGGTCGCGTATCGGATGGTCGTTGAGGTCATCCCGGGTGGAGGTCGTCGAGCGGTGCCCGGACCGGCGGTCATGACGTGGTGGAGGCCGGCGGAGACGCTCGTCGTGGTCGTGCTGCTGCTTGCGCATCCTGCCAACACGGCTGCGCCCGCGACGGCGACCGCCAGGGCCAAGGCGAGACAGCACGAGGAGCGCGATTGGAGCCGCGCCGAGGAATACGCACCAGGAGCAGCCTCCAGGACTAGTCGGCCAAGGAACGCCGTGCACGGTCGACGTTGACCGGTTTCGCTCGAAGTATAGGCGCAAGTATGATGGTATGCAGGAGTCTCATCTCGGGGAGGTACGTCATGGCCAGCGGCGCTCCGGCGAAACTCGACCTCAAGAAGCAGCTCAAGCACCTCTATCTGCCGTCGGCCAAGGAATGCGTCCTGGTCGCAGGTGCCCGAGATGCAGTTCGCCATGATCGACGGGCAGATCGAGCCCGGCCTGCATGCCCGGCGACTCGCCCGGCTTTCGCCGCGGCCATCGGGGCGCTCTACGGGGCTTCGTACACGCTCAAGTTCATGTCCAAGAAGCGGGCGGAGGACCCGATCGACTACAGCGTCATGGCCCTGGAAGGGCTGTGGACCACGCCGGAGGGCGGCGCCGACTACGCCACCTCCGACCAGTGGCTGTGGACGCTCATGATCATGCAGCCCGACCACATCACCGGGGACATGTTCGCCGAGGCCGTCGAGCAGCTGCGCAAGAAGTACGCCAAGAGACGAGGAAGGCGCGCCGGGCCGTCTCGACCGGCTGCGGCTCGAGCGCTTCGAGGAAGGGCTCTGCGTGCAGGTGATGCACATCGGTCCCTACGCCGACGAGCCGGCGCACGCTCGATGCGGATGGGCGAGTTCGCCGGCCAGAACGGCTACGCTTCCACGGGCGCCACCACGAGATCTACCTGGGCGACCCGCGCACGGCCAAGCCCGAGAACCTCAAGACCGTGCTGCGCCACGCGGTGGTGCCGATCGGGTGAGGACCGAGCCAGCCGACAGAGGCGAGCCGGCCAGCCCCGGCGCCGGGCGGCCGCCGGGCGCGCGCCGGCATGCCGGCCGCGCTCCTGGTCGCCGCGGCCCTGTCTCGGCTCGGTCTTCGTCGTGTTCATCGGCGCTGGCTTCCGGCCCCGGATTCCGCCCTCTCGGCCTGGGACCGCCGGGTACTCCGAGGCGTTCGTCGCCTGGCGCACCCCGGGGCGCAGCCGGCTCTTCTGGGCGATCACCCTCATCGGCAACAACCCGGTGCTCGCGGCGCTCGGCTTCTCGACCGTGCTGCTGCTGGCCGTCTGGGGCAGGCGGGCGCGCGCCGCCCTGGTGGCCGTCGGGCCTGCTGATCGGCTGGGGGATCTCGGAGGCGGCGAAGGCCATCGTCGGCCGGCCGCGCCCGCCGGCGAGCGACGCCCTCATCGCGATGCCCGGCTCGCGGCAGCCTGCCCTCGGGGCACGCCCTCACCACGCTGGTGTTCCTCGGCCTGCTTGTCTACCTGGCCTTCGGATGGCGTCGGGGCGGCGCAGCCGGGCCCGCGGGCTGGCGTCGCGGCGGCCGGCGCCGGGCGTGGCGCCGCGCCTGGGCCGACGCTCGTGGCCGGCATCGTGGTCGCCGGGCTTGTCGGGGTCTCGCGCGTCTACCTGGGCGTCCACTGGCTGTCGGACGTACTGGGCGGGTGGTTCCTGGGCGGCGCCTGGCTGGCGGTCCTGGGCGTCGTGCGGCCTCTGGAGGTGCCTGCGCCACGGTCGTCCGGGTGCTCCGGCGTCGGATGCGGCTCCATGCTCGCGGCGCCGTCCGCCGCGGCCAGGGTCGCGGCGTGCGCGTCGCCGCGTGGTGTTCGTGGTGGTCGCTGTGCGTCGCCGCCGCTCGTCCTGAGCGCATGGGCAGACCCGCTGCTGCGCGGATTTGTGATATTGGAGGCGACGGGCAACGAGACGGCTGGACGGATCGCAGTGCGGATGAGGAGGATGGAGCGGCCATGAGCTGGAAGAAGATCATGACGGTCGCGCTGCGCTGGCGCATGGTCGTCGGGGCGGCGCTGTATTGCCGCCGGGTGCGGCATCGGCATCGGGCCCCACGCAGGAACTTGACGATCGACGAGCCGCTGGGCAGCGCCGCGGTCACCGACGTGACGCTGAGCTATGGGCGCCGGCAAACTCGAGCGTGCAGCCGGGCGCCGCGGGCCTCGCCTCCGGCGTCATCCGCTACAACGTGGAGACGCTGGAAGCCGCAAGGTCACCCGCGACCGACTCCTCGCTCAGCCATCAAGCAGGGCACCACCAAGGGCCTGTCGGGCGTGGGCACCGACATCGTCAACGACTGGGATCTCAAGCTGGGCGCCGCTCCCATCCGGTTGGCGGTGACGGCGGGCGCCTACGAAGGGACGTACGAACTGGGCGGGCTGTCGCTGCAGCGAGCTGAGCATCAAGGACGGAGCGTCCAAGAGCCAGGTGAACTTCTCGTCGCCCAACCCCAGCCAGATGGAGTCCCTCACCTACGAGACGGGGGCCTCCTCGGTGACTCTCACCGGCCTGGCCGACGCCAACTTCAAGAAGATGGAGTTCAAGGGCGGGGCGGGCTCGTTCACCTTCGACTTCTCCGGCGACACTGCGGACCGATCCGGGTCGGTGAGCATCGACGGCGGGCGTCGGCAGCGTCCACATCATCGTGCCGGCCGGCACCGCGGCCAAGGTGGTGGTCAACGGCAAGCTGACCGACGTGACCCAGGAGGGCACGCTGGACGGCGGCCGACAAGACCTACAGCACGCCGGCCGCGGCGTCGCGGAGCAGGGCAAGCTCCTCACCATCACCGTGAACATGAACGTCGGGAGTCTGACCCTCACCAGCTGAGTGACCGTAGGCTCCGCGAGCATCTGGCTGGAGAGCGTCCGGATACGGGGAGACGAGTTCCCCGCCCGGGGCTGGCTACCCGTTCGACGTCCCCGCGCTCCAGGGCCGGCAGGAGCTGCGGCTTCACCCGAGAGCGTGGCCTTCCTCGTGGGCGAGAACGGCTCGGGGAAGTCGACGCTCATCGAAGCCATCGCCCGGCGCTGCGGCTTCCACTCTGGGCGGAGCCCAAGAGGAGCGCCCAGGCCGGCGGCCGCGGCCCCGGCGCCGCCGGCGCCACCGGGCAGCGGCCCGGACGCCCGCTGTGCCGCGATTTCGTCGACGTCACCCTGGCCCGGGGCTCGGTGAAGGGCGGCGTCTTCAGCGCCGAGAGCTTCCGGGAGTGGGCCGAGTTCATCGACGACGTCACCGAGATCGACCCCGGACAGGCCCGGTACCACGGGGGAGAGTCGCTGACCCTGCGCTCGCGCGGCGAAGGCCTGCTGCGCCTACTTCCGGGGGCGCTACCAGATCCCCGGGCTGTACTTCCTCGACGAGCCCGAGGCCGCGCTGTCGCCGGCCAGCCAACTGGAGCTGCTGCGCCTGCTCTCCGAGTACCGGCGGCGCGGACACGCCCAGTTCGTCATCGCCACCCATTCGCCGATGATCATGGCGGTGCCGGGGCGCAGGTGTTCGCTCTGGGAGAGGGCCCGATCGTCGAGACCTCCTACGAGGAGACGGCGCACTACCGGCTCTACCGCGACTTCATGGCCGACCCGGACCGGTTCCTCGGTGAATAGGCCGCTCGGAGCCGGAACGGCTGAAGCCCCGAGCGGCGGTCCGCCTCCCGGCGCTCGATCCGGCCGCACCCTCGGCCCGGATCCTACTTCGACGGTGACCGTCACCGAGTAGGTCTGGATGGGAGCCACTGCCCGTCTCCCACGGACGGGCGTAGTCGAACTTCAGGGTCACCTGTCCCGGCGGCCGCCGCCTTGAAGGTGAAGGTGAAGGTGCCGCCGGCGCCCACGAGGCTCGGGTCGGTGGACTCCTGGGCGTAGACCGGGTCGCCCTGCTGCTGCAGCACCGCCGCGTCTTGTCGCTCAGCGCCGGCGGTCCACGAGTAGCCGGTGGTCGGGTTGCCGGCGAGGATCACCTGGACGTCGTCGCCGACTTTCGACCGTGACCGTCTTGCCGTTGTCCGCCTCGGTCAGTTTCACCGGGCCGCCGGTCGCGTTGGCCTGGCTGCCGCATCCCGCGCTCGCCGACCGCCGTCCCGATGAGGATGACGAACGAGGACGACTGCCGCGATCGCCTCTGACGCTTACCGAACCTGTTCCATCGTACCCCTCCGATCTAAAAGACTCACACCCCGTTTGTCTTTTTGAGATGCGCGCTAGGACGGCTCGACCGGCCGCTGGCGTCAGGTTTCGCGCTTCGTCGGTCGGAGCGGGCCGGCGCGCGTCCGGCCGTCCGCGATGCGCCGCGCCGTCGATCGGCCGGTCGCCGGCGGAAGGCGCGGCGCCGCCGCCAGGCCGCCAGACGCCGAGCAGGACCACGATGCCCACGGTGGTCACGACGATGACCAGCGCCGACATGCCCTGGACGGCCATGGCCACGATGTTCGCGGCCAGCGTGACCCCCAGCAGGAGGATGACTGTGCGGGCCGGCGAGAGGCCCCGGGCCAGCAGGCCGTGGTGGAGGTGGTCCTTGCCCGGGCTGGAGAGGGGGTTCTTGCGCTTGAGCAGGCGGCGGATGATGACCTGGACCGTGTCGAGCAGGGGCAGGAAGAGGAAGAGCACGGTGGGGAACAGCGAGAAGACCGTGGTGACCTTCAGGTCCGCCCAGGATGCTCGAGCGGCCAGCACGAAACCGAAGAAGTAGGCGCCGCTGTCGCCCATGATGATGCGCGAGGGCGGGAAGTTGTGGCGCAGGAAGCCGAGAGCCGCGCCGCGCCACGGCCGCCAGGACGAAGGTGGCGGCGGCCTTGCTCTGGATCCTGGGCCGACACGGCCAGCAGGCTCATGGCGGTGATGAAGCTCACCCCGCCGGCCAGGCCGTCGACCCCGTCGATGAGGTTGACCGCGTTGGTGATGGCGATGATCCAGACGACGGTGAAGATCACCGAGAGCGCGTCCGGCGAAGTCTCCTCCGAAGACCACCTCGATGCGGATGCCCGTGCTCACCAGCAGCAGGGCGGCGATCAACTGCACCAACAGGCGGAAGACGGGCGGCAGGCCGAACTGGTCGTCGATGAAGCCGGCCATGATCATGAACGAGCCGCCCAGCAGGATGGCGAGCACTCTGCACCTGCACGTCCTCGATGACGATGGGGCGGAGCAGCGTGGCGATGACCAGGGCGACGATCACCGACGGCGAAGATGGCCAGGCCGCCGGCGTTGGGGAGTGGCTCCTTGTTGAGGCGGCGGGCGTTGGGCTCGTCGGCCCAGCCCACCTCGCAGGGAGAACAGCCGCAGGTGGGGCATGAAGCGCCACGCGGCCAGGCCGCCGCGATGACGAAGGTGAGGATCACGGTGACCCAGCCCGAGCCGCCCGGGTGCCGCGATGCCGAGCGCGTTGAGGAAGTCGACTATGTGATCGAGCACGTGGAGACACCACCTGCCGGTATCTCGTCGGTCAGCAGAATCGTACCATCGGTGGCAAGCCGGGCGCAGGGCACGCGCGGGCGCGGCTGCGGTACAGTGTCGGGCGGAACGCCAACGGCCCGCGGGCCTCGTCGAATGGAAGCATCGCGAGCATGAAGACCAGCGAATCGGTACGCATCGGCGTCAGGTCGCTCTGGAACCGGGCCAAGGGCTGGCCGGTGTGCGTGTCGTTCGAGGTCACCCACTCGTGCTGCGCCGACTGCGTGCACTGCGACAAGGGCGGCATCAAGCCCGAGGCCAAGCTGATGACGCCGGCCGACTACACGCGCTACTCCGAGGAGCTCAAGCCCGGCGTCTGCCAGCTGTCCGGCGGCGAGCCGCTCCTGCGCGACGACCTGGAGGACATCGTCCGCGCCGTCAAGCGGCCGAGCGGGCTTCCCCATGGTCGTGCTGCGTGAGCAACTGGTGGCTCATGACCGAGGAGCGGTATCTCGCTCTCAACAAGGCAGGAGTGTCGCTCTTCTCCATCTCGCTCGACTTCCCCGACGAGCGGCACGACGATTTCCGCGCGCATCCCCGGGCTCTACGCCAAGATGAACGAGATCATCCCCTACCTCGTCAAGAAGTACGGGCGGGGGAACATCGTGCTCAACTCGGCGCTCACCCACGAGAACTTCACGCGAGATCCCCGGGCTGGTGGCGCAAGGCCGAGGAGTGGGGCACCCAGATCTCCTTCAGCGCCTACAGCGCGCTGCGCACCGGCGACATGAGCCTCTGCATCACCGCGCCCGAGGACCTCGCCCTACTGCGCCGGCACATCGACTATCTCAAGGAGCACCGGCGCCGCTCGTCGGTGGTCATGAACTCCGACTACATCCTCGAGCAGACCTACCGCTTCTTCGCCGAAGGCGGCATGAACGGCTGCCAGGCGGGGCGGCGCTTCGTGGTAGTGCGGCCGGACGGTCTCATCAACGCCTGCTCGATGTTCCCCGACCTGCAGTACGCGTCGCGCAAAGAGGCGGCCAAAGGCTTCAAGGCCACCCGGGAGAGCTGCGACCAGTGCTACGTCTCCATCCGGGCGAGCACCGAGCGCGGGACTGTGCCGGCTGATCGGGGACAACCTGGGTCTGGCGGGCAGCACGCCCGGCTTCGCGGCGGCGAAGGAGTAAGCGCGGACGCCTCGCCAGGGCGCAGCGCGCCGGACGCCTCGGCTAGTGCCGGCGCCAGACCAGCTTGAGGGCGGACCACTCCGGGTCGAGCGCGGCCACCTTCACGTCCACCAGGCCGCTGGCCAGAGCCATCCGGCGGATCGTGTTCTCGTTCAGGTCGCCCGGCAGGCCGCCGCCGCCGCGGACCGACGACTGCTTGATCCAGGAGATCCAGAGGCTTCCGCCGGGAGCCAGCTTGTCGCGCAGACGGTGGAAGTCCTTGACCAGATCGCCCCGGTTGCGGGCGAAGAAGTGCAGGTAGTCGAACAGGCCGTCCGCGGCGGCCAGCTCGTCGACGGAGGCCAGCACTACGAAAGCCCTCCGGCAGAGGGGAGAGCAGACCATCCTCCTCGGGAGGGGCGACGACGGCCCCGGTCAAGCCCGGCCGGATGCCCAGCTTCTTGTGAAGCGGGTTCTCCGCGGCCTCCTCCGGAGGCCGCGTCCTCGCTCGTCGATGTCCCGTTCGTCGTCGGTCATGCCGCCCATCTTAGCATCGGCGCCGCGCCGGCAGGTCTCTTTGGCTATCCGGCGGGGGACTAGCCGCGCTGAGGGCGGGCGGCACGTCTACGGGGATCGTGCCCCCGATGTCGGGATACGAGGGCCTGGTGATCGTGTAGGCCGCTGTACCCTTGCCCTCCGGTAGCTCTACCAGGTCTGTGGAAACGAACCTCTGAACGGTCCCGGGGACGAGGTCGCCCGCCGGGCTCAGGACATAGGTGCGGCCGCCGACCTCGAGCGTCACCCGCTCGGCCGTGGTCGGCGGACCCGAGCGGCGATCGGCCACGTCCAGGGCCACCGCGTTCTCCCCGGCCTTGCCGGTGACGGCCCTCAGGGTGACCGTCACCTGGCCGGTGGTCGATTGGCTGGTCAGACCCAGAGCCTGGTGAGCGGGCCAGACCGCGGCGCTGGTGCCGAGGCTCATCAGGAGCGCCACAGCCGCGAGTAGCGAGCACCCGACCCCGATCTCGAAGGGGAGGATGCGTTCGAGCGACGACTTCCGCGGCTGCATGCCGTTCTCGAGGCGGGGGATGGAGACGCGTCTGTGTACGGCCCCCAGGGCGAAGAGCGCCGCGAACAGCAGCCAATTTGGCTATGAGGACGCGGCCGTAGGTCGTGGGGATGAGCAGCGACGGGTTCCGCACGTGAAGGTACGCCGCGAACAGTCCGGTGGCGGCCAGCCAGATGACGGCGAGCAGAGCCACGGTCGAGAAGCGGCGCACCACCGAGAGCCGGAGTGCGGGGTCGAAACCCGCCGCCGGGTGTGCCGGCCGCTTCCTGCCGGCGGAACTCCCGCAAGGTCAGCAACAGCGGCAGCAGGCCCCCCAACCACAGAGACATGGCGGTGAGGTGGGTCCAGTCGAGCACCACCGCGAACCTGGACTGCGGGACCACGGCCGCGTGGGCGGTGAGGCTCATAGTCGCCAGCATTGCCAGGCCCACCGCGAACGCCGCTCTCCAGCGCCAAGGCCGTTTCGTCGCCGGGGCGGTAAGGCGGAACGAAAGCACCAGCGCCGCCACCGAGAGCACTATCCTGCTGATCCACACCGCCCCGTTGTATCCCCGAAAGATGTCGGCGGCCGTCTGATAGGGGGCCGCGTGAGAAAGCGACGACGGCGCGAGCGGGGTGGGGGCGACCGCGGTGATCGGCTGGAGGATCGCATAGCGGATGAACTCCAGCTGCATGAGAAAAAGCAGGAGGTTCGCGAAGAGGAAGAGCGCTCCGCCGGCCAGGGCCAGCGAGCGCAGCACTCGAGCCAGCCGGGCGTCGATCAGCTCGGCGGCGACGGCCGAGGTGGTTGCGCCGGGACGGCGTCCGGTGCGCCCGTGGGGACGCGCCGGCGACTGCGGCCGCGCCCGCGGTCGCCTCGCCCGCGGCCTGCTTCCGCACCGTCGGGCGCCAGACCACCAGCGCGAACCCGAGACTCCCGACCAGGAGGGCGGCGCCGAGATAGATGAGCCAGTGGATGATCGTGTCCCAGACTGTGTCCCCGTAGAACATGGCCGGTTGCGTGGCCGGGTCGCGCGCTCCGACCGGCGGGAGAAGGGCGACGGGCTCCACGGCGGTGCCGATCCCCATGATGAAGCTCCCGTTCGAGGGGTCGCCGTCCAGCGCCCGGGTCCACCAGGCGACCGAATAGAGTCCCGGGGGGAGACCGGACACGTCCACCAGGCCGTCGGTCCTGTGCTGCGGATCGATGCTGACCGCCGCCTGCGACTCACCGGCCGGTCCGAGGATGTCAACGGTCAGGAATCGGCCGTCGATCGGCTCGCTGAACCGGAGAAGCAGATCCTGCGGTCTCTCCGGCGGTACCGCCGACGAACTCCCGATGCACGAGTTCGGTGTGGGCGTACGCCGCCGAAGAGGACCGAGCATCCCGAGAGCCACGGCGCCGGCCAGCGCCACGAGAAGGCGGCCGCTCGTATGGTCCGATGCGTCGCGTCGGTCGCACCCTTAGCGCCGCTACGACGCTTCCTGGTCCTTGCCTCGCCGATCCATCCTAGGGGACTCTGAAGTAGAAGTAGTCCTCTCCGCCGTCGGCGCCGTCGCGCGAGGCCACGACGACGTATTCACCCGGGCCCAGCGCGCTCTGGGGCCGCAGATAGATGACCTTGCCGGCCTCGTCGACGACCTTGTCGACCGCTATCTCCCGCGAATCGCCGTAGCTCGTGATCCCATACTTGCTGAGGAAATCGAGCTGGCGGAACTTGACCACCACCTGCGGCCGGGGATCGTCGACGACCAGTGCGTCGGCCGGGAAGGTCATGAGCGGAGCGGTGTAAGGAAAGAGCTTGTACATAGCCGTCCTGCCGCTGGACGTACGTCCCGGCTGATCTCCCCGGCGAGCCCGGGGATCTTCACCGGATGAGGGTCCGGCACCGACAGGAGGAGGAAGGGCAAGACGGCGACGGCGATGAACACGGGCACCAGGGAGCAGAGGATCACCACCTTGGCCCTGGTGGTCAGACGGGGGCGCGCCCGAAGGTCGCGAGACCGCGGTCGAGATCTTCGAGGAGGCGGTCGCCGAGGTCTCGGGCGCGTAGATGCCGGGGGGGGTCATCGTGGCGTCGACGGTCGACAGCCTCACGTTCGACTGCGCCAGATCCGAAGGCGGTCGCCGACTCTGGTGCGCGGTGTCGGCTACGACCTCGCCGAGATCGATCAGGAGGGCGCGGAAATCCGTGACCCCAAGGGCGAGGGGTGGCGCCTGACCTTCTTCATCGTCCCCGAGGGCAAAGCCGTGAAGAACCGCCTGCACCTGGACCTGCGGCCGCCCGAGTCGATGGCGAAGGAGGTCGAGCGCGTGAAGGCGCTCGGCGCCAGCGAGCTCCGGTTGGTCGAGGAGGGCGGGAGCTTCTGGACGGTCATGTTCGACCCCGAGGGCAACGAGTTCTGCGTGCTCCGCGGGCCCGAGGACGGCTGGAGCCCCGAGGCGTGACATGAGCAAGCTCGCCACGATGCGCGACGCCGTGGCGGAGGTCGCGTCGTGACGGCGAACCGTGGCGATCGAGGGCTTCACCCACCTGATCTGCTTCGCCGCGGGACGCGAGATCTATCCGGCAGCGCCGGCGCGACCTCACGCTGGCCCGCATGACGCCCGACGTGATCTACGACCAGATGATCGGGGCGGGCGTCGCGAGGAAGCTGATCTTCAGCTGGCTCGGCAACCCCGGCGTGGGCTCGCTGCAGCGACCGTCCGGCGGCGGATCGAGAGGGCGGATCCGGAGCCGCTGAGATCGAGGAGTACTCGCACTTCGGGATGGTGTGCCGGTATGTCGCCGGTGCGTCGAACCTGCCGTTCTTCCCCATCCGCTCGTACTACGAGAGCGACATCCCCCGGCGTGAATCCCGAACATCAAGCCGATGCGCTCGCCGTACGAGGACGGCACCGAGGTCTACGTCGTCCCGCCGCTTCGGGCCCGACGTCGCGATCGTGCACGCGCAGCGCGCGACCGGGACGGCGACACCCAGTACTGGGGCTCCTCGGCTGCCAGAGGAGGCGGCGTTCGCGGCCGACCGGGTGATCGTCGTCTGCGAGGAGGTCGTCGACGAGTCGGTCGTCCGTGCAGCAGAACCGAACCGCACCGTGATCCCGGGCGTGGTCGTCGTTCGACGCCGTCGTCAAGCAGCCGTTCGCGTGTCATCCGAGCTACGTCCAGGGCTACTACGACCGCGACCGGACGTTCTACCTGGAATGGGAGGCG
>CAVPSB010000026.1:0-77970 GCA_963708025.1 uncultured Candidatus Rokubacteria bacterium | reverse complement strand
CCGCTAAGATAACTTCGTGAGTCGTCGACCACCACGGACATGGGCGAGCGACTTCCAGTGGCGCCGCGCGGGGCAGTAACGGCGCCGGCGGCGGGATTCGGAGCGGGCCTCGACGTGCAGCGCCGAAACCACCACGCTCGCCCAGCGTTCGGTGCGCCAGTCAATCATCCGCAGGCGGCGCCGGGGATTCAGGCGCCGGACCCGCCGCTCCCAGAGTTGGGCGACGACGTAGGTCTGGCAGGCGGCGACCATCTTGGGGAAGAACTTCGCCGGCGAGATCTCTTCGGGCTCGAGTCCCGCGGCGGCCGCGACTTCCCCTTGGGCCACGCGCAGGGCGTTATACACGATCCCGGCCGCATAGACCTGCATGGCCACGGCGTTGGGATTGGCCGCGTAGATGCGGTTGAGATTCAGGACTTCCTTGAGATCGAAGTACATGCGCTCAATGCGCCAGCGATAGGGATAGAGGGCCAGGGCCTCGGCGGCCGCCAGCCGCGCGGGCGCGAGCACATTGGTCAGCAGTTCGTAGCGGGTGCCGCCCTGGCGCCAGCGAATGTAGCGCACGAGCTGGGACGGCGCCGAGGCTCCGGTGCCGGCCCGGACCAGCCAGTCCTCCAGACACCCGCCCGCGTGGCGGCGCTTGCTCAGCCGCTGCAGCTTGCGCAGACGCAAGAGCCGGTTGCGCCGAAACAGCCCCCAGCAGCCCTGCGTATGCAGCCCCTCGAAGAAGTCGGCCGTGCAGTAGAGTCGATCGCCCAGCAGCAGCGTGTCGCGGGCCATCGTCCCCAGCACCGCCTTGGCGCGGGTCATCTCGCTGGCGGCCGCATCGGCCGAGAAGTGCAGCTGCCGGCACAGCCCCCGGCCCAAGTCGTAGACGCCCAGCAGGCAGCCGGGCAGCACCACCGCGCGCTCGCGCCAGAGCAGCTTCAACCGATGGGCGATGGCGGCCAGGCGCGAGCCGTCGAGCAGCAGGATGTCGGTGAACCGGGCGCGGACCGGGGCCACGCCCGCCGCGTAGCGCGGGGGGACGGCCACCACCAGCCGCGCGGTGAACTGGCGGAAGACCTCCGCGAAGAAGGCCGACCGCAGATCCCGGCACCGCTGAAAGAACGCCTCCGGCGTCGCCACGATGCGCGGGAACAGGGGCTCCCGCTGGTCGATGGTGTCGACCAAGGCCTGGCTCAGTGCCTCGGGGGCCCGGAGAATGACGGCCGTCCAGAACTGGACGAGCGCCTGCAGGGTCCACGCGCGCTGCCGCTCGGTCGTGCGCACGCGCCGAAAGACCGTCTGACACAGCGCGCTCGTGATGTGCGTCTGCAGCAGATCCATCACGCGGATCAGATCGACCCGTGCTGCCGCAGCCGCCGGCGGGCGTCTGGCCATAGTACCTCCCTCGGGTGGGGGTTCTATGGCTCAGTAAACCCAAGGCCTTGCGATTCATCGGCAAGTTATCTTAGCGGCGATGAGTCTAAGTAACGGTCGTTGCTATAGCCCGTCCCTCGGGAGTCGTCAGAACCATGGCGCACATCCCCCGTCTGCAACGTCCCACCGCGAGCCGCGTGCCGCTTACGGCACGTCGGTCTCGACGGCGCGGTTGGGCGGCATTTCATTTACGGACTATCTGCCGCTAGTACCCACCGACAAAACGAGAGCAGGTGCCTTTGCGAGGTCAGTTAGTCGCGAGGTATCGGCGCGCCTTCTCCATCTCGGGGCGGTTGTCGCCAGAGCCCGCCAATTCAATCAGCTTGGAGAAGTAGTGCCGCGCCTTGTCGCGGTTGCCCGACTGCGCCGCCGCCTGCCCTGCGCCGTACAGGCCGCGATAGCGGTTCGGCTCGCGCTGCTGCGAGGCCTCGTACTCTTTGAGCGCCTCCGCCGGACGCTTCAGTTCCACTAGCATGTCGCCGAGCAGCTCACGTGCGGGCAGCAGGCGCCCCGGCGTGACGATGTTCTTCTCGCTCTTGTCCTCGATGTCGGCCGCCTGGCGCATGAGTGCGAGAGCGTCGTCGCTCTTCGCCTGCGCGAGCGCGACCCAGGCGAGCGACGCGAGGCGCATCACCTCGACCTCGTTCGCCCAATACTCGTTCTTCGCCGCCTTCAGCTCGTCGAGCAGCGCCGCGATCCGCTCGACGTCCTTCTGCGCCGAGGCGGGATCGCCGCTCCTCGCGGCGCCGAGCACCCGCGCGAAATGCGTCATCGCCTCGGTGAACGGAAACTTGCTCGAGCTCGGGACGAGCTCCGCCGCCTCGCTCCAGGCGCCACGCTCGACGATGTAGCGTGCGGGCATCGCCGCGAGCGCATAGTATGCGGTCGCGCGCGCCGGGTTGATGCCGGTCAGCGTGCGTGCCTCGCCCCAGGTCTTGCGCGCGTCGCCGTCGCGGCCGAGCTGCAGGTAGGCGTAGGTCATGTAGTCTAACGCATGCAGCGCGTCGTCGGGGTCGTTGCTCTTCCGCGCGGCGTCGGCCGAGCGGCGGTTGGTCGCCGCCGAGTCGGCCCACGCGCCGACGCGGGTGAAGATGTGCGAGGGCATGTGGAGCGCGTGCGGCGCGTCCGGGGCGATGTCGGCGTAGCGGCGCGCCGCGGGCACGCCCTGCGCGGCGATCGGCGGCGCGTCGTAGCTGTGGATCAGGTAGTGCGCGACGCCCGGATGATCGGGGTGCTTCGCGAACTGCCTCTCGAGGATCGCAGCCGCCTTGAGGTATGCGGAATACGTCTGGTCGGACGCGGTCTGCGTGCCGGCGAGGTACAGCGCGTAGAAGATCTGCGCCTCGTCGTCGTTGGGGTACTTGGCGGCGAGCGCCTCGTAGGCCTTCGCGCGCGACAGCTGGCGCGCGCGCTCGGAGCGGTTGGCGAAGTCCTCGTAATAGGCGGCGACCGCCTCGAGGTAGTCGCGCTCGCGCTGGGTCTTGGCGCCCATCTTGCGGCCCTTATCGATTGCGTCTTGCGCCTGCTGGGCACCCTTGGGCGCGGCACCGATGCCCTGGAGTGGGTTCGACATGAGGATCGAGGCGTAGCCCCAGGCGGCGATCGCGCAGGAATTGTCCTCGGCGGCCACTTCCTCGAAGGCCTTCTGCGCCGCGGAATAGTAGAACGAGTGCAGCATCGCCACGCCGCGCAGGAACTTCTCCTGCACCGCCGGGCTGCACGAGTTCGGAAACGCGACCTTGCCGAGCTTATCGCCCTGTTGGGCGAAGGCGACGCTGGCCGCGGCCAGCGAAAGGGCGATCAACGGCGCTGCGATATGCATACGCGTGTTCATGTGGAACCCTCCTGTCCGAAACTACCCAGGGCGGCTATTCTTGCCGCCCAACGTTGCGCTTGAGCCGCGGCCGAGGAGCGAAGCGACGAGGGTACTGCAAGCGGCACGCTTGCAGCCGTCGGCTCGAAGCGCAGGTTAGACCCCATCGATTCGAAACACCGCGCTGTGAGTGGATGCATAGCGGTGAAGGAGACCATCAAAGTCCTCAGACGCCGCTGAGTGCCTGGTTCTGGGTCAACGCCGCCACCCGGCCGTCCACGGCCAGCGAGGTCAGGAAGCCGGTCAACTCCGCCGCTCCCATGTCGGCGGGGTGGCGCTTGCCGTGGAAGAAGATGTAGCGGCGAATCCACGCGACATAGGCCTTCTCGGTGCGGCGGCTGTAGTGGCGGGTGCGGATCGCGTCGCGGACGCGGTCGAGGAGCCGTGGCTTCGGTGGACCGGCCTGGCCTGTCTCGCGGACGGCGAGCGCCGGGACACGCGCGACGTCCATGGCGGCCGCACACCACACAGGGCTCTGCCACTGAACGGTGACCATGCCTGCGCCCTCCGCCGGCTGGCAACGACGATACCCCATCCGGCGCCGCCGGGCAATCCGGTCCGGCGGCTCTCGCGCCATCGGAGTGCACGAGGCGTGCCCGCGCGATGGCGCCGCGCTGGCGCATGCGACGAGGGATTGCCGTCGAGCGTGACCCCCAGGAGTGTCACCGAAACGATACGCCGGGGGCCCGAAACGGCTCGCCAATGGCACGCCGCCCCGGCCGACGAGGGGGTGGCATGCCTTCAGTCTCTCGGGCTCGGCCCTACGCTGGCGCGGGCGTGCGACTGACCAGGGCGACCAGCTGGGCGGCGACGGCGAGCGACGGGGGGACGAGGAAGGCCCGGCCGGTGCCGGCGGCCGGCCGCGCTCCTTCCGGCGCGCGTCAGGGCCGGGCGTTGCGCAGGATCGTGAAGATGACCGGCTGCACCTCGACGCCCTTGAGGTCCTTCTTCTTGGCCACGACCACGTTCTCGGCGTAGAGCCAGAGGTACGGGGCGTCGGTCCAGGCCAGCTTGGCCGCCTCGACCAGCATCGCCTTGCGCTTGGCGGCGTTGACGGTCTGGTCGGCCTCGGCCAGCAGGCTGTCCACGCGCGGGTTCGTGTACCAGGTGAAGTTCCAGACCTTGGGGCGCTCGGTCCGGCTCGGGTTCGAGGCGAAGAGCGAGCTCAGGTGGTAGCCGCCGTCGCCGTTCGACGGGTTGAAGCCGAAGAGGACCATGTCCCAGGCGAGCTTGTCCGGCGGCACCCGGAGGAAGTCCCAGAAGGCGGCCGGCTCGACCTTGTTGATGGTCGCCTTCACCCCCACCTTGCCGAGGAAGCTCTGCACGGCCTGGGTCACCTCGACGTCCTTCGGCAGCATCCCGCCCGGGGTCAGCAGCGAGACCTCGAAGGCCTCGCCGTCCTTCCGGAGGACGCCGTCGGCGCCGGGCTTCCAGCCGGCCTCGGCCAGGAGCTGCCTGGCCTTCTCGGGGCTGTAGTCGTAGGTGCCGACCGCCGCGTACCCGGTGGTGAACGGCGAGAGCGGCGAGTCGATCGGCGTGGCGTAGCCGCGGAAGACCGCCTTGATGATGGCGGCGCGGTCGATGGCGTGGTTCAGCGCGTGCCGGACCCGGACGTCCTGGAACATCTTGCGGTTCAGGTTGAACCCGTAGCCGAAGGTCCGGAGGGCCGGCTTGGCGATCACCTCCACCGCCGGCAGGCTCTGGATCTGCCCCACGCTCTCCACCGGCACCATGTTGATCACGTCGGCCTGCCCGCTCTGCAGCATGGCGAGCCGCGTGGCGGGGTCCGGGACGTGGCGCAGCGAGATCCGGGCGAACGCGGCCTTCCCGCCCCAGTAGCCGTCGAAGCGCTTGAGGACGAGCTCGCTCCCGACGTCGAGCTTCTCCAGCATGTAAGGCCCGGCGCCGACCGGGTTCAGCTTGAAGTTGGCGCCGTGCTTCTTGACCGCCTCCGGGCTCACCACCCCGCCGCTCCCGTGGGCCAGCGTGTTGAGCAGCGCGCCGTACGGCCGGTGGGTGGTGATGGCGACGGTGGCGTCGTCGAGCTTCTTGACCGACGCGATCGGATCCCAGAGCGGCCGGTTCGACGCGTTGCCCTTGGGGTCGATCTGCCGCTCGATGTGGAAGACGACCGCGTCGGCGTTGACCGGCGTGCCGTCCTGGAAGCTCACGCCGCGGCGGAGCTTGAAGGTCCAGGTGAGCCCGTCGGCCGAGGTCGACCACTCGGTCGCGAGCTGGGGCTCGATCTGCATCTTCTCGTTGAAGCGGACGAGGCCGTCGTAGATCAGGAACATCGCCTCGTAGCCGGCCGGGTAGACCGTGCCGATGGTGGCGCCGGCGGTGTCCATCGCGTTGATGGCCACGTTCTGGGCGTAGGTCAGGGTGCGCTCGGCCTGGGCCGAGGCGACGACCGGGGCCAGGAGGCCGGCCGCGAGCGCGACGAGGGCGATGGACGTCCGGGCTCTCCGCATGACTCAGGCCCTCCCGATCTCCGCCGCGCCGGGCTGGCGGCGCAGGTGCTCGACCAGCGCGCGGCCCTGGCTGAACAGGGCCGGCTGGCCGCCGGTGTGGATGAAGACGACGGTGGCGCCGGGGGCGACGTCGCCCCGGCCGATGCGATCCAGGCAGCCGGCGGCGGCCTTCCCGCTGTAGACCGGGTCGAGCAGGATGCCCTCGCGGCGCGCGAAGCGCACGATGGCGTCGAGCCCGCCCTCGGTCGGGATGCCGTAGCCCTCGCCGATGTAGTCGAAGCTGTTCTCGACCTCGCCTGGCTCGACCCGGACGTCGAGGCCGAGGAGCTCGGCGGTCTCGTTGGCGATGCGGGCGGTCGATTCCCACGGGTCGTCGTTGCGGGTGGCCGCGACACCGACGACGCGGGTCGGGAGGCCGAGGGCCTTCCGGGCGAGGGCGAGGCCGGCCTGGGCCTTGCCCCCCGAGCAGAGGAAGAGCCAGTCGGGCGGCCGGCCGAGCTGGTCGAGGATCTCCAGCAGGCTCTCGATGTAGCCGAGCGCCGAGGCCCGCGCGAACATGGCCGCGTGGTTGAGGATGAACGGGTGCCGGCCCTGCGACCGCAGCTCGGCTGCCACGCGCTCCAGCACGGGGCCGAGGTGGTTGAAGCTCGGCACGTCGGTGAGCCGCACCTCGGCCCCGAGCAGCAGGTTGACCAGGAGGTTGCCCTGGGGCTCGCCCTCCGGCTCCCCGCGCAGCACGAGGACCAGCGGGAGGCCGAGGGCGTTGGCGGCGGCCGCGGTCTGGCGGGCCGAGTTGGAGGTGATCTCGACGCCGAACACCAGGACGTCGGCGCCGGCCTCGAGCGCCTCGGCCATCCGGAACTCGAGGTTCCGCGTCTTGTTGCCGCCGAAGGCGAGGCCGGTCAGGTCGTCGCGCTTCACCCACAGCTCGACGCCGAGATCGGCCGAGAGGTGCTCGCAGCGCTGGAGGGGTGTCGGCAGGAACGCCAGGCGGACCCGGGGCACCTTCGCGATGCGGGCCCGCAGGTCCTCGGGCGTCGTCAGATGTGGAGCCACGGGTAGCGCGGCTCCTTGTAGAGTCGCCCGAAATCGAGCCCGCTCTGCACCATGTGGCCGAGCAGCTCGACGAAGTTGCCGTGGAGATGGGCCGGCACCGCGTCGGTCCCCGGGTCGAGCAGCCCCGGCCCATCGTTGTTGGCCTCGGCCGCCGCGCACAGCTCGTGGGCCCGCCGGTTGACCTCGCGCGAGTGCATCACCTCCGCGCGGCCGAGGAGCACGGCCAGGGCCGCCGCGATCCCGTAGGCGCCCCAGTTCGAGATGGCCGCCATGACCAGGACGTCCGGCGCGAAGCGGGGGACCACCGTGCCGGCGCACGGGCACTGGCACTTGCCCCCGTACGGCACCTCCTGGACCACCGTGTCCCGGATGAGCGCGCACCCCAGCTCGTTGCCGCCGTCGCCGATCCCGATGGTCAGGATGCCGCGCGCCTTGGCCTGGTCGAACAGGACGTTGACCTTGGCGCAGTGCTCCGTGAAGTCGAACCCCTTGGCCGCGTGGTAGCGCCCGTGCTCGTTGGCCCCGGGCCGCTCGATCGCGATCAGCGCCTTGGGCCGGACCCGGTCGAGCAGCGCCTCCGCCTCGCGCGGGGCGTCCTCCCACCGCGTCGTGAACGGGACGACGGCGGAGGTGGTCGGCAGCCGGAGCGCGTCGTCCACGCCGCGGGCGTAGAGCCCGGCCCCCCGCAGGGCGGCCCGGCACATCTCGACGTGGTTCGGCTCGGTCACGACCATCGGCCGGGCGGCCAGCCCCATCAGGAGGGCCCGCGACAGCGTCGCCGCCCCCACCGGCCCGTCCTGCTCGCCGCTGAACCAGGGGAAGCACGGGAGGCCGGTGGCGATGAAGACCGCGTCCCCCTGCCCGACCCGCTCGACCAGTCGCTCCGCGGCCAGCAGGCACAGCGGGCGGCCCTGGCGGGTGCGGGCGGCGGCGTACAGGGCGCCGATGACGCCGCGGCCGGTGATCTCGATCGAGCAGAGCTTGTCGATGCCTTCGCCCACCTTCAGCGTGGTCTCGGCGATGTCCGGCATGTCACTCCCTGGTGGTGTGGATTCGGGAAAGCCTGCTCATCTTACGGTCGCGACGCGGGGTCGCGCAAGCGGCGGCCGGCGATCAGCGCGGCGCCCTCGTCCCCCCGCGAAGCTCCTCCCGGAGCTGGAACGCGTAGCGCACCATCTTGAGCGACAGGCTGCCGCCCATGTAGAGCGCGATGTCGAGCGTCTCGGCGAACTCGGCGTCGGTGGCACCCTGGAGGAAGACCTCCTCCACGCGGTGCTCCGTTCATTCCCAGCAGCTGTTGGCGACGGCGATGGCCAGCGCGGTCAGCTCCTTGTGCTTCTTGGGGACCGCGCCCCCGGCGAAGATCTCGCGGCCCAGCGCCTTCATGGCGCCCGGGACCCGCATCGGGGACTCGCCGATCAGCCCGTCGAGGTGCTGGCGCCGGGCCTGGCGCTGCGCGTGGTCGAGGTGCGGCGTGATGGGGTTCATCGGGCTGCCTCCTTCGTCAATCGAGGATCGCAATGGCCCGGGCCGGGGCGCCGTCGCCGCCTTCCAGCCGGATCGGCAGCGCCACGAAGCGCACGCGGTCCCGGCCGAGCTGGTCGAGGTTCGTCAGGTACTCGATCACCCCCACGCCGGCCGGAAAGAAGGTGTGGTGGGTCGCCCACTCCTCGGACGCCACCGGGCGGCGCTCGCCGGTCACCAGGTGGCGGATCGGGAAGTCGGGCGGATAGTCGTACCCGACCGCCTTCACGCCCCGGGCCACCAGCCACCGGCACGCCTCGGCGGTCGTCCAGGGCGCCTCCGTCCAGAACTCGCGCGTCTCCCACGAGCGCCGCCGGGGCCAGTCGGTCCGGAGCAGCGCGATGTCGCCGGCGCGGACGTGCGGGCCGCGGGCCTCCAGGTCCGCCGCCTCGATCCCCGTGTTGGCGCCGACGTGGGTCAGGTCCACCACGGCCGCCTCGCCGATCCACGTCGTGAGCGGCATCGCGTCCACCGTGACGCCGCCCGGGACGAAGTGGCTGAAGCCGTCGCAGTGGGTGAAGCCGTGCCCCGGCATCGCCAGCCGGCTCGACCGGAAGGGGTGGTGCGGGTCCTCGAAGCTCGAGACGAGGGTGACCTCGGTCGTCCACCGGACGTGGGGCCGGATGGGGAGCGACAGATCGACGATTCGCCCGGTCGGGCCGCTAGGCGACAAACGCGCCCTTCCCCGTCGTCTGGGTGTCGAAGAGCCGGTAGGCCTCGGCGGCCTGCTCGAGCCGGAAGCGGTGCGTGATCAGCCGGCCGAGCGGGACCTTCCGGTCCACGATGAACCGGGCGCACTCGGCCTGGCCGACCGTGCTGAAGGTCCATGACGCGTGGAGCGTGAGCTGTCGCCGCAGGAGGTCCGGGCTCACGTCGAACGTCGCGGTCCCGCCCTCGCCCACGAAGCAGACGCGCCCCCACGTCCGGGCACTCCGCACCGCCGCCACTCGCGCCTCCGGGTGGCCGGTGCAGTCGAGCGCGGCGTCCACCCCCTCGCCCCGGGTCAGCTCGCGCAGGGTGGCGACGGGATCCGCCTCCCGCGGGTCCAGCGCCGCCTCCGCCCCGAACTCCCTGGCCAGCCGGCGCCGCTCGGCGATGACGTCGAGCGCGACGACCCGCGCCCCCATCGCGACCCCGAGGAGCGTGGCCGACAGTCCCACCGGGCCCTGACCGAAGACCGCGAGGGTGTCCCGCCCCGACACGTCCAGGCGCTTCAGCGCCTGGTACGCCGTGCCGGTGCCGCAGGAGATCGCCGCTCCCTCCTCGAAGGTCAGCTCGTCGGGGAGCGGCACCAGCGTGCTCGCCGGCGCCAGCATGAAGGGGGCGTGGCCGCCGTGGCCGGTCACGCCGTAGACGACGATGCCCTGGCGACAGAGCTGGGACCAGCCGAGCCGGCAGTGGTTGCAGTAGCCGCACCCCTTGTAGTGGTGGTTCATCACCCGGGCGCCGGTGGGGGCGGCGGCCTCGGGCACCCCGGCGCCGCGCGCGGCGACGACGCCACACGGCTCGTGGCCGGCGATCACCGGGCCGGCCTGGCCGCCGAGGCCGAGGCTCGCCGCGGCGTTGCCGCTGCGGGAGACGCGGTACGCGTGGAGGTCGCTCCCGCACATCCCCGACGCCCGGATGGCGATCACGACCTCGCCGGGGCCCGGGGTCGGGTCGGGGAACTCGCGCAGCTCCAGCTCCCGCTCGCCGAGGAACACGACGCCCCTCATGGCATGACCTCTCCCCCATTGGGGCCCAGCGTCTGACCGCAGAAGTAGCGCGCCTCGTCGGAGGCCAGGAACACGAAGACCGGCGCCACGTCGTCGGGGCGCCCGAGGCGCTGGAGCGGCAGCCCGGCGGCGATCTCCCGCTTGCGGCTCTCCGGCAGCGGGTCGAAGCCGGTGTCAACGAGGCCCGGCGCCACCGCGTTGACCTGGATCGCCGGCGCCAGCTCCTGGGCCAGCGCCCGGGTGAACGCCAGCACGCCGCCCTTGGCCGCCGAGTAGGCGGTGTAGCGGGCCCGGCCCGTGTAGGCGAGCTGCGAGGCCATGTTGATGATCTTCCCGCTTCCGCGAGCTCGCATGTGGGGAATCACCTCCCGGCTGCAGAGGAACGCGCCGCGGAGGTGGGTCGCCAGCATGCGGTCCCAGTCCTCGACGCTCGTCTCGTCGATGGCCTGGGCCTTCTGGATGCCGGCGTTGTTGACCAGGATGTCGATCCGCCCCAGCGCCTCGAGCGCCGACCGGACGCCCGCGCGGACCTCGACCTCGCGGCTGACGTCCACCCGGACCGCCAGCGCGCGCCGCCCGAGCGACTCGACGGTCTGCACGAGGGCGTGCGCCTCGGGCTCCCGGTCGATCCAGAAGACGGCGACGTCCGCGCCCTCCTCGGCGAACGCCACCGAGATGGCGCGGCCGATCCCGGTGTTGCCACCCGTCACGATCGCCGTCTTGCCCGCCAGCCGCGCCATACCGCCCTCATGTTGTAGCATTAGTCGGATCACCGTCAACCGCCGAGCCCGAGGAGACTGTACCGCGCGCTAGCAGCGCGCAGGTGATTGGTCTAGTATCATTCCCTGGCACGATGTGGTGGAAACGGCGCCCCGGCCGGTCGGAGGCCGCCCGCGCTCGAGGAGCAACGAGATCGTGAAGATCGCGGTGATGGGGACGGGGGCCATCGGCGGCTACGTCGGCGCCCGGCTGGCGGCGGCGGGCGCCGGGGTCACCTTCCTCGCGCGGGGCCGGCATCTGGCGGCGATCCGCGAGGGGGGCCTCCGGGTCCGGAGCCCGCTCGGCGACGTCCACGTCGATCCGGCGTCGGCGACCGACGATCCGGCGGCGGTCGGCGAGGTCGACGTCGTGCTGCTGGGGACGAAGCTCTACGACGTCGAGGCCGCCGCCCGGGCGATCCCGCCGATGCTCGGCGCCGAGACCGCCGTCGTCTGCGTGCAGAACGGCGTCGATGCCCCGGACATCGTGGCCCGCGTCTGCGGGCGGGCCCACGTGGTGGGCGGCGTGGTCATGATCAACGGCGAGATCACGGCGCCGGGCGTCATCCGGCACAACGCGCTGAACCGCCTGACCGTGGGCGAGCTGGACGGGAGCGCGAGCGGGCGGCTCGAGCGCTTCGTGGCGCTGGCCAGCGCGGCCGGCATCGAGACGGTGCTGAGCCGGGACATCGGGCTCGAGATCTGGCGCAAGTTCCTGGTGCTGGCCCCGATGGCCGCGCTCAGCGCCATGACCCGGGTGGCGCTCGCCGAGATCCGCCGGCACGCGGAGACCTGGTGCCTGGCCGAGCAGGGCATGCGCGAGGTGGTGGCCGTGGCCAACGCCCAGGGGATCGGTCTGACCGAGGAGGACGTCCAGCGGACCCTGGCGTTCGTCGAGGGCATGCCGGCGACCTGGAGAGCCTCGCTGGCGGTCGATCTCGAGCAGGGGCGGCGGCTCGAGGTCGAGTGGCTCTCGGGCGCCGTCTGCCGGCTGGGGCAGGCGGCGGGGATCGAGACGCCGTTCCACCGCGTCGCCCTCGGGGCGCTGAAGCCTCACGCCGCCGGCGGCGCCCCGGTGACTTCGACGTAGAGGTCGTGGATCCTTTGCCGCCGATCATCGACGAGGTGGACGCATGGCCGACGCACGTCGCTCCACCGGCAGCCTGACCCGCGCCGTCGAGGCGCTCGAGGCCGGCGCCTGGCAGCAGGCGCACGAGATCGTCCAGGATGAGCGCTCGCCGCTGGCGGCGTGGCTCCACGGGATCGTGCACACGATCGAGGGCGACCTCGAGAACGCGCGGTACTGGTACCGGCGGGCCGATCGCGCGTTCCGGGGCCCGGAGGCCGTCCGGGACGAGATCGCGGCCGCCCGGCGGCAGATCGAGGGCCAGGCGTGACCGCGCCGCGACCACGAGCCGGCCAGGTCCAGACGGTGCTCGGCGCCATCGCGGCCGAGGACATCGGCCTCACGCTCCCGCACGAGCATCTCCTCATCGACTTCGGCGTCATGTTCGCCGAGCCGGCCGCAGCCAGCGACAAGGGCCGCGCCTGGGCACCGGTGAGCCTGGACAACCTCGGCTGGGTGCGGCAGAACTTCAACGCCAACCTCGACAACCTCCGGCTGACCGACGAGCAGGTCGCCCGCGACGAGATCCTGCTCTTCAAGCACGCGGGGGGCCGGACGGTGGTCGACCCCACGCCGCGGAGCCTCGCCCGCGACCCGCTGGCCCTGGCCCGCATCGCCCGCGCGACCGGGCTCAACGTCGTCATGGGCGCCGGCTACTACGTGGCGGCCTCCCACCCGGCTGACATGGACCGCCGCACCGTGGACGAGCTCGTCCGCGAGATCGTGGCCGACGTCACCGTCGGGGTAGGGACCACCGGCGTCCGCTCCGGCCTCATCGGCGAGATCGGGTGCACGTGGCCGTGGACCGACAACGAGAAGAAGGTCGTGCGGGCGGCGGTGCTCGCCCAGCGCGAGACCGGCGCCCCGCTCATGATCCACCCCGGCCGTCACCCGCGGGCGCCGATGGAGATCGCCGAGCTCGTCCAGAAGGAGGGGGGCGACCTCCGCCGCACGATCATGTGCCACATCTGCCGGACCATCGCCGACGTCCGGGTCGTGATCGACCTCGCCCAGACCGGGATCTGGCTCGAGTACGACCTGTTCGGGCTGGAGACCTCCTACTACCCGTACAACCCGGGCTTCGACATGCCGAACGACGGCGGCCGCATGGCCCACGTCCTGGCGCTGATCGACGCCGGCCACCGCGACCAGGTCCTCATGTCCCACGACATCGCCTACAAGACCGCGCTCGTGAAGTACGGGGGGTACGGCTACCACCACCTGCTGGTGAACGTCGTCCCCCGGCTCCGGGCGAAGGGTGTGGACGACGCCGGGCTGCGGCGGCTGCTCGTCGAGAACCCGGCGCGCGCGTTCGCGTTCGCGTGACCCAGCCCTCGGAGGCCAACATGGCGAGCAACGTGATCCGGGTCGGCGACGTGGAGATCATGGCGCTGTCGGACGGGGCGCTCGAGTTCGACCTGTGCAACTTCTTCCCGACCATCCATGATGACGACTGGCGCCCCTACGCGTCCCTCCTCACGGACGAGCACAAGATCCGCTTCAACCTCGGCTCCTATCTGATCCGGTCGGACGGGCGGACGGTCCTCGTCGACACCGGCCTCGGCCCGCGGCCGGCCGACCCGCCCGACGCTCCCTGGGGCCGGCTCCTGCAGGACTTCGAGGCCAACGGGGTCCGCCCGGACCAGGTGGACATGGTGGTGATGACGCATCTCCACCGCGACCACGTCGGCTGGAACCTGCTCCCGCAGGGCGCGAAGCTGGTCCCGACCTTTCCGAACGCGCGCTACTGGATGAGCGCGAAGGACTGGGAGGCGTGCCACCAGCCCGAGATCCAGCCGCAGCGCTTCGCCAACGCCCCCACCTGCGTGTGGCCGCTGGAGGCGCTCGGCCTGGTGGAGCTGATGCACGGCGAGCACGGCCTGACGCGCGAGCTGACCGCGGTGCCGACCCCCGGCCACACGCCGGGCCACGTGAGTATCCTGGTCACCTCCCGGGGCGAGCGGGCCCTCGTCCTGGGCGATGCGGCCCACAGCCCGGCCCAGCTCCACGAGCCCGACTGGGTGTCCCGGGCCGACATGGACCCGGAGCTGACCCGCCAGACCCGGCGGGCCCTGGTGGAGCGCCTGGAGCGGGAGGAGATCCTGGTGGCCGCCGGTCACTTCCCGGCGCCCGGCTTCGGGCGGATCGTGCGCCTGCAGGGACGCCGCTACTGGCAGGGCCTGTAGTCACGAGAGCGTGTGAATGAATGGGTTCTCCGGCTCCCCCCTCCCCCCGGTGCCCACCGGAGGGACGGGACGTCGCGAGGGCCGCAGGCCCGAGCCGTCCCGGCGATCCCGTCAGACGGGAGGGGGGCTGGGGGGGTGGGCGGGAGGTTCCAAACAGGAGGACCACCGATGCTGACGATCGACGAGGTGCGCGCGCGGATGAAGGCGGCCGGGATCGAGATCGCCGAGAACCGGCTCGAGATGGTCCGCGTGCTGCTGGAAAACGCGCTGGCGCCCGTCCAGGCGATGGACACCCGCGCCGTGAAGACCCTGGAGCCGGCGGTCACCTTCGAGGCCGGGTCATGAACGCCGAGGCGCTCGCCTACGCCGGCATCGCCGAGCTCGGCCGGCTGTTCCGGCGCAAGGAGGTCTCCCCCGTCGAGCTGGTCCGGACGCTCCTCGCGCGCATCGAGCGCCTGGAGCCGACCCTCCACTGCTTCGTCACCCTCACGGCCGAGCGCGCGCTCGCCGAGGCGCAGGCGGCGGAGGCGAAGCTGCAGCGGGGCGAGGCGGCGAGCCCGCTCCTCGGCATCCCGGTCGGCTACAAGGACATCTACGCGACGCGCGGCGTGCTGACGACGGCCGGTTCCGCCGTGCTCGCCGACTGGGTGCCCGACGCCGACGCGACCTGCGTGACGCGCCTCCAACAGGCCGGCGCGGTCATGATGGGCAAGCTCATCACGCACGAGTTCGCGATGGGCATCCAGCTCCCGGGGCATCGCTACCCGGCCGCGAGGAACCCGTGGAACGTGGAGCACATGCCCGGCGGCTCGTCGAGCGGGTCGGGCGCGGCGCTGGCGGCCGGCCTGCTCGCGGGCGCGACGGGCTCGGACACCGGCGGGTCGATCCGGGGGCCGGCCGCGTTCTGCGCCATCGCCGGCCTCAAGCCCACCTACGGCCGCGTGAGCCGCGCCGGGGTCGTCACGCTCTCGTGGACGCTCGACCACACGGGTCCGATGGCCCGCACCGTCGAGGACTGCGCGCTGCTGCTGCAGGTGCTGGCGGGCCACGACCCCGCGGATCCCGCCAGCAGCTCGCGGCCCGTCGACGACTACGTGACGCCGCTCGGGCAGGGGGTCCGCGGCCTCCGCGTCGGCGTGCCGCGCGCCTACTTCTTCGACGGCGTCGACTCGGAAAACGGCGCGGCGTTCGAGCAGTCGATGCGGACGCTCGACCAGCTCGGCGCGACGGTGCGCGAGGTCGAGATCCCGAGCATCCACACCGCGCCCGCGTTCATGGTCATCCTGCTGGCCGAGGCGTTCGCCTACCACGAGCGCGACTTGCGCGAGCGCCCGGGGCTCTTCGGCGACGTGCTCCGCGAGCGGTTCCAGGCGGGCGGGCTCCTCACCGCCGGCGAGTATGTCCAGGCGCAGCGCCTGCGCGCCCGCCTGCGGGCGGACATGAACGACGTGCTGAAAACGGTGGACGTGCTCGCCACCACGCCGATGCTCGGCCCGGCCCCGCCGTTCGTGAAGGCGTTCGACCCGGATTTCGGCTTCCCGAAGAGCAACACCGCCCCGTTCAACGTGACCGGGCTCCCCGCTCTGGCCCTGCCGAGCGGATTCGCGTCCAGCGGGCTCCCGCTGTCGCTCCAGCTCGCGGGCCGCGCGTTCGACGAGGCGACGGTGCTCCGCGTCGGCCACGCGTACCAGCAGGCCACCGACTGGCACACGCGCCGGCCGCCGGTGTAGCTGCCGGCTACTCGACCGGGTCGTTCGACGCGCCGGGAATCGCCTACGGGTGGGCAGTCCCGTGGGATGGGCGGCGAGATCCGCGCCCGGGCCCTGGCGCAACGGGTCCTGCCCGAGAGCAGTCTCGGCAAGGCGATCACCTACATGCCAGGGCTGTGGGCCGGGCTGACGCGGTTCCTTCTCATCGGGAAGAAGCTCCTTGGCCCACACGCTTTCGCATCTCGGCCTCGGTCGCCGCGTTGACATCCAGGACCCCCGGCCTCACCCGCGCCGGCAGCTGACGCCGCTCCTCCAGGATGGTTAGCTCGGTCCGCGGCACCTGCTTCCAGTGATCGCTCCTGAACAGGGAGATGGCGCCGCCTTCATCACGCCACCCGAGACTGCCTTGAAGGCCTCGGAGACTCCGAGCGCACTCTTCCGGCGTGCCGCGAAACGGCTCGAGCTCCATCGTGTGGCCGGACCACGTCGAGGTTCGCGAAAGGCTCGTGTCGGGAGCACCAGAATTACTGCGGCCGAGCAGCCGGTATCCCGGCCTGAAGTACGTCAGCCGCGGGCTGAGATCGTCCAGGAAGGCGTTGATCGGCCGCAGCTTGGGCCCCCACGCCGGGATGTAGTACTCGCCGCTCGTCCCGGTGACCGCCTCGCTGATGTGAAGCGTCGTGTGCTCGCCTTCATGCATTTGAAGTGGAGAGACGAGCGTCCAGTAGGACGTGAGGGCGACGACGTGGACTCCTTCGAGGGGCTGCCTGGTCTCGGCGTTGACGACCCAGCCGCGGATCTCGGCGCCAGAGGCGAGGGTCTGAGCCCGGATCGGAGCGGCGGAGCCGAGCACGATCAGGACCATCAGTCCGGCGCCACGAACCACCCTCCAGCGGCCAAAGATGTGGTCCCCTCGAGACACGTGTGGTGACCACACGTGATTCCCCGCTGGATCTGCTCGTCTTCGCCCGGCTCCACGTTCGAAGTAGTCCGTGATGATCGACGCGGAGTATCCGTTTCGATACACTGATCTACTTGAAATCCACTTGAAATTGCTTGACAGGATTGGTCACGCTTGCTAGCATCCCGTCCACTTCGAGCGGATCAATCAGAAGCTGGGGAGGGCTATATGTCGGCCTGTCTCCCATCCCGCCGGTTGGTCATCTCCGCCCTCGGCGTGCTCGCGTTGACGGCGCTCATCGGCGCTCGGTCCGCCGCGGCAACTGACTACTTCCTGCATACCACCCAGGCAGACAACCTGGATGGGACGAGTCCGACGGGGACGACTGCGAAGTTCAAGGACTCTCCGGCCGTCAACCGGACGACCTACCAGCCGATCGGGACGTGGTCCGCGGCGGCGGCGAGCTCGACCGTGCAGCTCGCCTCACTGAGCGCCGTGCACGTCTGGGTGGGCTTGAAGAACAGCGACGATCAGGGCACGTACTTCGACGTGCGGGCCGAGGTCCGCAAGAACGGGACGGTGATCGCCTCGGGGGAGACGAAGACCATCCAAGGCGTCACCCGGAACCCAGATCTGGCCAAGGAAATCCTGGTGACGGTGGGCGCAGTGTCTGACGCGACATTCAACCCGGGGGACGTTCTGTCGCTCAAGCTCCTCGCGAAAGTCGCGGACAGCGGGGGCCACTCGAACGCGGTCGGGCTGCGGGCGTACTACGATTCAACAAGTCGGCCGTCACGCTTCGGAGCCTGGCGGCTCTTCGCCTTCTGAGCGCCCGCCCGCGGCTCGTTGGAAGCCGGGGCGGTGGGGACCCGGCGCGGTCGGGCTCGCCGTGCTCCTGGCCCTGGCCGGGGCGGCCGCGGGCCAGCAAGCGGCGCCGGCGAAGGTCTACCAGGGGCGGGTGGTGGAGCTGCTGACGGAGCGCCCGATCGAGGGCGCGCTGGTCCTGGTGGGGTGGGAGGCGATCGTGCCCAGCCAGGGCGGGGAGGTGCTGTACGCCCTGCGTGAGCTGCTGACGGACGCGACGGGGGCGTTCCGGGTGGAGGCGGGGGCGATCGAGGCGGCCGCGCCGCCGACGGCCCTCCGGCCGGGGCTGATCGTCTACAAGCCGGGCTACGTGACGGTGCCGCGGGAGAGGTCGGCCCCGGAGTTCGGCATCCCGGTCGCGTCGCTCGAGGCGCGGCGCGGGGTGATCGCGCTGAAGCCGGTGCGAGACCTCGAGGAGCGGAGCGAGGCGTACAACTCCTTCGTCGCCCAGACCAAGCGACTCCAGGGCGATCTGGGGGGCGGGACACTGGACCAGACCCAGCGGCTCTGGCGGGAGGAACTGGTCTACCTGGTCCGCGAGCTGGGCGGCTGGGTGCCGGGCATGCCGAAGAAGCCGGACCCCTCGGGGACGCAGCCGTGAGGCTCGCCTGGGCGGGGGCGCTGCTCGGGCTGTTCCTGACCGTCCTGCCGGGGGTCGCCCTGGGCCAGTCCGACCCCTACGGTCTGTATCTGGAGGAACCCCGAGGCCCGTATCGCGGGCGGGTCCTGGACGCGGACACCCAGGCCCCGCTGGTCGGCGCGGCCGTCGTGGCGGTTTGGTGGCGCGAGATCGTGTACCCCCTCCATTCGAACACGGTCAAATACCGGGCCCGGGAGGTGCTGACTGGGGAGGATGGCAGCTTCGTCCTCGACGCCCGGGACGTGGAGGAGCGGGCCCCCGCGCGGACCCAGCGGCCCCTGTTCGTGATCTTCGTCCCGGGCTACGAGCGATTTGAGCGAGCGTACCCGAAGTTCGAGGGGCCGGGAGCGACGGTGGCGCTAAGGAAGCTGAAGAGTTGGAGAGAGCGAGAGGTTGTCGGCGGGGTGTCGCCCTACAGCCTGTCAGACGACCCGTTCTGGGAGCTGCCTCACCTGATGCGGTTGATCAACGAAGAGCGCCGGATGCGTGGGCTCAATCTCTATCCCGAGCCAAAGGAGAAGCGGCGATGATCCGCTGGAACTCTTTGCTCGCGTCTCTTCTCGTGCTGACGGTGTATGAGAGCGCCGCGCCGGCTACCGTGACCGCGTACGAGGAGCTGACGCACGAGCGCGTCAGCGAGGTCGCAGCCCGCACCCCATTCCCGGGGTATGCTCCCTACTCCGTCATCGAGATGGGCTCGGCGAATATGGGCTTTGCGCTTGGCCCGGACACTGTCGTCGAAGGCAAGACGGTCGTTGAATGGATCCGGCTTGGTGCCAACCTGGAAGACCGCTTGAATCGTCCGCTCAACCATTTCCACAACCCGCTGGCCTTCTGGACCGTGGCGGGATTGCTCCAGTTCGGCCAGTCCTCGATCCTCTGGGGCCAGAATCCGGGTCCAGATCAGGGGTGGTCTTGGGGCCACGCACGCCAGCACCTCTACGACGCGCTCACGAAGCCATCGCTGGGCGAGCGCGATCAGGCCCTCACGAAGATGCTGCGGGCGCTCGGCCAGCAGATGCACCTAGTCCAGGACGCGGCCTCCCCGGCCCACACGCGCAACGATCCCCATCCATTCCCCATCTCCAATGCGAATTCGATGGTCGGCGGCAACTACGAGAAGTTCATCCTCGGAATCCAGCGCGTCGAAGAGCCGAAGTTCGAGGGGTGGCTCGCAGGGAAAAGGGAGCTGGAGCCCCTCGCGCCGCCAACCGGACCGATCTGGCCGGACCCGGCGTGGTCGGCGCTCCCGTCCGATCCTCAGGCGCCCGCCGCGGTCGCGCGCCTGATCGACACCGACAGGTACCGGAGCACGGACGCCTACACCGGCGTCAACCCCGCCGTCACCGCGGAGCCGCTGATCGGCCTCGCGGAGTACACGAATGCCAACTTCTTCAGCGAGGACTCGCGGTGGACGAGCCTGACGGGCTCGCTGTTCCGGCCCTTCGTGCACCCGTCACGCTCGAGCGCCGTCGAGACGGTTTACAACATCCCACTGCCCTCGGGCGAGGTCGTCAAGCGCAAGTATTACCAGAAGATCGCCAATGGCGATACCGGCTACCGCCTGGCGACCGTCGGCTTCCTGCGCGACTACTACATCCAGTACCCGATCGATCCTGGCCGAGCCCACGACACGGCGGCCCTCGATGAGAAGGTCTGGGGGGACTACGCGGAGCGGCTCCTGCCGCGGGCGGTCGGCTACTCGGCGGCCCTGCTCCAGTACTTCTTCCGCGCGTATTTCTGGACGTCCGGGCTCCCGGAGGCCTTCAACATCGTCAACCCGCTGCCCGAAGGGATGCAGGGTCAGTTGACCGTTTACGCGGTCCGCGACGATGACCGGCGCCAACTCGGGGGATTCGCCGTCAACGCGCCGGCGAGCAGCATCAGCACCGAGGCCTACGTCCTTCCCAAGGCGGGACCCTGGCCGTGCACGAACCAGCAACCCTGCGGCGCGGACCACTGGATCAACCGCGAGTACTGTCTCCTCGTCTTCCGGGGCCGGCTCGGCTCCGAGCCGGACGGCGTCGCCGTGGGCTGGACCGCCTGCACATACGAAGAGCCGCCGCCACCCCCGCCCCCGACCTGTAACTATCCCTGCGACGGCGGGGCCTAGCGCCCGCGAATGGCCGGTGGGGCACGTCCCTTCCCTCAGACCGCGCGCCGCACGGTGAGCGTGGCGCACGGCTGGCGGGGGAAGCCCGGGCCATCCGCCCACCAGCCCGGCTTCTTCGCGCTGGAGCCCCCAGCCGCGGCGGCAGACCGTGGCCGTGGAGGATCAGGGCCGCTGGCGGGTCGGTCCGAAGCCGGATCCGGTGGCGGCAGCCGGCCGGCACCGCCGACCGGTCGCTCACCGGCTCGCCGATCCGCACCGTGACCCCCGTGGGGTCGGGCGCACACTCGAAGGCCGTCAGCCCGTGGTGACCCCGAAGGGAGGCGTTCGTCCGCCGTCGTCCTCGTACGGCCTCCAAGCGTGAGGCGCCGTCCGGGTATATCAGCAGGCGGGGACGGCCGGCTCCGCCTGGCCCTCACCACCCATCTCGGCTTTCCCCCTTCCACCAAGATCGCCGGATGTTCGTCGAGCTGCCGAGTGCACGTACGCGTCGCTGTAGTCGTAGTGGAAGGCGTGCAGGACGATGATCGTCGCCAGGACGACGCAAACGACGAACCAGGTATTCTGACGTTCCGCGAATCGGTGGAAGTTCACGGCACGGGCCGTCATGTCGCACCACGGGTTGCGGGCGGCGACCCGGCCCCGGCGGATGACGTAGAGCTTCTCGGCCTGGCGGGCGATCGCCTCCGCCGGCGAGGCGGCGTCGAGCACGACGAGGTCGGCCTGCTGGCCGACCGCCACCTCGCTCCGGTGGTGGAGCCCCAGGAGGCGGGCCGGCCGCGTGGTGACCATCTCGAGGACGGTCGTCAGCTCGGCCTCGGTGTCGAGAAAGGCGGCGTGGGCGGCGAGCAGCGCCTGCTCGAGCAGATCCGCGTTGCCTAAGGTCACGAAGGCGTCGCGGACGTTGTTCGAGGCGATCACGACGTTGAGGCCGGCGGCGAGCAGCTCGCGGATCCGCGTCATCCCGCGCCGGCTGTTGACCGGATCGGCGAGCCCCTGGCGGTAGAGCTCGCTCGCCGGGAGCGCCGCCACCGACACGCCGGCCTCCGCGAGCTTGCGGGCCACCGGCGCCACCGCCTCCCACGGCACCGCCCCGGCGGCGGCGAAGTGGCCGATGGCCACGCGACCCTGGAGGCCGGCCGCCCGCGTCATCTCGGCGATGAGCGTCGCCTCCCACTCGGCCGGCGGCCGGAGCCCGTCGATCGCGAGGTCGGCGTGGATGTCGACGGCGGCCCCCGCCTCGCGCGCGAGCGCGAAGACCTGGGCGACGTGGGCCCGGTAGTCGGGATCGAGCGGGCCGCCGCCGGCGACGTCGGCCCCCTTCCTCAACGCCTCGCGCATCAGCGCGCACCGCCGCGGGATCCCCGACCAGGCCCTCCTGGGGGAAGGCCACGATCTGGAGATCCACGCGGTCGGCCCACTCGCGCCGCAGCTCGACCAGCGCCTCCAGGGCCAGGAGCCCGATCAGCGGGTCCACGTCGCACTGGGCGCGGAGCGCGGTGACCCCGTGTCGGAGCGCGCGCTCGAGGACCAGCCCGCCGCGGGCCAGCAGGCTCTCCCGCGTGTAGTCGGCCTTGGCCCCCCGCATCGCCGCCACGGCCTCGGCCACGGTCAGGTTCGCCTCGCCGAGGCGGAGGCCGTCCATGACGAACGCCTTGTCGACGTGGAGGTGGGCCTCGACGAAGGCCGGGACGACGAGCCGCCCGGCGGCCGGGATCTCCTCCCCCACCGCCTCGACGGCGTGGGGCACGATCGCCCGGATGACGCCGGCGGCGACGAGCACGTCGTGGCGCCCGGGTCGGCCGGGAAGCGCCGCCTGGCGGATGGTCAGCCCGCCGGGCGGGGCGGCCAGCGCGATGACCTCGCTGACGCGCACGGTGCCATGGACTGCCCGCCCCGCCTTCAGCACGTGGCGCTTCTCGGCGTGATCGACGACGGCGCGGGCGAACGAGGGCGCGTCGAGGACGACGAGGTCCGCCCGGCAGCCGGGCGCCAGCCCGTACCCCGCCGCCAGGCCGAGCGAGCGCGCCGCCGCGTCCGTGACCATCGCGCGGGCGCGCTCGAGCGCCCGCGGCACGCCGAGGTGCGCCGCGTACGCCGCGAGCCAGGCCGCCTGGAGGAGGTCGGCCGAGCCGAGCGGCGAGCCGCCGGGCGCGGGGCCGCCCGAGCCCAGGACCACGTCGACGCCGGCCGCCAGCAGCTCGCGGAGACGCGGCACGCCCCGGCGCGCGGCCACGGGATCGGCGCGGCCGCCGGCCCGCAGCGCGGCGGAGGGGCAGACGACGACGGCGATCCCCCGGTCGGCCAGCCCGGCGAGGAGCGGCGCCAGCTCGTCCCGGTGGACCGCGGCGATCGCGGTCGCGTGAAGCACCCGCACGCGCCGCGCGAGGCCGGCGGCGTCCAGGCGGGCGAGGAGGCCGGGCAGCGCCAGCGCATCGAGCCCGATGCGCCCGGGGGGCAGCGCCGCGTCCACGGCGAGGTCGAGGGGTGCGTCCACGTCGCGGCCGATCCGGAGCAGCGCGGCGAGGCCGGGAGCGTCGAGGTCGTCCCGCCGGACCGCGGCGCCGAGCGCGTCGGCGCCGGCCTCGCGCGCGTCCCGGAGCCACGCACCGTCCGTCCCGACGGCGGCCAGGTCCGGCCACGCGGCGACCTGCACGGTCACGCGATCGGCGTACTCGGCGCGGAGGCGGGCGAGCATCTGCAGCGGCTCGAAGCCGCTCGCGGGCGCCACCGGCAGCGCGAGCCGCAGGGCCGTGGTCCCGTGGCGGATCGCCGCGTCCAGCCACGCCCGCGCGTCGGCAGCGAGCCGGTCGAGCCCGCCGCCGAAGCCGAGCGCCACGTGGCCGTCGACGAAGCCCGGGAGCAGGAGCCGCCCGTCCAGGAGCCAGCTCAGCGCGGTGCGCGGCCCTCGAGGTCGGCGCGACCGCCGCGATCCGGCCTGCGGCGATCGCGACGTCGCGGGGCTCGGCGCAGTCCGTCAGCCGCGCGCCCCGCAGGATCAGCTCGGACATCGCGCGATGCCCGCTCAGATCGGGACCTCCCGCCCACCCCCCCAGCCCCCCTCCCCCACCGTTGGACGGCCTTCGGCCTGTGGCCGGGGGGGAGGGGGGAGCCGGAGCACCTCATTCCTTCCCGTGCTCTCCGGCTTCGATTCCCACCGCCCGTCGGCTTCTCGCAACCCTCTGGCTCTGGCCACGCGGCCCCGGCGTTCCACTTCGAGCCGCGGCTTCGCCGCGGCTTCCGAGGGGGGCATCGGGGGGGTCTTCCGAGACCCCCCCGAGAATCTCAGACCCGCGTCGAAGACCCCAGCTCCTGCACTTCGCGGCCGGTCAAAACGCCCAGGAACGCCGCGAGCAGCCGGGCCGCCCCCTCGAAGTCGGTGAGCTTGGCAACCTCGCACGGCGAGTGGGCGCAGCGGCGGGCCATGTAGATCCCGCCGGTCGGGACGCCGTGCCCGCTCCCGCTCGTGCCGCAGGCGTCCGTGAAGGTCCGGGCCACGTCGAGCTGGTGCGGGATGCCGGCGGCCTCGGCGACATCCTGCAGGCGGCGGAAGAGCCCCCGGTGGTAGGCCGTCCCCATGAGGCTCCCGGCCATCCACTCCCAGGCGCGGATGATGGGGCCACCACCGCTCGCCTCGGTGGCGCGGCTGAGCGGCGTCCCCGGCTCGGCGCCGGCCACGGTGTCCACGCAGAGCGCGATCTGGGGGCGCAGCGTCTGGGCCGCCACCCGCGCGCCGCGGGAGCCCACCTCCTCCTGGGCCGCGCCCACCACGTAGAGGTCGTAGTCCCGCCGCGCCGGCAGCCGGTCGAGCGCCTCCAGCAGCACGCTGAGGCCGGCGCGGTTGTCGAGGGCCTTCGAGGCGACGTAACCCCCGGCCAGCTCCTGGAAGTTCGCCCGGTAGGTGACGAGATCGCCGATCCGGACGCCGAGCGCGCCCGCCTCGGCCGCCGTCTCGGCCCCGACCTGGACCCACAGGTCCCACGCCTCCACCGGCCGCCGGGCGTCCTCCGGCGTCGTGAGGTGGGCCGAGCGCGTCCCGACCACGCCGGCCACCGGGCCGCTCCGGGTCCACACCTCGACCTGGGCCGCGAGCACCACCCGGGCGTCGATCCAGCCGTTGAGGTCGACCCGCAGCGTGCCGTCGGGCTCGACGTGCTTGACGACGAGGCCGACCTCGTCGGTGTGAGCCGACAGCATCACGGCGCCCTTGGCCGCGTCGCCCCGGATCGTCCCGATCACGTTGCCGAACGGGTCGAGCACGACGTCGTCGGTGTAGGCCCGGAGGTGCTTGGCGAAGGCGAGGGCGACCTCTCGCTCATGACCCGAGGGTCCGGGCAGCGCCGTCAGCTCGCGGAGTCGCGCCAGCAGACTGCTCGTCATGACGTCTCAGAGGTAGGCGTCGAGGTCCTGCGGCGGGTGGGCGAACTTGCGGATCTTCGACTGGCGGAGGCCCAGGCCGACCAGGCTCTCGGCGACCTTCACGCCGACGGCGACCGGGTCGAGCACCGGGACCCCGGCCAGCCGGGACAGCTCGGCGTCGTAGCCGCAGAGGCCGGCGCAGGCCAGGATGACCACCTCGGCCCGGTCCTCGGTCACCACCTGCTGGATCCGCGCCCGGAGCTGGCGGAGGGTCTCCGCGCGGTTCGTCACGCACTCCTCCACGTTGACGTCGATGGCGCGCACGGAGGCGCACTTGGCCTCGAAGCCGTAGAGGCGGACCAGGTCCTGCTGGTACGGGATGAACTGCTCGAGCATGGTGAGCGTCGTGAACCGGTGGCCGAGCAGGCACGCCACGGCCATGGAGGCCTCCGAGATGGAGACCACCGGGACCTCGAGCGCTTCCTTGAGCGCGTCGATCCCGACGCGCCCGAAGCCGGCCAGCACCACCGCGTCCGGCCGGTGGACCGGGACCGCGTCCAGGCAGGTCCGGATCATGTAGGCGCCCGAGAGGTAGTCGCCGAACGCCGAGTCGATGTTGCGGGTGCCGCCCTTGGTGGTGACGCCGGCCAGCTCCGTCCCCGGCGACGCCGCCCGGCGGGCCGACTCCATGATCGCGCCCGTCACCGTCTCCGAGCTGTTCGGATTGATCACCAGGATCTTCATCGCGCCCTCGTGCCCCCCTTCCTACCGCACTCGCCCGCCCGAATCAATTATCACCTCCCGCCTCCCCCCCCCAACCCCCCTCCCCCACCCACTGGGGGAGGGGGGGCCGGATTCGACTCTGTGCCTAGTCAGGGACGCGGGTGCCGGATTCGACTCTGTGCCTAGTCAGGGACGCGGGTGCCGCCGCCGTCGATGGCGGCCTGGACGCGGTCCAACGAGGTGATGATGGCCTCGCGGCCCCCGGCCTCCACAGGCCGCACCCTGCCGTCCCCCACGACGCCCCGTGCCGCGCGCTCGACGCACTGGAGCGCGGCCGGCCCGATCGACGGCGAGCGGGCCCTCGCTCCCAAGCCGGACCCTGCCGTCCCCCACCCGCCGGGAAAAGGGGGCGAGAATCGCGATTCTTTGGCGCATTCAGGCGGCGACGACGCGGGTGCCGGCGTCGCCGTCGATGGCGGCCCGGACGCGGTCGAGCGAGGTGATGATGGCCTCGCGCCCGCCGGCCTCCACGAACCGCACTCCCGCCTCGACCTTGGGACCCATCGAGCCCGGCGGGAACTCGCCGGCGGCCAGGAGCTGGCGGGCCTCGGCCACCGTGAGCCGCTCGACGGCGAGCTCCTGCGGCGAGCCGAAGTTCACCGCGACCCGGGGGACCCCGGTCAGGATCAGCAGCCGCTCGGCGGCGAGGCCGGTGGCGAGCGTCTCGGTGGCCAGGTCCTTTTCGATGACCGCCTCCACGCCCCGGTAGCCGGCCTCGGTGTCGACCACCGGCACCCCGCCGCCCCCGCACGCGATCGGCACCGCCCCGGCCATCGAGAGCCGCCGCACCAGCTCGGCCTCGAGGACCCGCAGCGGGCGCGGCGACGGCACCACGCGCCGGTAGCCGCGCCCCGCGTCCTCGACCAGGGTCCAGCCCTTCTGGCGGTGGAGCTGCTTTGCCTTCGCCGCCGAGTAGAAGGGGCCGATCGGCTTGGTCGGGCGCTGGAACGCCGGGTCGGCCGCGTCGACGACGACGCGGGTCACGACGGTGGCCGCCGGGACCTCGAGCTTCCGGGCCCGGCAGAGGTTGCCGAAGACCTGCTGGATGGCGTAGCCGAGGGAGCCCTGGGTCTCGGCCCCGCAGAGGTCGAGCGAGAGCGGCGGCACCATCTTCTGCGCCAGCTCCATCCGGAGCAGCTCGTCGCCCACCTGCGGCCCGTTGCCGTGGGTCAGCACGAGCCGGTACCCGGCCGCGACCAGCTCGACGAGCGGTGGCAGGCTCCGCCCCAGCGCCCGGAACCACTCGTCGGGCTTCGCCACCCCGCCCGGCTCGCGGAGGGCGTTGCCGCCGATGGCGACCACGAGGAGCCGGGGATCGCGGGGCGGGGGATTCATCGAAACTCCCCCCACCCCCGGCCCCTCCCCACTGTTCGGACGGCCTTCGGCCTGTGGCGGGGGGAGGGGTGGATCAGACCTCCGCCGCCGGCGCGCCCGGAAAGCGACGCGGGCATCCCCGACCTCATGGCTCCGGCCGGGCCGGCTCCCCAGCCAGGGCGGCCAGCGCGGCGGTGAAGCAGCCGAGCGGGGCGCGGACGACCCCGGCACCGACCTGCCCCGTCCCCGGCCGCCGCCCGGCGATGCCGGTGTTGATGAGCGGCGTGATCCCCGTCGCGACCACACGCCGGACGTCGATCCCGACGGGCGCGCCGCGGTCGTCCTGGGTCGCGATCCGCCAGTGGGGGTGCTCGCCGAGCGTGATCTCCCGCATCTCCTCGGTGACGCGGAGGGCATCGGCGAGCCCGCCGGCCCCGACGAACCGGACGACGGCCGGCGAGGCCGCCATCGCCATCCCGCCGAGCCCGACGGTCTCCACGATCGCGGAATCGCCCAGGTCCGGGTTCGCGTCCTCCGGGCCGAAGCCCGGGAAGAAGAGCCCCTCCGGCGTGTTGACAGGGGCGGTGAACCAGCGGGCGCCGCAGCCGGCCACGCGAATCCCGAACTCGGTGCCGTTCCGCGCCATTGCGCTCACGATGGTGGCGCCGGGCACGCCGACGATGGGATCGGCGGCCGCCTTGGCCGCGGCCATGGCGAGGTTCAGGAAGAACTGGTCGTTCCCGGCCACGAAGTCGGCCAGTCGCCCGAGCGCCGGGCCGCTCGCCTCGCGGACGAGCGCCGGCAGGAGCGCGCGCAGGAAGAGGGAGGACGCGGCGACGTTCCGCTGGTGCAGCTCGTCCCCCATGAGGAGGGCCTGGGCCATCAACGGCCGGAGCGCGATGCCGCCGGCCCGGCGAAGCGCCCGGCCCAGGAGGGGGCCGGCCTCGTCGCGCAGCCAGCCGAGCCGGGCGAGGACGGCGTCGTCGCTGGCACCGAAGCGGAGGACCCGGCCGAGCCCCTCGTTGATGGTGGCGCACCCGCGGTTGCCGAAGGCCCGGTTCTCCACGACGAAGACCGGCATCGAGCGGGTGACGAGCCCGGTCATCGGTCCCACCGCGCCCCGGTGGTGACACGGCTCGAAGCGGACCTCACCCCCGGCGGCGAGCCGGAGGGCCTTCTCCTCGCCGTCGGCCCAGCCCTCGTAGCGGAGCGCGCCGACGATGGCGCCCTGGAGGGGCGGGCACATGGCCGCCCAGCCGATGGGCGGGCCGGCGTGGAGGACGGTGCGCGGCTCGAGTCCGAGGACCTCGCCGGCCGGCGCGCAGTCCACCAGCACCGGGTCGGCCTCGACGAGGCGGCGGAGGGCTTCGGCGTTCGCGGCCTTGACGCTCACCGTGGCTCGGTCCTCCCGGCGTTCGCAGCCTTGACGCCCGGACGCTCGGAGCGCGTCGATCCTCCCGGCGACTCGCGGCCCGCCGGCTCCTCGCCCTCCGCCTCGCCACACGGCCGCTGGCGTTCCGCCTCGAGCCGCGGCTCCGGCCGCGGCCTCGAAGGGGGGGTCGGGGGGTCTTCCGAGACCCCGAAGTTCTCAGTACCGGCCAATGCCGCCCGCCCCCAGGCTCTCCGCCACTTCGACCTCGGCCTCGCCGGCCACCCGGTAGTGGGCGAGCGCGGCCTCGACGCCGGCGCCCGGCGCGGCCTTCCAGCCCTCCTGGCGCAGCACGGCCTCGAACGCCACCAGGGCCAGGAGGACGTTCGGCCGCCGGGCCGAGTAGCCCATGGTCCCGATCCGCCAGATCTTCCCCTGAAGCGGTCCGAACGCCGCGCCGATCTCGATCGCGAAGTCCTGGAGCAGCCGCTGACGGACCCGCAGCTCGTCCACGCCCGACGGCACGACGATCGGGGTCAGCATCGGGAGTCGATGCGCCGGCGGCTCCGACCCGAAGAGATCGAGCCCGAGCGCGGCGATCCCGGCCCTCAGCGCGTCGCCGTGGAGCCGGTGGCGCGCGAAGCGGGCCGCCGGGCCCTCGACCTTCACGGCCCGCAGCGCCTCGCGCAGCCCGTAGACCATGGCGGTCGGCGCCGTGTGGTGATTGAAACGCCCCGGGCTCCAGTAGTCGGCGAGCTGGCCCAGGTCCAGGTAGTTCGAGCGCACCTTCCCGCCGCGGCGGGCGAGCACCGACTCTGCCCGGGTGTTGTACGTGAGCGGCGCCAGTCCCGACGGGCAGCTCAGGCACTTCTGGGTGCCGGCCACGACCACGTCGAGCCCCCAGGCATCCGTCGCCACCTCCACGCCGCCGAGCGTGACGACCGCGTCAACGACCAGGAGGGCCTCGTGGGCCCGGGCCAGCCGGGCCAGCTCGGGGAGCGGCTGGAGCACGCCCGTCGACGTCTCCCCGTGCACGACGGCCACGAGCCTGGTCCGGCCGCCGGCGAGCGCCCGGGCGACGGCGTCCGGCTCGACGACGCGGCCCCACTCGGCCCGCACCGGGACGACCTCGGCGCCGCAGCGCTCCGCGATCTCCTGGAAGAGGAGGCCGAAGCGGCCGCACTCCGCGACCACCACGCGGTCCCCCGGCTCGACCAGCGAGACGAGCGCCGCCTCCAGCCCCGCTCGCCCCGTCCCCGAGACCGGGAAGGTCCGGGCATTCTCCGTCTGGAAGGCGAGGCGGGACATTGCCATCACCTCGTTCATGACGGCGGTGAACTCGGGATCGAACTGGCCCACCAGCGGCGTCGCCAGCGCCCGCAGAACCCGGGGATCCGCCATGCTCGGCCCGGGGCCCAGCAGAATGCGCGGGCTGGGCAGGAGGTCCCCGTCCGCTCCCACGCTCACCAGGTTCCTCGATCAGCCGTGGGCTGGACAGCGGTCACGGAGCCGAGCGCACGGGTCATCGAGTCCCTCCAGATCTAATCGTCATCGAGCTGCGCGAGCAACGCCGCCAATCGGAGATCGCCGCCCGCCGGCGGGCGCCAGTCCACGTGGACCACCGGCACGCCGGCGGCGTGGAGCTCGAGGGCGAAGACCTCGAGTCCCAGGTTGATCACGCGCGGGGACCCCGCCAGCAGATCGTCCACCGTCACTGGATGATCTCGTCGGCCCGTTGCAGCAGCGATGGCGGCACGGTCACCCCGAGCGACCTGGCGGTCTTCAGGTTGATGGCCAGGTCGAACTTGGTCGGCTGCTCGACGGGCAGGTCCCCGGGCCGGGCACCCTTGAGGACCCGGTCAACGTAGTAGGCGAGGCGCCGACCGACCTCGACGATGTTGACCCCGTACGCGACGAGTCCCCCGGCCGTCACGAACGAGCGCTGCTCGTGGATCGCCGGCAGCCCGTGCGCGAGGGCGAGCTGGGCGGCGCGGGCGCGATGCGAGACGGTCACGCCCCCCGGCCACATGACCACCGCATCGACGCCCGCTCGCCGCATCGCGCCGAATACGCCATCGAGCTCCTCCGGGCGCCCCGCCGAGAATCGCCGGATGCGGAGGTCCAGGGCCTCCGCGATCGCGGTGTACGCCTCCCAGTCGACTGGCGTCATTCGGCTCGGCGCGTAGAGGACTCCGACGTTCGAGACCGCCGGTGCCGCCGCCTTGAGGATCTCGAGCCACTTCTTGCCCATCTCGGCGGGCCCCTGGGGCAGGGTGATGCCGGTCACGTTCCCGCCCGGGCGAGTGAGGCTCGTCACCAGCTCGGCGAGCACCCCGGACGAGGCGACGATGGGCACGGTCGCGGTGGCCTCCTTGGCGAGCCGCGTCGCCGCTCCGCCGAGGGTCAGCATCACGTCCACCGGGAGTCGGAGCAGCTCGCTCACGAGCTGCGGCAGCCGGTCGGGTCGCTCCTCCGCGTCGCGATACTCGATGACGATGTCTCGGCCCTCGACGTACCCCAGCTCCCGGAGGCCCTGCCGGAGCCCCTCTTCGGCGCTTCGCCCGACGCCGTCCGAGAGGAACCCCACCCGGGCCACGTTCCCCCGCGCCTGCGCGCCGACCGGCCGGGGGATTCCGAGCCACGCCAGCGCGATCGCGCGGAGGAGCGCCCGGCGGGTCACCGGATCACCTCGTCGCGGCGCGGGCCCTCCGGCCGCGGGATTGCCAGCGCCCCCAGCAGTGACGGCGCGAGGTCGGGCCTGAGACAGAGTGTGGCGAAGCGCGCGGCCTGGGCGTTCGACGGCAACACGATGCAGCCGGCGGCCTCGAGCACGGCGACCTGGCCGCGGAGCCCCTGGGGATCGCCCTCGGTCCCGACGACCGAGCCGACGACGGTCAGCCCGCGCCCGGCGGCGGCCGCGGTGCGGGCGTCGCGGATCGCGGCGGCCAGGGGGCCGGCCGGGTCGGGATGGGCAGCGCGACCGAGGACCAGGTCCACCAGGAGCACGCCGAGGGCCAGATCGCCACTGGCCTCACGGACGCGCGCGGCCCGCGCCTCGGGATCGAGCATCGGATGGGGGCGCCCGACCGTGAACTCGTCGGCGCCGAGGTCGAACGATGCGCCAGGCGCCCCGCTCGAGGAACGGCTCGAGCAGGAGGGCCGCTTCGTGGGCCAGCGTGCCGCCGGTGTAGAGGCCGAGGAGCCCCGGGCCGCGGACGGAGACGCCGGCCACCCGGGCCTGCACCCCAGCCGGATCACTGAACGATCGCGGCAACCAGGCGCCTCCTCGCAGCGTGGCGACGGCCGCCTCCGCCGCGTCCTCCAGCGTCGCCACCCAGCGGACGGACTTGGCCTCCCGCGGCGGGGCGCCCAGGGCACAGACCACCGCCGGCTTGCCGAGCCCCGCGAGCACGGCCTCGATGGCCGGCAGCACCGCGGAGGCCGGCGGCTTGGAGATCAGCACGACCAGCGCCGTCGCCGGGTCGCGGGCGAGCGCCTCGAGGGCGAAGGTCGTCATGAGCCCGCCCACCTCGGCCGTGAGGTCGCGCCCGCCGACCCCGATGCCGTGAGAGAGCCCCTCGCCGAGCGCGGCCAGGTGGCACGCCACCGCCTGGAGCCCGGTCCCCGAAGCCGCCACGCAGCCGATTCGGCCGCGGGGCACCACGTTGGCGAAGCCAAGGCCGACGCCGCCCAGGTAGGCCGTCCCGCAGTCGGGCCCCATGCAGAGGAGCCGTCGCTCGACCGCCAGGCGCTTGAGCGCGACCTCGTCGACGAGCGGCACGTTGTCGCTGAAGAGGAAGACATGGAGCCCCTGCTTCAGCGCGCGGCGGGCCTCGGCGGTGGCGTAGGCGCCCGGCACCGAGATGGCGGCGAGGCTCGCGTCCGGGAGGTGCCGCAACGCCGAGTCCAGCGTGCGGGGCAGCACGCGGACGGCCGCCTCCAGCGTCCGCCGCCGCGCCGCGAAGCGCCGATCCGCGGCGGCGAGAGCGGCCTCGGCCGCGGCATCGCTCTCCGCCTGGATCGCCAGGATCAGGTCGCCGGGACCGGCGGGCTTCGTGTCGGGCGTCCCGAGGCCGGCCGCTTCGAGCAGCGCGTGATTGGCCGGGGTCCCCATGAGCGCCGCCGCCTCCCGGACGCCGGGGAGGCCGCGCAGCTCCTGGGCGACACGCAGGAGCGCGACCGAGTCCTGGTAGAAGGATGGGCGCACGACGGCCCGGATTACGATCACCTCCCGCCCACCCCCCTAACCCCCCTCCCCCACCCACCGGGGGGAGGGGGGAACCGGAAGCCGGACTCGTTCCGGACCCCCCGAGCGAGCGCTGCGCGTGTGAGGCAGTAGCCGGCGAGGAGATCGCCGCCCGACGTGGCGCCGAGGGCCAGGAGCCCCGCCAGGCGCGACGGGCTCGGAGTCACCACGAAGTCACGGACGGGCTCCGCCACCTGGCCGGCGGCGGCGGCCACGAGGAACGCCCGGCCCAGGTCGCCGGTCCGCTCGCGCGCCGCGGCGAGCAGGGCCGGCGCGGTCGCGGCCAGCAGCGCTCGGCCCTGCGCGCCGCCCACCCACAATCCGGCCAGCCAGCCCACGAGGCAGTCGTCGCCCGACGGCGTCAGCCCGGGGCCGAGCCCGAGCAGCGCGGTCGCAGCGGCCAGGGAGCCCGCCGCATCGCCGCGCGCGGTGCCGGCGTGGAGCGCGGCGAGGGCCGGAGCGGCGAGCCGACCGAGCGGATCGGTGGGGGGCGGCGCGCCGGCCAGGATCGCCGTCGCCACCGCCGCGAGGCCCCGGTCGCCGGCCGCGCCCGGGCCGACCGCAATCGCGGGACGCGGCGCCGCCGCCGGCAGCCCGGTGTCGCAGACGCCGGCGCCGTCGAGCCGGCAGCGGAGAACGCCGTCCACCACCAGCCCCTCGGGCTCGACCCGCACCGGCGCTCCGGGCAGAGCGGGCCCGACGAGCGGTCCCACGCACGCGATCCCGAAGGGTGCCGGGAGCGGCCCCGGACCGTGGAGGCTCACCCAGCCGGCATCCCCGAGCCCGTCGAGCGTCACGTTGACGGTCCGAGCGAAGGTCGAGTGGACGCGACCGGACCCCGCGGCCCGGCCCAGTCGCCGAGCCGCCTCGGCGCCGACCACCGTCGCCTGGAGCGTCCGCATCAGTTCGGGACCTCCCTCCCACCCGATCCTTCGGACGGCCTCCGGCCTTTGGCGACGGCCTTCGGCCTTTGGCCCCCTCCCCCACCCACCGGAGGGGGCCGGAGGAACCGATTGCTTCACACACGCCCTCAGGCGCCGAGCGCGGGACCATCGGCCCGGGGATCGCCGCCGCCGACCCACAGGCCACGGGCGCCGTCCCAGGCGATGGCCTGCGCGTGCCCCATCGTGTCGCTCCAGGGGTCGAGGACCCGCACGTCGTGGCCGCGGTCCCGGAGCGTGTCAGCGACGCGGGCGTCGAAGCGGCCCTCGAGGGAGAGCGCCCGCGTCGGCGTCCCCCATGTCCGACCGTAGACCCAGCGCGGCGCCTCGACCGCGGCCTGGACGTCGAGGCCGAAGTCGAGGACGCGGGTCGTGACCGCGGCCAGCGTCTGGGGCTGCCCCTCGCCGCCCATGGTCCCCGCGACCAGGGCCGGCCGCTCGCCGGCGAGCCACATGAACGGGGTCAGCGTGTGGAACGGCCGCTTGCCCGGCGCCAGCCCGTTGGGATGCGCGGGGTCGAGGCTGAAGAACGACCCGCGGTTCTGGAGGACCACGCCGGTCTCCCCGGCGACCACGCCCGAGCCCCACTCGTGGTAGAGGCTCTGGATCAGCGAGACCGCGTTGCCGGCCCCGTCGGCCGCGACGCAGGCGATCGTGTCGCCGAGCCCCGATGGGACCGGCGCCGGCGCGGCCGCGTCGACGCGGATCTGCTTGACCCGCGCGTGGAGGTAGCCGGGATCGAGCAGGCGCGCCACCGGGACGTCCACCACCTCGGGATCGGCGAGCCAGCGGTCGCGGTCGCCGAACGCGAGCTTGGTGGCCTCGACGACGAGGTGCACGTAGTCGGCGGAGTCCGACCCGCAGCCGACCACGTCGGCGGCGTCCAGCATGCCGAGGATCGCCAGCAGGGCCATCCCCTGGCACGGCGGCGGCAGCGAGGCGGCGACGCCCCCGCGATACGGCACGGTGAGCGGGGTCACCCAGCGCGATCGGTGCGCCGCCAGGTCGGCGGCGCGGAGCGGGCTCCCGGCCGCCTCGCAGGCCCGGCCGAGCGCGCCGGCCAGCTCGCCCTCGTAGAACGCGCGCCCGCCGTCCCGGGCGAGGCGCTCGAGCGTGCGGGCCAGATCCGGCTGGACGAGGCGGGCGCCGGGGGCGGGGGCCGCCCCGTCCACGAGGTACGTCTGCCCGAGCGCGCGGAACGGCGGCTCCATCGAGCGGGCCAGCAAATCCGCGGCGCGCGCCGTCACACGGGCCTGGCACGGCGAGACGGCGATGCCCTCGGCCGCGTGGCGGATGGCGTCCCCGAGCAGGTCGCCCCACCCCAGCGGCGAGCCCAGCTCGGCGCGGCTCCAGGCGTGCGCCTCCCACAGGCCGTCCACCGCGCCCGGGACCGTGATCGCGGCGAGCGGCCCGCGGGTGGGGATCGCCTCCAGGCCGTGGGCCCGGTAGAGCTCGGGCGTGGCGAGCGCGGCCGCCGCCCCACAGGCGGCGAGCCCCCGCAAGCGGCGGCGGCGCGCGTCCCAGCTGAGCCAGAAGCTGTCGCCGCCGAGCCCCGTCATGTGGGGATAGACGACGGCGATCGTCGCCCCGGCCGCCACCGCGGCGTCGACCGCGGTGCCGCCGCGCAGCATCGCCTGGAGCCCGGCCATCGTGGCGAGCGGATGAGGCGAGGCGACGACCCCTCGGCGACCGAGCGCCGCCGGCCACACCGTCTCACGCATCAGGGCGGGCCAGGCTCCTCCCCCTTGCGGGGCGGCGTCACGCCGTAGGCCTTCAGCTTTCGCCAGAGGTTCACGCGGCCGATGCCGAGCTGCTTGGCGGTCCGCGTGAGGTTCCAGCCGTTGGAGCGCAGCTCGGCCAGGATGAACGCGCGCTCGAACGCCTCCCGGGCCTCGCGGAGGCTCTGGGGGCTGCCGTCACCCACGCCGACCAGCTCGCCGACCCGGAGCGGGGACGGCAGGTCCTCGGGCGTGATCGTGTCGGCGGCTGTCATGATGACGAGCCGCTCGACCATGTTCCGCAACTCCCGCACGTTGCCCGGCCAGTCGTAGGCCATGAAGAAGACCATGGCGTCGCCCGAGAGGCTCTTCGGACGCTTGCCGTACTCGGCGGAGAAGGCCTTGAAGAAGTACTCGACCAGGAGCGGGATGTCCTCCTTGCGGCGGCGGAGGGGCGGGACCTCGATCGGGATCACGTTGAGGCGGTAGAAGAGATCGTCCCGGAAGCGCCCCTGGGCGATCAGCTCCTGGAGCGCCTTGTTGGAGGCGGCCAGCACGCGGACGTCGACCCGGACCGGCTCGTGCCCGCCGATCCGCTCCACCGTCTGCTCCTCGAGGGCGCGGAGCACCTTGGCCTGGGTGCGGAGCGACATGTCGCCGATCTCGTCGAGGAAGAGGGTGCCGCCGTCGGCCAGCTCGAACTTCCCGCGGCGGCGGGCGATGGCGCCGGTGAAGGCGCCCTTCTCGTGGCCGAACAGCTCCGACTCGATCAGCTCGTCCGGGATGGCCGCGCAGTTGACCTCGACGAACGGCCCCTCCCGTCGGGCCGAGAGCGCGTGCACCGCCCGTGCCACCAGCTCCTTGCCGGCGCCGTTCTCGCCGAAGATCAGGACGCGGCCGTTGGTCGGGGCCGCGGTCGAGATCTGCCGGCGCAGCTCCATGATCGCCGGGCTGGTGCCGATGATCTCGTGGGCCCGCTCGATCCGCTCGCGGAGGAGGCGGTTCTCCCGCTCGAGCCGCGCGTGCTCGAGCGCCCGGTCGATGACCAGGAGCGTCTTCTCGAGCGAGAGCGGCTTCTCGATGAAGTCGTAGGCGCCGAGCTTGGTGGCCTTGACCGCGGTCTCGATAGTGCCGTGGCCGGAGACCATGATGACGGGCAGCTCGGGCCACTGCCGCTTCATCTCGGCGAGGGTGTCGATGCCGTCCACGTCGGGGAGCCAGATGTCGAGGATGACGAGGTCGGGCACCTCCTCACCGATCCGGGCCAGCGCCTCCGGCCCGCTGCCGGCGGCGATCGGGCGGTAGCCCTCGTCGTTCAGGATGGCGGCGAGTGTGGTCCGGATCGACTTCTCGTCGTCGACGATGAGGATGCGCTCGGCGGCCATCGCTGACCTCGCCGCCGGCTAGGCCGGCGTCGCCGGGCGCGGCGTGGGAGTGACCTCGGCCGTCAAGGGCGCGCGGGGTCCGGCCGGCTCGCCGGCCCCGTTCCCCGGCCGGATCACCGGGAGGTCGATCACGAACCGGCTGCCCTTCGGCCGGTTGTCCTCGACACGGATGTGGCCGCCGTGGTCGGTCACGATCTGGTGCACGATGGGGAGCCCCAGGCCCATCCCGGCGGTCTTCGTCGAGAAGTAGGGCAGGAAGAGCTTGTCGCGCACCTCGGGCGCGATCCCCGGCCCGTCGTCGGCCACGACGATCTCGACCCGCCCGGCGCCGCGGTCCCAGCGGGTGCCGAGGTGGACGTGGGTGGCGCCGGCCTCCACGGCGTTGTCGAGGAGGTTCAGGAGGGCCCGCTTGAGCTGATCCCCGTCCGCCTCCAGCACCGGGAGGTCCGGCGCGAATGCCGTGCGGAGGGTCACCTCCGGGTGCGTCTCGCCGTAGAGGGCGACCGCTCCGTCCAGGAGCCGGTGGAGGTCGGTGGGCTTGGGGGCCAGGCTCGGCATGCGCGCGAAGCGCGAGAACTCGTCCACGAGCCGCCGGAGCCCCTCGACCTCGCCGATGATGGTGCCGGTGCACTCTTCCAACACGCCGCCGTCGTCGGCCAGGCGCCCGGCCAGACGGCGGCGCAGGCGCTGGGCGGAGAGCTGGATCGGCGTCAGCGGGTTCTTGATCTCGTGGGCGATCCGCTGCGCCACCTCCCGCCAGGCCGCCAGCCGCTGGGCCGAGAGGAGCGCGGTGAGGTCGTCGAAGACCAGCACGCTCCCCAGGTACTCCTGCTCCGGCCCCTGGAGCGCGGTCAGGCTCGTCAGGAGCGTGAGCCGGCCGCCGTCCCGGGCGACGGTGATCTGCCGCTCCAGGGTCCCGTCGCGCAGCCGGTCCATCCGCTGCATCAGCACGACCAGGTCCCGGTACGGCTCCCCGGCCAGGACCTCGGCGTAGTGGCGGCCGACGGCCGCCGGCGAATCGAGCCCGAGCATCTGGGCCGCCGCCCGGTTGACCGTGGTGACGAGCCCGGCGGCGTCGGCGGAGACGACGCCGGTCGCCACCGCTTCCAGGATCGTCTCCGTGTAACGGCGGCGCTCGATCAGCTCGGCGTGCTTGGCCTGGAGTCCGGTGTAGGCGTGCTCGAGCTGGGTCTTCGACGAAGCCAGGTCCTCGGTCATCTTGTTGAACGACGTGACCAGGATGCCGACCTCGTCGTCGGCCTCCACGGTGACCCGGTAGTCGAGGTTGCCAGCGGCGACCTCGCGGGTTCCCTCGGCCAGCCGCTGGATCGGCACCGTGATGCCCTTGGCCAGGTAGAGGCCGAACCAGGTGACCGAGAAGACGATGATCAGGGTCATGAGGAGGAAGAGGAGGATGTAGATGCCCTTGATCGGCTGCTTGAGGAGCTTGAGCTGCTTGTACTCCTGGAACGCCTGGGAGATGCCCCGCACCTGGGACTCCAGGCGCTGGGGCACGTGGATGGCGACCACCACCGTGCCCACCACCCGGTTGTCCTGCGGCGAGACGACCACGGGAATCATGCCCTGGATCAGATCGCCATTGGCGATCTCGTGGCGGGTGGAGAGCTCCCGCCCGGCCAGGGCCATGCGCACCTGCTCCATGTTGATCGCGGTCGTGATGGAGGGGGCGAGGACCGGATCCTTGACGTGGACCACCTCCTGGCCGCCCGCCGAGTACACCGTGATCCCCGCCAGCCGGTACTGCTCCTGCTGGTACTGCAGGAACTCGATCAGCTTCTCCCGCTTCTCCTCGCTCAGCAGGCGGTCGCGCGCGAGGACGGCGGCGATGTGCTGGCCATGCCGGAGGGCGACGTCCTGCATCCGCTCGTAGAACGTCTGGGCGACCCGCATGGACTGGTCGAGCGGTCGCTCCACCTGGAGCTTGAACCAGCCCTCGATCGAGGTGTTGATGAGGTTGGAGGCGATCAGGAAGATCAGGATCGAGGGGGCCAGCGCCAGCGAGAGGAAGGCGACGACGAGCTTCGTCTTGAACTTGGAGCCGAGGATCTTGTGCCGCCGCTCGAAGGAGAGCTTGACCAGGTTGCGGAAGAGCAGGACCAGGAGCAGCAGGAAGACGATGAGGTTCAGGTTGAAGAGGGCGATGACGACGACGTTGGAGGCGATCGGCAGCTCGGGGGCCTTGATGCCGACCTCGACCGCCGTCGCCGTGACCAGGAGGAACAGGACGACGGCGATGACGACGAGGTTGCGCTTGCGCTTCTCGCGTTCGTCGATGGGCATTGCGGCTATCTCGCCCGGCTGATCGTCAGCAACGGCGACTGCTCCCACTCGGTCTCGACCCGGAAGGACCAGAACGGCACGATCTTCGAGAACGACGAGTCGGGGGCGCCCGAGCGCAGGTCGGCCCGGGCCCGCACGTAATAGAGGTCCTGGCCACGGAGGCTCCCGATCGGAACCAGCGGCAGGGTCCGGACCTCGGAGATGACCCGCTCGGCCTCCCAGATGTCACGGGTCACGTAGGGATCCCGCTCCTCTCCCTGCACCGCCGAGACCCGGTACTCCTTGGTGAGCACGTCGTAGACTACCTGCCGCTCCAAGATCTTCGCCGCGATGCGACGGTTGAACCACCAGGAGTTGTACTGCCACAACTCGACCTGATAGCGGACCGTCGCCGGGATGCCCGTCCCCAGGCCCTCCACGATGCCTTCGGGCAGCGAGCCCAGGAGCACCAGGTTGACCAGTATCGTCCTCTCCGAGTTCGTGACGACCAGGTTCGAGATCCGCAGGGGCCCGGCCCACACGAGCTCGGCGAGCAGGAGCACAAGCACCAACGAGGCCGCCAGCGCTCTCGGCGTCGAGCGCGGGCTGAGCATAGACCAGCATTATAGCGTTGCGATTCGCGACGGTGAAAGGGCAAACTCCAACGCCGCGCCGGAGTCGGCGAAGGGACGGGAGCTAGGTCGCGGCCACGCCGGAGGCCTGGCGCGCTTCCCCTTCCGAGCGGGTGACGGCGTGCGAGACGGCCCGGACCACCCCATCGTGCGGGCGCCGGGCACGGTGGGCAATCTCGCGCACCAGGAGGTGGTTCAGCGCGTGCCCGGCGTTGCGGGCGACCACGTGCCCGACGACCGGGCGCCCGACCAGGGTCAGATCGCCGATCACGTCGAGGATCTTGTGCCGCACGAATTCGTCACGGAAGCGGAGGGCACCGTTGAGCACGCGCTCCTCGCCCAGGATGACCGCGTTGTCGGGTGAGCCTCCCAGCGCCAGCCCCTGCTGGCGCAGCAGATCCACGTCCTTGAGGAAGCCGTACGTCCGGGCGGAGGCGACCTCCTCCACGAAGCGCTCCTCGGTCGGGGCAATGGAGACCACCTGCACCCCGACCATCGGGTGATCCACGTCGAGCGTGTAGCTGATTCGGAACTCCGGCGCCGGGGAGATCTGAATCCAGCGGCCTTCGTCGCCCACCCGGATCGTGTCCGTGACCCACAGCGGCCGCCGAGCGGCCGGCTGGCCCTCGCGGCCGGCGGCGTAGAGGAGGGAGACGAACGGCGCGGCGCTGCCGTCCATGGCCGGCACCTCGGCCGCGTCCATCTCCACCAGCGCGTTGTCGATGCCCAGCGCGCGCAGCGCGGCCAGGAGGTGCTCCACGGTCTGGATCTGAACCACGCCGGAGACGCCGTTGGTTCCGCCAATCCCGATCGTCGTCGCGTAGTGGCCGTTCAGCAGTGACCCCGGCCGCACCGGGACATCGACACCCGCCGGAAGGATGCGGAAGACGATGCCGTGATCCGGCGGCGCGGGCGACAGTGTCATTGCCACCGGAATGCCCGTATGGAGCCCCACGCCCCGGCAGACAACGGCCTTCCGAATGGTGTGCTGCAACTCCATAGACAGGGACCCTCCCTGGACCCAGGGGGTAAGCCGAGCAAGACTGGTGCCACGGTAACCCCGGGTAGGCAGACTCGATGAATCGGCTCACAATCCGCGAATTTCTCCAGGGAACGGCCCGGTGGCGGCACCGGGTCTGACACACCGCGTTGCGCGGACAAAACGACACCACCCCTCGAAGTGTTTCAATAATGCAACGGTTGAGGCCTCCCCGCCCGCCCCCTCAGCCCCCCTCCCCGACCGCTGGACGGCCTTCGGCCTTTCGCCGGGGGGAGGCGAGGAGTCGGAGGAACCCCCTGCTTCACACGCCTTCAGATGTCCAGGACGAGCCGGGCGTCCACGTGGTCCGGCCGCCGGTCGAGAGCCAGCTGATGAAACGTCGCCGCCTTGACCTGGATGCCCAGCGGGTGGCGGGCGAGGTCCATGGGCTCCCCCGTCAGGGTTCCGTGGGCCCGGGTCCCCTCGATGCGGGGCTCGGCCACGTCGTGCACGGCAAAGCCCTCCACCTCGTGCAGGTAGAGGAGCTCGTTGATCCAGCTCACCAGCAGGGCCTCCACCGTCTCGGCCTGGGCGCCGACCTCCCGCGTCTCGACCGGGGCGACTGCCTCGATGGGCACGATGAGGGTGAAGACCCCGAGGGCGCACTGCCGGAAGCAGGCATCGAGGGTCGGGCCCCAGGCGTGGACGCCGACGTCGGCCTCGACCTCGAAGTGCTCCCAGCCCTGTTCGGTCATTTGGATCCACCCCCACCCCCGACCCCTCCCCACCCGCCGGGGGGAGGGGGGGCGCCCCGCAGTTCCAACGCGGTACGAGGTCGGCGGAGCGAGAGAGTCGGCACAGGTCGTCTCAGGGTCCGAGGTCGCCGAAGAGGTGCTGGCACAGGGCGATCGCGACGAGTCCCGCCGACTCGGCCCGCAGGATGCGCGGCCCGAGCCCGACCGCGCGCGCCCCCGCCCGCTCCGCCTGCGCGACCTCCTCGGCCGTGAAGCCGCCCTCCGGCCCGACCAGCAGCAGCAGCCGGCACGGGCGCCCGGCATCCCGTGCCGCCTCCCCGACCGCCACGCCCCCGCCTTCCCAGCAAAGCCACGTCGCGTCGTGGGTGGCCGTCTCGGCCAGCATGGCCGCCAGCGAGCGCGGGACCTCCACGCTCGGGACCACGGTCCGGCCGCACTGCTTGACCGCCTCCCGGGCGACGCGCTCCCAGCGTTGCTGGCGGGCGGTCACGCGGCCGGCCGGGGCGCGCGCCACCACGCGGGCGGTGTCGAGCGGCACGATGCGGGCGACGCCCAGCTCCGTGGCCTTCTGGACCAGCCAGCTCATCCGCTCACCCTTGAGGATGGCCTGGGCCAGGGTGATCGCGCACGGCGACTCCCGGGCCGGGGCGCCCTCGCCCGACCGCTCGAGGATCGTGCCCCACGCCGCTCGAGCGTCGAGGGCCTCGATCCGCACCGTGAAGATCCGGCCCCCGCCGTCGGCCACCTCGACCAGGGCGCCCGGCCGGAGGCGCAGCACCCGGGCGAGGTGATGCGTCTCGTCGGCATCGAAGCGGACCCGATCCGCCTCGATCGCGTCTGGAAGGATGACGAACCGCCGCATCCGGGGAAGGACGGTCACCGAGTCAGGAGCAGCGCCGCCCACCCCTCGCTCTCCACGACCTCGGCGAGCCCGAAGCCCTCGGGTACGAACGACGCGGTGACGGCCGGGACCTCGTGAACGAGGAGTCCGCCGGCGATGAGACGCCCCGGGGCGGTCGTGCAGCGCGCCAGGGCCGGCGCGAGGGCGACCAGCGCGGAGGCCAGGAGGTTGGCGAGGACGAGCGGCGCCGAGCCGGCCCAGGCTTCGGGCCCCCCCAGCTCCACCCGCACGCGCCCGGCGACCCCGTTCCGGGCCGCGTTGGCGGCGGCCGCGGCGACCGCGTCCGGGTCGAGGTCGAGGGCCGCCACCGAGGCGACGCCCAGCCGAGCGGCGGCGATGGCGAGGATGCCCGAGCCGGTCCCGACGTCGAGGGCCTGCTCGACGCGCTCGCGCTCGAGGGTCCGCTCCAGGAGCTCCAGGCACGCTCGGGTACTCCCGTGGCTGCCCGTCCCGAAGGCACGGCCGGGCTCGATCAGGATCAGGGTGGGCGAGCCGTCGCCGGGCCCCGCCGCGGGCCGCTCCCAGGGCGGGACGACCAGGAGGCGCCGGCCGATCCGCAGGGGTCGGAAGTGGGCCCGCCAGGCGTCAGCCCAGGCCTCCTCGGGGACGCGGCTGATCTCCACGGTTCCCGGCCCGATTGGGATGTCGAGGACCCGCAGCTCCCCGAGGTAGCCCTCGAGATGCCGGCGCGTTTCGGTCGGCTCGGTCCCGGGGGGAAAGAAGGCGCGCAGCGCCACCGGGGGGTCGGCGCCTTCCTCGACGACCCCGGTGGCCCCGACCTCCCAGAGGAAGTTGGCGACCGCATCGGCGGCCTCGGAGTCGAGGGTGACGGTCAGCGTCCAGTAGTCGCTACTCAACTTGGCCTGCAAAGTCGGCGAGATGGCCGTGTCCAGGATGGTAGCACACGGCCGGTGGCGGGCCGGAGGCGGCTCCGGGACCCCCGCCGACGAACGCCCGGGCGCGTCCGGAGGCCGGTTGACACCCAAGGGGGAACGGTGGTAACCGTTGGGTCCCGCCGAGCCGACCTCGGGGGAGGGGTACCCGGGCTGCGCTAGACAGGGAGGGTTCCCATGCTTGGACGGAAGCCCCCGGACCAACCGGCTGCCGCTGTCCCCCGGGCACAGGACAACGGCCAGGCCGGTGCCAGCCTGAACCGCCTCACCGTCCTCGGCGACCACGCCAAGATCGAGCTCGACGACGAGCCCGGCCGCGCCGAGAAACCCGGCCGCCAGGTCTACCTCGTTGACGACAAGCGCGTGTAGGCCGGTCGGAGCCGGCCTCGACGGCACCCGCCCATGCTGCTGTGGAACCGGAGCTCGAAACTTCCGGCCAGGACCAAAGGCCTCACCGCGTTCCTCGACGAAGGCTCGGAGATCGAGGGCCGGTACACCTTCAGCGGCGTCGTGCTGCTGAACGGCAAGTTCAAGGGAGAGATCATCTCGACCGACACGCTGATCATCGGCGAGAAGGCCGTCATCAACGCGACGATCCGTGCCGGCGCGGTGGTCATCAGCGGAGAATTGGTGGAAGGCCTCCTGGCCACCGAGCGGGTGGAGATGCGGAAGAGCGCGCGGGTCTTCGCGGACGTGGAGGCGCCGGTCGTGGTGATCGAGGAAGGCGTGCTCCTCGAGGGCCACTGCCGGATGACCCAGGAGCGACCGGCCGAGGCGCCACCCGTCCGGGAGACGCCCGCCGCCGTGGTCTCGCTGAAGCGATGAGGGCGTGCTGAGTCAGCCCGGCCGGTTCAACCTCCTGATCGTCTCCGGCGACGGGAGGCGCGTCCTCCGCTTCTATTTCCCGCGCCCCCTTGCGTGGGCCGCCCTGGCGCTGCTGGCTGCCACCGTGCTGGGCTCGGCCGCCATTCTGACCGACTACCTCGTGCTCACCCGTCAGCGCGAGAGCCTGACCGCACTCCGTGGCGAGCACCACCCGCTCCTGGACGCCACCCGCCAGCGGCTCGCGGAGATCCAGACGGAGATGGCGACGTGGCGGGCGCTCCACGCCCGGATCTGGGAGCCGCTCGGCCCGGAAACCCACAGCATCCCGGAGCGGAGTGGCGTGGGCGGCGTCGGCCAGCCGGTCGCCGAAGCCGGGGCCGGTGCCTCCGCCCTGACCGCCCAGCTCGAGCAGCTCGCCGCCGTCGTGGGCGACGAGGGCCAGAAGCTGCGGGCGCTGGAGCGACTCATGTCGCGCGCGGGCAAGGCGCTGGCCGCGCTGCCGTCGCGATGGCCGATCCGGGGGGTCGTCAACTCCGAGTTCGGACGGCGGGTCTCCCCGTGGACCGGCGCCCTGGAGCACCACAGCGGGCTCGACATCGCCGCCGACATCGGTACCACGGTCAAGGCGCCGGCCCCGGGGGTCGTGGTCTTCACCGGGGTCATGCCCGACTACGGAACCACGCTGGTGCTCGATCACGGGAGCGAGATCAGGACGCTCTACGGGCACCTCCAGAAGATCCAGGTCCTCCAGGGCCAGAAGGTCGAGCGTGGCCAGCAGATCGCGCTGAGCGGGAACACGGGACGAACCTCGGGGCCGCACCTCCACTACGAGATCACCGTCAGAGGGCAGCCGGTCAACCCCCGGGGGTATCTGTGGGATGTACCGGAAGCGGCCCGGGCGGGAATCTCCGCCGCCTCCCGGTAGCAGCGCCTCCAGGCCGCGCGGCCCGACCCGCGTCAGGCCGAGCGGTCGTGCAGCACTCAGGGCATGACCCGACCGCCGTTGACGTGGAGCGTCTGGCCCGTGATGAAACGGGCGGCGCCGCTCATCAGGAACAGGATGGCGCCCACCACGTCGTCGGGCACCGCCATCCGGCCGAGCGGGATCGTCGGGATGTAGCGGGCCGGGTCGACACCGGTGGCCGGGGCGTCGTCGCCGCCCCGGCCGGTGCCGCCGGCGAGAAAGGCCGTCGGCATCGCGCCGGGCGCCACCACGTTGGCCCGGATGGCCGGCGCGTTCTCCAGCGCGAGGACCTTCGTCAAGGCCACCAGCCCGGCCTTCGCGGCCGCGTACGGGCCGTAGCCCTGGAAGCCGGTGACGGCGAGGCCGGAGGCGATGGTGACGATGGCCCCGCCGCCCGCCCCGCGCAGCAAGGGGAGCGCGGCCCGGGTGACCAGGAACGCGGACCGGAGGTTGCCAGCGATGATATCGTCGAACTGCGAGGCCGTGACCTCGTCGAGCGACCGGGGTGGCACGATCGTGTAGCCAACGAGGAAGACGAGGCCGTCGAGCCCGCCCCAGTTCGCCTCCAGGGTGGCGAAGGCGCGGGTAACGTCGGCTTCGCGGGTGGCGTCGAGGCGAAGGGGCAGCACCCCGGGCGGCGCCGGATGGCGGTCATGCGAGGCCGGGAGGTCCAGCGCGGCGACGCGCAGCTCGTTCGTCAGGCACGCCCGGACCAGGGGCCGCCCCGTGCCCCCGCAGGCGCCGACCACGGCGATCCGGGCGCCCGGCGCCGGGGCCAGGCGGGCGTTGTCGGGCGCCGGCAGATCCGTCAGGGCCGAGGCCTCCCCCCTTGCGCCGGCACGCGGCGCGCCATCGCCGAGGAGCTTCCAGGATCGGCACCGGCATGGTAGCAGCGACCGGCCCCGCCACCAAGCGCTGGGCGATCCCGATCGGCCCCCTTCGTTCATTCTTGACTCGCCGGCGGTGATCCGTAAGATAGGTTGACGCATGCCACGGGAACGTCGAAAGCGGTAATCCACACCCCCGGGCGGGCGCTCCGCCCGCGATCCTGTTCCGTTCCCCTGACCCCGTTCGAGGTGACTCATGAGCCGGAAACATACCGTCGGGATCGTCGGCGCCACTGGCATCGCCGGCCAGCAGTTCGTGGTCGCGCTGCAGAGCCACCCCTGGTTCACGATCGAGCGCCTGGCCGCCTCGGAGCGGTCGGCGGGCAAACCCTTCGGGCAGGCCCTCCTCGACGCCACGACCGGGGCTCGCCGCTGGTGGTGCCGGGAGGAGCCGGCCGCCGACGTCCTCTCCATTCCCGTCGAGAACGGTGATGTGTTCGACCCGCAGGGGCTCGACGTCGTCTTCTCGGCCACCGAGTCGGAGGTCGCCCGGGTCCAGGAGGCCCGGTTCGCGAAGACGACCCCCGTCGTCAGCACCGCCTCCGCGTTCCGCTACGAGGCGGACGTGCCGCTCCTCGTCCCCAACGTGAACATGGACCACGCCGAGCTGCTACATCAGCAGCAGAGGAACCGGGGCTGGAGCGGCTTCGTGGCGCCGATCCCGAACTGCACGGTGGCCGGCCTCGTCATCACGCTCAAGCCACTCGCCGACAGCTTCGGCCTCACGTCGGCCATCGTGACGACCATGCAAGGCCTCTCCGGCGCGGGTCGCTCGCCGGGCGTCATCGGCCTGGACATCCTCGACAACATCATCCCCTTCATCCCGAAGGAGGAGGAGAAGGTCGAGACGGAGCTCCACAAGATCTTCGGGGCCCTCTTCGGCGGCGCGATCCAGCCCTACCGGGCCCCGATCAGCGCCACCTGCACGCGCGCCAACGTGATGGAAGGGCACACCGAGTCGGTCTCCGCGTCGCTCGGCCGCCCGGCGTCGCTCGAGGACGTCAAGCACGCCTTCCGTGGTGTCCGCAACGAGGCCCGCGAGCTCGCGCTCCCCTCGGCGCCGCCGGAGTGGATCAAGGTCCACGACGACCCCTTCCGCCCGCAGCCGCGCCTCGACCGGGACAACGGGAACGGCCTGACCACCACCGTCGGGCGCGTCCGCGAGGACCGGGTGCTGCCGAACGGCGTGAAGTACCTCCTCGTCAGCCACAACACGCGGATGGGCGCCGCCGCTGGCGCCGTCCTCGTGGCCGAGCACCTGGTCGCCCGGGGGTACATCGGGTAGGGCCGGCCCGCCGGCGCGGCCCCCCCCCGGAGGACACCTATGGTGGAAGATGCCGGATCCGGTCCACCCGCGGGCCGGACGAATCCCCCGTTCCGCGTCGAGCACATCGGCAGCTTCCTGCGGCCCGGCCACCTGCTCGACGCCGCCCGCCAGGCGAAGGCCGGCGAGATCGGCCCGGACGAGTACCGCCGCGTGCAGGACCGCGCGATCAGCGACGTCGTCCGGCTCCAGGAGTCGCTGGGCCTCGGATCGATCACGGACGGCGAGTTCCGCCGGCGCGGCTGGTCGGCCGGCTTCCTCGACGCGGTGTCCGGCTTCGGGATGCGCGAGGACGGCGCCCTGCGCTCGCTCGGGTTCCGCTCCGAATCCGTGTCGGCCGGGCTGCCGGCCTCGCCGTACGCTCGCGCGAAGCTCCGCCGCGCGCGGCCGATCGTCGCCGACGACCTGCGCTTCCTGAAGACGGTCGTCCGGCGGGGCGTCCCCAAGGTGACGATCGCGTCGCCCACGGTGATGCACTACTTCCTGGGCCCGAAGGCGGTCGACCCGGTCGTGTACCCGGACATCGAGGAGTACTTCGACGATCTCGCGCGAATCTACCGGGAGGAGATCGCCGAGCTCGCCGCCGAGGGCGGCCGCTTCGTGCAGCTCGACGACACCGCGCTGCCCTGCAACTGTGACGTGCGCGCGCGCGAAGAGGTGAGCGGCCGCGGGGAGGATCCCGACGGACTCACCGCGCGGTACGTCCGACTGATCAACGACGCGATCGCGGGCCGACCCGCGTCCATGGGTGTCGGCATCCACCTGTGCCGGGGCAACCTGAAGGGCATGTGGATGGCCGAGGGCGGCTACGAGCCGATCGCCGACCGGCTCTTCAACGAGGTGAACGCCGACGCGTACTTCCTCGAGTACGACACGCCTCGCGCCGGCGACTTCACGCCCCTCCGGCTGGTGCCGGACCGCAAGGTGGTGGTGCTGGGCTTGGTGAGCACGAAGACACCCGCGCTCGAATCGAAGGACGAGCTCCGGCGGCGCCTCGACGAGGCGGCCCGGCTCGTCCCGATCGAGCGGCTGGGCATCAGTCCCCAGTGCGGCTTCTCGAGCGCCGGGGGCGGCGGCCAGGTCCTGACCGAGGACGACGTTCAGCGCAAGATCGCGCTGTTACAGGACGTCGCGGCCGCCGTGTGGGACCGCGGCTGACCCGCCGGCGCTCAGTTCGGGACCTCCCGCCCACCCCCCCAGCCCCCCTCCCGATTGACCGGATCGCCGGGACGGCTCGGGCCTACGGCCCTCGCGACGTCCCGTCCCTCCGGCGGGCACCGCGGGGGAGGGGGGAGTCGGAGCATCCGATTCTTTCGCGCGCTCTCAGCCCCTGACCCCCGGGGAGCCACCGATCGGGGCCTCTGCCCGGAAACCGGCCGGAGCTTGGTAAGATGGACCCTGCGCCACGAACGGGGCGCTCGCCGCACCGGAAGGTCCACCGCGAAGGGAGTGCCGATGGCCGCGAATGAGAGGTCCCACTTCCGACGGCTCCTGGCCGGGACGCTTCTCGGGCTGACGCTGACGAGCTGCGCCGCGGCACCCCCGCCGGGGCGCTATGGCGCGGCTTCGCCGGAGCCGGTGCAGTACACGGTGATGACCGGGATCCTGAACGTCATCGCCCTGCCCCTGTACATCCCCTTCAAGGCGGCGGTCTGCGCCACGACGGTCCTGTTCGCCGCCCCGGCGACGGCGGTCGCCGCGATAACGGATGACGGGAGCGGGTGGCGGCGGGAAATCATCAACGAGGGCTTCGCGACCAATTGCGGGCCGCCCTGGCTGCCGTAGGTCCCGGGTTCACGCTCCCCGCGGGCCGGCGGGCAGCCGGTCGGTCGAGCGCCGCGATCAGCTCACGGCGCCTCCGTGCTTGACCGCGTGACACCGATGGGCCAGGTCCACGAGTTCCGATAATCCCCAGGTGCCCTGGTCTGTCAGGTGGCGGGCGAGATCCACGGGGAGCTCCACGAGGTGTCGCCGAGGATGCGCCGACTCGGGGTGCTGTGGGATTACGCGCCGCCGGCCTTTGCAGCCCGCGAGACCAAGGCCGCGCTGGACGAGCTGCGGCTAGCTGCGACAAGACTCGGAGTGGCCGTGAGCGTCCAGATGGTCAGAACGGGGGCGGACGTCCAACCGGCGCTCGTGTCCCTCACCCGTGAGCGGATCGAGGCCGTGTTCGTGACCTCGGGCCGGTGCACGCAGAGAAGGAGACGCACGTGCAAAGCGTACGGATAGACCGAAACAAGCACCTCTCCGAGGAGCCGAGGACGGGGCACAATCGCTGGCATCCCGACGTCCCACCAGCCGTCGAGGCGGCCGAGGGCGAGGAGGTCGTGCTCGAAACCCGGGATGCGGTCGACGGCTACCTCACGCCGAGGTCGACGGTCGGGGACTTCGCCAGTCTCCCGACCGGCGCGATCCATCCCTTGACGGGGCCGGTGTACGTGAAGGGCGCGCGCCCGGGTGACTTGCTGGAAGTGGAGTTCCTGGACATCGTGCCCCAGCCGTGGGGCTTCAGCGCGATCCTCCCCGGCCTGGGCTTCCTCCGTGACACGATGACCACGCCGTTCCTGGTCCACTGGTCGATCGCCGACGGGTGGGCCACATCCCCGCAGCTGCCCGGGATTCGCATCCCGGGGGCGCCCTTCATGGGCGTCTCTGGGGTCGCGCCCTCGCGAGGACAGCTCGAGGCGTGGACCCGCCGCGAGGCCGACCTGGCGAGGCGGGGTGGTGTCGTCTTCGTGCCGGAGTCGGGCGGCGCGGTCCCTTCGTCCGGTCCGGTCGCCGCCGACGGGCTCCGGACGCTGCCGCCCCGCGAGAACGGCGGCAACTTCGACGTGAAGCAGCTATCGAAGGGCGCCACGCTCATGCTGGCGGTCGCGGTTGACGGCGCGCTCTTCTCGACCGGGGATGCCCACTTCGCGCAGGGCGACGGGGAGGTGTGCGTCACCGCCGTCGAGATGGGCGCGACGTGCGTGGTGCGCTTCCGGGTTCACCGGGGTGAGGCGGAGCGGCGTCGGATCCGCTGGCCGCGCTTTCGGCGCAGCGACTACTTCATAGACCCGCAGTGGGCGGCGCCTCGGCGCTTCCTGGCCACGATGGGCATGCCGATCGACGATCAGGGGGTCAACCGGGGCGAGGACCTGACGCTGGCCTGTCGGAACGCGGTGCTCAACATGCTGGATCTCCTCCAGGAACGGGGGTTGAGCCGGGAGCAGGCGTACGTGATCTGCAGCGTGGCGGTTGACCTCCGGATCAGCAACGTCGTGGACGTGCCCAACTACGTGGTCTCGGCCCTCTTGCCCGAGGGGATCTTCGAGCGGTAGGTGAGGACGACCTAGCCGAACCTGACCCGCACGAGAACCAGGCGTTGACACCAGGACAATTGGGCAGCTCCTGGCCCGACGACGGCGTATCCGCCCGTAGCACGCAGCCCGGCGTCACGTCCGGACGCAGCGCGACTGCGATACCATGGCGATCGCAGACCGGTCGGTCCGGTTCCGGGCATGGTCATGGGGGCGGCCACGTGCCCCGCTTGACGGCCCATTCGGAGCGGCTTAGAGTGGCCGCGGCTTTCCATCCCACGCCGCCCGGCACCTGTACTGACAAGGCGGGGTCCACATGACCGGCGATTTCGAGACGGCGCTCAGGGCGAAGGTGGCGGCCGATCTCCCGGCGGCGGCGTTCCGCCGACGCCCCTGGCGGATTCTCCTCGCCATTCCGCTCATCCTGGGCATCGTGGCCACAAGCGCGCTGGTGGTCGCGCTGCCGCTGCCCTTCTATGCCGCCCTCGCGTGCTCGGTTCTGCTCGGCAACGCGTACGTCGCCCTGATGTTCTTTGGGCACGAGTCGGCGCACGGTGCCATGGTCCGCTCGCACCGCACCCAGAACGCCCTCCTCTTCTTCACCCTCGCGATCTATCTCGTCTCTCCGCATCTCTGGCGGCACTGGCACAACTACCTGCACCACGCCAACACCAACATCCCGGGTCTCGACCCCGACCACTACTCGAGCATCCGCGAGGTCGAACGGAGCGGCGATCTTCTGTCGTGGCTCACCGTGCGGCTCGCTCCCGGCTCGGGCCACTGGATGAGCGCCGTCTACCTGCTCGTGTCCTTCACCATCCAGGGCCAGCTCGTCCTCTGGGACCACAGCCGGCGAGCGCCGCCCCGAGACTATCGTCGCGGGAAGGCGATCGTCGAAACCGCCCTCATCGTCGCGTTCTGGCTCGCCGTGAGCGCCAGCCTGGGCCTCCGAAGCGCCATGCTCGTCGTCGTGTTCCCCATGCTGGTCGCGAATGCCGTCATCATGTCCTACGTCACGACCAATCACATGCTCCGCCCGCTGACGGATCGGCCCGACGACTTCTCGACCACCATGAGCGTCACGACGCTCCGGGTCATCGATTTCGTCCACCTCCATTTCAGCCACCACACGGAGCACCATCTGTTTCCGGCCCTCAGCCACCGGTACTACCGGCTCGTCCGGGCCAGTCTGCGCCGGCACGCGCCCAGCCACTACCTGGCGCCGGCGCACTGGCGGGCGCTGGCGGTGCTCTACACGACGCCGCGCTATTACGCCGACCCGGCCGACGGGGGCGACGGTCAACTCCTGGTCAACCCCCTGACCGGTCGCCAGACGTCGATGGCGGCGGTGGAGGCGCGGCTCCGGTCCGACCGAGCCGGCCGCCGACTGGATCCGACTCCGATCAGCGAGGACCTATCATGACGATCACCGAGATTCTCGACCGGGTCGCCTCGGGATGGGACGACGTCGCGTTCACCGTCGAGGACTGGAACGGCAAGACCACCACGTACGGCTCGGGGCCCGGCGCCTTCGTCCTTCACCTGAAGGACCGGAAGACCTGCGAGGGTCTGCTCGAGAACCCGAGCCTCCGGTTCGGCGAGGCGTACGTCGCCGGCGCCATCGACGTCAGCGGCGACCTGCAGCAGCTCCTCGGGCTCCTGCTGCGCCTCGGCTCCGACGCCGTCCCGCTCGGCACACTCGACAAGCTGCGCCTGGCGAGCACGCGATGGCGCCCCTCGCCCAACTCCCGGCGCCGGGCGAAGACACAAGTGGCACACCACTACGACGTCGGCAACGAGTTCTTCCAGCTATGGCTCGGGCGCGCCATGGCGTACTCCTGCGCGTACTTCCGCTCGCCGGACGACGACATCGACGTCGCGCAGGAGGCCAAGTTCCAGCACATCGCGGCGAAGCTCCGACTCGAGAAGGGGCAGCGATTGCTCGACATCGGGTGTGGGTGGGGCAGCTTCGCCCGCTATGCGAAGCGCCATTACGACGTTGACGTGCTGGGCATTACCCTGAGCGAGGCTCAGCGGCGATACGCCGCGGAAGCGGTGGCCAGCGAGGGGTTCGCCGACCGCGTGCGAATCGAGTTGCGGGATTACCGGGACATCGAGCCCGGCGAGCGCTTCGACCGGATCGTCAGCATCGGGATGTTCGAGCACGTCGGCCGGGACGGCATTCGAGACTACTTCCGCCACACCGCCCGTCTCTTGACCGATGGCGGCGTCGGCGTGCTGCAGAGCATCGGCCGCATGGCGCCGTCACCGACGGACCCGTGGATCGGCACGTACATCTTCCCCGGGGTCTATTTCCCGGCGCTGGCCGAGATCGTGGAAGGGATGGGGGCACATCATCTCGCGGTGGCGGACGTCGAGGCGCTCCGGCTCCACTACGCGCTGACGCTGGAGCGCTGGCGCGAGGCCCTCGAGCGGAATCTCCCGGCCGTCCAGCGGATGCACGGCGAGGCGTTCGCGCGCACGTGGCGCTTCTATCTCGCGGGCAGCGCCGCCGCCTTTCGCGTCGGGAACCTGAACCTCTGGCAGATCCAGTTCACGAACGGCCCGACGGACGCGGTGCCGCTCACGCGAGACTATCTCTACCCGGGCGCCGGCGAGTAGACCGCCGGTCTCGCCCGGGTGACCGTGGCCCGGTGGCGCCGCCTCCGGCGCCGGCCCGGCGCCGCTACGCGATCGGCCGGGCCCGCTCGACGATCCGCTCGCAGTTGACGCCGGCCGGCAAGGTCCCGAAAGCGAGGCCGTGGTCGCCCGCCAGACGCGAGGCGACGAACCCCTCCGTCACGGAGGGATCCCCGTGGCGCACCAGCAGCGAGCCCTGGAGCGCCAGGGCCAGCCGTTCGACGAGCACGCGCGCCCGGGCCTCCAGCGCCTCGGGACGGGCGATGTCGTCCCGCAGCCGCCTCACGAAGGCATCGAGCCGCGGCTCGGCGCCGCGCGCCAGGTCGATCTCGCCGAAGAAGGCCTCGACCGATTCCGGCTCGCGGGCGAAGGCGCGCAGCACATCGAGACAGATGACGTTCCCCGATCCCTCCCAGATCGAGTTGAGCGGGGCCTCCCGATAGAGCCGCGGCATCATCGACTCCTCGACGTAGCCGTTCCCGCCCACGCTCTCGAGCGCCTCCCCGACGACCGCGGGGCCCCGCTTGCAGATCCAGTACTTCGCCACCGCGGTCGCCAGCCGCGCGAAGTGACGCTGCGCCTCGTCGTACGCGCGGGCCAGCCGCATGACGGTCGCCGTCGCCGCTTCCGACTCGATGCACAGGTCCGCGAGGACGTTGCGCATCAGCGGCTGGTCCGCCAGCCGCTTGCCGAACGCCGACCGGTAGGCGGCGTGGTGCGTCGCCTGAGCCACCGCCTGGCGCATCGCGGCCGCCGACCCGACCGCGCAGTCGAAGCGTGTGTGGTTCACCATCTCGATGATGCTTCGCACGCCCCGGCCCTCCTCGCCGAGCATGCGCGCCCACGCGCCATCGAACTCGACCTCGCTCGACGCGTTCGAGCGGTTGCCGAGCTTGTCCTTGAGCCGCTGGATGTGGAAAGCGTTCCGGGTGCCATCCGGCCGCCAGCGCGGGAGGAGGAAGCACGAGAGGCCTCCCTCCACCTGGGCCAGGACGAGGAAGACGTCGCACATGGGCGCCGAGCAGAACCACTTGTGTCCGGTGATCTCGTACTCGGCGCCGGGCCCCCGGCCGCCGAGCGGCCGGGCCCAGGTGGTGTTGGCCCGGACGTCCGAGCCGCCCTGCTTCTCCGTCATCGCCATGCCGCAGAGGGCCCCGTTCTTCTCGGGGGCGGGCATCATCCGGCGGTCGTACACCGTCGAGGTGAGCCGCGGCACCCACTGCCCCGCGAGCTCCGGCTGCGCGGAGAGCGCCGGCACCACCGCGTACGTCATCGAGATCGGGCAGGTGTGACCGGCTTCCACCTGTGCCATGAGGTAGAAGAGCGCGGCCCGCGCGACGTGCGCCCCTGGCCGGGCCTCGCGCCAAGGGAGCGCGTGGCACTCCTCGGAGACGGCGAGCTGGAGGAGCTGGTGCCACGCCGGGTGGAACTCCACTTCGTCGATCCGGTGCCCGAAACGGTCGTGCGTGCGGAGGATCGGCGGATTGGCGTTCGCCTGAGAGCCCCACACGATCGGCTCGCCGCCGGCCAGGGCCCCGAGGCGGTCCGCCCGCGCCTCAGCCCAGCCACCTCCCTCCCGCCGGAGCGCCTCCACGAGGGCCCGGTCCTCCCGGAAGAGGTTGTAGTCCGCCAGCGGCGGCGACTGGTTCAGCACCTCGTGCGTCGCGCGACGGAGGCGTTCGGTGGGCTGCATGGCACGTCTCCCTTCCATCGTCACCCGGGGCGATCACGGCGGCGCGCCGCGGCGCGAGACCACGCTCAGACCTGTTCGAGCGCCCGCCCCATGCTCTTCAGGTCCCACGCCATCCCCATCTCCTCGAACATGCGCACGGCCCGGGTGAGGTAGCCGCGCGCCGTCTCGGCCTCGCCTCGGCCCTGGAGCAGACGAGCGTAGGCGATGTAGGTTCGCGCCAATTCGGGTTTCGCACCGATCTCTTCCTGGAGCCGGATCGCTTCGAGCATGGCGGACTCGGCCCTGGGCGCGTCGGCCGGATCCATCCGGAGCAGGGCCTCCCCGAGCGCCCGGTGAGCGAGCGCGCGGAAGAATCGGTCACCGGTCTCGTGGCTGATGCCGATGGCCTCCTCGCAGAGCGCCGGGACCGGCGCCAGCTCTCCCAGGCGCGTGAGGCACGTGGCGAGGGCCGCCTTGACGCCCGCCACGAAGAAGCGCGTCCCGATTCGCCCGGCCAGGTGCAACGCCTCCTCCAGCATCACCCGACCCCGGCTCGGATCCCCGGCCATCGTGTAGGCACGGCCCTGGCAGAAGGTCACCAGGTAGAGCCGGAAGAGGTCGCCCGTGCGCTCGGCGATCCCGCGGGTCACCTCGTAGTCCGCGAGCGCGCGCCGCCACTCGCCGCGCTGATCCAGGATCATCCCCCGATAGAACGCGGCGGCCGCCTCCGCGAATGGGTTCTGAATCTCCCGGGCGAGCCAGATGCCGTGGTCGGCGTGGGGGAGGGCGCGATCGAACTCCCCCATGAAGCCGAGCACCGTCCCCGCGTAACCCGCCGCGGTCGCTTCCTCGGTCTTGTTGCCCAGGCGGCGCATCTGCTCGATGCTCCGCTCGAGGAGCTGGCTGGCCGCGCCGAAGTCGGTCCACCAGTACACGCGGCCCAGGAGATTGACGGGGAGCGCGGCGAGCGCGTCGTCTCCGAGGCGGTCGGCGATGTCGAGGCTCTGCTTCGCATAGGTGATCGCGGTCGGATAGTCGCCCTGGACGTAGTGGAGCCGCCCGAGCCAGTAGAGCACCCGGGACAGCCGGGCCGAGTCCTTCAGCGTCTCCGCCAAGCCCCGGGCCTGCTCGAGGTTCGCCCGGTCCCGCTCCATCTCCTCCCGGGTCGCGCCGAGGGCCGCGAGCTTCAGGGTCGCGTTGACCTGGGCCCGGTGGGCGTCGGCCGACAGCGGCAGGGCTCGGGCCATCGCGAGCGCCTGCTCGTAGTAGGCGGTCGCCTCGGTATGGGCGTACAGCCGGGCCGCCCGATCCCCGGCCAGCAAGGCCCACGCGATGGCCTTATCGAGCCGGCGGCTCCGCGCATAGTGATAGGCCAGGATGGGCGCTAGCTCTTCCAGCCGCTCGGGATAGAGCTCCTCGATCGCCCGGCCGATCGCGTCGTGCAGCTCCTGGCGCCGGGGCGCGAGCAGGCTCTGGTAGGCGACATCCTGGATGACGGCGTGCTTGAAGATGTACTCGACCTCCGGAAGGAACTGGCTCTCGTGGATCAGCTCGACCCGCTTCAGGGTGTCGAGGTACCGCTGCACCTCCTGCGCGATCTCGGAGACCCGGGTCAGCAGGTTGACGCCGAAGGCGCGTCCGATGACGGCGGCGGTCTGCGCGGTGCGCTTGACCGGATCGTCCAGCCGGTCGAGCCGCGCGCGGATGATGTCCTGGATACTGCCGGGGAACTCGACCGGCACCTCTTTCGCCCAGACGAACCCGCCGTTGTTCCGCCGGAGGAGCCCGGACTCGCCGAGCGATGCCGCGATCTCCTCCACGAACAGCGGGTTCCCCTCGGCCTTCTGCTGGATGACACGCACCAGGTCCGGGGGGACGTGGCCGGCATGGAAGATCTCGGCGATCAGAGCCTCCACTTCGCCCTCGGTGAGCAGGTTGACGGCGATCTGCGTGTAGTAGGTCTTGTCGGCCCAGCGCACGACGTACCCCGGGCGATGCGTCGTGAGCAGGAGCGCGGGGACGCCGGCCAGGCTCTCGATCAGGAAGGCGACGTAGTTCTCGGATGTCTTGTCGATCCAGTGAAGGTCTTCGAGGACCACGACCAGCGGCCGGCCCTGCGCCCCCGCGACCGTCAGCGCCCGCATCGCCTCGAAGGTCTTCCGTCGCTTCTCCTTCGGGTCGAGGTACTTGACCGCCTCGTCTTCGACCGCCGACCCGAGCAACTCGCGCAGAAACGGCAGGGTTCGATCGAGGCCGGAGTCCGGCCGCGGGTCGATCTGGCGGATCCCCTGGCGAAGCTTCTCCTCGATCTGGAGGGGGTTGTCCCCGTCCTCGATGTGGAAATTCATCCGCAGAACATCGATGATCGGGAGATACGGCGTCACGTGACCGAAGTCGACGCAGTGCGCCTCCAGCCACGTGATGGCCTGCCCCTCGATCGACTGGCGGAACTCGTGCACTAGCCGGGACTTGCCGACGCCCGGCTCGCCCACGAGGCCGACCACCTGGCCGCGCCCGCCCCTCACCCGCGCCAGGCAGTCCTGGAGGACGGCCAGCTCCCGCTCGCGCCCGATCAGCCCGGCGAGGCCACCCTCCGCGTGCACCTCGAGCCGGCTCCGCCGGCGGCGGCGCCCGGTCACCTTGAACGCGGACACCGGCTCCGCCCGGCCCTTGATCTCGACCGGGCCGACGGCTTCGGTGTTGACGTACCCCCTGACCAGGCGATGCGTGGCGTCCGTGATGAAGATCGTCCCGGGCTCCGCGAGCGCTTGCATCCGAGAGGCAATGTGGGTGGTATCGCCGATGGCGGTGTAGTCCATCCGGAGATCGTCACCGATCTTGCCGACCACCACCAGCCCGCTGTTCAGCCCCTGGCGGAGGCGGATCTCCACCCCGCGCTCGGGCTTGAGCTGCTCGTTGTACCCGCTCACCGTCTCACGGATCGCCAGCGCCGCCTGCACCGCGCGGACCGCGTGATCCTCCAGGGCGAGCGGCGCGCCGAAGAGGGCCATGAGGCCGTCGCCGAGGAATTGGTTCACCGTCCCCGCATACCGGTGGATGGTGTCCGCCATCAGCCGGAGCACCCGGTCCATGAGCTGATGCATCGACTCGGGATCCAGGCGGCCGGCCAGCCCCGAGGAATCCACGATGTCCACGAACAGCACGGTCACCTGCTTGCGCTCGCCTTCGAGCGCGCTCTTCGAGGTCAGGATTTTCCTGGCGAGATACTTGGGCGTGTAGGACTCGGGGGACGCGAGGCTGAGCGCGGTCGCTCGCTCCGAAGGCGTCAGCGGCGTGGCGCAGCCGCCGCAGAACTTCTCCCCGGGCTCGTTCGAGAAGCCGCAGGCGTCACAGGCGCCTGCGAGGCGCGCGCCGCAAGCAGCGCAGAAGCGGCGCCCCTCTCTGTTCTCGGCCTGGCACCCAGGACACTGCATCTCGAACTCCGTCCCGGCGGATCAGGCGCGGCACAGGCGGAGGCGGAAGTCAGTCTACTCCGCGTCCGAACCGGCCGTCAAGCAAACCCGGCCGCGCGGGCGCAACGGTGACACGGTATCGCCATCCCTTCCAGAAGGTGTGCCGCCGTGCACACGTTCTCGCCGGTCGCCCGCGCCCTGCCAGCCGCGCGACTGTGCTTCGAGGGGCTCACCGGCGCGATCCGCACGCTCTCTTCGGCCGATGCCTTCCAGCATTCACCCACACACGGCGCACAGTGCTTCAGCCACGATCGGATGCCTCCGCGCGGCCCGGCTCGGGCCACCGGGGACGCCGGTCCCGCCATGCCCGGCGACCCCACTTGTTGAGCAACGGACATGCCAACGCGGACACTTCGAATAACAACGACTTGGGTGTCGTGTGCTCGAGCGAGACACTGGTGGTACCCGAATTTTCGTCACTGACCGCCAGGCTCGCCGACGACGCGCCGCCCCTCCGCGCACCGAGCCGGACTGGAATCCCTGCTGCCAGGCTGCTACGCACTTGTCTCATCAGCAGCCACTCCGTCGCCAACGTTCGAGCCAGGTCAGAGCCGCTGCCTGTGCCCGCGCTACCCGCTCGCTGTCGCCACCGCCGAGCAGGGCGAGCGCCCGGGCGGCCTGCAGGAGATCACGAAGGCGCGGCTCGCGCCATCGACCGACGAACCGACCTAAGCCGACGGTGCTCAGGCCGGCGAAGGCGAGATCCTTGCCGGCGATCCGGGGTAGCCGATCACCGGCTCTCCTGAACAAGAGCCGGGCGAGATCGCGGCTGGTGAGGCGTCCGGGGAAGTCGAGATCGGTGAACTCCATCTCGAGGAGATACGCGGGCGGAACCGCAGAAGGCGGGGAATGAGAGGACGGGATGTCGGCAAACGCTGGAAAGTGGAGCCGGAGCGCCCGCTCCTGAAGCCGCAAATCGCCCTTGAGGACGGGATCGAACGACAGGGCATGGTCCACGACGTCGCGGTCGAGGTATGGACAGAGGGATTCCAGGCGCAAGTCCAGGAGCCCGTAGGGTAGCAGGGCCACCATCGTTCGGGTCCGGCCGAGCAGGTAGAAAAACGACAGGCGATTGGGGCCCTCGGGCAGCGCGGTCAGGGCATCGGCGATCCGCGCCGAGAGGGACCGTGAGAGCAGGTCTCCCCAGGGTCGGTCAACGGTCTCTCGCCCGGGTGCGATAGCGTCAAGGACGTCCACATCCGGCCGCCATCGACCCCATACCGCACGAGGCAGCGAGTAGAACGGATTGTTGAACAAGGTGTCGCCCGCCATGCCGTCGAGACTCGCTTGCCGGTCCGAGGCCGGCAGGGTGGCCACGAGCGGCACCGCCCAGATGTGATGGCGCCCGTAGACCTGGAAGTCCAGAAGGACGTCGCGCACGTGCCGTGCGAGCCGGGGCTCGACCGCTCCGCCCGCCCGGGGAAGCGGGACGAGCCGACGGAGCAGCCCCAGCCTTTGGCACAGCTCGCCGGTCACGGTCGGCTCGATGGTGGTTCCACCCCGGCCCGGGTACGGCCACACGGCGGTCACCGCCGTCGCCAGCGGTGCCCCGAGAGCATGCGCCTCCAGGAGGAGGCGGCGCGAGTCGTAGCCCGAGCTGAGCGGGCAGAGGGTCGGCGCCTGGGCCCGCTCCAGCAGTCGCCCCAGCGCGTGCCGTAGTCGCTCCCGGGCTTCGTCCAGAAAGCCCTCGACCGGCTGGGACCGGATCGTGGCCACCTCCTCGAGCGACCAGTAACGGTTGGCCCGCAGCGTACCGCTCCGGACCTCGAGCACCGCACCGGGTGGCACGCGCTCGACTCCGCTGAGGAATGTCCGGCTGGTGAGCGGGAAGCCGAGCACCATCAGCTCCTGGAGCGTGTCCCAGTCCGGCTCGGGTCGGCCCGTGGCCCAGGGTATGGCGGCCGACAGCGTGCCGGCGAAAGTCACGGCCTCCGCGCTGACGCAGAAGAACAGCGGCCGGATCCCCAGACGGTCCACGCCCAACACGCAGCGATCGGCCTGCTCGTCCACCACGGCAAAGGCGAAGACCCCGCTGGCCTCTCGGAGCCAGCTCCAGTCGCCGGCACGGTATTTCTCGAGAACGTGAGCCGCCTCGCCTTCGTGGCGTGGTGGAATGTCCCGGAGGTAGCCACTGAATAGGACGGCGACTCCGTCGGCGACGGCGACTGCACGCCGTGTGGGGCGGCCGCCGACCGGCGACCACGCAGCGACGCGCACGCGCGCACTGCCGGGGGGCGTACAGTCTACGGCCCCTTCACCGAGAAGGGCAAGCGTCGAAGGTGAGGGCCGCGATCGGGGTGCGACCTTCCAACGAAGGCTGCCGCAAAAGCGCACGGGGGAGGGCTCCTCCTTCGAGTCTGGTCCCGGTAGCGGAGCCGGCCAAACCTACCGCGATCGCCTCGGCGGACACCGGCTGAATTCGTTCAGAGTCAAGCGTAAGACTGCCGTTTCTTGCCACGGCTTGAGCACGTGCGGCGCTGGATCTGCATTTGAGCTGGGCGACCGCTGCGGCCAATCGTCGCCCGGGAACTCCAATCGATGAACCCCGGGGCATGTCCTGGCAGCCGTCGAGCAAGCGTAGCGACCGGTGAACACCACGCTGTTTCTGGATATTATCATGCACTGGATGGGTGCTGTGGCTCGCGCCCAATCGCATGGACGAGAGGATAGTGCGGCCGGCGGGACGCTTGACAGGGTGTCGCCTTCCGGCGGACCCTCTTCCCGCGAGCCGGTTCCCCGCTGCCAGGTGAGATCGCTCACGTGAACGAAGTCATCAGCGTCGTCATTGCCACCCGGGATCGCCCAGAGCACCTTCTGGCCTGCTTGGGGTCGCTGCAGCGCAGCGCTCCGCCCCCGGACTGGACGGTGGAGGTGATCATCGTGAACAACGGGGCTCACGACCTCGCCATCGAGGCAGCCGCTCTCCGCCTCGCCAACGACACGCTGGCCATCAGGTTCCTGACCGAGGCCCGCCGGGGCAAGGCGGTCGCGGTCAACACCGGCACCGCCGCGGCACGCGGCTCGATCGTGGCCTTCCTCGACGACGACGTGACCGTGGAGGAGAGATGGGTCGCCGAGGTCGTCAACGAGTTCCGTCGCGATCCGGAGCTCGACCTGCTCGGCGGCCGCGTCCAGAACGCGGATCCCGACCAACGTGGCGTGGCGGTCAGTCGCAACGACCGAGTCGTCAACATCGTGGCGACGTGCCTCCTGGAAGGGCTCGCGGCTGGCTGTAACCTGGCCGCGCGGCGCCACGTCATCGCCGCGGTTGGCGGCCGTGATACCCGCCTGGGCCCCGGCCGGGGGCTCGCCTACGAGGACATCGACTTCATTCGACGAGTCCTGCGGGCAGGCTTCCGGGCCCGCTTCTCCCCGAGACCCGTCGTCTTTCACCGCCCTGCGCCGCGCAACCGCAGCGTCGAGTACCCGCGCGGCCGCGGTGCGTACTACGCAAAGTTCATCCTCAGCGGCGATCCGACCGTCACCCGACACGCCTGGTGGGAGATCTACGGTCTGTGGCGGGGTCTCTGGCGAGGATCCGGCCGGGATCGCCTGGCCACGCTCCGAGTCGGCTGGCACCTCGCGATCGGTGCCACGGTCATGATCGGACGGATGCTGAAGCGACCGCACTAGCGGGGTGACGGCGAAGCTCAGCCGTTGCCGACGACGATCACCTCAGGTGCTTGTGCGGAATCAGGCGAGGCGCCCAGCGCGTGACCAGATCGGCTATACTCCATAGAGTCCAGTACACTCCCGCCAGCGCGATCGCGAGCGGGACCGCAGCGCGTGGGAGTCCGACGTCCCGATAGCGGAGCCTGATGCCACGAAGCCGGGTGAGGTTTTGCCGAAACCCCCAGTACGTCGCTTTCAAGCCTTGGAGCTTGGTCTCGCCGGGCTGGCGTGTGCGCTGAGCAGTGTCGTAGCCATTGACGATGGCACTGCGCAGGAACACCGGAGGCGGGTGGGCTACCCGCGCGCTCGGGTTCAGGAAAATGGGGACGTGGTTCGTCGCCAGGGTCCTGTTCCAGGTGACACCTTGGCCCATGTACAGGGAGGTCACTTCCGGAAACGGGTACTTGTCGAAGATGTGTCGCCGCATCGCCAGGGTGTTCACGAACGTCGTCCGGACGGTCACCAACGGACCATCGGGCAGGCGAGGCGGAAAGTACCAGCCCGCCGCGAAGGTCTTCGCGTAGAACGTGTCCCGATCGACGTAGCTATTGCCGGTCACCAAGTCGACCTCGGGATTGTGGAACGACTCGAGGAGCCGTCGGAGCCAGTCATCCTCGGGCAGGCAATCACTGTCCACGAAGAGAAGGATTTCGCCCTTCGTCCGCCGCCCCCCTTCGTTCTTCAGCGAGTAGTATCTGAGGCTCTCGGTCGGCACCAGCTGGACGAATGGAATCTCGGCTGCGGTCGTCGCGACGATGCGTTCGGCATCCTTCGGGCGGATGGCCGTCTCGTCGTACATCACGAGAACCTCCACCCGCGGCTCGAGCTTGTTCTCCCGGATCTGATCGAGGAGTCGGGTCAGCATCGTTTGGGCCCGGGCGACCTCGCCGTGGAGCACATTGTCGAGCTCGACGACCACTGAGAGGTACGGGGGAGGCGTCGTCGACATGGGAGGAGGGTATCACGAAACTCACCCACTCATCCCACCCCCCTGCCCCGGGGCCGTCGTGGGCAAGGAGAGGATGACATAGCGATGCCCGGCGGCGTCGCCGCACGCCTCCTCACGCTTCGACGCGCCGCCCAACGCTCGTGGAATCTCTACCGGTTGGGCCGCGAACGTGATCACGTCGCCCGTTCCATCGTTCACGCCCTCAAGTCGGCCTCGAGACCCGCATCGACGCTCGACGAGCGGGTCTGGTTCGAGCGTATCGAGCATCTTCGCGCCGAGATGAACGCGTCCGCGACGCCGATCACGTGGACGGACCACGGCGCCGGAAGTCCGGACTCGAAACGCGCGCCGGAGACGATGCGAGCGGGTGTCGAGGTGACGCAAGCGCTCGGTGAAATCTGCACGGTCGCGAGCAAGTCCCCCTTCTGGTGCTCGCTCCTGTTTCGGTTCGTGCGCACCCTCCGGCCGACGTCGTGTATCGAGATGGGCACGGCCGTCGGCATCTCGGCGGCCTATCAGGCGGCGGCGCTGACGCTAAACGGGCGTGGAACCTTCACGACGCTCGAGGGCGCGGGTTCACTGGCGGACATCGCGCGGGACAACCTTCGCCGCCTCGGCCTCGGTATGGTCGAGGTGGTGGCCGGGAGGTTCGAGGACACGCTGGATGATGTGCTGGAGCGCCGACAGCCGGTTGACTACGTGTTCATCGATGGCCATCACGACGGGCAAGCCACCCTCGCCTACGTCGAGCAGACGATCCCGTTTCTGGCCGAGACGGCGCTCTTGGTCCTCGACGACATCGCGTGGTCCGATGGGATGAAAGACGCGTGGAGCACGATCGCTCGGGATGAGCGAGTCGGGCTCGCCGTCGATCTCGGGAGGGTCGGCCTCTGCGTCCTGCGCGCCTCGGTGGCGGGACACCGGGAGTTCAAGGTCCTGCTGTACTGATCCTCCTCCGCCGGGCCGGAACGAACGCGCCGTCAAAGAGACCCACGAGGAGCCGTTCCCGGCCACGACACGCCATCGGCCGACTCGGCGGTCGCGCCGAGTTGGAGAGCCACTTCGAGGCGTGTGACGTATGACGGTCCCAGCCGCTCGGCCAGCAACCGTGCCATATGCTGAACGAGTCCCTCCCAGTCGTGAGCCCGCGCGATCGCACGGCGGGCCGCCTGGCTCTCGGTGCTGTTGGCCGCCGCCGCCAGGGCCGCGTCGAGCGCCAGCATCCAGCCCTCGGCGTCGTGGGCCAGGGTCACCACGTCCGCAAAGCGCTCCAGCGACGGGATCGGGACGCCGACGACGGGACGCCCGGTGGCCAGGTACTCGTGCAGCTTGAGCGGATAGATATATCGCGTGTAGTCGTTCACGACATAGGGCATGACGCACACGTCGAAGTGCTGCGGGTAGGGCGGCAGCTCGTAGGCCGGTTTGCACCCGAGCAAGTGGACATTCGGCCGCGCGGCCAGACATTGCACCGCGCTGTGCGTCACCGGATCGTCCTGAATGGGGCCGACGAAGACGAACGACCAGCTCGGTCGCAGTTCAGTCAGTCGAAACAGGAGTGGCCAGTCGAGATGGCGCTTGAGGACACCGCTATAGCCGATCCGCGGCCGCGGGATCCTGGCCAGATCGTCGGGCTCTGAATAAACCGTCGCGTAGGCCGGGTAGTCCACCCCGTTGGGCACGTACGCCGTGTGGCGATTGATGCCGCCTTTCTTCAGCCGTAGGCTCGGGGACGAAACGAAGACCTGGTCCACTTGAGCGATCAGCGTTCGCTCCTGGTCGCTCAGAGCGACCTCGACGTCGGAGAACGAGTACTCGTCGTCGATGTGGTAACAGCTCTTGCAGGATGGCAGGTGGCGCATGGCGTCGGCGAACTCCGGACGCCACAGCGACAGCAGAATCGCCTCACAGCCGGCCTGGGTGAGAATGTTCCTGGCCTGCTCGAGCCGCAGCCGCGTCGTCAGGCTCGCCAGCCACGAGGGCCGGTAGAACTTGGGGAGCCAGACCTCGGCCGGGTGGACATGGAATCCGGGCGGATGAGCATGACGCTCGGCCTGCGGCCGCCACATCTCGTTCAGGGCGGCACGCCAGTGGAGCGGCGGGTTGGCCCAGACGACGTGGAAGTATCGGGCAAGCCGCCTCAGGATCTGGTGACGGACTTGCCAGACCACGCTCCAGGGCTCCGGGACGAGGGCGAGCACCCCCACGTCCGGCAACATCGGTGGTTTCGAGTCGAACGGGGTGCCAGACGCGGGCTGCATCTACCGGGCTTCCATGGCTAGCTCGGACCGCGGAGAGGCCTCCTCGCCGACCGCACTGGCGTCGGTCTCCGGCTCAACAGCCGCGGATTCGTCATCGGGAGGGCCTCGGGTGGCGTCGAGCCTAGAGTCGGGTCGTAGCGTTGTCAAGGCAAAAGCGATCGAGGGTGACAGTTGACCCTCGGGGCACCACCGGCTAAGCTCGCTCAAGGGCTGTTGAGATCGGCCCGAGTGTGGAGAACGTGTGAAGAAGTGCCCACGTTGCTTGGGTCATAACCGTGACGAGGCGCGCTTCTGCCACGAGTGCGGGACCCACCTCACCGCGGTGGCCTGCCCGACCTGCGGCGTGCCGGCCGAGCTCGACAGCCGCTTCTGCGACTCCTGTGGCACTAGCCTGGGCGCACCGGCCGCGCCCTTCGTCGCCGGCCCACGCCCCGAAGGGCCCCACCGCTACACGCCCCGGCACCTGGCCGAGCGGATCCTCACGTCGCGGACAGCCCTGGAGGGCGAGCGGAAGCAGGTGACCGTGCTCTTCGCCGACGTGAAGGGCTCCACGGAGATGCTCGCCGAGCGCGACCCCGAGGAGGCGCGGCGCCTGCTGGATCCGATCCTCGAGCGGATGATGGAAGCCGTCCACCGCTACGAGGGTACCGTCAACCAGGTGCTCGGCGACGGCATCATGGCCCTCTTCGGGGCGCCGCTGGCGCTGGAGGACCACGCGCTGCGCGGCTGCTACGCCGCCCTGGCGATGCAGGCCGAGATCGGCCGCCACGCCGAGGAGATGCGGGGGGCCCACGGCGTGGCCATCCAAGCCCGTGTGGGGCTAAACTCGGGCGACGTGCTGGTTCGCGCGATCAGCAGCGACCTGCACATGGACTATTCGGCCATCGGCATGACGACACACCTGGCCGCCCGCATGGAGCAACTGGCCGCTCCTGGCGAGACGCTACTGACCGCCGACACCTTCCGTCTGGTTGAGGGGTACATGCAGGTCGCCTCCCTCGGCCTCGTCCCGATCAGGGGGGTGGCCGAGCCGGTGGCGGTGTTCCGTCTGGTGGAGCCCGGGCATGCCCGGACGCGGATCCAGGCGGGCGGCGCGCGGGGCCTCACGCGCTTCGTCGGGCGCGAGCGCGAGATCGAGGCGTTGGGTCACGGCCTCGACGAGGCCGCGGGCCGGCGCGGACAGGTGGTGGCCCTGGTCGGCGAGCCGGGCGTGGGGAAGTCGCGCCTCGTCTGGGAGTTCACGCACTCGGAGCGAACGCGCGACTGGCTCATCCTGGAGAGTCGGTCCGTCTCCTACGGGCGGGCGGCTGCCTACGGCCCGGTTCGTGACCTGCTCCGCAGCTTCTTCCGCATCGGTGAGCGCGATGACCGCCGGGCGATCCGGGAGCGCGTCACCACCAAGGTACTGACCCTCGACCGGCTGCTCGAGGAGACGATCCCCGCCGTTCTCGGCTTACTCGACGCGCTCCCTGAGGAGAGCCCCTTCCTGACGCTCGACCCCCCCGAGCGGCGCCAGCGCACGTTCGAAGCTATCAAGCGTCTGCTGCTCCGGGAGAGCCAGATCCAGCCCCTGCTGCTCGTCGTCGAGGACCTGCACTGGATCGATTCCGAGACCCAGGCCCTCCTGGACAACCTCGTAGAAAGCCTCCCGAGTGCCCGAGTACTCCTCCTCGTCAACTACAGGCCGGAGTACCACCACGGTTGGGGGGGCAAGAGCTACTACGCCCAGGTCCGCGTCGACCCGCTCCCACCCGAGGGCGCCGAGGAGCTTCTCGACGCCCTGCTCGGCGAGGGGCCGGGGCTGGCGCCGCTCAAACAGCTCCTCGTGGACCGCACGGCGCGTAACCCCTTTTTCCTCGAGGAGTGCGTGCACACCCTCGTTGAGACGCACGCCATCGAGGGGCAGCGTGGGGCCTACCAGCTGGTCCGGCCGCTCGAGGTCATCAAGGTCCCGGCTACGGTGCAGGCCGTCCTGGCCGCCCGTATCGACCGGCTGGCCCCCGCCGAGAAAAGCTTGCTCCAGACGGCATCCGTCGTCGGCAAGGACGTGTCCTTCGCCCTCCTGAAGGCGATCACCGACCTGCCCGAGGGCGAGCTGCGTTCCAACCTGGCCGACCTGCAGACCGCTGAATTCCTCCTCGAGGTCACCCTGTTCCCGGAATTGGAATACACGTTCAAGCACGCGCTGACTCATGAGGTGACCTACGGCGGTCTCGTTCAGGAGCGCCGACGGACGCTGCACGCCAGGATCGTCGGGGCGCTCGAGGAGCTGTCCGCGGGCCACCCCGGAGAGCGAGTGGAGCGTCTGGCCCAGCACGCCCTGCGCGGCGGCGTGTGGGACAAGGCCGTCCGCTACCTGCGCCAGGCGGGAGCCAAGGCGGTCAGTCAGTCGGCGTACCGGCAGGCGATCACGTGCTTCGAGCAGGCGCTGGACGCCCAGCAGCACCTGCCCCGGACCCCGGAGGAACTGGCCCAGGCCATCGATCTCCGGTTCGACCTCCGCAACGCGCTGTTCGCCCTGGGCCAACTCGATCAGATCCTCGATCACCTGAACCAGGCCAGGGCACTCGCCGAGGCGCTCGGCGACCGTCGGCGCCTCGGGTGGGTGGCCGCCTACATGACGCACTACTTCTGGCGCATGGGCGACCACGCCCGGGCCATCGAGTCGGGCCAGCGGGCGCTGGCCATCGCGGAGGAGCTGGGGGACTTCGCCCTCCAGACGGCCAACGTCAACGTGGGTCTCGCATACTTCGCGGTGGGGGACTACGGACGGGCGATCGACTGCCTGCGCCGGACGGTAAGCGCACTGGAGGGAGCCTCGCTGGGCGAGCGGTTCGGTTGGGCCGGCCTTCCGGCCGTCACCTCCCGCGCCTACCTAGTGGGCTGCCTCACCGAGCTCGGGCGGTTCGCCGAGGGCATCGGGCTCGGTGAGGAGGCGATCCGGATCGCCGAGGAAGCCGATCACGCCTTCAGCCTGGGGCAGGCCTACATCAACCTCGCAGTCCTCTATCTGCGCAAGGGCGACCTTCACCTCGCCACCACCCTGCTGGCACGCGGCCCAACCATCAGCGGCATCAGCAAGGTCTCGGCCCTTTCGATCGGCCTCACCTCGACGCTGGGCTACGCCTACGCCCTCGCCGGACGGCTGCCCGAGGCGATCCCACTGCTGGAAGAGGGCGTCGAGCAGGCGGCGGCCAAGCGCATCATGGCCCGGCACTCGGTGTGGGCGACCTGGCTGAGCGAAGCCTACCTCCTGGCCGGCCGGGGCGACGATGCGCTGGCGCTGGCTCGGCGCACGCTGGCGTTCACCCGCGATCACGGCGAACGTGGCAACGAGGCTCACGTGCTTCGCCTGCTCGGAAACATCGCCGCCCGGCAGGGGGCGCGAGAGGGGCAGGACGCCGAGGCGCTCTACCGTCAGGCTGGAGCCGTCGCCAAGGCGCTGGAGATGCGTCCGCTCCTCGCCCACTGCCAGCTCGACCTCGGCGTCTGGTACCGCGCTACCGGGCGGCTTCACGATGCCCAGCAGACGCTGGCCGCTGCCGCCGAGCATTTTCGCTCGATGGAGATGACTTCGGGGCTGGCGCGAGCCAGGGCCGAGATGGCCGGCATCAGCCAGGATCCAGCGTCATCAGTCCCAGGATAGTAACCTGGGGCCTTGACCGGGTTCCCGAGCGGATCGCTGCCGCTTGCCGGGCGGGGGACGGGCGGGGTCGGCTCGCCGGGCCAGCACGCCGTACATCCGGGTGGGTTCGGCGGAGTCGGCGCCGGTGCCGGTGCGTTCGACCGCGGCGGGTCGGCCGCGTGGGAAACCCGCGGAATTCCTAAGGCAGCGTCGGCTCAGCCGCCGAGGAGATCGGGACGCTGACGAGGAAGACCCAGCCGAACCTAACCCGCACGAAAATCAGACATTGGCTCCGACCGACCTTCCTCCTGGTTCGCCCCCGTGTGGCGAGGATCGGTAGCACGATGGTAGCAGCGACCGGCCCCGTCCGTGTAACCCCGCTGGCGGAACAGCCGCCGAACACCAGTCGGGCGCCGCCCAGCAGGCAGCCGATAAATCGCGCCTTCATCGCAGATCCCCCGATGCCCGTCCCTCGCTGACGGCGAACAGCCCGGCATACGCGACCGGGCCCGGCCCCAGACGCTCCCACCTGACGTCGTACTGGCGCACCGGCTCGCCGTAGCAGGTTGGGCAGGGCGAGCTGGTCGGTCTTGTCGTCCACCAGCGACCAGCCGTCGGCCGTGCGGAAGGCGAGGCCGATGGCCGCTCCGCGAACGGCCGGCAGTAGGCCGGTTCGGGACGGGGCCGGCCGAGGAGCAGCCGCGTGACGACGGCGGGCCCGGGGCCGGCCTCGACGAGGAACGGCGCCGCCATGTGGAGGGCCACGTCGAAGGGCGACGTGAACCGGAGGTTCGCCCAGCTCGCGTCGTCGCGGGCCCGCCGCTCGCCCAGGGTGTGCCCCACCGCGTCGCCCCGGACGAAGATCCACGTCGCCCGCGTCCAGTGGGCCCGGCACACTGAAGAACGCCACGAAGACGATCCCGATCGTGATGACGGCGACGAACGATCCTGTGGCCACCGGCTTCGTCGCCAGCCTGGCTCGGCCCGCTGGCAACATCACGGGGTTGTCCGGCGTCGGAACTGACCTGAGTGCCAAGCGGCTCGAACTGCTCAAGGAAGTGCTGCCAGGGCTCGCTCGGGTCACGATGCTCTCGAATCTGGGCAATCCGTCGATTGTGCTCGCGGTCCAGGAGACGCAGGCGGCCGCGAAGACGCTCGGCGTGGTTTTTCACAGCGTGGACGTGCGAGACCCCAGCAGGATCGATCGCGCACTCGCCTCCGTCTTGCAGACCCGGCCTGACGGGCTCGTCTTGCCGGCGGAATCCGTGGTGCACAGCCAGCCGGCCGGCACCCGCATTGCCGAGTTCGCGATCAAGCACCGCCTTCCATCGATCGGCGCTTGGCGAGAGTTCGCCGATGCCGGTGGGCTGATGGTCTATGGGGTCAGTATGCCCGACATCTTTCGCCGCGCGGTCGGGTACATCGACAAGCTCCTCAAGGGTGCCAAGCCCACCGACCTGCCAGTGCAGGAGCCAAGCAAGTTCGAGTTCGTGATCAACCTGAAGACCGCCAAGGCCCTTGGCCTCACGATCCCGCCGGCGGTCCTGGCGCGGGCGAACGAGGTGATCGAGTAACACCGGCTGGGCCCCTCCGGATGGTGTCAGAACGGGACTGTTTCTTCAGGTGTGCGTGGTGACCACCCGGCGGCCGCGGGTGCTGCTCGTCGAGGACGATCCGGCGGTCCGGGCGGCCCTGCTCGGCGCGCTGGAGGTCGCCGGACTTGAGGCGGTCGGGACAGCCGATGCGGTGGAGGCGCTCGCGATCCTCGCCCAGCGTCACGTCGCCGTGATCGTGGCTGACTACCATCTCCCCGGGATCGCGGGCCTCGATCTGCTTGCGGCGATCCGAGGGACAGCCCCCGGCACGTCGCTGATTCTCTACTCGGGCGGGATGACCGATGAGCTGGCTGCGTAGGCGCGGGACTTCGGCGTGCGCGTGGTGCTGGAGAAGCCGGTGTCGGTGGAGGATCTGATCGAGGCGGTCCGGGCTGCGCTCCTGCCGAACGATAGCGGGTCTGCCGCGCGGTTGACGCCTCCGGCCTCCCGACGTAGCATCGCGGCCATCGGAAGGTGCCCATGAAGCGATGGGCGACGTGGGACCGATCGTGCCGCCACCCGACTCCGGCAGGGCTGGGGGGACCCCATGGTCAGGAAGATCCGGCGTGTGGTGACCGGGCATGATGCCCGCGGCCGATCCGTGATCCTGAACGACGGCCCGTCGCCCCATGTGCTGACACTGCCGAGCCGCCCCGATTTCGCCCTGACCAACCTGTGGGTCACTGACCGCACACCCGCGTCCAACGCGGGCACCGCCGACGCCGCGGCGCGGCCGGTGGTGCTGGAGCCGCCGAAGAACGGCACGATCTTCCGCGTGGTGGAGTTCCCGCCGGACCAGGCGCCCGGCGGGTTCGATCGCAAAGCCGCCTTCGCCGCCATGGGCGCCGGGCACGCCATGGATCCGGACGCTTCGCGGCATCCGGGCATGCACAAGACGGACACGGTGGACTATGCCCTCGTCCTGTCCGGCGAGATCTGGGCGCTGATGGACGAGGGCGAGACGCTGCTCCGCGCCGGCGACACCCTCGTGCAGCGCGGCACCAACCACGCCTGGAGCAACCGCAGCGGTCAGCCCTGCCTTGTCGCCTTCATCCTCGTGAGTGCCAGCCCGGGCGGGGCCAAGCCGAGCCCGAAGGCCGCGACGCGTGCAACAGCCCGCGCCGGGCGAGGCTCGCCAAGGCGCCCGGCCCGAACGCCCCCGACTCGGCCTCGTCGCACGCCACGACCTCGTTGACGGGACGCCCGATTCCGGGCACGGCGAGGATGACGTCCGCTCGCGGTGATCGCGATCGTAGCTCGACACCGCGCCGGGCGAAGCGACGGACGGCGTCGCGCGTCGTGGCTAGGTCCCGGGCGAAGCGGTCGAGGTAGTAGGTGAGCGTCGCTCGAGCCCGATCGCTCCGGGGCCCAGCCGGTCACTCACTGTCGCAAATCCCCCGCGCCTGGCACACCGTAAGTGCTGGTCTAGGCTGGCGCTGTTCAGACACCACTGGCGGCCCCCGCAGCCCCTACCCGGTGCCTGTCGTCGCGGCGAGGGGTATTGAACGATGCGAGCGGCGCCGGTTGACGCGTCCGACCACCCAGGCGTAGCATCCCGGCCATCGGGAGGTTCGCGCATGATGCGGTTGGCAGAATGCCACACGGCCCCCGCCACATACTGGATTGATCTTGTACGACGGTGACTTCGATCAAGCTCGACGGTTCTGAGCTCCCGCCTCCCCGCCCGGAGCACGGGTCGAATCACCCAGGCGGTGCCGTAGAGGAAAGCGGGAGCGGGGGCGGGCGGGACCGGCACCGCGTGCGCCGGGCTCAGCGTTCGTAGGACTCGTCGCGCGCCGCGGAGGACAGCGGCACGAGGTACCGTAGGGGGTCGGGCAGCACCTTGCCCCGCGCGGCCTCGAGCGTCGCCTCGCCCGCGTAGCTGACGGCCGAGCGGAGATGGCCGCGGATCCGAGAGAGGATGTCCACCACCGACCCCCGATACGGCACCTGCACCTCCTGGCCTTCGGCGGGAACGTCCACGGCGAGGCCGTCTTCCCACGGCTCGGCGCTGAAGAGTGTGTTCAGCACCGCCTGGGGCGAGGTCATGCCGCGATAGATCTTCCGCTTCTCCCCGGTCCCGGGGTCCTCGATGACGGAGCCGGGCGCCTCGTCGGTCCCCGACAGGAGGCTGCCGAGCATCACGGAGGAGGCGCCGCAGACCAGCGCGAGGAACACGTCCTTGTCGTCCCGGACGCCGCCGTCGGCGATGATCGGCACGGTCTCGCCGACGGCACACCACGCCTCGCGGACCGCCTGGAGCTGGGGGACGCCGACGCCGGTCTCGAGCCGCGTCCGGCACCCGTGCCCGGGGCCGACCCCCACCTTGACGGCGTCGGCGCCCAGCTCCTTCAGGAACGCGGCGCCTTCGGCGGTCGCCACGTTGCCGCACACCAGCTCGACGTCGCCGAACTTGGCGCGGACCGCCTCGACCGCCTCGCGCATGACGTAGGAGTGCCCGTGGGCGATGTCAACCAGCAACGCATCCGCCCCTGCCCGGAGCACCTCTGCGGCGCGCTCGAGGTAGTCGCCCCGGGCACCGATGGCGGCGCCCACCAGCAGGTGCCCCTTCGCGTCCTTGCTCGAGTCGGGACGCCGACGGGCGAGAATGAGATCCTTCTTGGTGACGAGGCCGCGGATCCGCCCCCCCGCGTCCACGAGCGGCAGCTTCTCGATGCGGTGCTCGAACATCCGGCGCTCGGCCTCGTCCATGGGAATGCCGGGCGGCCCCGTCACCAGCCTCTCGACGGGCGTCATGAACCGTTCGACCGGCTGCTCCTCCCGGCCCTCTCCCCACGGGAGGTCCCGGTTGGAGAGCAGCCCCGCCAGCCGCCCGCTGTCGCGCGCGTCCTCGATGAGGATCCCGGTGATGTTGTGGATCGCGATGAACGCCCGCGCGTCTCGGATCGTCGTCCCCCGGGGCAGGCAGAGCGGCTGCTCCACGACGTAGCCGTGTCGGCGCTTGACCCGCTGCACCCGCTCCGCCTGGGCCGCGATGGGCAGGCCCCGGTGGACGAAGCCCATCCCGCCCTCCAGCGCCATGGCCTCGCCCATCCGGGCGCCGGTCACGCTGTCCATGTTCGCGGAGACAACGGGGAGGCCGAGGCGGAGGCGCCGGGACAGCCGGGTGGCGAGGGAGACGGCGCGCCGCGAGTCGACGACCCCAACCTGTGGCCGGAAGAGGAAGTCGCCGTAGGTGCGACCGATGAACGCCGGCTCGAGGGCTTGGTGCACGCGCCTGGCTCCCGCCCTCCAGTCTACCGTGCGGCGCGCGTTTGGTGGGACAGACATTGACCCGGCGGAACGGCCCTCACGTCTTCCGCTACGGCTGGTACCGCTGCGGCTTCGCGGCCACCAAGGGGCGGCCGTCTGCGCCCACTCGGTGGGGTACCGCCAGTCGTCCCTCGAGGCGAGTCTGCTCGAGAAGTTCCGAGCGGCGATGACGCCCGCGACGATCGACACGCTCGCCCGCGCCAATCAACGGCCACCTGGAGGTGGCCACGGTGCGGGAGGAGCTCCGGGCGCGCGAAGGCCGGGGTTGCCAAGCATCTGGATGGGGAGCTGGTCCTCGCGCCCTTGCCGTTAACGCCGACCGAGCGGCGCGCGGAGATCCCCGGGCGGGGAAAACTGAACGGCCTCCTGGAGGGCCAGGAGGCCGTTCACGAGTGTCTACCTCCAGGGGGGGCCTCGCTGAGGTCCCAGGCGCGCACGGTGGACGAAGTTCAGGTGCACGATGCGGATGCGTCATCCGAGCCCGGCTGCTCGCGCGATCAGAAACAACCCTGCCCCGACGACGACGGCCCCGATGGCTCGCGCGACGCGCTCACCGGCCGGTGCGAGACGTTCGACGGTGATGGCTGCCGCCACGACAGCCATCGCGCGAAGGTCCATGACCCCGATGACCAGGAGGATCGCCATCAGACCGGCACAGCAGTGGCTGCAGTGGAGGCCGAGGCGCAGGCCGTGTCGCCAGGCCGTGCCGGCGTCGGCCGGCAGCGTACGGCCGCGCCCGGGTGCCTCCCGGCAGCAGGCAAGGTGACGCGCCTTCCACGCGGTGAACTGGAGGGCGCCGGCGATCAGGACGACCACACCGACCGCGATCGGTACGGCGCGCGCCAGCGCCGGCTGCTGCATCTCGATCGCCGCCAGCGCGACGCCCAGCGGAAAGGCGGCCATTCCGAACACGGTCCAGACGAAGAAGTACCCCACGCCCACGAGCGCGGTCAGCCGACCGAGGCGCGTCTCGCCTGTCCTGCCAACGGCCTGGCGGTAGCGCCACAGCATCGGGACCAAGGACGGCAGCATCATCGCCACCATCATCACGACCCACATGCCGAGGAACGACGCCGCGGCGCCGGGCCACGTCTGTCCGGGCATCCGCATCCACGCCATCGACATCGTCCAGCCGCCGGGCATCGGCATCTCGCCCATCGCCGACATGGACGCGCACCAGACGATCGTCACCGCCGCGCTGGCAGCGAAGAGCAGCGCCGAGACGCCAAGAAACGCTTGCTGGGAAGCTCGCTCGGAAGCCATGCGTCGTGAGATCTCCAGTCCCGCAGTTGCGCCACGACAACCACGACTTCGCTCAGCCCTTGTCGTACTCGTCGTGGCGGCGCCACCAGACGCCCGTCTCGTTGCGCCCCTTGGGTGCGCGGTCGAGCCACTGGTACATGCCCCAGAGGCCGTCCAGTCCGCGCGCATAGGTGGAATAGGTGTGGTAGACGACGCCGTCCTCGAGCACGAACGCGCTCATGCCCGGCCTCTCGCGCGTGTACGTGGCCGCGTCGGTTCCGGTCATGGCCGCGATCTCGGCGACAGGCCCCTCGCCGCCGTCGTCGTGAGCGCCGATGCGCACGTCCACGCCGCCTCGCGCCGGTAGTTGTATTCGATGCCCCCCTCGCGCTGTTGCTCCTCGGTGAACCGAGACGTTGAAGTCGAAGTTGAAGTCGCTGCCGAGCGAGGACGCCCAGGGAAACGTCCACCCCATCCGCCGCTTGTACGCCTGCAGCTTCGCGAGCGGCGCCCGCGACACCGCCGAAAGCATGACGTCGTGGTTGGCCAGGTGGACGACGAAGCCGTCGAACCCGTCCGCGATCGCCGAGCAGGACGGACACCCCGCCGTGTAGTCGGGCCCGAACATGAAGTGGTAGACGAGGAGCTGCGAGCGCCCTCGGAAGAGGTCTGCCAGCGAGGCGCTCCCCTCGTCGGTCTCGAATCGGTACTCCTTGTCGATCCGAACCCACGGCAGCTCCTGCCGCCGCCGCGCCAGCTCGTCGCTGCGCCGCGTTAGCTCCTTCTCCGCCTCGAGCAGCTCGAGCCGCGCTGCGAGCCACTCTTTACGTGTCCCGGTCATGTGCTTCGTCATCGCTCTTCTCTCCTTCCTTCGGGTGTCCTTCATCGTTCGTTCCCTTCCGTTCCAAGTTCGGTCGACGTCCTGCGCAGCCGCCGATCGCTCCCGTTCGCCGCCCATCGTGTACTGCGCCACTGTCACGTAGCTTGCTGGCTTGGAGGCCAAGAAGGCGATCACCGGCGCGCCGAACTCCTACAGCTGCTCGGGCGAAGGACGCTCGCTCACGCCGCGGAGCCCGATAGCATCGCAGCGGTCATCGCGGCGATCTGCCGTTCCGAGGCCTTCGGCGAGGACCCGAACTGTCGGCCAGAATCCACCGCGAAGGGGTCCCCAGATAGGTCGTGATGCCACCGGCCGACACTCCGCCGGCGACGTAGAGACGCATCGTGGCCAGGCACACTGGACACATCGCGAGCTCCTTTCTCGTGGGTCAGGGCTTGCGCACGGCGCGCACCTTGCCGCTGGTGCCACCGCCGCAGTAGAAGACGCCGGCGCCGTCGGCCTCGAGGCCGGTCACGGCGACGCCGGCGGGCATCTCGAGTCGCTCGAGGACCTCGCCCGTCTCCGGATCGATGCGGCGGAGATCGCTCTGCTCGCCCTCCATGGTGCCGTGCCAGAGCTCGCCGTTCACCCAGGAGACGCCGGTGACGAAGCGATCCGATTCGATCGTGCGCAGGATGGCGCCGGTCTCGGCGTCGATCTGGTGGATCTTGCGGGCGCGGTACTCGCCGACCCAGAGCGTCCCCTCGGCCCAGGTCAGGCCCGAGTCGCGGCCGTGGGCCGGCGCTGGGATGGTGGCCACGACCTGCCCCGAGCGCGGATCGACCTTCTGGATCCGGTCGCCGGCGAGCTGCCAGAGGTATTCGCCGTCGAAGGCGGTGCCGGCGTCGGCGGCGACGGCGAGCTCGCGGACCAGCGCGCCGCCGCCGGGATCGAGGGCGACGATGCTCTGGCCACGGGCGAACCAGACGTGGGCCCCGTCGAAGGTCACGCCATGGACGTGGTCGATGCCGGGATAGGGGCCGTACTCGCGGAGGATCTCCGCCTGCCGGGCCCTGGTCTTGCGCGTCCTCGCCATGATCCAAAACTACCCGACTGGCAGCGCGCCCGGGAGTAACAAGGTTGTCGCGAATCCGCCGAGCGCCGGCGCGAGCCAGCGGCGCGAGCGACCGCGGCCGACGGCGCGCACCGCCGCCGCTTCTTCGAGCTGGCGCAGCGCGCGCTGGACGGTGCGCTGGCTCGAGCCGAGCGCACACGCGATCGCCGACGTCGACCACGACTCGCCGCCCTCGAGGAGGGCGAGGATGGCGCCGGCGGAGCCGTCGATCGGCGGGGCCAGCACGACCACGGCAGGGGCGCCGACGGGGACGAGCGCGAAGCCGCGCCGGGTCGCCTCGATGCGGGCGAGCGGGCGCAGGGCGGCGCGCAGGCGGCCGAGCTCGACGCGGAGCCGGGCCCGGTACGACTCGTCGGCGGCGCGCGTCTCGAAGGCGCGCTCGATGAGGCGATCGCGCGGCACGTCGGCCGGCCAGGCCTCGGCGAGGGCGCCGACGAGGGCGAACAGGACCGGTCGTCCGGCGAGCGGGACAGAGCGCGCCGGGCCGCGCACGGCGCGCCGGCAGGCGTCGACGACGAGGTCGCCGGACGCGAGCAGGGCCTCGACCTCGTCGAGGCGGACCGGGCGGACCACGCCGCCGCGGATGAGGCGCGCCGACGGCGTCGAGAGGGCGCGCCGGGCCCGGCCGATCTCGGCGACCAGGGCCGGGATGCCGGCGGCGAGGGCGGCGGCGTGGGCGCGGCCGAGCGCGGCGGCGGCGTCCGCGACCCGGACGCGGCGGAGCGCGAGCTCGGCGCGGGTGAGCTCGGCGCGGGCCGCCAGCGGCGGCGGCGCGCCGGCGGCGTCGACCGCGGCGAGGGCCTGCTCGGCGGCCTCGAGCTCGCCGACGAGGAGCTGGCGGCGCACCCCGACGAGGCGGGCGTGGAGCGCGTTGGCTCGATCACCGAGCGCGTCGAGCGCCTGGGCGGCGGCGTCGAGCGCGCGCACCGGCCTGCTCAGATCGCGCGCCGCGAGCGCGACCTCGGCCTCGGCGACCTGGCAGCGGGCCTGGGCGAGGCGCTCGTGGGGCCCGAAGCCGCGGGCGGCGCGCCGCAAGAGCTTGCGCGCGCGCTCGTAGTCGCCGAGCTGGGCCATCGCGATGCCGCGCAGGGCGAGCGCCGGCGGGTCGTCGCGCAGCGCGACGCGCTTCAGCGCGCCGAGCGGATCACCCGCCGCCAGCGAGCGCGCGGCCGAGGTGACGAGGGAGTCCATGTCGCGGAGGATCCATGCCGATCCAGTGCGGCGCGCACCTCGATACGGATAGGGACACGCGTCGAGGCCCGAATTCAGGCCAAGCCCGCGCCGCGCCTGCGTGCGCCGCGGTCGCCCGCGCTGGCGCGAACGTTGTTATGGCGAGCGGACACAACGTCTCGTTAGGAGAACCCATGTCCGAGGCCAGAGGCTAGTCTACACAAAGCCCCTTCT